>NZ_JOAK01000133.1 GCF_000720455.1 Streptomyces virginiae | reverse complement strand
AGCGTCGGCCGCCCGGAGGGCGGGCGCGGCGGGGTCCGGTGCGTGCGATTGCAAGGCGGAGGAGGGAGCCGATGCGGAGCATCGGCGACCGACGACAACACGGCAAGCGCGCGTGCCGGACCCCGCCGCGCAGGCGGGACTTTGCGGACACGACCTAAAGGGTGTTGCAGAAGGTCCGTCTCGGGCAGGGCTGAGTGGGC
>NZ_JOAK01000132.1 GCF_000720455.1 Streptomyces virginiae | reverse complement strand
AGCGTGTTGCATCAGCGTGTTGCGTCGGGGTGTCGGTGGGGCGTTATGGTCCCGCTGTCCGCTGTCCGCTGTCCGCTGTCCGCTGTCCGCTGTCCGCTGCCGGCTGCCGGCTGCCGGCTGCCGGCTGCCGGCTGCCGGCTGCCGGCTGTCCGCTGTGCGTTGTCCGCTGTCTGCACGGTTTGTGTCTGCGTGTGTTGTCTG
>NZ_JOAK01000131.1 GCF_000720455.1 Streptomyces virginiae | reverse complement strand
GGGGCTGAAGATCAGCAGGTCGATGGCGATGCCGACGACGAGGATCAGGATGATGGCGAGGAAGACGCCGGGCAGGTCGATGTTGTTGCGGCCGTTCTCCAGCAGTTGGCCGAGGCCCAGGCCGAGGTCGGGGGAGGAGGCGATGATCTCGGCGGCCATGAGGGAGCGCCAGGAGAAGGCCCAGCCCTGCTTGAGACCGGCGA
>NZ_JOAK01000130.1 GCF_000720455.1 Streptomyces virginiae | reverse complement strand
GCTTGGAGAGTCCCATGTGTCGGGCGGTCTGGAGGTAGGTGTGTCCGGCGGCGATGTGCCGCAGTGCTTCCTGCTCGCGAGGGGCGAGTTCGGGTGCCGTGGCCGCGGTGGATGCGGCGTGCGGGGTGGTGAGTGTGGGAGTCATGGGATTTCCTCCGCCGGATCGGCTCGGTCATCACTGCTCGCGTCCTCGGAAGCAGGTGGAACATTC
>NZ_JOAK01000129.1 GCF_000720455.1 Streptomyces virginiae | reverse complement strand
GCTTGGAGAGTCCCATGTGTCGGGCGGTCTGGAGGTAGGTGTGTCCGGCGGCGATGTGCCGCAGTGCTTCCTGCTCGCGAGGGGCGAGTTCGGGTGCCGGGGCCGCGGTGGTTGCGGCGTGCGGGGTGGTGAGTGTGGGAGTCATGGGATTTCCTCCGCCGGATCGGCTCGGTCATCACTGCTCGCGTCCTCGGAAGCAGGTGGAACATTC
>NZ_JOAK01000128.1 GCF_000720455.1 Streptomyces virginiae | reverse complement strand
GGGAGGACGGTATGAGCAGGCAGACTCCGCACACCGATCACAGTGCGCACTGTGCGCCGGGCAGCCGGCACATCGATCCGCACGAGTACGCGGCGGTGTTCGGTCCCCGGGTGGGTGACCGGGTGCGGCTGGGTGATTCCGGGCTGACGGTGCGGGTGGAGTCGGACGCGCAGAAGCCGGGGGAGGAGTTCCTGGCGGGCTTCGGCAAGACGGCCCGTGACGG
>NZ_JOAK01000127.1 GCF_000720455.1 Streptomyces virginiae | reverse complement strand
TCCATGAATGTTTACCCGTAATCGGGTGCACACACACGAAAGAGCGGGCGCATCATGTCGGAATAAGACCGACGCGCCACAACGTCCTCGCTGTGTTGTTGCCTGCAAGCATCACCCGAAGGCGACCTCACAGGTCTTTTTCAAAGGAACCTCATCCACCGAAGTGGACGGGGTATCAACTTCTGGCGTTGATTTTTGGCACGCTGTTGAGTTCTCAAGGAACGGACG
>NZ_JOAK01000126.1 GCF_000720455.1 Streptomyces virginiae | reverse complement strand
GGGGACGGTTTCCGGAGCCTGCCCGACGCGGGAGGAGCGGGGACGGGGAGGGGTGTCCCCGCAGGACGAGCGCGCAACCCCCGAGCACAACCGAGACAGGCCGCGCGCGCCGAGCCGAGGAGACACCCCTCCCCGTCCCCGCGACCCGCCCGCACCATCAAGCCCCGCCGGCGATTGAGGCGCGGGGTCTGGGGCAGAGCCCCAGCACACCGGCCGGGGGCCGTCCCGGACGGCT
>NZ_JOAK01000125.1 GCF_000720455.1 Streptomyces virginiae | reverse complement strand
GCGGCTGGGTGATTCCGGGCTGACGGTGCGGGTGGAGTCGGACGCGCAGAAGCCGGGGGAGGAGTTCCTGGCGGGCTTCGGCAAGACGGCCCGTGACGGGCTGCACCTGAAGGCGGCGGCGGTCCGCGACACGTGTGATGTCGTGATCAGCAATGTCCTGGTCATCGACGCGGTGCTCGGTATCCGCAAGGTGTCGATCGGTATCCGTGAGGGCCGGATCCACGCGATCGGCCGGGCC
>NZ_JOAK01000124.1 GCF_000720455.1 Streptomyces virginiae | reverse complement strand
GCGGCTGGGTGATTCCGGGCTGACGGTGCGGGTGGAGTCGGACGCGCAGAAGCCGGGGGAGGAGTTCCTGGCGGGCTTCGGCAAGACGGCCCGTGACGGCCTGCACCTGAAGGCGGCGGCGGTCCGCGACACGTGTGACGTCGTGATCAGCAATGTCCTGGTCATCGACGCGGTGCTCGGTATCCGCAAGGTGTCGATCGGTATCCGTGAGGGCCGGATCCACGCGATCGGCCGGGCC
>NZ_JOAK01000123.1 GCF_000720455.1 Streptomyces virginiae | reverse complement strand
AAGGGGACGCTGCTGGAGGTCATCTGGACCTCCGTCTCCCGCGGCCTGCTCGGCTTCCTGCTCGCCCTGGCCATCGGCACCCCGCTCGGCCTGCTGGTCGCCCGGGTGAAGTTCGTGCGCGCCGCGATCGGCCCCATCCTCCAGGGCCTGCAGTCCCTGCCCTCGGTCGCCTGGGTCCCCCCGGCCGTCCTCTGGTTCGGCCTCAACGACGCCATGATGTTCACCGTCATCCTGCTGGG
>NZ_JOAK01000122.1 GCF_000720455.1 Streptomyces virginiae | reverse complement strand
CCCACAGGGTCCCCCCTGCAGTACCATCGGCGCTGAAAGGCTTAGCTTCCGGGTTCGGAATGTAACCGGGCGTTTCCCTAACGCTATGACCACCGAAACACTATGAAATTTGAACGCTGGCATGAACACAGCTGTTCGTTATTTCAGAACTAACACAGTGGACGCGAGCAACTGAGGACAAGCCCTCGGCCTATTAGTACCAGTCAGCTTCACCCGTTACCGGGCTTCCACATCTGGCCTA
>NZ_JOAK01000121.1 GCF_000720455.1 Streptomyces virginiae | reverse complement strand
GGGCCGGTCCCAGATTTCAGGGACAGGGCGTCGGAGATGCGCGGCGGCGGTCGGGGGGCGCGTCAAATCGCTACGCGCTCCTGCGAGACGGCGCCTGCGGGCCCCGTGGGTTGGACATAAGCCGCCATCGTTCGCTACGCGCTTCCCGATCACGCGTCCGCGGTCCGCTGGGGCTGGGCATAAGCCGCCACCAATCGCTACGCGCTCCTGCCGGACGGCGCCTGCCAGCCCCGTGGGCTGGACATAA
>NZ_JOAK01000120.1 GCF_000720455.1 Streptomyces virginiae | reverse complement strand
GGGCCGGTCCCAGATTTCAGGGACAGGGCGTCGGAGATGCGCGGCGGCGGTCGGGGGGCGCGTCAAATCGCTACGCGCTCCTGCGAGACGGCGCCTGCGAGCTCCTTGGGCTGGACATAAGCCGCCATCGATCGCTACGCGCTTCTCCATCACGCGTCCGCGGTCCGCTGGGGCTGGGCATAAGCCGCCACCAATCGCTACGCGCTCCTGCCGGACGGCGCCTGCCAGCCCCGTGGGCTGGACATAA
>NZ_JOAK01000119.1 GCF_000720455.1 Streptomyces virginiae | reverse complement strand
GGCGTGGGGGCTTCGGTGGGCGGGATCCACTCGGGCGGGATCAGAGAGGGTTTGGGGGTTTCCCGTCAGTCCCATCGTCTCTCCGCGTCGGGCCGGCCCCTCAAGGGCGCTCCTTCGTCGCGTCGCTACGCGATGTCGCTGCGCTCCACCCTTGACCGCCCGCCCCGCCACGGAAATCCGAAAGACTGCCGGGAAGCCCCCAAAGGAACGGGCCGGTCCCAGATTTCAGGGACAGGGCGTCGGAGATGCGCGGCGGCGGTC
>NZ_JOAK01000118.1 GCF_000720455.1 Streptomyces virginiae | reverse complement strand
TCGGTCACCAGGGAATATTTAGGCTTAGCGGGTGGTCCCGCCAGATTCACACGGGATTTCTCGGGCCCCGTGCTACTTGGGAGATGAGCAAGCAAGCCGTACAGATTTCAGCTACGGGGGTCTTACCCTCTACGCCGGACCTTTCGCATGTCCTTCGCCTATCCATACGGTTTCTGACTCGCCGACCGGCCGGCAGACCGATCAAGCTCATTCCCACAACCCCGCATGCGCAACCCCTGCCGGGTATCACACGCATACGGTTTGG
>NZ_JOAK01000117.1 GCF_000720455.1 Streptomyces virginiae | reverse complement strand
CCAAACCGTATGCGTGTGATACCCGGCAGGGGTTGCGCATGCGGGGTTGTGGGAATGAGCTTGATCGGTCTGCCGGCCGGTCGGCGAGTCAGAAACCGTTGATGTAGTCGAAGGACATGCGAAAGGTCCGGCGTAGAGGGTAAGACCCCCGTAGACGAAACATCAGCGGCTTGCTTGCTCATCTCCCAAGTAGCACGGGGCCCGAGAAATCCCGTGTGAATCTGGCGGGACCACCCGCTAAGCCTAAATATTCCCTGGTGACCGA
>NZ_JOAK01000116.1 GCF_000720455.1 Streptomyces virginiae | reverse complement strand
AGTACAACGGGATCAAGATGTGCCGGGCGGGTGCGGCTCCGGTGGGTCAGGACACGGGTCTGTCGCAGATCCGGGTTCTGGTGGAGGGGTGGCTGGATGCGGGTGCCCCGGGCGTTCCTGCGGGTACGGTGCCGGGCACGGTGACAGAGCAGGACTCCCTGAAGGGTTATGCGGAGCACCTGCGGTCTTTGGTGGATCTGGCGTCGGTCCGTCCGCTGAAGGTGGTCGTGGACGCGGGCAACGGCATGGGCGGTCACACCGTTCCG
>NZ_JOAK01000115.1 GCF_000720455.1 Streptomyces virginiae | reverse complement strand
GGGTTCGGCCGCCCGGTCGGGGTCGGGACAGGGGGGTGGGGGTGCGGGGCCGCCGGGGGGTGTCTCCTCGGCTCGCGCGGGACCGTCCTTCTCGGCTGTACCCGGCGGCGCGCGCTCGTCCTGCGGGGACACCCCCCACCGTCCCCACACCCCCACCCCGGCGGTCCCGGCCCGTCCCGGACGGAGCGGGGCCGTGGGGTGGGGACACTGCGGGGGCTCCCCGCAGGACGAGGCGCGACCACCGGGTACGGCCGGGACGTGCCCGC
>NZ_JOAK01000114.1 GCF_000720455.1 Streptomyces virginiae | reverse complement strand
AGTACAACGGGATCAAGATGTGCCGGGCGGGTGCGGCTCCGGTGGGTCAGGACACGGGTCTGTCGCAGATCCGGGTTCTGGTGGAGGGGTGGCTGGATGGGGGTGCCCCGGCTGTTCCTGCGGGTACGGTGCCGGGCACGGTGACGGAGCAGGACTCGCTGAAGGGGTATGCGGAGCACCTGCGGTCTTTGGTGGATCTGGCGTCGGTCCGTCCGCTGAAGGTGGTCGTGGACGCGGGCAACGGCATGGGCGGTCACACCGTTCCG
>NZ_JOAK01000113.1 GCF_000720455.1 Streptomyces virginiae | reverse complement strand
CGCGGGGCTCTGCCCCACACCCCGGCCACCCTGCGGAGGGGGTGGGGGGCACGGCTCGGTGGGTGCGGGTTGTGGGTGGTGGAGATGGTGGTGGGTCGCGGTGCGGCCCCCTCGTCGGACGGCACCCAGAGGGCACCACACCGCCCGCCGGCCATCCAGGACGCCTACGGCGCCGCTTCGCGGTCGGGCAAGCCCGATCCTGGACAGCCGACGAACGGCGCGGTAGGGCTTCGCCTGCCGCCCAACGAGGGAACCACCCCGCTCAGCCCGGAC
>NZ_JOAK01000112.1 GCF_000720455.1 Streptomyces virginiae | reverse complement strand
GGTCATGCCGATGGACGCCTACCGCGAGGGCGACGTGTACGTGATCGCCTTCGACCTGCCCGGTGTGAGCACCGAGGCGATCGACATCGACGTCGAGCGGAACATGCTGACCGTCAAGGCGGAGCGCCGTCCGGCCGCCAAGGGCGACACCGTGCAGATGGAGCTCTCCGAGCGTCCCCTCGGTGTCTTCTCCCGCCAGATCATGCTGGCCGACACCCTCGACACCGAGCGCATCGAGGCCGACTACGACGCGGGTGTCCTGACCCTGCGGATC
>NZ_JOAK01000111.1 GCF_000720455.1 Streptomyces virginiae | reverse complement strand
GGTCATGCCGATGGACGCCTACCGCGAGGGCGACGTGTACGTGATCGCCTTCGACCTGCCCGGTGTGAGCACCGAGGCGATCGACATCGACGTCGAGCGCAACATGCTGACCGTCAAGGCGGAGCGCCGTCCGGCCGCCAAGGGCGACACCGTGCAGATGGAGCTCTCCGAGCGGCCCCTCGGTGTCTTCTCCCGCCAGATCATGCTGGCCGACACCCTCGACACCGAGCGCATCGAGGCCGACTACGACGCGGGTGTCCTGACCCTGCGGATC
>NZ_JOAK01000110.1 GCF_000720455.1 Streptomyces virginiae | reverse complement strand
CGCTCGACGTCGATGTCGATCGCCTCGGTGCTCACACCGGGCAGGTCGAAGGCGATCACGTACACGTCGCCCTCGCGGTAGGCGTCCATCGGCATGACCGACGGCTTCGACCACGTGCCCGACGTACCCGACAGCTGCTGGACGATCCGGTCCATCTCGCGGAACGGGTCAGTGCGCATCAACATCGCGAAACACCTCCAGTTGGTTCAGGCAGGAACTGCCAATGCGCTTCAACGTGCTCCCGTTGTAACATGTCATCGAAACGATGACAAGCA
>NZ_JOAK01000109.1 GCF_000720455.1 Streptomyces virginiae | reverse complement strand
CCCGGCCAGCTCGTTGACGTTCTCGGTGAGCCGCTTCCAGGTGCCGGAGACGCCTTCGACCTCGGCCTGGCCGCCGAGCCGGCCCTCGCTGCCGACCTCGCGGGCGACGCGGGTGACCTCGGCGGCGAAGGAGGAGAGCTGGTCGACCATCGTGTTGATGGTGGTCTTCAGCTCCAGGATCTCGCCGCGGGCGTCCACGTCGATCTTCTTGGACAGGTCGCCGTTGGCGACGGCGGTCGTGACGAGGGCGATGTTGCGGACCTGGCCGGTGAGGTTGTTCGCCATG
>NZ_JOAK01000108.1 GCF_000720455.1 Streptomyces virginiae | reverse complement strand
CATGGCGAACAACCTCACCGGCCAGGTCCGCAACATCGCCCTCGTCACGACCGCCGTCGCCAACGGCGACCTGTCCAAGAAGATCGACGTGGACGCCCGTGGCGAGATCCTGGAGCTGAAGACCACCATCAACACGATGGTCGACCAGCTCTCCTCCTTCGCCGCCGAGGTCACCCGCGTCGCCCGTGAGGTCGGCAGCGAGGGCCGGCTCGGCGGCCAGGCCGAGGTCGAAGGCGTCTCCGGCACCTGGAAGCGGCTCACCGAGAACGTCAACGAGCTGGCCGGG
>NZ_JOAK01000107.1 GCF_000720455.1 Streptomyces virginiae | reverse complement strand
CGGTGTCGATGGATGCCGGTGCGACGCACGTGGCGTTCGTGGACGGCGGCGGGAGTGTGGCGAACGACTGGGTGAGCAATGGTGCCTGGCAGGGTCCGGCGGGGATCGGTGGCAAGGCCCGGGGGGATTCGCCGGTGGTGCTGAATGCCAGTGCCGACCACGCGTTCTTCATCGATGCCGACGGCAATGTGATGAACGACTGGGTGAGCAACGGTGCGTGGCAGGGTCCGTCTCCGATCGGTGGCAAGGCCCGGCCCGGTTCGCCGATCGCGACGAACGCGGCCGGCACCCTGGTGGCGTTCGTCGACACCAATGG
>NZ_JOAK01000106.1 GCF_000720455.1 Streptomyces virginiae | reverse complement strand
TCCGCCAGGGCCTCCACCAGCGGAGCGGCGTCGGAGGAGGAACCACGGGCGAGGAAACCGATGTTCACCGGCCACGCGTCGAAGGCGTTGAAGGCGTGCTTCAGGGCCCACGGGGAGTTGACGCCGACGCCCCAGACGGGGCCGAACTCCTGGCCGATGACGGTGGTGACACCCGCGGCGAGGGAGGCCTCCATGATGCGCGGGGACAGCAGGTGGACGTGGGTGTCCACGGCGCCGGCGGTGGCGATCAGGCCCTCGCCGGAGACGATCGAGGTTCCGGTGCCGACGACGACGTCGACGCCGTCGAGGGTGTCGGGGTTGCCGGCCCGG
>NZ_JOAK01000105.1 GCF_000720455.1 Streptomyces virginiae | reverse complement strand
TCCGCCAGGGCCTCCACCAGCGGAGCGGCGTCGGAGGAGGAACCACGGGCGAGGAAACCGATGTTCACCGGCCACGCGTCGAAGGCGTTGAAGGCGTGCCTGAGCGCCCAGGGCGAATTCACGCCGACGCCCCAACTCGGCCCGATCTCCTGGCCGATGATCGTGGTCACGCCGCTCGCCAGAGAGGCTTCCATGATGCGCGGGGACAGCAGGTGGACGTGGGTGTCCACCGCGCCGGCGGTGGCGATCAGGCCCTCGCCGGAGACGATCGAGGTTCCGGTGCCGACGACGACGTCGACGCCGTCGAGGGTGTCGGGGTTGCCGGCCCGG
>NZ_JOAK01000104.1 GCF_000720455.1 Streptomyces virginiae | reverse complement strand
CCTGGTGCCAAGGCATCCACCGTGCGCCCTTAAAAACTTGGCCACAGATGCTCGCGTCCACTGTGTAGTTCTCAAACAACGACCAGCCACCCATCACCCCACCAGACATGCTGGTGAGTTCACTGGGGCCAGCACTGAAGACATGACCTCACGGCCGTACCTTCAGGACCCAACAACGTGCCAAGCACGATCACTTGAGATCTCATCACGTTCCACGCCGAAGCAGTACTTGTGAGGGACTCTCATGACCGTGCCAACTAATCAACGTTCCACCCATGAGCTGACCGTGCAGAACGTTTGTCTGCAATCGGTACTGTGCTCCTTAGAAAGGAGGTGATCCAGCCGC
>NZ_JOAK01000103.1 GCF_000720455.1 Streptomyces virginiae | reverse complement strand
GCGGCTGGATCACCTCCTTTCTAAGGAGCACAGTACCGATTGCAGACAAACGTTCTGCACGGTCAGCTCATGGGTGGAACGTTGATTAGTTGGCACGGTTTCTGAAACCTCCTGTAAGTACTGCTTCGGCGTGGAACACAGCGAGAGTGGACGGGATCGTGCTTGGCACGTTGTTGGGTCCTGAAGGTACGGCCGTAAGGTCATGTCTTCAGTGCCGGCCCCAGTGAACTTGATTCCTTGTGGATCAGGGTGATGGGTGGCTGGTCGTTGTTTGAGAACTACACAGTGGACGCGAGCATCTGTGGCCAAGTTTTTAAGGGCGCACGGTGGATGCCTTGGCACCAGG
>NZ_JOAK01000102.1 GCF_000720455.1 Streptomyces virginiae | reverse complement strand
GGCGCCATCAGGATCGCCCGGGCGGAAGTCTGAGCCCGGGTACCGCAGGACATCGATAGTGAGGTGGTCTCCGGTCAAGCAACCGCGATCCCCGCATCTCCCGTCCCCGTTGGGGCGGGTCGGCGGATACAGAAAGCCGGCGCAGTAACAGGGCCGGCAGATGGTGTAGCAGTTCCTTCGGGGCCCTGGTGCCATTGGCGCCAGGGCCCCTCCACGCGTTCCACGAGAGAGGTTTCATGACAGCAGACGACTCCTTCGGCCGTCTCGACGACGACGACTATCCCGCCTACACGATGGGCCGGGCCGCCGAGATGCTCGGCACCACCCAGGGCTTCCTCCGAGCCGTCGGCGAAGCCCGCCTGATCACCCCGCTCCGCTCGGC
>NZ_JOAK01000101.1 GCF_000720455.1 Streptomyces virginiae | reverse complement strand
GCGATGCGGTCCTCGACGGTGCCTTCGGCGATGATCCGGTGGACCTGTACGGGCTGGGTCTGGCCGATGCGGTAGGCGCGGTCGGTGGCCTGTTCCTCGACGGCCGGGTTCCACCAGCGGTCGAAGTGGACGACGTGGCCGGCGCGGGTGAGGTTCAGGCCGGTGCCGGCGGCTTTGAGGGACAGCAGGAAGACGGGGACCTCGCCGGCCTGGAAGCGGTCCACGAGCTCTTCGCGGCGTGCCACCGGGGTGCCGCCGTGCAGGAGTTGGGTGGCGATGCCCCGGGCCGAGAGGTGCCGCTCGATGAGCCGGGCCATCGTCACGTACTGCGTGAACACCAGCACCGAACCGCCCTCGGCGAGGATGGTGTCCAGCAGCTCGTCGAG
>NZ_JOAK01000100.1 GCF_000720455.1 Streptomyces virginiae | reverse complement strand
CTTTCGAACATCGTCAAGGCGTACGACGTGCGTGGTGTCGTGCCGGACGAGTGGGACGAGTCCCTGGCGGAGCTGTTCGGTGCTGCTTTCGTCGAGGTTGTGGGTGGGTCGGCGATCGTGGTCGGTCATGACATGCGTCCGTCGTCGCCTGGTCTGTCGGCTGCTTTCGCGCGGGGTGCGGCGGCGCGTGGTGTGGATGTGACGTTGATCGGTCTGTGTTCGACGGATCAGCTGTATTACGCGTCGGGGTCGATGGGGCTGCCGGGTGCGATGTTCACGGCGTCGCACAATCCTGCTCAGTACAACGGGATCAAGATGTGCCGGGCGGGTGCGGCTCCGGTGGGTCAGGACACGGGTCTGTCGCAGATCCGGGTTCTGGTGGAGGGGTGGCTGGATG
>NZ_JOAK01000099.1 GCF_000720455.1 Streptomyces virginiae | reverse complement strand
GGGTGATGGGTGGCTGGTCGTTGTTTGAGAACTACACAGTGGACGCGAGCATCTGTGGCCAAGTTTTTAAGGGCGCACGGTGGATGCCTTGGCACCAGGAACCGATGAAGGACGTGAGAGGCCGCGATAGGCCCCGGGGAGCTGCCAACTGAGCTTTGATCCGGGGGTGTCCGAATGGGGAAACCCGGCAGTCGTCATGGGCTGTCACCCACTGCTGAACACATAGGCAGTGTGGAGGGAACGAGGGGAAGTGAAACATCTCAGTACCCTCAGGAAGAGAAAACAACCGTGATTCCGGGAGTAGTGGCGAGCGAAACCGGATGAGGCCAAACCGTATGCGTGTGATACCCGGCAGGGGTTGCGCATGCGGGGTTGTGGGAATGAGCTTGATCGGTCTGCCGGCCGGTCGGCGAGTCAGAAACCGT
>NZ_JOAK01000098.1 GCF_000720455.1 Streptomyces virginiae | reverse complement strand
AGGGGAGGGGGGACGGGGTGGGGTGTCCCCGCAGGACGAGCGCGCGACCACCGGGTACGACCGAGACCCCTCGCACGCGCCGAGCCGAGGAGACACCCCACCCCGGCCCCCCGCACCGACCAGACCGATCCCGCCGAGCAGCTCGCAGAGCAGGCCGCACCATTCCAGCCCCGCCGGCGTTTGAGGCGCGGGGTCCGGGGCGGAGCCCCGGCAGCCGCCCGCAAGGCCAGACCCACCCCCGACCCGCCGAAGCGAGCCATACACCGCCGAGCCGGCCCGCAGGGCAACCCGCGCGGGGTCCGGGGCGGAGCCCCGGCAGCCGCCCGCACGGCCAGACCCACCCCCGACCCGCCGAAGCGAGCCGGACCCCGCCGAGCCGGCCCGCAGGGCAACCCGCGCGGGGTCCGGGGCGGAGCCCCGGCAGCCGCCCGCAGGGCCAGACCCACCCC
>NZ_JOAK01000097.1 GCF_000720455.1 Streptomyces virginiae | reverse complement strand
CTTCTCTCGCCACCCGCCGCGTTCTCGCCACCCTGCTGGCGGCCGGCACCCTGATCGGCGCCGCCACCCTGCCCGCCGCGGCCGACGACCACCGCCGCGACCACCGCGGACCCCACTCCTCCCTCGTCATCGGCGACGTCCAGTACGACAGCCCCTCCCGCCACGACCGCTCCAACCGCGCCCTGAACCGCGAATGGGTCGAGATCAAGAACACCGGCCGCCACAGCGTCAACCTCCGCGGCTACACCCTCACCGACCAGCAGGGCAACCGCTACCGCTTCCCCGACTTCCGCCTCGACGGCCGCTCCGCCGTCAAGGTCCACACCGGCCAGGGCCGCAACACCCGCCACGACCTCTACCAGGACCGCCACCAGCAGGTCTGGAACGACCGCGACACCGCCACCCTCCGCGACAACCGCGGCAACGTCATCGACACCGAGTCCTGGGGCCGCCGCGGACACCAG
>NZ_JOAK01000096.1 GCF_000720455.1 Streptomyces virginiae | reverse complement strand
GCTCCGGGTCCTCTTCGCGGCAGACAGCGCGGTGGCGCCAGTCCATGGTCGTCCAACTCCTCCGGTCGGTGGGCGGTGGCCCGGCCGACACAATCGACGGCTTGTGAATGTGAACGCTTTCACGAATCCCGCAACAGCAAAAGCGACCAAAGGCCCATCGGGCCCGGGTGGTCTGCGCTGAGGTGGGGTTCGGGCGATTCGAGGGAGTTCCGCGTGTCCCGCTGCGGCCCGTCCCGATCGCCATGTAGAGGTTCGCAAACCTGCGGCCCGGATACAACCCCCTTCGGCAAGGAATTTTTGATTCTTCGGTGTCGCATAGCTCACAGCCCGTACTTCTATGGGGTGAAGGGGGCTAGCGCGTTCGAGAAGAAGGGCGGGACCCCCTTCTGGTCACACAATCACACGCAGTGCCCGCCGAACGCCTGTGAAACTGACGCGACTCCTGTCTCCAAGGTGGTCCCCGTCGACCTGAAACGGGGCAGGTTCCTCTGAAACCAAGGTGAAGTGCCTGACGTCGTGATA
>NZ_JOAK01000095.1 GCF_000720455.1 Streptomyces virginiae | reverse complement strand
AAGATCAAGCCGCAGACCTTCAACGCCGGTCCGTCCGAGATCGAAGCCCTCAACGGCGGCTCCCTCGACATCGGTTTCATCGGCCCCTCGCCGTCCATCAACGGCTACGTGAAGTCCAAGGGCTCCAACCTGCGGATCATCTCCGGCTCCGCCTCGGGCGGCGTGAAGCTGGTCGTGAACCCGGACAAGATCAAGACCCTGGACGACCTCAAGGGCAAGAAGATCGCCACTCCGCAGAAGGGGAACACGCAGGACGTCGCGTTCCTCAACTGGATCTCGGAGAAGGGCTGGACGGTCGACCCGGAGTCCGGCAAGGGCGACGTCTCCGTCGTCCGCACGGACAACAAGGTCACCCCGGACGCCTTCAAGCAGGGCTCCATCGACGGCGCCTGGGTGCCGGAGCCCACGGCCTCCAAGCTCGTCTCCGACGGCGGCTCCGTCCTCCTCGACGAGACCGCCCTGTGGCCCGAGAAGAAGTTCGTGATCACGAACGTCATCGTGTCGCAGAAGTTCCTCAAGGAGCACCCGGACGTCGTCGAGGCCGTGCT
>NZ_JOAK01000094.1 GCF_000720455.1 Streptomyces virginiae | reverse complement strand
CGAGACCGCCCTGTGGCCCGAGAAGAAGTTCGTGATCACGAACGTCATCGTGTCGCAGAAGTTCCTCAAGGAGCACCCGGACGTCGTCGAGGCCGTGCTGCGCGGCACGGTGAAGACCAACGACTGGATCCACGCCAACCAGGACAAGGCCAAGGCGTCCGCCAACGCGGCGCTCAAGGCCCTGAACGGCAAGGAGCTCGAAGGCGCGGTCATCGACCCGGCGTGGCCGAGCATCGCGATCACCGACGACCCGCTGGCCTCGACGCTGAAGACCCAGTCGGACTGGGCGGTCAAGGCCAAGCTCATCGAGCAGCCCGACCTGGCCGGGATCTACGACCTGACGCTCCTGAACAAGGTCCTGAAGGCCGCCGGCAAGCCCGAGGTCTCCGACGCCGGCCTCGGCGCCAAGTAAGCGCACGGGCCCATCCGTTCCCAGGAGGTGACGACCATGGCCACCACTCTCGCCAAGGCTGCCGAAGGCACCGCTCACACGACGGCGCACGCCGCCCGTATCGAGCACGTCTCGAAGTCCTTCTCCGGCCCGGCCGGATCGCAGCTCGTCCTGGACGACATCAGCCTCGATGTCGCTCCCGGAG
>NZ_JOAK01000093.1 GCF_000720455.1 Streptomyces virginiae | reverse complement strand
CTCCGGGAGCGACATCGAGGCTGATGTCGTCCAGGACGAGCTGCGATCCGGCCGGGCCGGAGAAGGACTTCGAGACGTGCTCGATACGGGCGGCGTGCGTGTGCTCCGCCACCGTGCCCTCGGCAGCCTTGGCGAGTGTCGTGGCCATGGTCGTCACCTCCTGGGATTGCTGGACTGCTGCATTGCCGGACTACGGGTCACTTGGCGCCGAGGCCGGCGTCGGATACCTCGGGCTTGCCGGCGGCCTTCAGGACCTTGTTCAGGAGCGTCAGGTCGTAGATGCCGGCCAGGTCGGGCTGCTCGATGAGCTTGGCCTTGACCGCCCACTCCGACTGGGTCTTCAGCGTCGAGGCCAGCGGGTCGTCGGTGATCGCGATGCTCGGCCACGCCGGGTCGAGGACCTTCGCGTCGAGCGGCTTGCCGCTGTCCGCCGCCAGCTTGGCGTTGGCGGAGGCCTTCGCCTTCTCCGGATTGGCGTTGATCCACTCGTTGGTCTTCACCGTGCCCGCGAGCACGGCCTCGACGACGTCCGGGTGCTCCTTGAGGAACTTCTGCGACACGATGACGTTCGTGATCACGAACTTCTTCTCGGGCCACAGGGCGGTCTCG
>NZ_JOAK01000092.1 GCF_000720455.1 Streptomyces virginiae | reverse complement strand
TCATGGCCGACAACCTGACCGCCCAGGTCCGTTCCATCGCCGAGGTCACCACCGCCGTCGCCCAGGGCGACCTGACGCAGAAGATCCGGGTGGACGCCCGCGGGGAGATCCTGGAGCTGAAGGAGACCATCAACACGATGGTCGACCAGCTCTCCGCGTTCGCCGACGAGGTGACGCGCGTGGCCCGCGAGGTCGGCACCGAGGGCAACCTGGGCGGCCAGGCCACGGTCCGGGGGGTCTCCGGCACCTGGAAGGACCTCACCGACAACGTCAACGTGATGGCGTCCAACCTGACCGGACAGGTCAGATCGATCGCCCAGGTGGCCACCGCCGTCGCGCGCGGCGACCTGTCTCAGAAGATCACGGTGGAGGCGAAGGGCGAGGTCGCCGCGCTGGCCGGCGTCATCAACACGATGGTCGACACGCTGTCCGCGTTCGCCGACGAGGTGACGCGCGTGGCCCGCGAGGTCGGCACCGAGGGCCGCCTCGGCGGCCAGGCCCGGGTCCCCAACGTGGCGGGCACCTGGAAGGACCTCACGGACAACGTCAACTCCATGGCGAACAACCTCACCGGCCAGGTCCGCAACATCGCCCTCGTCACGACCGCCGTCGCCAACGGCGACCTGTCCAAGAAGATCGACGTGGACGCCCG
>NZ_JOAK01000091.1 GCF_000720455.1 Streptomyces virginiae | reverse complement strand
CGCACGCCGCCCGTATCGAGCACGTCTCGAAGTCCTTCTCCGGCCCGGCCGGATCGCAGCTCGTCCTGGACGACATCAGCCTCGATGTCGCTCCCGGAGAGTTCGTCACCATCCTGGGGGCCTCCGGCTGCGGGAAGTCCACCCTGCTCAACCTGGTCGCAGGCCTCGACAAGCCGACCGCGGGAGCCATCGAGACCCCCGGCGGCCGCCCCGCGCTCATGTTCCAGGAACACGCCCTGTTCCCCTGGCTGACCGCCGGCAAGAACATCGAACTCGCCCTGCGCCTGCGCGGGGTCGCCAAGGCCGACCGCAGGCCCGAGGCCGAACGCCTCCTGGAACTGGTCCGCCTCGGCGGCGCGTACGGCAAGCGCGTCCACGAACTGTCCGGCGGCATGCGCCAGCGCGTCGCCCTGGCCCGAGCCCTCGCCCAGGACAGCCGCCTGCTGCTGATGGACGAACCCTTCGCGGCCCTCGACGCCATCACCCGCGACGTCCTGCACGGCGAACTCACCCGCATCTGGGCCGAGACCGGCCTTTCGGTCCTCTTCGTCACCCACAACGTGCGCGAGGCCGTCCGCCTCGCCCAACGCGTGGTCCTGCTCTCCTCCCGCCCCGGACGGGTCGCCAAGGAATGGACCGTGGACATCGCCCAGCCGCGCCGCATCGAGGACGCGGACGTCGCCGAGCTGTCCCTCGAGATCACTGAACACCTGCGTGGGGAGATCCGCCGCCATGGCCAACACTGA
>NZ_JOAK01000090.1 GCF_000720455.1 Streptomyces virginiae | reverse complement strand
GGTCCGAGTTCGATGTAGGTGGTGACGTTGTGGTGGTGGAGGTGGTGGATGCCGTCGTTGAAGCGGACGGTGTGGCGGAGGTGTTGGGTCCAGTAGTGGGGGTTGGTGAGTTGTTCGGTGGTGGCGGGTTGGCCGGTGAGGTTGGAGATGATGGGGATGGTGGGGGTGTGGTAGGTGAGGGTGGCGGCGGTGGTGTGGAAGTCGTCGAGGATGGTGTCCATGTGGGGTGAGTGGAAGGCGTGGCTGACGTTGAGTTGTTTGGTGCGTCGGCCGTTGTTGCGCCAGGTGGTGGCGAGTTGGTGGGCTGCGTGGTGGTCGCCGGTGATGACGGTGGAGTGGGGGGTGTTGACGGCGGCGATGTCGAGGTGGCCGTGGTGGGTGGGGAGGGTGTCGCGTATTTCGGTTTCGGTGGCTTCGATGGCGATCATGGCGCCGCCGGCGGGTGCGGTTTGCATGAGGCGGCCTCGGGCGGCGACGAGGGTGCAGGCGTCGTCGAGGTCGAGGACGCCGGCGATGTGGGCGGCGGCCAGTTCGCCCACGGAGTGGCCCATGAGGTAGTCCGGCGTCAGGCCGTAGTGCTCCACCAGCCGGTAGAGGGCGACCTCCGTCGCGAAGAGCGCCGCCTGCGTGTACTGCGTCCGGTCGAGGAGCGCGGCCTGCTCGCTCCCCTCCTCGGCGAAGATCAGTTCCTTGAGCGACCGGCCCAGGTGCACGTCCATCCGTGCGCAGACCTCGTCGAGGGTCCGGGCGTAGACGGGGTGGGTCTCGTACAGCTCACGGCCCATGCCGGGCCGCTGACTGCCCTGCCCCGTGAACAGGAAGGC
>NZ_JOAK01000089.1 GCF_000720455.1 Streptomyces virginiae | reverse complement strand
CGGACACGGGCCAGGGTGTCCGCGTCACGGGCCTCGACGTTCAGACGCAGCAGCGGCTCGGTGTTCGACGCACGCACGTTGAACCACCAGTCCTCACCCGTCACGGTCAGACCGTCCAGCTCGTCCAGCGACACACCCTCACGGCCACCGAAGGCCTCCTTCACCGCCGCCAGACGCCCCGCCTGATCCGCCACCGTCGAGTTGATCTCCCCCGAACCCGCATAACGGTCATAGGAAGCCACCAGCTCCGACAACGGACCGTCCTGACCACCCAGCGCCGCCAGCACGTGCAACGCCGCCAGCATCCCCGTGTCCGCGTTCCAGAAATCCTTGAAGTAGTAGTGCGCCGAGTGCTCACCACCGAAGATCGCACCCGTCCTCGCCATCTCCTCCTTGATGAAGGAATGACCCACCCGCGTGCGGACCGGGGTGCCACCGTTCTCCCGCACCACCTCCGGCACCGACCAGGAGGTGATCAGATTGTGGATGACCGTGCCCGACCCGCCGTTGCGCGCCAGCTCACGCGAAGCCACCAGAGCCGTGATCGCCGACGGCGACACCCCGACACCCCGCTCGTCCACGATGAAACAACGGTCCGCGTCCCCGTCGAAGGCGATACCCAGATCCGCACCCTCCGCCAGCACCCGCGCCTGAAGATCCACGATGTTCTTCGGATCCAGCGGATTGGCCTCGTGATGGGGGAAGGTCCCGTCCAGCTCGAAGTACATCTGCGTCACCTCCAGCGGCAGACCCTCGAACACCGTCGGAACGGTGTGACCGCCCATGCCGTTGCCCGCGTCCACGACCACCTTCAGCGGACGGACCGACGCCAGATCCACCAAAGACCGCAGGTGCTCCGCATA
>NZ_JOAK01000088.1 GCF_000720455.1 Streptomyces virginiae | reverse complement strand
GCACGCCTTCAACGCCTTCGACGCGTGGCCGGTGAACATCGGTTTCCTCGCCCGTGGTTCCTCCTCCGACGCCGCTCCGCTGGTGGAGGCCCTGGCGGAGGGCGGCGCCAGCGGTTTTAAGGTGCACGAGGACATGGGCGCGCACACGCGGGCCCTGGACACGGCGTTGCGGGTGGCCGAGGAGTACGACGTGCAGGTGGCCCTGCACAGTGACGGCCTGAACGAGTGCCTCTCGGTCGAGGACACGCTGCGGGTGCTGGAGGGGCGCACGATCCATGCCTTCCACATCGAGGGGTGCGGTGGCGGGCACGTGCCGAACGTGCTGAAGATGGCGGGCGTGCCGAACGTGATCGGTTCCTCCACCAATCCGACGCTGCCGTTCGGGCGGGACGCGGTCGCCGAGCACTACGGGATGATCGTCTCCGTCCACGACCTCAAGCCGGACCTGCCCGGTGATGCGGCGATGGCGCGGGACCGGATCCGGGCCGGGACGATGGGCGCCGAGGACGTCCTGCACGATCTGGGCGCGATCGGGATCACCTCCTCCGACGCCCAGGGCATGGGCCGGGCCGGGGAGACCATCCGGCGCACCTTCGCGATGGCGGCGAAGATGAAGGGCGAACTCGGCCCGCTGGAGGGCGACGGCGAGGGCGACGACAACGCCCGGGTGCTGCGCTACATGGCGAAGCTGACGATCAATCCGGCGATCGCGCACGGTCTGGCGCACGAGATCGGTTCGATCGAGGTCGGCAAGCTCGCCGACATCGTGCTGTGGCGGCCGCAGTTCTTCGGCGCGAAGCCGCAGCTCGTCCTGAAGTCCGGTTTCCCCGCCTACGGTGTCACCGGCGATCCCAACGCCGCCACCGACACCTGCGAACCCCTCGTCCTCGGACCGC
>NZ_JOAK01000087.1 GCF_000720455.1 Streptomyces virginiae | reverse complement strand
GGCGGGACTTTGCGGACACGACCTAAAGGGTGTTGCAGAAGGTCCGTCTCGGGCAGGGCTGAGTGGGCCGTTGACCTGCTGTTTCACCCAGTGAGGGCGAGATTGTGCATGGTGGCGACGGCCTGGACGGCGTGGTGGAGGCCGTCGCCCTTCTGGCGGCAGTCGCGGAGGATCTTCCAGGTCTTCATGCGGGCGAAGGTGTGCTCGACGCGGGCGCGGACGCGCCGGTGTTCGGCGTTGTCCTCCTCCTGTCCGCGCAACAGAGGGCGGCCCGCCCTCCTGCGGTGCGGGACGATCAGGCCGGTGCCCAGGTAGGCGCCGTCGGCGATCACGGTCGTCCCGGCGGCCGCGGCCGGCAGGTCCGACTCCCGCCAGACGTGGGCATCGGCCTTGTTCCCGGGCGCTGGCCGGGCCGAGGCGATCACCAGGCGGGTGTCGGCGTCGATGATGACCTGCACGTTCGCCGAGAATCGGTAGTTCCGCGACGAAGCACCGACGGCGCGGTCACGGACCGGAATGAGGGTGCCGTCCACGATCCACAACCGGTCCACCTCGGCGACTGGCCGCGGTGCCGGTTCCAGCGCCAGCAGCGGACGCAGTCGCTGGATGACCCGGCAGACGGTGGCCGGGGAGATCCCGAAGAGCGGGGCGAGCTGTCGCATCGTGAGGTTGGTGCGGTAGTACACGGCCACCAGCAGGACCCGGTCCGCCAGCGGCAGGCACCACGGCCGGCCACCACCGGGCCCGTTCCCGCCCCGCTCCCGCACCACCTTCACCAGCTTCGCGAACCGGTCCGACCGCAAGCCCGTGAACGTCTCCACCCACACCGGCTCAGCCCGCAACACCCCACCCATACAGGCAAAATGCCCAAGACTGAGCCTTCTGCAACACCCTTTAG
>NZ_JOAK01000086.1 GCF_000720455.1 Streptomyces virginiae | reverse complement strand
CCGGACCCTGCCAGGCACCATTGCTCACCCAGTCGTTCGCCACACTCCCGCCGCCGTCCACGAACGCCACGTGCGTCGCACCGGCATCCATCGACACCGTGCCGAAGCTTCCCGACCCGCCCACCGACCCGCCGATCGACAGTCCGGGGTAGTAGGCGCCCAGGATCGACTGCCAGGAATGGCCGGCGAGGGCGCAGTTCTGCGACCCCCACTGGCTGAGCGTGTTCGGGTACCTGGACAGGCCGGTGCCGCAGCCTTCGGACGTGTTTCCGGTGAGGGTCGCCTGGTACGAGGCCTGGAAGACCGAGCCGTTCCTGGTCATGACCGAGTTCCAGGTCGACTGCACGGCCGAGTTGGTGACGGCGGTGGAGCTTCCGGGTATGTAGCGCTGATAGTTGATCGAGTCGTCGACGTTGTAGCAGGAGCCGCCGTACGAACCGCCACGCCAGTTGTTGACCCAGTACCACGCGTAGGTCTTCACCGCCATCGCACCCGCCTGCAGCGAGGCGGACTGCCAGGAGGTGACCCACTCGCTGGGCAGAACGTCCTTGACGTATTCCTGGAACGGCACGTTGACAACGCCGATCTCGGTACCCGGCACCGGCGCGCCGACGCTGGTGTGCTGCGCGTATCGCAGCACCCGGATGGTGGAAGGCGGGGTCGTGTCGGACGAGTAGCCGCCGCAGTTGCCGTTCGCTGCCGGGGCCTGCGCGACGCGGGGAGTGGACAGGAGGGCCGAGGGTGCGATCTGGCCACTGGCCGGCTGCGGCCGGCTCGTCCCGTTCGGCAATGGGGACGCGGCTGCCGGGCCCGCCACGGCGAAGCTCAGGGCCGCCATCGCCGTGACACCGCTGAGCGTCAGGCGTAGACCACGAATGACAGGTGCCGGGGTGGCGGTCAGCGGCTGGTGCCGCCGAGGCCGGACGGCCCCTGCCAGGCCCCGTTGCTCACCCAGTCGTTGGCGAGGCTGCCGTTGGTGTCCACGAACGCGACATGCGTACCGGCGGCGTCGGTTGCGAGACCCGAACCCGCCCGCGCCCTGCCACCAATCGGGGACGGGCCCTGCCACGCGCCGTCGCTCACCCAGTCATTGGCGACGTTGCCGTTGCCGTCGATGAAGTAGATGTGGTCACCCGCGGCGTTGAACGCCAGCGGGGAGTTGCCTCGGGGCTGACCGCCCATACCGGACGGGCCCTGCCACGCCCCGTTGCTCACCCAGTCGTTCGCGAGGTTTCCGTTGGTGTCGACGAACGCGACATGCGTACCGGCGGCATCGGTGGCGAGACCGGAACCCGCCCGCGCCTTGCCACCGATCGGGGACGGACCCTGCCACGCCCCGTTGCTCACCCAGTCATTGGCGACGTTGCCATTGGTGTCGATGAAGTAGATGTGGTCACCGGCCGCGTTGAACGCCAGCGGGGAGTCCCCACGGGCCTTGCCGCCCAGACCAGACGGGCCCTGCCAGGCACCGTTGCTGACCCAGTCGTTCACCACATTCCCATTGGTGTCGACGAACGCCACCAGGGTGCCGGCCGCGTTCGTCGCGATCGGCGAACCGGGCCGGGCCTTGCCACCGATCGGAGACGGACCCTGCCAC
>NZ_JOAK01000085.1 GCF_000720455.1 Streptomyces virginiae | reverse complement strand
GTCGCGTCGCTTCGCGATGTCGCTGCGCTCCACCCTTGACCGCCCGTCCCGCCACGGACATACGAGGACAGCCGGGAAGCCCCCAAAGGAACGGGCCGGCCGACAGGGGACCCATCGGGGCGATCGCCCTGCGCGGGCGGAGCCCGGGGCGCGTCCAATCGCTACGCGCTCCTGCCGGACGGCGTCAGCGAACCCCTGTGGCTGGGCATAAGCCGCCACCAATCGCTACGCGCTCCTGCGAGACGGCGCCTGCGAGCCTCTTGGGCTGGGCATAAGCCGCCACCAATCGCTACGCGCTCCTGCACGAGGGCGTCCGCGAGCCTCTTGGGCTGGGCATAGGCCGCCACCAATCGCTACGCGCTCCTGACAGACGGCGGCCGCAGGCCCCTTGAGCTGGGCTAAGCCGCCCCAGATCGATACACGCTCCTGCGAGACGGCGGCCGCCAGCCCCTCGGGCCGGACATAAACCGCCACCAATCGCTACGCGCTTCTCGATCACGCGCCTGGAGGCTGCCGGGAGCTGGTCGTGGGCCGCAGAAACCTTCCGCCATTGCTCATGGGCGGCGTCCGGCCATTGCGTGGGGTGGAAAAGCGTCAGATGACGGCTGGAGCGATGCCAATCCGTGTCTGGGTGAGTGCGCACCTCAAAGAGCCTTCAATATGCCCCAATTGCCCAGGTCTGTAACGACGGATGGGGTCTCATCGCGGTCTTGGTGGGGGTTGGCATCGGCTGGGCCGACGGATAGCCCTCCCGCCCCTCGGATTCGCCCCTCCCGGCCACGAACAAGGGCCGGACGCCGTCCACGAGGAAGGAATGAAGGTTTCTGCGGCCCATGACCAGCCCCAGACAGGCTGCGGACGCCCGCCCGCAGGAGCGCGTAGCGATCTGGGGCGGCCTATGTCCAGCCCAAGGGGCTCGCTGACGCCGTCCGGCAGAAGCGCGTAGCGATTGGACGCGCCCCCGACCGCCGCCGCGCATCTCCGACGCCCCGTCCCTGAAATCTGGAACCGGCCCGTTCCTTTGGGGGCTTCCCGGCAGTCTTTCGGATTTCCGTGGCGGGACGGGCGGT
>NZ_JOAK01000084.1 GCF_000720455.1 Streptomyces virginiae | reverse complement strand
CCAGCCCACCCCCCCATCCGCCCCCACGAGCACGGAAAACCGACCGCCGCACCCGGCCCACCACCCCCACGCAAGCGCGGTACGGAAGCACTGAACACCCCGTTCCGGGCCACGGCGACCCGCCCCCACCAGGCACGACATAACCGCCCACCCGCATGCGAATCTGTCAAGCCCCGAATGTCCGTCGCTTTCTCCCCGCGCCCGGAAACGGCAATCTGGAGACAGATAAACCGCTCGGCCATCAGACGGACTGAGACACCAGGCAAGTCGAATTCCCGGCTCGCAGACATTCTCGGAATCCGGGTCGACCATTCAAGGGAGATTTTAATGTCGAGGAAGAAGCACGTCGCCAACATTGCCGGTCTTTCCTGCGTCACCGCGATACTCGCCGGAACGGCGGGGGTGGCATTCGCCCAGCCTTCCCTGGCTTCCGCACTCCCGACCGCAGCCCCTGCGGCGGTGTGCAGCCTGAAGGGCGGAGAGATCCACGGCAACGGCTTCGCCCTCAAGCAGACCTACGACGTCAAGCGCAACGGGAAGACCATCGCCCGCGTCGCTGCCGGACCGAAGGGCGACATCCGCGTCGGAATCACCGGCAGCGGCCCGGTCTCCGTAGGCACCGTCCGGTGCACGCCGACGGGATCCACCGCGGCCTCCACGAAGACCGACGCGGCAGCGGCAACGGCACGTGGCGCGGCCGCCGCCCAGCAGGCAGCGCGCGGCGGAGCCTCCAAGACGCAGGCAGCCGCCATCGGCCGGAAGGCGGCGGCATCGGAAGCGAAGCGGCTCGGACTGGCGCCCGCCGTGGTGAACCAGGTGACGAACAACGTGACGAACATCGTCAACAACACGATCATCGGCGGCTCGAACAACACCATCGGCGGCACCCAGGTCGGTAACGGCAACACCCAGGGCGGGACGCAGGGTGCCGGTAACGGCAACACCCAGGGCGGGACGCAGGGCGCCGGTAACGGCAACACCCAGGGCGGAACCCAGGGTGCCGGTAACGGCAACACCCAGGGCGGGACGCAGGGCGGTGGCGCTGGCAACACCCTGGCAACACCCAGGGCGGGACGCAGGGCGGTGGCGCTGGCAACACCCAGGGCGGGACGCAGGGCGGTGGCGCTGGCAACACCCAGGGCGGGACCCAGGGATGACCAGCGGCCACGTGACCAGTGGCCAGTGACCGACGGCCGAGTGCAGCACCTCGCGGAGGCAACCTCCGCGAGGTGCTGCCGCATGTCCGCGACCGGACGCCTCCTGACGCTCCATCCGGACGACCGGGACCGCGGGCCAGCGTTGCCTGCGACCGGTGGCACAGCCCGCGCACCGACACCCGCGGGCCCCGGCCCCCACAGGCCGACGAGGCCGCACGGCCACCCCACCCCACCCCACCCCACCCCACCC
>NZ_JOAK01000083.1 GCF_000720455.1 Streptomyces virginiae | reverse complement strand
GCTTAGCCCCGGTCCTCGCCCCGCCCCCCGCCCCGCCCCCCGCCCCGGCCGCGGCACCCGAACCCGGCCCGGCTCCGGTGGATCCCGCCGTCCTCGGTCCGACGGCGATCAGGCTCTACACCCGGCTGCTGGAGGGCGGTCCCGCGCCGACCACCGCCCTGGCCGCCGCGCTCGGCCTGAGCGAGGACCACACCGAGCACGCCGCCGCCGAGCTGGCCCGCCACCGCCTCCTGGCCCACGACCCCGACGGCACCCGCGCCCGGTGGCGGGCCGTCAGCCCCTACACCGCCGCCGCCGAACTGGTGGGACCGGAGGAGAACCGGCTGCGCCGCCGCCTGGAGACCCTGGAACGCACCCGCGCCCGGCTCAGCTCACTGATCCCCCTGTACGAGGAGACCTACCGCCGCGGTGCCGACTCCGGCGCGGTGGAGGTGGTCGAGGCCCGTGACCGCGTCATGCTCCTCATCTCCGACGCGGCGGCCCGCTGCACCCAGGAGGTCCTCACCGTCCAGCCCGGCGGCGGCCGCCCGCCCGGCTACCTGGAGCGCGCGCTCCCGCGGGACCTGGAGATGCTGGGCCGCGGAGTGCGCCTGCAGACCCTCTACCAGCACACCGCCCGCTACAGCCCGGGCACCCAGGAGTACGTCCGGGCCGTGAGCGCGGCCGGCGCCGAGGTCCGCACCCTGGGCGAACTCTTCGGCAAGATGCTGGTCTTCGACCGGGCCACCGCCTTCCTCCCGGTCTGGGACAACCCCGACGCCGCCGTCGTCCTGCGCGAACCCTCCGCCGTCGCCTTCCTGTGCTCGGTCTTCGCCAACGCCTGGAGCCTCGCCGAGCCCTTCTCCGCCTCCTACACCGCGACCACCTCCACCCAGCTGCAGGACACCATCGCCGGCCGGCTGGCCGACGGCGCCAAGGACGAGCTCATCGCCCGCAGGCTCGGCATGTCCCTGCGGACCTGCCGGCGCCACATCGCCGAGCTGATGGACGACCTCGGCGCCGAGAGCCGCTTCCAGGCCGGATACCTCCTCGCCCTGCGCTCGGCCTCCGCCGCCCCGCCCGCCACCGACCCCCACCGCGCCACCACCGCCCCCTGAAAACCCGACCCCCCTGAAACCCGCCCCGTATCC
>NZ_JOAK01000081.1 GCF_000720455.1 Streptomyces virginiae | reverse complement strand
TGAACGGACTCTGTCGCTGATCTTGTGATCGGCTGGTGGTCAGGTTCTGAGGAGGATCCGGGTTCGCAGGAGGTCGAGTTTGGCTCGGCCGTATCCGGCTCGCTTGATCAACTTGACGCGTGTGACCTGGCCTTCGACTTGTCCTGAGCTCCAGGTTGAGGAGAGGCCGGCGACGACGGCGTCCTGGTCATGGAGGAGGCCGCGGGCGAACTGCTGTAGCGATGCAAGGTCGCTGTTGTGGACCCGTTCGATCCAGTCGAAGAGGTCCTGGCCGCGTCGTTCCTGCATGAGGGCCGCGAAGTCTCGAACGTGCTCGACGGCCGTGTCGAGCTCAGGGCAGGCGGCCCGGACCAACTTGAGGCCGAGGACTTCATGCGACCGAAGCCGGTCGGGGTGCGTCATCACCCAACGCAGTGCCCGCCGCGGTTTGGGTAGGGCGGGTGCTGGAGGGGCGGTCTCGATGCCCTGCTTCAGCTGACGGATGTATCGGTTGACCCCCGTGCGTTCGCCGCGAAATCCCTGGTCACGGACTTCGCGGAAGAGCTGGCTGGCGTTGCGGCAGCCCTGGGTGAAGCGTTCGTAGAGGTAGGGCTTGTAGTCGTCCAGCAGGGTGCGGCGCTGGGTGACCTTGACCAGCAGTTGGTCAACGTCCGGTGTTTGGGCGTATCGGCGGACGGCATAGTAGTCCAGGTCGAGGTCCCGGCTGATGCCACGGAGGGATCGGCCTTGGGCGAGAAGTTCATGGACGCGGCGGTGTCGTTCGCGGATCCGTCCGACGATCCGGCGTGGGCGCCCGTTGACGTCGAGCGTTCCGTCCGGTGGTGCCACGGGAGCCTCCTCGCCAGGTTGCCTGGCGGCCTCGTGGCCGGCGCGGATGCAGGCGTAATGGCTGGTGAGGGTCCTCTCGACGGCTTTGGCGAGGTTGTTCCAGAGGTGCCACACGTCTGCGATCTGGACCGCTTGAGGCGCGGCTGCCCTGGCTGCCTCGGCGTAGGCGGAGGCCCTGTCGCGGCAGATGATCTCGACCTCCGGATGGCTTTCGAGCCACCGGGCGACCGTCGCGGCCTCCCGGCCAGGCAGGACGTCGATGGGCCGGCGGGCTTCGAGGTCGACCAGCAGCGTTGCGTAGTTGTGCCCCTTGAGCAGGGCGAACTCGTCCACCCCCAGGACCCGCACCGCGCCGGGTTCCTCGAGGTGAGAGGCGCGAAGAAGCCGTAGCAGGGTGTCCTTCGCCACCGGCATCCCCATCCGTCGGGCCAGGCGAGCTCCGGCCCGGCCGGCCAGAGCCTCTGCGACCCGCGCCAGCAGCTTGCGAAGGACCGGGGTGTGTCGGGCGTGAGGGCTGGTCAGTCCCGGTATCTGTTCGGCGAAGGTCACTGTCGGGCAGCCGGAGCTGAGGCACTTGAACCTGCGGACCACCAACCGGATCACCACCGGTGTGGTTCCCACGGCGGCGTCCGCCAGACGCCGTTCGTATCGGCCGTGCACCCGCCACGACAGCGACTTGCACCTCGGGCATCTCACCGCGTCGGCCCGGGCTCGCGTACGAAACGTGACCACACCCGCGTCCCGTGAGATCGACTCCACCACCACACCCGACAGATACGGAAACAACCGCACCAAACCCCCAG
>NZ_JOAK01000080.1 GCF_000720455.1 Streptomyces virginiae | reverse complement strand
GCAGACCTCGTCGAGGGTCCGGGCGTAGACGGGGTGGGTCTCGTACAGCTCACGGCCCATGCCGGGCCGCTGACTGCCCTGCCCCGTGAACAGGAAGGCCAGCCCGGTGGTCCCGGACGCCCGCTGCGGATCTCCGGCCACCAGCTGCGGCGCGGATTCGCCGCGGGCCAGCGCGTCCAGGCCGGCCAGCAGTCCGGCCGGGTCGTCGGCCAGGACGACGGCGCGGTCCGGGAGCGCCGCCCGTGTGGTGGCCAGCGCGTGGCCGATGTCCAGGTGCGCGAGGTCGAAACCGCCGTCCGGGCCGGCCTCGGCGGCCAGCCGCCGCAGCCGTACGGCCTGGGCGCGCAGGCCGTCCGTACCGCGGCCGGAGACCACCCACGGCAGCGGGGAGGGCACCGCCACCTCGCGGGGGGCCGCGATCTCGGTGGCGGGGGCCTGTTCGAGGACGACGTGGGCGTTGGTGCCGCTGATGCCGAAGGAGGAGACGGCGGACCGGCGGGGCCGGTCGGTCTCGGGCCACGGGGTGGCCTCGGTCAGGAGGGAGACGGCACCGCTCGACCAGTCCACGTGCGGGGTCGGAGCGTCCACGTGGAGGGTTCGGGGGAGGATGCCGTGGCGCATGGCCATGACCATTTTGATGACGCCGCCGACGCCTGCGGCGGCTTGGGAGTGGCCGATGTTGCGGCGAGGGCTTCGCGGATGACGCGTTCCTGGGAGGGTCCGTTGGGGGCGGTGAGGCCGTTGCTGGCGCCGTCCTGGTTGACGGCCGACCCGCGGATGACGGCGAGGACCTCGTGGCCGTTGCGGCGGGCGTCGGAGAGCCGCTCCAGGAGCAGCACACCGACCCCCTCGCTCCACGTGGTCCCGTCCGCCGAGGCGGCGAAGGACTTCACCCGCCCGTCGGGAGCCAGGCCGCGCTGCCTGCTGAACTCCACGAAGGGCCGCGCGGTGGCCATCACGGTGGCACCGCCCGCCACGGCCAGGGTGCACCAGGGCGACGAGGGAGGAGGAGCAGGCGGTGTCGACGGTGATGGCCGGGCCCTCCAGCCCGAAGGTGTAGGACAGCCGCCCGGAGGCGACGCTGCCGGCGCTGCCCGTGCTCAGGTAGCCCTCGTACTCGACCGGGACGGCGGACAGGCGGGAGGCGTAGTCGTCGTACATGGTGCCGACGAACACACCGGTCCGGCTGCCGCGCAGGGTGGCCGGGTCGATGCCCGCGTGCTCGAAGCTCTCCCAGGTGGTCTCCAGCAGCAGGCGCTGCTGCGGGTCGATCGCGTACGCCTCACGCGGCGAGACCCCGAAGAACTCGGCGTCGAAGCGGTCGGCGTCGTGATGGCGTCGGTGCCGTCGGCGACGAGCCGCCACAGGTCCTCGGGTGAGCGGGTGTCGCCCGGGTAGCGGCAGGCCATGCCGACGATCACGATCGGGTCGTCCTGGACGGCACCGGCACCCGTCGGGGCCTGCCGTCCCGGCCGGGCCGCGGCCTCGCCGGCGATCTTTCCGAGTTCCGCGACGACGAAGGCGGCCAGCGCACCGGGCGTCGGGTGGTCGAAGACGGCGGTCGCGGGAACGGCGATACCGCTGTCCGAGGCCAGCCTGCGCCGGAGCTCCATGCCGGTGAGGGAGTCCATGCCCAACTGGATGAACGGGCCGCTGTCGTTGACGGCGGCGGGTCCGGCCAGGCCGAGGACGGCCGCGACCGTGGTCCGTACGAGTTCGCCCGCGGCCCGCTGCCGGTCCGCCGGGGCGAGCGCGGCGGTCCGCGCGGCCCAGGAGGAACCGGTGGCCGCGGCCGCCCGGCGGCGCGGGGCCCGGACGAGGCTGCGCAGCAGGGCCGGCGCGGTCTGCGCGGGGGAGCGCAGCACCCGCAGGTCCAGCTCGATCGGAGCGAGCTCGGGCCGGCCGGACGCGAGCGCCGCGTCGAACAGCTCCATACCGCGTTCCGGGGTCAGCGCGAGGATGCCCTTGGCGGCCCAGCGCTCCATGTCGGCCTGCGAGAACTGCGCGGCCATGCTGCCGGTGCTCGTGTCCCACAGTCCCCAGGCGAGGCTGGTGGCGGTCAGGCCCTGGTGGTGGCGGTGGTGGGCGAGGGCGTCGAGGTAGGTGTTGGCGGCGGCGTAGTTGGCCTGGCCGGGGTTGCCGATGAGGCCGGCGATGGAGGAGAAGAGGACGAA
Source organism: Streptomyces virginiae (assembly GCF_000720455.1). Taxonomy (GTDB): domain Bacteria; phylum Actinomycetota; class Actinomycetes; order Streptomycetales; family Streptomycetaceae; genus Streptomyces; species Streptomyces virginiae. The sequence continues at coordinate 2,119 of NZ_JOAK01000080.1, read as the reverse complement.
GTGGGTGAGGTCGTGGTTCCGGGTCAGTTCGTGGAGGTTCCAGGCGGCGTCGGCCTTGGGACGGAGGACCCGGGTGAGGTGGCGGGGGGTGAGGTTGTCGAGGGTGGCGTCGTCGAGGGCGCCGGCGGCGTGGACGACCGCGGTGAGGGGGTGGTCCGCGGGGATGGTGCCGAGCAGGTCCTCCAGCGAGGCGCGGTCGGCGGTGTCGCAGGCGGTGATGGTGCGGCTGGTCAGGAGCAGGTGTCGGACGCCGTGGCGGGTGACGAGGTGGCGGGCGAGGATCCGGCCGAGTCCGCCGGTGCCACCGGTGATCAGGACGGTTCCGTCGGGGTCGAGGGCGCGGCCTGCGGTGTCCCCGCCGGGGGTGTTCTCCAGGCGCGGGGTGTGCAGTCGGCCGTCGCGCAGCGCGAGTTGGGTGTCGGCGGTGGCAGCGGCGGTGTGCGCCGCACCGGCCAGGAGGCCGGCTCCGGAGCCGGCGTCCGTGGCGGCGTCGATGTCGAGGTGGGTGAGCCGGCCGGGGTGTTCGTTCTGCGCGGTGCGGACGAGGCCGGTCAGGGCCGCGGCGGGCAGGTTGTGGACGTCCTCGTCGGGGGAGAGGGCCGTGGCGCCGCGGGTGAGGACGACGATGCGGGCGGAGTCGAGGGCGCTGTCGCCGAGCAGCTCCTGCAGGGTCGCCAGGGTGTGCCCGAGCGCCGCGTGAACCTCTGACACCTCGTCCGAAAGGGCCACGACATCGGGTACCGGACCGCCCGCTGCGACGGCGGCCCGCAGTGCGGCCGCGTCCGCGTACGAGGTGCCGGCGACGGCCGCGACCAGACCGTGCGGGTCGGAGCCCACTACCGCCCACCGCCGGGCCGGGGTGTCCACGGCCGGCGGCGGCAGCGGTTTCCACACCAGGCTGTAGAGCCCGTCGTGCCGGCCGCCGTGGTCCTGGAGGTCACCGGCCGGGCGCAGGGTGATCTCGTCGATCGTGACGACGGGGCGGCCGTCGGTGTCCGTGGCCGTCAGCGAGGCGGAGTTGCCGCCCCCGGCGGTCAGGCGGACGCGCAGCGCGGTCGCTCCGGTGGCGTGCAGGGTGATCCCGCTGAAGGAGAAGGGGACGGTCAGCTCCTCCGAGTCTGCGATGAGCAGGCCGTGCAGGGCGGCGTCCAGGACGGCCGGATGCAGCGTGAACCCGTCGCCTTCGATGCCGTCGGGGAGGGCGATCTCCGCGTAGACGTCGTCCCCGTGGCTCCAGGCCCTGCGCACGCCCCGGAAGGCGGGCCCGTAGCCGTAGCCGCGGTCGGCGAGGCGGGGGTAGAGCTCACCGGCCGCGATCTCCGTCGCTCCCTGCGGCGGCCAGGCCGACGGCTCGGCCACCGCGGCGGCCGGGGCCGCCTCCCGGAGCACACCCGAGGCGTGTCGGGTCCACTCCGTGTCCGCCGCGCCCTCGGCGCGGGAGTGGACGGTGACGGCGCGGGTACCGGACTCCTCGGCGCCGAGCGCGACCTGGAGGTGGATCCTGCCGTCCTCGGGGACGACCAGCGGCGCCTCCAGAACCAGCTCCTGCAGCCGGTCGTAGCCGAAGCGGTCGCCCGCCGCGAGCGCCATCTCGACCAGCGCGGTGCCGGGCAGCAGCACGGTTCCCGCGACCGCGTGGTCGACGACCCACGGGTGGCTGCCGCGCGCGACGCGGCCCGTGAACAGCAGCCCCTCGCCGTCCGCGAGGCTGGTCACCGCACCGAGCAGCGGGTGCTCCGCCGGCGTGAGGCCCAGGCTCGCCACGTCCTCGGGCGTGGCCGGGCTGTTGAGCCAGTACCGGACGCCCTGGAAGGCGTACGTCGGCAGCGGGACCCGCCGCGCACCCGGGAAGAGGTGCTCGGTGTCCAGCGCCGCACCCCGTAGGGCCGCGTGGGCGAGCGCCGCCGCGAGGGTCCGCCCCTCGGGGTGGCCCTTGCGCAGGACGGAGACGGTCGTCGGCGGGGCCTGGACGTCGTCCTCGCCCAGGATCGTCCGGGTCATCGCGGTGAGGACGGGGTCGGGTCCGAGTTCGATGTAGGTGGTGACGTTGTGGTGGTGGAGGTGGTGGATGCCGTCGTTGAAGCGGACGGTGTGGCGGAGGTGTTGGGTCCAGTAGTGG
>NZ_JOAK01000079.1 GCF_000720455.1 Streptomyces virginiae | reverse complement strand
CGCGGCGGTGGTCGTCGGCCGCGGCGGGCAGGGTGGCGGCGCCGATCAGGGTGCCGGCCGCCAGCAGGGTGGCGAGAACGCGGCGGGTGGCGAGAGAAGCAGACATGGAGGATGGACCCCTTCGACTTCAAGGACGGCCCGCACCGGCGCCCCGCACGGATACGTGCGTGCCGGTCGGACTCGAAACGGTTCCCGGCGTCTGGCCGAGGAGCCACACACTGGCCCCCCGCCACACCCGGACACCGCACCCCCACCCCCTGTTTCCCAATCCGGAAATGTCCGTAACTCTCCCTTGTAACGGGCAACCGTCAAACCCGGATTGACGCCCCGGACACGCCCACGCGCCACCAGCCGGTGGGAGGCCTGCCAAGCGGCCCGCCCCACACCCCGACCCCACCCCCGGCCACCGCCCACGCCCCTGCGCCGAACGGGTTCAAGGCCCTGTAACAGCCGCCCCCGCCGCCCCTTCGCACGCACCTGCCAAAACGATTCCGGCGTACGAGAAAAACCGGCACCTCAAGCCAACGCCAACGCCAACGCCGCCGCCGTCACCGGCCCCTACGCCGCCCCCCAGTGCTTCCTGACCAGCTCATAGGAACCGATCCGGTCACCCAGGTCATAGACGGGCGTCGCCAGCATCAACTCCTGCGCCCCGGTCTCCGCGGCCAGCTGCGCCAGCCGCCCCACCACCACCGCGGGCGCCCCGACCGCCTGCTGCGCACGGAAACCGTCCAGCGCCCGCCGCTCCTGCTCCGTGAAGGGGTGGGCGGCCGCCTGCGCGGGCGTCGGGAACGGCGCCTGGCTCAGCCCCTTCAGAAGCCCGGCCTTGACCACGTTCATCGGACCCGCCCGCCACACGGCCTCCTCCTGCGTCGGCGCGCACACCGTCTCCACACACAGCAGCACCCGGGGCCGCTCGCACCAGCGGGACGCGGTGAACGCCGCCCGGTAACCCTCCACCACGGCAAGGGTGTTCTCCGGCCGGATGTGGTGCGCGACCGCGACCGGCAGACCCAGGGCCGCGGCGAGAGCCGCCCCCGCGGTACTGGAGACCAGCAGCCACGGCTCCGGCAGCGCACCGAGCGCGACCTCCTCCACCAGGAACGACAGGACCGCCGCCACGTCCTGGCGGTACTCCGCGTCCGTCGCCGGCCCCGCCCCACGGCGCAGCGCCCGGGCGATGGCCTCGTCGAACGTGCCCGGACCGCGGCCGATACCCAGGTCGATCCGGTCCTCGTGCAGGGCGGCCAGCGTCCCGAACTGCTCCGCCACCGTGAGAGGCGCGTGATTGGGGGCCAGTACCCCGCCCGACCCGAGACGGATCACCGAGGTCGAGGCGGCAGCGTGCGCGGTCAGCACGACCGGCGGGAACGCACCGATCGCGGGGGAGTGGTGGTGCTCCGCGTACCAGAGGCGGCGGTAGCCCAGCCGCTCCATTGCCTGTGCGAAGGCCGCGGTGTCCCGCAGGGTGTCCACGGCGCGGGTGCCCGTCTGCACCATCGCGACTTCCAGTGCTGAAAGAGGTATGTCGAGCATGCCGTCAGCATAGGGATCACGGCCGCCCGATGATCGTTTTCGCGCCACCGCGGACGGACACCCCGACCACCGGATTTCCGGCTAACCCGTATCCGTGAAAACGTCAAGCCCCGAATTCCCGGAACGTGACCGGCAGTGCGGCGGAAGGGCCTACTGGTTATGCGCCTCACCGGCAAGGAAACGAGGTCGCAGACGCGGCGGAAACATTCCCCGCATCGCAAAGGCCCCGAATTCCCGGAGCCCCTTCCAGGGTCCGATTCGATCAGGAGAAACACCATGAACCGTAAGTTCGAGACGTCCGAGACCCCCCGCCCCAAGCGTCGAGGCTTCCGCCTCGCCACCGCCGTCGCGGCCGCCGCGATCGCCGGCGGCATCCTCGTCCCGACGTCTTCCGCGATGGCAGCCCCCACCACGTCGGTAGAGAGCGTGGTCAGCCACAACAAGCACGACCACAAGAAGCACGACGGCAACCACCACGGCAAGAAGAAGAAGAAGCACAACCAGGGCAACACCCAGGGCGGTACGCAGGGTGGCGGCAATGGCAACACCCAGGGCGGTACGCAGGGTGGCGGTAACGGCAACACCCAGGGCGGTACGCAGGGTGGCGGTAACGGCAACACCCAGGGCGGTACGC
>NZ_JOAK01000078.1 GCF_000720455.1 Streptomyces virginiae | reverse complement strand
GGCGGGGGGCGGGGCGAGGACCGGGGCTAAGCCGGAAGCCGGAGCTGGAACCGCAGCCGGACCGGGAGCCGGTGCCGCGGCCGGGGCGGGAGGCGGAGCCGGGACGGAGGCCGGGGCTGGGCCGGAGGCCGGGGCGGGGCCGGAGGCCGGGGCGGGAGGCGGAGTCAGAGCTGGAGTTGAATCCGTAGCCGGACCGGGGGCCGGGGCCGGGGCGGGTGCCGTGACCGGGGCGGAAGCCGGGTCTGGGGCCGGACCGGGAGCCGCAGCCAGGGCGGAGGCCGGGTCTGGGGCCGGACCGGGAGCCACAGCCAGGGCGGAGGCCGAGACCGGGGTGGAAGCCGGGGCCGGGGCGGAAGCCCGGTCGGGAGCCGGGCCGTGGGCCAGAGCCGGAGCTGGATCCGCAGCCGGGCCTGCGGCCGGGTCGGGGGCTAGGGACGGGTCGGGAACCGGGGCGGGGAGCGGGACCGCGACCAGGGCGGGAGCCGAGGCTGAGTCGGAGGCCGGGTCGGGACGCGGAGCCAGAGCTGCTGAATCCGCAACCGGACCGGGAACCAGGGCTGAACCGGCGACCGGGCCGGGAGCCGCAGCCAGGGCGGAGGCCGAGGCCGGGATGGAGCCCCGGGCCGGGCCGGGAGCCGCGCCCGGAGCGGAAGCCGGAGCTGAGCCGGAGGCCGGGGCGGGAGCCGGGCCGGGGGACGCGGGCGGGTCGGGGTCTGGGGCCGGGACCGGATCCGCAGCCGGGGATGAGCCGGAGGCCGGGGCGGGAGCCGGGCCCCGGTCCGCGGCCGGGCCGGGAGACGGGGCCGGGTTGGGAACCGGGTCCGGGTCGGGGGCTGTTGGGGGTGGTAACGCTGCCGGTGCCGCCTCTGCGGATGCCTCGGTATCGGTGGTTCTGTCCATGTTTTGCACCCCTCCCTTTCGTGCCACGCACCTTGCTGAGGCCCGTGCCCGCTGGACCCCGAGTTCCCCGCCGGAGATTCTTGTGTCACCGGAAAGAAAAACCCGGCAGGAATCAGATCGGAATTCACTTTCTCAGGAGAACAGCATGAAGTTCACTCGGTTCCTCTGTGCGGCGGCGCTGGCCGCGGGTATTGCGGGCAGCATCGTTTACGGCGCGGCGTCCGACTCCGGATCCGGTCCGGCTTCCGCGCTCACTTCCGCTCCGTGCGAGGGCCGCCCCGGGGACACCGAGTGGACCAACCCCGCGACCCACTGCCCTCCGCTCCTCTAGAGCCGATCAGGCGCCGCCAGGTTCCACCCTCGCGCGAAAGTCACTGGAAGAACCCGATGCCGAACCCCCCTCCCCACCCCAGGGAAGCCGGTCTTCCCTGGTGGCAGGCCCTCTCGCTGGTCTGCGCCGGATGCCTGGCCGTCCTGCTGCACCGGCGGATCACCGACCCCTCCCCCTCCCCGGCCCCCCGCCGCGCCGGCGGCGGGGGGCCGCCGCACAACGACGCGGCCGCCCATCTCACCACTTCCTGGTGACGGCAAATACCCTCCCCGCCCCCGGATGACCGAGAGCGCTTTCAGTAAATCAGCAATCCGGGGCGGCGGAGGAGTCGGCCGAATGGGTTCGGCCTGAAATAGGCCCGATCCTTTCCTTTCCGGCCACCGGCCGACAGCACCGGCCGTACGCCACCGGAAATCCTGTTCCGGGGTCGCAGCATTCACAGCCCCCGCATTCACCCGGCATGCGCCTCCCGGCCCACACACGGCCCACTCCGGCCTGCCCACGGCCCGCAACCAGCCCTGCCCCGACGGGCCCGCCACCAGCCCCGACCCCGACCCACTCCGGGCCCGCTCCCGCACCAGGCCCCCGCATCCCGCTTCGCACCCCGCTTCGCACCCTGCTCGCGGTCCCCGACGGGCCGCAGGGCCCTCACAGCCACCGAATGTCCGTTAGATCCCTTTGAGGAGTAAAGATATGCGTATCAGCCGTAAGCGTGTCGCTGTCATGATCGTCAGCTCGGTCGCCGCCGCGGGGGTTCTGCTGCCCTCCACCGCCTCCTACGCCGCCCAGACACCCGCCCCGGCCGGCCCGGCCGCGGTACAGACAGTCGCTCCGGGCGAGGCGGGCGCCCTCGCGGGGAAGGTCGACGTCGCCTCCGCCGTCCTCGACATCACCCAGAAGATCTTCAACATCGTCACCGAGGCCATCGAACGCAAGCAGAACCGCTCCGGCTACGTGAAGTCCCTGATGGAAGGCGCCTTCTACGAGTCGGGCCAGCGCTACAACGTGATGGTCATCAACAACGCCAACAGCTACACCCCCAACCTCCACGGCGTGGTCTACGACGCCAAGGTCAGCGGCATCCACGGCACCTACCGGGTGCTGGTCTTCGAGTCGGGCCAGTTCACCAACCACGGCGACGGCGGCTGGATCAACTGGGCCTTCCGCGGCTGGTTCGACCGCGACGGCGGCTATGTGAACTTCCGCCGCTCCTGGTAACCACCCCCAGCCCCGCGGACCCCACCCCAACCCCCAGCCCCCGGCCCCCGGCTTCTGCCGCGCCGCCCTGCCCTGCCTCTGCCCTGCCC
>NZ_JOAK01000077.1 GCF_000720455.1 Streptomyces virginiae | reverse complement strand
CCCACAGGGTCCCCCCTGCAGTACCATCGGCGCTGAAAGGCTTAGCTTCCGGGTTCGGAATGTAACCGGGCGTTTCCCTAACGCTATGACCACCGAAACCCTATCGGTTTCGAGCGAACAAGCACACTCTGTAGTTATGTGTTTTCAGAACTAACACAGTGGACGCGAGCAACTGAGGACAAGCCCTCGGCCTATTAGTACCAGTCAGCTTCACCCGTTACCGGGCTTCCACATCTGGCCTATCAACCCAGTCGTCTACTGGGAGCCTTACCCTCTCAAGGAGGTGGGAATACTCATCTTGAAGCAGGCTTCCCGCTTAGATGCTTTCAGCGGTTATCCCTCCCGAACGTAGCCAACCAGCCATGCCCTTGGCAGGACAACTGGCACACCAGAGGTTCGTCCGTCCCGGTCCTCTCGTACTAGGGACAGCCCTTCTCAATATTCCTACGCGCACAGCGGATAGGGACCGAACTGTCTCACGACGTTCTAAACCCAGCTCGCGTACCGCTTTAATGGGCGAACAGCCCAACCCTTGGGACCGACTCCAGCCCCAGGATGCGACGAGCCGACATCGAGGTGCCAAACCATCCCGTCGATATGGACTCTTGGGGAAGATCAGCCTGTTATCCCCGGGGTACCTTTTATCCGTTGAGCGACGGCGCTTCCACAAGCCACCGCCGGATCACTAGTCCCGACTTTCGTCCCTGCTCGACCCGTCGGTCTCACAGTCAAGCTCCCTTGTGCACTTACACTCAACACCTGATTGCCAACCAGGCTGAGGGAACCTTTGGGCGCCTCCGTTACCCTTTGGGAGGCAACCGCCCCAGTTAAACTACCCATCAGACACTGTCCCTGATCCGGATCACGGACCGAGGTTAGACATCCAGCACGACCAGAGTGGTATTTCAACGGCGACTCCACCCCAACTGGCGTTGGGGTTTCAAAGTCTCCCACCTATCCTACACAAGCCGAACCGAACACCAATATCAAACTGTAGTAAAGGTCCCGGGGTCTTTCCGTCCTGCTGCGCGAAACGAGCATCTTTACTCGTAGTGCAATTTCACCGGGCCTATGGTTGAGACAGTCGAGAAGTCGTTACGCCATTCGTGCAGGTCGGAACTTACCCGACAAGGAATTTCGCTACCTTAGGATGGTTATAGTTACCACCGCCGTTTACTGGCGCTTAAGTTCTCAGCTTCGCAACCCCGAAAGGTCACTAACCGGTCCCCTTAACGTTCCAGCACCGGGCAGGCGTCAGTCCGTATACATCGCCTTACGGCTTCGCACGGACCTGTGTTTTTAGTAAACAGTCGCTTCTCGCTGGTCTCTGCGGCCACCCCCAGCTCACGGAGCAAGTCCGATCACCAGTGATGGCCCCCCTTCTCCCGAAGTTACGGGGGCATTTTGCCGAGTTCCTTAACCATAGTTCACCCGAACGCCTCGGTATTCTCTACCTGACCACCTGAGTCGGTTTAGGGTACGGGCCGCCATGAAACTCGCTAGAGGCTTTTCTCGACAGCATAGGATCATCCACTTCACCACAATCGGCTCGGCATCAGGTCTCAGCCTTAACGAGGGACGGATTTGCCTACCCCTCGGCCTACACCCTTACCCCGGGACAACCACCGCCCGGGCTGGACTACCTTCCTGCGTCACCCCATCGCTTACCTACTACAAGTCTGGTTCGTCGGCTCCACCACTTTCCTTTCCCCGAAGGGTCCGGAACGGCTTCACGGACTTAGCATCGCCTGATTCGATATTGGGCGTTTCAAAGCGGGTACCGGAATATCAACCGGTTGTCCATCGACTACGCCTGTCGGCCTCGCCTTAGGTCCCGACTTACCCTGGGCAGATCAGCTTGACCCAGGAACCCTTAGTCAATCGGCGCACACGTTTCTCACGTGTGTATCGCTACTCATGCCTGCATTCTCACTCGTGAACCGTCCACAACTAGCTTCCGCTGCTGCTTCACCCGGCACACGACGCTCCCCTACCCATCACAGCGGGCGTTGGCCCTATTGCTGCAATGACACGACTTCGGCGGTACGCTTGAGCCCCGCTACATTGTCGGCGCGGAATCACTTGACCAGTGAGCTATTACGCACTCTTTCAAGGGTGGCTGCTTCTAAGCCAACCTCCTGGTTGTCTCTGCGACTCCACATCCTTTCCCACTTAGCGTACGCTTAGGGGCCTTAGTCGATGCTCTGGGCTGTTTCCCTCTCGACCATGGAGCTTATCCCCCACAGTCTCACTGCCGTGCTCTCACTTACCGGCATTCGGAGTTTGGCTAAGGTCAGTAACCCGGTAGGGCCCATCGCCTATCCAGTGCTCTACCTCCGGCAAGAAACACACGACGCTGCACCTAAATGCATTTCGGGGAGAACCAGCTATCACGGAGTTTGATTGGCCTTTCACCCCTAACCACAGGTCATCCCCCAGGTTTTCAACCCTGGTGGGTTCGGTCCTCCACGAAGTCTTACCTCCGCTTCAACCTGCCCATGGCTAGATCACTCCGCTTCGGGTCTAGAGCGTGCAACTCAATCGCCCTATTCGGACTCGCTTTCGCTACGGCTTCCCCACACGGGTTAACCTCGCTACACACCGCTAACTCGCAGGCTCATTCTTCAAAAGGCACGCAGTCACGACTGCATGTGCAAGCACATACAGCGACGCTCCCACGGCTTGTAGGCACACGGTTTCAGGTACTATTTCACTCCGCTCCCGCGGTACTTTTCACCATTCCCTCACGGTACTATCCGCTATCGGTCACCAGGGAATATTTAGGCTTAGCGGGTGGTCCCGCCAGATTCACACGGGATTTCTCGGGCCCCGTGCTACTTGGGAGATGAGCAAGCAAGCCG
>NZ_JOAK01000076.1 GCF_000720455.1 Streptomyces virginiae | reverse complement strand
CCACGGGGGCATCATCGCTGCTGCCCGGGGAGGGCAGTACGGCGGGAAGGTGTTCCTCGGACGAGGTCTGTGACCGGGTGACCCGAACATGAATGCTGGCCCGCTTTTGCCGTTGGATTCGGTGGGTTTGGCGGGTTGGCAGGTGTGGTGTCGCATGCGGATGTTGCATCAGCGTGTTGCATCAGCGTGTTGCAGCGTGTTGCATCAGCGTGTTGCGTCGGGGTGTCGGTGGGGCGTTATGGTCCCGCTGTCCGCTGTCCGCTGTCCGCTGTCCGCTGTCCGCTGTCCGCTGTCCGCTGTCCGCTGTCCGCTGCCGGCTGCCGGCTGCCGGCTGCCGGCTGCCGGCTGCGCTGCCGGCTGCCGGCTGCCGGCTGCCGGCTGCCGGCTGCCGGCTGTCCGCTGTGCGTTGTCCGCTGTCTGCACGGTTTGTGTCTGCGTGTGTTGTCTGTGCCGTGTTGTTTTGTGGGGTGGGGTTAGGGGGTGTCGGGGGTGTCGTAGACGAGTTTGTAGGTGACGTCTTTGGGGGTGGGGGTGGGGGTGGGGGTGGTGTGGGTGTAGAGGAGGCGGATGGTGGTGAAGCGTTGGGTGTTGGGGTGGTCGGGCCAGGGTTGGGGGTGGCTGAGGGTGACGGTGACGGGGTAGGGGCGGAAGTGGCCTGCTGCGCAGTAGGGGCGGCAGTCGTTGACCATGTCGGTTCCGGTGGCGGTGGCGGTTTTCTGGTTCCAGGTGTTCCAGTGGAGGTCGACGAGGCGGTTGTTGCCGTCGCCGCAGGCGAGGAGGTATTCGTCGGGGCGTACTTGGGGTTGGGAGAAGCAGTCGACGACGACCGGGGCGGGGTCGGGGGTGGGTGCGGCTGTGGGTGGGGTGGCGGAGGCCGGTACGGCTGCCGTGATGAGGGCTGCTGCCGTACTGAGCAGGATCCCGGTCCGGGTGTGGTGGCGGGTGGGGGTGTGTGGGCTGCGGGGGGTGCGGTCGTCTCCTGTAGCGTCCACGAGACCTCCTTGCCCTTCCGTCGCGCCTGGTGGCGCCCGGCCATGCCCAGCTTCTCCGATCCGGGCGGGGGCCGCACCCGCTGGGAGTAACTCGTCGCCTGTTCTCCTGTCTGACCTGCGTGGATACGGTCCGGGCCGGGCGGGGTGGGGTTCAGGTGATGCCGATGGTGTAGGTGGCGTGGTAGCCGTTGGCGTGGGGTGTCAGGGGCAGTGTCATGGTGGTTCCCGCGGCGCGGTAGCGGCTGTCGCGGGTGTTGGGGTGCCGGGGCGGGGTGCGGCGTGTGTAGGGCGGGCGGGTGTAGACCTTGGTCAGCAGGTCTTCGGGGAAGAAGAACTGCGAGGTGGTTTCGGTGTGGGTGTCGGGGCGGACGGTGAAGTGGATGTGCGGGGCGAGGCCTGCGTACCAGCCGGGCACGATGGTGTGGAACACGCATCGTCCGGTGTGGTCGGTGATCTGGGTGCCGCGCAGGAAGGTGTCCTTGCCGGTGGAGTAGTCGCCGTCGGCGTCGGCGTGCCATACCTCGACGCGGGCGGCGGCAAGGGGCCGGCAGCCGTCGGGGACGCGTACGACGGTCAGGTTCAGCTGTAGTGGTACGCCCTCGCGGCCCTGGGTGATGTCGGAGCGGACCAGGCCGACATCGAGGTAGTACGGTCCCGCGCCGGCCCGGACGGCGAGGACGCAGGCGGGGGCTGCACTCGTGCCGGCCCTTGTCGGGGCCGGGGAGGCGGACGCCTGTCCGGCCGTGGGGCGGGTGGTGGCCGGGGCGGCGCATGCCCCGGCGAGTACGGCGGCGGCTCCGGCCGAGCCGGCGGCGAGCAGGAGGGCCCGGCGGCTGGTCGGAGGCGAGGACACCGCGCCCGTACCAGCACCCGCGCCCGTACCAGCACCCGTGCCCGTACTGGCGCTGGTGCCCGTACCGGCGCCCGGGCCCGTACCGGCGCCTGTGTCGGCGCTGGTGCTCGTGCCGGCGCCCGGGCCCGTACCGGCGCTGGTGCCTGTGTCGGCTCCGACGTCACTGGCGGTGCCGGTGTTGGTGTTGTCGGCCATGCGGACCCCTCACGCGCCCCGGGTGCCGTCCGTGCGTGGCGGGCGGCTGTACACAGGCGCCCACCGTGCCGGACGCGGTCGGTGCCGCCCGGTACCGACACACCTGTCGCCACCCCACCGGCCCCGGCCCCGCCCCGTCCCCCTCCGTGCCGCCCCGTGCCGTGCCGGCCTGCTGTGGTGGGGGTGTGGTCTCAGGGGTGTGATGCGGGGTTCTGGGGTTTCGGCGGCTCTGGTGTTCGGCCGGCCGTTCGCGGACGGTGCGCAGGGGAGGTGGCTGGTCTGGGAGTTGAGGCTGCTGGCCGCTGTTGCGCCGGCCCTTTTGATGAGGGGATGGCCTGTGAGCGGCCCAGGTCTCCCAAGGGTGCCGCTCATCGTGCCGTTGACCTGGGAGGGTGCGTCCCGCCGACCGCTCCCGCCGGCCTTTCCCGCCCCCGCCGGGGTCTGCGCTTTCTGTGTTTTCTGCGCCGTGTCGGGCTGCGGCGGTTGTTGCGGTTGTGGTGGTTGTGGTTGTGGCGGTGGTTTTCTTCCGTGACGGGCAGCGCCCCGGCCCGCCACGGTCGGGGACCGGGCGGGCAGGGGGGATGGGCGGGTGGGGGTTACCAGGAGCGGTTGAACTTCACGTGGCCGCCGTTGCGCTCGTACCAGCCGACGAAGCCCCAGTTGATCCAGCCGCCGTCGCCCTGGTTGGTGAACTGTCCGGACTCGAAGACCCACAGGCCGTAGTGGATGTTGCCCCACTGGACGTTGGCGTAGACGCGGGTGCCCTGGAACTGGTCGTTGTAGTTCTGGCTGAGGTTGAACAGCATCACGTTGTGCCGGCCGCCGGCTGCCTTGAAGGCTTTGTCGACCGCTTCTTGTACGAAGGTGCCGCGGTTGTCGGTCTTGATGGCGCGCAGGGCGTCGGCGATGGCCTTGCCGTGGCCGAGCTGGTCCATGGAGACGCTGACGCTCACGCTCTTGTCGGCGGCGGCTGCCGCGTCGGGTTCGGCCGCGGCGGGGGAGGTGGCGGCGGGGGAGGCGGGGGTGGAGAG
>NZ_JOAK01000075.1 GCF_000720455.1 Streptomyces virginiae | reverse complement strand
AGGGGGGACCCTGTGGGAGAGTAGGACGCCGCCGAACAATCATTGTGGGAAAGCCCCGCACCAGCCCGTTCAGGGTTCGGTGCGGGGCTTTTCTGCGTTCACCGCCGGGTTCTCGGGCTCGGCTGGGTATCCTGGCCCGGCGTTCCCCTGGAGGACACGATGACAGCACAGCAGTTGGAAGACGGCGGGCCTCTCATCCCCCAGCCGGCGATGACGCGGGAAGCCCTGCGGGACGCCGTGCGCCGGATCGACATGGCCAACCTGGCCGTGCTCGACAAGGAATGCAACGAGGCCTTCGACCGTGCCGCGGAGACGGGCGCCATCAACCCGCTGCGGTTCTTCCTGATCAAGTGGGCCACACACGTGGCGATCCACCGCTGGCCCGCCCGCTCGGCCGCACTGCACGAGGCGGAACGCATCGCGGGCGACCCGGGCGCCACGGAGGAACAGTTCCGTGCCGCCATGGAGACGAGCAGCCGCATCCTCGCCGAGGCCCAGCGCGAGATCGGGCAGTGACCCCGCGGGGCGAAGGCGTGGAGAACGACAGCGGCTGGGCGTGGGAGTGCGACCCCAGCCGGCTGTGGGTCCTCGGCGACATGCCCGCGGCACAGCAGGAGCTCGTCGGTGCCGTCATGGACGGCCTGGTCGACCTCGCCGCGATGGCCATCGACCCCAAGGACGGCAGCCTCTACGAAGACCCCCACCCCATGCGGCTGCGTACGTACGAGGACGAACACCTCATGGTCTGGTACCAGACCATCCCCCACCGCCGCCGGGTCTACCTCAAGCGAGTCAACCTCTGACCTCAGCCGGCCGGAAGGCACCGTCGGTGAGGACGGGGACGGCCGTACCCGCTTCCAACTCGCCCGCGATGGCGACGTCTTCGGCGAAACCGCCCCGGGTCAGCTCCAGACCGGACGAGCAGGCGGCCACCGCAGCGGCGACATCGGGGGTGTGCGTGAAGCAGGCGTGAGCGGCAGCCGCCTCGGGGGACAGGGGACCGGCACCCCGCGCTTGCAGTTCGGCGGTGATCGCTCCCGCACCCATCAGGTCCTCGAGGGCCGGACGCAGACTGCCGTCGGGCCACCGCTCACCCGCGGCGATCACCGCGACTGGCAGCTCGGGAGTCCCGTAGCCGTGTTCGGCGAGCCATCGCCCGACGGCGGACGCGTTGCGCAGGCACCCCGCGACCACCGCCGAGCCGGCCGCCGCCGCGGCGATGGCGGAACCGTTGGGTGAGGGCAGTACGAGCCGGGGCGTGAACGGAGCCCGCCGCAGGGCGGCCGGCGACAGCGACCAGGGCGAGGCCGAGCCGGCAGCCCGTCGGCCCACGGCGAGAGCGGCGGCCTTCTCCTTGGCGAAGACGGCCGCCGTCTCGTCGCGCCATGCGTACGGGTAGACCCGGGTACCCGCCTCTACGGCGACGGACACGGACGTCGTGAACGACAGCACGTCCACCACGATGAGGCAGGCCACGTCCGACGCCAGCCGCTGTGCACCGACGGGACCCCACTCGAATCGCACACCGAAGGACCGCTGCAGGAACCAGTCGCTCATGGCACCGGAGTCTGGCACCCCGGTATCCCGCCGCCATCCAGACGGACCTAGGGCCGGTGAACGGGCGGGGGCTCACTGTTCTCCTCGGCGGGGCCCAGACCCCACTCGGGATCCTTCAGGGCCCGGCTGGGCATCACGTGTGGCGCGGTTCGGAGCCGGCCTTGTGGTGTGCCGGTCGGGTGTAGGACTCGCTGATGGCGAGGAACCGTCCGACGTCGTAGCGGGTGGCGGTCCGCCGGTTCTCCGAGCCGGCCGGGCGACCGGGGCGGGTCGGCTGCGTTGGGGTGCACGGGCAGGCGATGCCGTTCTTCGCTCGTAGGCTCCTGAACCCCCGGCGGACTCGGACGGGGGTCAGCCTGTTCGGTTCGGCTCCTGGCACGTCCGCCTAGAGGCGGCGGATCGTAGGCTGCGACGATGGAACGCTTACGCAACCTGCCTCAAGGTCTCGCCCAGCCCGCAGACCCGGTTCTGGCGAACGACTACGACAGCTTCGCCGAGGCGTACTCGGCGGAGAACGAGAACAGCCCGGTGAACGCGTACTACGAGCGGCCCGCGATGCTGGCCCTCGCCGGAGACGTGGCCGGCCGTCGGGTCCTGGACGCCGGATGCGGCTCGGGCCCGCTGTCCGCCGCGCTACGTGACCGCGGCGCGATCGTCACCGGCATCGACGCCAGCGCCGGGATGCTGGCGCTGGCGAGACGAAGGCTGGGTGATGACGTCCCCTTGCACGTGGTCGACCTGAAAGACCCCCTGCCGTTCGACGATGAGGCGTTCGACGATGTGGTCGGATCCCTGGTGCTGCACTACCTCGAGGACTGGGGGCCGACGCTGGCCGAGTTACGGCGAGTGATCAGGCCCGGTGGCCGCCTGATCGCGTCGGTGGACCACCCCTTCGTGGCCTACACGCTCCCGGATCCCCGGCCCGACTACTTCGTGACCACCAGCTATACCTTCGACTGGACGTTCAACGGGCGGCCCGCCCCGATGAGGTTCTGGCGCAAGCCACTGCACGCGATGACCGATGCGTTCACCGCGGCCGGCTTCCGTCTCTCCGCCATCAGCGAGCCGCAGCCCGACCCAGCCGCCCGTGAGCTGTTCCCCGACGACTTCCACGCCCTGTCGACCCAACCGTGCTTTCTCTTCTTCGTCCTCGACGTACCACCCTCGGCGGCGAGCACGGGCGAGTAGCCACACGGCCACGGCCTCCTGGCGGCCCGCGAGGTGCTGGCGATCCGCCGGCATGGTCACCCGCGGCTCTGGGGCGGCGCGGCTGCCGGCCGCGTTTTGACTCCTCCCGGGCACGGTTGTAGAGTTGAGCAGTTGCCTGGAGCAGAAGCGCTCGGCAGCAGCCCCCACAAGGAAGCACTTTCGAGTGGGGACACTCGACTCTTCATTCGGGAATCGAAGCCGGGGAAATCCGGTGGAAAACTTCTGATAGAGTCGGAACCGCCGGAAAGGGAAACGCGAAAGCGAAAACCTGGAAAGCGCCGAGGAAGTCGGACACGAAAGAGTCTGATAGAGTCGGAAACGCAAGACAGCAGAACGAAAGCCC
>NZ_JOAK01000074.1 GCF_000720455.1 Streptomyces virginiae | reverse complement strand
CATGGGACTCTCCAAGCACACCGTCGACGCCTACCTGCGCCGCATCCGCGCCAAGCTCAACGTCAACACCACCGCCGAAATGACCCGCATCGCCATCGCACTCGGGCTCTGAACCACACCCCACCCGAGCACGGGTCCCACACACCCGCAGGGCACAGGGCAGCCGGGGCTGACGGAAGGGCGACAGGTCCCCGGCAAGTACAACGTGACCGGCGGCTTACCGTCCGGCCGCGGCTCAAGAGTGTGCCCCCACCGCACCCCCACGAACATCGACACCGCCCAGCGGAGCGCGGACCCATCGGCTGTGACTCCGCCCACCCTCTCTTGACCGGCGAAGAAAGGGTTACCTAACTTCAATGGCATGACCCCCCACAACCCCACTCACGGCACAGACTCCGGCCCGGACGCCGGCGGGTCCGGGCTGGTCGACTTCGCGGTCGACCTCACCTCGCAGGAGGTGCTCCGGCGCGCCCAGGTGATGGAAGCCCTCGGAGCCGACTGGGACCCCGTCGAGGTCCTCCAGGGCGAGGAGGCCGCGTACGACCTGCTCTACTCCGGACTCGACAGCGAGCAGCAGCGCCTCTACGACGACCTCGTCGCGGCCGGAGTGCTGCCCGACCGGGGACACGGCCGTGCTGCCCATTGACCCGCACGCCGACCCGGGACGGCGTGCGTGGATCCCCTGCCCCCGCTGCCCGGACGCACACGGCTGCGAGCCCTGCCAGGAACGACGGACCTGCCCCACCCACTGGCGCTACCTGCTCACCAACACCGGCAGCCTCCTCCACCTCCAATGCCCCACCTGCACCCACGTCTGGACACACGAAACCGGATTCGGTAACACCCGCACCCACCTCGGCCACTGACACAGCCCCTGGTGCGGGGTTCAGGGGGCGGGGCGGAAGGCGGTGGCGCGCACCGCGGTGCCGCACAGCGCGAAGTTTCCGCCGTCGTCCGGTGCCAGCTGCAGATGGCTGCCGGCCACGCCGATGACCATCGACGGCGCGGCGAACGGTTCGGCCCCCGAAGCGCAGTAGCCGTCCGCCTCACCCAGGACCGGGGTGAACGTGATGCGCGACTGTGCCGCCCCGCCGACGGGCAGCTCCACCGGGCCCGCCGGGCCCTGACGGACCACCGCGAGGGGGCGGGCATGCGCGGGCGCGCCCTGGCCGGCCAGCGCGATCGTCGGGTAGCCCTGCAGTACGCACCGCCCGGGGCCTTCGTTGACGACGGTGACCCGCATCGCGTCCGCCCCGACACGCTCCGCTCCGGCCGCCGCCAGCTGGCCGCCACGGCATGCCGGTACCGGCGCGGCAGCGGCGGCAGCGCCTGCGGCAGTCGCGGCGGTGGCCGGAAGGGCCACGCCCAGCAGAGCCACGGTCACGAGGGCCGCGGCCCGCTTCACGATGCGCGCCATGTCGTTCCCCTCTCGCGTGTTTTCAGCTCTCGCCTGTTTTCAGCGTGACACCACCCGCCGGTGCTCGCCCGCCCTCCGGCGGGCACG
The DNA here is from genome assembly GCF_000720455.1 of Streptomyces virginiae. Classification (GTDB taxonomy): domain Bacteria; phylum Actinomycetota; class Actinomycetes; order Streptomycetales; family Streptomycetaceae; genus Streptomyces; species Streptomyces virginiae. The sequence goes on along the minus strand of NZ_JOAK01000074.1, from coordinate 2,129 downwards.
GGTCAGCCGCGGCGGGTGAGGGCGTCCGGCGCGCCGGCCGACTGGGCTCCTTCGGACTCGAGGGTCAACCGGTCTGGCTGGGTCATGGTGAGTACGTAGAGGTTCCCTCGGGGGCATTCGAAGGTGGCCGAACGGTCGGTTGGGTGGCTGGTCACCGCCGCGAAGACGGCGGAGTCCTGGCGGATCTGCCGAAGCTCCAGAGCCTCGGTACAGCCCAGGTTGCGCCCGGTGCCGAGTTCCTTGACGTCGCTGACCTGCCGGCCGACGAGCTCGCCCACCGCACCGGCGTTCAGGGTGACCGTGACGGAGAACGCGCCCGCTCTGGCCCGGGTGATGCCGTCCGCGTCCGGTGTTCCGGGCCCGGTGCCCGACCAGGTCCCCACCCAGGCGGTGGGCAGGACGGCGGCCTGCCCCGATACCTGACCCGAAGCGGACGCGGTCGGCGTCGGAGGCGGGGTGGCCTGGCCGCCACCCCCGTCACGGTCGCGGTCGCCGTCGCCGTCCATGAGGAGCCGCAGCGGGAACGCGGCCAGCGCGGCCACTACGACGGCCGCGCCCGCCACTGCGATCAGCCGGCCCCGGCCGGGCGCCCGCCCGCCGGCGGCCGCAGCGGGAGCCGTGGGGACCGGCGGCACGGACGGAGGGCCAGTCGGTGGCGCGGGAACGGCTGGGAGCGGAGGCGGCGGGGCGAGGAGCCGGGCCAGTTCGCTCTCGCGGCGGGCGATGTCCGCGGCCAGAGGCGGCGGCACCACGGCGTCCCACTCCCCCACCCCCGATGTCTCCCCGGCCGCAGCGGCGAGGTCGACGTCGGTCAGGCGCTGGTGGAGTTCTCGGGCGGTGGGCCGCTGAGCCGGGTCCTTGGCCAGGCAGTCCTCCACCAGCGGGACCAGATCCTCCGGGACACCGCCCAGGCGGGGCTCGTCGTGGACGATCCGGTACAGGAGCGCCGGCAGCTGCAGCTCCTCCCCCGCGGCCAGGAACGGACCGCACCCGGTGGCCGCGTGCACGAGGACCGCCGCGAGGGAGAACACGTCGGCCGCAGCCGAGACGACGGCGCCGGTGGCCTGTTCCGGGGCGAGGTAGCCGGGGGTGCCGATCACCGTGCCGGTCTGTGTGTAACGGGCATCGCGGGTGGCGCGGGCTATGCCGAAGTCGATGAGGAAGGGTCGCTCACGGCCCAGCAGCACGTTGGCCGGCTTGATGTCCCGGTGGATGACCCCGGCCGCCCCGACCGTCACCAGAGCCGCTGCCAGTTCCCGGGCCAGGCAGTACAGGGCGGGCCGCGGCAGCGGCCCGTACCGGTGGATCCAGTCGGCCAGGGACGGCGCGGGAACGTACTCGGTCGCCAGCCACTGCGGCGCGGCCCCCGGCGGGCTGAAGTCGACCACCGACACGGTCCACGGCCCCCGCACCCGGTCGCTGGTGCGTATCTCCCGGTCGAAACGCTCCGCGAAATCCGCCTGGAGACTCAGGTCCCGGTGCACCGTCTTCAGCGCCAGCGGCCGACCGGAAGCCGTACGGGCCAGGAACACCTCGCCCATCCCGCCCTCGCCCAGACGCGCCAGCAACCGGTAGCCACCTATCTCCGGCGGATCACCGGGCCGCAAAGCCTCCACCAACACCACCCGCCCACAACGCCTGTTGCCGTCCCGCCCGGATACGGGTCGCCTGGTGGGGCCACCCTAAGCGACCCCGCCACGCGCGAGACCCGGGGACGGACCTCGTGGGCAGGCCTTTGCGGGCGGCCCCGGTCGACAGGCCCCCGGGCCGAACCCCGGCGGGTATCCGCGGGCAGGTCAGCGGGCGGCGCGGTGGTCGTAGACGGCCAGTGACAGGGCTTTCATCGCGGCATGCGCGTGCCCGGCGTCCGCGCCCTGGTCGACCGCCTCCAGAGCGGCGGCCGCCGAGACCCGCACCGACTGCGGCAGACCCTCGTGGGCGCACACACGGTAGGCGACACCGCGGCGAGCGTCCCGTTCCTCCTCGCTGACCCCGAAGGCAGTCAGCGGGAAGGCCGCCGCCTGGTACGTCGCGACACTCACCAGAACCGCGTCCGCGACGCCCTCGGCATACCCGCCCACCCCATCGGAAAGAGCCACCGGAGCAGGGGCGGGGGCGGAGGTAGGAGC
>NZ_JOAK01000073.1 GCF_000720455.1 Streptomyces virginiae | reverse complement strand
ACGGGCGTGCGGCGGGACAATGTCCCCATGCGTACGCTCCGCGCCCTCGGCGCGGCAGGGGCTGCCGCCCTCCTCACCGCCTCGGCGGCGACGGCGGCCCCGGCGGCCCCGCGCCCCCCCCCCCCGGCCCGGGGGCCGGCCCCCCCGCCCCCCCGCCGGGGGGCGCGCGCGGCCCGCCGGGCGGGCGCGCCGCCGCTGCGGGGGCGCCGCCCCTGGACCCCCGCGCCTCACACGCCGGCGGGGCTGGATGGGCGGGGGCTGGATGGGGCGGGGGAAACTGCCGACCACCCCGGAGGGGAAGGGTCAGGCGGCGGCGCGGTGTTCCTGTTCGGCTTCCACCGTCGCGTTCCAGTCGCGCTTGATCGCGCGCCAGCCCTCGTCCGTCTCGCCCAGGCGCCAGTAGCCCGAGATGGACAGGCGTTCGCGGGCGATGCCGCGCTCCAGGCGCAGGTGGCGGCGCAGGTCCTTGACGAAGCCGGCTTCGCCGTGGACGAAGGCGTGGACGTCCGTCGAGGGGAACTCCAGGGCCTGGACCGCCTCCACCAGGGCCTCGCCGACCGGGCGGTCGCCGCGGTGGAGCCAGACCGGTACGACGCCGTCCGGGGTGGCGACCTTCAGCTCGTCGGCCGGGCCGTCGATCTCCACGAGGGCGTGGACCTCCGCGCCCGCCGGCATCCGCTCCATCGCCGCGGCGATCGCCGGCAGCGCGCTCTCGTCACCCACCAGGAGGTGCCAGCCCGCCGCCGGGTCCGGGGCGTAGGCGCCGCCCGGGCCGAGGAACCGTACGAGATCGCCCGGCTGGGCCCGGGCCGCCCACGGGCCGGCCAGGCCCTCGTCGCCGTGGACGACGAAGTCGAGGGTCAGCTCCCGGTGCAGCGCGTCCCAGTTGCGCACGGTGTAGGCGCGCTGGCGCGGCCACTGCGCCCGCGGAAAGTCACCGCGGATGCGTTCCAGGTCCCACGGAGCCGGGTAAGTGACACCCTCGGGAGCGAAAAGGAGTTTCACGTAATGGTCGGTGTACTCGCCCGCGCCGAAGTCCGCCAGGCCCTCACCACCCAGCACGAGCCGCACCATGTGCGGCGAGAGCCGCTCGGTGCGTACGACAACGGCGGTGCCGACAGTGCGGCCGCGTCCTTCTGCCACGGTATCCCCTGACTCCCATGAAACTTAGCCTTACCTAAGTTAGCACCTCATGAGCGCAGGGCGCTGCTCAGGCGGGACACAGCACCACCCAATCCCCACCGATGGGCTAGTGCGTCAACCAGCTCGGGCTTCGCCGGGACCGCCGGAAGGGCCGCGTCGAACTGCGGAAGCGGGACGTCGGAGGCCACCTGGACCACCTTCGGAGCCACCGCCAGATAGGGCCGCGATTCGTCCAGCCGCTTGCGCTGAGCGGGCGTCAGCTTCGATTTCGGGTCGTCGATCGCCGCGATGATCCCGGCCAGGTCGCCGTACGCGTCGAGCAGCTTCGCCGCCGTCTTCTCACCGATCCCGGGAACCCCCGGCAGGCCGTCGCTCGGATCGCCGCGCAGCAGGGCGAGGTCCGCGTAACCGGGGCCGTCCACCCCGTACTTCTCCCGCAGCCACGCCTCGTCCGTCACCTGGAGCGTGCCCACGCCCTTGAGGGGGTACAGCACCCGCCGTCGGCGGGCGTCGTCCACGAGCTGGTACAGGTCCCGGTCGCCGGTGACGATGTCGACCGGCCCCGTCGCGCGGGCGGTGAGCGTCCCGATCACGTCGTCCGCCTCGTAGCCGGCGACGCCGACCCGGGCGATGCCGAAGGCGTCCAGGGCGGCCTCGATGATCGGCACCTGCGGGGCCAGCGTGTCCGGGGTCTCCTCCACGTCGGGACCCGTCTCGGTCTCGACCGCGACCCGGTGGGCCTTGTACGACGGGATCAGCTCCACCCGCCAGTGCGGCCGCCAGTCGGCGTCCATGCAGGCCACCAGGTCGTCCGGCCGGTGGTCCTGGACGAGCCGGCCGATGAAGTCGAGGAGCCCGCGCACGGCGTTGACCGGGGTGCCGTCGGGAGCCTTCACGGAGTCCGGCACGCCGAAGTAGGCGCGGTAGTAGAGGGAGGCGGTGTCCAGGAGCATCAGGCGTCGTGTCGTCACGGAGACGATGATGCCGCAACCGGCTGCGGGGGCGTTTCCGGCCGCCGGGGCGCCCCGGCGCGCGCCCGAACGCCCCCGGAGCGCCACTGACGGTGAGCGGCCGGGTACGGGAAGGTCGGTGCGGGCGAAACCGGAGGCGGTTGCTGCGTAAGGTGCTTACAGCACACCGATGTGCGACGGACATGGGGAGGGCAGCCCCGACATGAACGACAGGGACGGCACGGACGGCCTGAGCGGCAAGCTGAACGACGTGGACGACAAGGGCAAGGACAAGGACGGCAAGGAACCGCTGCGGGTGGGTGTCGCCGTGCGCAAGCGCCGCCGCGCGCTCCACCTGACGCTGGCCGCCGTGTCGGCGCGAAGCGGTCTGTCGGTGCCCTTCCTGAGCCAGATAGAGAACGAGCGGGCCCGGCCCAGCATGCGGTCCCTGGAGCGCGTCGCCGACGCCCTGGAGACCACCGCCGTCGAGCTGCTGGCCGCCTCCGACACCGCGCGCACGGTGGACCTCGTACGGGCCGGCGACGAGTCCGGGCTGACCCCGGTGCCGGGCGTACGGCCGCTCGTGCGCGGCCACCACCAGCTGCACGCACTGGAGTTCACCGGGGACCAGGACGCCGGGCGCGAGTACCAGCACCGCAACGACGAGCTGATGTACGTGGTCGAGGGGGCCTGCCAGGTGGAGGCCGAGGGGCGGGCGTACCGGCTGGAGAGCGGGGACGCGCTGTTCCTGTCCGGCGGCGTGCGACACCGCTGGCGGGCCGTCACCGAGGACACCCGGATCCTGGTGGTCGCCGTCGGCGACCACATCCACGCGACGTCCGAGCCGCCGTCGCCGGGGCGCTGAAAGGATGCGGCGGCGGGTCGTGTCGCTGGTGCCGTCGCTGACCGAGGCGGTGGCCGTGAGCGCGCCGGGGCTGCTGGTCGGGGTCACCGACTGGTGCACGCACCCCGGCGACCTCGGCGCGGCCGAGCGGATCGGCGGGACGAAGAACCCCGACGTGCGCAGGATCGCGGAACTCCGCCCCGACCTGGTGATCGCCAACGAGGAGGAGAACCGGGCACCGGACCTGGCCGCGCTGCGCGCGGCGGGAGTGGAGGTGCTCGTCACCGAGGTCCGCGACCTGCCGCAGGCGCTGCGGGAACTGGACCGGGTACTGGTGGGCGCGCTGGGGCTGGCGAGGCCGGCGTGGCTGGCGGACGCGGAGGCCGCGTGGGGCCGCGTGGCCCGAGCGGAGCGGGTGGAAGAACTCACGGCGTTCGTGCCGGTGTGGCGGCGGCCGTGGATGGTGCTCGGCCGGGACACCTTCGCGGGTGACCTGCTGGGCCGGCTCGGCATCCGCAACGTCTACGCCGGGCACGCGGAGCGGTATCCGAGGATCCCGGTGGAGGAGCTGGCCGCGGCCGGCTGCGATCTGGTGGTGCTGCCGGACGAGCCGTACGCCTTCACGGCGGACGACGGGCCGGAGGCCTTCCCCGGCCTGCGGGCGGCGCTCGTCAGCGGACGGCATCTGACCTGGTACGGGCCTTCTCTGGCGGAGGCGCCGGGGGTTTTGGCGGAGGCGGTTCGCTCCGCGGGCTGACGGGGCTCGGCTCCGGCTGGTGTTCTGGGGCTCTGCCGGGGCCCTGCGGTTCGGATGCGGCTGGGCCTCGGCTGGTGTTCTGGGGCTCTGCCGGGGCCCTGCGGTTCGGCTGCGGCTGGGCCTCGGCTGGTGTTCTGGGGCTCTGCCGGGGCCCTGCGGTTCGGCTGCGGCTGGGCCTCGGCTGGTGTTCTGGGGCTCTGCCCCAGGCCCCGCGCCTCAATCGCCGGCGGGGCTGGGTGGTGTGGGGCGGGGCCCCGCCGGAGTGTCTCCTCGGCTCGCGCG
>NZ_JOAK01000072.1 GCF_000720455.1 Streptomyces virginiae | reverse complement strand
CAGCAGGTCAACGGCCCACTCAGCCCTGCCCGAGACGGACCTTCTGCAACACCCTTTAGGTCGTGTCCGCAAAGTCCCGCCTGCGCGGCGGGGTCCGGCCCGCCCTCCGGGCGGCCGGCGCTTCTTCGCGGACACTCCCCAGGTCGTGTCCCTCGGATTGCACGAGACGTCTCGTCTCGTTAGAGTCGGATCATGACCTCAGCCAAGCCCGCCCACATCGCCATGTTCTCCATCGCCGCCCACGGCCACGTGAACCCGAGCATCGAGGTGATCCGCGAGCTCGTGGCCCGCGGCCACCGCGTCAGCTACGCCATCCCCGCCGCCTTCGCCGAGAAGGTCGCGGAGACCGGCGCCACCCCCGTCGTCTACACCTCCACCCTCCCCACCGACGACGAGCCGGAGGCCTGGGGCACCGAGCTCATCGACCACCTGGAGCCCTTCCTGAACGACGCCGTCCAGGTCCTCCCGCAGCTCGCCGCCGCCTTCGACGGCGACGAACCGGACCTCGTCATCCACGACATCACCTCCTACCCGGCACCCGTCCTCGCCCACCGCTGGGGCGTCCCCGCCGTCTCCCTCTCCCCGAACCTCGTCGCCTGGGAGGGGTACGAACAGGAGGTGGCCGAGCCGATGTTCGCCGAGCTGAAGGCCTCCGAGCGCGGGCAGGCGTACTACGCGAAGTTCGCCGCGTGGCTCACCGAGAACGGTCTCGGCGACCAGGTCGACCGCTTCCAGGGCCGCCCGCGCCGCAGCCTCGTCCTGATCCCCAGGGCCCTCCAGCCCCACGCCGACCGCGTCGACGAGAGCGTGTACACCTTCGTCGGCGCCTGCCAGGGAGACCGCAGCGCCACCCAGGGCACCTGGAACCGGCCCCCGGCCGCCGACGGCAGGAAGGTCGTGCTCGTCTCGCTCGGCTCGGCCTTCACCAAGCAGCCCGCCTTCTACCGCGCCTGCATCGACGCCTTCGCCGACCTGCCCGACTGGTACGTCGTCCTGCAGATCGGCAGGTTCACCGACGAGGCGGACCTCGGTGAGGTCCCCGCCAACGTCGAGGTCCACCGCTGGGTGCCCCAGCTGGACATCCTGCGCCAGGCCGACGCCTTCATCACCCACGCCGGCGCCGGGGGCAGCCAGGAAGGGCTCGCCACCGCCACCCCGATGGTCGCCGTCCCCCAGGCCGTCGACCAGTTCGGCAACGCCGACGTGCTCGCCTCCCTCGGCGTGGCCCGGCACGTCCCGATGACCGACGCCGACGCGGCCACCCTGCGCGAGGCGGTCCTCTCCCTCACCGCCGACCCCGCCGTCGCCGCCCGGGCCGAGGAGATCCGCGCCCGGATGGCCACCGAGGGCGGCACCCGCCGGGCGGCAGACCTCATCGAGGCCGAACTGTCATAGCCGCGGCCTAAGGTGCCCCCATGACGAAGAAGTACGCGGCGCTGCTGCGCGGGATCAATGTCGGCGGCAGCAAGAAGGTCCCGATGGCGGAGCTCCGCTCCCTGCTCCAAGGCCTCGGGCACGGCGACGTACAGACGTACCTGCAGAGCGGCAACGCCGTCTTCAGCAGCGCGAAGACCGACCCGGTGGCGCTCGCCCGGGAGCTGGAGGCGGCCATCGAAGCCCACTTCGGCTTCCGGGTCGCATGCCTGGTCGTGGACGGTGCGTACCTGCGCGCCGTCGCGGAGGCGTGCCCCTTCCCGGCCGCGGAGCTGGAGGGCAAGCAGCTCCACGCCACCTTCTTCTCCGAGCAGCCCGGCGCGGAGCGCTTCGCCGCGCTCGACGGCGCCGCGTTCCTCCCCGAGGAGTACCGGCTCGGCGACCGCGTCCTCTACCTCTACGTCCCCGAGGGCCTGGGCCGCTCCAAACTGGCCGAGGCCCTCGCCAGACCCGCCGTCGTCAAGGGCATCGACGCCACCACCCGCAACTGGAACACCGTCACCAAGCTCGTGGAGCTGACCGGCCCCTGACCCCGTGCCTAGGGCACCGGGGTGGCCTGGTGGTAGTACATCCGCCAGCCGGACCCGTCGTCCGCCTTCCGCCAGATCGAACTCCGGCGCGCCCGCCGCCCGTCGATCGTGGTCTCGTACGTGAGGTGCACGACCCCCGGGGCCAGTTCGACCCCGGACATGCCGGCGGGCTCGTACCGCGGACCGTCCTCGGCGCCGCCCTCCAGCTCCGGCAGCGCCGCGAGCATCGCCGACCGGTCCCACCTGCGGCCCGAAGCGCCCACCTCGACGAACTCCGGATCGAGGAGCCCGTCCGTCAAGGCCCTCGACGTCCGCACGCCCGGGCTCATCAACCGCATCTCGCGCGCGACCGCCTCGGCCACGCCCTCTCCGTCCACACCCATGTGACCATCCTGACCCGGGGGAGCGGGGCACGGGCAACCGGCCCCGGGGGCGACCGGGCCGGCGAGGTGTGCCAGGCTCATCGGCATGCGGTACATCATCATCGGCGCGGGCGCCGTGGGCGCCACCATCGGCGGACGGCTCGCGGAGGCGGGCGGCGAGGTCGTCCTCGTCGCGCGCGGCGCGCACGCGGAGGCCCTGCGGGCCGACGGGCTGCGGCTCACGACGGCGGACGGACGCCGCGTACACCGGCTCGACGTGGTCACCGGTCCGGACGAGATGGGCGAACTGCGCCCGGACGACGTGCTCTTGCTGACGGTGAAGACCCAGGACGCCATCGCGGCGCTCGACGCCTGGGGCGACGCGGAGGTCGCGGGCGGCGGCACGGCCGCGCAGCGGCTCCCGGTGCTCTGCGCGCAGAACGGCGTGGAGAGCGAGCGTCTGGCGCTACGACGGTTCGCGCGCGTGTACGGCGTGTGCGTCTGGCTGCCCGCCACCTTCCTGGAGCCGGGCGTCGTCTCCGCGCTGTGCGCCCCGCTGACCGGCATCCTGCACCTGGGCCGCGCCGCGGGCGGAACGGACGCGCTCGTCCGGGCCGTATCGGCGGACCTCGCCAAGGCCGGCTTCGAGGCCCCGGTGGTCGAGGACGTCATGCGCTGGAAGTACGCGAAGCTGCTGGGCAACCTCGGCAACGCGATCCAGGCGACGACCGGCCCGGAGCCCGACCCGGCGAAGGCTGCGCTGCTGGCACGGGCCGCCCGCGAGGCGAAGGCCGCCTTCGGGGCGGCCGGCATCGCCTACGCCTCGGACGCCGAGCAGGCACAGGCCCGCGACGGGAAGGTCGAGCAGCCGCCGGGCGTACGGGGCGGCTCCTCCTGGCAGAGCCTGGCGCGCGGCACGGGCTCGGTGGAGGCCGACTACCTCAACGGGGAGATCTCGCTGCTGGGCCGTCTGCACGGGGTGCCCACCCCGGTCAACGACGTCCTGCGGCACGCGGCGAACATCTTCGCGCGGGAGGGCCTGCCGCCCGGTGCGATGTCCGTCGCGGACCTGACGGCCCTCGCCGACGAGGCCGCGGCCCGCGCCGGCGCTTAGCGGCCGTCAGGCCGTCAGGGCCGGGAGGCGGGCGGGCGCCGCGGCGGCCGCGTCGTAACGGCGCAGCAGCAGGAGGGCCAGTTCCGGGGCGGCGCCCAGGACGTCGGCCACCACGTCGGCGCCCGCGGCCTCGGCGCCGGCCGCGATGCGGTCCGGGAGCCGGCCGGGGGCGATGACGTAGGGGGCCACCGCCACCCGGGCGAAGCCCTCGGCCCGCAGGGCCCGTACGGCGTCCTCCGTACGGGGCAGAGCAGCGGAGGCGAACGCAGGCCGCACGGCGCACCAGCCGGTGTGCCGCCACTCCCGCGCGATTTCAGCGATCACTGCGATCGCCTCCGGGTCCGTGGAGCCGGCGGACGCGAGCACCACCGCGGTGGTGGCGCGGTCCGCCGGGGTGAGGCCGGCTTCGGCCAGCCGGCGTTCGAGCGCGTCGACGAGCAGCGGCGACGGGCCGAGGACGTCCGCCACCGAGACCGAGAGGCCCGGCAGACGGGTCAGCGCCTCCGACAGCGTCGCAGGGATGTCGGCCTTCGCGTGGAAGGCCCGCGTCAGCAGCAGCGGCAGCGCCACCACGTCGCGGACGCCGTCGGCGTGCAGGGCCGACAGCACCTGCTCGACCCGCGGGGCGTTGAAGTCCAGGAAGGCCGTCTCCACCCGCAGTCCGGGCCGCAGCGCCCGCGCCCGCCGGGTGAGGGCGTGCACGGTCGCGGCGTGCCGCGGATCGCGGCTGCCGTGGGCGATGACCAGCAGTACGGGCGACACGCCGCTCAGCTCTTCACCAGCAGGCCGCGGCTGCGCAGCACGTACGTTGGCCGAGGCCCAGGCCGAGGTCGGGGGAGGAGGCGATGATCTCGGCGGCCATGAGGGAGCGCCAGGAGAAGGCCCAGCCCTGCTTGAGACCGGCGACGTAACCGGGCAGCGCGGCCGGCATGACCACGTGCCAGGGACCAGCAGGCCGAGCGGGGTGCCGATGGCCAGGGCGAGCAGGAAGCCGAGCAGGCCGCGGGAGACGGAGGTCCAGATGACCTCCAGCAGCGTCCCCTTCAGCCACATGTCGGACAGGCTGTCCCACACCGCGGAAAGGGCGGGGAGCTTGGTCTCGTCGGTGACCTTCAGGGAGACGAGGACCTGCCACACCACCAGGACCAGCCCGACCGCCAGGAACGGCGGCAGGACCTTCTTGACGAGGACCTCGCGGACCGGCGTGCGGTGCGTCTGCACCGCGTCCAGGGCGTCGAGACCGGCCTCCAGACCCGCCAGGTCGTCCGTCTTCGCCTTCGTATCAGTGTTGGCCATGGCGGCGGATCTCCCCACGCAGGTGTTCAGTGATCTCGAGGGACAGCTCGGCGACGTCCGCGTCCTCGATGCGGCGCGGCTGGGC
>NZ_JOAK01000071.1 GCF_000720455.1 Streptomyces virginiae | reverse complement strand
CGCCTACACGATGGGCCGGGCCGCCGAGATGCTCGGCACCACCCAGGGCTTCCTCCGAGCCGTCGGCGAAGCCCGCCTGATCACCCCGCTCCGCTCGGCGGGCGGTCACCGCCGGTACTCCCGCTACCAGCTGCGCATCGCCGCCCGCGCCCGGGAACTCGTCGACCAGGGCATCCCGATCGAGGCGGCCTGCCGCATCGTGATCCTCGAGGACCAGTTGGAAGAAGCGCAGCGGATCAACGCGGAGTACCGCCGTGCCGCCGGTTCGGTGAACCCACCGGCCTCGGCCTGACACCAACCGGCGTTCGCACTTGTCGCGGGTGTGTGAACCGGAGGTCCGTCCAGGTGCCCAGCCGTGGCGGGATGACGTCATGTTGATCCGTAAGGGCGATGCCGCGTAGGCGTCCCAAGGTCGTTCGTGCAGAGTGGTGGCGGCCACGATGGCAGTGTCCGGTCCTGAGGGTCCGCGGTGTCTGTGCGAACTGGTGCAGCGATCCGCCGGGTCGAAGACCATGAGATGTGGCCCAACGCGGTCGCGGATGCGCCCTCGCTTCGAGTGGGCCTTCAAGCGACCTGGCCGCTAGCTGGTGGTGGACCAGGATGCGTGAACACCGGCCGACCCGGCCTCGTGCCCTTCCCGGTGAGTGCCTGAGTCGCGGAGGCGGACGTCCACGGGTCAGGGAGGCACCGGGAGGCTTTCCGGGACGGCGGTGAGGTGCTTCAGCTGTCGGCCGCCCCTGCCAGCAGCAGCTCTGCCAGAGCCGTCCGCTCATGGTGCACCGAGCGGCCCGTGCGGGTGGTGGTGAGGAGGCCGGCGGCGCGCAAGGCCGAGGCGTGAGCGGAGGCCGTGGCGGTGCTGACGCCGATACGTCGCGCCAGCCCTGTGGTCGTGCGGGCTTCGTCCAAGGAGCGCAGCAGGGCGAGCCGGGTGCGTCCGAGGATGCGTGAGAGGTGCTCGTCCAGTGCGTGGTCTCCGTCCGGGAGGGGCGGCAGTGTCCGGCTCGCCGGGTAGGCGAACGCCACCGGACGGTCGGGCAGGTCTTGGATGAGCGGGCCGCTTCGCCAGTGAAAGGTGGGCCGCAGGATCAGCCCGCGTCCGCCGAGCCGGACCTCCCGTACGTCCTGGGCGCCGCCGGGCAGGGGCCACTCCCAGACCGCGTCACGCAGCCGCGACCCCGGCGTCAGGTCGGCCAGGGCGGCGCCGAGGCCCCGTGCGGCGACGGCCAGGGCGTGTCGGGTGAACGCCGCCCGGTGCAGGTGCTGGACCTGCGGCCACACCGGTGCGAGAACCGTCTCGTACGCCACCCGCTGTGCCCGCTCAAGCATCCGCCAGGCACCGGCGTCCCCACCATGCAGGGCGTGGATCCACGGCGGAGCCGGCCGTCGCGTGTACACCTGCTCGATTTCGGCCCGTACGAAGTCGGCACGGCTCGCTCTGACCAGGGCGACCCCCTCGTCGATCGTGTCGCCCAGAACGTCGAGGAAAGCAGGGGCCACCCCGTCCGGCACCAGGTCCGCGAGCGGCTCGACGGCCCTGGGCAGGCTCCGCAGCAGCCTGCTCCGCCAACGCCCGAACAGCAGCGGCTCGTGCGGGGAGCCCAGCATCATCAGGGCCGCGTGCAGCTCGGGCACGGGCGAGGGCCGCGGCGCGAACCGCACCCGGGCGAAATCGTCCGCCGTGAAATGGATCCGGATCATGCACATCCCCTGCCCCCGCGCCACCCTTTCGGACCCAGCCGCAGGCTTCGCCCCGGCCCGGCACCCGCCCCCAGGATGCCGTCCATGACCTCGTCCTTCCCTCCCGGCCGGCGCCTTTTCGCCAAGGGCGCCCTCGTCGGCGCCGCCGCCCTTCTTCTCGGGGCCGCCCCGGCCACCGCCGCCCGCGGTGCGGCCCCGCTCCTGCGACTACGCCTCCCGGCCCCCAGCGGGCGCTACCTGGTCGGAGCCGGCACCCTCCACCTCGCCGACCCCTCCCGCAACGACCCCTGGGACCCCGGGATCGGCGTACGCGAGCTCATGATCACCGTCCTGCGCCCGGCTGTCCCCGGCCACCGCTTCCCGCACCTTGCGCAGATGACGCCGGGCGCCGCCGAGTCCTTCGCCGACGTCGCCCACTGGATCCACGAGCCGCTTCCGCTGACGGGGGTCGACTGGGCGGCCACCCTCACCCACGCCCGGGCCGGTGCCCGGCCCCTGCCCGGCCGGCGCCCCGTGCTGCTCTACAGCCCGGGCGGCGGCGACGCCCGCGTGATGGGCAGCTCCCTCGCGGTCGACCTTGCCTCACACGGTTGGACGGTCATCACCGTGGACCACCCCGGAGACGCGAGCGAGGTGGAGTTCCCCGGCAAGGGGCCGGTCCGTGGACGGGTCCGGAAATCCGTACTGACCGGCCCGCCCGACGCGGCCACCTTCCGCACCATGATCGAAACCCGGGTCGCCGACCTCCGCTTCGTCCTCGACGCACTCCACCTCGACCGGGTCGGCGCCTACGGCCATTCCGCAGGCGGCACGGCGGTTGCGCAGGCGCTCCACGATGATCGGCGGATCACCGCCGCCGTGAACCTGGAGGGGTATCTCGACCAGGTGGACGGCGAACTCCTCTCGGTGGCCCGGCAGGCGACGCACCGGCCGCTGCTGCTGGCCGGCACGGACGGCTTCCGCAACGCCCGCCTGGAACGCTCCTGGGCGGCGCTTCTCGCCCATGGCGGCCCGGTCGTCCGGCGGCAGCTCGACGGCACCCACCATTGGGTCTTCACCGACTACGCGGCCCTCGTCCCCCAGCTCCAGCAAGCCGGCTTGACGACCGCCGCTGGGCGCGCCGCCATGATCGGTGGGGCCGACCCGCGCGTCAGCGTGCCCACCGTTCGCCACCTCGTGCGGTCGTTCTTCGCCCGTCACCTGCCGACGTAGCTCTGGATGGCGTCAGGCCAAGGGCCTGGTCTCCGGGTCCCCTTCTGCCGGCATACGGCGGCAGCGGGTGGTCGTGCCTGTCGGCCTCAGTGTGCAGCTGCAGCGCCGCACCGCTGCGGGCGGCCGCAGACGCGCCGGCCCGCCGGATTCCTGAGAGGGCTGGCGGTTCGTGTCGGTGCGGGGCATCCGGGACGCCCTGGATGTGGCCCTCGTCCGTCCGGAACTGGTCGCGGAGATCAGCGTCGGCACTGCCGTCGACCAGGGCGGCGCCTTCGGCACCCGGTCCGCTTCGAACGGTGGCGCCCGGACGTGACCGTGGACGAGGTGCCCCTGTTCAGTGGCGGCCCGAGCGCGGCCGCCGGCTGAAAAGTCTGGGTGAGCACCTGCGGTGAGGGGGAGGTGAGGCAGGTGCCCACGCGCGACGGCCGGAGCCGCTCACTGAGCCGGCCGCCGTCTCCAGCCTAGTCACATTCGGTCGCGCTTCGGAGGAGGTGAGGCGGTGTTCCTGCCGGGCTTCCTTGCCCGGGAGCGAGCCGCCGCACCGGACTGCGGGCACCTCCACGCGTCAGGCGCGGGGCAGCCATCCGGCGGCGAAGTCTGCAGCGTCCCGTGCGCGGCGGTTCCGCTCCTCGATGAGCCGGCGGAAGCCGGCCAGGGCGTACTGCTCCCCGGTGGCCGCGCCGGGCTCCGGCGGATACCGGCGACCTCGGCCATGCGCTGCTGGGGTTGGGGCTGCCGGCCGGTGACCAGGACCCTCAGGCCCAGGCGCTCCGCCCGCTGGTGCACGTCCGGGAGACGGAGCGGGCCGTCGGCGTCCATGATCGCGGCCCCGTGCCGGTCCACCAAGAGATCCCGCTCATCGGTGGTCATGTCGTCCGACGCTTGCCGGAGCGATTCGCCCGCGCCCTCGTCGAGTTCCCCGCCGGCCTCCGGCGAGGACCGGGGTGCGCAGTGCTGGAGGTCCGCAGTGATCAAGTGATTCTCCTGCTGGCCGCCGCAGGCCACGTGCCTGCGGTGCTTCCACCTGGTGTCGCCGCCCCCGGGCCGGTCAAGCCACGCTGAGTTGCGCGGCCGGTGGGGCCCGCGCCGTGGGCGGCTGAACGCAGCGAAGAGCTGGTAGGACGACAGCCCCTGCGGATCCCGGTGGGTCGGCAGGGGCTGATCGGCTGCGG
Source organism: Streptomyces virginiae (assembly GCF_000720455.1). Taxonomy (GTDB): domain Bacteria; phylum Actinomycetota; class Actinomycetes; order Streptomycetales; family Streptomycetaceae; genus Streptomyces; species Streptomyces virginiae. The sequence goes on along the minus strand of NZ_JOAK01000071.1, from coordinate 2,588 downwards.
TCTTGGCTGGAGGGTGGGCTCAGGCCTGGGTGCGCAGAGCCACTGTGCAGGGCTTGCTGCTCAGGCGGAAGCGGCGGGGCTTTCCTCCGCGGGCGCGGACTCCTGGGCGGGGGCGGACTCCTGCTCAGAGGTGGACTCCTGGGCGGGCGCGGAATCCTGCTCCGGGGCCGACTCGCGCTCGGGGGCGGATTCCGGGGCCGACTCGTCCTTGGGCGCGGTCTCGGGGGCCGACTCGTCCTTGGGCGCGGCCTCGGGGGTCTGGACCTTGTCCGGGTTTTCCTTGTCGACGACCACCGGGTCCGGCTTCGTCTCGGGCTTCGTCTCGGGCTTCGGGGCCGGGGCGGGCTTGTCAGGCTTGTGCTCGCAGTAGACCTTGCCCTGGTAGAACTTGCAGCCCGGCATGTTCTCCACGTCGCGGACCTTGTTCTTCTTGCCCTTGCCCTTGCTGTGCTTCTTGTTCTTGTTCTCCCACTTTTCCGGCCGGGGCGGCGAAAGCGCTGGTGGGGACCAGTGCGCCCCCTCCGACGATCGCGGCCGAGACGGCGTACAGGGCGAAACGCTGCTTCCGGGAGGTGGTGGTACGGAACATGAGAAGGGCTCCAGAGGAGAGGTGGGGGAAAGCCAGGTCCAGAGAACTCGGGGTGAAATGTCTGTTTTGTTCTCTGGTTAAAAGACTGGCTCCCGGACTTCATGAAGCTGTCCGCCGACTGTCACAGGCGCGTGACAGGGGCTGACGTCGGACGCCCGTGAGCGCGGATGAGGGCCAGGCTCTCGAACCGTCGCCGGTCAGCGCGGGAGGTCGCGGGTGCGGCCGGGAGCCGGCCTGGGGCTCCCCGGCCTCATTTCGTCGGCGGCCGGCCTCGGGGCCGTGGGAGCGCCGGCTGCTGCACCGATGCCCCCGGAGCGGTCCAGGGCCCATGATCCATTTCGGCGGCTTGTCCCTGACCACTGCACCTCGGCCGGCGTGAGAGCGCCGCCGAGGACCACGGCGGCCGTCCGTAGCCGTAGGCCGGGCCGGTCCCCCCAGTCAGTTCTGCAGGCAGTCCAGCTCCGCGCAGGGCGTGCGGTACTCCCGCGCCCATGTGTGCTCGTCGACGTTGCCGCCGCCGTACTGGGAGTTGCCGGGGTCGACGCCGTACTTCCAGACCCTGCGGATCACCTTCTTCACGGCCCTGGGCTTCTGGGGGGTGAGGCGCTCTACGGTGCGCATATTGTCGTCGTCGATGTCGGTGGTGACGCTCGCGGCGGTCGTGGCTGGTGCGGCGACGGCGGTGGAGGCGAGCGAGATTCCGCCGCCGGTCAGGAGGGTGGCGACCAAGAGGGGGACGATACGTCGGGCGCGGGTGGCGGTCATGGGCGGAAGACTCCTCAGGAGAGGTAGTGGAGTGCGGTGGGGCGGTTTCGCCTGGCCGTCGTCCTGCTGGCGTCCACCGTCACTCCATTGCGCCCCAGGACGGGTCCGCGGTCATGGCACGGAAAGTCGGGGCTTGACCCCCTGCCGGCCGTCCCGCTGTGGGCGGCCCGGACGGTCTGCAGCGGAGGCAGCTCCGGATGGTCGCGTACCGCACGCATCCGGGTCGGGTGGGTGCGCCTGCGCGCGGTACCTGCCGTGGGCTGGCTGTGGTGCGGTCTGCCGGGTGGGTAGACGGTGGCGATGCTGCGCGCGGCGGTCGGTTCCTGTGCGAGGTGCCTGCCGGTGTGCTGGCTCCGGGGTGGGCGCCCGCCTTCGGGGGTTGGGGGTGGGGTTGTGCCTGGACCGGTATCCCGGGCGGGTTGTGCGGTGGTCTGTTCCAGCGCGGGCGGGGTCGCCCGCCGTCCTTGCCTCTGAACTATGGCTGTTCTGCGGTGTATCCGGTTGCCGCTCTGGGTGTCGGTCTTGCGGTCTGTCCGGGTGCTGGTGGTGTGTCGGTGGTGTCGCTGTGGGGGTTGTCGGGTGTCGGGTTGTTGAGCGGCCCTGTGTGTGCGGCGGCGGGGTGTACGTGTGGAGCTGGTTTACGAGGGCGGTTCCGTGACGGGGCGTGCCCATCGTTTGGTGATGTGCGGCTCGGAGTGTGGTGCCGGCCAGGCTTGCAGCCGGATCTCCTCGGTGTCTTCGGGCTCGTCCTCGCAGTCGAGGTCGGGGAAGGCCGCTGTGGCGAGGCCGCGCCGGGAAGCCCGGATGCGGGTCCACCCGGTGGGCATGTCGAAGCGGGCTGCGGCGTCGATGTCGTCGGTGCAGCCGAGCACCACGAGTCGTCCCGAGGTCAGGTTGAGGCTTGCCTCGACGACGTGGTCGAAGTCGTCGCTGTCATCGTCGGGCTGGAACGTGAGGAGATGGACGGCAACTGCCACGGTGAAGTTGACGTCGGTGCCGATCGCCAGACCGCCTTCAGTAACTCCGAGTCCGTCCGACACTGTCTGCTCAGTCCACACATCGCTGAAGTCGGCGTCGGAGTCCTCGTCCAGGATGTGGATCTGGAAGTAGTCCGCGAAAAGTTCAAGTGTTGTCGCCACGGGGGCATCATCGCTGCTGCCCGGGGAGGGCAGTACGGCGGGAAGGTGTTCCTCGGACGAGGTCTGTGACCGGGTGACCCGAACATGAATGCTGG
>NZ_JOAK01000070.1 GCF_000720455.1 Streptomyces virginiae | reverse complement strand
AGATGCGGGGATCGCGGTTGCTTGACCGGAGACCACCTCACTATCGATGTCCTGCGGTACCCGGGCTCAGACTTCCGCCCGGGCGATCCTGATGGCGCCTCAACTCCTCCGTTCTTCCCTCGGTGATCAACTGTTTACCTGCGGGAACTGCTGTACTGCCGATACTGCGAACTGCTCGTACTGCGCGTGACCTGGTCAAGCGCCACGCCTTCGGCAGCCAGCCCCGTTGCCCATCGTGCATCTGCCCTGGCTTAGAACCCCACTGCCGAACTTCCCGGTGCGCGCGCCCGCAGCCGACGCCTTCACCGAGGTACCACTCACTCAACTGCACTGCTGGGTACTGCCAACTTCACCACTGCGTCAACTGCGGTACTGCTCACGGTGGCCCCTGATCACTGCGAGCCACCCGGTCCGGTCGTCAGCCCCGTCGCCTTCCTGCACCTGCTCTGGCTTCGAAACTCCACCACCGCACCGTCCTGCGCACTGCAACTTCGGGTACTGCGGTACTTCTGCCTGGCAGTTCGTCTCTGCCAGGCCCTGCTGTCTCTCTGGGCTACGAGAGAAACCATAACCGCACCACCACCCAATGTCTACTCTGGCCGACATAGATTTCCAGATGTCCTCCCTTGAGGTAATCGGGTGCTGTCGGGTTGAACGGGTGTCGGCGGGGGCGCCACGACCGGGGAGGCAGAGCCGGACTTCGCCGCGGCGAGCGCGCGCTGGAGTCGCCTCCGATTGTTGCGATGTGTCTCATCGCAGCGTCCTTCGGTGGCGTGGTAGGCGTCGGCCGACGACGAGACCCACCGCAAGGCCTGCCTCTCCCACCGGGCGCCTGCCCGAAGCAGCCGGCCTACGCTGGCGGGCTCAGCCGCCCGCGCCCGTCCTGCTGTGCGCCGGAAATGCTCTCCCGGTCTGAGGCAGGCGACGGTGAGGCGCCGGTCGCGGTGAACGCCTTCACTGCGGCAGCGTAGGACCGACCCGGTTCGGCGGACTTCATCGGCTCGGCTGCAGCGGCCAGCAGGATGACCTGGCACAGACAGCCACCGCGGTCAGGTCCGTCGTCCCTGACCCTGATGCATGTCGCGGTCGTGATTCGGTCGTTTCGCGGGAAAGAGAACTCTGTGGAGGCTGATGTGGCGCGTGAGCGGATCGGACTGGCTGAGGTGCTGGCAGCGGCGGAGGCCGCCGCACCGGTGGACTCCCTCGATGTCGTGGCGCGTAGCCTCCGTGACCGGTTCGGCGCGGGGTACGTGTCGTTCCTGTTCGTGGACGTCGTCGGCCGGCGCCTCCTGCGCGTCCACGACACGGCGGCCACCTACACGGAGGAGCGCGCCGAACAGGTGCCCCTCGCCGGCAGCAGCATCTACGACGAGGTCCTGAGCAGCCAGAGACTGGTGCTTCAATCGGACGGGGAGCAGGGTCGGCGGGTGCTTGCCCCGGTCACCAACCGCGGCGACACCATCGGCGTCCTGGAGTTGTTCCTCACCCAGGTCACCCGGGATGTGCTGGAGCAGGTCGAAGATGCCGCGCACGCTCTGGCGTACATCATCGTCACCGACCGCCGCTTCACCGACCTCTACCACTGGGGCAACCGCACCACTACGGTCAGCCTCTCCGCGGAGATCCAGCGCCAGCTCCTGCCCTCGGCGCCCTCCTGCGAGGCCCCCCAGTTCACCCTCGCCGGTGCCCTGGTCCCAGCCTCCGACATCGCCGGCGACACCTACGACTACAGCCTCGACAACGGCACCCTGCACCTGTCCGTCACCGACGCCATGGGCCACGACGTCGATGCCTCGCTCATGGCCACCCTGCTGGTCAACGCCTCCCGCGGCGCTCGCCGCGCAGGGACGGACCTTGCCGAACAGGCCCGCCAGGTTCACCAGGCCCTCCTCGACCATGGCCGACGGACCTTCGCCACCGGCCAGCTGCTGCGCATCGCCCTGGACGGGACCGGCGCCCAGCTCGTCAACGCAGGCCACCCCTGGCCCCTCCGCCTGCGCGACGGCGCCGTCGACGTCGTGCCCTTGGCCGTGGACCTGCCCTTCGGCATCGCCCTCCAGGGCCTGTACCACGTGCAACAACTCGACCTGCGCCCCGGTGACCGCCTCCTGCTCCACACCGACGGCATGCAGGAACGCGACGCTGAAACAGTCGACCTGCCCGCCCTCCTCCGCAAGACCGCAGCCGAGCATCCGCGCGAGGTCGTACGCACCCTCGTCGGCGCTGTCACCGGCGCCTATGACGGCCAGCCTCCCAAAGACGACGCCACCGTCCTCTGCCTCGACTGGCACGGCCCCCAACCCGCCTCCACTCGAACGCCGAGGGCGTGACCACGCGCGCTGGCCCCGGACGGTCCTTGCCCCCCCCCCCCCCGCTGGGCGCAATCGAAGTAGCGGCGTCCGGCGCGCTGAGTGACTGCGCCCTACCGCTTTCGGTGGATCCCGGTGCGTGGGCGGCTCGGTTCGGGCAGCCTGGAATGAGTGGCCCGGGGGGAGCTGCTCGTGCGGCCGCCGGGAGACGGCCGAGTACCCGACACAGTCGTCCACGCACCGGGCGGAACCTGCACCGCCGCCGCTTGGGGTGGTTCACGCCCGTCCGGCGGCGATCGGGATGCGTCTCGTACACGCTGGACGGCGTCTGTGGTGCGGGGGCTGTCTAGGCCGTGAGCATGCCGCTGCGCAGGTGGGTCAGGATGCGGGTGAGCAGGCGGGACACCTGCATCTGCGAGATGCCGAGCTCGGCACCGATCTCGGACTGGGTCATCTCCTGGGCGAAGCGCATCCGGAGAATCTTGCGGTCGCGTTCGTCGAGGTCGCGCAGGAGGGGCGCGAGGGTGTGGAAGTCCTCGAAGAGTGCCATGGCCGGGTCGATGTCACCGACGGTTTCGCTCAGGGGCCGGCCCTCGCGGCGAGCGGCCGTGCGCTCGGTGACGCCGGTGGCCGAGTCGATGGAGGCACTGATGTAGCCGTTGGCGGCCACCAGTCCCTCGATGACGTCTTCCTCTGAGAGTTCGAGGTGCTCAGCGATCTCCTTGACGCTTGGTGCGCGTCCGAGAACCTCGGTGAGCGTCTCCTGGGACTTGGCGAGCTCGACGCGGAGTTCCTGCAGGCGGCGGGGGACGTGCACGGCCCAGGTGGTGTCGCGGAAGTACCGCTTGATCTCACCGGTGATGTACGGGATGGCGAGGGTGGAGAATTCGACCTCGCGCTCGGGGTCGAAGCGGTCGATGGCCTTGATCAGGCCGATCGTGCCGACCTGGATGACGTCGTCGAGCTCGATGCCGGCGTTGATGCGGGCGGTGAACCGGCGGGCGGCGAAGTGGACGAGGGAGATGTTCATCTCGATCAGGGTGTTGCGCGCGTACTGATAGTCCCGGGTCCCCTCTTCCAGCTCCCTCAGCCGCACCAGGAACAGGCGCGACAGCTCCCGCGCGTCCGCGGGCGCCACCTCGCGGGCGTTGTCGATCTGCGGCAAGGGCCCCGCGGCCTGCCCGACGGCGTCTGCGGGCTCGGCACGGGTGAAGGCGTCCAGGGCGGTCTCCTGGGCGGAAATGGTGGCTGTGGCGACGTGAGACATGAAAGCGTTCCTCCCCTGCACGAATGGCTTGCGCGGGCGTGTGCCCACACAAGCGGAATCCCAATCAGACGGACCTCTCATGGCGTGGGTCCGATCACGGCATCACCGGCCCCCTGTGCTGCGAGCGGTGGCCGGGCCGCAGTGCGGCCCGGCCACGCGGTGCGTCCGGGGGCTGTGCCAAGCCCTCAGGTGGCTGCGGCGTGCAGCTGGGGCCGGCGCAGTTCTGCCTGGCCGAAGAGGAGGGCGTAGTCGCCCGGGAGCTGGCGCAGGATGCGGGCGAGGAGGTCGGGGCCCGCGAGGCGGGTGACGACGGCGAGTACCGCGCCGGTGTCCCAGCGGGCGGTGGCCGGGGTGGCGCCGGTACGTTCGGCGAGGTCCTTGACGAAGCCCCAGCCGGTGAGGTGTTCGGTGTCGGGAATCTGGGCGGTCAGGGTGAGGGCGGCCTCGACGGGCAGGCACTGGGCGAGGTCGACGCGCTCGTCGCCGGTGAGCTGCCGGCCGAGGGCGGCCAGGACGGTACGGACGGCTTCTTCGGCGCGTTCGCGGGTGGGGTAGGCGCCTTCGTAGCGCACGCGTTCCAGCATCCGGTCGAACGTCATGGCGGGGGTGGCCCGGTTCGGTCGAGGCTGGTCGTACATGGCTGCTGTTGCCTTTCTCTGCTGAGGATCCGGCCTCCGGCCGGTGGAGGGCCGGGGCGGGCGGGTCGACGGTCAGGTGGGCTGGGGGTGGCCGAAGAGGAGGTCGTAGCCGTGCGGGAGTTGGAGCAGGACCTCGCGGGTGAGGACATCACCCGCGGCGGCGGCCGCGGTGGACAGGACGGCGCCGATGTCCCACAGAGCCGTCTTCTCGGTGGCGCCCTCGATCCAGGCCGCGGTCGCACGGACGAACCGCTCCGGCGAGAGCGGCTCCGCGGCCTGGAGCGGATTGAGGAGGATCAGGGCGTACGTCTCGGGCAGCCGGGCGGCGAGCTCGGCCCGCACGCTGCCCACCAGGTGTGCGCCCAGCAGCGCCAGGACGACGCGGGCTACGCGGTCGGCGTCCTGCGGGGTCTCGTACTCGCCTCGTTCCTGGACGTGGGCCAGGAACGCCTCCCTGCGCATCGACATCACGTCACCTCCAGAAAGGGGTGAAGGGTCCAAGAGGGGTGCGGAGGGCGGGGTACCGGAGGGGGAATCGGCTCTTCCCGCCCTCCGCTGCCGGCTGGTACTGGAGGGTTCAGCCGGAGATCTGCTTGCGGCCGGACTCGCCGCCGATGCTGATCTTGCGGGGCTTGGCGCGCTCGGCGATCGGGATCCGCAGGGTCAGGACACCCGC
>NZ_JOAK01000069.1 GCF_000720455.1 Streptomyces virginiae | reverse complement strand
TCCCCCCCCCCCCGCCCCGCCCCCCCCCACCCGCCCCGCCCCGGCCTGGCGGGTGTCGGCCGGGCGGCGCCGGGTAGGTGCCCGGTGCGGGGTGCGGTTCTGGCCCTCATGGCCGCGACGGGGACCGCATCCCGCCCGGCCCCTCCCGGCCCGGCCCCTCCCGGCCCGGCCCCCTCCCGGCGCGGGGCCCGGGTGCTCAGCGCAGCGTGGGGATCACATCACGCGTCTCGTCGACCTCCAGGGCCGCGATACGCCGGCCGACCGGTTCCGGGGGCGTCTCGTCCGCACACACGGTGCCCCGCGCGGGCAGCGCCAGCGTGGCCAGGTAGCCGGTGGCCAGAGCACTGACACAGGCACTGCGGTTGTAGGCGGTGTGCCCCTCGGCGGCGAAGGTCAGCAGCCGGCCGTTCTCCAGCGTCCCGGCCAGGGCCACGGCGTCCCGGTAGGGGGTGTCGGGGTCCCCGGTCGTACCGAGGACCAGGATCGGGGCGGACCCGGCGGCCCGGTAGGAGCCCTCGAACCGGCTCGGCCGGTCCGCCTGCCACTGCACGCAGGCCGGCGCGTGGTTGTGGTCGTAGGTGGGCGGCCCCAGACCGATCGCGGGTCCCAGCAGCGGAGCCGACGCGGCGTGCGCGCCGACCAGCACGCCCAGCAGCGGACGGCCGGCCGGATACACGCGGTCGGTGCACTCCACGGCCGTGTTCACGTTCAGGAAGTCGAACGACGCCGGCGACGGCGGGGACAGCAGGAACGACGCCTGCCGGTCCTGCGCCGCCCGCAGCGCCTCACCCAGGTAGGGCCAGATCTCCTTGCCCGCGTTGATGTTGAACATCAGGCGGTAGGCGAGGGTGTAGCCGGTGGCCGGGCGGCCGCTCGCGGTGACGACCGGGTCGGCGTCCAGCGCCCGCTTGAGCTCCTCGAAGGCCTGCCGCGGCCGGCCCTCGCCGAACCCGCAGAGGGCGGCGTTGTCCGCGCACCAGTCCAGGAACCGGCCGACCGCCGCGTCCAGGGCGGTGAACTGCTCGCCGTCGTAGGCGTAGGGCACGTCCGCGTACAGGCGCGGGTCGTAGGCCCCGTCCAGGACCATCGCGCGCACCCGCCGCGGGAACTGCGCGGCGTAGACGGTGCCGACGTAGCTGCCGAACGAACGGCCGTAGAAGGAGAGCGTCTCCTCGCCCAGGGCCCGGCGCAGCAGGTCGATGTCCTTGGCGTTCGAGCCGGTACCGACGAACGGCACGAGGTCACCGGAGCGTTGCCGGCAGGCGGCCGCGAAGTCGGCGCCCTGCCGCACCGCACGGTGCAGGGCCCCCGGGCCGGGCACGCCGCGCGCGGCGTCGACGGCGGCCGCGTACTCCTTGTCGTCCCAGCACTCCACCTGACCGCTGCGGGCCACACCGCGCATGTCGTACCCGACGACGTCGAAGGAGTCACGCAGGACGGCGGGCAGGGCGGCGTGGCTGTTACGGGCGAAGTCCACACCCGAGTTGCCCGGTCCGCCGGGGTGCAGCAGCAGGACACCGCTGCGGCGGGCGGGGTCGGCGGCGAGCCGCCGGGTGACGGCGAGGGCGATCGTGGGCCCGGCCGGCCGGCGGTAGTCCAGCGGTACGCGGGCGGTCGCGCACTCGAAGCCGTCCTGCGCGCCGCCGCAGGGGCCCCAGGACAGCACGGGCACCGGCGGGCCGTCCGGCGGCGCCGCCGTGGCCGGGCCGGGCGCGGCCCCCAGCAGCGCGGTGACCGCGATCAGGACGAGGGCCATCGCCCACACCACGCGCCCGCGCGGGGCATCGGCGGAACGGATCTGCATGCTGCGAACCTCCGTGATGGGCGTCGCGAACGGCCGCCAACGTAGCCGCCCGCCCCTGCCCCCGTCGTCCCACCAGGAGTTGATTCCCCCTTACACCCAGGAGGTGACACCCGTCCGGCACGGACCGGGCCGTGAGGCCCTCGGGCCGTGGCGCAGACGACGGACGGCAGCGGCTCCGCGGGCGGCCTCGCCGGGGCCCCGTCCGCTCCCTGACAGCGACCTGCCCGCGCCGGGCGCGCCCTCGCCCCCTCGACCGGGGTCCCGCAGGCGTCCGAAGCGCTGCCAGGCCTGCTACCGCACCCGCCGGACTCGGCGGACCGGACACGGGCGGTCACCCGGCAGAGCGAACCGGCCCGGCCCGGGCGGGAACGACCGCCGCCCTGCAACACATCGCGCACGCGCTCGACGCGCTCGGCGACGGACCCCGGATCCAGACCGGCGTCCACGACGCGCCCACCCCGACCGGACGCCCACCCCGACCGGACGGACACCCCGCCGGCGCGGCGGGGCCGGCACGCACGCTTGCCGCGCCGTCGTCGGTCACCGACGCTCCGCGTCGATTCCCTCCACCGCCCTGCGACCGCACGTACCCGCCCTCGCCGGCCCGCGTCCTCCGGGCGGCCGACGCCACTTGACGACACTCCCTGGGCCGGCTCCGCAAGGCCGCGCCTGCCCGGCCGCCCCCGGCACGCACCCCCGCCCCGCTGTCGCCCGTCTCCGGTACTCCGCAGCGCCTGCCGCGTCCGCCCTGCGACCGCTCTCGGCCGCGGGCAGCGCGCCCGGGACCCGGACCCAGGCCGAACCGCCGGGGCGCGGCGCAGATCCAGGCCCGCCCCCGCCCACCCCGGGGCGGGGGCGGCGCGGGGGCCCTGCGGGATACTGGCGCGATGCAGCACACGCCGCCCGCCGAGCCGCCTCCCGGGCGAGCCGTGCCCGACAGGCCCGCCGTGCCCGTCGGGCCGATAACGGCCGATGCGCCCCACCACCCGGGTGTGGACCGGCCCCTGCTCACGCAGTCCTGGCTCGACCTGACCTTCCTGCACTGGGCCGCCGACCCCGCCGACGTCGCCCCGCTGCTGCCGGCCGGCACCACCCCGGACACCCTGGACGGCGTCACCTACGTCGGCCTCGTCGCGTTCCGCATGCACCGCGTCGGCTGGCTCCGCCTCCCCGGCATCCCCTACCTGGGCTCCTTCCCCGAGACCAACGTCCGCCTCTACTCGGTCGACGACCAAGGCCGCCGCGGCGTGGTCTTCCGCTCCCTCGACGCCTCCCGCCTGATCCCCGTCCTCGCCGCCCGGACCGCGTTCCGCCTCCCGTACCAGTGGTCGCGGATGTCCGTCCGCCGCGACGGCCCCACCCTCACCTACACCAGCAGCCGGCGCTGGCCCGGACCGCGCGGCGCGCACAGCACCATCACCGTACGGACCGGCGCACCCGTCGAGGAGCCGACCGCCCTCGAACACTTCCTGACCGCCCGCTGGGGCCTGCACAGCGACTTCTGCGGCCGGCTGCTGTACCTGCCCAACAGCCACCCGCGCTGGCCGCTGCACCGCGCCGAACTCCTGCACTGCGACGAGGACCTGGTGGCCGCGGCCGGCCTGCCCGCGCCCGCCGGCCCCCCGGCCAGCGTGCTGTACTCCCCTGGAGTCCCGGTACGGTTCACCCGCCCCACCGGCTGACCCGACCCGGCCGTCCGCCCGTTTGACCAGGCGCGGGGCATTGACAGAGCCTGCGGGCGCGTGCGACAAAGTCCCCACGTCCGAGGCCGCGCGATGTCCGTTTCTCCGCGGCCCGGCGCCGCCGCAACCGCGAGACGCCGTCCCGGGACGACAGCCCGCGTGGTCCACCCCGCCGCGATCAGCCTCGCGTCGCGTCGGTGCGACCGACCGCGACCGACAGCGACCGACCCACCTGAAACACGACGATCGGACCCCGACTTGACCCTCATGCCCGGATCACGCGTGCCCGGCCGGACCTGGACGGTCCGGCTCACCGGCCACGCCGATCACAGTGCCTCCGTCACCTGCAGCACCGAAGCCTGCCGCATGCCGCCCCGTTCGAAGGACACCGCGGCCCTGAAGCGGTTCGCCGCCGAGCACGTCAGGGCCCACGCGCGGCTGGCCACCGTCCGCCCCGACACCGCGTGCGCCTGCCGGGCCGCGCAGTGCGCGCTCCACGAGACCCGCACCCAGTGCACCGGCTCCACCCTCCTGGTCCTGGTCCACAACCCGGCCGTGGGACAGGTCTGGACGCTCACCGAGATCTGCCAGTCCTGCGCACCGCTCATCCCGCACACCGCCATCCTCGGCCGCTCCCAGCCCCAGGCCCAGGCCCGCCGGGCCCCGGTCACCGCCACGGTCCCCGCGCCGGCCACCGCACCGGCGGCGGCCCCGCTGCCCGTCGCGGGCGGGTTCTCCTCACCGCAGGCCGCCCCGGAGGCCCCGGCCGCCCGGCGCCGTCCGCACCGCACCGCCCGTCCCCGCCGGGCCTCCTGACCGCACGGAGGGGAAAGAGGCGCCGCCGCCGGCCGCCGGCCGCCGCGCCGGGCCTCACACCCAGGTGTAGTTGGCGTCGGTGACGGCGTCCAGGGCGGCGTCGGCCGTGGCCGCGCGGGGATCGGGCAGCGCGGCGAGGGCGGCACCGATGGGCGGGAAGACCGGCAGCCCGGCGGTCTCGCGGTAGTCGATCCACTCGATCACGCCGACCTCGTGGCTGCCGTCGGGCTGTTCGTCCCATTCCTCCCCGGCGAGGGTGTCGCGCAGCTCGGGGGTGATGTGCAGGCGGTGGATCAGATGGAGCTTGCGCGGCGGCGGCGTGGGACCGGGGCGGGTGACGCGCTGGTCGATCACCCACAGCAGGTCGCCGCCCTCGGCGAGGCCGATGTCCAGGCCGAGTTCCTCGGCGAGCTCCCGGCGCAGCGCGCAGGTGAGGTCCTCGCCGTCCTCCACGTTCCCGCCGGGCGGACTGTAATGGACCGACCCGGCCCGGTCGCGGCGGATGAGCGCGACCTCGTCACCGCAGAACACCAGCGCCGCGGTACGGATCTTGATACGGGAGAACGGGACCGCCTGCGCCGGGGGAGTCGAAGTCACCCCACCAGTATCACCGCCCGCCCCCCGCAGTCCTGCGCAGAGCGGCGCCCAGGCCCCACCCGCCCCGGCTCACCAGCCCCTGCCCCGCCCGTCCGGGCCGGCCCCGGCCGGCC
>NZ_JOAK01000068.1 GCF_000720455.1 Streptomyces virginiae | reverse complement strand
GATGGACGGCGAGGGGCCGATGAAACCGATGTCGAGGGAGCCGCCGTTGAGGGCTTCGATCTCGGACGGACCGGCGTTGAAGGTCTGCGGCTTGATCTTGGTGCCGTTCAGTTCCTTCTCGATCAGGCCCTCCTGGATACCGACGAGCGCGGTGGCGTGCGTCAGGTTCGGGAAGTACCCGATGCGGACCTCGGAGGCCGACAGCTTCTTGCCGTCGGTGGCCGCGACGTTGGCCTTGTCGTCTTCCTTCTTCGCCTCGGAACCGTAGCCGCAGGCCGTCAGGAGGAGGGGGAGCGTCGCGGTGACGGCGATGGCGCGCAGGGTGATGAGCGGTCTTGCGGCAGACACGGAGGTGTCCTTTCACGGGGTGGGTGTTCGGGGCGGGTGTTTCGAGAGGCGATGGAGGTACGCGCACGGTGCCCACTGCCGGTCGGTGGTGGGAACGGCGTCGTCGGCGGGGGAGCGGAGAGGTGTCGCGGATGCCGAAGGGGCGGATGTGGAGCCGCCGCGCATCGCGCGCCGCGCACGAAGGTGATGCGGTGCGGCGAGGTCAGCCGGGAGGGTCCATCCGGTCGCGGATGGAGAGCGGGACGGCGAAGTGCCGGCGGTGCTCCGTGCGCGGAGCGGTGCTCTGCACGCGGAGCGGGGCTCCGGGCAGCGCGTCAGGCAGGCTGACAGATGGCGCTGGACGTGCGGACCAGGTCGATGTGCCGGCGGGTGGTGAGGCGGGGCAGCAGAAGGCCCGCGTGATGCGGCGTGCGCATGGTCACCTCACCCCTGAATCCCTAGTTTTCCTACCTGGCTGGTAGGCATATTGGCAGACGGCGCGACCCACCCCAAGGGGCTGACCACATTCTGGACGGGCTTGTCTCGACTTATGAGAACGTGCAGGTGGGGCGGGGTGGCGGCACGGGGGTCAGGGATTGGTCCAGGCGTCGGGAACGTCGGTCAGCGCGGACACGCCGGCCGGCAGGTCGGACCCCGCGACGTCGGCGAGCGTCACGCCGTCGAGGATGGCCCGCACGTTGGACCGCAGCGCGATCCACAAGGGGAGCAGCGACTCGGCGGGGCCGGTGTAGGACAGGTCCGGAGGGCGGACCCCGCGGACCGAGACCAGCGGTCCGTCCACGACGCGGATGACGTCCGCGATGCTGATGGAGTCGGCGGGCTTGGCCAGGCGGTATCCGCCGTTGCCGCCCCGCTGGCTGAGGACGAGACCGCCCCGGCGCATGTCGTTCAGGATCCCCTCGAGGAACTTGTGCGGGATGTCCTGGGCCTCGGCGATGGCTTCGGCCTTCAGGGGCCCGTCGTCCTGTGACACCGCGAGCTGCAGTGCGGCCCGCACCGCGTAGTCCGCCCTGGCTGAGATCCGCATGCGCACATTATCCCGTACGCCGTCCGTCCACGTCCCGCGGGTGGGCGGCGGGCCGCCGGGTCAGTGGAAGGCCGCCGCCACCGCCCGGTGCGGGCCGTTGAGGTAGTGCTCGCCGATGGAGCGGAGACGGTGCGCGGCCGGGCGGTGCGCCGTCAGGACGCGCGCGTTGCGCCAGAAACGGTCCAGGCCGGGTGCGTCGGCGAGCTCCAGCACGCGCGTGGTGATGTGCAGTGCTGCCCGCGACGTCACCGTCTCGGCCGTGGCGACCAGCGCGGCGACACCCGCCGGTTCGTCGGCGTCGAGATGGGCGCCCGCGTCGAGGGCCCGCGCCATCGCCTCCGTCGCCCGGTCGACCACGGCGGTGGCCGTGTGGGCGGCAGAGGCGAGCTCCCCGTACGTGAGCAGGAGGTCCGGGTCCTCGCCGGGCAGCCGGTGCGCCCGGCCGCCCCTGCTGAGATCGCGCGCTTCGGTGAGCGCGCCCTCGACGATGCCGAGGGCGACGTGGCACAGGGCGAGCCGCAGCGCCGGCTCCGCCAGCGCGGTGAAGGGAGCCGTCGACTCCTCGTCGTGCGGGCGCCGGCCCAGTACCTGGCCGGGAGCGACGGTGACCCGGTCGAGGACGACCTCGCCCGCACCGGCCGCGCGCTGCCCGAGGCGGTCGATGGCGGGTTCCACGCTCACGCCGCGTGTACGCGGCGGTATCCGCACGACCAGGACGTCGCCGGTCACGGCGCAGACGGCGTCCAGCACGATCTGGTCGGCGACCGCCGCCGCCGTCTCGACGGACCGGCGCCCCTCCAGTACGTAGCCGGTGTTGCGGGGCCTCAGCGTGAGGTCCGGCCCGTCGCCGTCCTCCTCGGGTGCGGGCGCGCGGACCGCCCCGGTCCAGAGCCAATGCTCGCGCACCGAGGCCTCTTCGAGGGGGGCGGCGTGATGGTGACTCGCGTAGAAACGGCCGCTCCAGGTGTGTACGTAGTGGCGCGCGAGCACGTCGCCGACGGAGCTGTCCGCCGCGGCGACCTCCCGTATGACGGCGCACCCGGTACGCCAGTCCGTGCCGCGGCCGGGCGACGGCGGGGTGAGGGCCGCGAGCAGCCCGGCCTCGCGCAGCCGGGTCCTCTCGTCGGTCGGCGGCCGGCCCGCCTGCTCACGGGCGATGGCGTCCGCGGCGAGGTCGTCCGCCACGTCGTGGGCGGTACGCAGGAGCGCGCGGCGCTCGTCGCCGGACCGGGCGGCGGCCGTGCTCGGTGTCGTCGGCACGGACTTCACCGACAGGCCGGGGTGCCGTGGCGTGGCGCGGGGACCGGGCGGACGGCGGGGCCATCGGGGACGGCGGTGGTCATGTGGGCTACTCCGGATCGTTGTCGGGCGCCGGCAGCAACGGCGTCGGTGGCCGGCGGGAGCCGCACTGCAACTCAATCCCACCTTCCCTATCGGATTGATAGGGATATTCGCCCAAGGTGGCCCCCTCAGCAAGAGCCCGCCCGCATCCTGGACACATCCGTCTTGGGACAAGAGACGCGCTGGTCAGGCACCTGCCGTGGCGTCAGTCCAGCGGCTGCTCCACCGAGCTGGTGCCGCAGCCCTTCTGGGATTCCCAACTCCAGGACTCCTCAAGGCGCAGGCGGCCGTCGGCGAGCACGGTCACGAGCGAGGTGCAGTGTCCGGAGGCTGTCGTGCCGTCCAGACGGAGCTGGACGTAGCGGAAGTCCACGGTGTCGTCCTCCCGGGTGCCGATCAGATGCCCCTTGACCACGTCCCCGCCCCGGTAGTCGGCCCAGACGACACCGTCGTGCTCGTGGTATTCGAACCGGGTCCGGCGACCGACCTGGCCGGGTGCCTGGTCGGCCACGGGAACGAAGACGAGACCGTCGAGCGAGCGTGCCACGGGTGACTCCTGGAGGAAGACGGTCCGCGGCCGGCCGCTCCGGACGAGCGGAGATGAAACGGCCCGGCGCGGGTATCGGAGGATGGACGAGGGGCCGGACGGGCCACCGACGGAAGGCGTACCACCCATGACCCAGGACACCGCGGGGAACGAACCGCACGAGCCGACCCCCGAGGAACGCGCAGCCCGCGACAGGGTACGCCGACGGGCCACGGGCATGACGCACCACCAGACCGCGGACGCACTGGAGGCCGCCGAGGAGGCCGCCGGCGACCTCGACACGGCCGACACGGGCACCCGCGCCGAGATCGCGGAATGGCGGCGCATCACCGACGTGCTCTTCGACCACGGCGGCCCCTACGCCCCGGAGACCGACGCCTACGTCCAGGGCCAGCTCACCGCCCGCAAGAACCGCTGCGGCTAGGGCGACGTGTCCCGACCGGCGGCGCCCCGGAGGCGGGTGGCGGCCGCCTCCGCCTCGCGGACGACGCGGCCCGTGTCGACGTCGACCAGCCGGCCGTCGAGCTTCAGCGGCCGGCCGTCCACGAACACCGCGTCGATGTTCTCGGGGCGCCCGTTGAAGACGACCTGGCCCACCCAGTCGAAACGCGGTGCGAAGTTCAGGGCGGCCGGGTCGATGACGACGACGTCCGCCCGTTTGCCCGGGGTCAGGGAGCCCACCCGGTCGGCGATGCCGAGCGCTTCGGCTCCGCCCAGCGTGGCCATCCGTAAGACGTCCTGCACCTGCGGGAAGACCCCGGCGTCCGTCGTCCGGGCGCGTTGCAGGCCGATGGCCGTCTTCATCAGCGCGTGGAAGTCCGAGCTGTCGTTGGTCCCGCCGTCCAGGCCCAGCCCGACCTTGACGCCCCGCCGTCTGAACTCGGCCAGCCGCATGATGCCGGACGCCAGCCGCATGTTGCTCAGCGGGCAGTGGGCCGCCCGTACGTCGTGTTCGGCGACGGCGGCGATCTCGGCGTCGGTCAGGTGGACGGCGTGGTTGATCAGGAGCCCCGGTCCCAGCGCGCCGATGTCGGAGAGCACCCCGATGGGGTCGTCCGCGCGCTGCTCCGGGCGTTCCAGCACGTGGGAGTTGAGCATGACGCCCAGGTCCTGGGCGGCCTCCCAGTGCGCGCGGTTGTGGTCCTGGACGGCCCGCGCCGCATGGGTGGCCACCTGGAAGGAACCCAGCGGCGCCGGATCGACGAGTTCCTCCTTCACCTTGGTGAGCAGTACCCCGTCCGGCTTGGGCGGGTACATCGCGTAGGTGAAGCGCACCCCGGTGCCGGCCAGGGCCCGTACGTAGCTCTCGATCAGGTCGAACG
The DNA here is from genome assembly GCF_000720455.1 of Streptomyces virginiae. Lineage (GTDB taxonomy): Bacteria > Actinomycetota > Actinomycetes > Streptomycetales > Streptomycetaceae > Streptomyces > Streptomyces virginiae. The sequence goes on along the minus strand of NZ_JOAK01000068.1, from coordinate 543 downwards.
CGAAGATGTCCACCCAGTCCACCAGTGTGGTGACGCCCGACTGGACGGCGTCGAGGGCGGCGAGCCGTACGAAGCTGTGGAGGGCCGCGGGCGTCAGCCGTGCGCGTTGCGGGTCGGTGCACCCCGCGAACCAGCCGAAGAGGTCCCGGTCGGTGCAGCCGCCCCGGATCACCGCCTGCCAGAGGTGGGTGTGGGTGTCGACGAACCCAGGCATGACCAGCTTGCCCGAGGCCTCCACCACCCGGGCTCCAGGCGGCCGTTGGAGAGCCGGGCCGACGGCGGCGACGGCGCCGTTCCGCATCAGGACGTCGGCGTTCTCGACCGCCCCGAGGGGACCGCCGCCGCCGAGGCCGGGGTCCATGGTGAGTACGAGGGAGGCCCCACGGAGCAGGACCGTCCCGCCGGCCGGGGCGGGCCGGCCGGACGGGCGGCTCGGGGACGTGGGGCGGGCGGTGACGCCGAGGAGGAGCGGTGTGGCGGCGGCCAGGCCGAGGCCGGTGAGGAGGTCGCGTCGGCTGGGGGCGGCGAGGGGGGTGGGGGCGG
>NZ_JOAK01000067.1 GCF_000720455.1 Streptomyces virginiae | reverse complement strand
AAGCCCGTGAACGTCTCCACCCACACCGGCTCAGCCCGCAACACCCCACCCATACAGGCAAAATGCCCAAGACTGAGCCTTCTGCAACACCCTTTAGGATGCCGGGCGGGCGGGGTCGTAGCGCAGAGGTCGTCGCGCGCGGTCTCCAAAACCGTGAGGACGCCGGTTCGAATCCGGCCGGCTCCGTCCACCCCACTGCATTCCATTCCGGTCCGCTCGGTCGCGGGGCCGCCGCGAAGCCCCTGTCGGGTCCCGGTGGGGTCCGGCAGGGGCTGGTCGGCTGCGGTCTTGCGTGCCGTGTGATCAGGCCTGGGTGCGGAGGGTCATGGCGTGGGGTTTGCGGTCTCAGCCGGAGGCGGCGGCGCTTTCCTTCATGGGGGCGGACTCCTGCTGGGGAGCCATCTCCGGCTTCGTCTCCGGCTTGGTCTCGGGCTTGGTCTCCGGCTTCGTCTCGGGCTTCGTCTCCGGCTTGGTCTCCGGCTTGGTCTCGGGCTTCGTCTCCGGCTTGGTCTCCGGCTTGGTCTCCGGCTTGGTCTCGGGCTTCGTCTCCGGCTTGGTCTCCGGCTTGGTCTCCGGGGCGGGCTTGTCGGGCTTGTGCTCGCAGTAGACCTTGCCCTGGTAGAACTTGCAGCCCGGCATGTTCTCCACGTCGCGGACCTTGTTCTTCTTCTTGCCGTGGCTCTTCTCGTGCTTCTTGCCCTTGTTGTGCTTGCTGTGCTTGTCCTCCCACTTGTCCTTCTTGTTCCGGCCGGGGCGGCGAAAGCGCTGGTGGGGACCAGTGCGCCCCCTCCGACGATCGCGGCCGAGACGGCGTACAGGGCGAAACGCTGCTTCCGGGAGGTGGCACGGAACATGAGGATGACTCCAGAGGAGAGGCGGGGGGAGGATCAGGTCCAGAGAACTTGGGGTGAAATGTCTGTTTTGTTCTCTGGTTAAAAGACTGGCTCCCGGACTTCATGAAGCTGTCCGCCGACTGTCACAGGCGCGTGACAGGCGGCGCGCCTCCCCCGTCCGGGCCCATCCGGGGCCCCGTCCGGTCCCCTGGCGGCCCGGCATCCGCACCGCGTACATGCGCGCGCTGGTCGCGTACGCGCTGGTCGTCGGCCTGTGCGCGGCGATCGCGGTGGCTCCGGTGCTGCAGCGCCTGGAGTGGCTGTTCCCGATGCCGGGCACCCGCAGCGGCTGCGAGGGCATCGGCCGGTACGAGGTGATCCGCACGAGGGCGGCGGTGGCGGGGCCGGCCGGCAGTGACGCCGCCGCGCTGGCGTACGCGCAGGAGAGCGGGCGGGAGAGCGGGCGGGAGAAGGCCGTCGCCGACTGCCTGGCGTCCACGACGACCTGTGGCCGCCCCTGTACGGGGCCGGGGCGGCCGTAGTGGTGGGCGCGGGGGCCTGGTACCGCGACCGGAACCGGGCCGGGAGGCGCTCCCGGCCCGGTTCCTCCCCTCAGGAGCCGGTGGACACGGGAGCGCGGCAGGCCGGTCCGGCGTAGCGGTACGGCGTGCCCCCGCGCCGCGTGCCGCGTACGGCCTGGTGCGGGGGGGGCGGTCAGTCGGCCAGCGGGAGCGCGATGTCGCAGGCCGGGTCGGCCGGGCCGATCTGGGACCAGTCGGCGAAGTAGACCTCGCGGGGGGCCGCCGCGGTCGTGCGGGACTCGCGCTGCGCCCAGGCGTGGACGGCGTCGTAGGCGGAGAGGATCTGCGGGTAGGCCACCTGTGCCTTGGTCAGGCGGGTGTAGGCCTGTGTGTGGGCCGGTTCGGTACGGCAGGCCGCCGGGAGCCGGCCGGCGCGGGCGGGGTCCACCGGGACGCAGAGCTCCACGGGGCCGTCGCCGTCCTCGTCGACCTCCCCGTGGTAGACGACGAACGGGTCGCCGAAGACGCCCCCGTGCTCCTGCGCCACCGGGAGCAGCCGGCCCAGGGCGGCGGGGATCCAGTGGGGCAGTTCCTCCGGGGTGATGTGCCGCTGTTCGGTGAGGACCAGCTGTTGCGGCACCTCGCGCTGGTGAATCTCGTACATGTCCAGGATCCCTTCGTCTCCGAGCAGGTGGATGCGGAGGTGTGCCGCCAGCTCGCGCTGGGCCGCGTGACGGCGCTCGACGCCGTCCCAGTACGCGGCCACCAGCCGGGCCGCTTCCGGCGCCGGGGCGGCCAGGACCGCGCCGACGTCGGCCAGCGGCATGTCCAGCCCGCGCAGCCGCACGATGAGCCGGGCGGCGGCGAGCCGGTCTGGCCGGTAGTACCGGTAGCCGGTGACGGGATCGACGTGGTCGGGCGGCAGCAGGCCGTGGCGGTCGTACAGCCGCAGGGCCTTGTGCGACAGCCGTGCCCGGCGGGCGAACGCGCCGATGCTGAGCAGTGCTTCTTCCTCCATGGCCGCTACGCTCCCCTCTCCCCCAGGGTCAAGGTCAACCGGCCGCGGCGGCCGTGTCCAGGGCGGTGCGCAGGCGGCGGGCCTGGGTGGCCAGCTGGGAGGTGCCCTTGCGGGCGGCGGCCGGGGCCAGGCCCTCGGGCAGCGGGCCGCCGGCTCCGCAGTGTTCGACGCAGTCGGCGGCCACGGCGAGGAGTTCGCCCGCGCCGCGGGCCGGGCCGTCCGTGAGGACGGCGGGCAGTGCCCCGGCCAGGACCGCCCAGGTCGTCGCGTACGCTCCGGTCGCCGCGGCCGTGCGGGCCGCGTCGGCCAGCCGGTTGGGTTTGACGGTGCCCAGGCGCAGCAGTTCGGCCAGGTCGCGTCCGAGGAGGGCGGTGTCCAGCTCGCCCGTTGCGGCCAGGACGAGCAGGGCGTCGACCGCGGCGAGGCGGTCCTCGGTGTGGCGGGCGCCCAGTGCGGTGGCCACGGCCAGGTGCAGTGCGGGGCCGGCGGGGCCGCCCAGTTCGGCGAGCCGGGAGAGGACCTCTCCCGCGCCGCGGTCCTCGCCGATCGCGCAGCCGGTCAGGTCGGGCAGCAGCCACACGGCCTGCGTCTCGCGGTCCTGCGGCAGGACGGCGAGGTGGGCGAGTTCCTGGCCGCGCCAGTGCCAGCAGTGCGGGGTTCCGGTGCGGGGGCGGCCGAGCGGGTGGAAGACGGCGGGGAACTCCTTCTGGATGACCAGGTGTTCGGCGAGTTCCAGCACGATGCGGCGCGGCATGTCCTGTTGGCCGCCCCACCAGGTGCGCGGGCCGCGGTCGGTGACGTGGCGGGTGTGGGGGGCCGGTGCGCCGTCGGTGGTGAGCCAGGCGGCCAGGCGGCGGCCCTCGTCGGTGGCGAGTGCTTCGGCCTGCGCGGCGGCGTGCGGGTCGCGGCGTACGCGCAGCAGGGCCTGGGCGAAGTCGGCGGGGGCGGGTACGCGGCCCTGGCGGGTGTAGGCGGTCAGGCGGGTGATGAGGTCCTGCGGTTCGAGGGTGCCGCAGTCCCAGGTGGGTGTGGCCAGCAGGAACGGGAGGGGGTCGGTGAGCACGCGCAGGGCGGCTTCCCGGGCCCGGGCGGTGGTGACGCGCTGGAGGGCGTCGTGGATGCAGTGCTGCCCGAAGCCCCGGCCGTTGATGGGGCGCTGGGGTGCGAGGTCGGCGGGGTCGAGGCGGCCGAGGACGGCGGCGGCCAGGAGTTCGGGGCCGGAGAGGTGGCCGGGGTCGGCGTGGCCGGCGTCCTGGCGTGCCCAGTGGCGGTCGGCCAGGGCCGGGAGCAGTGCGGCGGCCAGGGCGGTCCGGTCCTGGTGTGCGTGGCGGACCAGGAGGTCGAGAGCGGTCTCGGTCTCCTCGGCGGTCGCAGCGTTGGTCTTGGCGAGGGCGGCGACGAGTTCGACGGTCTCGGCGAGGGACCGGCCGGCGGTGGTCAGGGGGCGGCGGGCGGGTGCGGCCGGGAGGGTCTCCTCGTAGCCGGTGGGGCCGGTGGGGTCGGCGATGGCGCCGAGCAGGTCGGCGGCCGTGCGGCGCAGGGCGGGGCCGAGGTGTTCGGCCTCGAAGGCGAGGTCGGTGCGCAGGGCGTCGTCGCCGGGGCGCAGGTGGGTGGCGACGAGTTTGAGGGCTTTCTCCTGCAGGACGGTGTCGGGGTGGCCGAAGGCGGCGGCGGTGGCGGGCAGCAGGGTGGAGCGGTCCTCGGCGCGCCGGCGCAGGGCCTTGCCGAGGAGGACCAGTTGGGCGCGGACGAGTTTCTTCTCGGGGCGGAAGAGGACGGCCTGCGACATCTCGGCGAGGCGGTCGGCGGGGAGGCGGCCGGCTTCGAAGAGTGCGGTGAGGGTCTGCTGGGCGCGGCCGGCGGTGGGTGAGGGGGCGTCGGCGGCCAGGGCGATCCAGTCCGCCGTGTGTTCGGCCCGTTCGTCGGTGGTGAGGTCGAGGACGTCGAGGAGGTCGGTGTAGAAGGCGAGGTGGGCGGTGCGGCCGCCGCGCAGCAGGCGGTTGATGCTGCCGTCGATGAGGGTGCGGCGCTCCACGGTGCCCTGGGCGGCCAGGTGCGCGAGTTCCGCGGGCCAGCGGCCGGGCGTGTGGGGGGTGTCGTACCAGGTGAGGGAGGGTGCGGGTTCGGCGGTTTCGAACAGGTGGGGTACGAGGTGGGGGGTGTAGGGGTCTTCGCGCAGGGCGACCCGCAGGGGGCGTGGACGCGGGCGGGGGCGGTGCCGTCCGGTGGGGGTGGTGTCGGTGGCGGTGGTGGTCGCCAGGGCCCAGGCGTGGACGAAGCCGTCGGTGGTGGGGGCGGGGGCTTGGGTGCCGTCCAGGAGGGCGCGGATGAGGGGGTAGTCGTCGGCGACGGTGGCGGTGCGGGCGGCCAGGCGGTGGGCCACGTCGGCGCGCCAGTCGGGGGCGCGGCCGGCGAGGAGCGCGGCCAGGGGGGCGGTGTCGCGGGGGCGGGCGTCGCGCAGGTCGCGGGCGGCGATCCAGGAGGCGGCGGCGGCCGGGCCGGTGTGGCAGCCGGCTCCGGCGAGGTGCAGGGCGCGCAGGGTGGGTTCGGCGTCCCAGCGGCGGCGCCAGTCCCAGGCGCGTGCCTCGGCGCGCAGGGCGGTCAGTTCGGGCAGGTGGGCGCGGCGCTCGTGGTCGGTGAGGGGGGTGATCAGGCTGGTGACCAGGTCGCAGCGGCCGGTGCGGACGGCGTCGAGGAGGGTGTTCATCGGGTCTCTCCGGCAGCGGTGACGGTGGCGGGCGCGGTGGTGGCGGTGGGAGCGGTGGCGGTGGGCGCAGTGGCGGTGGGCGCAGTGGCGGTGGGCGCAGTGGCGGTGGGCGCAGTGGCGGTGGGAGCGGTGGCGGTGGGAGCGGTGGCGGTGGGCGCGGTGGTGGTCCGGCCGCGGCGGGCCATGCGCACGGCGAGGGCGTGCTTGCAGGGGCCGCGGCGGCCGCGGTAGTCGGCCCACCACTGGCAGGTGCAGCTCAGGACGCCGCCGGCGGCCTCGCGGACCTGGTAGTGGCGCTCGCCGGAGCGGACGGTCGCGGTGCCCGGCCCGGGGGCGGTGGCGGGGGTGTGGAGGTGGACCGCGCCGTCGGCGAGGAGGGCGCGGGCGGCGGTGAGGCGGGGGTTGCGGGCTTCGGCGCGGCCGGCGTCGTAGGGCAGTTCGCGGTGGAAGTAGGCGGCGTCCGCGGCGTCGTAGCCGACGCGGCCGGCGGTGCCGAGCCGGGTGAGGGCGGCACGTACGCGTTGCGGGCTCAGTCCGCTCTGGGCGGCGAGGTCGGCGGTGTCGATGCGCGGCTCCCAGGAGAGCAGTACGGACACGAGGTCGGCGTCGGCGGCCGCTTCGTCGGTGGCCAGCGCCTCCAGGACGGCGCCCTCGCCGGAGAAGCCGCGGCTGGGCTCCGGGGAGAGGGTGAGGGTCAGGCGCATGCCGGGCAGGGTGACCTCCCAGGCGGCGGCGGTGGCGGCGCCGCCCGGGGCGGCGGGCCCGTAGACGCGCAGGGCGGTGGCGTGCCGCAGTACCCGCTGGAGGGCGGTGAGGCGTTCGGGGCCGGGCAGGCAGACGGCGCCGGGGACGGGGCGGGTGGTGGGGCGCAGGGTGCGGCCGGCGGGGACCACCCACAGGGACCCCCGGCCGGCCGCGCCGGCGCCGGTGGTGGTGCGCGGGAGGGTGCGCAGGAACCGTACGGCCTCGGCGGCGGACAGTTCGGCGCGCAGGTCGAAGCCGGCGGTGATCACCTGGGCTTCGGCGAAGCCGCGCAGCCAGCGGTCGGGCAGCGGGACCTTCTTCTCCACCACGGGTCCGTCGGCGGTGGTGACGGCCAGTTCGTCGGGGCCGACGCGCAGGTGCAGGGGTTCGTCGCCGCTCAGCCGGGACAGGGCCTCGCGCAGCGGGTTGTTGACGTCGACGTTGGTGGTGCCGTGGCCGGTGTCGGCGCCGGCGAGTCCTTCGGGGAGTACGTCGAGCCGGGCGTAGACCCCGCAGCAGCCGGAGAAGGACTCGAAGCGCAGCCGGTCGCCGCCCGCGGTGACGACCGGGTCCAGGGAGGCCCGCAGGGTGCGTTGGTGATAGCGGGTGGCGGCGACGTCCGCGACGGCGAGCAGGCCGCGGGCGGCGGCCTGAGGCGAGCTCAGGAACCCGGCGAAGAACTGCGGGTGGGCCTCACGGCCCACCGGGGTCAGCCCGCCGGAGGTCTCCAGCCCGAGGAGGCCGGTGCCGCCTTCGGTGGTGAGGGCGGAGGGGCGTGCGTAGGCGAGTGCCTGGATGGATCGGCTCATGGGCGCAAACGTAGGGGCGGGCACCGACAACGCTGACGGTCCGTCATCTGCGGGGTGGGGGGCGGGGCCTGCCGGCCCCCTGGCGCGGGGTGCCGGCGGGCGGGGCGGGG
>NZ_JOAK01000066.1 GCF_000720455.1 Streptomyces virginiae | reverse complement strand
CCCACCCCCCTTCCCGACCCCGACCGGGCGGCCGAACCCAGCCCCGCCGGCGCTTGAGGCGCGACCACCGGCCCGCAGGCGGAAGAACAACGGCAGCGCCCGGCCAGGGCAAGGGTGACCCCCGTCACGTCGTCCCACGATGCGGGACGAGTTCGTCCGCATCATGGACAGTAGTGGACTCCTCCAATCGGCCCATGACACGCTTCCGCCATGAATGGAGCTGGAATTGCCTTGGTGAGTCGGCGGCACGTCGACCTCGGCCGCATGTCCAGCGCCATCTGTCCGGCGTGCTGACGGAACCAGCAACCGCCGCACATCGCCGCAATCCCGGCATCGTCGCCGTGGAAGTGTCGATCACCGCAGTCCCCTGAAGGCCGAACACCGCCCTGTCCGCCGGTCACCCCGGCAAAGGCGCGGGCAATCGGCCGCACCCGCTCAGCGTCCAGGGGTCACGCCAACCCCACCCGCTACACCCGCCCCTGCCCTGAGCCGCCCAAGAAGGACGTACCGCCATGGCCGCCACCCCCGAAACGCCCGCAGCAGCACCCGCAGCCGCCGCGCGCCGCAAGACCGGCCGTCACCGCGGCGAGGGTCAGTGGGCCGTCGGACACCACACGCCCCTCAACGGCAACGAGCAGTTCAAGAAGGACGACGACGGTCTCAATGTGCGGACACGCATTGAGACGATCTACGCCCACCGGGGTTTCGACTCCATCGACCCCAACGACCTGCGCGGCCGCATGCGCTGGTGGGGCCTCTACACCCAGCGCAAGCCCGGGATCGACGGCGGCAAGACCGCGATCCTGGAGCCGGAGGAGCTGGACGACAAGTACTTCATGCTGCGCGTGCGCATCGACGGCGGCCGGCTGACCACCGAGCAGCTGCGCGTCATCGGCGAGATCTCCGAGGAGTTCGCCCGCGGCACCGCCGACCTCACCGACCGCCAGAACGTGCAGTACCACTGGATCCGGATCGAGGACGTCCCGGAGATCTGGCGCCGCCTGGAGGCCGTCGGCCTGTCCACCACCGAGGCCTGCGGTGACACGCCCCGCGTCATCCTCGGCTCGCCCGTCGCCGGCATCGCACAGGACGAGATCATCGACGGCACCCCCGCCATCGACGAGATCTACCGCCGCATCGTGGGCAACAAGGACTTCTCCAACCTGCCCCGCAAGTTCAAGTCCGCGATCTCCGGCTCGCCGCTGCTCGACGTGGCGCACGAGATCAACGACATCGCGTTCGTCGGCGTGAACCACCCCGAGCACGGTCCCGGCTTCGACGTCTGGGTCGGCGGGGGCCTGTCCACCAACCCCAAGCTCGGTGTGCGCCTGGGCACCTGGGTCTCGCTCGACGAGGTCCCGGACGTCTACGAGGGCGTCATCTCGATCTTCCGCGACTACGGCTACCGCCGGCTGCGCACCCGCGCCCGCCTGAAGTTCCTCGTCGCCGACTGGGGTCCGGCCAAGTTCCGCCAGGTCCTGGAGGACGAGTACCTGAAGCGGAAGCTGACCGACGGCCCCGCGCCCGAGCAGCCCTCCGGTCAGTGGCGCGACCACGTCGGCGTCCACCAGCAGCAGGACGGCAAGTTCTACGTCGGCTTCGCGCCCCGCGTGGGCCGCGTGGACGGCGCCACCCTGACCAAGATCGCGGACATCGCCGAGCAGCACGGCTCCGGCCGCCTGCGCACCACCGCCGAGCAGAAGATGATCGTGCTCGACATCGAGGCCGACCGGGTCGACTCGGTCGTCGAGGCGCTGGAGGCCCTGGACCTGCGGGTCAAGCCGTCCCCGTTCCGCCGCGGCACGATGGCCTGCACCGGCATCGAGTTCTGCAAGCTGGCCATCGTCGAGACCAAGGCGCGCGGCGCCTCGCTCATCGACGAGCTGGAGCGCCGTCTGCCGGACTTCGCCGAGCCGATCACCATCAACATCAACGGCTGCCCGAACGCCTGCGCCCGTATCCAGGTGGCGGACATCGGTCTCAAGGGGCAGCTGGTCCTCGACGACGACGGCAACCAGGTGGAGGGCTACCAGGTCCACCTGGGCGGCGCCCTCGGCCTGGAGGCCGGCTTCGGCCGCAAGGTCCGCGGCCTCAAGGTCACTTCGGCCGGTCTGCCCGACTACGTCGAGCGGGTCGTCAAGAGCTACGAGGAGCAGCGCGAGGACGGCGAGCGCTTCGCGGCCTGGGTCGCCCGCGCGGACGAGAAGAGCCTCTCGTGAGCGAGCGAGCCGCGCCGTTCTACTGCCCGTACTGCGGCGACGAGGACCTGTTCCCCAACGAGACGGGCCACGGCGCGTGGGAATGCAGGGCCTGCAACCGGGCCTTCCAGCTGAAGTACCTGGGGCTGCTGTCCCGGGGCGTCGGGACGAACTCAGCGGGAGGGGACGAGATATGACCACCACGCAAGACGCCAGTCTCAAGAACGCCGGCCTGAAGGCCGCCACCCTCAAGGAGCTGGCCGAGCAGGCCGGCCGTGACCTGGAGGACGCCTCCGCGCTCGACATCCTGCGCTGGGCGGCCGACACGTTCGGCGGGAAGTTCGCCGTGACCTCCTCCATGGAGGACGCGGTCGTCGCCCACCTGGCCTCGCGGGTCTTCCCCGGTGTGGACGTGGTCTTCCTCGACACGGGCTACCACTTCGAGGAGACCATCGGCACCCGGGACGCGGTCGGCGCGGTGATGGACGTCAACGTCATCACGCTGACCCCGCGGCAGACCGTGGCCGAGCAGGACGCCGAGTACGGGCCGAAGCTGCACGACCGGGACCCCGACCTGTGCTGCGCGCTGCGCAAGGTCAAGCCGCTGGAAGAGGGCCTGACGGCGTACGACGCGTGGGCGACGGGGCTGCGCCGCGACGAGTCCCCGACCCGGGCGAACACCCCGGTGGTCGGCTGGGACGAGAAGCGGCAGAAGGTCAAGGTCTCGCCGATCGCCCGCTGGACCCAGGACGACGTGGACGCGTACGTCGCCGAGCACGGCGTACTCACCAACCCGCTGCTGACGGACGGCTACGCCTCCGTCGGCTGCGCCCCCTGCACCCGCCGCGTGGCGGAGGGCGAGGACGCGCGGTCCGGCCGCTGGGCCGGGCGGGGCAAGACCGAGTGCGGACTGCACGGCTGATGACGACCAGCGAAGAACTTACGGAGACAGAGCAGATGAGCGTGAGCGACCAGGGCGCCACGGTGTGGCTGACCGGGCTGCCGAGCGCGGGCAAGACCACCATCGCCTACGCGCTGGCCGAGCGGCTGCGTGCCGAGGGCCACCGCGTGGAGGTGCTCGACGGGGACGAGATCCGCGAGTTCCTCTCGGCCGGACTCGGCTTCACCCGCGAGGACCGGCACACCAACGTGCAGCGGATCGGCTTCGTCGCCGAACTCCTCGCGAGCAACGGCGTCAAGGCGCTGGTGCCGGTGATCGCGCCGTTCGCGGACAGCCGCGAGGCCGTCCGCAAGCGGCATGCCGCCGCCGCGACGGACTACCTCGAAGTGCACGTGGCCACCCCGGTCGAGGTGTGCTCCGAGCGTGACGTGAAGGGTCTGTACGCCAAGCAGGCGGCGGGCGAGATCTCCGGTCTGACCGGGGTCGACGACCCGTACGAGGCGCCGGAGTCCCCGGACCTCCGTATCGAGTCGCACACGCAGACCGTGCAGGAGTCGGCCTCGGCCCTGCACGCGCTGCTCACCGAGAGGGGTCTGGCATGACGACGACCGTCGCACACGTCCACGAAGAGACGGACGCGCCCTACGCGCTGTCGCACCTCGACGCCCTCGAGTCCGAGGCCGTGCACATCTTCCGCGAGGTGGCGGGCGAGTTCGAGAAGCCGGTGATCCTCTTCTCCGGCGGCAAGGACTCCATCGTCATGCTGCACCTGGCGCTCAAGGCGTTCGCGCCGGCGCCGGTGCCGTTCTCGCTGCTGCACGTCGACACGGGCCACAACTTCCCCGAGGTGCTGGAGTACCGCGACCGCACCGTCGCCGAGCACGGGCTGCGCCTGCACGTGGCGTCCGTCCAGGACTACATCGACGCCGGCACGCTGCGCGAGCGCCCCGACGGCACCCGCAACCCGCTGCAGACCGTCCCGCTGACGGAGGCGATCCAGAGCCTCAAGTTCGACGCGGTCTTCGGCGGCGGCCGCCGCGACGAGGAGAAGGCCCGCGCCAAGGAGCGCGTGTTCTCCCTGCGCGACGAGTTCTCCCAGTGGGACCCGCGCCGCCAGCGGCCCGAGCTGTGGCAGCTCTACAACGGCCGCCACGCGCCCGGTGAGCACGTGCGCGTCTTCCCGCTGTCCAACTGGACCGAGCTGGACGTGTGGCAGTACATCGCCCGCGAGGGCATCGAGCTGCCGGAGATCTACTTCGCCCACGAGCGCGAGGTCTTCAAGCGCAACGGCATGTGGCTGACGGCCGGCGAGTGGGGCGGCCCCAAGGAGGGCGAGACGCCCGAGACGCGGCTCGTCCGCTACCGCACCGTCGGCGACATGTCCTGCACCGGCGCCGTCGACTCCGACGCCGTCACGCTCGACGCCGTGATCGCCGAGATCGCCGTCTCCCGGCTCACCGAGCGGGGCGCGACCCGCGCCGACGACAAGATGTCCGAGGCCGCGATGGAAGACCGCAAGCGCGAAGGGTACTTCTAGAAATGACCAGCACCACCGATCAGGTCGCCGGGCTCGACGACCTCGCGGCGACCACCCTGCTGCGCTTCGCGACCGCCGGTTCCGTCGACGACGGCAAGTCCACCCTGGTGGGCCGGCTGCTGCACGACTCCAAGTCGGTCCTGACCGACCAGATGGAGGCCGTCGAGGCCGTCTCCGCCCAGCGCGGCCAGGAGGCCCCCGACCTCGCGCTGCTCACCGACGGCCTGCGCGCCGAGCGGGAGCAGGGCATCACCATCGACGTCGCGTACCGCTACTTCGCCACCGCGCGCCGCCGGTTCATCCTCGCGGACACCCCCGGGCACGTGCAGTACACCCGGAACATGGTGACCGGAGCCTCCACCGCCGACCTGGCGGTGGTCCTCGTCGACGCCCGCAACGGCGTGATCGAGCAGACCCGCCGACACGCGGCCGTCGCGGCCCTGCTGCGCGTCCCGCACGTGGTCCTCGCCGTGAACAAGATGGACCTCGTCGGCTACGAGGAGCCGGTCTTCGCGGCGATCGCCGAGGAGTTCACCGCCTACGCCTCGGACCTGGGCGTCCCGGAGATCACCGCGATCCCGATCTCGGCCCTCGCCGGTGACAACGTGGTGGAGCCGTCGGCGAACATGGACTGGTACGGCGGCCCGACGGTGCTGGAGCACCTGGAGACGGTCCCGGTCAGCCACGACCTCACCGCCTGCCCCGCGCGTTTCCCGGTGCAGTACGTGATCCGTCCGCAGTCCGCGGAGCACCCCGACTACCGCGGCTACGCGGGCCAGATCGCCTCCGGCGTGCTGCGCGTCGGCGAGGCCGTCACGGTCCTGCCGTCGGGCCGGACCTCGGTCATCGAGGGCATCGACGCGCTGGGCGAGCCGGTGGACATCGCCTGGGCCCCGCAGTCGGTGACGGTGCGGCTGAAGGACGACATCGACATCTCCCGCGGCGACCTGATCGCGCCGTCCGCGAACGCCCCCGCGACCACGCAGGACGTCGTCGCGACGGTGTGCCACGTGGCGGACCAGCCCCTCGCCGTGGGCGCCCGGGTGCTGATCAAGCACACGACCCGCACGGTCAAGGCGATCGTCAAGGAGATCCCCTCGCGGCTGACGCTGGACGACCTGTCCCAGCACCCGGAGCCCGGGCAGCTGGTGGCGAACGACATCGGCCTCGTGGTCGTCCGTACCGCCGAGCCCCTCGCGCTCGACGCGTACGCCGACTCCCGCCGTACCGGATCCTTCCTGCTGATCGACCCGGCGGACGGGACCACCCTGGCCGCGGGCATGGCGGGCGAGTCCTTCGCTTCCCAGGCCGAGACGACCGTCCAGCCGGACGACGAGGGCTGGGACTTCTAGACCATGTTCGTCGATCTCTACTCGACCTTCGCGAAGGAGGGCGGCCGCGTGGGCAGCGGCGCCCTCGGCAGCGGCCAGGGGGGCGTGGCGCGATGTGCGCGATGACCGTTCGCCGCGAGCCGTACCCGCCCCTGCTCCACAGACGAGAATCCGCGCCGTAGAACGACGGCGCGGCGAGAGGAAGCCCTCCCGTGCCTGCCACCGGTTCCACCCGTAAGACCCTTCGACGCGGCCTCGCCGCCGCCGCTGCCCTGCCGCTCCTGATCGGCGCGCTCGCCTCCTGCGGCTACGGCTCCCAGGCCGAGGACAAGGGCGACGGCAAGGCGAACGCCCCCGCTGCGGACGGCAAGAAGCTGTCGGCCTCCGAGGTCCGTATCGGGTACTTCCCGAACCTGACGCACGCCACCGCGCTCGTCGGTATCCAGGAGGGCCTGATCGAGAAGGAACTGAACGGCACGAAGATCAAGCCGCAGACCTTCAACGCCGGTCCGTCCGAGATCGAAGCCCTCAACGGCGGCTCCCTCGACATCGGTTTCATCGGCCCCTCGCCGTCCATC
>NZ_JOAK01000065.1 GCF_000720455.1 Streptomyces virginiae | reverse complement strand
GGCGTGCGGGGTGGTGAGTGTGGGAGTCATGGGATTTCCTCCGCCGGATCGGCTCGGTCATCACTGCTCGCGTCCTCGGAAGCAGGTGGAACATTCGCCCGAATGTCCCTTTTGTTCTCTTGTTAAGAGCGTGGCCGGGGCACTTCATGAGGCTGTCCGCCGACTGTCACAGGCGTGTGACAGCCGCCCTTTCCCCCGCAAGCAGGGCGCTGGGTCGGGGTGCCGGGACGGTCCGTGCCGTTCGAGCCCCTCTCGCTGGGCGGTATCGCCTCGACAAAGCGGACCTGCGCCAGGGGCATGGCCGACCGGTGTCGCACCGGCACGCTCACACGGCGGTGGGGCCGGGGGCGGTGCCGGGGCGTCGGTGCTCTGCCGGAAGGGCTTGGGCTGGGCACCGACCGGTCTTGAACCAGCGCGCTCATGCCGGCGGGCCTGCGGCCGGCTCGGTGTGGGCGGTGGCGCAGTCTGCGGGTGCGCGCGCACTGCTGCGCACGCACCCGGACCCATCCCACATATTGTTCTGTGCCGAGGTGCTCCGGTTGACCCGTCTGTTCGACGACAGCGACGAGGGCGCGTTCGCTCGTCCCGCTCCGGACATGTTCACCGAGGCTCGGTCGAGGAGACGGACCTCGCCGCGCACACCGAGGTGCTGGTCGCACGCACCGCCTGGTCCAGCTTTACGGCCTCGCCCTCCACAACGACGAACGGTGCGTGGATCCGACCGCCCTCACTCCCGATGCTCGCGTGCGGCCGTTCGTCGGCCAGCGCGGTCACATCCTTTGCCAACGATGCGCAACCGTTCCGCCGTTCCTTCATGTCCCAGCATGCAGGAGCGACCAACTCCAATGACGACCAGGGGGAAACATGAAGTTCACCCGTTCCGTCCTTACCACCACCGCATTCGCCGCCCTGGCCTTGGGGGCCACTACCGCGCTGGCGGCGCCCGCCACCGCCGCACCCAACACCACGCCGCAGAAGGTTTGCGGAAGCGCGTACAAGACCGTGAACTCGGCCGCCATCGGCTCGCTGGGCACCGTATACCTGACGTACAACGCCTCGAACGGCAAGAACTGCGTCGCGACCATCCGCAACAACCCGGGCGCGGCCGTGGACATGGCCCTCTGGATCGAAGTCCCCGAAACCTGGGAGCGGGGCGAGGACTTCGGCCGGTACACGTCGTACGCGGGCCCGGCCTACGTGTACGGCAAGGGCCACTGCGTCGACTGGGGCGGCGGGATCAGCAACGTGCACGTCCAGGTGTACAACTCCAACTGTGGCGCGCGCAAGGAACACCGGGTCACCGAGGTCCGCTGACCGGAGCTCCTCCTAACCGCGACGTTCTGTGCCGTCGTGCGGTCGTCGGGGGAGGACCTGCGTCCCGACGACCGCACGGGAACCGCCGTGGTCCGGCTCGCCCCGGCAGACTCACCGAGTTCTGCCGGGGCGAGGGCGCGTCTGCCCTCCTTTCGGCTACGCGGCCGTGGTCCTGAAAAGCGGCTGAACCGCCTGCTACGCGAACATTGCGGAAGTCGCGCGGACCGAGCCGAACTGCGCCCAGCAAATTTCCGAGGCGCAGCGGCACACGGAACTGATCCGGTCGGAATTCGAGGAGGCGTGGCGCCTTGCCCGTCCGGCGCGCTGGGCAAATGCTGCGACGTTCCGGATTTCCAGCACCATGTTCTGGTCTGACGGGCCGTGGGACGCGGTGACGACTCCCGGGAGCCGATCGAGTGTGTCCCGGGCAGATGAGCTTTGACGACGAGCCGGAGCCGGAATTCCCGGGGGCCTCGGAGGACAGCGAGTCCGCCGAGCACATGGGTGACGGCGTCCGGCAGGTGACCTACCGGGAGGGGTTCCCCGACCTGTTGACTCCGTGCACTTGGAGTGTCTTCAAGGGGTAGTAGGGCGTGGGCCGTGTCCTGGAGGACGGCACCGTGAGTCGCTGGGGTGCGATCTTCGACGACACGTCCATCACCCCAGTGGTGAAGTGGACGCGGCTGGAGTCGCAGACCCTGGCGGAGACCCACCGAATCCGGGCCGCGTACGGCCACCTTGACGGCGGGAGAATGCGCCGGGCTCCCAGGAGCCGGCCTCGCCCGTATGAGGCCGCAGCCGACACCGGCGGACTGCCTGGTGGTGCGGGGGCCGGCCAGCCTGCGGCCCACCGACGCCGGCTGGCTTCTGGTGCCCTCCACCGTGGTCGAACCTGTGGGCTCGGGAAACGCGGTCGACGCCTGCGGGTCCTGCGCCGGACGAGCCGGGCCACCGACCGCTACCTCGAGCGTCGTGGTCTGCGCCGCCCGAAGGTGCAATGGGACCGGTTTCCGTGACCTCGCGCATTCGGCCCCGGACCCGGACCGGAACTGAGCGTGGCAAAGCCACTCTGCCCGCAAGGACGTCGCTCGCGCGCGCTGACAAGCCACTGCGCAACAGCCCTTGCCCGGCTCCAAAGTCACCTTCATCCAGCACCTCCCGCGACAGCCGACCGGGACCGCCTGCCGGCGAAGATGAGGTCACCGCACCACTGATGCCCGCTCTTGGGCCAGGTGACCACCCGGCGTCACAAACAGCCGGACGCGCGGTGGATGCGCGGGGCCGTCTTACCCGCGGGGTGGAGAGCCGACCGGTCTTCGAGGGGTCTTCCGGCAGCGGTGCCAGCAGCGGATGTTCGGTGGCTGCGAGTGTTCGGCGGAGGTTCCGGTTCGGTCGCGGATGGGCGGCTCCCGAGTCTGGCGCAGGTCAACCGCTTCCCCACGGACTTCGATCCTGGTTGGCAGCCCGCGACAGGTCTTGTCGTCGGCCACGACATTGTCGGAGGGGTCTTCGGGTTGAACGGTGGCGATCCTGCAGCCGCGGGCCGCCCTGGGGATCCTGGCCGGATGACGTACTTCGCTCCCGACACTCTGGAGTGGGAGGCGATGGAGATGGGCCACTCGGGGTGGGTCTCCTGGCTGCTCTCGGGCCGGATGGAGACGTTCTACGACGGAATGCGCTGGCCCGGCCGGCGTGAGGAGGCCGCGGCCCTGCATTTCGAGCACGGTGTTTCCGTGTATCCGTTCCTGTGGTCCGAGGAAGCTCACGCCGATCTCGCTGCCACGAGTCGGCGGCCTGTGCCGATGCGCGAGGTGCTCGGAGTCGCAGCCGACTTCGGCCGACAGACGGGGTCGTCCGATCCTGGGTTCCTGGGCGACGTACGACTGGCTCCTCTGTCGGCCCTGGTGTGTCAGGCGCCTGCGGCTGAAGCCGGCCAGGGGAGGTCAGCCCGAGGTCGGCCGGGGTGAGGCGGCGGCCCAGACGGCGGGCGCCGGCCGAGCAGGGTCCGACACCGCCATACCGGGCTCGCAGACGTGAATCGCCGCGGGGAGGCGCAGGTACGCCGACGCAGGTCAGCGGCCCCTTGGGCCCCTTGTTTTCGTGGGCTGGCGCGACGTGTAACCACCGGGCCGACTCGCGCGAGACGGTGCTGCGGTCAGGGTTCGATCGCGGACTCGGCCACGGGATGGAGTGGGAAAACCTGGTCCAGTCCGACGACACGCAGGACTCGCAGCGTGTTGGCCGGGACCGCTGCGAGTGCAATGTCGGCTCCGGCCGACTGGGCGTGGTTGCGGGCGGCGATGAGGGCGCTGATGCCGCTGGAATCGCAGAACTCCATGCGGGCCAGGTCCAGCACAAGGCGCTGGCCCGGCTTGAGAGGGAGGGCGGCAAGGAGGTGGCGCAGCTCGGCGGAGGTGTCGTAGTCGAGTTCCCCGATGACTTCGAGTACCGGGCCGATCGGAGCGTCCCGGACCTCGATGTTCAGCGGGCTCATGCCGGCTCCCGGGAACCGGAGGCGGGGACCCCGAGCGCGAGGAGGGCGGTGTCGTCGTCCAGGCCGTCGCCGAAGCTGTCCAGCAGGCCGGTCAGTGCCTTCATCACCGCTTGCGGGTACCGGCCGGCCTGATCGGTGGCGAAGGCGCGCAGGGCTTCGTCTCCGTACAGGTCGGTACGGCTTTCGCCGGTGCGGGCTTCGGTGAGCCCGTCCGTGTAGAGCAGGAGGGTGTCGCCGGGCCCCAGGGTGATGGTGGCGGGGGTGAAGCGCGCGGTGGGCAGGATGCCGACGAGGAGGCCGCCGGGGGTGGGCAGGAAGTCGGCTGTGCCGTCGGCACGCAGGACCAGGGCCGGCGGGTGGCCGCCCGAGGCCAGGTGGACCGTGACCTGCCCGGTCACCGGGTCGGGTTCGAGGGTGCCGAAGATGGCGGTGCAGTAACGGGGGTCGCCGCTGCTGTAGCGCTCGTGCAGGACCCTGTTCAAGGTGGTGAGGGCGGAGGCGGGGTCGGGGTCGTGCAGGGCTGCGGCGCGCAGGGTGTAGCGGGTCAGCGAAGTGACGGCGGCGGCTTGCGGGCCCTTGCCGCACACGTCGCCGAGGAAGAACACGAAGCGTGCGGCGTCGAGGCGGAAGACGTCGTAGAAGTCGCCGCCGAGCCGGTCGGGCGACGCGGTGCGGTAGTGCGCGGCGCTTTCCATGCCGGGTATGGGCGGCAGGGTGTCGGGCAGCAGCGACGACTGGAGTGCGGCGAGGGCGTCCTGGAGACGGGCCCGGTCGGCTTCGGCTTGCCGTTGTGCTTCCTCGGCGGCTCTGCGGGCCCGCAGGAGTTCTTCTTCGTAGGCGCGGCGGTCGCGGGCGTCGAAGAGGGTGGTGCGGATCAGCAACGGCTCACCCGTGGCCCCGTGCTTGACCACGGAGGAGGCCAGCACCGGCATCCGGACGCCGTCTGCCTTTCTGATCTCCAGGGCGACGCCGCCGATCTCGCCCTGCATGCGCAGCAGCGGCGCGAAGTGCGTCTCGTGGTAGAGCCTGCCGCCGACGGTCAGCAGGTCGGTGAACCGCATCCGGCCCACCACCGCCTCCCGGTTCAGGCCCAGCCAGTCCAGCAGCGTCGTGTTGATCTTCGCGATGGTGCCGTCCATCAGCGTGGACAGATAGCCGCACGGCGCGCACTCGTACAGCTCCTCCGCACTGTCCTCCAGCAGTGCGGCGAACGCCGCATCCGAGGTCTTCTCGTCGTCGGCGTCGTGTGGGTCGCTCTGCTGACCGGTGCGGCACATCACCGCAGGCCGGCCAGGAAGCCCGTGATCGCTTCGTTGGTGGCTTCGGGGGCGGACATGTGAGGGCAGTGCCCGGTCGCATCCAGTGTGAGCAGTGTCGAGCCGGGGATCGCCTGGTGCACGTAGGCGCCGACCTCGCGCGGGGCGATGGCGTCCTGGGTGCAGTCCAGTACCAGCGTCGGCACGCTCACCTTGTTGAGGTCCTGCCTCGAGTCGGACAGGAAGGTGGTGCGGGCGAAGACGCGTGCCATCGCCGGGTCGGTGGCGCAAAAGCTGTTGGCCAGCTCTTCCCCGAGCTCGGGCCGCTCCGCGTTCCCCATGATCACCGGCGCCATCGCCGCCGACCAGCCCAGATAGTTCAACTCCATCGAATCGAGGAGTTCCTCGATGTCCTCGGCAGAGAACCCGCCCCGGTAGCCCTCGTCGTCGATGTATCGAGGAGAGGGCGCCACCATCACCAGCGCCCCTATCCGCTCCGGAGCCATCTGGGCGGCCAGCACACCGATCATCGCGGAGACCGAATGCCCCACGAACACCACGCCGCGAAGGTCGAGCACGTCGCACACGTCCACCACGTCCTGGGCGTATCCGGCGAGGGATGCATAGCGGGTCTCGGAGAATGCGGAGAGATCCGAGCGTCCTGAACCCACGTAGTCGAACAGCACCACCCTGTAGTCCTTGACCAGGGCGGGGACGGTGAGGCGCCACATGTTCTGGTCGCAGCCGAACCCGTGCGCAAGGACTACCGTCGGGCCATGGGGATTGCCGGTGACCGTGACATTGTTCCTGCGCTGGACATCCATACCGAGCAGTCTCTCAGGCCCCGCCCACCACTCCCGCAGGCCCCCGCACCACCCCACACGTCCCACCCCACGCCTTCACAGGTCCCTGAGGCTGCCCTGAGGCATCGGCCCTTTACGGGGCCGGCGGCGGCTGGATTCTGCCGAGCCCCTCGCGGTCGGCCATGCGGAGGAGGCGCCGCACACTCAGTCACCTGAGGAAACGACCCGGCGTCATCCACCCCGACGTCCAGGCGCAGCCGCTTGTACCTGAGCGGATGCCTGACCCCCCCCGCCACGGTCGATGGATCGACCGGCGCTGATCTGCGCGACCGGCTCTGGGCGGACCAGAGTCCTATCCAGGCTGTCGCGTGATCCCCACGGCAAGCCGTGTCCACTCGCCCTGGCCCTGTTCGGGTCAGGCGGTGCGCTGGTCGTGGCTGTCCTGGCGGAGCCGGTCGGCATGCCGGGCTATGGCGTCGATGTGATCGGCGAGGGCCGAGTCCTCCGGGCGCAGGTGGGGCCGGAGTTCGGCCAGGGGCTGGAGGAGGCGGGCTGCGTCGTTGTCGGCGAGGGCCCGGTTCAGGTCGCTGACGGCGTCCTGGGCGCTGGCGGGGAGGTTGGCGAGGGAGGTGATCTGGCCGGCGAGGCGGCGGAGGTCGGCTGCGTTGTCGCGAGCCCAGGCGGTGACGGTTCGGTCGGCTGCGCGTGTGTCGCGGGTTGCCTGGACGCGTTCTTCGCCGGTGCTTCCCGGGGTTCCGGGGCGCAGGCGGAGGTAGCGGCGTTCGGCGGCCTGGCGGCTGGAGACTCCGAGGGGTCCGGCGAGGTCGGCCCAGCTCGCGCCCTCGCCGCGGGCGGTTTCGATCAGCCCGCTCTCCCAGCCGGCGAGCTCCTCGCGGATCTCGCGCAGCATCAGAAGTGCGGCCAGGGCCGGGTGCGGGCCGGAGCCGGCCGCGAGCGGCGCTGCCCTCGTCGGTGTCCGCTCAGGGTTTTGCCGCGCGTCCTTCACGGACTGGTTGATGGCCTCCAGTGCCGCTGCGGCGGCAGTGAAGGAGACAGTTGCGGCCGTCGGGGCGGCGTCGTTCACGGGGCCCTCCGTCCATGTCATCCTCTCGATGACTCCTTGCTTGTCATCGTTTCGATGACATGTTACAACGGGAGCACGTTGAAGCGCATTGGCAGTTCCTGCCTGAACCAACTGGAGGTGTTTCGCGATGTTGATG
>NZ_JOAK01000064.1 GCF_000720455.1 Streptomyces virginiae | reverse complement strand
GTATCCCCCGTATCCCCGCCCCCGGCACACACCCCGCTCACGTGTCGAAGACCCACCCGCCCCCCACCCTTCAGGAGTTGATGCCAGGCCGGCAGGCAGACCACCGCCGGCCGGGGAAAGCCCTGCACGGACACGGTGCGGGGGCACGGTGACAGCGTTGCCATCTCGTTAGGGATTCACTTCTTGACGGCAGCGATGCGGGCACGTTGACTGCCTCCACCTCGGCCGTACGGACACGGCCCTGTCAGGGAGGCTCACCTCGTGAACGCGTATCTGGGGCGTGCCCCCGTTGCACTGGCCGTTGCGGCGCTCGCCGTCACGCTCACCGCCTGCGGCGGCTCCGACGGCTCCGACGGCTCCGGTGACAAGGGCGACAGCGGTGCCGCGGTCAGGATCGGCCTGCTGCTCCCCGAGAACGAGACCGCGCGCTACGAGAAGTTCGACAAGCCGCTGATGGAGAAGAAGGTCGCCCTGCTGACCCTGGGCAAGGGCAAGGTGCTCTACGCCAACGCCGGGGGCGACGCGGTCCGGCAGAGCGCCCAGGCCGACGCGATGATCAAGGGCAAGGTGGACGTCCTGGTCATCGACGCGGTGGACTCCAAGGCGATCGCCGGCGCGGTGACGAAGGCCAAGGACGCGGGCATCGCGGTGGTCGCCTACGACCGCCTGGCCGAGGGCCCCATCGACGCCTACACCTCCTTCGACAACGAGGACGTCGGCCGCGTCCAGGGCAAGGCCCTGCTGGACGCCCTGGGCGACAAGGCCAGGACCGGGAAGATCGTCATGATGAACGGCGCGGTCACCGACCCCAACGCCGCCAGCTTCAAGTCCGGTGCCCGTTCCGTCCTGGACGGCAAGGTGAACGTCGGCAAGGAGTACGACACCGTCGAGTGGAAGCCGGAGAACGCCACCGCCAACATGACCGCCGCGCTCTCCGCCCTCGGCAAGGACAAGGTCGTCGGCGTCTACTCCGCCAACGACGGCATGGCCGGCGGCATCATCGCCGCCCTCAAGGCCGCCGGCGTCTCCCCGCTGCCCCCCGTCACCGGCCAGGACGCCGAACTCGCCGGAGTGCGGCGCATCGTGGCCGGCGAGCAGTTCATGACCGTCTACAAGCCCTACGCCCGCGAGGCCGAGGCCGCGGCCGAACTCGCCGTCCTCCTCGCCCAGGGCGAGAAGATCGACGGAATCATCAACCAGGTGGTCAGCAGCCCGACCACCAAGCGCGTCCCCGCCGTCCTCATCCCCGGCGTGCCGGTGACCCGCGAGGACATCCGCACCACCGTCGTCCTCGACGGCGTCTACACCCCCGAGGAAATCTGCAACGACGCCATCAGAGCCGCATGCCAGGAGATCGGCCTGAAATAGCACCACCCCCAGCCGCCCGCCCGCCCCTGCACCCGCCACCGCCGGGGCGAGGCGGCCCGCCCCGCAACCCCCGAACGCCATCACCGCACACCGCTGCCCGCTGCCCGCCGCCCGCTGCCCGCGGTGGAGGGGTGAGCCCACGGGGCCGTCCGTGCCGTACGGGGACGCGCTGCGCGCAGAGCAGGGCGCACCGGGACGCTCCCACCGGGCACGCCGAGCCGGCGCAGGCCACCGCGGTGACCAAGCAGACCGCCCCGCCCACGAGGTGGCCCCACTGCACCCCGGCCCGCCGCGGCACAGCAGGCCGGTACTCCTGCCCTCAACCCGGGGGAGCGGTCCGGGTGTTGGAGCACCTGCAACACCGGCGCCCGGCCGGCGCGCGCTTCCCCGCCGCCAGGGGCCGCCCCCCCAGGACGTCGCCGCCTTCCTCCGCCCGGCGGCGCCCGCTCCGCAGCCGGGGCGGCCGGTGAACTCGAGGACCTGGCCGCCCGGCCCGGCCAGGGCACCCGGGGCACGCCCTGCTCCACGGGAACCCCTCCCCGGCCAGCGGCCTGACGGGCCCGGCCTGCCCGCACGGCTTCCCCGCCTGCTGGTGCCTACCGCCCCCAGCGGCGCGCCGCGACCGGCACCGACGTCCCCGGCTGGACCGGCGGCCACACCGACGCGTGCGCGGGCGGCCCGGGCCGCCCGGAGACGCGCCGGGCCCGCCGGGCCGGCATCGACCACCCGGCCCGGTCCGCCCCCGCAGGACCGGTCCCTGGGCACCGCCACCGCCCGCCTGCCCGGACGCGCAGGCCACCGCCACCGCCCGCGCGGGCGGACCGGGCACCATCACCGCCCGCCGGGACCGGACTCGGGGCATCGCGACCGCCCACGCGGGACCGGATACGGAGCCCCGCCACCGCCCGCCGGGATCGACCCCGGGGTACCGCGACTGCCTCCGGGGGAGCGGACACAGGGCATCGCGACTGCCTGCGTGGGACCGGACACGGAGCCCCGCTGCCACCTGCCGGGAGCGGACGCGGGGCATTGCGACCGCCCGCGCGGGACTGAACCCGGGGCACCATCACCGCCCGTCGGGAAACCGGACACACAAGACCGCTACCGCCCACAGGGACCGGCCCCGGGCACCGCCTCCGCCGGCCGGGACCGGACGCAGGCCACCGCCGTCGCCCGCCGGGACCGGACACGGAGTCCCGCCGTCGCCCGCAGGGACCGCCCCGGGGCACCGCCTCCGCCCGCCGGCACCGGATACGGATGCCCGCCACCGCCTGCCGGGATCGGACACGGATGCCCGCGACCGCCTGCCGCACCGCCACCGCCTGCGGGGGATCGGGCGCAGGGCGCCGCCGGGACCGGAAATGGAGCCCCGCAGCCGGGATCGGACGCAGGGCAACGCCACCGTCCGCCAGGTCCGCGCGGGAGCGGACCCGGGGCACCACCGCCGCCCGCGCATGGACCGGACCCAGGGCACCACCCCGGTCCCGCGCGGGACCGGACACAGGCAACCGTCACCGCCCGTCGGTGCCCGGTGCGCCGGCCCGGGGCGTCGCCGCCACGGGCCGGCGGCCGCCCCGAACCGGCCGGTGTGAGCGACCTCACCGCCGCCCCGCACACCCGCGCGCCCCGCCCGCCGGCCCCGCCCCGCGGCCGCTGCCGGCCCAACACCCCCGGAACCCGGGAAAACCCCTGCCCAGACACGCAAGAAACCCGCGGAAGTCGACAGAAGTCCCCAGAAGTCAGCGGAAATCCGCCACCCCGAAAACCATCCCGCACGTGACGCACACCACGCCACCCCCTCCCACCACACCCCACCCAACCAGTGCCAAATAGGTACAAGCCGCCCATATCTCGCATTCAACTGGTTTGACTTCATATACCTCTTGATGGTGTGTCAGCAGAAAACACGCGGGGCATAATCGGCCCCGGTCGTCTCCGGGAAGTGCTCCAGCCATCGGGGCACCAACACCGCGCACCGACACCGCGCACCGACACCGCTCTCTCTTCGGAGCACCCCGCACCGGACCGACCCCCAAGGCGCCCGCAGATGTCCCTGGCCAGCCGCACCCGCCTCGTGGCCCTGCTCGCCGCCCTCACCGTCGGCGCCGCCGGCATCACGACCTGGGCCTACGGATACGGCACCGCCCCCCAGCCGGCCGCCGCCACCAAGGCCACCTCCCGCCCCAGCGTGACCCAGGGCACGGTCCTGCAGGTCGTCGCGCACCCCGACGACGACCTCTTCTTCATGAACCCCGACCTCAGCCGCTCCATATCCACCGGCGTCAAGGTCACCACCGTCTACCTCACCGCGGGCGAGTCCGACGGCAGGAACGAAGCCCACAGCCCGCACCTGCAAGACCCCACCCGCCCCGCCGACCACGCCTCCTACGCCGAAGCCCGCCAGAACGGCATACGCGCCGCCTACGCCGAAATGGCCACCGGCCGGCGCACCAGCGCCTGGCAGCGCACCTCCATACCCACCACCGGCGGCGGCAGCGCCGAAGTCGACGTCCTCCTCGCCCGCCCCGAAGTCAACCTGGTGTGGATGCAGATGCGCGAAGCCCGCAGCATCTCCGGCGACAACCCCGACAGCCTGCGCGGCCTGTGGGACGGCAAGGTCCCCGCCCTCGGCTCCCAGCTCGCCTCCGGCAGCCCCGTACGGACCCCCTGCACCTACACCCGCGACCAGGCCGTCCAGGCCATCGCGAACGTCTTCGCGCTCTACCGGCCCACCACCATCCGCACCCAGGACCCCACCCCCGGCCGCACCCAGCCCGCCGGCGCCTTCCTCGACCACCAGGACCACATGTACGGCGCCCGCTTCGTGCAGGCAGCCACCGAACGCTACGCCGCCACCGCCGGCCGCCCGCACTTCTCGGTCCAGAACTACGTCAGCTACCCCAACAGCTCCCTGCCCCCCACCCTCGACGCGAAAGCCGCCGAGGAGAAACTCGGCTACCTCAAGACCTACGCCTGGAGCGACCACCAGGACTGGTGCGGCAGCCCCGCCGGCTGCGGCGACCGCAAGACCGCGACCCGGCCCACCGGCGCCGGATGGAACCAGACCATCCGCTACAGCCGCGGCGAGTCCACCACCTGGATGACCCAAGGCCCGCCCGGCCGGCTCTACGCCTTCGCCGCCCTCGACGGACAGATGGCCTACTGGACCCGCCCCGCCCCCGACGCCGACTGGCAGGGCCCCCGCTTCCTGCCCCCCACCGCCCCCGGCACCACCATCGACGCGGGCGCCTCCACCACCCGCCTGCCCGACGGCCGCATCGCCGTCCTCGCCACCCGCACCACCCTGGCCACCACCGCCCAGGACTACCGGCGCGAGAGCGTCTACGCCCTCCAGAACGCCCCCGGCGCCGACTTCGGCCCCTGGCACAGCCTGGGCACCCCCGACACCGGCGACCTGTCCGCCACCTCCGCGACCGGCGCACCCACCGCCGCCGCCGACGCCACCGGCCGCATCACCGTCTACATACGCGACTCCCGCCGCACCCTGCGCGCCCGCACCCAGAGCGCCCCCGGCGCCGACTTCGGCCCCTGGCAGACCCTGGGCGGCACCGCCCTGCAGGGCGACCCGGTCACCGCGACCGACAGCGCCGGCCGCCGCCACCTCTACGCGGCCACCGACCGCACCGTCCTGGCCTGGACCCAGCCCGCCCCCGGCGCCCCCCTCACCGGCCCCTTCCCCACCGGCCTGCCCGCCACCACCGGCGTACTCTCCGCCACCGGGCAGGACGACGGCGTCCGCCTCTCCTTCCGCACCCCCGGCACCGGCACCGTCACCACCACCCAGGCCACCATCACCCCCGGCGCGCCCGCCCCCCTCCTCTCCCCGCCCGCCACCGCCGGCGGCGAAGGCGGCTACGGCGCCGTCGCCACCACCGGCCACCTCCTCGCCGGCCGCGCCGCCACCGGCACCGCCGCCGTCACCCTCCCCGGCCAGAACCCCGCCTGGTACGAATCCCAGATGCTCTACACCGGCGCCCCGGCCACCGTGACCGCCCCCGACGGCACCGGCCTGGCCGCCGCCCTCGGCCTCGACGCCGACCTGCACACCACCACCACACCCACACCCACACCCACCCCAACCCCCGCCCCCGGTCCCGGTCCCGCCGTGCCGGCCCCCTCCACCCCCTGGCACCGGGCCGTCCCACCCACCGTCCTCGCCCAGGCCGCCCGCCCCCACTGACCACCGACCGGGCGCCTTCACCGAGGCGGTACACCCGGGCACCTCGCAGCCCGACGCCGGCCGAACGGTCTCCCGGAACCGGGCCCGACGCCGGGGGAGCGGGGACGGGGAGGGGTGTCCCCGCAGGACGAGCGCGCAACCCCCGGGCACAACCGAGACATGCCCGCACGCGCCGAGCCGAGGAGACACCCCTGCCCGGCCCCGCGGACCGCCCCCGCGCCCAGCCCGCGCCCCGGCCCCCGCCCGACCCACCGCGCCCAGCCCGCGCCCCGGCCCGCGCCCCCGGCGCGTTACGGCTGCGCGGGCGGCGGCGCCGCCAGCCCGCCGCCCTCCAGCGCCACCAGCGACAACAGCACGATCGAACCCGTCCACGCCAACGGCGCCACCGACGCCGCCCGCCCCGCCCCGTCCACCTTCTCCGGCAGCTCACCGAGCGCGTTCCGCTTCGACAGCACCCACTCCAGCACCGGTCCCGCCTTCGCCGGCCGCCCCCCGGCCGCCCACGCCAGCGCGAAGAACGCCGTACTGGGCGTCCACGCCGTCGCCCCCCACGGCGCCCCCGGATCATCACCCGGCGTCAGCCCCCCGTTGGGCAGACGCAGCGCCCGGTAGGTGGCCTCCAACGCCGCCGGCACACCGGCCGCAGCGGTGTTGAAGGGCGGCGCCATGAACGTCACCGCACTGTCACGCCCGTGCCGCCCGTCGACGGTGCGCTGGTAGCCGAGCGGGAAGAACCGCGCGGAGATCCCCGCGGACAGCCGCCGCGCCGCCCGCGCCCACCGCGCCGCGTCCCCGGGCCGGCCCGCCTCCCGCGCCAGGTCCGCGGAAGCGTTCAGCCCGGCCAGCAGCGGCGCGGCCGTACCGATGTTCGCACTCGACGTCATCAGCTCCCAGTAGTCCGGCGACGCCGGAGGCAACCCGTCCGCCCCCAGCGACCGCACCGCACGGTCGGCCGCCTTGCCGATCATCGGGTAGAGCGTCATCAGCCGCGCCCGCCGGCCCTCCACCGGCGCCGCCCGGTACCACTGCCACACCGCCCACGGAACCCAGCCGTTGGCATCGAGCTGCCACCGCCTGCCGTCGGGCGGCCCGGAACCGTCCAGCTTCGTCCGCGCCTCCCAGCTGCCGTCCCCACGCTGCGTCGCAGCACTGTGCCGCAGGATCCGAAACGCCTCCGCGTCATGCCCGGTGTGCGCGAACGCCGCGCACGCGAAACTCGAATCCCGCGGCCAGGAGTACATCCAGCCCGGACTCCACCCCGCCGCCATCGCCCCGTTGGGCCGCAACAGCGCCCGCATCGCCAGCAACGCCCGCGCTGCCGCCGCCCGCTCGGCCGCGGACCTGCCCGGGACACGGCCGGAAGCCAGCCACGCCCGGCTCTGCCCGATCTGCCGCAGCGCCCGCCCGTCACCGGCGGCCACCACCACCGACACCGTCCGCCCCGCCGGCAGGTACAGCCACCGCCCCGACGCCAGCCGCAGCACATTGCTGCCCTCCACGTACCGGGCACCCGCGGCACGCGAGGACGAAATCCCCTCCGCGGCGGTCACATTCGACAGCACCCCGACAGCAGGGGCGGCGAACCCCGACAGCGGCGCATGACCGCCCGCACCGCACACCGGAACGGCGGCACCCGCCAGCACCGCCGTGGCCACCGCCCAACAGCCGAGGACAACGGGCACCGCCACTCCCTCCGCCGCACCACGCACACGCGGACGCTGACCCCCACTCATCCTCGAAGACCACCACCCGCCCCGCCACCAAAACCCCGCCGCCCGGGTGACGCCCCCACCCCAACCCCCGGCCCGCCCGGGACAGCGGGCCGCGGCGACCGGCCCCGCCCGGGATGCCGCCCGCACCGAACCGTGCACATCATGGGTGTTCGCGGGCCGTGCGATCACCACAGCCGGCGGGGCGCCCCGGCCGCCCCCGCCCGACGGGCCCCCGCTGCGAACGCTGCGAACGCTGCGAAGAGGTGGCCCATGAGCACCATGGCGGCCGAGGGCGAGGACCTCGTGACCCCCTCCCCCCCGACCGGCCCGAACACCGGCCCCCGCCACCTCCTGCGCACCCTCCTGCCCGCCGCCGCGGCGACCCTCGCCGCCGCCGCGGGAGCCCTCGTCGCCGTCGGATGCTTCCTCGGCCTCTACACCCGCCCCACCTCCGACGACTGGTGCGCCGCCTGGAAAGCCCGCGACCTGGGAGTCCTCGGCATCACCGCCGACTTCTACACGACCCAGAACGGCCGCATCACCAACGCCTTCCTCAGCGGCCTCCTCTACGGCGGCGGACCGGCCGGCACCAAGATCCTCCCCACCCTCATCACCGTCTCCCTCACCGCCGCCCTCGTCCTGCTGGGCCGCCGCCTCCTGCGCGCCCTCGGCCACGCACCGCCCCTGCTCGCCCTGACCGCCTGCGCCCTGGCCCTGCAGGCACTCCTCTACTTCGCGGGCACCCGCAGCTACCAGGTCCTGCTGTGGGCCCCCGCCACGATCTCCCACACCGTGCCGAGCGTCATCGGCCTGTGGGCCCTCCTGCTGGCCCTGGCCACCGTCACCCACCCCCGCCGCGCCGTCCGCACCGCCGGCCTCGCCGGCGCCCTCCTCATCGGCTTCGCCCTCGGCACCCTGAGCGAACCCTTCGCCCTCGTCAGCGGGCTCCTCGCCGCCCTGACCGCCCTCCTGTGCCTGCCCCGCCTGCGCCTGGCCACCACCTGGCGCCCCTTCACCTGGTGCCTGCTGTGGTGCGCCGGCCTCGCCTGCGGCCTCGCCGTCCTCTACACCTCCCCGGGCGCCCGCTGGCGCCGCGCCCAACAGCCCCAGAAGCCCCCGCTGCTCTCCGCGGGCGAACTGCGCGCCACCTTCGAGGACTGGCTGCGCATGTGGGACACCGTCACCGGCCAGTGGGCCTACCTCGCCGCCGCGGCCGCCGGCCTCCTGCTGGGCCTGGCCGCCACCCTCCGCACCCCCCACCCCCCACCCCCACCCGGCGCCAGGACCGGCACCGGCGCCAGGACCGGGGCCGTGGCCGTGGCCGGTGCGGGGGCCGGTGCGGGGCGGATGACGCGGGCCGCCCTGCTGCTCCTCCCGCTGCCCGTGGTGATCCTGGGCTCGTTCGCCGTGGCGGCAGGCCTGCGCAGCGGATACGGCCCCACCGGCTGGACGTACGCCCGTACCTGGACGAGCTTCCTCCTGCCCATGGAACTGGCCCTGTGCGGCTACGGAGTCCTGCTGGGCGCCTGGGCCGGCCCCCGCCCGGCCGTCCGCCGCCCCGCCGCCGCGGCAGCCGCCACGACGGCGGCGCTCTGCCTGACCCTGGCCGCGATGGCCTCACTCGTCCCGCACCTGCAGCAGCTCACCACCACCACGGTGGCCCGCTCCATCGCCTGGGACGCCCAGAACACCCGCATCCGCGCCGAGGCCGCACGGGGCGCCACCGACGTCGGCTACCGCCCCCTGCACATCGCCAGCCTCGCCGAACCCTTCTTCACCACCGACTACGACCGCGACTGGGTCGCCGCCTGCGTCTCCCGCTGGTACGGCGTCGACCGCATCCACCGCCGCTGAACCGTCCCCCGCCACCGAACCGCCCCCGCCACCGAACCGGCCCCCGCCACCGAACGGCCCCCGCCACCGAACGGCCCCCGCCACCGAACCGGCCACCGCCGCCGAACCGGCCCCGCCCTGCCGCGGCGGGGTGCCGCGCCGCTGCTCCGCGCAGGGCGGCTGCATCCTTTGGCCTACCGCGATTTCGGCCCTGAGCAGGACGCTCCCGCGGCGCCGGCCGCGAGAGGGTTGATCCGTGCGAACAACCATCGGACACACCGTCGAAAGCATCGGCTACGTCATCGCGGCCCAGGGGCTCGTCAGCTTCGCCTCGCAGACCTTCTTCGGCACGGAGTGGGGCTGGCTGCACAAGCTCGTCGACCTTCCGCCCGCCGCCCACCTCGCCGTCCTCGCCGCGGGACTGGCGCTCATCGCCGCCGGAGTGAAAACGCGCAAGGCCCCCCAGCCCCGGCCGGCCGCCTGACCGGCGCGACCGCCCGCAGGGCGGCCCGCTCCGCGGCGCGG
Organism: Streptomyces virginiae; assembly: GCF_000720455.1. Classification (GTDB taxonomy): domain Bacteria; phylum Actinomycetota; class Actinomycetes; order Streptomycetales; family Streptomycetaceae; genus Streptomyces; species Streptomyces virginiae. Next base: position 1,343 of record NZ_JOAK01000064.1, on the reverse strand, counting down.
CCATGCACGCTCCGGGCCGGCCCTCACCCGCCCGTCACGGAGCCGGCACGGAACGGACCGGCCCGCCACCGCCCGCTTCAGCCGGCCCGCCACCGCCGCTTCCGGAGTCGGTCGCAAGCCGCGCGTGCAGCTCGACGTCGTAGCGGACACCGTCGTACTCGAGCTTGCGCCGCTGGACCCCCTCGACCGCGAAGCCCGCAGCCCGGGCCACCGCGCACGAAGCCGGGTTGTCGACCCGGTGGCCCAGCTCCAGCCGGAACAGCCCGGCATCCTCGAACGCCCAGGCCGCCACCGCACGGCAGCCGCCCGACGCGACGCCCCGCCCGCGGGCCGCAGCGGTCGTCCAGTACGAGACCCACCCGGTGCCGTGACGCCGGTCGACGGAACCGACCGCCACATGCCCCAGCACCACGTCCGCACCGTCGACGACCGCGAAAGCGAACCCAGCCCCCGCGTCCCACTGCTCCGTCCGGGACGCCAGCCAGCGCCTCGCCGCCGGCAGCGTCACCACCGGTTCGGCGGACTGCCGCGACATCACCGGCTCGGCGAACGCCGCCAGGACCGCCCCGGCATCCGCCGGCGTCCAACGCCGCAGCCGCAGACCCGAGGACACCTCCACACGCTCACGCACCCGCCGCAGTCTTCCCCGACTCCGCAGCCACCTGCCACCCCATATCCAGCCGCCCGGACGCGCACACCGCGCACCGGCGGCCGGTTCAGGACTCGCGGTCCATCACCCGGCGGGCCGCCTCGGCCTCCGCCGCGGGCGGAGAGAGCTCATCGAGGGTGTCGAGCTCGTCGTCCGAGCCCAGCTCCTCCTCCCAGGCGGCCGCCAGCCGCTCCTGCTCCGGGCGCGGCCTGCCCGCGACGTCCTGACGCCGGTGCGGCTCCAGCGCCGCGAGGAAACGCCCGACCGCGTCCGTCGGCATGCCGTACTCCTTCTCGCCGTGGGATGGGGGAGGTGGGACGGGGGACAGGGCACCCGGCCCCCATGCCGCGCCCGGCCCCAGCATCGCGAACCGGGCCCCCGCCACCGGCCCGACACGGCACGCCGCCACCCGAATGCACCCACCCGCCCCCGACCCACCCGCCCCCGACCCACCTGCCCCCGCCCGCCCGCACGCACGGGTGCCCGCACGCACGGGTGCGGCGCGCCACGGCCCCGGCCATGACACGCCGCACCCCTCTCATCCGGCGGTCACCGTCCCCGTCGGGGCGACCACCGGGCGGGATCAGCCGCGGTACTGGTGTCCGCGGCGGCCCCAGGACTCGGTGTCGATGACGTTGCCGCGGTTGTCGCGGAGGGTGGCGGTGTCGCGGTCGTTCCAGACCTGCTGGTGGCG
>NZ_JOAK01000063.1 GCF_000720455.1 Streptomyces virginiae | reverse complement strand
CAGCAGGTCAACGGCCCACTCAGCCCTGCCCGAGACGGACCTTCTGCAACACCCTTTAGGTCGTGTCCGCAAAGTCCCGCCTGCGCGGCGGGGTCCGGCGCGCCCGCCCTCCGGGCGGCCGACGCTACTTTGCGGACACTCCCTAGGCCTTGCGGGCCCGCGTCGTCGTCTTCTTGGCCGTCGTCTTCTTGGCCGCCGTCTTCTTCGCCGGGGCCGCCTTCTTCGCGGCGACCGCCTTCTTGGCCGGGGCCTTCTTCGCCGTGGCCCGCACCGGGGACGCCCCGGCGTCGGAGACCCGGTCCGCGCCCAGGATGTCCCGCAGGAACTTGCCCGTGTGGCTCGCGCCCACCGAGGCCACCTGCTCGGGCGTGCCCTCGGCCACCACCAGGCCGCCGCCGTAACCGCCTTCGGGGCCCATGTCGATGACCCAGTCCGCCGTCTTGATGACGTCCAGGTTGTGCTCGATGACGATCACCGAGTTGCCCTTGTCGACCAGCCCCGACAGCACCTTGATCAGCTTCGAGATGTCCTCGAAGTGCAGGCCCGTCGTCGGCTCGTCCAGCACGTACACCGTCCGGCCCGTCGAGCGCTTCTGCAGCTCGGAGGCCAGCTTCACGCGCTGTGCCTCACCGCCCGACAGCGTCGGCGCGGACTGGCCGAGGCGGACGTATCCCAGGCCGACCTCGTTCAGCGTCTTGAGGTGCCGCGCGATCGTCGGAACCGCCTCGAAGAAGCCCAGCGCCTCCTCGATCGGCATGTTCAGGACTTCCGCGATGGACTTGCCCTTGTAGTGGACCTCCAGCGTCTCCCGGTTGTACCGGTCGCCGTGGCAGACCTCGCACGGGACGTAGACGTCCGGCAGGAAGTTCATCTCGATCTTGATCGTGCCGTCGCCGGAGCAGTTCTCGCACCGGCCGCCCTTGACGTTGAAGGAGAAGCGGCCCGGCAGGTAGCCGCGCACCTTCGCCTCCATCGTCTCGGCGAAGAGCTTGCGCACGTGGTCGAAGACACCGGTGTAGGTCGCCGGGTTCGACCGGGGCGTCCGGCCGATGGGCGACTGGTCGACGTGGACCACCTTGTCGACGAGGTCGTCCCCCTCCACGCGGGTGTGCCGGCCCGGCACCGAGCGGGCGCCGTTCAGCTCGCGCGCCAGGTGGGTGTAGAGGATGTCGTTGACCAGGGTCGACTTTCCGGAGCCCGAGACACCGGTCACGGCCGTGAGCACGCCCAGCGGGAAGGACACGTCGATGTCCCGCAGGTTGTTCTCCTTGGCTCCGTGGACGGTCAGCCTGCGCTCACCGTTCACGGGCCGGCGGATGTCCGGGATCTCGATGGACTTCTTGCCCGACAGGTACTGCCCGGTCATCGACTCGGTGTTCTTCAGCAGCTCCTTGAGCGAACCGCTGTGGACCACCTTGCCGCCGTGCTCGCCCGCGCCCGGACCGATGTCCACGACCCAGTCGGCCACCTTGATGGTGTCCTCGTCGTGCTCGACGACGATGAGGGTGTTGCCCATGTCCCGCAGCCGCACCAGCGTCTCGATCAGCCGGTGGTTGTCTCGCTGGTGCAGGCCGATGGAGGGCTCGTCCAGCACGTACAGCACGCCGACGAGGCCGGAGCCGATCTGCGTGGCGAGCCGGATGCGCTGGGCCTCGCCGCCCGACAGGGTGCCGGCGGCCCGGTTGAGGGAGAGGTAGTCCAGACCGACGTCCACGAGGAAGCGGAGCCGCTCGTTGACCTCCTTCAGGACCCGCTCGGCGATCTTCTTGTCGCGGGCGTCGAGGCGCATCCGGCCCAGGAAGTCCGCGCACTCGCTGATCGACATGGCGGCGACCTCGGCGATGGACTTCTCCATCACCGTCACGGCGAGCACGATCGGCTTGAGGCGGGTGCCCTCACAGGTGGGGCAGGGCACCTCGCGCATGTAGCCCTCGAAGCGCTCGCGGCTGGCGTCGCTCTCGGACTCCGAGTGCCGGCGCTTCACGAACGGCACGGCGCCCTCGAAGGCCGTCGTGTAGGCCCTCTCGCGTCCGTAGCGGTTGCGGTAGCGGACCTCGATCTGCGTCCGGTGACCGTAGAGCAGGGCCTTCTTCGCACGTACCGGCAGCCCGGCCCACGGGATGTCCGTGCGGAAGCCCAGCTCCCCGGCCAGCGCGCCGATCAGCCGCTGGAAGTAGTCCTTGGTGTGGCCGAGCGACCACGGCGAGACCGCGCCCTCGTCGAGGGACTTGTCCTCGTCGGGAACGATCAGCTCCGGGTCCACCTCCATGCGCGTGCCGATGCCGGTGCACTCGGGGCAGGCGCCGAAGGGCGAGTTGAAGGAGAAGGAGCGCGGCTCCAGCTCCTCGAAGGACAGGTCGTCGTACGGGCAGTAGAGGTGCTCGGAATACATCCGCTCACGCTCGGGGTCGTCCTCGGCGAGGTCGACGAAGTCCAGGATCACCATGCCGCCGGAGAGGCCGAGGGCCGTCTCCACGGAGTCGGTGAGCCGGCGCTTGGCACTGTCCTTGACGGTGAGGCGGTCGATGACCACCTCGATCGTGTGCTTCTCCTGCTTCTTCAGGGTCGGCGGCTCGGAGAGCTGGATGGTCTCCCCGTCCACCCGCGCCCGGCTGTAGCCCTTGGTCTGGAGGTCGGCGAAGAGGTCGACGAACTCTCCCTTGCGCTCGCGCACCAGAGGCGAGAGCACCTGGAAGCGGCTGCCCTCGGGGAGCGCGAGCACCTTGTCCACGATCGCCTGCGGCGACTGGCGCGAGATGGGCCGGCGGCACTCGGGGCAGTGCGGCTTGCCGATGCGGGCGAAGAGCAGGCGGAGGTAGTCGTAGACCTCGGTGATGGTGCCGACGGTGGAGCGCGGATTGCGCGAGGTGGACTTCTGGTCGATCGAGACGGCCGGGGAGAGGCCCTCGATGAAGTCGACGTCGGGCTTGTCCATCTGGCCGAGGAACTGACGGGCGTACGACGAGAGCGACTCGACGTAGCGGCGCTGGCCCTCGGCGAAGATCGTGTCGAAGGCCAGGGAGGACTTGCCCGACCCGGAGAGTCCGGTGAAGACGATGAGAGAGTCGCGGGGCAGGTCGAGCGAGACGTTCTTGAGGTTGTGCTCGCGAGCGCCACGAACGATGAGACGGTCGGTCACGCCGGTCCGCACCTTTCTTGAGAGAGCGGGGGGCACGGCCCCCGTCCCAGGGTATGGGGGGCGCCTCTGCGGTGGAGATGGAGCTTGGACTTCGAGCGTATAGCACGCACATTCGATTTACGGCACTCCGCAGACCTCTTCACCCGATCGTGTGGCCGTCGCCCCCGAGCCACTAGGCTCGAAGTCATGACTGATCATGTGCACGACCTGCGATCTGTACGTGAAGCCACGGACCGACTGCTGACCGCGGTCGCGAAACTGGACAACGGCGCCCTCTCCGAGGAGTCACACCTCCCCGGCTGGACCCGCGGCCACATCCTGGCCCACCTCGCGCGCAACGCCGACGCCCTCGTCAACGTCTTCGAGGGGCGCCCGATGTACGAGAGCGGCGAGAGCCGCGACGCGGACATCGCCCGCGACGCGGGCCGGTCCCTGGAAGAACACCTGACGGACCTCGGTGATTCCGCGGCCCGCTTCCTCGCCACCACCGAGCACGACCAGGACTGGTCGCGCACCGTCGAGCTGCGCAACGGCGTCACGGACCTCGCGGCGAACGTCCCCTTCCGCCGCTGGGTCGAGGTGGACCTGCACCACGTCGACCTGAACATCGGCTACGAGCTCTCCGACCTCCCGGAGGAGTTCACCGAGCGCGAGATCACCTTCCTCGCCGACCGCTGGTCGGGCCGTCCGGAGGTGCCCGCGACGGCCCTGGCCGCCACCGACGGGCGCACCTGGCGCACCGGCTCCGCCGGCGACCCGGCCGTGACCGTCTCCGGCTCCCCGGCCGCACTGCTCGCCTGGCTCGCCGGCCGCGGCGACAAGGGCGCCTCCCTGACCACCACGGGCGGCCCCCTCCCCGAGCTCCCGCCGTTGTAGGAAGACACCTCTAGGATCAACACATGACGTACACCGGAGAGGTCAAGGTCGGCGGTCCGGCCGACGTGCACGAGCTCGCGGACCTGATGATTTCCAAGGTCGCGGTGGGTTCGATGAACAACAACGCGTACCTGCTGCGCTGCCGGGCCACCGACGAGCAGCTGCTCATCGACGCGGCCGCCGAACCGCAGACGCTGCTGAACCTGATCGGCGACGACGGCATCGCCTCCGTCGTCACCACCCACCGGCACGGCGACCACTGGGGCGCGCTCGCGGAGGTCGTGGCGGCCACCGGGGCGAGGACCTACGCGGGCGCCCTCGACGCCGAGGGCATCCCGGTCGCGACCGACGTCCCGGTCGCGGACGGGGACACCGTGCGCGTCGGGCGGGTCGAGCTGACGGCGCGGCACCTGGTCGGCCACACCCCCGGCTCGATCGCGCTGGTCTACGACGACCCGCACGGCCACGCGCACGTGTTCACCGGCGACTGCCTGTTCCCGGGCGGCGTCGGCAACACCCACGACGACCCGGAGGCCTTCAAGAGCCTCCTCGACGACGTCCAGCACAAGCTCTTCGAGCAGCTGCCGGACGAGACCTGGGTCTACCCGGGCCACGGCAACGACACCACGCTCGGCGCGGAGCGTCCGCACCTGGCGGAGTGGCGCGAGCGCGGCTGGTAGGGACCGCAACGCGTCAACTTCCCGACGCGGAGCACTCCTTCCGGTCGTTGACGGCCGAACTCATGTCCCGGCGGACGGGGAGGCGGTATCTGGTGCGGCATGCAACAGGACCCCTCCCCGCCCCCTGTCCCCGCCGCCACCCCCGCTCCGGCCCCGCGGGCCGCTGACGACGGCGGCCCCGCCCGGCGGCCCGGCATACTGCGGCTCGCCTCTGCCGCGCTCGCCGGGACCGCGATCGAGTTCTACGACTTCTTCGTCTACGGGACGGCCGCGGCGCTCGTGCTCGGGCCGCTCTTCTTCCCGTCCTTCTCCCCGCTCGCCGGGACCCTCGCCGCCTTCGGCACCTTCGGCGTCGGCTTCCTCGCCCGCCCGCTGGGATCCGCCCTCTTCGGCCACATCGGCGACCGGTACGGCCGGCGCCCGGTCCTGCTGGCCTCCCTGCTCCTCACCGGCCTCGCCACGGTCGCGGTCGGCTGCGTACCGACGTACGGGACGATCGGCATCGCCGCGCCGGTACTGCTGCTCCTGCTGCGCTTCCTCCAGGGCCTCGGGCTCGGCGGGGAGTGGGGCGGGGCGGTGCTGCTGACCGCCGAGCACGCGCCGGAGCGCCGGCGCGGGCTGTGGGCGAGCTTCCCGCAGATCGGTCCGGCGGTGGGGTTCCTGCTGGCCAACGGCCTGATGCTGGGGCTGTCCGCCTCGCTGACCGACGCCCAGTTCGCCTCGTGGGGGTGGCGCGTGCCGTTCTGGGCGGCCGGGCTGCTGGCCCTGGCCGGGCTGTGGCTGCGCCGCTCGGTGGAGGAGACCCCGCAGTTCCGGGCGCTCGCGGCGACCGGGCGGCGGGCCGACGCCCCGCTCGCCGGGGTGGTCCGGGGCCACTGGCGGCTGCTCCTGCTGACCGGCGGGGCCCTCGCCGTCGGCTACGCCGTCTTCTACGCGGTGACCACCTGGTCCCTCGCCTACGCCACCGAGCACCTCTCGGTGAGCCGCACGACGATGCTGGCCTGCATCATGGCGGCCGTCGCGTTCAAGGGCCTGATGACCCCGCTGATGGCGATGCTCGGCGACCGCTACGGCCGGCGGCCGCTGTGCCTGGCCGGCTGCGCGGCCAGCGCCGTGTGGATGTTCCCGCTGGTGGCGCTGATGCGGACGGCCGACCCGGTGCTGATGACGCTCGGCTTCGCCGTGGCGCTGCTGGGCATGGTGACGATGTTCGCGGTGGTGGGGGCGTACCTGCCGGAGCTGTACGCCCCGCGGATCCGCTGCACGGGGGCGGCCGTCGGCTACAACCTGGGCGGGGTGCTGGGCGGGGCGCTGACGCCGATCGTGGCGACGGCGCTGGCGGACGGCTCCGGTCCGCCGTGGGGCGTCGCGGCGTACCTCACCGCGATCGCGCTGGTCAGCCTCGCCTGTTTCGCGCGGCTGCCGGAGACCAGCCCGCTGGTGGTGCAGAAGCGGACGGGCGCGGGCTTCGACGAGATGGAAACGGAAACGGGGGCGGCCGCTTCGGCCGCCCCCGTGTAGTCCGCGCAGAGGTCCGCGGACCTCGGTCAGGCGTCGATGCTCTCGGTGCGGGCGGCGGCCTCGGCCGCCGCCTGCTTCTTCGAGGCGATCAGGCTGGTGATCGTGGTGATGACCAGGACACCGCAGATGACGCCGAGGGAGACCGGGATCGAGATGACCGGGACGTGCACCCCGGACTCGTGCAGGGCGTGCAGCACCAGCTTGACGCCGATGAAGCCGAGGATGATCGACAGGCCGTAGCTGAGGTGGACCAGCTTCTTGAGCAGGCCGCCGATGAGGAAGTACAGCTGGCGCAGACCCATCAGCGCGAAGGCGTTGGCCGTGAAGACGATGTACGGGTCCTGGGTGAGGCCGAAGATGGCGGGGATCGAGTCCAGCGCGAACAGCACGTCGGTGGTGCCGATGGCCAGCATGACGATCATCAGCGGCGTCATGATGCGCTTGCCGTTGTTGACGATGAAGAGCTTGGTGCCGTGGTACTGGTCGGCGACGCCGAACTTCTTCTCGACGGACTTCAGGAGGCGGTTCTCCTCGAACTCCTCGTCGTCCTCGTCCTTGCGGGCCTCCTGGATCAGCTTCCAGGCGGTGTAGATCAGGAACGCGCCGAAGATGTAGAAGACCCAGCTGAAGCTGGCGATGATCGCGGCGCCGGCGGCGATGAAGACCGCGCGCAGGACGAGTGCGATCAGCACGCCGACGAGCAGCACCCGCTGCTGGAGGTGGGAGGGCACCGCGAACTTCGCCATGATCAGGACGAAGACGAAGAGGTTGTCGACGCTCAGGGACTTCTCGGTGATGAAGCCCGCGAAGAACTCCTGCGACGCCTGCGGGGTCCCGAAGAACCACAGGCCGAGGCCGAAGAGTGCGGCGAGGACGATCCAGACGACCGTCCAGGTGCCGGCTTCCTTGATCGACACGTCGTGGGGCTTGCGGCCGATGAAGAAGTCGGCACCGATGAGGAGGGACAGACCGAGAATGGTCGCGACCCAAAGGGCCCAGGAAACTTCCATGGTGAACACGCCTCCGGCGGATGGCTCAGCACTTCGTCAGCGTCATCGCTGCCGGAGGTCTCTTCCACCCGGGCGGCCTGGAGGCCGTGGGCCGACGCCCCGGGACCGGCTTGCGCTCGTTCAAACGCAAGGGTCCGTATTGACGGGTACGCCGTAGCAGGAAAGCAGGAATACTCCCCTCCGCGCCGACGAGCTTACCCGCCGAAGGCGGTAAAGGTAAAGGGAATGCCAAAGGATGGTCACGGACGAGTAGTGCGCCGGGCCTCCGCCACTCGGTCGAGTGCCTGGTCGAGGACCCTGCTGCCCTGCGGCGGGAGGTTCGGTTCGAAGGTCCAGGCGTGCTGCACCCAGGGGTCGGCGAGGTGGTTGTCAGGGACCGGCGAGAGCCGCATCAGGGAGCGCCACAGCGGGTCCAGCAGCGGACCGTAGGCGGAGGCCTCGTCGCGGTCGGCGACCATCAGCAGGTGCACGCCGACCGACGCGCCCTCGTCGGCGAGGTAGCGCAGCTGGGTGACGGCCCGGTCGTCGAAGCCGTGCGGGAAGTCGTGCACGATGAGCAGCTGCTCGGCCGTGTCCACGTCCGGCGGCAGGTCCTCGGGGGCCCCGGCCCGCAGCGCCATCTGTACGAGGTCCACCCGCCGGGTCAGCTCGGCCAGCGTCCTGGTGACCCCCGCGGCCCCGGCGGCGGGCGGCGCTGCCAGCACCCCGGCCCGTACCAGGGGTGCCAGGGAGGCGGCGCCGGCCCCGGCCGCGTCGATGACGTGGACGGAGAACCGGTCGGCGGGGTGGACCGCGAGCAGCCGCACGGCGTGGGCGACGGCCATGTCCATGGCGGCGCGGCGCAGCCGGTCGGTGTCCATGGCCATGGCGGCCTCGGAACCGGTGCGGCCGTTGTCGATCCACAGTCCGCGCTCCAGCGGGAGCCGGACCAGCATGGGGATGCGCAGGTCGGGCCGCTCGGGCAGGTGCAGGTCGCCCAGGCGCAGGGCGAGGGGGCCCTCTTCGGGCGTGCGGTGGCCGTGCCAGACCGGGTTGTCCCAGCGGGCGTACGAGGCCGGCAGCGCGGGCTCGACGACCTCCGACTCGGCGATCAGCTGGGCGAGGTCCCGGTCGAGGACGGCCTGGGCCTGGGCGACCAGTTCCTCGCGGCGGGCCCGGGCGGTGTCGCGGGCGGCGTTGCCGGAGCCGCCGAGGCGGTGGCGCGGGTCCGAGAGGGCCTCGTCGAGCTCGCGGTCCATGCGGGAGTCGGCGAACTCCACGGCGCTGCGGTAGGCGGCGACCGTGCGGGCCAGGTCCTCGAACATGCCCCAGACCTGGTTGTAGAGCCGTTCGTCCATGGACCAGCCGCTGGCGTCGCCGGCGACCGGCCGCGGGGGCTGCCCGGGCTCCGCCGCGGCGGCGGGCCGGGGGGCGGGCTCGGGCGGCTCGCTGCTGGTGCGGCGGCGGCGCGGGTGGGTGTAGCTGATGG
>NZ_JOAK01000062.1 GCF_000720455.1 Streptomyces virginiae | reverse complement strand
CCCGGGCTCGCGTACGAAACGTGACCACACCCGCGTCCCGTGAGATCGACTCCACCACCACACCCGACAGATACGGAAACAACCGCACCAAACCCCCAGTGGCTTTGTTCGCGTTAAGCAGCAGCGTTTGTCGATGAGTTTCGGCAGCGGTTGGTCATCAGCCGGCTCACGGATGCTCACGAGAAATGACGGCGGTGACGTGCCGCTGAGGCAGACGGACGATGGTGCGATGATCTGTTCGTGGTGACAGATGTCGAGTGGGCTCGGATTCGAAGGGACCTGCGCTTCGGGCAGGTCTTCGAGGGCACCGTGGTGAAGGTTCCCCGACCCGGTGCGATCGGGATCTTCGTGGACATCGGCCTGAGCGTCGGAGGTTTTGTCGACGTTCTGCTGCTGCCGAGCGAGGGCGAAGACTGGCCAGCGGAGGGCACGGTTGCCGATTTCGAGATCTGGTGGGCAGACAGCCGCCAGCAGATCCGGCTGAAGCCGTCCGACTCTCGGTATCTGCGGAGCGACTTCACAGACTTCGTCGAACGCTTCCGTCCCAGTTGGCCTGCCGACGTCGGCCAGCCCGTTCGTGACCCGGGGCCTGTCACTCCCGACGAGTTGCGGGCCCTGCTTCGCTCCGATGGGTCGTCGGCCAGCTCGCCCTGAGACTGGAGAAGTGGCCGACGCTCCCAGCGGAACCTAGCTGGCCGCGGCGTCGGCTCGGGCGCGGGTGCTGGCGAGGCGGTAGGAGTCGGTTCCGGTCTCGATGATGGTGCCGTTGAAGGTGAGGCGGTCGACGATGGCAGCGCAGAGGCGGGGGTCGGTGAACGTCTTGGTCCAGCCGCCGAACGACTCGTTGGAGGCGATGGCGACGCTGTTCTTTTCCTCGCGTTCGGTCAGGACCTGGAAGAGGAGTTCGGCGCCGCGGCGGTCGAGTTCCATGTAGCCGAGTTCATCGATGCACAAAAGATCAACCCGGCCGTAGCGGGCGATCGTCTTGGAGAGTTGCTTCTCGTCGGCGGCCTCGACGAGCTCGTTGACCAGCTTCGTCGCGAGCACGTACTTGACCCGGTAGCCGGCCATCGCCGCCTCGGTTCCCAGCGCGATCAGCATGTGCGACTTGCCGGTTCCGGAGTCGCCGATCAGGCAGAGGGGCTGGCTCTTCTTGATCCATTCGCAGCTGGCGAGGGTGTGGATGGTGGCGGCGTCGATGTTCGGGTTCGCGTCGAAGTCGAAAGTCCGCAGGGACTTGTCCCGGGGGAAGCCGGCTGCCTTGATCCGCCGTTCCGAACGGCGCCGGGACCGGTCGTCGCACTCGGCCATCAGCAGTTCGGCGAGGAACCCGCGGTAGGTCATCTGGTCCTTCAGCGCCCGGTCGGCGATGTCGGCAAACTCGTTTCTGATCGAGGGGAGCCGCAGCAGGCGGCAGGCGGTGTCGATGGCCGTGGTGGCGGCCTGCTCGGTCAGTCCTCGCTGGCGGGGCAGGGTCACTGTGCTTCTCCCTCGCGTTGTTCGCCGGCGCTGGCGCGACGGCGTCGGAGCAGTTGGTCGTAGTGGGTCACCGAGGGCAGAGGCCTGGTGTCCGGGGGAAGATGCGCGAGCCGCCACTCGTGCAGAAACGTCACGGTGGCCGCGCCCGGGGTTCCGGCTGGCTCGTCCTCGGCCTGGGCGATTTTGCGGGCTTCCAGCGCGACCGCGTCCGCGGTCAGGGCCCCTGCCCGCAGGGCCATCGCGAGTCCGGCGACCAGGTGCTCGTGCGCGAGGTGGCGGGCCAGCAGCAGCACCTCGATCAGCGCTCTCGTCCCGGCTGTGTCTCCGTGGGCCTTGACCGCTGCGGCCCACCAGGCGTCATGGACCGGGGTGAACTTGCCCGCCGAGCGGGCCTGTTCGAGCGCGGTGGCGCCGGGGAAGGCACCTGGCTTGCGGATCAGGGCCTCCAGGTAGTGGTCCAGATCCAGGCGGCAGCCGCCCTTAGCGATCAGACGCTCGTGCCGGGCCACTTCTACGTTCCTGTCGTAAACCACCAGGTGAGAGGCGTGCAGCACGACCCGGACCCGTTTGCCGATCAGCCGGACCGGCACCGAGTAGCGGTTCGTGCGGACCGCGATCTGGCTGTAGCGGTCGACCCTCGGAGTGAAGAGCCGTCCCGTCTCGAAGGACTCTTCCGGCAGCGGCATCAGCAGCGGCCGCTCGACCTGGAAGTACTCGTCGATGGTCCGCGGCCGCGAACCGATCCGGCGCCGTCCGTCGTGAAGATCCCACTGATCGACGAGTTCGTTCAGCTCGGCCAGCGAGTCGACCTCGGGCACCGGGGTGAAGTGGTTGCGGCGGAAGTAGCCGATCTGGCCTTCCACTCCGCCCTTCTCGTGGGCGCCCTCGATGCCGGGTCGGCAGTAGAAGCTCTCGATCCCGAAGTGCGACCTGAAGGCGATCCACCGGTCGGCCTCCACCCTGGCCCGGCTCAGCCCCAGCACTTGGGCGACGGCGGCCTTCAGGTTGTCGTAACGGACCTTGCTTCGCGGGACCCCGCCCAGGGTCCGAAGGGCGTGCACATGCCCTTCGAAGAAGGCTTCCTGCCCACAAGACGCGAAGACGCGATGGACGGCCTTGCCTGAGTAGGACAGGCGGAAGGAGAACAAATAGCAGGTCACAAGCTCGCCGGCGAGCCGGATCGTGACGTCGCCGAAGTCGACCTCGGCCTCCATACCGGGCTGGTGGGTCTGCGGGATGAACGCTTCGACCGGGGCCTTCCCCGACTCGACGAGGATCTGTGGCTTCCGGTCCGAGACGTAGCGCCGGACCATTTGGTAGGAGACGTCCGCAGCGTGTTCCTCGACCAGGCGGTGGAAGATCCGCGTGATCGTGTGCCGCTGTTTGCGCGGCGCGTCCAGGTCCGCCTGAAGCATCCCGTCGATCACCGGCTTGTAGGGGTCCAACGCGGTCGGCCTCGGCGGCAGCTGCTTCCGCGGCTCCGGCCAGACCGAGTCCACGGCCTTGCGGACCGTCCGCCAGGACACGTTGTACTTGCGCTCGATCTCCCGGATCTTCATGCCGCCGCGGTGGTCCCGACGGATCGCCGCGTACAGCTCGACCTTCGACATCTGCGGCACGACCAGGCCCTTTCACCAGGAGCACCTCGATGCTCCCCTGGCAAGAACCCCGGTGACTTCAAAACTCGTGAACATCACCCGACCGTGGATCCGGGTGCCTCCCAAACCCGTGAACAACCGGCTTCACAACCCGTGAATAAAGCCACCCCAGAACCGCACACCGAGAGGCTGCCCAGCTCAGCCGCACAGCATCACAAGATCAGCGACAGAGCCGATGAACGTGCTCAGTTGAGGTCGGTCGTGGACGCGAGGAAGGATGTGATCGCGTGGTTGAAGAGTGCCGTGCCCTCGAGGTTGATCATGTGAGCTGTCGAGGCGAACCGTTGGTGCCTGGCACCGGGAACGGTTCGGGCGATGGCTTGAGCGTTTGACGAGATGTCGCTGCTGTCGAGTTCTCCTGAGGAAGTGCTCCGCGAACCGCTGCGCTCCGCCGTCGGGGTCGCCCACCGGGGCGATCGGCTCATCCTTCGGGCGTTCATCGACACCCCGAACCTCGGCACGCTCCGGCAACCGGTCAGGGGGCCCGCGGCACGAGCCGCTGCGCGAACAGGGTGTCACGTGGCGAGGTCTGCGGGTGTCAGTGGTGGCCGGGCATGCGGCCGTGCGACTGGGCGCCGAGGCCACTTCCGGCATCCCGGTCACGGGCACCCGAGGCGGCAGCCAGGGCCAGGAGGGTGGCGACAACGCCAACGATCAGGTTGCTGGTGATCGAGCGGGTCTGCGCGACATCACCGGTGACGACCCACGGTGCCACGCAGGTCCAGACCCCGATGGCGGCCGCGGCCCACGCCATGGAGTGCGTGCGCTCGTAGGAATTGCCGAGACCGCCCAGCAGCAGCATGTAGGCGACGCCGCAGATGAGGTTGGTGACGGCCAGGGTGACGGAGTCGTTGAAACCGGCGATCCAGGGAGATGCGGCGAGATAGAGGCCCGCCAACAGGGCAACGGCCTCGACGATCTGCGCGCGTGGAGTCGCCGCCGCACGGTCGTGCCGGGCCCGCAGCTCCACCAAGTCAGGGTGCTCCTCGATCGGAGCACGGTGGGTAGACGCCATGATTACCTCCACGAACGGAGTGATGTGTCGTCTCCCGCCTACCCACGAAGACGCCATAAACGGCCCATAAAGGGAATGAGCGGATAAATCTCGCCGGGGGCACGCAGCGCTCACGTCACAGGGCGACGACGTGCACTGAGCCCCGCACTGCCGCACGCGGGCTCCCCGGGCGCGGGAGTCGAGCAGTCCTCCGCACTCGGGGAGCCTGCACCCCAGTGCCAGTAGTCGCCTACTGAAGAGCACTGGCCCCTTGTAGGCCCTACTTGGTGTAGAGGACGCAGTTCCCGTCCCCCTGCATGATCAGACCCTTGGTCTCACGCGTCTGCCCGCCGCTGGCCTGTGCGGCCGCCGCGAGGCCGGCCGGAAGGTAGGCAGCCACGACGACGCCCGCGGGGTCGACCACCGGAAGATGGGCCGGAAGCGCAGTCCCGCCGCTGACGACGAGCTGAGCGGCGCCGTCCACGTAGCGCACGCTCAGGACGCCGATGTCCTCGGGCTTGAGGTCTTCTGCCGGGATCACGGTCAGGCCCGGGATCTCGATCGGTTCCTGCTTGTCAATCATGTCTGTCTCCCCACTGGTCGACACCCTGCCGACCAGCACCGATCTTTGCACAACGGAGCGTCACGATCGATGACCGAGCGTAGCGCTCCTGAGGCAAGGCAGCACCGGCCTGCCTCCATGGAAGGGCGCGGCCGGTGCGGCTCCCGCGGGGGCGGTGAATTTACGCTGGAGACGACGGCCGGCACGCTGAGCGGCCCCCCGGCCGTCGCGGGTGCGCACCTGCCTCACCTCCACCTCCTGCAGGTGCTCACCCAGACCTTTCGGCCACTGGCCCCACGGACCGCTCGTGGGCGAGTGGTCGGCCGGGCGGCCTCGAAGTCGCTGACCGCCGCCGAGGAGGGCAGAAGGTACGCCCGATGTAGCCGAGTTTCAGCAACGCCCGGTTGCTTGACTCGGCCCTGATGTCGTGCGTTCCCGTGGTTGCGTGCCGCGGCTGGTCATCGTACGCACGACGGGCAAGGGATAGGGTGCCAGGATGACGCGGTGTCCGACTCTCTCCGTGAACTGTGGCTGCGCGGCATCGCTCTCAATCCGGCGGCCCCCTCCGACGTACTGATACGCCTGCTGGATCGAGCGGCCGGTGAAGCCGGCCAGCTGATGTGCGAGGGCCGTGACCTGCCCGCTGCCGTCATCGACGCAGCCCTGCGGCACCCGGCCAGGGCGATCCGCGGCCACCTGGCCCGCAACCGGCACATCGACCCCGCACTACTCGCCCCCTTGGCAACAGACCCGTCGGGGATCGTCCGCGCGCGGCTCGCTGGCGGACCCCATCCCCGCCCCCGATGGGTTCGACCACTGCCGGACGACATCCTCGTCACCTTCATGACTTCCCAGGACGGAGGCGAAGACGGCATGCTCACAGAGAACGAGATCGTCCAGGAGCTCAGTTTCTCTCGGCAAATCCCTCTGTCCTTCTACCGCTCCATGGCCTGGCACGGGCATCCCGGGCTCCGTGAACGCGCCACCTGGAGGTGGCAGTCGCTCACCCCTGCGCAGCGGGAGGCCCTCCTCCACGACCCCGACCCCGCGGTACGGGAAGCGGCGCAGGAGAGCAGCTGGGAGCTGGTCCCGGAAGCGGTGGAGGCCAAGCTGCCGTCCATCGGTTCACTCAGCCAGCCGTTCGTGCTCGGCACGTGCGCCCTGTCCCCCGCGCTCGTCGAGCAGTGCTTCGCGGACGACGCGGTGCACCCCCTGGCACGGAATCGCCACACACCGGCCTACGCGCTCGCCCGGCTCGCACGGCACCCCGAGCCGAAGGTCCGCGAGATGGTCGCCGCCCGGCCGGACCTGGAACCGGACCTGGTCGCTGAGTTGAGGGAGGACCGGGACCCGGACGTACGGATGCGTGCACGCCTCCACCCCTTTCCCCGCACCTGGGCCGAGTACCGGGCCATCGACAGGGTCATCGGACACGGGCCGGACTGCACCTGCCCGATCACCGAGCTTCCCACCGAGCCGTCCCCCGAGTGGTTCGCCGCCTGCGCGGCGTCCGAGGAGCCGGTACTGCGCCGGGTCGCGGCGAGCTGGCCAGGGCTGCCCACAGCACTCGTCGAGACACTCGCACGGGACGACGACGAGGAGGTACGGATCCGGCTCGCCTGCCTCCACCCGCTGGCTCCGCCCCACCTCCTCCTGGACGTCTTCGTCACCCGCCCAGCCCACCGTCCGCACCTGCTGACGTTGTGCAACTTCCCGCGTACCGGCCGGACCCACCTCATCAACCACCCTGACCCCGAGGTACGCTCTCTGGCCGCAGCCGATCCCACCCTGCCCCAGCCTCCCGTGCAAGACTCCGACGAGTCGGTGCGCCGGGCGGCCGCCGCCAATCCGGTCCTGGCGCCCGAAGTCCTGGAGGCCCTCCTCCCCGACCCCCGCACGGCAGAGGGCGCTGCGGCCAACCCATCCCTCCCCGTCCCCCGCATGCACGCGCTCCTCGACCACTGCCTGAACAGCGCTGCCCTCCCGCCGGCGGCGGGATGCTGAGAAGCGATGCCCGCGCAGCGATCACAGGCAGGGCAATCTGCGCCCGCCATCGGTCGACGCCGACGTGTCAAGCAGGAGTTTCCAAGTCCCATCAACATTCCGGGCACCAGCGAGAAGCGACTGCTCCTGCAACTCGTCTACCAGCGTTCTCCGTTTCCGCCTACGCAGCCAGACGTGACGCTGTCGTGGACATGCGGTCCTTGGAGCAGGTCGCCGGTGATGGACAGCGGAACGTTCTCGGGTGTCCCTGGAGGGGTGGATATGGCGTTGGAGACCGAAGGCGATTTCAGAGTCGTCGAACGGGGCACGTGGTCGTATGCGGCGGCTGTCGGGGTGGGACCGCTCCGGTTCGGGATGGCCGTCAGCGAAGTGGTCGACGCGGCTGAAGTACTCGGCTCGGCGAAGGTCAGCGTCTGCCGCCGGCAGTGCGCGGTCTTCTCGCAAACGTGGAAGGTCGAAGTCCACCGCCGCGGGGGCGCGCCTTCTGCACCGGCCGTCACGGCCTACGTAAGCCAGGACGCGGGTCTGTTCGGCGTCGCTTGCGACGCTGTGAAGGGTCCCCAGGTCGCGTACCACGGCCTCCTGCTGGTCGGGAGGGAAATGGGGGAGCTGGAGAGCGACATGATCGCGTAGGCCGAGGCGCACGACGTGGAGTTTCGCTACACCTGCGAGCGCCACGCAGGACCGGATGATCCCGGGATCGTCATACGCGCGCAACCGGTTGGGGAAGTCCTGCGATCGCGTCCGCTGTTCATGGTGCCGCGCGACGGCGCGTGGACGGAATGGGATTCACTCCCCTCCGAGGAGAACTGGGGCTAAGTCCCCGGACGCCCAGCGGCGAGGGACATGCCGCCGGACAGACCATGACCCAACGCTGTGTGCCCCAGCCCAGAAGGCACCAGTCCAAGGAGCAGGAATGGTGCAGGTTCGGAATACGGCCTCTCCCCCAGTGCTGGTCGAGGACGTGCCCCAGGGCGAGCACACCGTGCGCTCCTGGACGCGGGAGCGCGGCGAGGTGGAAGGGCCCTGACGGCGCCCGGGGCCCCTGCCACGATGGAAGGCGGCCGGCCGGTCGGCGGCCGGGCTGGCGTTGCCGGCGGGAGGATGGGGCGCAGGGGGAGACGCCCAGCGCGGGACGGCGGCCCGAATTCGGAACCGGCGCGTGAACGAACGCACCGGTGGCGAGGTAGACCTCGCGGACATCGTGAAGGGCTACGACACGGGGTCCGAGTACCTGATCGTCGAGCCACAAGAACTCGACGGGATCGCTCCCGGCCGGTCCCGTTCGATCGACGTCGCCGGCTGCGTCGACCTGGACACCGTCAACCCGGTCTTCTTCGACAAGACGTACGTCCTCGGGCCTCGGGGAGCCCAGTACGGGAAGGTCCATGCCCTCTTGGAGCGCCTCGTCGAAGGCTTCCGCGCCCGCCCACGCCTCGTACCCTGTGAAGGTCACCCAGCCGTCCTGGTCCGCGTCCATCGACGCGAACACCCTCTCGTGCGCGGTGCCCGCCACGGACAGGAGCGGGTCGTCGTCGGCCCGGCCCGGGGCCGCTGCCGCGCGTTCGGGCCGGGCAGGGTACTCCTGCCGAACCTTTGCGGCGGGCGGCGACAGCCGGACCGCGTACGGTCGGCCGGTGACCGGCGCGGGCACACAGGCGGCGCGCAGCACGGCCCACGGCGCGTCCGCGGCGGTGGCGGTCAGCTGCTCGGCCATCTCGACCAGAGCGCGCACAGCGCCGGCGATCTCAAGGACGGCGGCACCCGCGCCGACCACCTCGAAGTCGAACTCACCGACATCGACTACATCGAGGTCTCCTTCTGAGGAGGCCATCGTGGCGACCGACCTCGCCGCCAACTGGTACGCGGGTCCAGGGCATCCAGCACAGCAACCTCCGCCGCTCAGCCTGGCCTTCAACGGCTGACCGTCTTCGCCGCACTCGTCCTGGGAGCGGCACCGTTCATCCGACGCCCGCACACCCTGTCACCATAGGAGACGACCTTGTGTCCACCTCGGCCCTGTGTGGGCGATGGCCCGCCGGTACCCTGCAGACCTTCAGCCCCCGTCTCAGGTCGCAGCCGTCGGATTCGCTGCTTCGGCGGCGCGGCGGTACTCGGCGTTGATGCGCTGGGCTTCTTCGAGCTGGTCCTCGAGGATCACGATGCGGCAGGCCGCCTCGATGGGGGTGCCCTGGTCGACGAGTTCCCGGGCGCGGGCGGCGATGCGCAGCTGGTAGCGGGAGTATCGGCGGTGACCGCCTGCCGAGCGGAGCGGGGTGATCAGGCGGGCTTCGCCGACGGCTCGGAGGAAGCCCTGGGTGGTGCCGAGCATCTCGGCGGCCCGGCCCATCGTGTAGGCG
>NZ_JOAK01000061.1 GCF_000720455.1 Streptomyces virginiae | reverse complement strand
GGGCGTCCACCCGGATCTTCTGCGTCAGGTCGCCCTGGGCGACGGCGGTGGTGACCTCGGCGATGGAACGGACCTGGGCGGTCAGGTTGTCGGCCATGAAGTTCACAGAGTCGGTGAGGTCACGCCAGGTGCCGGAGACGCCCTTGACGTCGGCCTGGCCGCCGAGCCGGCCGTCCGTGCCGACCTCCCGGGCCACTCGGGTGACTTCGTCGGCGAACGCGGACAGCTGGTCGACCATCGTGTTGATGGTGGTCTTCAGCTCCAGGATCTCGCCCCGCGCATCCACGCGGACCTTCTGCGAGAGGTCACCCTGGGCCACGGCGGTGGCCACCTGGGCGATGGAGCGGACCTGGGAGGTCAGGTTCCCGGCCATGAAGTTCACCGAGTCGGTGAGATCACGCCACGTGCCGGAGACCCCCTTCACGTCCGCCTGGCCCCCGAGGATCCCCTCCGTTCCCACCTCTCGAGCCATGCGGGTGACTTCCCCGGCGAACGCGGACAGCTGGTCGACCATCGTGTTGATGGTGTTCTTCAGCTCCAGGATCTCGCCCCGGGCGTCAACGGCGATCTTCTGGGAGAGGTCCCCCTTGGCGACCGCCGTGGTCACCTGGGCGATGTTGCGGACCTGGTCGGTGAGGTTGCCGGCCATGAAGTTCACCGAGTCGGTGAGGTCACGCCACACGCCGCCCACTCCGGGCACCTCAGCCTGGCCACCGAGGCGGCCCTCACTTCCCACCTCGCGGGCGACGCGTGTGACCTCGGCGGCGAAGGAGGACAGCTGGTCCACCATCGTGTTGACGGTGTCCTTCAGCTCCAGGATCTCGCCGCGGGCAGCCACGTCGATCTTCTGCGACAGATCTCCGCGCGCCACGGCCGTGGCCACCTGGGCGATGTCGCGGACCTGGGTGGTGAGGTTGCCGGCCATCGCGTTCACGGAGTCCGTGAGATCCGCCCAGGTACCCGAAACGCCCGGTACCTCGGCCTGACCGCCCAGTGTCCCCTCGGTGCCGACCTCGCGGGCGACGCGGGTGACCTCGGACGTGAACAGTGACAGCTGGTCGACCATCCCGTTGAAGACCGTGGCGATCTCCCCGAGAAGACCGTCGGCCTCATCGGGCAGCCGTGTACCGAAGTCACCGTCGCGCACCGCCGTGAGCCCTGCCAGCAGTTGCCGCAGCTCCGGCTCACCGACTGCCCCAGCCGCCGCGCGTGACGAATCAGCCGTCCTGGCCATCGCAGTCCCCATCTCTCATGCCGCCCATGGCACGCCCCAACCCTCAAACGTCCCATGGCCCAGTCCATCACATGTGCAGCCACCCGCAGTGCCACGGGTGAACTTGCGTTCGCTTATCGCCGCTCACGGCCGGGCCGTGACCTGGCGACGCAGCATCCGCGGCGGCGGTTGTTTTCCATCTCAGCGTCGATGGTGTTTCGGATGCGGTCACAGTCGACAGCGAGGCTTCGCCGGTCGCGGCGCCGGTGCCAGTACTCAAGGCGGAACAGAGGTCAGCGACGGCCTGCTGCCGATGGTGAAGGTGGCGGGCGGGGGCGAGAACGAGGTGGTCGGCGAGGCCGCAGAGAGCGCCGAGGCGCAGATGCTGCGCCCGGACCCTTGGGCCGTGTGCACGCCGTGCTGGACGTCGCCGTCGACACGTACAGCGAGGCAGCCCGCGCGGTGCGCGCCACGCTCGACCGGCTCGAGGATGAAGTGCTCTCGACTTCCCGTGTCGATCACACCGAGAGCATCTACTCCCTCAAGCGGGAGGCCCGCGAGTTCCGTGATGCGGTGCAGCCGCTCGTGCCCGTCTTCCAGGGCCTGCTGGGTGGCCCTGGGCAGGACGCCCACCAGCCGATCGCCCCGTACGTCCGCGACGTCGACGATCACCTGCACCGCACCGTCACCGAGGTCCAGACCCTGGACGAGCTTGGACTCCGTCCTCGGCGCGCAACAGGCTCGCGTGGGTACCTGGCAGAACGACGACATGCGGCGCATCTCAGCGTGGGGGCGATCTCCGCGATCCCCACGATGGTCGCCGGCGCGTACGGAATGAACTTCGAAGACATGCCGGAACTCGCCTGGACCTACGGCTACCCCCTGGCCGTGGCCCCATGGCCCTCGCCTCGGGCGCCCTCTACCGCGCCTTCCGCCGCAACGGCCGGCTGCAGAGGCCGACACAGTGTGCCGTCCCGAACCCGCACCGAACCGATGGCCCCCGCGCCGTCGGCAGAGGCGGCGGCCACCGCCGAGGCCGCGCGAGAGAGGGCAGGTTCTCGCGCCATGCGGACATGAGCGGCGCTGCGGCGGAAAGCTGCCAGGTATGACACAACACACCGACGCCAGGACCCGGTGGGGAAGACACGTGGGAGCACACCGGCCGTGAAGGCACGGGCCCGGCCCCGCACGTTGAGGAGCGCGCGCCCCACCGGCTCACCGAGTTGCCCGACGAACCACACGTTGAGCCCCGGGACAACCGGGCCTGGAGTGCCGGCGACTGCCGCCGCATGCGGACACACCTGCGGCCGCCAGACCGGCGTCTGGCCAGCGTTCACCGACCCGCACCAGCCGCACTCCAGGGCCGCTCGCGAACCCTTCTCCTACGACGTGGATTGCCGCGCGGGTGGCATGGCGGTTCCGGGGTAGCCGCGCCACAGCGAACGGCATGAGCATCTCAATTGCAGTGGAGAGGTACTCGGGATGACTTGCGCGGGTGCGGCCTGGAGGCCGGGGCCTGGCACTGGTTGTCACAAGCCAGCTGCCAGACCAACCGGTCACGGCACGTATCGCTGAATGGAGCATTGACGGACGTGTCGCGCGTTCCGGCAGATCGAGGGAAAGGCGAGGTGTCCCCGTCATGAGCACGATGCAGCGGCAGGATCACGCTGCCGATGGCTCCGTGGGAGTCCTGGTGTCACGCGCCTCGCAGCAGATATCCGTCCTGGTGCCCGAGGAAATGCACCTGGCCCGAGCGGAGATGAGCCAGAAGGGCAAGCGATACGGGAAGGGCGGCGCGCTCTATGGAGCCGCAAGCATCCTCGGAGTCCTGGTACTCCAGGCCCTGGCATCAACCTCTGTAGCCGCTGTCGCGCTGGTTCTGCCGGTATGGGACGCCGCCCTCATCATCACTGCCGTCCTGGCGGCCGTGGCGGGCGGGACGGCACTGGCACGGAAGAAGCAGATCGCCCAAGCCAGCGCACCGGCTCCCGAGCAGACCATCGACAGCGTCCAAGCCGAACTGTCCGAGATCGAGGAGAAAGCACACCGATGAACGACGACGCCCGGACCCACATCGGGACCCCCTCGCCCAGCTCTGCGAGTTCCAGCCCCGCAGAACTGCGCGATCAGGTGGAGCGCACCCGCGACGAGCTCGGCCAGACCATCGAGGCGCTCGCGGGCAAGGCCGACATCAAGGCCCAGGCAAAGGAGAAGTCGGCCGCCGTCAAGGGACAGGCCGTTGAGAGGGCGGCGATGGTCGCCGACCAGATCCGCCAGAAGAGGGAGCAGGCCGCCCAGCTGGTGAAGAACAAGACCCCCGACCCGCTTATGGAGAGGGCCGGGCACGCAGCGACAGTCGCCCGCGCCAACCGCATCCCGCTCCTCGCGGTCGGCGCCACTGTGGTCGCCCTGCTGCTGGTCCGCCGCAGCCGGGGACGCCGATGAAGGCCTCCAAGATCGCCTACAAGCCCGTCGGAATGGCTCTGGGAGCCCTCAGCGGCGTGGTTGCCGGTGCTGCCTTCAAGCAGGCTTGGAAGGTCATCGAGGGCGAGGACGATGCTCCCGACGCCACCGACGAGGACCGCACCTGGAAACAGATCCTGCTCGCCGCGGCCATCCAGGGTGCGATCTTTGCCGTGGTCAAGGCCTCGGTCGACCGATCGGGGGCTGTAGCGATACGGCGCCTCACGGGTACCTGGCCGGGGTGACGCCGGCCCGACGCGGCCGCTGCTGAGGTCGTGCTTCGCCGGCCCGGCACCGGAGCCAGACCCTGCCCGCGCAGCATGGGCGGGTGGCGGGGCCCGGTGGTTGCCTGCCCGTCGCCCCTCACCAGTCGGGACCCAGTGACCTGACTCTGGACCGCGTGGAGACGACGGAGGCCCCACCCGTGGCGCCACGCATCGGGTTCGAAGTGAGTCGGAGCGTCGAGCTGCGACGCGTGATCGCGATGAGCGACTCACCCGCCTGATGGCTGCCTGGGACTCGCCGTGGGCTCGGCGGCTGCTGCCGCGGGTCGAGGAAGCTGCCGAGCACACGAAGCTGTGGTGCGTTGGGGCTATGGCAATGGCCGCGGGAGGCGGGTGGCGCGGGCGTCGGGCTGCGGTCGCCGGCATCGCAGTCATGACAGTGGCTGAGGTTGTTCTCCAATGGGGTCGCGAAACCAGTCTCCGGACCATCTCCGTCAGCCGACGGCTGCGGAGGCCGCGGACATCGTGGTCTTGGTCGTGCCGAGCTCGTCACGAACGCCGTGCGCCGTGGCGGAGGCCGTCGGCTGGCGCATGACCGCTTCCCCCGAGCGACGGCTGGCACTCGTCGGTCCTCCGGCGGGAGGACGTGAGCGCTCTTCGCGGCCGGTAGCGCTCCCGGTCGAGAGGACGGGACGACCGGTGCATAAAATCGGCTCTCATGTCGAAGCCTGACGAGCTGCTCGTTGACGTTGCCACCCTGGTGGAGTCCGGGCAGAGCAATCAAATGTCCCTGACCGTGGTCACCTCCGGCGCCGTCATCACCGGTCGACTTGCTCCCGAAGCCGTATGGAGGCAGCGGGTGTCGGAGGTGCTGACGGATTCCGCCCGTCTGGGCGAGTTCTCCGCGATCTTCACCGCCACGACACCCCAGGAGGGGCCACCCACTCACCTGCACTTCCATGTGGCCCGCATTCTTCAGGGCACGGTGGGGATCCCGGAGACGGGTGGGATGTACCGCGTCTCGATCGCGGACGTCAGCGCCTGGACCGTGGGCGACTTCAGCTACTCCGACCACTGAACCGGCCGGCTCAGGAAGCCCTGGGCAGGCGAAAGGGGGCCCGACCGGCGTGTGCCGGTCGGGCCCCCTTTCGCTCATCGGGTGGCGGCACCGCCGGGCCACCCGTCAGGCGGTCACGGGGGTGCCGAGCATCGCGGAGGCCCGCTGGAGGGGGCTGAGCACGCGCGTGGGCACGGCGGTCCGGGGAAGGCCGCCGCGGCAGGTGAAGCCGAGCTGGGTCATGGCGCGGAGGACTTCGCCGGCGCTGAAGTCGCGGCGGTCCTGGCGGGTGATGACCTGGCCGACCTGCTTGACGGGGTAGGTGCGGCGGCCGATGATCACTGACTCGCCGATGACCTGCTCGGGCTTGATGCCCTTCATCGATTCCAGGACACCGCTTCTGGTCAGGTCGAACGGGAAACGGGCGATGACACAGCGCATGGATGCCTCACAGGGTTAAGGGGAAACGGCCGACCACGGTGCGGTGGTTCAGCGGCTGAGGGCCAGGACGCCCAGGGCGCCGCCTTGTTCGTCCACGACGGGCAGGGCGGTGAGCCTGCGGTAACGCATCGCGTGGTCGGCCTCGGCCATCGTCGTCATGGGCGAGGCGAACGGCCCGCGGTCGCCGAGAACATCACGCAGACGGGTCCGGTCCGTGTACGCCGCGCTGTCGCGGACGGCGGTGAGCTGGGCACGGGTGACCATCCCGGTGCACAGGCCGTCCTCGTCACAGACGAGCAGATGGTCCGCGCGGGCGCCGGCGATGACGGCCAGGGCCACCTCGACGGTCATGTCGTCGCAAACCTGTGGACCGGCCGCTTCCATGGCCTCGTCCACCGTCCGGTGGACCAGGTCGGCATGGGCATCGGCATGCGCCGGGCGGTGCTGCATCTGGACCAGCGTCAAAAGGTGCCTCCTACAGAGGTGGGTCAGTGTCCTGATCACGTGGTTCTCAGGCCGCCGCATCAAAGGCGGTCTGTCGCAGGCTCGCGCGCCGGGCAGCCGACACCGGCCCGCGTCGACCGCGGGAAGCCGTGCTGCGCTTGGGCCGCTCGGACACCGGTGCAGTGATGGTGACCGGGATGCCGGAGGGGGCCTGGGCGCCGGTGATGCGGTTCAGGGCCTCGTCGCCAGAGCGGACCTGGGTGGTCAGCGGGGTGATGCCGGCGGCCTGCATGAGGCGAGCCATCTCGCGGCGCTGGTTGGGGGTGACGAGGGTGACGACGCTGCCGGACTCGCCGGCGCGGGCGGTACGGCCGCCGCGGTGGAGGTAGTCCTTCGGGTCGGTCGGCGGGTCGACGTTGACGACGAGGTCCAGGTTGTCGACGTGGATACCGCGCGCCGCCACGTTGGTGGCGACCAGCACGGTGACGTGTCCGGTCTTGAACCGGGCCAGGGTCCGGGTGCGCTGGGGCTGGGACTTCCCGCCGTGCAGGGCCGCGGCGCGGACCCCGCTGTCGAGGAGGTCCTGGGTGAGGCGGTCCACGGCGTGCTTGGTGTCCAGGAACATGATCACCCGGCCGTCACGGGCCGCGATCTCCGTCGTCGTCCGGTGCTTGTCGGCGCCGTGGACGTGCAGGACGTGGTGCTCCAGCGTGGTGACCGCGCCCTGCGAGGGGTCGACGGAGTGCACGACCGGGTCGGTCAGGTAACGCCGGACCAGCAGGTCGACGTTGCGGTCGAGTGTGGCGGAGAACAGCATCCGCTGGCCCTCGGGACGTACCTGGTCGAGGAGGGCGGTGACCTGCGGCATGAAGCCCATGTCGGTCATCTGGTCGGCCTCGTCGAGGACGGTGACGGCGACCTGGTTCAGGCGGCAGTCACCGCGGTCGATGAGGTCCTTGAGGCGGCCGGGCGTGGCGACGACCACTTCGGCTCCGGCGCGCAGCGCACCGGCCTGGCGGTGGATCGGCATGCCGCCGACCACGGTGGCCAGGCGCAGCTTGACCGCCCGGGCGTAAGGGGTGAGGGCGGCGGTGACCTGCTGGGCGAGCTCTCGCGTCGGTACGAGGATCAGCGCGAGCGGCTGACCCGACTCGGCGCTCTGGCCGGCCGTACGGGCCAGCAGCGCGAGGCCGAAGGCCAGGGTCTTGCCGGAGCCGGTACGGCCACGGCCGAGGACGTCGCGGCCCGCGAGGGTGTTGGGCAGCGTCGCGGCCTGGATCGGGAACGGCTTGGCCATGCCCTCACGGGTGAGAGTGGTGAGCAGCTGGGCCGGCATGTCGAGGTCGGCGAATGCCTCGACGGCGTCCAGCGCGGGGGTGATCGTCTTCGGCGGTGCGAACTCGCCCTGGATCGCGGCGGGTCGGCGGCCGTATCCGCCCGAGCGGCTCGGACCTCCGGAACGGCTCGGGGTCGACGGGCCGAAGCGGCTGCCCCGACCCGAACCGGCGCCGGTGCCGAATGCGGGGCCGCCGGTGCGGCCGCGGGTGCGAGAAGAGCGCTCGTTCGTACGAGTGGGGTTCATGCGGAACCTTCCTTGATACGGCACGTATCAAGGAATTCCCGCAGCGTACGAGAGACGCAGGGAATTGCGAGAACGGGCCGAATGGAATGCGATGGCGATCTGGCGGACAGGAATCTGTTCGGGCTCAGACGCTGAAATGAGGTGGCGTCATGCGGACGCGACGACCAGGAGAAGAAGTCGGGTGCAGCTGCGAGAGGGCCAGTCGGCCGCATCTCTCAATGCTTGATACCGCGGGTGAACGCACCGCGGAAAATGCGCGCAGCTGGGGCCCGCACCCCGAGGGATGCGGGCCCCAGCTACAGAATGCGCGTCAGCGTCAGGCGGGAACGATGTTCTCGGCCGTCGGGCCCTTCTGGCCCTGCGCGATGTCGAAGGTGACCTTCTGGCCCTCGTTCAGCTCGCGGAAGCCCTGGGCGGCGATGTTCGAGTAGTGGGCGAACACGTCAGCGCCGCCACCGTCCTGCTCGATGAAGCCGAAACCCTTTTCCGCGTTGAACCACTTGACGGTACCAGCAGCCATGTCATATCTCCTTTGGGGCAATACATCAACGTCTGCACTGTGCGGACGCCGTGTCGCCGCAATGATGCCCCGCCCGGGAAATTGACCGGGAAATACGAAGCGCTTCCTGCGGCCCGAAGTCCGACTGGAGGCACTTGAAGTTCTTGGGTACCAAAACTGCAACCGAGATCGACAGTAGCACGCTGCAGCGGCTTGTGTGCGCTGTATATTTCCGACTGCCGCGTGGCGATAGAAACTCTCCCCGCGGGATCCGTTAAATTCTTAGGTCGCGGTGACAGATATTGGCTCACCCCGAGCGCAGCGTTTCCGAGTGCTCGCCGTCGGCTGCAGGATGCGGCAGCGAGTTCGTCGCGAAGTTGGCTGATTGCGGTGGATCTGGGCTGCCCCGGCTTCCCTGACAGCGGTGCAGTTCCGGTAGGAGGCGCTGCCTCCCCCGGCGCTCGAGCCTCCGCCGGACGACGATCCCCTGGCACCATGAGCACCCTCGGAAGTACGCCACCCCGACTTCGTGGAGTGGCGAGGCGCCGGCCCCGAGGAATGGGAACCGTCCGTGCGAGCGACGGACCGGGGCCTCGCTAGACGCCGGACAGCCAACCGGCACCGAAATCCGAGAGGTCGCGTGCGCGCTGCGCCCGCTCCTCGATCAGTCGGCGAAAGCCCGCCACCGCGTACCGTTCGCCGGTGGCCGAGCCGCGCCCGCGGATGCCGGCGACATCGGCCATGAGCTGCTGGGGCTGGGGCTGCCAGCCGACGACCAGGACGCGCAGGCCCAGGCTCCCCGCCCGCCGGTGCAGGGCCAGGAGATGGAGCAGGCCGTCGGCGTCCATGGACATCGCGCCGTGAAGGTCGACGATGAGATCCCGCTCACCGGTGGTGACGTCGTCCAGCGCCCGCTGGAGCTCCGCGCCCGCCTCCCCGTCGAGTGCCCCGGTGACGCTGACCAGGACCGTGCCGTGGCGCTGAACGTTCGTGGTGATCAATGCGCTCTCCTTCCGCTCGGGGGCGCCGGGCCCTCGGGGCTCCCCATCCTGGCGCGCCGTTCCCCCGGGCGGGTGCACGGCTCGCTGACGCTGCCACACCAACCTGGACAGCGGCGGCCGTGACGGGCATCGCGTCAAAGTGGCCATGTGGGAGCCGAAGTCAGGGCGAGCTCTCCCCCGTCAGCGGCGGACTCTGTCCACAGGGCCGCGCGCCCAGTCTCGGGACCTGGGCCATCGCGAGCCGCGCGGTGGCCCGTACGTGAGGAGCCGTCATGCCCGACACCACCGCGCCGCTCGTCCCGATTACCCCGGTGTCGGCGTACCCCCCGCATGTGCTCACGCCGGTACAGGTGAACGGACTCTGTCGCTGATCTTGTGATCGGCTGGTGGTCAGGTTCTGAGGAGGATCCGGGTTCGCAGGAGGTCGAGTTTGGCTCGGCCGTATCCGGC
>NZ_JOAK01000060.1 GCF_000720455.1 Streptomyces virginiae | reverse complement strand
AGGAACGGACGCTTCCTTTGTACTCACCCTCAGCAACATCGGCTGGGGCTTTCCTCCGGGCTTTCGTTCTGCTGTCTTGCGTTTCCGACTCTATCAGACGCTTTCGTGTCCGATTTCCTCGGCGCTTTCCAGGTTTTCGCTTTCGCGTTTCCCTTTCCGGCGGTTCCGACTCTATCAGAGGTTTTCCACCGGATTTCTCCGGCCTCGAATTCCTGAAATGAGGAGTCGGACGTACCCCGATCGGATCTTGATGTCCATGTGGGGTGAGAAAGACTTTAAACCATCACTGCCGAACTTGTCCAGTTCGAGGCAACCGTTCGAATCTACCTCCCCGCTCGTTCCGTGTCAACGGCGTTTGCGGGACGACGAGGAGACTAGCAGCTCAGCAGGCTTGTACGCACATCAGGCCGCGGTCGGGAGCGTTGCCGTCCGGTCCGCCTCCTCCACGTCGCCGAGCTCGCCGGCTCGGGAGGCCCTGCCGCCCAGGACGAAGACGTAGATCAGGAAGGCGGCCTCGGCGACGACGCCGATCGTGATGCGTGCCCAGGTGGGGAGGCCGGAAGGGGTGACGAAGCCTTCGATCAGGCCGGAGACGAACAGGACCACCGCGAGGCCGATGGCCATGCCGAGGGCGGCGCGGCCCTGTTCGGCGAGGGCCGTGCGCCGGGTCCGGGGCCCCGGGTCGATGACCGTCCAGCCCAGGCGCAGACCCGTACCCGCCGCCACGAAGACGGCCGTCAGTTCGAGCAGGCCGTGCGGGAGGATCAGGCCCAGGAAGACGTCGAGCCGGCCGGCGGACGCCATCAGGCCGAGGCCGACCCCGAGGTTGGCCATGTTCAGGAAGAGGATCCACAGCACCGGGATCCCCAGGAAGACGCCCAGGACCAGGCACATCGCGGCCGCCTGGGCGTTGTTCGTCCACACCTGGGCGGCGAAGGAGCCCGCGGGGTTGCTGGAGTAGTACGTCTCGTACTCACCGCCCGGCTTCGTCAGCTCTTTCAGCTGCTCCGGGGCGGCGATGGCGCCCTGGACCTCGGGGTGCGTCGCTATCCACCAGCCGATGAGCACGCCGAGCGCCGTGGAGAGCAGGGCCGTCGGTATCCACCAGCGGCGGCTGCGGTAGACCGCGGCCGGGAAGCCGACGGTGAAGAAGAGGGCGGCGTCGCGCCAGCCCGCGCGGCGGGTGCCCGTGACCGTGGCGCGGGCCCGCGCCACCAGCTGGGTCAGCCGCCCCGTGAGCATGGGGTCGGGGGCGCTGGACTGGACGAGGGAGAGGTGGGTCGAGGTGCGCTGGTAGAGCGCGACGAGTTCGTCGGCCTCCTCGCCCGTCAGCTTGCGGCCACGGCCCAGGAGCTGCTCCAGGCGGTCCCATTCCGCGCGGTGTGCCGTGACGAAGACGTCGAGATCCATCCGGTGCGCTCCCCTGCCCAGGTCCCCTGGCCGCTGCCTATTCCTAGTGTGGTCAGCTTGGCAGACTGGATGCCGTAGGGGCGGAGCAGGTCACATGAGAGGTGCTGCGGTGAGCGATCTGGTGACGGGGGACGCGGTCGTCCTCGGGCTGCGGCCGGCGAGGCTGCCGAGCCGGGCGCTGGCGATCCTCCTGGACCTGGCCGTCTACGTCACCGTCTACGTCCTCCTCACGATCGGGCTGACCCTCGCGACCGCCTCGCTGGACCCGGCCGCGCAGGCCGCCATCGGGGTGGCGGGCTTCCTGCTGCTGCTGGTCGGCATTCCGATCGGGGTGGAGACCCTGTCCCACGGGCGCTCCCTGGGCAAGCTCGCGTGCGGGCTGCGGGTGGTGCGCGACGACGGCGGGCCGATCCGGTTCCGCCACGCGCTGGTGCGCGGGGCCCTCGGGGTCGTGGAGCTGCTGCTGACCTTCGGCACGGTGGCGGCCATCGCCTCGCTGGTGTCGGCGCGCGGGCGGCGGCTCGGGGACGTCTTCGCGGGGACCCTGGTGGTCCGGGAGCGGGTGCCGGGGGCCCGGGTGATGCCGGTGCCGCCACCGCCGCCGTGGCTGGCCGGGCGGTTCACCCAGCTGGACCTGTCGGCCGTGCCGGACGGGCTGTGGCTGGCGATCCGCCAGTACCTGACCCGCATGAACCAGCTGGATCCGCAGGTGGGGGCGGCGATGGCGGCGCGGCTCGCGGACGATCTCGTGGCGCGTACGGGGGCGCCGCCGCCGGCGGGGGTGCCGGCGGCGGCCTTCCTGATGGCCGTGGTCCACGAGCGTCAGTCGCGCGATGCCGCCCGGGCCTTCCGCGCCGCGGCCGCGGCGTCTCCCGTTGCGCCCGTCCCGTCCGTGTACGTCGCCCCCACCGCCCCGACGCCCGTGCCGCCCCCGTACGTCGCCCCGGTGCCCGTGGCGCCCACCGCGCCCGCGGCACCCGCGGAGGTTCCGCGCGCCGGCGGGTTCGCTCCGCCGGCCTGAGGGGTCACTGGTCCTCGAAGGCCGAGGGCGGTGTCTCCAGGTGTTCCAGTTCGATGCCGGGGGCCGAGAGGACCACGTCGCCGGCGATGTGGACCGTGTGCACCTCGCCCGTGTCCAGGGCGGTGACCCGGTACTCGTCCACCAGGAGCGGGCCGCTGTCCGTGGGGTGCTCCTCGCGGGCCACCAGCGCCCAGGCCTGGTCGACCGTGCGCGGGGCCAGGACCGGGTCGGTGAGGGCGAGCAGCCGGACGCGGGTGGCGGGGGCGCCGGGGGTCGGGCGCAGCAGGCGGGACGTGGCGATGAGGAAGGCCGGGGAGGTGCCGGTGAAGCCGGGGGCGGCGATGTTGCCCTCGGTGGCCTCGGTGCCGGTCGGGTCGGTGCGGACCCAGGTGACCCCGTCGAGGGCGGCTCCGCGGACCTGCCAGCTCGCGGCGTTGACCTCCAGGCGGATGGGGCGGCCGAGTTCGTCGATCGCCAGGTCCACGGATCCCCGGTGGTCGCCGTCCGGGGCGGTGAGCTGGGAGACGTAGCGCCAGCCGGAGGGCCCGGGGGCGCAGTGGAAGTGCTCCTCGCCGAGGGGGGTGTGGTCGTGCGGGTCGTGGAGCGAGTAGCGGCCGCGGGGCATGGTGCGCACTCTTCTTCGGATCGGAGGGGGAGACGGGGCAGGCCCCCGGCACGTGTGCCGGGGGCCTGCTTCAGGTACGTCCGCGGTTGATCGGGTGGTGATCAGTAGCGGTAGTGGTCCGGCTTGTACGGGCCCTCGACCTTGACGCCGATGTAGGCGGCCTGCTCGGGGCGGAGGGTGGTGAGCTTGACGCCGAGGGCGTCGAGGTGGAGGCGGGCGACCTTCTCGTCGAGGTGCTTGGGGAGCACGTAGACGTCGGTCGGGTACTCCTCCGGCTTCGTGAAGAGCTCGATCTGGGCCAGGGTCTGGTCCGCGAAGGAGTTCGACATGACGAAGGACGGGTGGCCGGTCGCGTTGCCGAGGTTCAGCAGGCGGCCCTCGGAGAGCACGATCAGGACCTTGCCGTCGGGGAACGTCCAGGTGTGGACCTGGGGCTTGACCTCGTCCTTGACGATGCCGTCGACCTTGGCCAGGCCGGCCATGTCGATCTCGTTGTCGAAGTGGCCGATGTTGCCGACGATCGCCTGGTGCTTCATCTTGGCCATGTCGGCGGCCATGATGATGTCCTTGTTGCCGGTCGTGGTGATGAAGATGTCGGCGGTCTCGACGACGTCGTCCAGCGTGGCGACCTGGTAGCCGTCCATGGCGGCCTGGAGGGCGCAGATCGGGTCGATCTCGGTGACGATGACGCGCGCGCCCTGGCCGCGGAGGGACTCGGCGCAGCCCTTGCCGACGTCGCCGTAGCCGAAGACGACCGCGACCTTGCCGCCGATGAGGACGTCGGTGGCGCGGTTGATGCCGTCGATCAGGGAGTGGCGGCAGCCGTACTTGTTGTCGAACTTCGACTTGGTGACGGCGTCGTTCACGTTGATCGCCGGGAAGAGCAGGTCACCGGCCTGCATCATCTCGTAGAGGCGGTGCACACCGGTGGTGGTCTCCTCGGTCACGCCGCGGATCTCGGACGCGAGCTGCGTCCACTTCTGCGGGTTCTCGCCGAGGGTGCGGTTGAGCAGGGTGAGGATGTGCGCGTACTCCTCGGAGTCCGCGGTGGACGGGTCCGGGGCCTCGCCGGCCTTCTCGAACTCGACGCCCTTGTGGACGAGGAGGGTGGCGTCACCACCGTCGTCGAGGATCATGTTCGGGCCGCCGGTGGGGGTGTTCGGCCAGGTGAGCGCCTGCTCGGTGCACCACCAGTACTCCTCCAGCGTCTCGCCCTTCCAGGCGAAGACCGGGACGCCCTGCGGGTTCTCCGGGGTGCCGTTCGGGCCCACCGCGATGGCGGCGGCAGCGTGGTCCTGGGTGGAGAAGATGTTGCAGGAGGCCCAGCGGACGTCGGCGCCGAGGGCGACGAGGGTCTCGATGAGCACGGCCGTCTGCACGGTCATGTGGAGCGAGCCGGTGATGCGGGCGCCGGCCAGAGGCTGGGCCTCGGCGTATTCACGGCGGATCGACATCAGGCCCGGCATCTCGTGCTCGGCCAGGGTGATCTCCTTGCGGCCGAACGCGGCAAGGGAGAGGTCTGCGACCTTGAAGTCCATGGGTGCTGCTCCTCATGGTTCGAGAGGTGGGTACGGCTGGTCCGTGCGCCGTCCTGGGGACGGGACACCGAGCACAGTCCGTCGGGGGTCCTCTCTCCCCTCGGCCGGTCGCAGGGACCGCCCGACCCGCCATCAGCAGCGACGCCTGACACTGATGACGAATCTACACCGATCGGCGGCGGCGGCCCCAGCGGACGGGGAACTGGCCGGGTTCGGATGGTGGGTCGCCCACCCCACCCGTGGAGGGGTTTCGGCCAGACCGTAGTCTTCCGGCCGTTCGTATCGGCGGGAGGGGTTGGGGATCGATGGCACGCAGGCCTGGGCGGAGACGGGGTATCTGGGCGATCGCCCTGCTGGTGCTGGGCGTCGCGCTGGCCGCCGGACCGTACGCGTACATGTTCGGCCGGTTCGCCCCGGTGAAGCAGTTCGGCGAGAGCATGCTGCCCACGGTCCCGGTCGGGGAAGTGCTCGCGATGGAGAGGAACCCCGGCCAGGTACGCCACGGTGACGTGATCACCTACGACCCGGCCGACTGGGGACTCGACGGCCCGTTCATCGGACGGGTCGTGGCCCTGGGCGGGGACCACATCTCCTACGCGGTGGGCGACCGGACGCTGACCCTCAACGGGAAGCCGCTCGACGAGCCGTACGTGCGCGACGGCGACCCCGGTGCCGGCGGGGTGAGTTTCGCCGTCTCGGTGCCGCAGGGCCGGATGTTCGTACTGGGCGACAACCGCGGCAACTCGGCGGACTCCCGGTTCCACGAGGAGACCCCGGCGGGAACGCTGCCAGTGTCCGCGGTGACCGGGATCGATGCCGGCCTCCACGAGGCGGCCCCGCTGGTGATCGCCCTCGGTCTGATCTCGTTGGCGGGGACCGGACTCCTGCTCGCGGGGCTCGGGCTGGGGATCGCCTCGCTCGTGGCGCGCAGGCGCGGGCCGGCCGAGGTGCAGGGGCCCGTCTGGGGAGCCACTCGGGTGGACGCCCCGTAGCCGTCCCGCACACGCCGAAGGCCCCCGCGGGCTGTTGCTCGCGGGGGCCTTCGGCGTACGTGCGCGGACTACTCGGCGGCCTCGGGACGGTAGATGTCCGGCTCCAGGTAGATCACCCGGGCGATCGGGACCGCCTCGCGGATGCGGGCCTCGGCGGCGTTGATCGCGTCCGCCACCTCGGTCGCGGTGTCGTTGCCCTCGACGGCGATCTTGGCGGCGACCAGCAGCTCCTCGGGGCCGAGGTGCAGGGTGCGCATGTGGATGACGCGGGTGACGACGTCCCCGTCGACGACCGCGGCCTTGATCTTCTCGACCTCTTCGACGCCGGCGGCCTCACCGAGCAGCAGGGACTTGGTCTCCGCGGCCAGGACGATCGCGATGGCGATGAGCAGGATGCCGATGCACAGGGTGCCGATGCCGTCCCAGACGCCGTTGCCGGTCAGCAGGGCGAGGCCGACGCCGGCCAGCGCCAGGACCAGGCCGATGAGCGCGCCGAGGTCCTCCAGCAGCACGACGGGCAGTTCGGGGGCCTTGGCCCGCTTCACGAACTGGGTCCACGACAGCTTGCCGCGGATCTCGTTCGATTCCTTGATGGCGGTGCGGAAGGAGAAGGACTCGGCGATGATCGCGAAGACCAGGACGCCGACCGGCCAGTACCAGGCCTCGATCGGGTGCGGTTCGTGGATCTTCTCGTAGCCCTCGTAGATGGCGAACATGCCACCGACGGTGAAGAGCACGATGGAGACGAGGAAGGCGTAGATGTAGCGCTCGCGCCCGTACCCGAAGGGGTGCTGCGGCGTCGCCTCGCGCTGGGCCTTCTTCCCGCCGAGGAGGAGCAGTCCCTGGTTCCCGGAGTCCGCCACGGAGTGGACGCTTTCCGCGAGCATCGAGGACGAGCCGCTGAAGAGGAACGCCACGAATTTGGCTACAGCGATGGCGAGGTTGGCGGCGAGTGCCGCCACGATCGCCTTGGTACCGCCCGACGCGCTCATGGGTGCAGGGTGTCCTTCCTGGGCCAGTGACTACGGCCGCACATTGTTGCAGCCCCTGGGGCGGACGCCGCGTCAGACCACCACGGTGGCCCGGAAGACCGTTCCGTTTCCGGACAGTTCGACCTTTTCACCCGCCGGCACGAAAGCCGATCCCCCGGGCGAGAGGGCCAGTTCACCGGCCCGTACGGAGCCGGCCGTGCAGAGCAGGATCTGCGGGGCGCCGTCCGCCAGTACCTGGGGGGCGCCACCGGGCGCGAGGAGGAAGCGGGAGAGCCGGAACTCGTCGATGGGGGCCTCGTAGACCTCCTCGCCGCCGTCGCCCTCGGGCCGCATGACGGTCGGGTCGCTCGGCTCGAACTTCACGATCTTCAGCAGCTCGGGCACGTCCACGTGCTTGGGGGTGAGCCCGGCGCGCAGCACGTTGTCCGAGTTGGCCAGCAACTCGACGCCGAGGCCGTCGAAGTAGGCGTGCGGGACCCCCGCGCCGAGGAACAGGGCCTCGCCGGGCTGGAGTCGGACGTGGTTGAGCAGCATGGCCGCGATGACGCCGGGGTCGCCCGGGTACTCGTGGACCAGGGCGGCGTACGTGGCGTACTCGCCGCCCAGGCGCTCGGCGGCGGCCGCGGTCTCGGCGACCGTACGGGCCATCTGCTCGCGGTCCGCGCTCAGTACGGCGGTCAGCACCTCGCGCAGCGCGGCCTCTTCGGGGTGGGCGCGCAGCAGGTCGGCGTACGGCTTGAGGGAGCCCACTCCCAGCCCCTCGAACAGGTCGGCGGACGCCTGCGGGGAGCGGAAGCCGCAGAGCCCGTCGAACGGAGTGATCGCGCAGATCATCTCGGGCTTGTGGTTGGGGTCCTTGTAGTTGCGGTGGGCCGCGTCGATCGGGATTCCGCGCCGCTCCTCGTCCTCGAACCCCGCCTTCGCCTGGGCCAGGTCGGGGTGGACCTGGAGGGACAGCGGGGCGCCGGCGGCGAGGATCTTGAAGAGGAAGGGCAGCCTGGGACCGAACTTGGCCACGGTGGCGGCGCCGAGTTCTCCTTCGGGGTCGGCGGCGATGACCTCCGCGAGCGACCTCTCGCCGGCGCCGCGGTCGACGCGGGACGGGGCGCCCGGGTGGGCGCCCATCCACAGCTCGGCCTGGGGCTCACCGGTGGGTTCGACACCGAGGAGCGTGGGGAGGGCCGTGGTGGATCCCCAGGCGTAGGGGCGGATCGTGTTGGTCAGGCGGTCCATCGTCGTCTTTCCTGGATAGATCCGGGCACGTGCGCGGGTCTCAGCTGTGTCCCCCGGAGGCCAACGCCAGGTAGGCGGTGGCGAAATCCGTGACGGCGAGCAGTTCGGCGAGCTGCTCCAGCTCGGCGCCTTCCTCCGGTTCGAGCTCGCTGATGGCCGTGTCGTGGCTGAGGGCGAGCTCGCGTGCGGCGGGGGCGGCGGTGAGGCCGCCGGCCGGCCGGTCGCGCAGCAGGACGACGCGGGCGCGAAGGGCCTGTGGCTCTTCGACCCGGTCGCGGAAGAAGTCGTCGGGGTCGGCGCCGGCGGCGAAGTCACCGGCGAGCAGGGTGCCGTGGGCGGGCAGGGCCTCGGGGAGCGCGGCGGCCAGCGCGGGGCGGCCGGCGAGCTCGGCGAGGGTGGCGGCGAAGCGGCGGCCCGCGGGCCCGGCGCCGTTGCCCTCGCTCCAGATGAGCGGCAGCGAGTCGGCGAGCTCTGCGGCGAGGGTCTTGGCCGGGTTGGAGTAGGTGGCGATGGCGGGCCCGCAGCGTTCGGCGGTCCGGTCGAGCCGGTCCGCGACGAGCTGGAGGGTGTCGGGGGCCGCGGCGATCAGGCCGAGCTTGTCGAGGAGCAGCAGCAGGGGCGTCAGCAGGGCCCACAGGGCGCCCGGGCCCGCGGCGGCCGACTCGTCGAACTCCTGGTACGGGGCCTTGGCCATCGGCACGAGGAGCCCGTGCGCGCCGTCCACGGCCTCGCTCAGCGGTGAGCGTTCGGGGGCGACGGCGACGACGGTGCAGCCGCGCCGGTAGGCCTGCTCGGTGAGCACGGCGAGTCCGGGCTCGGTGCCGTCGGTGGTGGCCACGAGCAGCAGGTCGACGGACCCGGCCCAGCCGGGCAGGGCCCAGCGCATCGCCCCGGCGGCGTGGGCGACACCGGTGGGATCGAGCCGGATCACCGGCGCGGAGGCGCCCGCGAGGGCGCCGAGCAGGTCGGCGACACCGGTCGCGGCGGTGCCGGGCCCGGCGATCAGGACCGCGCGCGGTCGGCCGTCGGGGCGCAGGGTGGCGATGCCCGCCTCGCTCGCGTGCCGGGCCGCGGTACGGACTCTGGCCCCGGCCTCGGCCGCGCCGCGGAGCAGGCCCCGTCGGTCGACGCGGGCGAGATCGTCCGGTGCGTCGAGGAGCGACTCGTCGAGCATGGCGGCCTCCGGCTGTTGGGTGACGGGAACCTGTCTGCGCGTCTCGCGGTGAGGTGCGGGTGCGGTGTGTGCGGGGGGTACGGTGCCTGCCGGTCAGGCGGGGCGGCGGGCCTCGTCCACGAGGAGGACCGGGATGCCGTCGCGGACCGGGTAGGCGAGGCCGCAGTCCTGGCCGGTGCAGAGCAGCTCGGGGTTCTCGTCGGCCGACTTGTCCTCGAGCGGTGCGTGGCAGGCGGGGCAGGCGAGGATCTGCAGGAGGCCGGCTTCGAGCGGCATGGGGTGGGTTCCCTTCGGGGATGCGGGTGGGGCGTGGTCAGCGTACCCCTGGGGCTCCGCCGGTGCGGCCTGGGGCGGGCGGGGGTGGGACCCGTGCGCCGGGACCTCTCGGCCCGGCGCACGGGAACCCCGGCTGCGCCGGGGTTCGTGGGGCTCCGCCCCACACCCCGCGCCTCGAACGCCGACGGGGCTGGAATTCGGTCAGGCGCGGATGAGGTTCAGGGCTTCGTCGCGGACACGGGCCAGGGTGTCCGCGTCACGGGCCTCGACGTTCAGACGCAGCAGCGGCTCGGTGTTCGACGCACGCACGTTGAACCACCAGTCCTCACCC
>NZ_JOAK01000059.1 GCF_000720455.1 Streptomyces virginiae | reverse complement strand
TCTCAAGGAACGGACGCTTCCTTTGTACTCACCCTCTCGGGCTTTCCTCCGGGCTTTCGTTCTGCTGTCTTGCGTTTCCGACTCTATCAGACTCTTTCGGGCCTGACCCCCAGTCAGCGGGGTTTGTCTTCCGGGCTGTTGGGCCCTTCCGACTCCCCAAACTCTAGTGGATTTCCCCGGCGATTCATAATCGGCCTTCGGAAATGAATTCGGGCACGCCGAAATCGTTCCCAGTGGGAGATCGTGCTGAGTTGGGTGCCGCAACGAGGCGGCCGATTTGTTGTCGCCGAAACCTTCCGGCTGCGGGGCAACTCGAAGAACCTTACGGACCCGTGGAGGCTGTGTCAACCCCGGTGGTCAGCTGGGTGACTGGAGGTCTTCCACCCGGTCGAGCAGGCGCGTGAGCATGTCGCCCAGCACCCCGCGCTCCGCCGTCGAGAGGTCCTGGAGGAGGTCCTCCTCGAAGATCGTGGCCGCGCGCATCGCGTCCAGCCACTTGCTGCGGCCCTCGTCCGTCAGCTCCACGATCACGCGGACCCGGTTGGACTCGTCCCGCTCGCGGGTGACCAGGCCCTCCGCCGTCATGCGGTCTATCCGGTGGGTCATCGCCGCCGGCGTGAGGCCCAGCTGCTTCGCGAGCTCGCTCGGGCCCATCCGGTAGGGAGCGCCGGAGATGACCAGGGCCTTCAGGACCTCCCACTCGGCGTTGCTGATGCCCAGGGCCGCGGTCTGGCGTCCGTACGCGACGTTCATCCGGCGGTTCAGGCGGCTCAGGGCCGAGACGACCTTCTCGACCTGCGGGTCGAGGTCCTGGAACTCGCGCTGGTAGACGGCGATCTGCTCGTCGAGGCTCGGCTCGGGGACGGACGTGGTGCCGTCGGGGGTGTCACCCATGCGTCGAAGTATCGCACGAGCGCGTTGGCGTCTAACTCCTTCAGTGTGTACTGTTAAGCGTCGAACTTTAGGTATGAAGTCTTCAGTCTTCAGTTATCAAGGCAGGTGAGAAGTGACCAAGGTGATGGGCGCTGCGATGCGGCGGATCCAGGCCGGGAACGCGCTGACGGCGTTCGGCATCGGCTTCACGGTTCCGTTCCTCTACATCTATGTGGCGCAGGTGCGAGGTCTGGGCTCCATGGCCGCCACGAGCGCGTTCGTGGCCTTCGCCCTGGGCGCTCTCGTCGCGCTGCCCTTCACCGGTCGGGTCATCGACCGACGTGGTCCGGTGCCCGTGGTCATCGGCGCTGCCTTCGCCGCCTCGGCCGGCGCGCTCGCACTCGGGCTCTCCACGGGGATCGTGCCCATCCTGCTGTCCGCGCTGGCGCTCGGCGCCGGTCAGGCCGTGATGCAGCCGGCTCTGGCCACAATGATCGTGTGGTGTTCCACGCCGTCCACCCGGACCCGTGCCTTCGCCCTGCAGTTCTTCATGCAGAACCTGGGTCTGGGCATCGGTGGTCTCCTCGGCGGTCAGATCGTCGACGAGAGCCGGCCCGGGAGCTTCACCCTGCTGTTCGGCATCGAGGCCGTGATGTTCCTGGTGCTGGCGGGTGTCGTCGCCACCGTGCGGCTGCCCCACGCGCCGAGCATCAAGGACGCCGTGCCGAAGGACCCGTCGCAGGCGGGTGGCAGCGGCTGGAAGCGGCTGCTGCGGCACAAAGCCATGGTGCAGCTGTGCGTGCTGGGCTTCGTGGTGTTCTTCGCCTGCTACGGACAGTTCGAGTCGGGTCTGGCCGCCTTCGGTACGGAGGCAGCGGGCATCTCCCCCTCCACGCTCGGTTTCGCCCTCGCCGCCAACACCGGTGCGATCGTCCTCGCGCAGTTCGTCGTCCTGAAGCTGGTCGAGAAGCGCCGCCGGTCGCGTGTGATCGCGCTCGTGGGGCTGATCTGGACCGGGGCGTGGCTGATCGCCGGTTTCTCCGGGCTGGGGCACGGCAGCGCGATGATGGCCGCCGCCGCGTTCATCACCACGTACGCGCTCTTCGGCATCGGCGAGGCCATGCTGTCGCCGACGCTGGCCCCGCTGGTCGCCGATCTGGCGCCCGAGGGCTCGGTGGGCCAGTACAACTCGGCCTTCGCGCTGGTCAAGCAGATGGCGCTGGCGCTGGGGCCGCTCGGGGTGCCGCTCGGTGCGGGTGTTCCGATGCTGTACATCGCGGTCTTCGTGCTCGTGTCGCTCGGTATCGCGGTTCTGGCGCTGCGGCTCGGCAAGGGCCTCACGCCGATGCAGGACAACCCGGTGCTGGCGAGCAGGGTCGTGGCGCAGGGCGGTCCGGCCGTCGCGGTGAAGGAGCCCGTACACGCGTAGCCGCGTACGTACGCACGTACTGCTCGTGCAGCGGTGCGCGTGAGGCCCCGGTCCGTGTGGACCGGGGCCTCACGCGTGTGCGGGCTACTTGTCCGGCAGGGCGAACTCGCACCAGACGGCCTTGCCGCCGCCCGGGGTGCGGCGGGAGCCCCAGGAGGAGGCGATGGTGGCGACGATCGAGATGCCGCGGCCGGTCTCGTCGGCCGGTTCGGCGCGGCGGCGGCGCGGCAGGTGGTCGTCGCCGTCGGTGACCTCGATGATCAGCCGGCGGTCGGTGCGGCGCAGCCGCAGGCGCATGGGCGGGGTGCCGTGCTGGAGGGAGTTCGCGACGAGCTCGCTCGCGGCGAGGACCCCGAGGTCGCACAGCTCGACGGGGAAGCGCCAGGAGGCGAGGACGCCCTGGGCGAAGGCCCGGGCGCGCGGGGCCGCCTCGATGCCGCCGAGGAGTTCCAGGGCGGCGTTGTGGAAGAGCTCGGCGTCCGCGCCGGCGCGGGCGGGCTGCTGGATCACCATCACGGCGACGTCGTCGTCGTGGTCGGCGTCCACCCCGAGGGCGCGCATGAGGCGGTCGCAGATGACGGACGGGGTGCCCTGGGCTCCGGCGAGGGCACGTTCGAGGGCGGCGACGCCCTCGTCGATGTCCTCGCCGCGGCGCTCGACGAGGCCGTCGGTGTAGAGGACGGCGGTGGAGCCGGGGCCGAGCGCGATGGTGCCGGAGCTGTGCAGCCAGCCGCCGGTGCCGAGCGGCGGGCCGGTGGGGTCGGCGGCTCTGCGTACGGTGCCGTGCTCGTCGCGGACCAGGATCGGGAGGTGGCCGGCGGAGGCGTAGGCGAGCAGGCCCTCGTTGGGGTCGTGGACGGCGTACACGCAGGTGGCGATCTGGCTGGCGTCGATCTCGGCGGCGAGTCCGTCGAGGAGCTGGAGCACCTCGTGCGGGGGCAGGTCGAGGCGGGCGTAGGCACGGACGGCGGTGCGCAGCTGGCCCATGACGGCGGCGGCGCGGACACCGCGGCCCATGACGTCGCCGATGACGAGCGCGGTGCGGCCGGCGCCGAGGGTGATGACGTCGTACCAGTCGCCGCCGACGGCGGCCTCGGTGCCGCCGGGCTGATAGGTGGCGGCGATGCGCAGGTCGTCGGGCTGTTCCAGCTCCTGCGGGAGGAGGGAGCGCTGGAGGGTGACGGCGGCCTCGCGCTGGCGGCGTTCGCTGGCGCGGAGCCGCTCGACGGCTTCGGCGTGGTCGGTGACGTCGGCGAGGTGGATCAGGATGCCGGTGTGGTGGGCGTCCGCTTCGGCCGTGGCCGTGGCCGTGGCCGTGGCCGTGGTCCCGGTCCCGGGCTTGGGCTTGGGGAAGGCGACGGGTGTGCAGGTGACGGTGTACGAGCTGCCGCCGCCCGGTGCGGTGCGGTTCTTCGCGGTGCGGGGCTTGCCGCTGCGCTGGACCTGGTCGAGGAGGGGGAGGAGGCCGAGCTCGCCGAGTTCGGGGAGGGCCTCGTGGGCGGGGGCGCCGGGGGTGCGGGCGCCGAAGCCTGCGGTGTAGGCGTCGTTGACGTAGGCGACGCGGTGCTCGGGGCCGTGGACGAGGGCGACCAGGGCGGGGAGCCGGCCGAGGACCTCGCGTACGGAGAGTTCGTCGAGGGAGGGCACGGCCGTGAGGACGCCGGTCCGCTGGGCGGGGGTCGTACCGGTGCCGCTGCCCGTTCCGGATCCGGTGCCGGTGCCGGAGACCGTCGGGTCGGCGGGGTGGCCGTCGGCGGCGGGCGTGGACCGCTCCGCTCCGGGGTCGGGGCGGCCGCCGCGGGCTGCCGGGACCGCGCCTTCGCCCCGCTTGGCCTGGGCGGCGGCATGTTCGGTCCGGGCGGCGGCGCGGCGCTGCGTTCCGGGAAACCGGGCGCTCCAGCGCGTGAAGTTCACTGCGTTCAAGCCTCGTGGTGTCGCGAGTGGTCGCTGTGTCGCTCGTGGGCGGTCGCTGACTGGACGATGTCACTCTGTGCAGGTGTGAGCCCACCTATGGTCACACGTCCAGTGTGGCCGACCGCACTGACAACGTCAGCCCTGGCCGTTCTGCGGGGGGTTGGGGGCGAGGGGCGGGGGAGGTGCCTTCGGTCCGCCGCCTGCAGCCAGTTCGAATTCTGCCCTGGGGTGTTCGAGTGAGCCAAGGGAGACGATCTCACGCTTGAAGAGCCCGGAGAGGGTCCATTCGGCGAGTACGCGCATTTTCCGGTTGAAGCTGGGGACGCGGCTGAGGTGGTATGCGCGGTGCATGAACCAGGCGGGGTAGCGCTTGAGCTTGCGTCCGTA
The DNA here is from genome assembly GCF_000720455.1 of Streptomyces virginiae. GTDB lineage: Bacteria > Actinomycetota > Actinomycetes > Streptomycetales > Streptomycetaceae > Streptomyces > Streptomyces virginiae. The sequence continues at coordinate 16,321 of NZ_JOAK01000059.1, read as the reverse complement.
GATGTGGGCGACGCCCTTGTGGAGGCCGAGGGAGGCGACGGAGCCCGCGTACTTGTGGGCGTACTCGGTCAGGACCTCGCCGCGCAGGGCGGCCAGGAGGTTGTCGGCGAGGACCTTGGCCTGGCGGACGGCGTGCTGGGCGTTGGGGGCGCACTCGCGGCGGGGGCCTTCGGTGCCGGGCGGGGCGGTGATGTCGGGGACGGCGGCGGCGTCGCCGGCGGCCCAGGCGTGTTCGACGCCCTCGACGGTGAGGAAGGAGGTGCAGACGAGGCGGCCGCGCTCGTTCCTGGGGAGGTCGGTCGCGGCGAGGATCGGGTGGGGTTTGACGCCGGCGGTCCAGACGATGGTGCGGGTGGGGAAGCGGGCGCCGTCGCTGAGAACGGCGACGCGGTCCTCGCAGGATTCGAGCCGGGTCTCCAGGCGGACGTCGATGTTGCGGCTGCGCAGTTCGCGGACCGTGTAGACGCCCATCTCCAGGCCGACCTCGGGGAGGATGCGGTCGCTGGCCTCGACGAGGACCCACTTCATGTCCTCGGGCTTGATGTTGTGGTAGTACCGCGCCGCGTAGCGGGCCATGTCCTCGAGCTCGCCGAGGGCCTCGACGCCCGCGAAGCCGCCGCCGACGAATACGAAGGTGAGGGCGGCGTCGCGGAGGGCGGGATCGCGGGTGGAGGAGGCGATGTCCATCTGCTCGATGACGTGGTTGCGCAGGCCGATGGCCTCTTCCACGGTTTTGAATCCGATGCCGTAGTCGGCGAGGCCGGGCACGGGGAGGGTGCGGGAGACGGAGCCGGGGGCGAGGACGAGTTCGTCGTACTCCACCTCGATGGGGCCGGTGGCCTCGTCGGCGGTGGCGAGCGTGTTGACGGTCGCGGTCCGCTTGGCGTGGTCGATGTGCGTGGCCTGGCCGATGACGATGCGGCACTTGCCGAGCACGCGGCGCAGGGGGACGACGACGTGGCGCGGGGAGATCGCGCCCGCGGCCGCCTCCGGGAGGAAGGGCTGGTAGGTCATGTACGGCTCGGGCGTGACCACCGTGACCTCGGCTTCTCCCGCTCTCAGCTTTCGCTGGAGCCGGAGCGCCGTATACATGCCGACGTAGCCGCCGCCGACGATCAGGATGCGCGTGCGGGGCGGGGTACCGGGGGCCGTGCCCCGGGAGTTAGCAGCCTTCACCATCCCATGACGCAACGTGGCCGGGAGTTTGTCCACAGGCCCGACAAATTGTGTGACCGGTGGTAGCCCTGGGACGGGGCTGCGGAGGGCCTCCGGCGGGGGTGGAAGTTCGCAGGTCAGAGCGGGCGGAGAGGCAGGTTCCGAGGGTATGGAAGGGAAAAGTGGGGGTGAATGCTCCGATCGGGCGGTGGTCCGTCCGGGGCTGCCTCTTCTGAATTGACTCTGGCTCAACTATGTTCGTATCTCGTCGAGGACCGGGCCTGAGACCGTGGCCCCCCTCGGCGTGAAGGCGGGGAGTGTCTCCGGGGGGAGACAAATGATTACCGGGGGATACATATGAACATTTCCGATTTCCATGGTTCTGCGACCGCGCTCTCGGTCGAGAGCACCGGTCGTGCCCTGACCAGCCCGACCACGCACGGTGTGGGGCGCTCCACTCCGCTGCGCGTAGACGCCCAGCGCAACCTGGAGCACGTGCTGCGCGCGGCCCGCGAGGTCTTCGGCGAGCTGGGCTACGGGGCTCCGATGGAGGACGTGGCGCGCCGCGCCCGGGTCGGTGTCGGCACCGTGTACCGGCGTTTCCCGAGCAAGGACGTCCTGGTGCGGCGGATAGCCGAGGAGGAGACGGCCCGGCTGACCGAGCAGGCCAGGACCGCTCTGGGTCAGGAGGAGGAGCCGTGGCAGGCGCTGTCGCGCTTCCTGCGGACCTCCGTGGCCTCGGGCGCGGGGCGGCTGCTGCCGCCGCAGGTGCTGCGCGTCGGCTCGACCGCCGAGGAGGCGGCCGAGGAGGCGGAGGAGGCGCGGGTTCCGCACCAGCGCCAGGCGGCCGAGACGGCCGGGGCTCCCGGCCTGCGGGTCGTGGGTGCGACGCGGAGCGCGGCCGAGGACGAGCCGTCGGACGACGCGGGCGCGGGTGCGCTGCTGGAGGTCGTCGGACGGCTGGTGCACCGGGCGCGTGAGGCCGGCGAGCTGCGTGCCGATGTCACGGTGGCCGACGTGCTGCTGGTGATAGCGACGGCGGCGCCCGCGCTGCCCGACCCGGCGCAGCAGGCGGCGGCTTCGACCCGGCTGCTCGACATCCTGCTTGAGGGGCTGCGTTCCCGGACGGCGTGATCCCGTCGGTCCGGTGCCGGCCCTTCGGTGGGCCGGCACCGGGCCGGCACCGGGCCGGTGCGGGGTCGCTGCGAGGTGGCTGCGGGGTCGGTGCGCGGTCGGTGCCGGGTCGGCCGGCAGGGCGGCACGGGGCCGTCGGTGGGCCGGTGTTGGCGGCGGGGCGGTTCCGGCAGTCCGATTCGCACGGCTGATGGGCTGTTCGGCGATGCGTCGAAACCTGCCCGGACGGGTGGATGGTGCGCAGAGGGGTCCGACGCGTGTCCGCCGTGTGACACGCTTGATCGGTGTACCGGTTGAGCGTGTCGTGCGGGAGCTTCCGCGATGAGCATTGACGGGCGTGAAGAGTCACCCGGTGGTGCCGGGAGCGAGACCGAGGTGGGCAGCCTGCCCGCCCGGCAGGTGCCGGCGCAGCGCGAACCGGGCGGGCGCCACGCACGTTCGTCGGGGTCCTCCGCCCCGGGGGGCGGTGCCGGGGGCGATCTGCCGCCGTCCGACGGCGACTTGATCGCCCGGATGCGGGGCGGCGACGGCGGCGCGTACGAGGAGCTGTTCCGTCGTCACGCCGACTCGGTACGGCGCTACGCGCGGTCCTGCTGCCGGGACGCGCACACCGCCGACGACCTGACCGCCGAGGTGTTCGCGCGGACCCTGCAGGCGGTACGGGGTGGTGCCGGGCCCGACCAGTCGGTGCGGGCCTATCTGCTGACCACCGTGCGCAGGGTCGCGGCGGCCTGGGCCAAGACGGCCAGGCGGGAGCATCTCGTCGAGGACTTCGCCGTCTTCGCGGAGCAGGCGGCCGCGCGCACGGAGAGCGGCGCCGGGATGTCCGGGCTGTCGGGGGACGACACCCTCGAACTGGGCGCGGACGTGCGGGCGATGCGGGTGGCCGAGCAGTCGCTGGCCGTGCAGGCCTTCCGGAGCCTGCCCGAGCGGTGGCAGGCCGTGCTGTGGCACACCACCGTCGAGGAGGCCTCGCCGAGTGCGATCGCGCCGCTGTTCGGGCTGAGCGCCAACGCGACAGCGGTGCTGGCCAGTCGGGCCCGGGAGGGACTCAAGCAGGCCTATCTGCAGGCCCACGTGAGTTCGGCGCTGAGTGAGGGCGGCGACTGCGCGCGGTACGCGGACCGGCTGGGCGCCTATGCGCGCGGCGGGCTGCGGATGCGGGCGGAGCGGGGGCTGCGGGGGCACCTGGAGGAGTGCGTGAAGTGCCGGCTGGCCGCCGGTGAGCTCAAGGACGTCAACGCGGGCATTCCCGCGCTGCTTCCGGTGGCGGTCATCGGGTGGTTCGCCGCCGGGTACGCGGCCAAGGCCGCCGGGGTGGTGGCCGGTGGGGCCGTCGCCGCGGGCGGGGCCGGGGCCGCGGCGGCCGCCGCGGGCGGGTCGACCGCCGGGGGCGGTTCCGCGGCCGGTGCGGCCGGGGCAGCGGGAGGTGCCGCCGGGAGCGGTGCCGCCGGGGCCGGGGCCGCGGGGGGCGCCGCCGGGGCCGGTGGGTCCGGGTCCGCGGTCGGGGGTGCGCTGGCCTCCGAGGGGCTGGGGCTGCCGGCCAAGGCCGCCATCGCCGCCGGCATCGCGGTGGCCGCGGCCGCCGGGGTGGTGTTCGCGCTGGCCGGTGACGAACCCGAGCCCCAGGCCCGGGCGAAGCCCGCGCCGAGCGTGGCGGCTCCGGCGGTGCCGAAGGCACCCGCCTCACCCTCGCCTTCGCCTTCGCCTTCGGCGGAGCCCGGCCCGGCCGGGGAGGAGCCGCCGCCCGCGCGTGCCTCCGTACCGCCGTCGCAGAAGCCGACGCCGTCGGCCGAGGCCTCTCCGGCCCCGGCCGCGCCGGCGCCCTCCGCCTCCCCGTCGCCCTCCCCCAGCCGGGAGAAGGCCGCGCCCACACCGTCCCCGAGCGTGCCCTCGCCGAAGCCGACGACGCCGTCGCCCGTTCCGAAGCCGCCGCAGTCGTTCCGGCTCGCCGCGCTCCCGCATGCGGTGCAGGGCGACCACAGCGGACCGGAGCTGCAGACCTGGCGCAGCAGCTGGGTGTGGCAGCGCTGGGGGCTGCGGGTGGGCGACCGGCGGTTCGCGCAGGGGATCACCGTGAACTCGCGTTCCTCGGTGGAGATTGCCCTCAACCGGCAGTGCACCACCTTCTCGGCATGGGCCGGGGTGGACGGCCTGTCGCTGTTCACCGACGGTGCGGTGCGGTTCTCCGTGTACGCCGACGGGCAGCGGCTGTGGCAGTCCGGCGCTCTCGGGTACGAGGATCCCGCGGTGGCCGTGCAGGTCTCTCTCGCCGGGCGCAAGTCGCTGCGGCTGGTGGTGGAGCAGGCCGGGCCGGGCAGGCTGCCGACGCTGGCGAGCTGGGCCGACGCGGTGATCAGCTGCCGCTGACCGGCCGGTGGTGATCAGCCGGCGGTGAGCGCCGCGGCGAGGTCGGCGGGGGTGAGGGCGGCGCCGGCGGCCTCCTCCCGCGCCCAGCGGTCGGGGCCCAGCAGGGCCCGGGTGCGTTCGGCGAGGCCGTCCACGACGGTCGCCTCGGGGGCCGAGCGGGGCCGGCCCGCGCGCCAGGCGGTGGCCGCCGCGAAGGCCCGTACGGCCTCGGCGGGACGCTCGGCGTCGGCCAGGAAGCGGGCCGCCGCCTCGGCCATGCCGGCCAGGACGCGCTCGGCGCACCGGGCGGTGACGGCGGTGCTCAGGGCGGGGCCGATCAGGCCCAGTGCGGCTTCCGGGCCCCGTTCGCGTGCGGTGAGGACGGCGTCGACGGTGTCCAGCCCGGCGGTGAGCTGGGCCGGCACGGTGATGCGTTCGGTCTGGAGGCGGGCCAGCTCGCATTCGGCCCTGGCCCGGACGGCGTCGCCCCGCTGGAGGGCGAGCATGGCCGCGAGGAGCCGGGCGTAGGCGCTGACGTCGTACACGCCGCCGTGCTGGTCGGACTCCTCGTCGGCCTCGGCCAGGAGCCGCTCGGCGTCGTCGAGGTCGCCGGCGCTGTAGGCGGACTCGGCTATCCGGGCGATGGCGAAGGGCGCCTCGACGTGGGCCCCGACCTCGCGGGCGAGGCGCAGGCACTCCTCGAATTCGGTGCGGGCCTCGGCGTACCGGCCGCGCGAGAGGGCGATCTCCCCGGCGGCGCTCGCCACCTGCGCGCGGGTCCAACGGTCGCCGACGCGCTGGGCGATCTCGTGGAGCTCGGCGAGGTCGGCGTCGACGGTGGGCAGACCTCCGGTGACGTCGATGGCGACGTGGGTGCGCAGCATGAGGACGATGCCCAGTTCCCAGTCGCCCGCGTGGCGGCGGCAGTTCTCGACGGACTGGTCCAGGTCGGCGTGGAATTCGAGGACGTCACCGGTGAGGAAGGAGGTGGCGGGCCAGAGAATCCCGGGGAAGACGGCGGTCTCGGGGGAGCCGTGGCGGAAGGCCGTCTTGATGTGGCCCGCGAGGTCCAGGTACTCGGGGGTGCGGAACTTCTCGGCGGAGTTGCTCTCGGCGAGCAGGAACATGTCGAAGACCTGCAGACGCATGCGGCGCCAGTACGCGGGCGTGCCCTCGGGCGGCTGGGCCGGGGTGAGGGCGAGGATCCGGTGCGTCCACTCGGCACCCTCGCCGCGGTAGTTGCGCAGCCACCAGAACCAGCCGAGGGCGAAGGCCAGGCGCTGCGCGGATTCGACGTCGGCCTCCTCGACGGTCGTGGTGTGGAGGGCGGCGCGGAGGTTGTCGAGCTCGGTCTCGACGAGCCGGATCCAGGGGAGCTGGGCGGCGGAGCGGATGAGGGGTTCGGCCTGCTCGGCGACGGCGAGGTAGTGGGCGGCGTGGCGGCGGGCGGTGGCCCGGGCGTCGGCCGGGTGGGCGGCGGCGCGTTCGGCGGCGTACTCGTGGATGGTTTCGAGCATGCGGTAGCGCATGCCGTGGCCCTCGTACGGTTCGGCCAGGACGAGGGATTTGTCGACGAGGGATCCGAGGGTGTCGGCCACGTCCTGGACGGCGTCCCCGGTGTCGCCGCGGAAGCGGTCGTCGAGCCGGTCGGCGATCTGCCGCGGGGTCAGCAGCCGCAACCGGGCCGCGGCCAGCTCGATGGCGAGCGGCAGCCCGTCGAGACGGGCGCAGATCTCGGCCACGGCGGCCGGGTCCTCGTCCACGGTGAACCCGGCGCGCGCCGCCGCCCCGCGGTCGGCGAAGAGCCGGTGGGCGGGGTCGGGCGGCAGGGGCTCGACGGGGCGGACGGTCTCCCGTGAGCTCGGCGGCGGCCTCGACGACGTGTTCGCAGTTGTCGAGCACGAGCAGCAGGCTGCGGTGGGCGCAGTGCTCGACGAGGCGGGTGGTGGGGTCGGTGGCGGCCGTCGGCGCCGGGGTCTCGCGGGCGACGAGGGAGTTCTCGCGCAGGCCGAGAGCGCTGAGGACGGCTCCGGGGACGGCGGCGGGGTGGTCGAGGCGGGCGAGTTCGACGAGCCAGCCGGGCTCGGGGTGGGCGGCTGCGGCGTGTTCGGCGAGGCGGGTCTTTCCCGAACCGCCCGGGCCGGTGAGGGTGATGAGGCGCAGCCGGGTCAGGTCGTCGTGGAGGGAGGCCAGTTCGGGCTCGCGGCCGACGAAGGAGTTCAGGCGGGGGCGGAGGTTGCCGCGGGGGGCCTCCGGCGGGTGGACGGTGTCTGCGGTGGGCTCGTCCGGCGGGGCCTGCGGCGGCCGGGGCCGGAGCAGTTCGGCGTGCAGGGCGGTGAGTTCGGGCCCGGGGTCGGTGCCGAGACCGTCGGCGAGGACGCGGCGCGTGCGCTCGTACGCGGCGAGGGCGTCGGCGGGCCGGCCTGCGGCGCGCAGGGCACGCAGCTGCTGGGCGCGTAGCGGTTCGTCGTACGGGCTTTCGTGGACCAGTGCCTCGATCTCCGGCAGGAGTTCGGCAGGGGCGGTGGCGCCGCCGCGCAGGTCCGCCTCGATGCGTCGGCGCAGGACGGCGGAGCGGCGGGCCTCGGGGGCGGCGGCGTGCGCGGTACGGGCGGGCTCGGCCAGGTCGGCGAGGGCGGGGCCGCGCCAGAGGGAGAGGGCGGTGCGCAGGGTGCGGGCGGCGGTCTCCGGGTCGGCGGCCAGTTCCCGGTCGCCCTGGGCGGCGAGGCGGTTGAAGCGGTGGAGGTCGACGTCGTCGCGGGCGGCGGCGAGGCGGTAGCCGCCGGTGGCGGCGGCGTGGACGGTGTCCCGGCCGCCGAGGGCGCGCCGGAGGCGGGCGACGAGGGCCTGGAGGGCGGCGGGGGCGTCCTGGGGCGGGTCGTCGCCCCAGACGTCGTCGGCGAGTTCGGCGACGGAGGCCGGGTGGCCGGCGCGCAGGGCGAGGGCGGCGAGGAGCGCGCGCAGCCGGGCGCCGCCGATCGGGAGGGGGGCGCCGGCCTCGTCGCGTGCCTCGGTGGCGCCGAGGATGAGATACCGCACCCGCCAATTCTGCCCGGCCGGCCGCCCGCCCGGAGGGCGGACCCCGCGGTGCGTGACCCGACCGGGCCGGGCGCCTCACCGATCGGGCCGGATCAGGGAGTTGAGGCCCGGCGCCGGGCTGGGGGTAAGCGTCCGTGCCGGTCCGCGCCGCACCGCGCCGCGCCGCGCCGCGCAGGCGGAACTCGGCCCAGGAGGCGTCTCGCCGATCAGGCCGGATGAGGGAGCGGGGCCCGGCGTGCCGGCGATCGCGCAGCGGTGGGGACGGTGCAGGGGGAAGCGTGCGCGCCGGTCCGCGCCGCGCAGGCGGAACTCGGCCCAGGGGGTCTCTCGCCGATCGGGCCGGAGCAGGGAGCGGAGCCCGGCGCCGGGCCCGGCGTGCCGGCGATCGCGCAGCGACGTCGGCCGAGGGCGACGCGGCGAGGCACGGTGCCGGGCGCCGCAGGCTCGGCGTGATCGACGGGTGGCGGCGCCCGCCCGGCGGCCGGGCGCCGGTGCGGAGCGTCGGTGACCGACGACAACGCGGCAGGCCGCGTGCCGGGCGGGCGGGGTCCGGCCCTCATCCGTCGGCCACGCCCCAGGGGCGGCGGATCAGGCCGGATCAGGGAGTGGTGCATGACGCCATGGGGCGTCCCCGGGCCTGCAGGGCCGAGGGGAAGGATCGCCAGGCGGGCGAGGGAGGCGAAGCGGAGCGTCGTCGAGTGAGGGCACCGCGGCGAGGCGCTGTGCCGCTGTGCCGTGCGCCCGGCCCTGATCCGCCGGGCGCCCCTAGGTGATCGAGGTGTCTCCGCCCGCTTCCAGGAGGGTGCGCAGGGCCTGGGCGAGGGTGGCGCAGGTGGCGGGGTCCAGTGGGGCGAGCAGGGCGGCGTACTGGCGCAGATGGTCCTCGAACAGCGACTCGGTGAGCGCGATGCTCTGCTCGGTGAGCCGGATCCGGACGGTGCGGCGGTCCTGGCCGTCCCGCACGCGTTCGACCAGGCCCTTGGCCTCCATGCGGTCGATGCGGTTGGTGATCGCCCCGGAGGTCACCATGGCGGCCGGGATGAGGGCACCGGCGGTGAGTGCGTACGGGGGGCCGCTGCGGCGGAGGGTGAAGAGGATGTCGACCTCGCCGATCTCCAGGTCGCGTTCGGCCGCGAAGGCCTTGAGGTGCTTGTCGAGGATCCGGTTCATCCGCTGGATGCGGGCGAGGACCTCGACCGGCCACAGGCCCGGCACCAGATCGGGCCGCTCCTCCGTCCACTGGCCGATGATCGCGTCCACCGCGTCGCTCATGCCGCCTCCTCCTCCACTGGCTGTCATCCCACCGCCAACAATATCTCAACGTTGAGACACTTGACGTTGAGAGGACTGCCCTGATTTTATCTCAACGTTGAGATTCTGAGCCTTGAGATGGATCGGAGCGGGCACACCATGACCACCACCGCCGTCACCGCTACAGCGGCCACCACCGCCACCAGTGCCACCACCGCCGCCACGGGCCGCGCTCCCACCCCCGGCCCCGTCCCCGTGCTGTGGCTGGCCCTGCTCGCCACCCCCGTGGCCGCCGCGGCCAACGCCCCCGTGCTGATCCTTCCGGACATGGCCGCCTCGCTCGGGGTGCCCACCGAGACCGCGGCCCGGCTCGTCGCCGCCTTCGCCTGGGCCATGGCCGTCTCCGTCCCCCTGATGGCCGGGCTGATGCGCCGCCGGGGCCTCACGCCGGTGCTCCGGCTGTCCGGCGCCCTCCTCCTCGGCGGCACGCTCCTCGTCGCCGCGTCCCCCTGGCTCCCGGCGGCCCTCCTCGGCCGGGCCGCCCAGGCCGCGGGCGGCGCCGGCCTGGTGGCGGCCGCGATGAGCCTGGCCGGCTCGGCCCGCCGCATGGGCGTCATCAGCGCCGGCTTCGGCATGCTCGGCGCCGCCGGCCCGCTCCTCGGCGCGCAGCTCTCCCACGCCGTGTCGTGGCGGCTCTCGCTCTCGGTGTCCCTGCTCTCGCTGCTGGCGCTGCCCGCGGTCGGCCGCCACGCGGCGGTCACGGCTCCGCCAACCGCCCCGCGGAGCCGCTTCGACGCGCGCGGCGCCGCGCTGCTGACCGTGCTGGCCACCGCCCTGGTCCTGCTGCCCCACGCACCGGCCGCCGCCCTCGGCTCCGCGTCCGCGGCCGTGGTGGCCGTGGCCGTGGCGGCCCTGGCCGTGGCCGCGGCGCTCCTCGCCCTCCACGTACGGCGCCGGCCCGACGGCTTCGTCCCGGCCGCGCTGGTCCGCAGCCCCCTCTTCCTCGGCTCGGCGCTGCTGGCGCTCGCGCTGTCGACCTCGTACTTCACCCTGCTCTTCGCGGTGCCCCGGCTGCTCGCCGACCGCGCGGGCTGGGACGTCACGGCGGCCGGCGCCGGTCAGCTCGTGGCGCTGCTCACCGGATCCGCGCTGTCCTGGCTGCTGGCGGCGGCCTCCGCGCGCCTGGGGCGGACGGCCGTGCGTGCGGTCCTGGTCACGCTCGGCGCGCTGGCCGCGCTCCTCGCGGTGTTCGCGAGCTGGGGCCCGCTGCTCCTGGTGGCCACGCTCGGCGGCGTGTTCGGCGCGACCGGCGCCAACGCCGTGCTGTCGATGCAGGCCGCGTCGAGCGTCCCCGCCCCCCAGCGCCCCACGGCCATCGGCCTGTTCAGCCTCTGCTACCAGCTCGGCGGCGCCTTCGGCCCGGCGATCGCGACCGCCCTGGTCCTCGGCGGCGCGTGAGGGCGGACCCGAACCGTCAGGACAGCGCCGGGCGGTGCACCGGGACCCCCTCGGGCACGGCCCGGCGCCGCGCCGCGGAGGTCCCCGTCCAGCAGGTGCCGCGCCGGGCCAGCAGCCGGTGCAGCCACAGCTCCATCGAGACGAGTTCGGCGAGCCCGTCCAGCGGGACCGGCCGGCCCTCGGCCGCGTCGAGCAGCGCCTGCCGCACGACCCGGGCCTCGATCAGCCCGGCGTCCGCGAGCAGCGGGGCGGCGAAGAGTTCCAGCAGGTCGCCCAGGGCGGCGCGCAGCCCCAGGCCGGTCGCCGTCTCGTTCGGCGTGTGCGCGGTGGCGCCCCAGCCCGGCGGGAGTTCGCGCACGCCGGCCGAGTAGAGAACGCTGCGCAGGATCTCCGCCCGGGCGCCGGGCTGGACGCGCAGGGATTCGGGCAGGGCGCGTGCGGCCCGTACGACCTGGTTGTCGAGGAACGGGGCGTGCAGGCGCTGGCTGCGGACCTCCACGGCCTGTTCGAAGACCCGGTGGTCGGCGGCGTGACGGGCCAGTACGGAACGGGCCCGGGCCTCCCCCGGCCGCAGCGACAGCGGGGGGCGCCCGGCGGCGGCCGTGAGCCGGACCGACACTTCCGCCAGCGCCTCCCCCGTGAGCCAGCCCGCCGCCGGACCCGGCCGCGCCCAGGTCAGGGCGGCGAGGGAAGCGTCCACCGGACCGGAGGCGCGCTCGGTGACCCCGCCCTCGCGAAGTCTGGCCGCGGCCGCCTCCATGCCCGCGCGGTACGACGTACGGGCGAGTCTGCGAGCCGCCGAATACACCGTGATCGGCACCAGCAGGGACTCCCCGGCGGCTCCCGAGGCGGAGGCGGAACGGGCCAGCGCCGCCACCGGGCGCAGCAGGTGGCGCCGGCGGCGGTCCATCAACAGGTCGGCCATGCGGGCCGGGTGGGCGTCGAGGACCTGCCGGGCGCCGTGGCCGGTGAAGTGGTCGGCCGCTCCGGCGGCGAGTCTGCGCCGCTCGCGGGCGGCGAAGACCAGTGAGGGGCCGGGTTCGTCGGTGAGCGGGCCGTCCAGTTCGGCGTACGGGAGGGCCTCGGCCGCGGCGGCGACCACGACGTGGTGCAGGCGCGGGTCGGCCGCGATGGCCCTGGCCCGTTCCAGTTCGTCCTCGCGCCCCTGCGGGGTGGCCAGGTCGTTGAAGGTGACCGCCAGCAGCCGCGCGCCGGCGGGGCTGGTGAGGCTGCCCGGCGCCCCCGGCAGACCGGCGGCCAGCAGGGCGAGCGTCGCGGAGGCGCTGCCGCCGGACAGGTCGGCGCCCACCCCGGGGGCCGGCGCGCCGCGGGCCGCACGCCGGTCGGCCGGGCCCATACCGGGCACGGGGCCGGGATCGTACGGTGGCAGCGTCTCGGGAGCATGCCGCGGAGCCGTGAGCCGGGCGCGCACCGCGTCCACCAAAGCTTCCCGTACGCCCTCCACCGCGCGGTCGGCGTCGGCCTCGGGCGCGGCCACCGCGAGCGAGGCCACCTGCTCGTAGCCGGTGATCTCCCGGGAGCCCTCGCGCAGGATGAGGGCGTGCCCGGGCGGGATGCGGCGGACCCCCGCGTACGGGGTGCCGTCGCCCAGCGCCTCGGGGCTGTCCGGGCAGGCCAGCAGGGCGGCGAGGTGGCCGATGTCGAGCTGCGCCTCGATGAGGTCGGCGAGCGGGAGGGCGGCGGTGGCGTACGCCGTGCCGCTCGCCCAGGGGGTGTAGAAGACGGGCCGGGCGCCCGCGAGGTCGCCGACGACGGTGATGCGGCGGCCGGCCTGGACCACGGCGGTGTAGCTGCCGGACCACTGGGTGAGGTGGCGCAGCGCGCCGCCGCGGGCCGCGTAGAGGGCCCTGCGCAGTTCGGCGTCGGTCGCGCCGCAGCAGCCGAGCACGGCGAGCCGGGTGAAGGGGTCGGCGGGGTCTGCGGTGACGGTGCGGATCTCGTCGGGGCGCCAGTCGCCGACGGCCCAGAGCGGGTCCGGATCGCCCCAGAGCAGCTGGGAGCCGACGGGGTGGACGGTGCGTTCCGCGTCCGCCCCGGGGTCGGCCGCGTGGGCGGCGTCCGCGATGCCGCCGTGCAGGGGCGCGCCGTCGCCGCCGTACCCGCCCGGCCCGTGGCCGGGTCCGAGGCCGGAGACGCGGCCGGCCGTGCCGAAGCTCGCGGCGATACTGCTCCACCCCACCAACCAGCGCACCGCCGCCTCCCCAGCCCGTGGGCACATGACCGGGGCACGGGCAGCACGGACAGCGCTGAGGGCGCGGTCGGCTGGACCCCGGTGGCTCGGGTCCATGCTGCCACGGGACAGGCGTGCGAGAGGGGTTATAGGGGGCGCACACGCAAACGAACACGCCCCGGCCACGCGGTATTTGGCGTTCCGTTCCCACCGCCCCATAGGTCGCTTTCGGCCATTCTTCGGCCGCCTGGAGAGCCGTCGCGCGGTGCCGGCGCCCGGCGCGCGGGCGCGGTCCGGGAGGCGGATTCCGCCCCCCGGACCGTTCCGCCACCCGCGGGGATTGAGGCAGCGGCATCCCCCGGCCCACCCGGTCCACGCAGCGGGCCGACCCACGCACCGCACATCGAATCGCCGGGTCCGCGGACCGGCCAGAGCGCACGGGCGGGCGCACGGCCACACGGGCGGAGCACACCACGGGACGTGCGCCCCGGCACCGGCCCCGGGGCGGACTGTGCAAACGGACAACAATCCCGCCATACGGAAGTAAGGGCCTTAACGCTTGGGAGGCGGGGAACTACGCTGGGTTTACGAAATGCCGGGCGCCTATGCCCCGGCGGCGTATGCGTTCCGCGTGTGACGAGGGGTGGCGCATGTCCAGGGAGCTCCGCGAGCCCAATGAGAAGCTCGGCGCCGTCCTCGCCCTCGCGGGCATCAGCAACGCCGGGCTGGCCCGGCGGGTCAACGACCTCGGCGCGCAGCGCGGCCTGACGCTCCGGTACGACAAGACGTCGGTGGCCCGGTGGGTGTCGAAGGGGATGGTGCCGCAGGGCGCCGCCCCGCACCTGATCGCCGCGGCCATCGGCGCGAAGCTGGGCCGGCCGGTGCCGCTGCACGAGATCGGCCTGGCGGACGCGGACCCCGCGCCCGAGGTGGGGCTGGCCTTCCCGCGGGACGTGGGTGCCGCCGTGCGCTCGGCCACCGACCTCTACCGGCTCGACCTCGCCGGGCGGCGCGGCGGTGGCGGGATCTGGCAGTCGCTCGCGGGCTCGTTCTCCGTGGCGGCGTACGCGACGCCCGCCTCGCGGTGGCTGATATCTCCCGCCGACAGCTCGGTGGCGCGGGAACCGGCGGGCCCGGCACACCACCGGCCCGTGTCCGCGGCCTCCTCGGCCCACGGTGCTCCGGCTCAGGATGCTCCGGCTCAGGACGCACCGGCGCGCGACCTCCCGTCACAACAGTCGTCGCCGACGCCCGCAACACCGGCACCCCGGACACCCTCGGACGGGACCCCGGCAGGCCGTACGACCGGACCGGCGACGGGCCCGATGACAGCACCGACGGGCCCGGCGGGCCCGCCGTCCACCGTTGTGCCCGCGCAGCACGGAGCCGAAACGCCGCGCGACCACGGGCAGCGCGTGGGCCACAGCGACGTGACGAAGCTGCGCGAGGCCGCCGAGGACGCCCGCCGCTGGGACTCCAAGTACGGCGGCGGCGACTGGCGTTCGTCGATGGTCCCCGAGTGCCTGCGGGTGGACGCCGCGCCACTGCTGCTCGGCTCGTACACCGACGAGGTGGGCCGCGCCCTGTTCGGGGCGACGGCCGAACTGACCAGGCTGGCCGGGTGGATGGCCTTCGACACCGGCCAGCAGGAGGCGGCCCAGCGCTACTACATCCAGGCGCTGCGCCTCGCCCGCGCGGCCGCGGACGTACCGCTCGGCGGCTACGTGCTGGCCTCGATGTCCCTCCAGGCGACCTACCGGGACTTCCCGGACGAGGGCGTGGACCTCGCGCAGGCGGCCGTCGAGCGCAACCGCGGCCTGGCCACCGCGCGCACGATGAGCTTCTTCCGGCTCGTCGAGGCCCGGGCGCACGCGAAGGCGGGCGATTCGACGGCCGCCGGCGCGGCGCTGCGGGCCGCGGAGGGCTGGCTGGAGCGGTCCCGCGAGGGCGACCCGGATCCGACCTGGCTCGGTTTCTACTCGTACGACCGTTTCGCGGCGGATGCGGCGGAATGCTACCGCGACCTCAAACTCCCCCGGCAGGTGCGGCGCTTCACCGAGCAGGCGCTGTCCCGGCCCACGGAGGAGTACGTACGTTCCCACGGGCTGCGGCTGGTGGTCAGCGCGGTCGCGGAGCTGGAGTCGGGCAATCTGGACGCGGCGTGCGCGGCGGGCACCCGGGCGGTGGAGGTGGCGGGCCGGATCTCCTCGGCCCGCACGACCGAATACGTACGGGACCTGCTGCACCGCCTGGAACCCTACGGGGACGAACCGCGCGTCGCGGAGCTGCGCGAGCGGGCCCGGCCCCTCCTCGTGGCTCCGGCGTAGACCCGCGTGGCCTCGTTGTCGGTGCGGGGGTGCAGTATGCAGGGGTGGGAGGTGTCGGCGTGGGCGGTGGCGTGGACTGCGATGTGCTGGTGATCGGCGGCGGGATCGTCGGCCTGTCGACGGCGCATGCCTTGTCGCGCCTGGCTCCGGGTACGAAGGTCGTCGTCCTGGAGAAGGAGTCGGGCCCGGCCCGGCACCAGACGGGCCGCAACAGCGGTGTGATCCACAGCGGGATCTACTACCGCCCGGGCTCGCTGAAGGCGCGCTTCGCGGTGAGCGGCGCCGCCGAGATGGTGAAGTTCTGCGCGGAGCACGGGATCCCGCACGAGGTGACGGGCAAGCTGATCGTCGCCACCGAGCGCGAGGAGCTGCCCCGGCTGCACGCCCTGGTCCAGCGCGGCCGGGAGAACGGCATCCCGGTGCGCGAGCTGGGCCCGGCCCAGATCACGGAGTACGAACCGCAGGTGCAGGGCCTGGCCGCGATCCACGTCGGCAGCACCGGCATCGTGGACTACGGCCGGGTGAGCGCCCAGCTCGCCGAATCCTCGGGCGTGGAGATCGTCTACGGCGCCGAGGTCGACCTGATCTCGCGCCGCGCCTCGGCGGTGGCCGTGCGCACCACGTCCGGCCTGGTGGTCCGGGCGAGGACGCTGGTGAACTGCGCGGGCCTGCACTGCGACCGGATCGCCCGCCTGGCCGGCGACGACCCGGGCATGCGGATCATCCCCTTCCGCGGCGAGTACTACGACCTGGCCCGCCCGGAACTGGTCCGCGGGCTGGTCTACCCGGTGCCCGACCCGGCGTTCCCCTTCCTCGGGGTGCACCTCACCCGCGGCATCGGCGGCGGCGTCCACGTCGGCCCCAATGCCGTGCCCGCGCTGGCCCGCGAGGGATACGACTGGTCGACCGTGCGCCCGCGGGACCTCGCGGACGAGCTCGCCTGGCCCGGCGCCTGGCGCATGGCCTCCCGGCACTGGCGGTACGGGACGGGCGAGATCCGCCGCTCCCTGTCGAAGCAGGCCTTCACCCGGGCGGTGCGCCGCCTGCTGCCGGCCGTCGACGCCGCGGACCTGCGCCCGGCCGCGGCGGGCGTCCGCGCGCAGGCTGTCCTGCGGGACGGCACCCTGGTGGACGACTTCCTGATCCGCGACGCGCCGCGCACGGTCCACGTCCTCAACGCCCCCTCCCCGGCCGCGACGGCCTCCCTCCCGATCGGCCGCGAAATCGCCACCCGCGTCCTGCGCACCCTCGGCTCGACCTGACCCGGACCCTGCAGCCGGCGCCGGCGCCGACCTGAGGCGTCGGGGGCGGGGTGGGGGTGGCCGGGACGTAGAACGTGATGTGTGGCGCGCCACGCCCCACACGGCCCGATCCCCCCGGGCGCCGTAAATCATGCAGTCCCGGCCCCCCCCCCCCC
>NZ_JOAK01000058.1 GCF_000720455.1 Streptomyces virginiae | reverse complement strand
CGCCCTCACTGGGTGAAACAGCAGGTCAACGGCCCACTCAGCCCTGCCCGAGACGGACCTTCTGCAACACCCTTTAGGTCGTGTCCGCAAAGTCCCGCCCGCGCGGCGGGGTCCGGCACGCGCGCACTTCCTAGGGCGGCCTGCCGATCAGCCCGCGGGCGGATGCGTGGCCAGCCAGTGCCGGGCGATCTCCTCCCGCGTGGCGACCCACGCCCCGCCCCGCTGCGCCACGTGCCTGAGGAAACCGTCGAGCGCGCGGATGCGCCCCGGCCGCCCGATGATCCGGCAGTGCATGCCGACGCTCATCATCCGCGGCCGCTCCCCGCCCTCGGCACGGAGCGTCTCGAAGGTGTCGACGAGGTAGGCGAGCATGTCGTCCGCGGTCGTGAAGCCGTGGACGATCAGGAACTTGAAGTCGTTCGCGTCCAGGCTGTACGGCACCACCAGGTGCGCCCGCCCGCCCGTCTCGACGTAGAACGGCAGATCATCCGAATAGTCGTCGCTGTCATAGAGGAAACCGCCCTCCCCGGCCACCAGCCGCCGCGTGTTCGCGCTGGTCCGGCCGGTGTACCAGCCCACCGGCCGGCGCCCCACCAGCCGCGCGATCGTCGCCGCCGTATCCGCGATGTCGGCCCGCTCGACGTCCTCGGGCACATGCCGGTAGTCGATCCAGCGCCGGCCGTGCCCCGCCACCTCCCAGCCCGCGGCGCCCATCGCGCGCGCCGCGCCGGGGTTGCGCTCCAGCGCCTGCCCCACCGCATGGACGGTCAGCGGCGCACCGTGCGCCGCGAGCGTACGGTGGATCCGCCAGAAACCGGCACGCGCACCGTAGGCGAACATCGACTCCGCATTCAGGTCCCGCCCGCCCGCCACGGCCGGCGCACCGACGATCTCGTGGAGATACCCCTCCGAGGCAGCGTCGCCCTCCAGAACGTTCCGCTCCCCGCCCTCCTCGTAGTTCAGGACGAGACTGACGGCGAGGCGGGCACCGCCGGGCCACGCGGCGTGCGGCGGCTCGGCTCCGTACCCGACGAGATCACGCTGCTGCTCGGACACGGCCGCACCCTACCGCCGCCCACCCGCCCCGCCACGCACACACGCCCGCACCCGGCCCCTCAGTGCAGCTTGTTCACCGCGGTCCGCAGCGTCTTCTTCCACGCGGCCACGGGCGGCTCGCCCCAGTAGCTCGACCACAGGACCAGCGTGACGGTGTCCCCGTCGCGGCCCACGCCCCACAGATGGTTGAAGTGGGGGCGCTCCTGGGCGTCCGCATTGAAGGTGTGCATGCCCTGGAGGGTGGCTCCCTCCTCCACGTCCACCACCCCGTGGTCGTAGCCGGTCGCGGTCACCCCGGGCGGCTGCGGCCGGTCCGCGCAGCCGGCGTAGTTGCGCCGGGTCACCTCCGCGAACGCGACCGCCTCGGCCTCGGTGGCGAAGACCACCACCTTCTGCTGGGCGAAGGCGGTCTCCGCGGTCGTGAAATCCCGGTGCCACACGTTCACTTCGGGCCGCCCTTCCGGCCAGCCCTCCAGGCACGCGTCGTAGGAGCCGCCCCACCCCCGCGCGATCGGCACGGCCCGCCACGACTCGGTCGCGGGCAGGTCGGAGATGTACAGGCTCCCCGGCCGCGGCCGCCACTGGTCGGCGCCCGCGGCCGGGCCCGACACCGCCGCGACGGCCAGCACCGCGGCCCCCGCCACGACACAGCCCCCGCGCATCCTCGTACGTACTGCCATGGTCTGCTTCCCCCCGCGCGTCTCGGTCACGTGCCCCCAGCCTGGGGCGCCCCCGCCCCGCACCCCGGACCATCCGCCCGCAAACGACCAGAAACCCCACCGTGGTTGACCGAAAACGGCAAAAACCCCAAGGGGATCCCCGCCCTCCGGGCACACCGCCTCAGGCAGGGGCCTCAGACCTCCACGCAAACCCCGTCCCGCATCCCGCCCCGCGCGCCGTCCCGTGCCCCGTTCCGCGCGCCGGCCAGCTCCTCCAGCTCCTCCAGCCGCTCCCGCGTCCGCCCGTCCAGCGGCACGTACGACACCAGCCGCGCACCCGTCCCCGGACCCAGCCACAACGTCGTGTGCTCCACGTGCAGCAGCCCCACGTGCGCGTTGCGCAGGTACTTCGCCTTCGAGCTCTGCCCCACCACCTCGCGCCGCGCCCACACCTCCCGGAACTCCGCCGACGTCCCCTCCAGCCGCGCCAGCAGCGCCTGCCACGCCGGCTCCGTCAGATGCCCGGCCATCGCCGCCCGGAACTTCGCCGCCATCAACCGCAGCGTCGCCGGCAGATCCACCACGGCCGCCCGCCACCGCTCATCGGTGAACGCCAGCCACATGCAGTTGCGGTCCTGCGGCGCCAGCGCGTCCATGTCCCCCAACAACAGCCCGTACGCCGGGTTGTAGGCGAGGATGTCGTACCGGCTGTTCTGCACGCACGCCGGAAGGGGACCCAGCTGGTCCAGCACCGCCCGCACTGCGGGCGTCACACTCGGGCACTCCGCCGGCGGCGCCGGATCCTGGCTGCCGGCCAGCGCGAACAGGTGCGCCCGCTCGCTCACGTCCAGCAGCAGCGCCCGCGCCACCGCGTCCAGCACCTGCCCCGACACCTGGATGTCCCGCGCCTGCTCCAGCCACGTGTACCAGGTCACCCCCACCGACGACAGGTGCGCGACCTCCTCACGGCGCAGCCCCGGAGTACGCCGGCGCGGCCCGCGCACCAGCCCCACCCGCTCGGGGGTGATCCGCTCACGGCGGCTGCGCAGGAACTCCGCCAGCTCGTGCCGGCGCACGTCGCTTCCAGGGGCCACGGTCGTCATACGCCCAGCCTGCCGCAGCGCTGATCCTGTTGCCAGGTACTCCTGGTACCCGGATAAGGACACTCTGGTACCCGCCTGCCACCAGGGTGATCGTCGAAGGGTGACCGACACCCGCCTGCGCACTCCCGCCGCACCGACCGCCACCGCGGCCGGCCCCGCCGCCGCCCACCTCAGCGGCCCCGGCCTGTTCACCGTCCTGCTCGGCGCCGCCCTGCCCCTGATCGACTTCTTCATCGTCAACGTCGCACTGCCCTCGATCGAGCACGACCTCGCCGCCGGCCCCGCCCTGCTGGAGCTGATCGTCGGCGGATACGGCGTCGCCTACGCCGCCCTGCTCGTCCTCGGCGGCCGTATCGGCGACAGCCTCGGACGCCGCCGCCTCTTCCTCGCCGGCATGGCCGCCTTCGGCGTCACCTCGCTCGCCTGCGGCCTCGCCCCGGACGCCTGGACCCTCGTCGCCGCCCGCATCGCCCAGGGCGCGGCCTCCGCCCTCATGCTCCCGCAGGTCCTCGCCACCATCCAGGCCACCACCACCGGCCCCCGCCGGGCCCGCGCCATGAGCCTCTACGGCGCCACCGCCGGCCTGTCCATGGTCACCGGCCAGATCCTCGGCGGCCTCCTGGTCGCCGCCGACCTCGCCGGAACCGGCTGGCGCGCCGTCTTCCTCGTCAACGTCCCCGTCGTACTCCTCGCCCTCCTCCTCGCCCTGCGCACCGTCCCCGACACCCGCGCCGGCCGCCCCGCCGGCGTCGACGTCCCCGGCACCGCCCTCCTGGCCCTCTCCCTGCTCTCACTCCTGCTGCCGCTCACCGAAGGCCGCGCCGCCGGCTGGCCCCTGTGGACCTGGCTCTCCCTCGCCGCCTTCCCCCTCGCCGCAGGCGCCTTCTACCTCACCGAACGCCGCGCCGACCGCGCCGGCCGCACCCCGCTGGTCCCGCCGAGCCTGCTGCGCCTGGACTCGCTGCGCCGCGGCCTGTTCCTGCTGGTGCCCTTCTCGGCCGGCTTCAGCGGCTTCATGTTCATCCTCGCCGTCACCCTCCAGCAGGGCCTGGGCATGGGCCCGGTGACGGCGGGCCTGGCCCTGGTGCCGATGGCCCTGGCCTTCTTCGGTGCCTCCCTGGCCGGGCCGCGCCTGGTCACCCGCTTCGGCAGCCGCGTGATCACCGCCGGCGGCGTCGTCCAGGGCGCCGGCATCGCCGTGCTGGTGGCCACCCTCCACTACGGCGGGCCCGCCCTCGGCGCGGTGGCCCTGGCCCCCGGTGTGTTCCTGGCGGGCCTGGGCCAGGGCCTGCAGCTGCCCGTGCTGATGCGGCTGATGCTCTCGGACGTACCCGCCGACCGTGCCGGGGTGGGCAGCGGCGTCATGATCACCGCCCAGCAGTCCTCCCTCGCCCTCGGCGTCGCCGCCCTCGGCAGCCTCTTCCTCGCCCTGGCCGCGGCGGCCGGCCTGCGCGAGGCGGCCGCCGCCACCCTGCTGGTCCAGCTCGCCCTGATCGCCCTGACCGCCCTGCTCAGCCTGCGCCTTCCCCGCATGCGCTGACCCCGCCGCCGCCCCCGGCCGGCCGGTGACCGCCGACGGCCCGGGGGAGCGGCGCGGTGAGCGGGGCGCGGCGCGGTGAGCGGTGTGGTGGGCGGTGCGAGACTGGCGCCGTGACGGGCACCGACGGGGAGAAGGACCGGCAGACGGACCGGCGGCTGGAGCGAGCCATCCTCGAACTCCTGGAGCGCCGCGCCCCGACCGCGACGATCTGTCCTTCCGACGCCGCGCGGGCGGTGTACGAAGGCGACGGCGACGGCTGGCGCGCGCTCATGGAACCGGCCCGCCGCGCGGCCCGGCGGCTGGTCGCCGCCGGACAGGTCGAGATCACCCAGGGCGGCCGCCGTGTCGATCCGGCGAAGGCCCGCGGCCCGATCCGTATCCGCCGCGTCCGCTGACCCGGCCCCCGCGTCCGCTGACCCGGCCCCCGCGCCCGCCCCGGCCCCCGCGCCCGCCCCGGCCCCCGCGCCCGCCCCGGGCCAGGCCCCGGGGAAGACACGCCCCGACCCACTTATCTCCTTAGATTCCGGTGCAATTCGGACATTCGGGCCGGTCTCTCGAAGGGGTACGCGCGGTGACGCCGGGTGAGATCCGGGGGTCCTGGAGGTGAGCCGCCCCATAGGACTCACGTCACACACGAACCGGGATAGTAGACCGCAAAGGCCCCGTACCGACCCCTCGTATGCGGCTCCCACCTGCGCGGATCCCGCCCCGCCGACCCCGGGGCCGCCGGTCCCCGACTGCGAAGCCCCCTAGTAATGGCGGTCGTTGCCAGGGCGGTGGGGCGTCGGTAGAACTGGATGTGTCGCCGGGCGGCACGGGTCCTCACCCGCCGCCGACGAACCCCTCTCCACCGCGTGAGTGGCTCACGCATGCCCCAGGCATGCCGCGACCGCCCTTGTCCCCTGTGGAAGGTATCTCCGTGTCCAACTCCGTCATCCGCCGCATCGCCGCCTCCAAGAAGGCCCTCGCGGGCACCGTCGTCGCCCTCGGTGTCGCCGGTTCCATGCTCGCCACGGTTCCCGCCCAGGCGGCCCCGACGAGCGCCAAGGCGATCGCCCAGCAGATGATCAAGGACCCGGCGCAGTTCGCGGCCTTCAACAACATCGTTTCCCGCGAGAGCGGCTGGAACCACACCGCCACGAACGCCTCCTCCGGCGCGTACGGCCTGGTCCAGGCCCTGCCGGCCTCGAAGATGGCCTCCGCGGGCGCCGACTGGAAGACCAACCCGGCCACCCAGATCAAGTGGGGCCTGGACTACATGAACGAGCGCTACGGCAGCCCCGTCGGCGCCTGGAACTTCTGGCAGACCCACCACTGGTACTAAGCCGCCAGCGGGCAGCCAGCACACACCAAGAAGACGCCCCGGCCGGGATCTCCCGGCCGGGGCGTCTTCTCGTGTGCGCCCCCGCCGCCCGGCTCAGCCGGCGGGCGGGCAGAACACCTCCGCGACGAGGCGCTGCGTCGCCTTCTGGAACGCCTCGGCCAGGGACATCGCGGGGTCGTCCACGTAGTTCAGCGCGGCGGTCAGGGTCGTGCCGCCGTCGGGTGTGGCGTACATCAGCGCCGCGTGGCCGGCGATGCCGCCGTTGTGGGTGATGACGGTGCCGCCGCAGCCGGTGTCCTGGATCATCACGCCCAGCCCGTAGCCGGCCTTCGTCTCCGGCGTGCACATCTCGGCGAGCAGTTCGGCCGGCAGCAGCCGGCCGCCCACCAGTGCGGAGACGAAGGTGTGCAGGTCCCGGGTGGTGGAGATCATGTCGCCGCCGCTGGAGATCCAGGAGGGGTTCTGGCGGGTGACGTCGACGGTGGTGCTCCGGCCGTCCTCCTCGTAGCGGTAGTAGGCGTGGGCGTGCGGGGAGGGGACCTCCTGCCCGGTTTCCGGCACCAGGGTGTCCGCCAGGCCCAGCGGCTGCAGGACGTGCTCCCGCATCGCCTCGGGCAGCGGGCGGCCGGTGACCTTCTCGATCAGCAGCCTGGCCAGTACGTAGTTGGTGTTGGAGTAGCTCCAGTCCGTCCCCGGCTCGAACCGGGCCGGCTTCGACAGCGCCAGCCGCACCAGCTCCTGCGGCCGGTAGGTCCGAAACCGGCCCTCCACCCACTCCCGGCCCTGCCAGACGATCCCCGGGGCGACCGTCCCGTCCTCGAAGTACTCGCCGGTGAAGTTGAAGATCCCGCTGGTGTGCTGCAGCAGCATCCGGACCGTGATCCGCCGGTCCAGCCCGAAGTCGGGCAGGTGGTCGGCCACCGGGTCCTCCAGCCCGAGCCCGCCCCCGGCCACCAGCCGCAGCACCAGGGTCGCGGTGAAGGTCTTGGTGACGCTGCCGATCCGGGTCCGTCCGTCGGCCGGCGGCCTGGCGCTCCCGCCCAGCTCGGCCACCCCGGCGGTGCCGACCCACTCGCCTCGCTCGTCGTGCACGCGCAGCTGTATCCCGGTGAAACCGGAGGCGACGAGCTCCTCGATGGTCTTCTGCAGCTCCGGGCGCTCCTGCCCGGCCCCGGCCCCGGCACCGGCCCGGGCCCGGGCCGCCGGTACGCCGCCGAGGGGCTCGGTGGTCTCGCGGGTGCTGTTCGTCATGATGCTGCTCCTCGAAAAGGCTGTGGTCAGGGCCGTGGGGTCGGGGCTGCGGGTCGGGGCTGCGGGTCGGGTCAGAGGCTGCGGGCGGTGATGTCGCCGTAGGCGGTGGTCGCACGGATCTCGAGCCGGTCGGCGGCGCCCTCGGTGCTGTGGAGCGCGTTGTGGATCCGGCCGTAGGAGGTGCCGGCGTCCAGGCTGGCGCTGACCCCGCGGGCCGCGCCGACCGAGATGTCGCCGGCCTCGGTGCGCAGGACGACCGTGCCGCGCACGGCCTCGGCGATGCGCAGGTCGCCCTTCTGGGTGCCGATCTCCGCGGGGCCGCCCAGGCGGCCGACCGAGATGTCGCCGGCGAGGAGGGTGAGGCGGGCGCCCGCGGTCTCGTCGAGCTTGACCGACCCCTGCGCGCCCTCGAAGGTGACCTCCCCGAGCCGTCCGACGCCGCGGAACTCCGCGGCGGCCGTCTTCGCCTCGACGCGGGAGCCGGCGGGCAGCTGGACGGTCACCTCGACGGAGCCGGAGCTGCCGAGGACCCGGTTCTTCGCCGGCGCGGCCTCGATCCGCAGGACGCCGTCGCCGTACACGACCGTGGTCTGCTCGGCGGCCTTCACGTCCCGGCCCCTGGAGGGGTCCGCGGGGAGGACCTCGACGACGGTGTCGGCGCGGTCGGCGGCGATGAACCGGACGCGTCCCGCGGGGATGTCGAGGACGGCGGCGATCGCGGCGGGGGTGTCGAACTTCTGCATCGTGCTCTCCTTGAGCTCGTCGTTTCTGATGACCTGAACGCTACGTTGCGTTCCAAATCTCTTCAACGTCTTCATTGCGTCCGACTTCAATAAATGCAGGTCAGATGCGCAAAATCGTTGCAACAATCCTCTCGCTTAACGCAACGTCAGACATTCATGCGTTGCAATGAAGTGAGGGTGAACGCTAAGCTGGGGCGCAACCCGAAGAGGAACGAAGGAGAACGCGATGCCCGGAGGCAGGCTCACCCAGCCCGAACGCCAGCAGATCGCGCTGGGCCTGGCCGACGGCCTCGCCTACGCGGAGATCGCCAGACGCCTGGACCGCCCCACCTCGACCGTCACGCGCGAGGTGCTGCGCAACGGCGGCCCCACCGCCTACCGCGCCGACCTGGCCCACCGCGCCACCGAACACCGCGCCCAGCGCCGCAGGCAGCCCGCCCCCCGCGGACCGCAGGCGTCCCCGCAGCCCCACGGACGCGACGCCGAGGCCGTGCACGCGTACGAGGAGACGTTCACCACCGTCCTGATGGCCTCGGGCATGCCCAAGATGACGGCCCGGGTCATGGCCTGCCTCACCCTCACCGACAGCGGCAGCCTCACCGCGTCCGAACTCGCCCGGCACCTGCAGGTCAGCCCGGCGTCCATCTCCAAGGCGGTCGCCTTCCTCGACAGCCAGGGCCTGGTCCGCCGGGAACGCGACGAACGCCGCCGCGAGCGCTACGTCGTCGACAACGACGTCTGGTACCAGTCGATGATGGCCAGCGCCCGCGCCACCGCCCACCTCGTCGAGATCGCCCGCGAGGGCGTCGGCGTCCTCGGCCCCCGCACCCCGGCCGCCACCCGCCTGGAGAACATCGCCCGCTTCGCCGACTTCGTCTCCGAAAGCATCGCCCGCGCCGCGGAACAGGCCCGCGCGATCCTCCACGCCCAACCCGAACCCGACCCCCGACCCGAACCCGAACCCGACCCCGAACCCGGCCCCTGAAACCCCCTGAAGCGGGACCCCTCCGGGGCCGGGCCGGCCGGTTCAGCGGGTGAGGATGACGCGCCGGCGGATCCGTTGGCCGCCGGTCGCGGCCCGGAGCAGGAAGTCCGCGACGTCGGCGCGGCCGATCCTCCCGCCGACCCGTCCCCGGGTCCCGTCCGGCGGGATCGTCTCGTAGCCGCCCGGGACCGTCCGGCCGTTGCCGAACATCACGGGCAGGGCGATGGTCCAGTCGCGGTCGCTGCCGGCGACGCCCTTGTCCGCCATGAGCGTGCCCATCACCAGCCTCGACGCCCCGGCCTGGAAGAGGGACTGGCGCCGGACGGTGCCGCCCGAGCCGAGCGCCGAGAGCCAGACCAGACGCCTCACGCCGGCCGCGGCCATGGCCTCCAGCACGGGACCGGCGGTGCGGGTGGCGAGAGTGGACCTGTAGTCCTTGCCCGGCCCCAGCGCGCAGACGTCACGCACCAGCGCGGTGACCCGGTGTCCGGCCGCGAGGGCCTGCAGGAGCACCAGCCCGCCGATGGGGCCCGTCGCGCCGAGGACGGTGAGCTGCATGATCAGACCTCTCTCCGGGTACGGGCCCCCGCGTTCCGCAGGACCGGGCCCACGGCGGCCCACCTCGAGAATCCCGCACCCCCCGGCCCCCCGCCCGCGGGACCTCCCACCGGGCCCCGTCACTGACGCGGCACGTCGATGCCGGCTGCGCGCAGGTGCGCCTCCACCAGCGCGTTCAACCGGGCGACGGACGGTGCCAGATCCTCCCGGTGGTGGTTGACCAGCCCGTACCGGGAGGCGGCGTCGGACCGGCTGCGCAAGCCGGTCGGCATCTGCAGCAGCGCGCGGTCGCCCAGCAGCTTGTCGGCCAGCGTGCGGGCCAGTTCCTCGATCCGCGGGTCGTACGGGTCCCACGCCCGCGCATCCAGGGCGCGCTTGGTCAGCTCCACGGACTCCGGATCGTCCAGCGAGTGTTCGAGCCGGGTCAGGAAGCTGTCGAAGATCTCCGGAACCACCGCCCGGGCCAGTACCAGGGCCTCCCGCTGCCCGGCCACGTAGTCGGCGCCGAACCCGAGACCGGCGAGCCGCTCCAGGACCGTGCAGGCCCGGTCGGGCAGCAGGGCCCGGTCGCCGTGGTCGAGGCGGTGCAGCCTGTCCCGGCGCGCGGTCAGGTCCTCGATCTGTTCGGTGAGGCGACGGTGGACGTCCTCCAGGGTGGCCGCGAACCGCTGCGGCCCGGCGTCGAGCAGCCCACCGATCTCGGCCAGCGGCACACCGGCCGCGGCCAGGGTCCGCACCCGCACCAGCCGGAACAGGTCGGCCGACCGGTAACGCCGGTAGCCGGAACCGTCGCGGTGCGGCTCGGCCACCAGGCCGAGCCGGTGATAGTGCCGCACCGTCTTGATCGTGACCCCGGTGAACGCGGCCGCCTGGCCGATCGTGAGCCCATCGGCCATCGGCTCGGCACACCTCCCCCTCGCCCGTTCCACAACGGACCAACAGGTCAACAGGTCAACGGTCCACCTTCGCCTTGACATTGACCCTGGGTCAAGGATGCACGCTCTGCGCACGGCCGCCCGACAGGGCCCCGAAACACCTGCGAGCAAGGAGATTGGCGATGGCGACAGGCGACAGCGGATTCACCGCGGCAGGACTGCGCACCCTGCGCGACGTGCTGGCACGGCACGTCGACTCCGGGAAGATCCCCGGTGTGGTCGCCCTGGTCGGCCGCGGCGAGGAGACGCACGTCGAGGCGATCGGGACGATGCGCCACGACGGTGGCGCGCCGATGAGCCGGGACACGATCTTCCGGATGGCCTCCACCTCCAAGCCGGTCACCGTGGCGGCGGCGATGGTCCTGCTCGACGAGTGCAGGCTGCGGCTGGACGACCCGGTGGACCCCTGGCTGCCCGAACTCGCCGACCGGCGGGTCCTCAAGCGTCCCGACGGCCCGCTGGAGGACACCGTGCCCGCGCGCCGGCCGATCACCGTACGGGACCTGCTGACCTCGACGTTCGGGCTGGGCACGGACTTCGAACTGCTGCACGCGCCGATCAGCGCGGCGACTTTCGAGCGCACCGACTACAGCGTGGCATCCGGCCCGGCTCCCGAACCGGACGAGTGGATGCGCCGCCTCGGCGAGCTGCCGCTGTCGTACCAGCCCGGGCAGCGCTGGCAGTACGACCTCAGCCACGAGGTGCTCGGCGTCCTGGTCTCCCGGGTCACGGGCCGGCCGCTGGAGACGTTCCTGCGCGAACGCGTCCTCGATCCGCTGGGCATGGAGGACACCGGCTTCCACGTGCCCGCCGACAAGATCGACCGGCTTCCGCCCCTCTACGGACCGGACCCGCGGACCGGGGAGTTCTTCCGGATGCTGCTCGACCACGGCATGCACGGCACCGAGCGGATCCTGTCCCGGCCCGCCGTCGAGCTGATGACCACCAACCGCCTCACCCCCGAGCAGCAGGCCGCCCGGACCGGCATGTACCGCAACATCGCCCACCTCGCGGCCGGCCAGGGCCAACACGGCGGCTGGGGCTTCGGGATGGCGGTGCGCACCGACCGCGGCGACTACGCGCCCCTCGGCCAGTTCGGCTGGGACGGCGGCACCGGCACCACCGCCTACGCCGACCCGTCCGGCCGGATCACCGGGATCCTGCTCACCCAGGTCGGGATGTCCACCCCGGACTCGGCGCGGCTCGTCCACGACTTCTGGACCACCCTCTACCGGGCCACCGCCTGACCCGGCGCGGCCGGGCCCCGCCCGGTCCGGCAGGAGGGGCGGAGGCCCGGTGGCCGCGCACGGGTCAGCGCGGCGGCGGCGGGTGCGGCCCGGCCGCACGCGGGCCGGGCGCGTCGGAGGGCCCGTCCTCCCGCGGGAAGAGCGGCGCCGCGCCGGTCATCTGCAGCAGGCGCTGGAGCTGGGGAGCCGGATCCGCCAGGTGGATCGCGGTGCCCGCCTCGACCGCCCGGAGCCGCGCGGCGAGGAGCGCGTTGAGCCCCGAGGAGTCGCAGAAGGTGACGCGGCTGCAGTCCGTGACGATGCGGTCGGCCTGCGCGGCGTCGACGTGGGCGAGGGCCCGTGCGAGGGCGCGGCTCAGGAACGGCGCGGTGACGATGTCGATCTCGCCCGCGGGCCGGACCGCGACCACACGGCCGACGATCTCGACGACGGGCTCCGCGCCGGCCTTCCGGTCGGGGTGTTCGGTCATGGGGTCCCTCCTCGGGTCGCGACCCGCAGGCGAGGGTCGTGCGCGTACGGGGCTCAGGAGTTGCGCTGGTCGTTGCTGTCCTGGCGGAGCCGGTCGGTGTGGCGGGTCATGGCGTCGATGCGGTCGGCGAGTTCGGCGTCGCCGGGCCCCAGGTGGGGCCGGGTGCCGGCCAGCGGGGCGACCAGGCGGGCGGCGTCGTCGCCGGCGAGGGCCAGGTTGAGCTCGCCGACGGCCTCTTCGGCGCCCAGGGGGAGGCCGGTGAGCGAGGTGACCTGGCCCGCCAGGCGGCGCAGGTCGGCTGCGTTGTCGCGGGCCCAGGCGGTGACGCTGCGGTCGGCGGCCCGCGCATCACGGGTGGCCTGCACGCGCTGTTCACCGGTGCTCCCTGCGGCGCCGGGACGCAGCCGCAGGGAGCGGCGTTCGGCGGCCTGGCGGCTGGCCACCCCGAGGGGCCCGGCGAGCTCGGCCCAGCTGGCGCCCCGATCGCGGGCCGTTTCGATCAGGACGCTCTCCCAGCCGGTGAGCCGCTCCCGGACCTCGCGGAGCACCCGCAGCGCGGCCAGGGCCTGCTCCGGGCCCGGGTCCTGCGCCGGCGCGGCCGCCGCCGCGCCGGCCGCGCCGGCGGAGGAGCGGTGCGCGTCCTCGACCGTCCGGCGGATGGCCTCCAGCGCCGCGGCGGCGTCGGGGGCGCGGATCGGTGTGGCAGGGGGAGAAGTCTCGTTCACGGGGCCTCCGAGGGTTCGTCGTCCGACACGCATCATCCCACCCGTGTCATCCATCAGGTGACATCCTGCTTGTCATCGTTTCGATGACATGTTACAACGGGAGCACGTTGAAGCGCATTGGCAGTTCCTGCCTGAACCAACTGGAGGTGTTTCGCGATGTTGATG
>NZ_JOAK01000057.1 GCF_000720455.1 Streptomyces virginiae | reverse complement strand
GCTTCGCGGTCGGGCAAGCCCGATCCTGGACAGCCGACGAACGGCGCGGTAGGGCTTCGCCTGCCGCCCAACGAGGGAACCACCCCGCTCAGCCCGGACGTACGGCGCGGCCGTGAGGGCGGAACCTCTGGCACCGTGTCAGTCCCCGCGGCTACCTTCGTTCCATGGCCAGCAGCAGCGAGCACGGCGGGCACGGCCCCCGGCGCCTCCACCAGTCGATCGGTGACGTACTGCGGACGCCCGAGCGCCCGCAGCCGGCGCCCGGGACGACACCCCAGTGGCCTGGCCACGAGTACGGCCCCACGCCCGTTCCAGCGAAGGCGCCCGGCACGCCGGGACTCCCGGCAGGGGTGCGCCGCACGCGGCAGGAACTGGAATCGGTCCGGGACGACGCCGCCCGTCAGTTCCACGCCGGCGACGACGCCCGGGTGCACGTCGAGGTCGAGGTGCGGCAGGCGAAGGCGGCCGCCCACGGAGTGTGGGCCACCGCGGCGTGGCTGTTGGGCGAGCTGCAGGCCGCCCCGATCAGCCAGGAGTGGTACGAGTACCCGTACACCAACCGCCAGGTGGGGCTGGAACGCACCCACGCCCGGGACCGGATCGAGGGCAA
Source organism: Streptomyces virginiae (assembly GCF_000720455.1). Lineage (GTDB taxonomy): Bacteria > Actinomycetota > Actinomycetes > Streptomycetales > Streptomycetaceae > Streptomyces > Streptomyces virginiae. The sequence goes on along the minus strand of NZ_JOAK01000057.1, from coordinate 11,418 downwards.
CGACTGGCCCGACGTCGACCGGGACTATGCCGCCGGGGTCCAGTACACGGTGGGGTGGAGCTTCTGGCCGGACGAGGAACGCCCCGTGCCGCCCGCAGGATGACGTACGGCACGCGAAGAGGCCCGGACCATCGGTCCGGGCCTCTGTCGTTGGGCGGGGCGGATCAGCTGGGCACTTCGCCCGTCCGCAGCATGTGCAGGTACTGCCCAAGCTGCCTGTGGTCGTCGCTGATCTTCTTGTTCTCGAACGGGTCGTGCTTGTGGCCGTTGCCCCCGTCGCGGGAGAAGTCGTTCTTGCACTCCTCCAGGATGAACTTGCCCTGGCGCACGGCGTCGGGGAGCCAGCGGCCCAGCCACTCAGCGACCCGCAGCGGGGACGCTTCCTTGTCGAGGAAGGCCCAGTGGTGGCTCCACATCAGGCTGGTGAGGCTTTCCACCATGTCGGGGTGCTGCCACCAGCACGAGGAGTTCCGCTCCGTGTACCCCAGCATCTCCTTGTAGGAGCGGGGCCAGCGGACCCGGAACGTGCCTTCCACCCACTGCATGAGCACGTCCCAGGCGTTCGCCTGCTGCTGCGGGTTGAAGGTGCTCCAGTTCCAGACCGCCGGGGCATCGCTCTTGGGCTTGTCCGCCAGCTTCTTGACGACCAGGGACAGTTCCTGGATGCGGTCCCCGAGGTTCTGCCCCTCCAGCGTTTCGAGGCGGCCGTTCACCTCGTCCAGCTGCCGACCCAGTTCGCGGGTCCGCTCCCAGACAGCTTTCGTCTCCTTGGGCTGGTCGATCATCCGGTCTGCCCCCAAACGTTCTGCTCAGCGGCCGGCGCCTGCCCGGGGATCGTCCCCGGGTACGCGGCGGGCTGCTGCTGCGGGACCACCGGAGCCGTGGCGGGCATCTGCGGCGGGAGGACGGGCCCGGCGACCTGCACCCCCTTCTTCTTCAGCTTGGCCTCCAGCTTGGCCTGTGCCTTTGTCTGCTTCATCAGTTCCTTGACGTCCTTCCGCTGCCACACCGGGGTGAACGCGTACCGGATCGGCGGCAGGTGTCGGTAGAACACCAGGCCCGTGCCTTCCTTCATCTGCCGGATGGCGTCCTGCGGCATGATCCGGACCCGTCGCACCGAGACGTTCCGGGACTTCTTGTCCTCGTCCGTGGCGGACGAGGAGGCCACTTCCTCGTCCTTCTCCCCGCAGAGGAGGGACAGTTCTTCCAGATCCTGCGGGATGGACAGGCCACCGAGGGCGATCCGGACGGAGTTGTTCATGATGGTCTGCGCTCCGTTGTGGCCCCACCGCTCCCTCAGCTGGGACGGGGACTGGACGCTGACCAGGAGCTGAATGTTCCGGCCGCCCGCGTCCGCCGACCACTTGTGCAGGGGAAGCGGGCAGATCACGGCCGCCTCGTCCAGGACGAACCGCACGTACGGGTCCACGCGGCCGCCGGGGCTGTTGTCCGCCTCCAGGTACGCCGCCTCGTAGATCTCGCCCACCAGGGCGGTGAACAGCGGGGCGACGCTGCCGTACTGCTGGTCACGGCCCATCAGGTACAGGGTGCCGCGCGAGCGGAGGAAGTCCGCCACGTCGAACTTCTGCTGGCCGGGCCGAGGGGACACGATGTCCATGACCTGGGGGAGCGACATGAACTCGAACGAGCGGATCAGCGTCAGGTACACGCTGTCCCTCGTCTTCTCCGGCGCGTTCCGCATCTGCGACAGGCCGCGCGCCCAGCCGGCGGGGACCAGCTCCGGGTAGTTCTCCAGGATCTCCAGGGGCTCACGCTCGGTCGAGTCGGTCACCCAGGCCCGGACGCGCGTCAGGTCGTAGCCCTTCAGGCCCGCCGCCATCAGGTAGCAGGACAGCACCATGAAGGAGTGGCCCTCCCAGAAGGAGGCGTTCTCCATGGCCTCCCCGCTGGCCGAGGCCGCGAGCAGGTACCCGGCGCGACGCAGGGCCACCACCGGGTCCTGGCAGCCCTCCACCAGGTTCCAGCGCAGGGTGTTCTCCACCCCGCTCACGCCCGCGTTGAAGACCCACACGGGCCGGTTGTGCTCGCGCCGCAGCTGGTGGGTGTGGTCGTAGAGGTCACCGCGGGTCGAGGTCACCACGCAGGCGCCCGCCGCGTCGATGATGGCGTTGCCGTACTGCGCGGACTTGCCGGTACGCGGCGGGGCGTACATCAGCACGATGTCCTCGCAGGCGACGAACAGCCCCTTCTTGTAGAGCAGATCCGTGCCGAGGTGCAGCCCGACCTCGTGAGGGCTGATGGAACGCCGCTTCGCCCCTTCCAGGGACGGGCGGAGGGTGTCCGCGCGGGCCCGGAGCCCTTCCTGGGACAGCCACTTCTTGAGTTCCTTCGGGTTGGCGAACCCGACCCGGGCCGCGTCCTTCCCGTTCGTGGTGGGACCGGACTTGCCCAGGTCCCACTTCTGCTTCAGGTGGAGGTACCCGAGGCCGCCGCCGGCCACGACCGTGAGGCCGAACCCGGGCCAGCCGCCGAGGGGCCAGTTCGAGCCCACGGTGTTGATGAGTTCGAGGGCCCCGCCCACGGACGGCTCCGGGAGACCGCCGTTCTCGGCACCGGCCGCGAGCGCCACGGCGGGCAGTCCGGCCGCCGCGTACGCGGTGCCCTGGCGGGACTTGCCGAGCGCGGAGGGCTTGTGAGCGTCGATGATGCGGTGCAGCCAGTGCGGCATCATCCCGCCCGGCAGGTCGGTGGTGGGGGGTGTGGGATTCTCTTCCTTGCGTGACACGAGCACTCTCCTCTGTCGCGAAGTCCCCGGGTTGGGCGGTACCAGCGCCTCCCGGGGGCGCCTAGTGTCCGGTGACCTCACGATCACCGTACGAGCCAGGACTGACATTCAGCCCCGGGTTTTCTCAGCTGTGCTTGTCGATGATGGGCTTCAGGTACTTCCGGGCCGTGCCTTCCGTGAACCCCGTCCCAGGGGAAAGAGACCTGGCCAGGGAGCTGGCGGACTGGTTCGGGTAGCGCTGTTCCGCAGGAAGCCGCACGTAGCGGTACTCCAGCAGTTCCACGCCCGTCAGGTCCGGCTCAGGCTCCGGACCCTCGTCCGCGCCGTCCTCGTCCTCGTCCAGGCCCTCTTCCACGGCCTCGTCGACAACCTCCGGCACCGGCTCCGGCTCAGGCGCCGGAACAGGCTCGGCGTAGTCGCCAATTGGCGACTGGACCACCTCGTCCGGCTCCGAGGCGAACGGCTCCGGCTCCGGGGACTTCTGCAGCCAGTCGGCCCCGTCGATCCGGGCCTGCACCATCGCGGGCCGTCCGTCGTTGCGAGCCGCCCACGGGCCGTTCGCGGCCGCCAGCTGCCCCTGCGGCTCGTACCCGCCGCTGTACGCGGCCGCCGGTTCGGGCCCGAACGCCTCGTACGGCGCGGGGGCCGCTTGCTGCGGGACCGGTGCGGCGTACGGCTCCGGGTGGCCGGCGGCCGTCTCCTGCCGCTCCACCTCGTCCGCCTCGTCCTGGCCGTCGTGCTGGTCGGTGTCGACCTCCCCGCGTTCCAGCTCCCGTCCGGGAGTGGGGGCGGGCAGTTGCTCGCGCACGTCGCCGTCGACCGCCTTGTGGTCGAGGCGTTCCAGCTCCGCAGGCAGCGGGATGCCCGCGGCCGCCAGGCCCGCCGCCGCCGTCTCGAAGATGGGCACGCCGTACTTCGCCAGCCGGAGCGGCATCAGAGCCTCCACCGGGGCCTTACGACGCCAGCCACGGCCGAACCGGGCCTGCAGACGGGACTGGTAGATGAGCCGGGCCTGTTCCAGGCTCACGGCCTTCTCGTAGCTCCGGACCTCCCAGAGCTTCATCCGGCGCCACAGCCGGAAGGTGGGCACGGGCGAGAGCAGCCACCGGGTGATGCGGACGCCTTCCATGTGCTTGTCGGCGGTGATGTCCGCGATCCGGCCGACCGCGTGCCGCGCGGCTTCCACGGAGACGACGAACAGGACCGGGATCACCGCGTGCATCCCCACGCCGAGCGGGTCCGGCCAGGCGGCCGCCGCGTTGAAGGCGATCGTGGCGCCCGTCAGGAGCCACGCCGTCTGGCGCAGGAGCGGGAACGGGATGCGGAGCCACGTCAGCAGGAGGTCGAGGCCGAGGAGCACGACAATGCCCGCGTCGATGCCGATCGGGAACCAGTACGCGAAGGTGCCGAACCCCTTCTCCACCGCGAGCTTGCGCACGGCGTTGTACGAGCCGGCGAACCCGATGGAGGCGATGACGACCGCCCCGAGGGCGACGATCCCGATCAGCCAGTAGTGGACCCGGGTCAGTTCCGGAATGCCCTTCTTCTCTTCAGGCTCGGTGGCCGATCCCGGGGGATCAGCGGCCGTACCCTGGTGGTGACGCATGTAGGTCTCCAAATCTCAGCGTCCTGGGCCCTGGTGGTGTGTCCTCACCACCGGGGTTCCTTCTCTCAGCTCTCGTCCGTGGGCTTGGCGTAGCCCTTCCGGCTCAGCCACTCGTCGTACGCGGCCGCCACCTGTTCCTTCAAGCTCATTCCGGTGTCGAGCTTGCAGAGCGTGCCCCGGCGGTGCAGCTGAAGGTCTTCCGGCACTTCCACGTTGAGGGGTCGCATCCGAACGACTTCCTCCTTCTTGGGTCGGCCCCTGCGCTTGGGCTTGGGGTCTTCGGTCATGTGGTCGCCACCTCTCCGTGTACTGCGGGTGGAGGGATGATCCCACTGTGCGGCTATGGATCTATGAAAGCAGGTCCCTAGGTTCCTAGCAACTATTTTTCCTAGGTTCCTTGCAACCTAGGAAAAAAGGCCCTACGGTGGAACCAGAACGAACGAGAGGGCCGGGGTTCCCGCCCCGACCCTCTCCGCCCGGAACGGCGTAGACGCGCCTTCCGAGCTGGGACACCCCTATTCGCAGAGAGAGGGATCTCCGTGCAGAAGTCTGCCAGCCGGACCACCGGCATCTCCATCCCGGCCCCCGCGAGCCGCCCCCGCCTCGTGCTGGTCGGCAAGAAGGGCCCGGCGTTCAGCGCCCCGTGCGCCGACTGCAACGGGTTCGACACCGTCGTGATCCGCCGCAACGGCGAGTCCACCACCGTCCGCTGCACCTGCCAGCTGGCGGTGGCCGGATGACCGACGCCGAACGCGAGGAACTGTCGCGCAAGCTCGCCGAGGCCAACCGCCGCAGCAGCGGAGGTTCGGGCCGATGAGCGACACCCGCCCGCCCCTGCCGATCCGGCCGGAGCCGCACCAGCGCGACGGACGACAGCCGCAGCAGCAGCCCGCGCGGCCGCACCCCGCCCGATAGGGCCCCCGGTGGGCCGGTCGCCAATTGGCGACCGGCCCACTTCCCCCTTGCACGCCTTGATGGAGAGGCACACCCATGTCGCACTGCACCAACCCCACCGTGCTGGAGCGGATCTCCGACGCCGACCTGCGCGCCGACAGCCGCGCGGAGTGGCTGGCCGGGGAGTACCGCGCCGGCGAGTACCCGACCGCCCACGTCCACTACGACCTGACCGACGCCGCGTTCGTCGTCGTCGCCCCGCAGGGGGGTGCGTCCGCGTGACCGTCGCCCGCGAACGCCTCATCGCCCTGGCCGCCCTCGTCTTCTCCGTGCTGGTCATGGCCACCTCCGTGGACATCGGCCGCAACGCGATCGAGGCGGCCCTGTCCGGGCTGACCGCGTACGGCACCGTCGTGGTGCTGGCCGCGCTCGGTCTGTCCGTGGGGCTCCGGAAGATCTGGAAGGCCAGCAAGACCGTGCTGGCCGTCGCCGTCGTGATCGCCCTCGTCCTGTTCGGGATGGGCAAGGCCGTGGCCGAGGTGATGAGCTGATGCGCGCTCTCACCATCCGCCAGCCGTGGGCGGCCGCCATCACCTACGCGGACAAGCGCGTGGAGAACAGGGTGTGGCCGACCTCGTACCGGGGCCCCGTACTCATCCACGCGGGCAAGACCGTGGACCGTCGCCACGGCCCCATGGTCGCCGCCGTGGTGCGCGGGCTGCAGCTGGACCTGGGGGCCGTGCTCGCGGTCGCCCGGATCACCGACTGCCACCCGGACGACGGGGAGTGCACCCCGTGGTCGACCACCGGGAACTTCCACTTCGTCCTGGACGAGGTGACCGCCCTCCCGCTCCCGATCCCGTGGGCGGGCGCACAGCAGCTGTGGACCCCGCCGGCCGTCCTCGTGGAGAAGGTGCGCGAGCAGCTGTCGAGCGAGACCGCCGCCCACGTTCTGCGTGAGGAGGCGGGCCCGTGCTGACCGTCTACGACGAGTTCGCCGGGGTCGGCGGCTCCAGCAAGGGCGCCACCGCGGTGAAGGACCGGGAGGGCAAGCCGCTCACGGAACTCATCTTCGCGGCGAACCACAAGAAGGACGCCGTGGAGGACCACGCCCGCAACTTCCCGGACGCCGACCACTTCGAGGGCGACGTGGCCCGCGCGAAGATCGAGACCTTTCCCCGGGCGGACATCTTCTGGGCGAGCCCGTCGTGCCCGCCGTGGAGCAACGCGCGGGGCAAGCGCCGGGACTTCGACAACTCCACCCAGGGCGTGCTGTTCGGGGAGAGCGAGCCGGACCCGGAGATCAAGCGGGCCCGCGCGCTCATGGAGGAGGTCCCGCGCTACCTGAACGCGATGATCCTGCGGGGCAAGCCCGTGCTGTGCGGAGTCGTGGAGAACGTCGTGGAGTGCCGCAAGTGGGACCAGTGGGGCCGCTGGCTCCGCGAGGTCCGGTGCGGGGGCCTGTACGAGGTCCGCGTGATCGCGGTCAACTCCATGCACGTCAAGGCCCGGGGGAGCCGCAGGGCTCCGCAGTCGAGGAACCGCCTGTTCGTCGCCTACTGGCTCAAGAGCATGGGCCGGACGCCGGACTGGAACAAGTGGCTGCGGCCCCGGGCGTACTGCCAGGTGTGCGACGCCACGGTGTCGGCCATGCAGGTGTTCAAGCGCCTGAACGTCGACATGGGCGCGTACGGGCGCAACGGCCAGTATTGGTACCGGTGCCCGAATGCGAAGTGCCGCAACGCGATCGTGGAGCCCGAGGTGATGCCCGCCTCTGCCGTCATCGACTGGTCGATTGAGGGCCGCCGGATCGCGGACCGGGACGAGCCCCTGGCCGACGCCACCATGGAGCGGATCGCCCGGGGCATCGCGAAGTTCGCGAAGCCGTTCACGGTGCCCGCCGGCGGGACCTGGCGGACCGAGCCCGTGTCGGTCGAGGAACCCATGCCGACCCGCACGACCCGCGAGACGGACGCCCTGGCCGTGCCGCCCTTGCTCATCCCGACCGAAGGCCGGGACGGGAAGGTGGCGACGTCGACCGAGGAGCCGATGCGGACCCAGACCGCCCGCAACGAGACCGGACTGGCCATCCCGCCGTTCCAGATCAGTCTCCGGGGCGGAGGGTCGAAGAAGACCGCGTACGGCGTGGACGAGCCCGTGGGCACGGTCAGCGCGAGCGGGAACCACCACGGCCTCGTCACCGGCCAGCGTCTCCTCATCCCGTACTACAGCACCGGCACGGCCCGCACGGTCGAGGAGCCCGTGGGCACCGTGACCACCCGCGACCGCTGGTCGCTCGCGGAGGTCGAGGAGAACGTCGACCTGGGCGACGTGCGGTTCAGGATGTTGGAGCCCCACGAGATCGGCGCCGCCATGGCGTTCCCGGACACGTACATCGTCACCGGCAGCAAGCGCGACAAGGTGCGGAAGTACGGGAACGCGGTCACGCCGCCCGTGGCCGAGGTCATCGTGTCCGCGCTGGTCGAGGCGGTCACCGGTGAGCCGCTGGAGGTGGCGTGGTGACCCGCCGCCAGGGCCTGCAGATGAAGGGCGGCGTGCAGCTGCCGATGTTCGCCGTCGAGGTCGAGCCGGAGCCCGCCACCGCGGCGGGCCCGGCCCGGCCGGCGGCCACCGAGTGGGCCGAGGCCCACGGGCTGGAGCTGCAGACCGGCCCGCACGGGTCGGCAGTGCTCAGCCCATGCGGCACCTACCGGTACCGGCTGGACCGGATCTGGGACGAGGACACCGCGCCCATGGTGTGGGTGATGCTCAACCCGTCTACCGCCGACCACGCCGAGGACGACGCCACGATTCGCCGTTGCACGGCGTTCGCGAAGGCGGCCGGGCACGGCGGCATGGTCGTGGTGAACCTGTTCGCGCTCCGCTCGAAGGACCCGGGCCAGCTCCGGCAGCACCCCGACCCGATCGGACCGTTCAACGAGGCCGCGCTGATCGAGGCCACCGACGACGCCGTACGCGTCGCGGCCGCGTGGGGCGACGTCAGCCGCTCCGAGCGCGCCCGCCAGGCCCACGCCGTCACCGCCCTGTTGGTCGACCACGGCCACTCCCTGGAGTCCCTGGGAGTCACCGGCAAGGGCCACCCCCGACACCCGCTGTACGTGCGCGACGAGACCCAGCTGACCCCGTACGACCCGCAGTCGCCAATTGGCGACCGCTCCGCCGAGCCGGAGGTGGACCGGTGAGCAAGGAGAACGAGGAGTTCAACCCCTGGCGATGGGACCGGGACAACGCCCGCAACGGGCAGGCCCGCCTCACCGTCGAGCAGAACGGCCACAAGGTCTCCCTGGACCACCGGGGCGTGTCGATCGACGGACAGCGGATCGTCCGGGACGACCCGTCCAAGGGCGACGCGCACGGCTTCCAGATCACCCCGTTCGGAACGGTCATGTACCGGGGCCAGGAGGTGGCCGCCATCGCGCCCTCCCCGGAAGGCACGGCCAACCCGGGCGAGGTGACCGTGTGGGGCAAGGACGGGCCGACGCTTCCCGAGCGCAGGCAGCGCGACCTGGCCGCACGGGAGCGTGAGGAGGGCGAGCGGCGCGAGCGGGACGACCGGTACCGCGCCGACCAGCAGCACCAGCAGGAGTTCACCCGAGGACAGGAGATGACGCTGTGAGCGACCAGAGCCCCGCGCCGTTCGATCCGGCGCTCTACCTGATCGAGCAGGCCCACCGGCAGCCCGTGCCCCCGACGTTCCGCCCCGGCCCGCAGCTGCCGCCGAAGCGTTCCGCCGGCCGTTGGCTGTGGGACCACTTCGGGCGCCTGGCCCCGGCCCTGGCGACCACGAGCATGTCCGCGCTCGCGTGGAGCTGGGGGCAGAACCTCCCGGACGGCTCCACCGCCCCGCTGTGGATCACGGGCAGCCTGGCCGCGCTCGCGGGGTGCGCGGGGTGCGTCGCCGCGTCGAAGCAGCACGGCGACAACGAGACCGTGCGCGTCTCGTTCGGCGGGGCCGCCGTGCTCGCGTTCGCCGGGGTGACCGCGTGGACGCCGGACTGGCAGCTGGCCACCCTGCTGTGGGCCGGGTGCACCGCCGCGGTGTACGCGTTCTGTGCACCGCTGTGGCGGGCCGACCGCCGCGAGACCCGCGCTCAGGAACACGAGCTGGTCATGGAGGAGACCAAGGGTCTCAACGAGGCCCGGGTGAAGGCGATCGAGACCGCCGGCGCCGTGGCGACGGCTCAGTGGGAGTACCACCAGGAGCAGGCGAAGGTGGCCGCGATCGTGGCGGCCGCCGACGCCCGCCAGCGCCGCGCGATCCAGCCCGGCCAGGAGCTGGACGTGCAGGCCCTGCTGAAGGCCGCGCAGGTGGCCGAGCTGAACTGACCGACCCGGCAACGACGAAGGGCCCCGCCGTCACGGCGGGGCCCTTCTGCTGTGCTCGCTCTACGAGCCGGAGGGGCCGGGAATCCCGTCCGCCCGACGCTGCATCCGTACGGCGGCCGTACGGATGCGGGAGAGGTCCACGGCAGTCTCCGCACGGTGGAACGGCGCCGCGTCGAGCGCCAGCGCCTCGTTCAGCTGCCGCAACGCCTTCTCCGCCGTGTCGGCAGCAGTCCGGATGGTCTGGCCGACCTTCTCCGCCGTGTCGTCGTCGTCCTCCACCAGCTCCGCGTCCACCACCTCGTCCTCGTCCTCGTCGCGGTCGCCAATTGGCGACTGGTCGGAGGGGACGCCCAGTCCTTCCTGGTCACGCCGGGCCGCGATCACCGCGGCGGTGACCTTCTTCCCGCCGGACTCCAGCCGGAGGACTTCCACGAAGTGCCGGGCGCCCTCGTCGCCGTTGACCTTGACGACCGGGGCCAGCTCCCGGGCGTGCGACTCCACCACGGTGTCGAGCACAGCCGGACCCAGCGGGGCGAGTGCACGGTGGACTAGGGCCAGGTCAATGAGGCGGTACCCGTACGAGCGGTCCCAGCCCCACCGAGCCTTGACGTAGTGCCCGAACTTCTCGTGCCCCTCCAGCTCCCACAGTCCGGATTCGTTGATCTCGTCCAGGAGCTGGCCGACCTCTACGCGGTGCCGAGCCTGGAGCCGCCGGAGGCTCTGTTGGTACTGCCCCACGGACGCTTCAATGCGCGCCTCCAGGGCCTGCAGCCGCTCGCGGGGGCTCAGCTCCACCTCAGTGTCGGACGACGTCTGTGCGGGCAGCTGAGCGCCGCCGCCACGGGTTGCCAGGCCCGCAGTCAGGACGTCCCCGAAGCTGTCGCTGGCCTTGTCTGATGCCTTGCTCACCGCGCCACCACGTCCAGAACCTCCCGTGCCATCCGGTCCATCGGTGAACCGGACTTGACCTTGATCGGTTGCTTGAAGATATGCGCCGGGCCGTTCATCGCGCTGGAGAATTTGAACCGCGAGGCGAGCACCGGGTACTGGGCGGCCGTCAGCTTCTCCTCCAGCTTGTCCGCCGCGACGCCCTGGCCGACCATCGTCAGCATGACGTGCAGCTCCGGGTACGGGGCCCCCGTGTTCTTCAGTTGCTGGACGTAGCCCAGTACGGACGTCGCCCGATCCACTTCATTGGGTGTGGGCTGCAGGCACAGAATCACCTTGTCGACCGCGCTCATCACCGTCAGGTGCGGGCCGTCGTCGTGCTTCTCCCAGGCGGCCGTGTCGAGCAGGCACACGCCCTTCTCCGGACACAGGCGCTGTGCTTCCTGCCGGATGTGGTGCACCGCCGGCGCGGGGTAGACCGGGGCGCCGAGGTCGACCGCGTTCGCGTGCGTGTAGAGGGTGCCGTGCTCGCTCTTGCCTGGCACGTCGGTGTCGATCGCGACGCAGGGGACGCCGTACGACTTCCAGTGAGCCAGCAGGTAGGCGAGCAGAGTCGACTTGCCCGCGCCACCCTTTCCGATGAAGGCGACCCGGCGGCCCTGGGCAGGCAGCACCGGAATGGGGCGAGGTTTCGTCATGGCACCGGACGCTACCGCCCCACGCCGTGATCGAGAGGCCCGACCGGCGCACCGCAGGCAGCTTGTACGACCGAGGCGCCCGTTCAGCTCCGGGGGCAGTCGCCAATTGGCGACCGGGAGCAGGTGCGGGTGAGGGAAGACGCGGGGCTCTGCCCCACACCCCGGCCACCCTGCGGAGGGGGTGGGGGGCACGGCTCGGTGGGTGCGGGTTGTGGGTGGTGGAGATGGTGGTGGGTCGC
>NZ_JOAK01000056.1 GCF_000720455.1 Streptomyces virginiae | reverse complement strand
CCAGCATTCATGTTCGGGTCACCCGGTCACAGACCTCGTCCGAGGAACACCTTCCCGCCGTACTGCCCTCCCCGGGCAGCAGCGATGATGCCCCCGTGGTGACACAGCTCCTCGCCGTCGTCGTCGGAGCCAGTACGCCGGCAGGCACCTCGCGCAGGAACCGACCTCCGCGCGTAGCATCGCCACCGTCTACCCCTCTGGCAGACCGCACCACAGCCAGCCGGCCCGTCCGTCTTCGCGGCGACCGCCGCACAGGCGACACCGCCCCCCTGAGCCGCGCGCCTCGCGCCGTGCCATTTCCCTCACCGGGCACACTTCGCGACGAGGCAGCGGCTTTTGTCGCGGGAGTCAGGTGGGGCTGACGATCAGCCCCACCGTCGCCAGCGCACCTGCCACGAAGGCCAGGAGCACGGTCCACTGCGCTCCCCGCAGGTAGCCCTTGCGTCGGCCGCGTTCCTGACGGACCGTCGACATCGTTCCCATGTGCAGGCGCTTCATGTCGTGGGGGGCGTGAACCAGCGGGTACTTCTGTCCGACAACGTGCGCGGCACCGAAGTTCACGCCCTTGCTGTGGCGGACCGTCACCCCACTGGGGGACTGAAACTCGTACACGGCACTCGCGTATCCCCGCGTACCGAACGGCTGCAGGCCCACGAGGCTCGCCTGCACCTCGATGCCGGATTCACTCAGCTCGGTCATCTTCTTCAGTTCTCCACGCTCGCCGGACATGAGCATCAAGCCGAAGAGGAAGACCGGCACGGACGCGATGATGAAACAAACGAGCACTGCAGTCACCAAGTTCACAGCTGGACCGTACGACAGCACAGCCCCGCCCGAAACCCCCGCAAACTCTTCACTGCACAGATCGCGCACCTTACGATCACGCCATGTCGATCTCTTCGCCCATACCCGTCCTCCAGGGAGACAAGGGCACTGCATTGCGTGCCGACGGCGAGGAGCTGTTGCTGCGTCGTCCGGACGACGAGCTGCGCATCCCCCTTGCGGCGATCGCGTTCGTCCACGCCGAGGGACGCTCCGTCTCCGTCGAGCTGACGGCACCGGCGGGAGCCGAGGCGACCGTCTACCGGGTCAAGGACGTGAGCGCGGCCGCCGCCACGGTCTTCGCCGATGCGGTGAACGCCGCACTGCCCGTACGGGCCGAGGGCGAGCCGCTGGTCGACGGTTCCAGGCTCGTCGTCACACGGAGCCTGGTCGCCGAGACAGGGACAGGGGATGCGGAACGCGACGAGGACGACGTTCCCGTCGGGTTTCCCTCCCCTGCCAAGTGGGCGACCTGCGCCGCCGTCTCCGCAGTCGTGCTTCTCGCCGTCGTCGTCGGGCTCCTCGACAGGAACTGGGGCCGGGGAATCGCGACGCTGCTGCTCGGGGAACTCGGCGTGGCGGCGTCCTTCCTCGCCGGCCTGGGGCTGATCTCCACGTGGGAGCACTGGTACCTGCGCCGTTACGGCATCACCGTGGACACGCTGCAGGTCTACCGGAACGGCACGGACACCAACGCCTACACGGACTCCGCCGGCGTGACCCGGTACATCGGCGGCACCAACAAGGGCCGACCCGTCCAGGTCGCCTACCACCCGCGAAAGCCCCGGACCGCCGCGGTCCTCACCGGGCGCGGTGAGCAGACAGGCACACTGATCGCACTCCTGCTGCTCACGGCCATCGCGGCACTCATCGACTACGGAACCATCCGACTCTCGCTGCCCGCCTTCACAGGATGACACCAACATCGATCGCTTCCCTACTCGCCCTCCAAGGCCCGCAACCGCTCGGGACGCACTCATCGCCCTCCAGCAGCTCGAGGACCGGTGGTGGAAGTGGTCGGGCACGGACAGGCCCGCTCTCAGGCGGGCGACGGTCGCGAGGAACGCAGTGCTCAGGCCCAGGCCGACCGACACCCACGAAGCGTGCCTGGACGAGGGGGCCGCGTCCGTCGAGGGCGCGGGTGACTGGCTGCACCGTGCGAGGCTGACCGGTTGCTGGACTGCGGCCAGGTGGTGGCCGCGGCCGCCGGCTTCGCGGACGAGGGTGAGTAGGGCGGGGATCGTGAAGGCTTCGTCGGTGCACCCGGACCAGGTGGCGACGCCGTCACCGCCGATCAGAGCGGCAACGGCAAGGTCCGCGAGGACGGCGAAGGCGGCGCGGATTTAGGCGTGCAGGCGGTCGCCGGTCGCCGTGGCCCACGGTCTCGTCAGGCCAAGGCGGGGACGTCAGGGGCCGTCGCGGCACCACTCGTAGCGCCGCACCATGTCGAGGTAGCTCTCCTCTTCCACGGAACCGCGCCGCGGCGGGCCGAGGCGGCGTGCTGCTTCCACACACCGTCCGTCGTCGTGGCAGGCAAGTCCGTAGACGGCAGCCACTTGGACCAGGCGGTCCGTCCGCGTCGTCCAGCACAGAGGCCATGGCATCTGTGCTGGACGGGATTCCTGTCCCTCCCCCGGCAACAGTGTGGCAGGCGGTCTTCCGTACCACCGGGTCCGGATCGGTCATCAGCCGCAGCAACGCCGCGCGGGCGTCGCCGGAAAAGGCCGGCGGCGAGGACCACTCGCTGAACCCGTGCGCCACCGCGCGCCGCACTCGGGCATCGGGATGGCTGACGTGGGGCAGAAGGGCCGCCTCCGCGCGGGGCCGACCAGTCGGTGAACATGTCCAGAGCGGGACCAGCGAAGGCGTCCTCGTCGCTGTCGTCGAGAAGATGAGTCAGCCGGAGCACCTCGGCACTGAACAATCGGCGGGACGGGTCCGGGTTCGTGCGCAGCGCTGCGGCAGCTGTCCAGGTCGCCTGGTCGCGCCGAACGCCCAGCAGGATGGTGGCAGTGCTCCATGTCGCGTGGTTGTCCTGGCCGGCGTGTGCCAACGCGCGGTCCATCAGCTCCTCGAACGAGGTGCGGACCCCGAGCAGTTCCTCAACGTACGTGAGGATCGCCCCGTGGCCGTCCCGGACGGTCATGTCACCAAGGGTGCGCTCGTCGACGCTGTGGTACTCGCCGTCTTGGACCGGTGTACGGGCGCCGGCATCCCGGGAACCCGTACGGCGTCGCAGTTCGGCCTCAACCCCCGTCTCGTGCCAGCGGCGCGCGAGGTCCCGCGCCTCCAGGAGTTCGGACTCGGGATACCTGCCCCGGATCTCCTCCCGCCTGCTCCGCCCGGGATCCGCCCCGTACTGGAGGAGCAGTTGGGCGATGTGCCCGTGGTGCATCTGGACCGCCAGGCAGAACGCGTCGTCCCGAAAATCAGGGTCGCTGTCCTCATGGAGAAGGATCCTCACCAAGTCCGTGTCTCCAGCCCGGACCGCGGAGATCACAGCGCTCCCCGTCTGCCGGGTTGCTCGTACCCCTACCCACTCCCATGACCGTGCTCCCCCGTGGCGTTCTCGCAGCTCAGTGCAGATCTGACGGATCGTCCCTACGGGGCGGAGCAAGCGGCGCGGCCCGGCGGACTTCCGTGACGCCCGAATCAGTGCCGGGGATGTGGAGGTCCGTCGGTAAGGGCGTGCTGGCGTGCTTGCAGGTAGGCAGTCCAGTCGGTGGCGGCGCGACGGCGCCAACGGAAGGTCGTGATCGGGTGAAGTCCCAGCATCGGGCCGGGGACCGCGGCGGAAGGCCCCACTCGAGGGCCACCACAGCGGTCATACCGGCGGGCCGGATCGCCCCCGGCAGAGTCGCCGCTCAAGGCCAGACCTCCGAGGCTCGCATCAGATGCAGCATCGTGGCGTTCAATGCCCCGCCGCAGCTCAGACCTCACGCACTGTCATCCCCGACGAGCGGCCCCCCTCCCCCATCTGCCTCGAGCCGTGTTGCCGCTCCAGACCTGGCTGGTCTGCTGCTCGAGAACCGCTCCCTGAACGCCGAGTGGGTAATGAGCGTCGGTGGCCGACCGCATCACTGCGTCACGGGTAGGCACTCGGCGAGCAGGTCGACGATGTCGCGCCAAGCTCGCTGTGCGTGCCGCGGGTGGTGGCCGACACCGGGGGGCGCGGCGTGATCGACCGGCGGGTGGTGGAACGCGTGCAAGGCTCCGCCGTAGACCGTGAGGCGCCAGTCGACGCCTGCGGCCTGCATCTCGGCAGTGAATGCCTCCCGTTGCGCGGGCGGCATGATCGGGTCCTCCGAACCGACTCCGGCCCACACCGGGCAGCGGATGCGTGCCGCCTCGTCCGGTCGGCCCGTGGTCAGTGCATTGACGGTCCCGATCGCGCGCAGGTTGGCGCCGTCGCGCCCGAGTTCCAACGCGATGGCGCCCCCGGTGCCGTAACCGATGGCCGCAATACGGTCGGGGTCGGCCCGCGATTCGGCGCGCAACACGTCAAGCGCCGCGTGGCCGATGCACCGCATCCGTTCGGGATCGGCGAGCAGCGGCATGCAACGGGCCAGCATCTCCTCGGGATCGCTCAAGTAGCGTCCGCCATGCAGATCAAAGGCCAGTGCCACGTACCCCAGCTCCGCCAGGGCCTCGGCCCGGCGGCGCTCGACGTGGCTCAGTCCCATCCCCTCGGGTCCGATGAGGACTGCGGGCCGGCGATCGGCACCGGCCGGGAGCGCGAGGTGCCCGGTCATCGTCAGGTGGTCGGCTTCATACTTCACTGCGCACGTTGTGACCGTCGTCATGCGACTGGACTCTAGTGACCGTCAAGTTCGTTCGGACGGGTGTTCACCACTGGCGGACGGTGGCCTGAAGCTGGTCCTCGACGGGGCCGGGATCGAGGAGCCGGTTCGAACTGCTCACCGCGCCGGATGGTCAGGCACTCGTAGCCTCGCCCCGGAAGCGTGACGCTTGCGTGAACGCTTCCCTCCGGACGGCATCAGGCAGCAGGCCCGCCCTCACGGCTTCCGTCGTGGTCACGTGCACCCTGGTGGGAGCGCGTGATCAGACGAAGGTCACTCCCAGGTCCGGCGAATCCCCGGGCGAGCCGCCCCGTGTGAGACGACGTTCGGTGGCTGAGACGAAGAGGCTCAGTCGGGCAGCGCCACGGTGAGGTCCACTTCAATGAGCTGCCCGGTGAAACCGAGTTGCGCAACACCCAACAGGGTGCTGGCGGTGGTGAACGCCGGCCCGAGAGCCGACTCGGTGAGCCGACGCCAAGCGACGCCCAGATCGTCTCTGTCGTCGCTCCGCACATAGATCACCGAGCGCACCACATGTTCCGGCTCGGCATCCACCGCAGCCAAGGCAGCGAGTGCGTTCACGACGACCTGGTCGGTTTGCGCCTCAAGCGATCCGGAACCGACGAGGGAACCACTGCGATCGAGAGGGCACTGCCCCGCCAGGTAGGCCGTACGACCGGCCTCCACCATGGTGATGTGGTGATAGCCGGGCGTCTCATGCAGCTGCTCGGGGTTGATACGAGTGATCTTCGCAGTCATGCCCGCGAGTTTGACCGGCTTACTGCCGGCGCGCATCGCAATTTCTTCCACCGAGCGGCGTACGCGTCCTCGGGCCCTTCGGGGGCCAGGAGCGCGCGGCGAGGTTGTCGGGCGGGTTGAGGTGGACGAGCGCGGTGAACCACGGGGCCGAGCCGGCGGGGTGCTTCAGTTTCAGCAGCGAGGCGTGGGCGAAGAGGGACGTCCTGGAAGGGGCGGGGCAGGGACTGCTGGAGGACGCAGACGCCGGCGGTCGTCCATGCCAGGGCCGTGTCGAGGTCGCCGGTGAGGTCGTCCGGGCCCCGGCGTCCTCGGGGCGCTGAAGTCGTGCTCCTCGGCCGGGCCTGCGTACCCGTGAGGGCGGCGTAGGTGTCCAGGTCACGGGGGGTACAAGCGGTGGCCGCCGAGCGTGACGCTGGCCCTCTCGTATGAGTCGACGTGCGTGCCGTCGGAGTCCGTCCGGTTCTGCGAACCGATCCGGTCCTTCGCGATCTCGGCGCGACTCCTATTGATCTTGCTCGGGCAAAGGACCGTTCATGCGAGAAGCGAGGCGAAGCGGCGGGCACCCGCGGCACCGATCGGCGCCCATGGCGCGGCGCAGCGCTCGTCCGTTTCCCCGCCGATGCCCGTCACGTGCTGCTGTCAGCGCAGCGGCCTGACTTGCTCGGAGAGGGCGTCGGCGACGGTGTTGCGGGCGGGCTCGGCGCCGGCGACGCCTCAGGAGGCGGGGAGGAGGTCGGCGTCGGGGAGCTGGTGTCCGACGGAATGCTGAACGGGACCCTGCCGGGCGGGAAAGTGAGCCAAACGGCCGGTTCGGCGACAAACGCTGCAGGCCGGATGTCTATGGGCCTCAGGGGAGAGCCCGGGTCGGAGGCGATCTGGCCGGCCTGAGGCCCCCCGTCGCGGCAGGCCCCGGGCTCTCCCCTGAGGGAGTCACCCACGAGGACCGTGGCCACCGCCAGCGCGGCCACCACCAGCACCGCGGCCGCCGGACGCAACCGGGTGCGCAGCGCGGCTCCCCGGCCCCGGATCAGCGGCCGCCCCCTACGTGAGATCTCGCGTGCGGTGCGTTGCGGTCCGGGCCCGTCCGGGGTGGGGGCGGTCGCTGCCTCGCGGGCCCGGCCCAGGACGTCGGCGGCGTCGCGGCGGGCCTGCGCGCGGATGTCCTCGGCGTCGGTCTGCGCGCTCGTGCGGATTCGTTCGGCTTCCGCGTGTGCGGCCGTGCGTACGGCCTCCGCTTCGCGGACGGCGTCGTCGTGGATCTGCCGGACCGTGGCCTTGAGGCGGCGGTTCGCCGGCTGGGCGCGGCGCTGGAGCAGTTTGGTGTCCTGCCAGTGCCCGCGCCACGTCTCGACGAGGGCGGCATCGGCACGGAACTTCTGGGCGGCGGGCTTGTCCAGGCCGCTGGGGGTCGTGACGACCCGGACGAACTCCAGGAGCGACTCGAGGGAGGGCAGGCGCTTGCCGGAGAGCATCTCGTTCAAGCCGGTGGTGGTCAGGCGCGGTCGAACCGAGACGGAGGCGATGGTCGCGTAGGAGGGGGTGCCGCCGGCTATGTGAAGGAGGTTCAGCTTCTCGGCGAAGTCGGCCAGCGCGGCCTCGTACGCCTCGATCGCCTCGCTGCCCTGCGGCTCGGTCCCGGGTTCTCCGGCTGCCATCACATCCCCTGCCTGTGTGGAAAAGCCACGCTAGAGGGCGGTGAAGCCGTACGTACGCGGATTGCGCCGAACGGTTGCGGACAGCTCGTGCCGTCCGCGATCGGCCCGACCTCCGCCGGTTTGGGCGCAGGGTCGTCCGGCTCCGGGCGGGCCCGTACGGATCACTGGGAATCCCGGCGGCAATGCCGCTCTCCTGGGGTCATGACCAACACCGGCACCACCTCGCAGACACCCGACCCCGACCGGACTCCGGCCACCCGCGAATCGGCCCCGGAGGCCAGGACCCAGCGCATCCCCGACGCCGTGGTCCTGGTAGCGCTCCTCGCGACCTGCGCCGGCACCTACCTCACCGTCGGCGAAGCCGGGTTCGCCGGCGTCATCAGCGCCGTCGCCGCCCTGTACGGCACATGGCGCGCACGCCGGTGAACCGGGCGAGGTGTCACCTCGCCGGGTACCGGACTGCGATCGGGCGGGACCGGCCACGCGCAGCACCCCGCGGGACGGCCGGCCCGCCGGGACGGCGCCCTCGGCCAGCCCGTCCTACGGGCCGGGGTGAACTCCACGTCCGTGCCACCGCCGCTGGCCGCGATGTCGGGGAGCCGGTCGCTCGCGGACCCGTCGACGGCGAGGCCCCAGCGGATCCTGGTCGCCGTCCGCTCGGCTGGGTATCGGAACGGCGCGCCCGGGGACGGGGCAGCCCGTGCGCCGGGTCCTGGTCGGCCTTGCTCCTGTTCGAGCGGGCCGTCACCGCGACGAGACAGGCCGACTGGCCCTGGTCGTCGGCGTACGTCTCACGAGGGCGCCGGTTGGTCGGCCGACCGCCGACGGGCCGTGCCCGTCGCCGAACGTGACGCAGGGCCCCCACCCGGAGGTGGGGGCCCTGCGTCACGTTCGGTTCTCCGCGTCGGGCGTCAGTTCACCACCCTCACGGAGTCGCAGCCCAGGAACGTGTACACCTGACCGCCCGGGGCCCGGTATTTGCCCTTCAGGCAGGCGCGGGTGGAGGTGAGGGTCAGTCCCGATGCGCTGGGCTTGAAGTGCAGGACATCGTCGGTGTCGCGGTCGCGGGTGCGCTCGTCCAGCTCGTAGGAGTCCTCAAGGTGGCTCCTGCCGTGGACCTCCGGAGCGCCGGCCGGGGTGGCGGTGTTGAACAGCCGCTCCCGCAGGCCCCAGTACGTCTGGGACACGTCGATGGCCGTCGCGTCGAAGGCCAGTGGCAGGCCGTACTCGCCGACCCGGGTGGTCAGCGCGGCCAGGGTGGCGTCGGTGTTGAGGTTGATGGAGTTGGGGAAGCCGCCGGGCCGGACGTTGATCGCGACGGGTACCACGCAGTCGATCCGGAACGAGGTGGAGGCGGTGTTGTTGCTCGGGTCGGGGTCGACGTCCTCCGCGTTCTTCAGCGCCAGGCGGGAGTCCAGGCGTACCTGCTTCAGGCCCGGCGAGGTGCACGCGAGCCGCACCGCGTAGGTGGCCTTCTGCGGCGTGCCCACGCGCAGCGCCGTCTGCTGTGCGGTCTGCGTCGCGGGTGTGACGGTGACGCCGGAGTCCGCGCCGGCCGTGGTGGTCAGCAGGGTGTCGATCGGGCTGGACGGACCGGCGTTGGCGACGGTGACCTCCAGCGAAGCGGTGGCGGGCTCGCCGATGAGCACCTCCAGCGGGCTGGTGGCCCGGGCGTCGGTGATCCGTACGTCCGCCTTTGCGATCACCCTGGTGTCGGAGGTGGCGGTGTTGTCGCTCGGCCGCGCGTCCGGGCCGGCGAGGTTGGCCACGGTGGCGGTGGTTGTGATCGTCTTCGGGCCGCCGTTGCGGTAGACCAGGTCGGCCGGGACCTGGGCGCTGATCGTGTACTCCCGGTGGGTCCCCTGCGGCACCTCGCTGAGGTTGCAGCTGACCGTCCGGCCGGACACCAGACAGGGGCCGGTCGTGGCCGGGTCGGTGACGTCGGCGGGCAGCTCGGTGGTGATCTGCGTGGAGGTGGAGGAGTTCGGACCGTTGTTGGTCACGCCGACCGTCCAGGCAAGACGCTCACCGGCGGCGACCGGGTCGGGGGCGTCAGTGAGGGTCAGGGCGAGGTCGGTGGTGTTGCGGAGCCCGCGGATCCGAGCCGCCTCCTCCGCCGTCGGGAGCGGCGGCCCCTCGCTCACGGGCGGCGCCCCGCCGGCCACCGGGAAGCGGTTCGGCATGTACGTCTGGACGCGCGCCCAGTCGTCGTGGCCCTGGAGCTTCTCGTCGGTGCTGGTGTTCGCGCAGTCGCCCGGGCCGGTCGCGTCGACGTTGACGACCTGGACGGCATCGCCGTCGTCGCCGACGCCCCTCGGGTTGTCGCCGTTCCAATCGGGGTTCTGGTTCAGGGGGACGGTGCGCCGGGCCCCCCGGCCGTCCGAGAAGACGAACTGGTTCACCGGGTCGCGCCGGTCGAGCACCCCGTTCTCGCGCAGGTCGTCCTCCTTGAGCTCGGGCAGCACCGCCTGGGACCGGCCCGGCGCCGTGTCGCTGGGCGGGCGGCCGTCCAGGGTGATGCGGGCCGGGGAGAAGTCAACGATCGTTCCGCCGCCCACCCTCGGGATCCCACCATCCATGGAGTAGCTCATGACGCTGACGTAATTGGGCTTGCAGTTGGGCTTCGCGTCCGTGCCCGCGTGGTGCAACCCGAGGTTGTGCCCGAGCTCGTGCATCAGGGCCCCCGCGTCTGAGCGGTAGAGGATGATGTCCGTGCCGGCGCCGTAACCGCCGCTCTCGCACCCTGTGTCGGGGCCGGTGCCGTCGGTGTCGACGTCCTGGGTGGTATAGAGGACGTAGTTGAACGCCTTCTGGCGCAGCAGCTGCATGTTGCGCGCCTTCGTGTTGCGGTACTCCGTGTCGAGGTTGCAGTTGGCCAGCGGGAACGCGATCGGGTTGCCGCCCCCGAGGTCGTCGCCGACGGTGCAGTCCGGGTCCTGGGCGTCCGGGCTGCCGTCCGTGTCGTCGTCGATGCCGTTGTCGCAGTTGGCCCGGAAGTCCTCGACCCCCAGTTCGCGGTCGTTGCAGTTCGGATCGGCACCGTCCATGCCGCCCGTGCCGTCGTTGTCCAGTCCGTCGGTGCAGGTGCCTTCCGGTGCGCCTTCCATGGACGTCCTGTCGTGCAGGCCGCCGGAGTCGACGTGCAGCGTGATGCCGTCCGCACCGTCCGGGTTGGACACCGGGGCCGCCGCGAAGGCGTGCTCGACCGCCTGGATCGCTTCGTGGGACGGCTGGGAGCCCTCCGAGTAGTCGAGTTCGACGAAGATGTCCTTGTGCAGCGGGTCCGCCTGGAGGCCCGGAAGGTCCACGGCCATCGAGTTGTCCGGGTGGCGCACGCCGAAGCGCTCGTACCGGTCGGCAATGCCGTCCTGGTCGGCGTCGCTGTGTCCGCTGGTGATGATGGTCAGGCCGACCGCGGCGCGCTTGCCGTCGCCGTCGTTGGGGAAGTTCGGGTCGCCGTCGCCGATGGCGCACACCTGGCCCTGCGGGTTTCCGGCGCGGTCGGTGCACGGCGGGGCCGATGGCGGGGTGAACCCGTGGCTGAGGGAATCGCCGCTCCAGGTGTCGTTGAGGGCGTTGTACGTGAGGTTGAGGTCGATGTCCTGGTTCTGCGGACTGATGTCCATCCGGTCGTCTGCGAAGTTCGTTCCGCCGTCCTCGTCCTTGATCTGGATGCCGACGGGGAACGTGGTCTGGGTCCCGGAGAGGGTGACCTGCTGTGTGAAGACCCACGGGTTCGGGATGGTGGCGGCGTGGAAGGCGTCGTCGGAGACGACCCGGCCCGTCTGGAGCGGGTTGTCCCCGATCTTCACCTCGGGATAGAACTCGCCCTCCTCGTCGATGCCGTCGTCCGGGACCTCGAAGCGCTCGAACCAGTCCAGGCTGACGGTGACGGTCATGGCCAGCGGCGGTGGGTCGGCGGCCGCGGCCGGTACCCCGGGCATCAGCCAC
The DNA here is from genome assembly GCF_000720455.1 of Streptomyces virginiae. GTDB lineage: Bacteria > Actinomycetota > Actinomycetes > Streptomycetales > Streptomycetaceae > Streptomyces > Streptomyces virginiae. Next base: position 1,397 of record NZ_JOAK01000056.1, on the reverse strand, counting down.
AGGCCGGCCAGGAGCAGGGCGGTCGCCGCGGCGGCCGCCACCAGGCGTCGTCCGAGACAACGCCGGGCGGACCGCCGGGATGACGGCGGTGCGGCCGGGCCGGTGGAAGGTCGGGTGGAGGACGGTGGGATGGAACTCGGCATTCTGCCTCCCACGGTGCACGCGAATCCCCCACTGGCGCACAAACCTGGCGAGCGCGAAGCAAGGGATCATTCGCTGCCGCATCGTGCCAGAAGGTGCGGCAGCCCGTCCGGACCGCGGACTCGGGTTCCGCCCGAAGGGACGAAGCCGAAACGTTTCCGACCCGGGCAGAGGTCCCGTCGCCCTTCCGCCCCGATCCTCTGCCGCCATGGCCGGCCCTCGGCGGCGGATGGAGGACCGCCTCGCATCTCGTACACGGTCCTTGGCAGTCCTGCTGCGCTGGTTGAGGGCAAGGGGGTGGTCAATGGGCTCAAGCTCGGCACGAGGCGACCATCCCGCTCCCGTGCGCAAGTCGTTCTCACTGGCGATTCCCCGCCACCGCCACCGCCCTCGCACCGATATACGTGCCACCCCCGCGACCCTGGTAACCGACCAGCGCTCAGTCACAGTTGCGTCGGGCACCGTGGGTGGCCCTCGTGCGCGATGGTCGGCCCCGCCCGGCCAGCTGGATCGTTCACCGCGCCCTCCGGCGGGTGGCCGGGGCCCGGAAGAAGACGCCACGCCTCCAGGAAAAGGGACAACACCCCGGTACCACCGCCCCGGCGAAGGACTCGGACGGTCCCGGGCCGGCCTGGCCTGCAAGATCCACCTCGCCGGTGAAGGCGACTGCCGCCCGCCGGCTTTCCCGGCCACGCCGGGCCAGTGGGGCGGCGCACCGCAGATGATCGAGGTTCTCGAACGCAACCGCGTCCCCGCCCGCAGGGCGGTCGGCCCACCGGCTTCGACAGCGAGATCCACAAGCGCCGCAACGAGGTCGAGCGCGCGATCAACCGCGTCAAGGGCTTCCGGGCCGTCGCCATCCGCTACGACAAGAGGGCCTACGTCTCCACGGCCATGTTCACCGCACCTGGAGGATTGGCCACCGCCCATACAGCGGGCCGGCCACAGGCCCGCCGGCCGGAGGGCCGCCGGTTCAAGACAAGCCATCCGCCCAGCTCAGACCCCGTTCCCGCAGACATCGACGGCCCGTACCGCCCCCGACCCACCGCCCTGCGTGTGGGGGGAAGGGGGGCCTGTCACACGCCTGTGACAGTCGGCGGACAGCCTCATGAAGTGCCCCGGCCACGCTCTTAACAAGAGAACAAAAGGGACATTCAGGCGAATGTTCCACCTGCTTCCGAGGACGCGAGCAGTGATGACCGAGCCGATCCGGCGGAGGAAATCCCATGACTCCCACACTCACCACCCCGCACGCC
>NZ_JOAK01000055.1 GCF_000720455.1 Streptomyces virginiae | reverse complement strand
CGAGAGGTGCCGCTCGATGAGCCGGGCCATCGTCACGTACTGCGTGAACACCAGCACCGAACCGCCCTCGGCGAGGATGGTGTCCAGCAGCTCGTCGAGCAGGGCCAGCTTGCCCGAGCGGTGCGGGAGCCGGGGCTGCTCCTCCTTCAGGTACTGCGCGGGGTGGTTGCAGATCTGCTTGAGCGAGGCCAGCAACTTCATGATCATGCCGCGTCTCTCGATGCCCTCGCTCGCCCCGATGACGGCCATCGCCTCGTCCACCGCGGCCTGGTAGAGGGAGACCTGCTCCCGGGTGAGGGACACCGGGTGGTCGGTCTCGGTCTTCGGCGGCAGCTCGGGCGCGATGCCCGGGTCGGACTTCTTGCGCCGCAGCAGGAACGGCCGTACGAGCGCGGCCAGCCGGGCGACCGCCGCCTCGTTGCCGCCGTCCTCCTCCTGCTGGTGCTCCACGGGGCGGGCGTGGCGGGCCCGGAAGGTGGTCAGCGGGCCCAGCAGCCCCGGCGTGGTCCAGTCGAGCAGCGCCCACAGCTCGGAGAGGTTGTTCTCCACCGGGGTGCCGGTCAGCGCCACCCTGGCCGGGGCCGGGATCGTGCGCAGGGCCTTCGCGGTCGCCGAGTGGGGGTTCTTGACGTGCTGCGCCTCGTCGGCGACGACCATGCCCCAGTGCTGTTCGGCGAGGAGGGCGGCGCTGGCGCGCATCGTCCCGTAGGTGGTGAGCACGAAACCGCCCGCGCAGGACGTCAGGTCCTCGGTGCTGCGGCCGCCGCCGTGGAAGCGGCGCACCGGGGTGCCGGGTGCGAACTTCTCGATCTCCCGCTGCCAGTTGCCCAGGAGGGAGGCGGGGCACACCACGAGCGTCGGCTCGCGGCGGTCCCGGTGCAGGTGCAGCGCGATCAGCGTGACGGTCTTGCCCAGGCCCATGTCGTCGGCGAGGCAGCCGCCGAGTCCGAGGGAGGTCATCAGGTCGAGCCAGGCCAGGCCGCGCGCCTGGTAGTCGCGCAGGGTGGCCCGGAGCGCGGCGGGCTGCGGGAGCGGGGCCAGCTCGCCCGTCAGCCGTTCCCGCAGGGCGGCCAGCGCGCCCACCGGTACCGCCTCGACCGGCTCGCCGTCGATCTCGGCCGTCCCCGACAGGGCGGTGGCCAGCGCGTCCACCGGGTGCAGCAGTCCCAGCTCCCGTTTGCGCGCCTTGCGCACCAGCTCGGGGTCGACCCGCACCCACTGGTCGCGCAGCCGGACCACGGGCCGGTGGGCCTGCGCCAGCGCGTCCATCTCCCCCGGGGTGAGCCGGTCACCGCCGAGGGCCAGTTCCCAGGAGAAGGCGAAGAGGTGTTCCGCGTCGAAGAAGGCGGTCCCGTCGGTGGCGGACCCGGGCGCGGTGGACCGTACGACGGCGGTCGCGGACAGCGTACGGGCCAGGTCGCGCGGCCAGTGGACGACGACCCCGGCGGCGGCCAGCCGGTTCGCGGCCACCCCCAGCAGGTCTTCCAGCTCCGGGTCGGACAGGGCCAGGGCGTCGGGCACGGGCTGGTCCAGCAGCCGCAGCAGCGGCGGCCAGACGCGCGCCGCACGGCGCAGCGCGAGCACGGCGTCGATCCGGGCCCGGGGACCGAAGCCGGCCCCCGCCGTGCCGGCCCACAGGTGTCCGGCGTCGGTGACGAGGGTGGGGTCGGCGAGGCTGTGCACCTGGACGACGGCGGCGCCGGCGCGCCGGGTCTCCTCCCCCTCCGCCTCGTCGAAGAGGCGGAAGGAGGACAGGTCGAGCCGGAGCGAGAGCCCGACTCCGGTGTCGGCCCCGGCCGCGACCTGTGCGGCCCACTCCTGTATCCCGGGCACCCGCTGCGCTTCCCGTGCGGCGAAGGGGCGCCCGGCCGCCACGGGCGCCGCCGGGGTGCGGGGCAGGCTGTCGGCGACGGCGTCGAGGAACGCCCGGAGCAGCGCCTCCGGTTCGGGAAGCCGGAGCGGGCGGCGCCCGGCGAGGGGCGTCGCGTACCCCTCGTGGGGGAGGGCGGCGGCGACCGCCCGGAGGTGGGCGATGTCGTCGGCGTCGAGCGGACCCGCGCGCCAGGCGTCGACGCCCTCGGGGGTGAGTCCGGGGAGCAGCCGGCCGCGCGCGGCCAGGGTGAGGGCCTGCGTGGCGGCGGTGCCCCAGGCCCGGGTCGCCGGGTGCGCGGCGGGGTTGCGGGGGGCCCGCGCGAGCAGGGGCAGGGCGTCGGCGACGGAGAAGGTCACCGCGGGCACGGTCCGGCTGCGGACGGAGCTGCCGTGCGGACGTACGACCGTGAGCGGGCCGGGTGCGCCCGCTTCGGGGAGCGGGTCCCCGTCGGGCGACCAGAAGGCGACCCGCCCCTCCCGGGGGACGGCGGCGGGCAGGAAGACGGCGGCATGGCGCAGCAGCGCGGAGGCATGCGGCTGCGGCTGTCTCCGTGACTGCGACTGCGGCTGCGGCTGTCGCGGTGCCTGCGCCTGCGCGTGTGTCTGCGTCGTCATGGTGTCCCCCTCCCTCACGCTCGTCCTCGCGGACCTGCCGGCCCCTTGCCCACGAGTTTAGGTGCGGCCACCGACAAAGCCCCTGACCTGTGGTTTCAGCGGGCCCAGCGGCCCTGTTCCAGCGCGTAGCCGTAGACGGGCCGGCCGGTGGCGGCGCTCGTGCGCAGCGGGCGGCCGCCGTCGTCGACGCGCCGGGTGCCCGACCCGGCCGGCGAGGTCCACCTCAGGTCGAGGGACCAGTCACAGTCGCAGCCCGTGGTGACGGCCTCCACCCGCAGGACGACCGGCTCGTCGGCCGAGACGCGCATCGGGAAGGCCGGGGCCGGCAGCCGGTTCCCGGCGTCGTTCCCCGCGACGGGGCGGGCCAGCGGGCGCGGCGCGTCCAGGTTGACGGCGAAGACGGCCGGGGTGAGACCCCCGCCGCAGCCCTGTGACATCTGGTAGACGTTCCAGGCGGGCGGTGTGCGTCGCGCGCCCACCCGCACCTCCAGCCCCTCCAGGACCACCGCGCCGCCGCCCGTGCCGTGCAGGGTGACCTCCACGATCTGGCTCCCGGCGTGCACGGCGCGCTGCGCCGTCGCCCAGGCGGGCGCGTCCGCCTGGACCGGCGGCGGTGGCACCGATCCGGGACCCCGCTCGGCCAGGTAGGCGTGGTCGCAGCCCGCGGCCCACACGTGCGACCGCACCGCCGCCTTGAGGGGCGCCGGCATCGGCGGCGGGGCGGAGGCGGGGGCCGGCACCGTGGCCGGTTCCCCCGACGGCGCCGGAGGCTGCGCCGTACCGGCCGCCGGATCCGTCGGCGTGGCACCCGGCGCTGCACCCGGCACGGACGGGGTCGCCTCGGCGGAGGCGGAGCCCCAACCGGATCCGCGTGTGCCGGTTCCCGCCCCTGCCCCCGCTCCCGCCCCCGCTCCGGCCTGCGGCGTACCCCGGTCGGGCCCGGTCACCGCCAGCAGCGCCACGGCCACCGCACCCGCCGCCAGCCCCGCCGCGGCGACCACGGCCGCCCTGCGCCGGTACCAGAACGGGCGGACCACCGGCTCCGTTCCCGCGGCCGGTGCCGGGCCCACCACCGGCACGGTCGTCTCCGCCGCGACCGCCGGTACCGGTACCGCCTCCGGCGCGGGCTCCGGCGTCGGCGCGGTCGCCCCCGCGCGCCGCCGGGCGTCCGCCAGCAGCCAGGCCCTGTGCAGGTCCACCGCCTCCGCCGCCGAGGCCCCGCAGGCCCGCGCGAAGCGGTCCACCACCGCGAACTGCGCCGGCAGCGCCTCCCCGCTGCAGTACCGGTGCAGCGTCGACGTACTCGTGTGCAGCCGGCGCGCGAGGACGCCGTAGCTCAGCCCGGCGCGGTCCTTCAGCTCCCGCATCAGCCGTGCGAAATCCGCGGCCTCACTCACGGTGTCCCCCGTCCCGTGTCCCGTGGCTCCGTTCCATGCCTGGGGTGTTCCCCCAGGTGACAGCGCGTACGGGCGTTCCAGTGTCCCGATTTCGCCCCGAAGCGTGGCCCCGCGCCCCGGCCGGGGAACAGCCTTGTCAGGCACACCGATGCCGCGTCCACGGGGAGAACCGACATGTTCCGACGTACCGACACCGCCGCCACCCTGGCCACCGCGCTGGTCGCGGCGGCCGCCGCCCTCGTCCTCACCGCCTCGACCTCCGCCGCGGCCGCCACCGCGCCGGGATTCCTGAACGGCACCGACCTGCCTGCGCACCCCACGTCCGCCTGGTACGCCGGCGAGATCACCGCGGGACTGCCCGAGACGGAGACGTTCTGCCTGGACGGGGTGCTTCCGGCGGCGGGCAGCTGGCACCGCGCGTTCGGCACCGAATACGACACCGGCGCCGTGCAGGTCTCCGTACGGTCCGCCTCGCCCTCGGCGGCCGCCAGGCTTGTCGGAACGCTGGAGCGCAAGGTCGCCGCCTGCGCCGCCGACTGGCTGCGCACGACTCCGGGCGGCACTGCGTCCTGGCAGGACTACGGGACCCTGCCCGTCGAGGAGGGCGCGCACGTCTACGGGGTCCACACCTCGATCCCGGAATCCGAGCCGGGCGTGCACCTCTACGGGATCGGACGCGACGGCGCCACCGTGACCGTCGTCAAGTGGGGACAGATGGGCGACCTGTCGCAGGCCCCGGTCGCCGCCTTCAAGAAGACGACCACCAGGGCCGTGAACAAGCTCAACCCCTGAGGAGCGGGGGGCCCGGCCGGCCGAGTGGGACCATGGACGGGAGAGGCGATGCCATGCGTTCCGGAAACGAGCCGGTGACAGCGCGCAGTCCGCTGCGGCTGCGGTTCTGGCTGAGCGTCTGGGGGCTGGTCTGGGCCGCCGCCGGGACGGCCGCCTTCGTGCTGGCGGGCCGTCCCGGATGGGCGGCCGCGTGCGGGGCGCTGGCGGTCGTGGTAAGCGTGGACCTGTTCATGATCGTGCGCCACATCCGGCAGGGCCCGCACTACCAGCCCGGCCGGGACATCCCCCCGTACGAGCCGCCCGACAGTCGCTGAGGGGCGGCGCAGCGAGGGGCGGCGCGGCGGTCCCTTCGGATCAGGCCTGTTCCTCGAAGCGGGCCGCCGCGAGGTACTCCGGCTGCGGGTCGAGGGCCGCGGCCAGCCGGAAGTGCTTGCGGGCCTGCTCGGGCCGGCCCGCCCGCTCGTGCGTACGGGCCAGCGCGAAGTGGGCGAAGGCGTTGTCCGGTTCCCGCTCCAGCACCAGCTCGAACTCAAGCTCCGCCGGGCGCAGTTGGGCGGCCGCGAAGAAGGCCCGGGCGCGCAGCAGCCGGGCCGCCGTGTTCTCCGGGTGGGCGGCCACGACCGAGTCGAGCAGCTTGACCGCACCGCGCGGGTCGCGTGCGGCGAGCAGCTGCTCCGCCGCCCGGAAGTCGATGACGTGTGTTTCCGGGCTGGACGGCGTGGGGCGCGTGGTCTCGGACACGGTATGGATCCTTCCCTCTACCGGCGCCTTCAACGCCCCCGCCCCGCGCGGTATTCCATGCACACGTCAGGCGGTGCACACGTCAGGCGGTTCGGTCGTCCTCCGGCCGCGCCGCCGACGCCCGCGCCGTGAGTTCTTCCCACACCTTGCGGACCTGCGGCTCCAGGGCGTCCAGCGGGCCGTCGTTGTCGATCACGAGGGTGGCCACCGCCAGGCGCTGCTCACGCGTGGCCTGCGCGGCCATCCGGGCCCGGGCCTCCTCCTCGGCCATCGCGCGCAGTCCGGTCAGCCGGGTCAGCTGCGTCGACGGGGCCGCGTCCACCACGACGACCAGGTCGTAGAGCGGTGCGAGGCCGTTCTCGGTGAGCAGCGGTACGTCGTGCACGACGATGGCGTCGGGGCCTGCGGCGGCCTCCAGCTCGGCGGACCGGGCGCCGACCAGCGGGTGCACGATCGCGTTCAGCGTGCGGAGCTTCTCCCGGTCCGCGAACACGACGGATCCCAGCTTCGGCCGGTCCAGCGTGCCCTCGGGGGTCAGAACCTCTTCCCCGAAGGCCGCGACGACGGCCGCGAGCCCCGGCGTGCCGGGCTCCACAACCTCGCGTGCGATCCGATCGGCGTCGACGACGATCGCCCCGTACCCCGCCAGCAGTCGCGAGACCTCGCTCTTGCCGGCACCGATTCCGCCCGTCAGGCCCACCTTCAACATGCCCCGCAGCTTAGGCGGTGTTCGGCGGATCAGTGAGGGCCCGGTCCCGCCAGAGCTGACCGCCCCTGATCCTCCGGGTGCCTTGCGCGCGTCAGTTCTCGCCCTCGCGCTCCGCCAGGAACCGCTCGAACTCGCGGCCGATCTCGTCCGCCGACGGCAGTTCCGCCGGCTCGGCGATCATGTTGCCCCGGGTCTCGGCGCCGGCGGCGGCGTCGTACTGGTGCTCCAGCCCCTGCACCAGGCTGACCAGCTCCTCGTCGCCCTCGCGGATCTGCCGGTCGATCTCCGTCTGCGTACGGTGGGCCTCGGTCCGCAGCGCGTGCGCCACGGCCGGCAGCACCAGGCCGGTCGCCGCCGTGATCGCCTCCAGTACCGTCAGCGCTGCGTCCGGGTACGGGGAGCGCGCCACGTAGTGCGGCACGTGCGCGGCGACGCCGAGCACGTCGTGTCCGGCCTGGGACAGGCGGAACTCCACCAGGGACTCGGCGCTGCCGGGCACCTGGGCCTCGTCGAAGGGGCTGCGGTGCCCCGGCATGAGGTCGGTCCGGTTGCCGTGCGGGGTGATGCCGACGGGCCGGGTGTGCGGGACGCCCATCGGGATGCCGTGGAAGTTGACCGAGAGCCGGACCCCGAGGCGCTCGACGATCTGCCGGACGGCGACGGCGAAGCGCTCCCACTCCACGTCCGGCTCCGGGCCGGACAGCAGCAGGAACGGCGCTCCGGTGGCGTCCTGGACCAGCCGGACCTCCAGCCGGGGTTCCTCGAACTCCGCCCAGTGGTCGCGCTGGAAGGTCAGCAGCGGACGGCGCGCCCGGTAGTCCACGAGCCGGTCCGCGTCGAAGCGGGCGACGACCTGGTGGGGCAGGGTGTCCAGCAGCCGCTCGACGATCTGCTCACCGGCCTCTCCCGCGTCGATGTACCCCTCGAAGTGGTACAGCATGACCAGCCCGGCCGAGTCCTGGGCGACCGCCAGGTCGGCCACCGCCAGACCCTTGGCATCCCATTCGTACAAGCCCTGTGGATCAAGCACCGCCACCACTCCTCCTCGTCTCGTTCTCTGCCAAGAACGTCCAAGGCTGCGCCGCCATTCCCCAGTTGGCCCCCTTCACAGGAACGCAATGGATCACATGGATCACATGGACCACGGGAACCGCAGGGACCGGGCCGGGAACGCAGAAAGGCCCGCCCCCCGAAGGGGACGGGCCTCACCGTCGTACTCAGTCAGCTCTGCTCACACCGGAGTGCGATGCGCGCTGCGATCAGCTCTGGCCGCCGGCCAGCTTCTCGCGGAGCGCGGCCAGGGCCTCGTCCGACGCCAGGGCGCCGGAGGTCTCGTCCGACTCCGAGGAGTAGGAACCACCCGAGATGCCCGCACCGGCGTTGCCACCGGCGGCCGGGGCGGCAGCGCCCTCGGCGGCAGCGGCCTCGTCGGCCTCGCGGCTCTTGATGACCTGAGCCTGGTGCTGCTCGAAGCGAGCCTGCGCCTCGGCGTACTGGGTCTCCCAGGCCTCGCGCTGCTTCTCGTAGCCCTCGAGCCAGTCGTTGGTCTCGGGGTCGAAGCCCTCGGGGTAGATGTAGTTGCCCTGGTCGTCGTAGGACGCGGCCATGCCGTACAGGGTCGGGTCGAACTCGACCGACGCCGGGTCGGCACCGAAGGACTCGTTGGCCTGCTTCAAGGACAGCGAGATCCGGCGACGCTCGAGGTCGATGTCGATGACCTTGACGAAGATCTCGTCGTTGACCTGGACGACCTGCTCCGGGATCTCCACGTGGCGCTCGGCCAGCTCGGAGATGTGGACCAGACCCTCGATGCCCTCGTCCACGCGGACGAACGCACCGAACGGAACCAGCTTGGTGACCTTACCCGGGACGACCTGACCGATCTGGTGCGTACGGGCGAACTGCTGCCACGGGTCCTCCTGCGTCGCCTTCAGCGACAGGGAGACACGCTCGCGGTCCATGTCGACGTCGAGGACCTCGACGGTGACTTCCTGGCCGACCTCGACAACCTCGGACGGGTGGTCGATGTGCTTCCAGGACAGCTCGGAGACGTGGACGAGACCGTCGACGCCACCCAGGTCCACGAAGGCACCGAAGTTGACGATCGAGGAAACGACGCCGGAGCGGACCTGACCCTTCTGCAGGGTGGTGAGGAACGTCTGGCGGACCTCGGACTGGGTCTGCTCCAGCCAGGCGCGGCGGGACAGGACCACGTTGTTGCGGTTCTTGTCCAGCTCGATGATCTTCGCCTCGAGCTCCTTGCCCACGTAGGGCTGGAGGTCGCGGACACGGCGCATCTCGACCAGGGAGGCCGGGAGGAAGCCGCGGAGGCCGATGTCGAGGATGAGACCACCCTTGACGACCTCGATGACGGTACCGGTGACGATGCCGTCTTCTTCCTTGATCTTCTCGATCGTGCCCCAGGCACGCTCGTACTGAGCGCGCTTCTTGGACAGGATCAGGCGGCCTTCCTTGTCCTCCTTCTGGAGAACCAGGGCCTCGATCTCGTCGCCGACCTTGACGACCTCGTTCGGGTCGACGTCGTGCTTGATCGAGAGCTCGCGGCTCGGGATCACGCCTTCCGTCTTGTAACCGATGTCGAGCAGGACCTCGTCCCGGTCGACCTTCACGATGACGCCGTCGACGATGTCGCCGTCGTTGAAGTACTTGATCGTCTCGTCGATCGCGGCGAGGAAGGCTTCCTCGTTACCGATGTCGTTGACCGCTACCTGCGGAGTGGTAGAGGTGGTCTCGGTGCTGCTCGTCATGTGGGAAAGGGCTCCGGTTACGGACAGAAAGTCGTAGGTACTGCTACGCCGGGAGCCCTTATCGGCATCTGCCGAAGAAGCCGGACAGCCAAGGAAGCCCCTGATCCGCACAAGCGGGGAGGGCCTCGAAAACCGAGGGGACATCAACAGATGCAAGCGCAGCCTGCTAGGTCTGAGGAGCACAGGCTCGCAGCGCAACTTGTAGCATACGGGGGCGGCCGGACAGGGTCAATGCGCGAAGCCCCACACCCCGGGCGGATCACCGCACAACCGGCACAATTCATGGGCGGGAACGCCCTGATGGCGGTTCCTGCCACATCCCAAGACATTCGCAGACTACGACGACGGGCCCCATGAACCAAGAGGACGACGCCCCCGAAGACGCGTATACGGCCGATCCGGCTCCCCTGGACGACGCCGAGGCCACGCGCCGTGACGCAGGGGCAGCGGAGAGCAGCCGGGCGAGCCGCAGCTGGTGGGACCGCAACGCCGACGAGTACCAGAGCGAGCACGGCGCCTTCCTCGGCGACGACCGCTTCGTGTGGGGGCCCGAGGGGCTCGACGAGGCGGACGCGGCCCTGCTCGGCCCCGCCGCCTCCCTCAAGGACAAGGACGTGCTGGAGATCGGCGCCGGCGCCGCCCAGTGCTCGCGCTGGCTGGCCGCCCAGGGCGCCCGCCCGGTGGCCCTCGACCTCTCCCACCGCCAGCTCCAGCACGCCCTGCGCATCGGCGACGGCATCCCCCTGGTCGAGGCCGACGCCGGCCGGCTCCCCTTCCGCGACGCCTCCTTCGACCTCGCCTGTTCCGCCTACGGCGCCGTCCCCTTCGTCGCCGACCCGGTGGGCGTCATGCGCGAGGTGCACCGCGTACTGCGCCCCGCGGGCCGCTGGGTCTTCTCCGTGACGCACCCCCTGCGCTGGGCCTTCCCCGACGAGCCCGGCCCCGAGGGCCTGACCGTCTGCGCCTCCTACTTCGACCGGACCCCGTACGTCGAGCAGGACGAGCAGGGACGCGCCGTCTACGTCGAGCACCACCGCACCCTCGGCGACCGCGTCCGCGACGTGGTGGCGGGCGGCTTCCGGCTGCTCGACCTCGTCGAGCCCGAATGGCCCGAATGGAACGGTCAGGAGTGGGGCGGCTGGTCCCCGCTGCGCGGGAACCTCATCCCCGGCACCGCGATCTTCGTCTGCGAGAGGGCCTGACGTCTTGATCCGCCAGGCCGCCCTCGACGCCCTTCCCGTACGCGAGGCCCTGCCCGGGCTCGTCTCGGCGCTGGACGCGCACGGCACCGCGGTGCTGTGCGCGCCGCCCGGGACCGGCAAGACGACGCTGGTCCCGCTGGTGCTCGCGGGCCTGGTGGGCGGCGGGCCGCGGCGCAGGGTGGTCGTGGCCGAGCCGCGGCGGATCGCCGCCCGGGCGGCGGCGCGCCGGATGGCCTGGCTGCTGGGCGAGCAGGTCGGCGACCGGGTCGGCTTCACGGTCCGCGGCGAGCGGGTGGCCGGACCCGGCACCGTGGTGGAGGTGGTGACCACCGGTGTGCTGCTCCAGCGGCTCCAGCGCGACCAGGAGCTGGCCGGCGCGGACGTGGTCGTCCTGGACGAGTGCCACGAGCGGCACCTGGACGCCGACACGGTCGCCGCGTTCCTCCTCGACGTGCGCGAGACCCTGCGCCCCGAGCTGCGGCTCGTGGCGGCCTCGGCGACGACGGACTCCGCCGGCTGGGCGCGCGTGCTCGGCGGTGCGCCGGTGGTGGAGGCAGCGGGCGTCTCGTACCCGGTGGAGACCGTCTGGGCGCCTCCGGCCCGTCCGGTGCGGCCCCCGCACGGGATGCGGGTGGATCCGGCGCAGCTCACGCACGTGGCCTCGGTGGTGCGGCGGGCGCTGGCGGAACGTTCCGGTGACGTGCTGTGCTTCCTGCCCGGCGTCGGCGAGATCGCCCGGGTGGCGGGGCAGCTGGCCGGCGTGGACGCGGAGGTCCTGCAGGTCCACGGCCGGGCCCCGGCCGCCGTGCAGGACGCGGCGCTCTCCGTCGCCGATCACCGCAGGGTGATCCTTTCCACCGCGGTGGCCGAGTCGAGCCTGACGGTTCCCGGGGTGCGCGTGGTGGTCGACTCCGGGCTGGCCCGCGAGCCGCGGGTGGACCACGCCCGCGGGCTCGGCGCGCTGGCGACCGTACGGGCGTCCCGCGCGGCCGGCCGCCAGCGGGCGGGCCGGGCCGGGCGTGAGGCGCCGGGCACGGTGTACCGCTGCTGGACCGAGGCGGAGGACGGCCGGCTGCCCGCGTTCCCCTCTCCGGAGATCCGCATCGCCGACCTGGCGCAGTTCGCCCTCCAGGCCGCCTGCTGGGGCGACCCGGACGCGACGGGGCTGGCGCTGCTCGATCCGCCGCCGGCCGGGGCGATGGCCGCGGCGCGGGAGGTACTGGTGGCCGTCGGCGCGGTGTCCGCGGCCGGCGGGGTCACCGCGCGCGGGCAGCGGATGGCCCGGCTCGGGCTGCACCCGCGGCTGGCCCGCGCCCTGCTGGACGGCGCCGCGGCGCTCGGCGCCCGCCGGGCGGCGGAGGTGGTGGCGCTGCTGAGCGAGGAGCCGCCGCGCGAGTACGGGGACGACCTGGCCGCCGCCGGGCGGCGGGCCCGGGCGGGCGGCGACGGCTACGCGGCGCGCTGGCGGACGGAGACCGCCCGCCTGGAGCGCGCCCTTGCCCCTGCGGGGCGCACCTCCGCGTTCGGGACCGGGACCGGTACCGGTACCGGGTCCATGGGGCCGGACTCCGCGGCCGGGGCCGGGATCCCGGCCTCCGCCGCGGACACCGGTGCACGACAGCCTGCGGTTCCAGCCCCTCCGGCGTTTGAGGAGCGGGGTGCGGGGCGGAGCCCCGGCGGCCTCGCCGCACCCGATGACCTCGCCGCCGGGCTCGTCGCCGCCCTGGCATTTCCCGAGCGGGTGGCGAAGGCCAGGGGCGAGGGGGCCTTCCTCATGGCCTCCGGGACCGGGGCCGGGCTCGGCGATGGCTCGGGGCTGCGCCGCGCACCCTGGCTGGCCGTCGCCGTCGCCGACCGGCCCCCGCACTCCGCCGCCGCGCGGATCCGGCTGGCCGCGGTCGTCGACGAGGACACCGCCCTGGCCGCCGCGGCCCACCTGCGCGCGGACACCGACGAGGTGCACTGGGAGGACGGCGACGTGGTCGCCCGGGCCGCGCAGCGGCTCGGGGCGATCGAGCTGGCCTCGCGTCCCCTGCGCACCCCCGACCCGGCGCTCGTCCGGGCCGCGCTGCTGGACGGGCTGCGCGCCGAGGGCCTCGGCCTGCTGCGCTGGACCCCGGACTCGCGGGCGCTGCGGGCCCGCCTCGGCTTCCTGCACCGCACGCTCGGCGGCGCCTGGCCGGACGTGGCCGACGACGCCGTGCTGCTGGAGCGGGCGGACGACTGGCTGGAGCCCGAGCTGTCCCGGGCCCGGCGGCGCGCGGACCTCGCCCGGATCGACGCCGGCCAGGCCCTGAACCGGTTGCTGCCGTGGGCCACCGGCGAGGCGGTCCGGCTGGACGAGCTGGCTCCGGAACGGATCGAGGTCCCCAGCGGGTCCCGGATCCGGCTGGACTACTCCGCCGAGCACGGGCAGCCGGTGCTCGCGGTGAAGCTCCAGGAGCTGTTCGGGCTGGCGCAGACGCCCCGGGTGGCCGGGGTTCCCGTACTCGTCCACCTGCTGTCGCCCGCCGGCCGGCCGGCGGCCGTCACCGCCGACCTGGCCTCCTTCTGGCAGGGCGGCTACCGCGCCGTCCGCGCGGAGCTGCGCGGCCGCTACCCCAAGCACCCCTGGCCGGAGGACCCGGCCACCGCCGAGCCCACCCGCCACACCAACGCCCGGCTCAGGCGCTGACCTCGTCCTGCGGGAGCTGTTCGTGGCGTACGCGGCGGCCGCGGGCCTCCAGCCACAGCGCAAGACCGAGCAGGACGAGGCCACCGGTGGCCAGGCCCGCCGGGGCGTAGGTGTGCAGCGCGAGGACCTTCGTACGGTTCGCCCTGACCAGGTCGACGGTGTAGTCGGAGTAGTCCTCGCGCATGGTCACGTGCCCGGCGAAGGCGGTGAGCTTGCCGTCGGGTCCGCCGGAGGCGATGCCGCCGCGCATCTCCTGCTGGATGTCCTGTTCGGCGTTGACGGGCGCCCCGGTCACGGGGTCGACCCAGAACCGGACCTTGGCCGTGTACCAGAGGGTGGTGCCGGTGGCCGCCTCGATCGTCGCCGGGTCGATGCCCTCGATCGGCATCTTCTTCGGCATGGACACCTTGGTCCACGGCACGGTCTGCTCGAAGTAGTAGACGTCCATGCCCTTGAAGCGGCGCGGCCCTACGTAGTGGATCGGCGAGGAGGTGCGGGTCTGGGCGTCGAAGTAGAGGTAGTCGCGCGGTTCGGTGAAGAAGGGCCACTTGAACTCGATGCCCTCGCGCTTGACCGCGTCGCCGTCGACCATCTCGCCGGTGGCGTGCACCGGGTCCTGGGTGTGCGCGTCGAAGATGTAGCGCTCGGGGATCTGGGAGACCATCTTGCCGTCGGGGCCGATGATGTAGGACAGGGTGTCCCAGACCACGACGTCCTTGCCCGCACTCGCCTCGATCTCCTTCGACGCCTCGACGTTGCCCTTGAGGGTCTGGACGATCGTGACCTTGTCGACCTTCTTGGGCTGCATGCCGCCGGTGTAGTCGAGGAGGGTCGCGTCCTTCGCCTCCAGGACCATCTCCTGGTACTGGTTCGGCGGGATCTTCGCCAGGCGCGGGTACGCGTACCAGCGCAGCAGCGGCGCGAGGGCCGCGCAGAACACGGCCAGGGCCAGCAGGACAAGGCTCGCTCTGCGTCGCACGGCCGGGCCCTCCTCTACTTTCCGGGCGCGGGGGGCGCGGTGGTGAGCAGGGGCTTGGGTGAGGTCTCGCCTTCGGGCACCCCGAACGCCGTGATGGCGAACACGAGGGCCAGCGCGGCCGCTAGGCCGATGACGGCGGCGACGAATGCGCGCATGCCGGGGCTCCGAAATCTGATGAGGCGTCAGAGATGGGGCACCGTAGCAACGGGAGGGCGAGATGAGAACCGTCAGGACACCCGCCCGGACATCCGGGAGCCGCCCACCCGGGGAGGGGGCGGACGGCTCCTTCCTCGGCGCGGCCCTGCGAGGGGCCGGGCGCAGGTGGGCCCGCGGCCGCGGGGACGCTACGGGGTGCGGGTGGGGGTGGCGCTCGGCGCGGGCGTCCGGGCCGGCTTCGGGGTGACCGTGGGAGCCGGGGTCCTGGTGGGGGCGGTCGCGGTCGGCGTGGGAGTCGGCTTCGGCGACGGGGTCACGGTCGGGCTGGGGGTGGGGGTCGGCGTCGGCGCGGGGG
>NZ_JOAK01000054.1 GCF_000720455.1 Streptomyces virginiae | reverse complement strand
CGGTGGGGTGGGGGCACGTAGGAGGGTCCCCGCAGGACGAGGCGCGACCACCGGGCACAGCCGCGAGGTGCCCGCACGCGCCGAGCCGAGGAGACCCTCGTACGGGGCACCACCCCACACCGGCACACCGCCAAGCACCCCGACGGGCCCGGGCCGTACACCGCCGAGCAAGCCCGCAGGGCACCGGCAAGCACCCCGACGGGCCAGGGCCGTACACCACCGAGCAGGCCCGCAGGGCACCCCGTAGGGGACCGGCCCGGGCCGTGCACCGCCGAGCAGGCCCGCAGGGCAGCCCGCAGGGGACGGGCCCGGGCCGTACACCGCCGAGCAAGCCCGCAGGGCACCCCGCAGGGGGAGCGCATACGCTCCCCCGAAGACCCCGCGCACCCAGCGACCGCTCCGGAGGAGCCATGGCCACACCCGTCCACGCCACAACGGCGGCCGGAGTCACCACACTCACCCTCGACTCCCCGGCCAACCGCAACGCCCTCTCCGCGGAGCTCGTCGCCGAGCTCCGCGCCGCCTTCGCCGCGGCCGGGGCCGACCCGGCCGTTCGGGCCGTCGTCCTCACCCACACCGGCGGCACCTTCTGCTCCGGGGCCGACCTCAAGTCCCCCTTCGACCCGGCCGACTTCGTGGCCCTGCTCCGCGAGATCGCCGAGCTGCCCAAGCCCGTCGTCGCCCGTGTCACCGGCCACGTCCGGGCCGGCGGCCTCGGCCTGCTCGGCGTCTGCGACATCACCGCCGCCGGGCCGCAGTCCTCGTACGCCTTCACGGAGACCCACCTGGGCGTGGTCCCCGCCGTCATCTCCGCACCGCTCCTGCCCCGCCTGGACCCGCGCGCCGCAGCCCGGTACTTCCTGACGGCCGAGGCGTTCGACGCCGCCGAGGCCGCACGGATCGGGCTGCTCACCCTTCACGGGGACGACGTCGACGAGATCCTCGCGCCCGTCCTCGCGGGCCTGCGCAAGGCCGGCCCCCAGGCGCTCGCCGCGACCAGGCGACTGGTCACCGCCCGCGTGCGCGCGGCCCTCGCACAGGACGGCATCGCCCTCACCGAGCTGTCCGCGCACCACTTCGCCTCCGCCGAGGCCCGCGAGGGCATCACCGCCCGCTTCGAGCGCCGGGACCCGTCATGGGCCCTGTGACCGACAGCCCCACGACCGGCCCGGCCGCCGCGGCCACCACCGGCCCCAAGCAGGCGCGCAGCCGCGTCACCCGCCGCCACCTCCTGGAGGCGGCGGTGTCCTGCCTCGCGGAGCACGGCTGGGCCGGCTCCACCGTCTCCGCCGTCGCCGAACGCGCCGGCGTCTCGCGCGGAGCGGCCCAGCACCACTTCCCGACCCGCGAGGACCTGTTCACCGCCGCCGTCGAGTACGTCGCCGAGGAACGCTCCACCGCCCTGCGCGACCTCTTCCACGCCGGCCCGGCCGCCCGCCCGGCCGTGGTGGAGGCACTGGTCGACCTGTACACGGGCGCCCTCTTCCGGGCCGCGCTGCAGCTGTGGGTCGCCGCCTCCAACGAGGAGCAGTTGCGGCCCCGGGTCACCGAGCTGGAGGCCCGGGTCGGCCGCGAGACCCACCGCATCGCCGTCGAACTGCTGGGCGCCGACGAGTCCGTGCCGGGCGTACGGGAGACCGTGCAGGGCCTCCTCGACATGGCCCGGGGCCTGGGCCTGGCGAACGTCCTGACCGACGACGCCGCCCGCCGGGCCCGTGTCGTGGCGCAGTGGTCCCGGATCCTCGACACGGCCCTCGGCTGAGCCGGTCCGGTCGGCCGGAGGCGCCGCCCGTCAGCCGCCGGCCCGCCCGCAGACGCGACGGGGGCGCCGCGCCCGGAGGGAATCCGGGACGCGGCGCCCCCGCGGGGTGCGGCTGCCGAGCCGGTCAGGCGGTGTCGGCGATGTCGGCGTAGCCCTCGATCTCCTGCGGGTTGCGCCGGCCCGGCCCCGTGTAGCGGGCCGACGGGCGCACCAGGCGGCCGGTGCGCTTCTGCTCCAGGATGTGCGCCGACCAGCCCGCGGTACGGGCGCAGCTGAACATCGAGGTGAACATGTGCGCCGGGACCTCCGCGAAGTCCAGCATGATCGCGGCCCAGAACTCCACGTTGGTGGCGAGCACCCGGTCGGGGCGACGCGCGTGCAGCTCCTCCAGGGCGGCCTTCTCCAGCGCGGCGGCCACCTCGTAGCGCGGCGCGTCCAGCTCCTTGGCGGTGCGGCGCAGCACGCGGGCGCGCGGGTCCTCGGCGCGGTAGACGCGGTGCCCGAAGCCCATCAGGCGCTCGCCCTTGTCCAGGGCCTTCTTCACGTACGCCACCGCGTCACCGGTGCGCTCGATCTCCTCGATCATGCCGAGCACGCGGGACGGCGCCCCGCCGTGCAGCGGGCCCGACATGGCGCCGACGGCGCCGGACAGCGCCGCGGCGACATCCGCCCCGGTCGAGGCGATGACGCGCGCGGTGAAGGTGGAGGCGTTCATGCCGTGCTCGGCGGCGGACGTCCAGTACGCGTCGACGGCCTTGACGTGCTTCGGGTCCGGCTCGCCCCGCCAGCGGATCATGAACCGCTCGACGACGGACTCGGCCTTGTCGATCTCGCGCTGCGGGACCATCGGCAGGCCCTGGCCGCGGGCGGACTGGGCGACGTACGACAGCGCCATCACGGCCGCGCGCGCCAGGTCGTCGCGGGCGGTCTGCTCGTCGATGTCCAGCAGCGGTTTCAGACCCCACACGGGGGCGAGCATCGCGAGCGCGGACTGCACGTCGACGCGGATGTCACCGGAGTGGACCGGGATGGGGAACGGCTCGGCGGCCGGCAGGCCGGGGTTGAAAGCACCGTCGACCAGCAGGCCCCACACGTTCCCGAAGGAGACGTGGCCGACGAGGTCTTCGATGTCGACACCCCGGTAGCGGAGCGATCCGCCTTCCTTGTCGGGTTCGGCGATCTCCGTCTCGAACGCGACGACCCCTTCGAGCCCGGGTACGAAGTCGGACATCAGGCGGCTCCTCAGATAGTGCGAACACGCGCGGCTCCCGGCGTGACTCGCGGTCCGGCGCGGTCATCCCCGTTGATGCCCGGCACGGCCGATGGTCACCCGTGCGGGGGCCTTCGGACCGGCCCCAAGATTTTGGCGGCTGCGCCCCGACTGCGGAAGCGTGACATACGGCACACCGTCGCCGGTCCACCTGCGGCAGGATGGCTGGCGTGACCGATCAGGACATTGACCCCGCCATGATGCGCAAGCAGTACCGCTCGGAGATCGTCCACGAGGAGAGCCTCGCCGAGGACCCCATGGAGCAGTTCACCCGGTGGTTCCAGCAGGCGGCCGACTCGCACCTCTTCGAACCGAACGCCATGGTCGTCTCGACGGCCACCCACGACGGACGGCCCAGCTCGCGCACGGTGCTGCTGAAGCAGTTCGACAGCAGGGGCTTCGTCTTCTTCACCAACTACGCCTCCCGCAAGGGCCGGGAGCTCGCGGAGAACCCGCACGTCGCGCTGCTCTTCCCCTGGCACCCCATCGCCCGCCAGGTGATCGTCACCGGCACGGCGTCCCGTATCGGCCGCGACGAGACGGCGGCGTACTTCCGGTCCCGGCCGCACGGCTCCCAGCTGGGCGCCTGGGCGAGCGAGCAGTCGAGCGTGATCGGCTCCCGCGCGGAGCTGGACCACCGCTACGCCGAGCTGGCCGCGCGCTACCCGGAGGGCGAGCAGGTCCCGGTCCCGCCGGAGTGGGGCGGGCTGCGGGTGGTCCCGCAGGAGGTCGAGTTCTGGCAGGGCCACGAGAACCGGCTGCACGACCGGCTGCACTACGTCCTGGAGGGCGAGAAGTGGCGCCTGGAAAGGCTCTGCCCGTAGCCGCGGCGCAAAAGTGGCCGCAGCGGAAAAGCAGACGACCCGCGGGCTCGGGTTCCTCTCCTGCAGTGAGAGGAGCCGGCCGGACGTACCGGCGAGCCCGCGGGTCGGGTGACTGCTTGGGATTGGCGCCGGGCGATCCGCCGGGCACCGCACTGGGTGCGCTACTGACGACGGGCCCTAGCCCGCAGCCACCTCACGCGTCCGGTTTCCGTACATTGCGGGAACCACCTCCCTTCTCGTGTGCCTCAGAGCCTAGGCAGGCACGGCGACGGCCACAACCGTTTTTGTTTCCCGTTCTCGGCGAGTGAGCGTGCCGCCACGGAAACGGTCGGAGCTCGCCTTCGGTGCCTTCACCCTCATCGCGGGGATCGTCCTCACGGCACGGCCCACCGGACCGGCCTGACCGGATTTCGCGTCCCCAATCCGGCGAAAGCGGTGTGGTGTGGGTCACGTTCGAGTTCAATGATCTGACGTGCCGCATACGCCAACACCTGCTGGGGGTTCCAGGTGAGTGCTTCCGGACGTGACGAGACCACCGACGATCTGCTCGCCGCGCTGCTGGACGGGATGGACGCAGCGCTGTGCGCCTTCGACTCCGACGGCGTGATCACCCACTGGAACCGTGAGGCCGAACGGATCCTGGGCTGGTCCGCCGGGGAGGCCGTGGGGCGCAAGGGCTTCGAGGGGTGGGCGGTGCGGGCCGCCGACGCGCAGGACGTGCACGACAGACTGATGTCCGCGCAGCACGTGCCCGGGCGCCAGGTCCACGAGTTCGCGCTGCTCACCAAGGACGGCGGGCGCGTCCTGGTGCGGACGCAGTCCGCCGGGGTGCCGGGTGCGGACGGCAGGCCCGCAGGGGTGTACTGCGCCTTCAGCGAGGTGCACGCGCAGATCGATCTGGAGCGGTCCATCGCGCTGAGCGAGGCGCTGATGGAGGACGCCTCCTGGGGCGTCGTCCTCGTCGACGTCGACCTGCGGCCCGCCGTGGTCAACGCGCACGCCGCGCGGGCCTTCGGGACCGGCCGCACCGCCCTGCTCGGCCGGCCCCTCGGGGAGCTGCTGACCCAGGGCGTGGAGGAGCTGGAGGGTGCGCTGCAGCACGTGCTCGCGGAGGGGGCGCCGCCCGCGCCCGTGGAGATGTGGGTGTCGGTGCGCACCGCGGAGGGCGTGCGGCGCCGGTGCTGGCGCTGCGGGTTCGTGCGGCTGGCCTCGCCGCTCGCGGAGGAACCGGTGCCGCTGGGCGTCGGCTGGCTGCTCCAGGACGTCACCGAGGCCCGGCAGGAGCAGCTCGACGCCGCGCAGGCGCGGTTCCGGTCCCACCAGCTGCACCGGGCGGGGCGGGCCGCCGCCGAGTGCGAGGATCCGGCGGAGGCGGCGGCCGTACGCCTGGACTTCGCGCTCGCCGGCTTCGCCGAGCACGCGCTGCTGGACGTACTGGCCCCCGCGGGCGACTCCGAGCGGCGTCGGCTCGTACGGTGCGCGGCGTCGCCGCCCGCGCTGCCGGGGCCCGGTTCGATCCCCGTACGGTACGTGGCCGGGCACCCGGCGTTGCAGGCGCTGGACCGGATCGGCTCGGTGCGCACCAGCGCCCCGCGCGGTGAGGCGGACGCGGAGTGGGCGCGGGTGCGGCAGTGGCCCGAGGGCGCGGCGCACGTGCTGTGCACGGTGCTGCGCAGCCGGGGGCGGACCCTGGGGGCGCTGACGTTCCTGCGGGGGCCCTCGCGGGTGGCGTTCGAGCGTGCGGACGCCGCGTACGCGGAGGAGGTCGCGGCCCGCGTGGCGGCGGACCTGGACCTGGCGGCGGGCGTCGGGGCGGGCCCCGGGGCCCCTCAGTGACGGAAGAAGATCCGGTCGCCGTACTCCTGCATGACGCGGCCGTTCCATTCGTGGCCGCCGTCGACGTTGCCCGAGCGCAGGAGCGGGGGCTCCAGGCCGCGGGCGGCGAGTTCGCCGGCGGCCGTGGCCATGACGGCCTGCATGATCGCGCTGGTGACGACGGTGGAGGCGGGGGCGAAGGGGGCGTCGATGCCGTCGAGGCTCAGCTCCGCGTCACCGACCGCGATCTTGCTGTCGAGGACGACGTCGCAGTGGTCCTTGAGGAAGGTGCCGGAGACGTGCCGTGAGCGGGTGCCGGTGGCGTACGCGACCGAGGTGACGCCGATGACCTTGAGACCGATGGCACGGGCGTTCATGGCCATCTCGACGGGCAGTGCGTTGCGCCCGGAGAGGGAGATGATCACGAGGACGTCGCCGTCGGAGGCGGGGCTGCTGTCGAGGACGGCGCCGGCGAGGCCGTCGACGCGTTCGAGGGCGCTGCCCAGGGTGGCGGGCATGACGTCGACGCCGGCGGTGCCGGGGACGGCGAGGAAGTTCATCAGGGCCAGGCCGCCGGCCCGGTAGACGACGTCCTGGGCGGGCAGTGAGGAGTGGCCGGCGCCGAAGGCGAAGAGGCGGTTGCCGGCGGCGACGGCGTCGGCGATGAGGGTGCCGGCCTCGGCGATGCGCGGGGCCTCCTCGTCCCGGGCCCGCTCCAGCAGGCCGATGGCGGCGTCGAAGAACTGACCGGCCAGCTTGCTCTCGCTCATACGCCGAAGGCCCTTCCAGAGGTGGGGTGCGTCCGTGTCCGCCGCTCACCGTGCGGTCTGGACCAAGGGCGTGTCAATACGGCCGTCAATCCCGTGTGCGAAGGGCCGGGGGACGTCCGGGACGGGTCTTGACCCACGGCACGGGACGGTTGTCCGCCCGATGCGTCAGAATTGGGGACAGGGCCAGCGCACGCAATCCGAGGGGCACGAATGTCCGGACTGATCGATACCACGGAGATGTATCTCCGCACCATCCTCGAGCTGGAAGAGGAAGGCGTGGTCCCCATGCGCGCCCGGATCGCCGAGAGGCTGGACCAGAGCGGGCCGACGGTGAGCCAGACGGTGGCGCGCATGGAACGGGACGGTCTGGTGGCCGTGGCCACGGACCGGCACCTGGAGCTGACGGACGAGGGCCGGCGGCTGGCGACGCGCGTGATGCGCAAGCACCGGCTCGCCGAGTGCCTGCTCGTCGACGTCATCGGGCTGGAGTGGGAGCAGGTGCACGCCGAGGCCTGCCGGTGGGAGCACGTGATGAGCGAGGCGGTGGAGCGGCGGGTGCTGGAGCTGCTGCGCCACCCGACCGAGTCGCCGTACGGGAACCCGATTCCGGGGCTGGAGGAGCTGGGCGAGAAGGCGGAGGCCGAGCCCTTCCTGGAGGACGGCATGATCAGCCTGTCCGAACTCGACCCGGGCCCCGAGGGCAAGACGGTGGTCGTGCGGCGGATCGGGGAGCCGATCCAGACGGACGCCCAGCTGATGTACACGCTGCGGCGGGCGGGCGTGCAGCCCGGCTCGGTGGTGAGCGTGACCGAGTCCCCGGGGGGTGTGCTGGTCGGCAGCGGTGGCGAGGCCGCCGAGCTGGAGGCCGAGATCGCCTCGCACGTGTTCGTGGCGAAGCGCTGACCCTGGGGTCCGCGTCCGTAGGGTCCCCACTCGTACGGATCGGCCTTGGTGTGGGCGGTCCCGGCGCCTTGCGGCGCCGGGACCGGTCCTCCCCTGTGTGACCTGGAGCCCCGAGCTCTCAAGGTCGTCCCCACGGACCGTCTTCCCCGAGCGGCCCGCCTCCCTGTTGAAAGGATCTCCATCGGCAGCGGCGGCCAATCCTTGAGCAAGGTCACTCGAAAGAGCGGTGTTGTGGGCGAGAACCCCGTTTTCGAATGGGGGTTCGATAGTCTGGCGGGGAGCGAAGGGGGTGCATCTGCGGTGGTACAGCGCATCGATGTGACAGGGGCCGAAGGTGTCCGGCTGGCCGCCTGGCAGTTCCGAGAACCGGTCCCCGAAGCCGACCCCCGCCCCGGCGTGCTGTTACTGCACGGCCTGATGGGCCGCGCCTCCCACTGGGCCGGCACCGCCCACTGGCTCGGCGAACGCCGCCGCGTCGTCGCCCTGGACCAGCGCGGCCACGGCCACAGCGACCGCCCGCCCGCCGGTGCCGCCCCGCACACCACCCTGGGCCGCGAGGCCTTCGTGGCCGACGCGGAAGCCGCCGTCGAACAGCTCGGCCTCGCCCCCGTCACCCTGATCGGCCACTCCATGGGCGCCCTCACCGCCTGGCAGCTCGCCGCCCGCCGCCCGGACCTGGTCGAGGCCCTCGTCATCTGCGACATGCGCGCCTCGGCCCTCGGCGCGGCCTCCCAGCGCGAATGGGAGGACTGGTTCCACCTCTGGCCCCTCCCCTTCCCCACCCAGGACGCGGCCCGCCGCTGGTTCGGCGAGGACGACCCCCGCGTGGAGCGCCCCGACCCCGGCCGCGGCGCCTTCTTCGCCGAGGTCATGCACGAGTCCGCGGACGGCTGGCGCCCGCTCTTCTCCCGCCGCCAGATGCTGACGGCCCGCGAGACCTGGGTCCACGACGCCCACTGGGAGGAGCTGGCCCAGGTCCGCTGCCCGACCCTGGTGGTCCGCGGCCTGGACGGCGAACTGGGCCGCGCCGAGGCCCAGGAGATGGTCCGCGTCCTCCCGGCCGGCCGCTACGCGGAGATCCCCGACGCCGGCCACTACCTCCACTACGACCAGCCGGCAGCCTGGCGCGCCGTCCTGGAACCCTTCCTGGACGACATCCCGGCCCCCGCCCCCTGACCCCGGCCCTTTCCGGAACCGCGGTGTACGCGCAGAAGTCCGGATGCTCACCCTTCCACCCCGCATTGGAGTAGAAGCGGGTGGCCTCCGGGAAGCGTGACATGACCACGCGTGCCCGGCGTTCCCTCTCAGGTCGATCCTGCTCGAACCACGAAGCCCTCGCCGCGTCCAGGCCGGGAAGGCCGAGCAGGACCAGTAGCGAGGGAACGGAGCCCTGCGGCACCGCGGTCACGCGCCGTCGGAACCGTTCCACGTCCGCCGGCGTCGAGGGCGCTTCGAGGAAGGGGAACAGCGGGTCGTTCCGACCATGCCTGCGCGGTGAGTTCGGTGATCGGCACTCCGGCGACCCTACAGAGGGAGCCTGTCAGCGGGATGTCAGCGGAGTGTTCGGGGGGTGTCAGGGGGGACGGCCATGGTTTCCACGTCGCCAGGCAAACACCTGAGAAACGAGGAACCCCGATGAACGCCGTCGCCGCCCCGCAGCTCCTGATCGCCCTCGCCTTCCTGAGCATTCCGCTCGTCCGCAGCCGCTACGGCAGCCGCGCACAGGCCGCCGTCGAGGCCGAGCTCGGGCGTCAGGGGGTGCGCACCACGGTCATGGCCGAGAACGGGATGCGCCTCGACGCGGGCGGCCACGAGACCTGGGCGCCCGTCGCGATCGCCACCGCCCTGGTCGTGCCCGCCGTCCTCGCGCTCGCCGGCAACTCCGCCGCGGACACGCTCACCTGGATCATCCAGCCGCTGGTCGTCCTCGTGAACTGCGTGATCCTCTACTCCAACCTCACCGCCGTGCCGTCCGTCACCGCCGCCTTCGCCCAGTCCGACGACGCCGAACTCCGGCGCGTCGACGTCAAGTCCATGCTCCGTGCCGCCGAGCGGGGCTTCCCCCGCTGGGTGATGCCGTACCTGCAGAACCTCCGCCACGGCATCGTCTTCGCCGGCTCCGCCGCCGCCCTCATCCTGCTCGCCGCCCGCTGACACCGGCCGATCCGCCTGGCGCCGCGCGACCACCCCACGCGAACGGGCCGGTCTCCGCCCCCACGAGGGGAGCGGAGACCGGCCCGTTTCCGGTGCGGCCGGCGACGTCAGCCCTTGCTCACCGCCGACAGGATCTCCGGCAGCTTGCGCGCCACCGTCGGCGCCGCGAGCCGCAGGCCCGCCCACGCCGCCAGCCAGCCCCAGGCCACGCCGACCGGGAGCACGATCCAGGACACGTCCCGGTGTTCGGCCATGTTCAGCCACACCGCCAGGGCGATCACCGGCCCGCACACCAGCGCCGACGCCAGCATCCCGCCGAGGATCCCGCCCCACGCGAGCCCCGCCTGCCCCGGGGCGACGTTCTTGAACGCGCCCTCCGTCGGGATGGAGTAGGGGAAGCGGGCCGAGGCCACGGCCCCCGTGCACAGCATCGAGCCCAGCAGGGCGAGGGCCACGCCCACGGCCGCGGGGAAGCCCTGCCAGTCGTCCAGCAGCGCGGCGGTGACCACCGTGACGAGGACCGTGTACGGGAGGGTGACCAGGGCCAGCGCGAAAGCACGGGCACGCAGCTCCACGTACGCGTCGCGGGTGCCGGAGATGGTCTGCGCGACCATCCAGAACGCCGAGGTGTCCTGCCCGAACTGGTTGTACATCTGCACGCCGAGCATGCCCGCGCCGAAGCTGCCGAGGTACACCGACCCCGTTCCCTGCAGCGCGTTGAAGACGGGCACGATCATCCCGATCGCCAGCGCCGTCACCCAGGCCGACTTCGTCTTCGGGTCCCGCACCACGTAGCGCAGGGCGCGCTGCATGGAGGCGCCCGTCCGGCCGGCGGGCAGCAACGACCAGAAGCCGCCGGCGCCACCGCGGTCCTTGACGGGCCCGGAGGCCGAGATCGTCGAGCCGTCCGGGGTGACCATCAGCCGGGTCAGGCTGCGCTCCCAGGACCACAGCAGGCCGGCCAGCGCGGCCAGGGTCAGCACCAGTTGGGCCGCCGCCAGGCCGTACGAGCCCTCGCTCACGGAGTCCACCATGCCGACGGCGGTCGCCGGCGGCAGCCACCGCACCACCGCCTCGACGGGCTCCAGCGCCGACAGGCCGCCCGCCTGGAAGAGGCTCTGGCTGGCGAAGTTGGCGAGCTGCGCGCCCACCGCGATGACCAGGCCGCTGAGGACCGCCAGGTCGCGCCCCTTGCGGCTGGTCAGCAGCCGCACGTTGGCCGTCGCCACGGCCCGCGCGATGATCACGCAGCCGAGCAGCAGCAGCGGTAGGGCCACCACCGCGGCCACCGCGCCGGCGGCGCCGCGCGCGACGGCTATCACCGAGCCGACCGCCAGGCACAGCGTGAACAGCGGTCCGATGCCGACGAGCGAGGACGCGAGCAGGGCCGCCACGAGGGGACGCGGCCGCAGCGGCAGCATCACCAGCCGGCTCGGGTCCAGCGTCTCGTCCCCGGTGGGGAAGAACAGCGGCATGAAGGCCCAGCCGAGCGCCAGGATCCCGGCCAGCAGGACCACCACGGTGCCCGCGTGCGCGTTGCCGCGCAGCAGGCCCAGGCCGAGCGTCATGAAGAAGCCGACCACCAGCGCGAAGGCCAGCGACGAGAAGTAGGCGGCCTTGCGCTTCGAGGAGCCCTTCAGGCCGTTGCGCAGCAGCGCCAGCTTGATGCGGACGAAGATCGGAGTCAGTGCGAGCAGCGCCACGGAGGCGGCCGGCCGGGCGGCGGTCCCGGCCGCGCCGGACACCCCCGAGGGCGCACCCGAAGGCGCACCCGAAGTACCGGAGGCCCCGGCGGAGGCGGCGGGCGCGCTCATCGCGTGACCGTCCCGGAGTTGCCGCCGAGCCAGTCCAGCGAGTCCCCGGACGCGTCCCGCCCGTGCGCGCCGACCAGTTCGAGGAAGGCGGCCTGCAGGGAGGGCGCGGAGCCCCGTACGTCGGCCAGCGGGCCCGCGGCGCGGATCCGGCCGGCGGCCATCACGGCCACCCAGTCGCACAGCGACTCGACGAGCTCCATCACGTGGGAGGAGAAGACGACCGTGGCACCGGACGCGGTGTAACGTTCCAGCACCCCGCGGATGGTCTGCGCCGACACCGGGTCGACGCCCTCGAACGGCTCGTCCAGGAACAGCACTTCGGGGTTGTGCAGCAGCGCCGCCGCCAGGCCGATCTTCTTCCGCATGCCGGTCGAGTAGTCGACGATCAGCTTGTGCTGCGAACCGGCGAGGTCGAGGACGTCCAGCAGCTGCGTCGCCCGCTTGTCGGTCTCCTCACCCGGCAGACCGCGCAGACGGCCCATGTAGCCGAGCAGTTCGCGCCCCGACAGCCGCTCGAAGAGCCGCAGTCCCTCGGGCAGTACGCCGATCCGCGCCTTCACCTCGGTCGGGTCGGCCCACACGTCGTGCCCGGCGACGACGACCCGCCCCATGTCGGGGCGCAGCAGTCCGGTCACCATCGACAGCGTTGTCGTCTTGCCCGCGCCGTTCGGCCCCACCAGGCCGATGAACTTGCCGGCGGGCAGCTCCAGGTCGATGCCGGCGACGGCCACCTGCTCGCCGAACCGCTTCCACAGACCTTCCACACGCACGGCGGACGGCGCGGTTCGCGCACCGTCCGTCCCGTACGTCCCACCCGTCGCATCGCCCTGGTCCGGCATGCGCCTGCCTCTCATCGCGTCCCCCTTGGTCGTTCCTTCTTCACGATAGGAGGAGGGGGAGAGGTCTCATCAGTTACTTATGTCATGAGTTTCCGGACGCATCGTCATCGCAGGGGAGCGCGGTTCACCCCTGGCGCCTCTTGCGTTCCGCCGCCGCCTCGCTGCCGCACGCGTACGCCAGCGCGTCGATCAGCTCCTCCGTGTCCGGGAGCCACCGGTTCGCGGGGGTGGGCCGGCGCGCCCACTGCACCGCGCCCCGTCCGCCGAAGCGGGTGGGCGGCGCGGCCACGTACTCGCCCTCGCCGCGGGCGGTCAGGTCGATCGCGGACGGCGTCCAGCCCAGCTTGCGCACGAGGTCCGCGACCTTGACGCCGGCGCCCGGCAGCACGAAGAACAGCATCCGGTGGTCGGGCGTCAGCGTGACCGGCCCGAGGGTGCGCTGCATCCGCTCCAGCCGGGCCAGCGCCAGGAAGCCGGCCGAGTCCGGCACGTCCAGCGCGTCGAAGCTCCGGCCCGTCGGCAGCAGGATCGACGCCTGCGGGTTCTTCCCCCAGACCCGGCGCACCTGCACCGCGCTGCCGGTGGCGTGCGCCGCCCAGTCCTTCACCGCCGGGTGCGCGCCGGGCGCCGGGCAGTCCGCGGCCCCGCAGGAGCACAGCTCCCGGCCGTCCCCGGGCTCCAACCAGGTGCCGGCGAAGACATCCCAGTGCCGTTCTTCCGCGTACCGCACGGCATGGTCCAGCAGCTGCTCGCCGCGCTGCTTGGGGATGGGTGCGGTCTCCGTGACTCCCATGGTCTCTTCCACGCCCATCACAACTGCCCGGCTCACCCGGGGTTACGGGCGTAAACCAGCCCGCGGGCGGAGCATCGATCCTGCATACGGGGCGCACTGATGCATGCGTGGGGGCGCGTAGGAGGCCGGGGCGCTGTTGCTGGGTAGCGACACGACGCAGAGCGGAAGATTCTCCGCACATCAGGCGGGAAGTGATCATTCCAACGGATCACCCGCGGTCAGCAGGGGGTTTTCATGGCAGCCAGGCCTCTCGTCGCCCGCCAGCCGAACGAACGGCTGCAGGCGCTCATCCAGGAAGCCGGGTGCTCCAACGCCGGGCTCGCCCGGCGCGTGAACATGTGCGGGGCCGAACACGGCCTCGATCTCCGCTACGACAAGACCTCCGTGGCGCGCTGGCTGCGCGGCCAGCAGCCGCGCGGCCGGGCACCCGGGATCATCGCCGAGGCGCTCGGACGCAAACTCGGCCGGACCGTCACCATCGACGAGATCGGCATGGCCAACGGCAAGAACCTCGCCTCCGGCATCGGCCTGCAGTTCTCCCCGACCGTGATCGGCGCGATCGAGCAGGTCTGCGAGCTGTGGCGCAGCGACGTCGGCCGCCGAGACTTCCTCGTGGGCTCCAGCGTGGCCGCGTCGGCGCTCGTCGAGCCGAGCCGCGACTGGCTGATCACCGGCGCCGACACCCAGGTGGCGCGCAGCGGCGGTTCGCGGGTCGGCATGTCGGACGTCGAGGCGGTACGGGCGACCACCGAAGCCCTCAAGGACCTCGACCACCGCTTCGGCAGCGGCCACGTACGGCCGGTGGTCGTGCACTACCTCAACTCGGTGGTGTCCGGCCTGATCGGCGGCTCCTACCGGGAACCCGTCGGGCGGGCCCTGTTCGCGGCGGTGGCCCGGCTGACGGAACTGGCGGGCTACATGGCGGTCGACACGGGCCAGCCGGGCCTGGCGCAGCGCTACTACATCCAGGCGCTGCGGCTGGCCCAGGCGGCGGGCGACCGGGCCTACGGGGGCTACGTACTGGCGGCGTCCATGAGCCACCTCGCCGCCGAACTCGGCAACCCGCGGGAGATCGCGCAGTTGGCGCGGGCCGCCCAGGAGGGGACCCGCGGGCAGGTCACCCCGCGGGTCGAGGCCATGTACTACGCCGCCGAGGCCCGCGGGCACGCGCTGCTGGGCGACGGCCGGGCGACGGGCGTGCTGTCCGCGCGGGCGCTGAGCGCGCTGGAGCGGGCGGAACCGGAGTCGGGCGACGACCCGGTGTGGATCCGCCACTTCGACGAGGCGTACCTCGCGGACGAGCTGGCCCACTGCCACCGGGACCTGGGGCAGGGGGACGCGGCGGCCCGCCAGGCGCAGGAGGCCCTGCGGGGCCTCCCGGCGGGCAAGGCCCGCCGCCGGGCCATCGGCCTGCTGCTGCTGGCGGCGGCGCAGGTGCAGCAGCGGGAGGTGGAACAGGCCTGCCAGACGGCCACGCAGGCGGCGGAACTGCTGGAGGGACTCCGCTCGAACCGGGGGGCGGAGTACCTGGTGGACTTCAGGACCCGCCTGGAGCCGTACCGGGAGGAGGCGGCGGTCCGCGAATTCGCCGCCCGAGTCGCCTGACGCCGCCCCGCCCCTGCCGCCCCCGAACCGGGGCTCCGCCCCGCACCCCGCGCCTCAATCGCCGGCGGGGCTGGATCGGACGGCGGTGGGAGGGGGCGGGGGCGGGG
>NZ_JOAK01000053.1 GCF_000720455.1 Streptomyces virginiae | reverse complement strand
CCGCGCCTCAATCGCCGGCGGGGCTGGGTGGTGTGGGGCGGGGCCCCGCCGGAGTGTCTCCTCGGCTCGCGCGGTACCGCATCTCGCGGCCGTACCCGGTGGTGCGCGCTCGTCCTGTGGGGACACTCCGCCGTGTCCCCACCCCACGGCAGTGCTCCGACAGTGCCCCGGAGCCTGCCCGACGCGTGGGAGCGGGGACGGGGAGGGGTGTCCCCGCAGGACGAGCGCGCAACCACCGAGCACAACCGCGATGGCCCGCGCGCGCCGAGCCGAGGAGACACCCCTCCCCGGCCCCGCGACTCGCCCGCACCGCGCCCGGATCCCGATCCGCAGGACAGGCGGGGCAGGCGCAGCCAAACCCAGCCCCGCCGGCGATTGAGGCGCGGGGCCTGGGGCAGAGCCCCAGCACACCGGCGCGGGGCCGCCCCACACCGCCACCCCCGCGGGAGCGAAGCGGCCCCGCCGGCGATTGAGGCGCGGGGTCTGGGGCGGAGCCCCAGCACACCGGCCGGGGCTCGCCCCGGGCCGCTACCCCCGCGGGAGGCGGCCCGTCAGCAGGCGGTGCAGGGTGTGCGTGGCGGCGAGCAGCCAGGCGGTCAGCAGGGCGAGGAAGAGGGCCGCGGCGAGCCAGCCGAGGGCGGTGAGCCCGGTGTGGCGGGCCAGGCCGGCGGCGCCGGTGACACACGTGCCGACGGGGAAGGTCAGCGCCCACCAGGTCATCGCGAAGCCCATGCCGGCCCGGGCCGCCCGGACCAGCATGCACACGGCGAGGGCCAGCCACAGCAGGGCGAATCCCATCACGGGCACCCCGTAGACGACCGCGAAGGCGCCGAGCGCGCCGGCGTAGGGGGCGCCGATCGCCTGGGGGGCCATGTCGGCGAGCTGGTTCACGGCGGTGGTGGACTGCCCCAGCGGGCCGAGGACCAGGAACAGGGTCGGGGTGAGGGCCAGGGGGAGGGGGCCGCCCACGATCAGCCGGCCGAAGATCAGGGGCAGCATCAGCAGGGTCGCGAGCAGGCTGATGCCGAACATGGCGTAGCAGGCGAGCAGCATGGCCTCGCGGGGCTGGCCGGGGGACAGGTGGGGTATCAGCAGCGGGCCGAGGGCGGCGGAGACCATGGGGGCGACGAGGGGGAGCAGCCAGACGGGGGTGGCCTGCTTCGGTTCGACCTTGTGGCGCACCACCATCAGGTAGGGCACGGCCACGGCCGCGACCAGGCCGATCGCGGTGCCCGCGGTGAAGAGCACGGCGTCCACGGCCACGGCGGCGCCGGTCCCGATGAGGTCCTTGCCGACGATGAGGGTGGCGCCGCCGACGGCCAGCAACGCCATCGAGAGGCACCCGTAGAAGGGGGCGACGGCGGGGTCGAGGAGGTGGGCGCGGGCCTGGTCGCGGTGGTGGAGCCAGTGCCCGGCGCGGGCGGTGAGCAGGACGGCGAGGGCGGCGGCGGACAGCGCCCAGACGAGCTGGCAGGCCACGCGCTGGCCGGGGAGCTGGTACGGGAGGGTCGCGCCGGCGTTGGCGACGATCGCGGTGCCCATGACGGAGGCGTACCAGTTCGGGCCGAGGTGTCGCAGCGCCGGTGCCTTGTGGGCGGTGGGCGCGGGTTCGGTGAGGGTGCGGGGTCGCACGAGGGTGGTGGCCATGGGTCCAGCGTCCCGCCGGGGCGGGACGAGCGGCAGGGATCACCTTTCTATAAGGCCATAAACTGATGTTATGGGTGATGAGGAGTTGGTTCCGCTGGCGCACCGTGTACCGGACCTGGGGGCGCTGGAGCTGCTGCTGGCGGTCGCGCGCGTGGGGAGCCTGAGCGGCGCCGCCCGGCGGCTGGGCATCACCCAGCCCGCGGCGAGCAGCCGGATCCGGGCGATGGAGACCCGGCTGGGCGTGGCGCTGGTGGACCGTTCCCCGCGGGGGTCGACGCTGACGGCCGAGGGTGCGCTGGTCACCGACTGGGCCCGGCGGGTGGTGGAGGCGGCGGAGGCCTTCGACGCGGGTGCGCAGGCGCTGCGGGGACGGCGGGACTCGCGGCTGCGCGTGGCGGCCAGCATGACCATCGCGGAGTACCTGCTGCCGGGGTGGCTGATCGCGCTGCGCGGGCAGCGGCCGGACACGGCGGTGTCGCTGCACGCGGGCAATTCCGCGGTGGTCGTGCAGCGGGTGCTCACGCACGAGGCCGACCTCGGCTTCGTGGAGGGGCTGACGGTGCCGGAGGGGCTGGACTCGGCGGTGATCGCGCAGGACCGTCTCGTCGTGGCGGTGGCGCCGGTCCATGCGTGGGCGCGGCGCACGCGGGGCGTGGAGGCGGCGGAACTGGCGGCGACCCCGCTGATCCTGCGCGAGCGGGGATCGGGTACCCGGCAGGTACTGGACGCCGCGCTGGCCGGGCACGGCGGGCTGGCCGCGCCGCTGCTGGAGCTGGCGTCGACGACGGCGGTCAAGGCGGCCGCGCTGGGCGGCGCGGGGCCGTGCGTGCTGTCGGAGCTGGCGGTGGTGGACGAGCTGGCGGCGCGCCGGCTGGTGGAGGTGCCGGTGTCGGGCGCCGAACTGGGCCGGGCCCTGCGGGCCGTCTGGCCGGCCGGCGCCCGCCCGGCGGGCCCGGCCCGGGACCTGCTGTCCCTGACCCGGGGTACGTCCCCCTAGGGCAGTGGGCGGACGGTGAGGATCTGGTCGGCGTGGCCGACCGGGCCGTCGATGTCGTGCAGGACGCTGCTGGTGAGCCCCTGTCCCGACGGGCCGAAGGTGACCGTGGTGTCCAGGCCGGTCCACGGGCCGTGCGGCTGCCGGTGCAGATGGATCGTGAGGTCGAGGTTCGGGAACATCCACGCGGTGGGGTCCTGCTGGACCGCGACCCCGTTCGCGGTGTCCACGAGCGCCACGTAGGAGGCGAGGGCGCTGCTCGGCTCGCCCGCGACCAGCGCGATGGGCGAGGACACCCAGGCCACCGTGCGGCCCCGGCGGGTGGGCGGGGTCCGGCGGACCTCGATGGAGGAGACGTAGCCCCCGTCCCACTCTTCGGCCATGGCCCACGGGGTGAGCTCCCCGGGAGCGGGCAGCGGCTCGTGGGGGCTGTCGGCCACAGCGGAGGAGTCCAGGGTGGCCAGCAGCCAGGCGCGGGCGCGGACCACCGGACGGCCGCCGATGGTCACGGTCGCTTCGAGGAGTTCGATGGTCCGGCCCGGGCGGAGGGTCTCGACGGTGATCTCGCACTCGTCGAGGGCGATCCGGCCCAGGATGTCGTAGCTGATCCGCGCCAGTGCCAGGGGTTCTGCCCGCTGCGCCAGGTGCCCGTCGATCGCGTGCACCACGAGGCCGGCGAGCGGGCTGAAGTGCTGCTCGTCGGTGTTCCAGGCGCCGCCCGCGTGAGCCGTGGGCTTGTAGGCGTGCTCGCCCGTCCGCTCGTAGTAGCTCTCGGATGCGGCGGCGCCGGTGGTCACGGGGTCGGTCTCCTCGGGCGGGGCAGGAATGCGCGGGGATAGGTGTATCGATCATGGATCGTAGGGGGCGTCGTCCCGTCCGTCACTGTGATCTGCCGGACACCGGGCCGCCGGGCCTGAGTCCGTTCGGGCGAGGGAGGATCGATTCGGCACGGGGCGGACGGTGGCCCCGGCGCGACCCGCGGGAAAGGTGGCTCCTGCACGTTTCCGCTCCGCCCCGAGGAGACCCCCTGATGCGCCTACGCCATGCCGCCGTCGCCGCCTTCGGCGCCTTCGCGCTCCTGCTGACCGTCCCGACCTCGGCCTCGGCCGCCACGGGTGAGTTCCAGTACACGGTCACGGGCCTCGACGGCCGCCCCCTGCGGGTGGTCCTGGAGGACCCGGAGAGCGGGGAGTGCATCACGCTGCCCGAGGTCGCCGACCCCGGTGCCAGCTCCCCTGCGCACTCGCCGCGCAACAGGACCACCTCCACGGCGACGGTGTTCACCGAACCGGACTGTTCCGGTGACTGGTTCACGATGCGGCCGCTCACCGGCTACGGCTCGGCGCGCCTGCAGCTGCGGTCGGTCGTCTTCGGCTGAGCCCGTGCGGGACGCCCGCCGGGCCGCCGTCGCCGGGCCCGGCCGGCGTCAGCCCGCCGGGGCCTGGGAGCGGGACTGCAGGCGCTTCGTCAGGAGCGAGCCCAGGACGATCAGGGCGACTCCCAGCCACCACATGTTGTCGAAGATCAGGACGGCGATGCCGATCGGTACGAGCAGGCCCGCCAGCGGTACCAGGAAGCCCGCCCACCGCGTGGGCTCGGGAGGCAGGCCGGAGGCTTCGCGGACCGCCCGGGCGCGGGCGACGTCCGGGTACCAGACGGTGAACTTCACCGCGGCGACGATCGCCAGGATCTGGATGATCCAGCCGGTCCAGATGTTGCTCGGGTTGTGCAGGACCAGGTCCCCGTACGCTCCCGCGGCGGCGGCCACCAGGAAGGCGATGCCCCACGCCCCGGTGATCATGTAGTTGGTGCGCAGGAAGCCGCGGGTGTGCCAGAGCGACGGATCGACCTGTTCGCGGGCGTACTGGAGGGTGAACGGCATCCGCACGGCCATCGAGCCGAAGGCGATCACCGCCAGCGCGATGTTGGCGACCTCGCCCGCGTACGTCTCCAGCCAGCGCAGGGTTGCGTCGTCGACCAGGGCTCCGATGACGGCCATCGACGCGAAGAAGACCACGTCGGCCAGTTCCAGCAGCTTCCAGGAGCTGCCGCGGTTGACCAGGTGGCCCACCGCGACCAGGGCGACCGCGGCGGCCAGGGCCAGTCCGACGGCCAGTTCGAACCGCCCGGGGCCGACCAGCAGGGAGAAGATGATCCACGGCGCCATGCCCACGACCGGGTTGTCCAGGAACCCGGCCACCGGACCCTTCGCCGTGCGGTGCGCGTCGGTGCTCACCCATCCAGCGTGCCCGCCCGTCGGCCGGAGGGCCATTTGTGGCGGCCGCGCCCCGGCGGGGGCGCCGGGTGCGGGGCCGGCCGCGGGGCCCCGGGGCGCTGGGGAAGGCGCCGGAGTCCCGCGGCCGGCGGTCGGTCAGGCCACCGGGACCGCGCTGCGGACGGCGGCGGCCTCGATCAGCGACGCCATCACCCGGGTGTCCTCGTCCCGCTCCGGGTGCCACTGCACGCCCAGCACCCAGCGCGCGGGGTCGGGCAGCTCGATGGCCTCGATAGTGCCGTCGAGCGCGTGCGCCGAGACGACCAGGCCGCGGCCCAGGCGCTCGACGGCCTGGTGGTGGTAGGTCGGGACCTGCGCCTCCTCGGGGACGAGGTCCGCGTACCGGGTGCCCGGGACCGGGCGGACCGGGTGCCAGGACATGACGCCCGGGGTGTCGACGTGGCCGTCGATGTGCTGGATCAGGGTGCCGCCCAGGGCCACGTTCAGGGCCTGCATCCCGCGGCAGATGCCGAGCACGGGCACTTCCGCCTCCAGGGCGGCGCCGATCAGGGCCAGCTCCCACTGGTCGCGGACCGTCGCGGGGGCGCCCGTACGGGGATCGCGCGCGGCTCCGTAGTGGACCGGGTCCACGTCCGGGCCGCCCGCGACGACCAGGCCGTCCACCCGGCTCAGCACCTCCGCCGCCGATCCGGGCTCGTCCGGGGGCAGCAGCACGGCCGCGCCGTCCGCCGCCTGGACGAGTTGGTGGTACCCGGTCGGTACGAGGGACGTCGGGAGGTCCCACACCCCGTAGCGGGTGGATTCCTCGACGTAGGTGGTGATGCCGATGAGCGGCCTGGGCACGTTCGATACCTCCGGGAAGGGGCGGGGGCGGACGGTGACAGGGTTTCAGTCGCGGGCCAGTTCCGCCTCGGCTTCCGCGAGGGCCGCGAACTCCTCCTCGGGAGCCGACGCCACGAGGTGGTGGCGGCTGTAGAACGCGAAGTAGGCCAGGGCGACGGCGTACACGGCCAGGGCGATGAACGCCGCGTCCTTGTCCACCAGGAAGGTGGCGACCAGGGCCGACAGGGCGAGTACGAAGGCCACCGAGGAGGTCAGGACCCCGCCCGGGGTGCGGTACGGGCGCTCCAGCTGCGGCTCCCGGCGGCGCAGCACGATGTGCGAGAGCGCCATCAGGGCGTAGGAGATGGTGGCGCCGAAGACGGCGATGTTGAGCATGCGGGCGCCGTTGCCGGTGGCCGCCGCCAGGGCGAACCCGATCGCGCCGGGGATGATCAGGCCCAGGTAGGGGGCCTTGCGCTTCGAGGTGAGCGAGAGGAAGCGGGGCAGGTAGCCGGCGCGCGAGAGGGCGAAGAGCTGGCGCGAGCCCGCGTAGATGAGCGAGAAGAAGGAGGCCACCAGGCCCGCCAGGCCCGCGTAGTTCACGAAGCGGCTCAGCGCGGTCGGGCCGCCGTCGCCCTCCAGGGCGACGACGAGGGGGTTGCCGGCCGTCTTGACGGCGTCGGCGCCCTGCGCGCCGGTCGCCGCGAAGAAGGTGATCAGGGCCAGCAGGGCGAGGATGCCCATGGAGATCGACAGCGCCTTCGGCATGGAGCGGACCGGGTCCTTCGCCTCCTCGGCCGCCAGCGGTACGCCCTCCACGCCGAGGAAGAACCACATGCCGAAGGGGAACGCGGCCCAGATGCCGAGCACGCCCAGCGGCAGCCAGGAGTTCGAGCCGAAGGCGTTCGCGTCGACCGGGATGTCGTTCAGGCCGTCGGCGCTGAACTCCGTGAAGGCGCCCACCGCGAAGATCAGCAGCGCGGCGACGGCGACGGCGGTCACGACGAGGCTGAAGCGGAGCGCCTCGCCGACGCCCCACAGGTGCACGCCGATGAAGACCACGAAGCAGCCGAGGTAGACGGGCCAGCTGGAGGTGAGGCCGAAGAGGCCGAGGGACTCCACGTAGTCGCCGATGAAGATGACGATCGCCGCCGGGGCGAGGATGTACTCGATGAGGATCGCGGTGCCGGTGAGGAAGCCGCCCCAGGGGCCCAGCGCCCGGCGGGCGAAGCCGTAGCCGCCGCCCGCGGTCGGCAGGATGGTGGACAGCTCCGCGAGGGAGAACACCAGGCAGGCGTACATCGCGCCCATGAGGACGGTGGCGATGGCGAGGCCGCCGAAGCCCCCCTTGTCGAGGCCGACGTTCCAGCCGGAGAAGTCACCGGAGACGACGTAGGCGACCCCGAGCCCGGTCAGGAGCAGCCATCCGGCGCTCCCGCGGCGCAGCGTGCGGCGCTCCAGATAGTCGTCCGGGCCGTCGCCGCCGGCGGGTGACGTGGTGGGTGCGGGCACGGCTGTCAGCCGTGCCTCGATGTCGTCGGCCATCGTGCGCTCCTGCCTCAGGGCAATGGTTGTGGGGCGTACCTTTGCCGCAGTGGAGCGGAGCGCGCAAGACCTCTGCGTAAAACAGAAGTTACGAAAACCTCTCGGGCGCCCCCTTCCGCCCCGTCCCGGTCCACCTCAGGCGAGGAACCCCCGCAGCAGCGCCGCCGTGCCGCAGCAGTGCTCGCGCATGGTCTCCCGCGCCCCGGCCGCGTCCCGTTCCAGCACCGCCTCGACCAGCGTGCTGTGCTGCTGCTGCGAGTGCTCCAGGTTGCGCACCAGCAGCGGGATGCAGTCGAGCAGGTCGTTGACGGTGGCCCGGACGGCGGCGTACTGGGCCGTCAGGGTGGCGGACCCGGCCAGCTCGCACAGGGTGAGGTGGAAGAGGGTGTCCTGGCGGCGGTAGTCGGCGAGCGGGGCGTCGTGGGTGGCCCCCAGCGCGGCGAGCAGCCGTTCGGTGCCCTCCTCGGTCAGCCCCTGGGAGGCGCACAGCCCGGCCGCCCCCACCTCCAGCACCTCGCGGAAGCGCAGGACGTCCTCGATGTCCACGCCCGCCACCCGTCTGCGCAGCTCCTCCTCCGTGCCGCCGGCCGGGGTGTCCGGGCGGGGCAGCACGAACGTTCCGCCGTACCGGCCGCGCCGTGCCTCCACCAGGCCCTGGTCCTGCAGTACCTTCAGGACCTCGCGCAGGGTGACCCGGCTGATCCCCATCCGCTCCGCCAGCTCGCGCTCGGGCGGCAGCCTTTCGCCGCCGGGCACCAGCCCCAGGCGGACCACCTGGAGGATCTGCTCCAGCGCCTCCTCGAACCCGTTGCCCGCCCGCACCTGGCGCAGCACCGGGTTCAGGCGCCGGGCGGCGTCGCCTTCGCTCGCCGTATCGGTCATCTCGGCTCCTCCCCTTCCCAAGCAATGGTTCTATTCAATACCTTAGGCCTCCTCGGCTCACCGAAGGAGAGAATCCCGTGGTAGACCGCAAGCCGCCGCTCGCCCCCGAGGAGCTCCGCATCCTCGTCGCCAGCGGTGAGATCGACACAGTCGTCCTGGCCTTCCCCGACATGCAGGGGCGGCTCCAGGGCAAGCGGTTCGCCGCACAGTTCTTCCTGGACGAGGTCCTCGCGCACGGCACCGAGGGCTGCAACTACCTCCTGGCCGTCGACACCGACATGAACACCGTCGACGGCTACGAGATGTCCTCGTGGGAGCGGGGCTACGGCGACTTCGCCATGCACCCCGACCCCGCCACCCTGCGCCGCATCCCCTGGAACCCCGGCAGCGCCTTCATCCTCGCCGACCTGGCCTGGAACGACGCCGCGCCCGTCGTGGCCGCACCCCGCCAGATCCTGCGCCGCCAGCTGGAACGCCTCGCCGAACACGGATACACCGCGATGGTCGGCACCGAGCTGGAGTTCATGGTCTTCCAGGACACCTACGAACAGGCCTGGAACGCCAACTACCGAGGCCTGACCCCCGCCAACCAGTACAACATCGACTACTCGGTCCTCGGGACCGGCCGCATCGAACCCCTCCTGCGCCGGATCCGCAACGAGATGCAGGCCGCCGGCCTGACCGTCGAGTCGGCCAAGGGCGAGTGCAACCTCGGCCAGCACGAGATCGCCTTCCGCTACGACGAGGCGCTCACCACCTGCGACCAGCACTCCGTCTACAAGACCGGCGCCAAGGAGATCGCCTCCCAGGAAGGCGTCTCGCTCACCTTCATGGCCAAGTACGACGAGCGCGAGGGCAACTCCTGTCACATCCACCTCTCGCTCACCGACGCCGACGGACGCAACGCGATGGCCGGAGAGGGCCACGAGGAACACGGCATGTCCCCCGTGATGCGCCACTTCCTGGCCGGCCAGCTCGCCGCGCTGCGCGACTTCTCCCTTCTCTACGCCCCGAACATCAACTCGTACAAGCGTTTCCGGCCGGGATCCTTCGCACCGACCGCCGTCGCCTGGGGCCTGGACAACCGCACCTGCGCCCTGCGCGTCGTCGGCCACGGCCGCTCCATGCGCTTCGAGAACCGTCTCCCCGGCGGCGACGTCAACCCCTACCTCGCCGTCGCCGGACTGGTCGCCGCCGGGCTGTACGGCATCGAGCACCGCCTGGAGCTGCCGCCGATCTGCACCGGCAACGCCTACACCGGCGACTACGCACACGTCCCCGCCACCCTGCGCGAGGCCGCCGAACTCTGGGAGAACAGCGAGATCGCCAAGGCCGCCTTCGGCCCCGAGGTCGTCGCCCACTACCGCAACATGGCCCGCGTGGAACTCGACGCCTACGACTCCGCGGTGACCGACTGGGAGCTGCGCCGCTCCTTCGAACGCCTGTAGCCACGCTCGCCACCGAACCGAAACTGTGAGGCACCACGTGTCCGATGCGCTGGAAGTGCTGAATCCGGCCACAGAGGAACTCGTCGCCGTCGTCCCGGCCGCCACACGGGACGACGTCGACGCCGCCGTCAACCGGGCTGCCGCGGCCCAGCGCGCCTGGGCGGCGGCGGCCCCCGCCGACCGGGCCCGCCTGCTGCGCCGCTTCGCCGCGGTCGTCGACGGGCACATCGAGGAACTGGCCCGGCTGGAGGTCCGCGAAGCCGGCCACACCATCGGCAACGCCCGCTGGGAGGCCGGCAACGTACGCGACCTCCTCGACTTCGCCGCCGGGGGAGTGGAACGGCTCTCCGGCCGCCAGATCCCCGTCGCCGGCGGCATCGACGTCACCTTCCTCGAACCCCTCGGCGTCATCGGCGTGATCGCCCCCTGGAACTTCCCCATGCCGATCGCCGCCTGGGGCCTGGCCCCGGCGCTCGCCGCCGGCAACGCCGTCATCCTCAAGCCCGCCGAGACCACCCCGCTGACCGCGCTCCGCCTCGCCGAACTCGCCCTCGAAGCCGGGATCCCCGAACACCTCTTCCAGGTGCTCCCCGGCCACGGCGACGTCGCGGGCGACGCGCTCGTCGAACACCCCGGCGTCGCGAAGATCGTCTTCACCGGCTCCACGCGCGTCGGCAAGCAGATCATGGCCAAGTGCGCCGACCGGGTGAAGCGCGTCACCCTCGAACTCGGCGGCAAGAGCCCCAACATCGTCTTCGCCGACGCGGACCTGGAAGCCGCCGCGGCCGCCGCCCCCATGGCCTTCCTCGACAACACCGGCCAGGACTGCTGCGCCCGCACCCGCATCCTCGTACAGCGCTCCGCCTACGACCGCTTCCTGGAGCTCGTCGCCCCCGGCATCGCGGCCGTCGCCGTGGGCGACCCGCTCGACGAGAAGACGCAAATGGGTCCGCTGATCTCACGGACCCAGCTGGACCGCGTACGGTCCTTCGTCACCGACGACCTCACCACCGTCCGCGGCACCGCCCCCGAAGGCCCCGGCTTCTGGTACCCGCCCACCCTCGTCACGGACGTCGCCCCCACCGCGCCCGTCGCCGCCGAGGAGGTCTTCGGCCCCGTCGCCGTCGTCCTGCCCTTCGAGGACGAGGAGGACGCCGTACGCCTGGCCAACGCCACCGAATACGGCCTCTCCGGCTCCCTCTGGACCCGCGACATCGGCCGCGCGCTGCGCGTCTCGCGCGCCGTCGCCGCCGGCAACCTGTCCGTCAACTCCCACAGCAGCGTCCGCTACTGGACCCCCTTCGGCGGCTACAAGCAGTCCGGACTCGGCCGCGAGCTCGGACCCGACGCCCTCACCGCTTTCACCGAGACCAAGAACGTCTTCATCAGCACGGAGGCCTGAACCACATGTCCGTAGAGCCCACCGAGATCATCTGCCGCCGCCTCGTCGGCCGCACCGCCGTCATCACGGGAGCCGGCAGCGGCATCGGCCTCGCCACCGCCCGCCGACTGGCATCCGAAGGCGCCGACGTCGTCTGCGCGGACATCGACGAAACGGCCGGCAAGGCCGCCGCCGAGGAGGTCGGAGGCCTCTTCGTCAAGGTCGACGTCACCGACAAGGAGGACGTCGACGCGCTCTTCAAGACCGCCTTCGACACCTACGGCTCCGTCGACATCGCCTTCAACAACGCCGGCATCTCGCCCCCCGACGACGACTCCATCCTCACCACCGAGCTCGACGCCTGGCGCCGCGTCCAGGACGTCAACCTCACCTCCGTCTACCTCTGCTGCAAGGCCGCCCTGCCCTACATGCAGCGCCAGGGCCGCGGCTCGATCATCAACACCGCCTCCTTCGTCGCCATCATGGGCGCCGCCACCTCCCAGATCTCCTACACCGCCTCCAAGGGCGGCGTCCTCGCCATGTCCCGCGAGCTCGGCGTGCAGTTCGCCCGCGAGGGCATCCGCGTCAACGCCCTGTGCCCCGGACCCGTCAACACCCCGCTGCTCCAGGAGCTGTTCGCCAAGGACCCCGAGCGCGCCGCCCGCCGGCTCGTGCACATCCCGCTGGGCCGGTTCGCCGAGCCCACCGAGATCGCCGCGGCCGTCGCCTTCCTCGCCAGCGACGACTCGTCCTTCATCAACGCCACCGACTTCCTCGTCGACGGCGGCATCTCGGGCGCGTACGTCACCCCGCTGTAATCGCTCACCCCGCCACCACCCACCCGACAGCCGGGCGTCGCACGACGCCCGGCTGTCGTGCTCCACCGCCCGTGACGCCTTCACCGCCAAGGAGCGTTCACCCATGTCCCCACGCACCGCCGGCCGGCGCCTCCAGGCCCTCGCCGCCGCCGCGATCACCGTGGCGGCCCTCGTCGCCGTCGGCCCCACCGCCGAGGCCGCAGGCCCCGGAGCCCCCTGCACCACCCCGCAGCTGAAGCCCGGCTGGTACGGCGACAACCAGGCCCGCCTCCAGCAGCTCATCGACCGCTACGGCCGCTGCAACCCGTACCGGCCCAGCCGCGCCAAGCCCGTCGCCGTCTTCGACTGGGACAACACCGTCGTCAAGAACGACGTCGGCGACGCCACCATGTTCTGGCTGCTCCGCAACTCCAGGATCCGCCAGCCCGCCCGCGGTGACTGGAGCACCACCAGCCGCTTCCTGACCCCCGCCGCCGCCCGGTCCCTCGCCGACGCCTGCGGCGCCCTCGCCCGCCCCGGCACCCCGCTGCCCACCGGGACCACGGCCGGAGCCGGGTGCGCGGACGAGATCAACGCGGTCTACGCCACCGCCGCGACCCGCACCGGAGCGGCCGCCTTCGCCGGCTGGGACCGCCGCACCATGGAACCCGGGTACGCCTGGCTGCCCCAGCTGATGCAGGGCTGGACCGCCCGCCAGATCCGCGGCTTCGCCGCCGCCGCCCGCACCGAGAACCTCGCCGCGCCCGTCGGCGCCACCCAGCAGGTCGGCACCGGCCGGGCCACCGGCTGGGTGCGCTACTACGACCAGCAGAAGGACCTGATCGAGAGCCTCCGGAAAGCCGGCTTCGACGTATGGATCAGCTCGGCCTCCCCACAGCCGGTCGTCGAGGTCTGGGCCGAGGGCGTCGGCATCGGCCCGGACCACGTCATCGGCATCCGCAACACCACGACCCGCGGCGGGGCCTACACCACCCGCCTCCAGGGCTGCGGATCCGTCCAGGACGGCGCCGACACGATGATCACGTACATCGACGGCAAGCGCTGCTGGATCAACAAGGAGATCTTCGGGGTGCGCGGCCCCGCCGCCGAGAAGGTCCAGCCGGCCGCCCGCCGCCCGGTGTTCGCGGCGGGCGACTCCGACACCGACATCTCGTTCCTGCGGGACGCCACCGCCCTGCGGCTCGCTGTGAACCGGAACAAGAACGAGCTGATGTGCCGCGCCTACGACAACAGCGACGGCAAGTGGATCGTCAACCCGATGTTCATCGAGCCGAAGAAGCAGAAGGCCAGCCCCTACCCGTGCTCCACCACGGGCTACGTCGACCACGACGGCACGCCCGGACCGGTCCGCCGCGGCGACACCAGCGTCGTCCCGGACCAGGCGGACACCGTGTACTAGGGGGTGCCTTGCCGATCAGGCCGGGCTTGCGGCCTGATCGGCAAGACACCCCTGGGCCGTCACAGGAAGGTACGGCCCTCGCCCCGGTAGGTAGGGACGCCCTCCGTGACCCGATCGCCCTCGACGAGGTGCAAGGTGTCGAACCGTTCGCACAGTTCGCCCGCCTTCGCATGGCGGAACCAGACCCGGTCGCCGATCAGCAGGTCGTCGGCCGGGCTCCCCAGCAGCGGCGTCTGCACCTCGCCCGCACCCTCCTGCGGGTCGTAGCGCAGCCCCTGCGGCAGGTACGGAACCGGCAGCCGGTCCGGGCCGGCCGCCCCGGAGGCCGGATAGCCGCCCCCGAGCACCGTCACCACCCCCACCCCGGGCCTGCGCACCACCGGCTGCGCGAACAGCGCCGCCGGACGCCCGCTGAACGAGGTGTAGTTGTCGAAGAGCCGCGGCACGTACAGCCCCGACCCGGCGGCGATCTCCGTCACCGCGTCCTCGGCCGCGGTCTGCTGCACGCTGCCCGTACCGCCGCCGTTGACGAACTCCAGGTCCGGTACGACGGCCCGCACGGCCGCCACCACCTCGGCCCGCCGCGCCGCGAGCTCCCTGCGCGCCGCGCCCTGCATCAGCCGGATCGCCCGGGACCGCATCGGACGCCCCGCCAGCGCGTCCCCGACCCCGGCGACGTGCCCCTCGTACGCCATCAGCCCCACCACCCGGAACCCCGGCCGGGCGGCGACCGTACGGGCCAGCGCGGCCAGCTGCTCGGGCTCGCGCAGCGGCGAGCGGCGCGCCCCCACCCGGATCCGGCCACC
The DNA here is from genome assembly GCF_000720455.1 of Streptomyces virginiae. Lineage (GTDB taxonomy): Bacteria > Actinomycetota > Actinomycetes > Streptomycetales > Streptomycetaceae > Streptomyces > Streptomyces virginiae. The sequence goes on along the minus strand of NZ_JOAK01000053.1, from coordinate 734 downwards.
CACCAACCGCAGGGCGGTGTCCAGCTCCAGGCAGACCCGGATCTCCTCGCCGCCGCCGTCACGGGCCCCGTCGATCAGCTCCAGCTGCGCGGGATCGTCCACCATCACGGTCACGGCGGCGGCCAGCTTGGCGTCGTTCGCCAGCTCGCCGAAACCGGCCCGGTCCGCGGACGGATAGGCGAGGAGCACGTCCTCGAACCCGGAGCGGGCCAGCCACAGCGACTCGGCGAGCGTGTACGACATGATCCCGGCGAACCCGGGCCGGGCCAGCACCCGTTCGAGCAGGGCGCGGCACCGGACCGACTTGCTGGCGACCCGGACCGGCTTGCCGCCGGCCCGGCGCACGAGATCGTCGGCGTTGGCGTCGAAGGCCTCGAGATCCACGATGGCCAGCGGCGCGTCCAGGTGCGCGGTCGCCCGGTCGTACCGGGCGCGGTCGGCGGCGGGGGAGTTCATGGGCGGCAGCTTGCCAGAGGTCTGTACCGGTGGGTAGGGCCCCGGCCCAACCCCGGGGCCCCGCCGCGTCCCACCCCCCGGGGCTCCGCCCCGGACCCCGCGCTCAAACGCCGGCGGGGCTGGATCCGGCGGCGGGGCTGGACGAGGCCGATCTGCTGGACGGGGGTGGGGGCGGGTTGGGGTGTCGGCCGGGACGTAAAACGTGATTTGTGGCGCGGTAGGAGCCCGTACGGCTAGGTCCGCCTCAGGCGCCATAAATCATGCAGTCCCGGACGACA
>NZ_JOAK01000052.1 GCF_000720455.1 Streptomyces virginiae | reverse complement strand
GGGCCCGGCGTGCCTGCGTACGGCACGCCGGAGACCGGGAGCGGGTCCGGGGGCTCCGGGGCGGGCGCGGGGGCCTGGGCGGGGGTCTGCGGGGCGCGCAGGTCGCCGACGAGGGTGGGCATGGCCGCGAGCGTCGCGTCCGTCTCCTTCACCGGGGCGGCGGTGCGCAGGGCGGTGGCGGCCAGTTCCCCGGCGGCCGGTGCGGGCAGTCCGCCGTCGGCGAGCAGCGCGCCGAGGCCGTCGGCGTAGCCCTGGCCCACGGCGCGGACCTTCCAGGCGCCCTGGCGCCGGTAGAGCTCCAGGGCGATCACGGCGCTCTCGGCGTCCAGCCCGGTCAGGGTGTAGCCGGCGATCTCGGTGCCGCCGTCGGGGTCGGCCACGGCCACGTGGGAGGCCGGGACCGCGCCGAAGCGGACCGGGCCGCCGGGCGGCAGTACGAGCAGCACGCCGACGCGGTGGACGTCCGCCGCGACGGCGTCGAGGTCCACGGCGAAGGTGTGCCGGTCGGCGAGTTCCGCCGGCGCCTGGACGCCGGGGAGGGACCTGGCGCCCGGGTGGGCCAGGACCTCGCTGCCGGAGAGCCGGCCCTGTTCGTCGGCGAGCGAGGCCAGGGCCAGCACGGGCGTACCCGCCGAGACCCTGATCTCCACCCGGCTCTGGGACACGGGGTGGTTCTGCCCCCGGACCAGTTCGGCCGTCATCGTGCAGCCCCTCCCCCGTGCCTTCTTCTCTTCTTCCGGTACTGCTACAGGTGCGGCAGGATCGCCGGCATCAGGTCCTGGAAGGTCCGGCCGTTGGCCGGGTTGCCCAGGGCCGTCATCTGCCAGCCGGCGCCCACGCGGGACACCTTCGCCATGATCTGCGCGGTGTACGCGCCGCCGCCGTCGAGGGTGTAACGGGCCAGCTCCTGGCCGTTGGTCTCGTCGACGATGCGGCAGAAGGCGTTCTGCACCTCCTGGAACGTCTGGCCGGTGAAGGAGTTCACCGTGAAGACGATCTGGTCGATGTGGACCGGCACGCGCTGGAGGTCGACGAGGATCGCCTCGTCGTCCCCGCCCTGGCCGACGCCGCCGACGAGGTTGTCGCCGGTGTGGCGCACCGAGCCGTCGTCGCTCTGCAGGTGGCGGAAGAAGACCACGTCGACCGGCTGCTTGTCGGCGAAGAGCACCGCCGACGCGTCGAGGTCGATCTCCCGCGTCCGCGAGCCGAACAGTCCGCGGCGCTTCGCCGCCTGCCAGCCCAGGCCCATCCGGACCGCGGTCAGCGTCCCTCCGTCCGACTTCTGCAGACTGATGGCCTGACCCTTGGTCATGTTGACCGTCACGCGCGTCCCCTCTCCATAGCCCGCCCCAGTTGACTGGTGCGCAGCGTGTTCCTGCGGCTGTGACCCAACCCTACTGACAGCCCCCGGCTCAGGCGAGGCCCGCTTCCTTCATCTGCCGGAGCTCCTTCTTCAGCTCGCCGACCTCGTCCCGGATCCGGGCCGCGACCTCGAACTGGAGCTCCGCGGCGGCGGCGCGCATGCGCTCGGTCATCTGCTCGATGAGCGAGGCGAGTTCGGCGGCCGGCCGGTCGGTGAGCACCTCGGTGCCCGTGGTCCCCTTGGCCGCTTTCGCACCCTTGCCGCCCTTGCCGCCCTTGCCGCCCTTGGCTCCCGCCGGGGCGTGGGCCCCGAGAGCCGGTACGGGCGCCTTGGCGCCCTTGCCCTCCTTCGCCTGCCGGTATCCGGTGCCGAGGAGCTGCTCGGTGTCCAGTTCCTCGCGGGCGATGGTGGCGACGATGTCGTTGATCTTCTTGCGGAGCGGCTGCGGGTCGATCCCGTTCGCCGTGTTGTAGGCGATCTGCTTCTCGCGGCGCCGGTTGGTCTCCTCGATGGCCTTCTCCATGCCCGGCGTGACCTTGTCCGCGTACATGTGGACCTGGCCGGAGACGTTGCGCGCGGCGCGGCCGATGGTCTGGATCAGGGAGGTGCCGGAGCGCAGGAAGCCCTCCTTGTCGGCGTCGAGGATCGCCACCAGCGACACCTCGGGCAGGTCGAGGCCCTCGCGCAGCAGGTTGATGCCGACCAGGACGTCGTACTCGCCGGCGCGCAGCTCGCGCAGCAGCTCGATGCGGCGCAGGGTGTCGACGTCGCTGTGCAGGTAGCGGACCTGGATGCCGAGCTCCAGGAAGTAGTCCGTGAGGTCCTCGGCCATCTTCTTGGTGAGGGTGGTGACCAGGACCCGCTCGTCCTTCTCGACCCGCTTGCGGATCTCGTGGACCAGGTCGTCGATCTGGCCCTCGGTGGGCTTGACCACGACCTCGGGGTCGATGAGGCCGGTGGGGCGGATGATCTGCTCGACGAAGCCGTCGCCGCGGGAGAGCTCGTACTTTCCGGGGGTCGCCGACAGGTAGACGGTCTGGCCGATGCGCTCCTGGAACTCCTCCCACTTCAGCGGCCGGTTGTCCAGCGCGGACGGCAGCCGGAAGCCGTGGTCGACCAGGGTCCGCTTGCGGGAGGCGTCGCCCTCGTACATGGCGCCGATCTGCGGCACGGTGACGTGCGACTCGTCGATGACCAGGAGGAAGTCCTCCGGGAAGTAGTCGATGAGGGTGTTGGGCGCCGATCCCCGCTCGCGGTCGTCCATGTGCAGGGAGTAGTTCTCGATGCCGGAGCAGGACCCGATCTGGCGCATCATCTCCAGGTCGTAGGTGGTGCGCATGCGCAGGCGCTGCGCCTCCAGCATCTTGCCCTGCTTCTCCAGCTCGGTGAGGCGCTCGGCCAGCTCGGCCTCGATGCCGGCGATCGCCTTCTCCATGCGCTCCGGGCCGGCGACGTAGTGGCTGGCCGGGAAGACGTAGAGCTCGCGGTCCTCGCTGATGACCTCGCCGGTCAGCGGGTGCAGGGTGGAGAGGGCCTCGATCTCGTCGCCGAACATCTCGATGCGGACGGCCAGTTCCTCGTAGACCGGGAAGATCTCGATGGTGTCGCCGCGGACCCGGAAGGTGCCGCGGGTGAAGGCGACGTCGTTGCGCGTGTACTGGATGTCGACGAAGCGGCGCAGCAGCTGGTCCCGGTCGATCTCCTCGCCCACCTTGAGCGCGACCATCCGGTCGACGTACTCCTGCGGGGTGCCCAGGCCGTAGATGCAGGACACGGAGGCGACGACGATGACGTCCCGCCGGGTCAGCAGCGAATTGGTGGCGGAGTGGCGCAGCCGCTCCACCTCCTCGTTGATCGAGGAGTCCTTCTCGATGTACGTGTCCGACTGCGGTACGTAGGCCTCGGGCTGGTAGTAGTCGTAGTACGAGACGAAGTACTCGACGGCGTTGTTCGGCAGGAGCTCTCGGAACTCGTTCGCCAGCTGGGCGGCGAGCGTCTTGTTCGGCGCCATGACCAGGGTGGGGCGCTGGAGCTTCTCGATCATCCAGGCGGTGGTCGCCGACTTGCCGGTGCCGGTCGCACCCAGCAGGACGACATCCTTCTCACCTGCACGGATGCGCTTCTCCAGCTCGGCGATGGCCGCCGGCTGGTCGCCGCTGGGCTGGTAGGGGCTGACGACCTCGAAAGGCGCCACCGTGCGTTCGATCTTCGATACGGGCCGCATGAGTCAACCGTACGACCCTCCACTGACACTCACGTCCGCCCGCCGGGCCCCGGCACGCTCCGGGCTGCACCGCCGGGCCGGGCCGGCGTCATCCGTTCTGGTCCGTTTGTCGTAGTTCGGTGGCGGCTCTGTGATCTTCAACCCCATGATCGCGGTGAAGTGCATCGCCACAACGTCTGCCGCTCCGCACCCGTCTGACGCAGGAACAGGGCTCACGACCCGAGGAGAACGCACATGTACGTCCGACCCGCCGCCGCGGCCGCCGCCGCATTCCTGGGCTTCACCCTCACCCTGCTGGGCGGGACGGCGTCGTACGCCGCCACCGGACCCGGATCCGCCGCCGGACCGCTGGGCCTGGGGGGTCCCGTCGTGTACGCCCACCGGGGGGCCTCGGCGTACGCCCCGGAGAACACCCTCGAAGCGATCGACCTGGCGATGCGCCTGGGCTTCGCCTGGGTCGAGAACGACGTGCAGCGCACCAAGGACGGCGAGCTGGTCGTGATCCACGACGACACGCTGGCCCGGACCACCGACGTGGAACAGCTCTTCCCCGACCGCAAGCCCTGGAGGGTCAAGGACTTCACGGCGGCCGAGATCGCCCGGCTGGACGCGGGCAGCTGGTTCGGCGAGGAGTACGCGGGCGCCTCCGTGCCGACCCTGCGGCAGTACCTCGACCGGGTGCAGCGCAACCGGCAGCGGCTGCTGCTGGAGATCAAGAAGCCGGAGCTCTACCCGGGGATCGAGGAGCAGACCCTGCAGGTGCTGGGCGAGGCGGGCTGGCTCGACGCGCGCCACGTCTCGCAGCGCCTGGTGGTGCAGAGCTTCAGCGCCGACTCCGTACGCATCGTGCACGGGCTGCGGCCCGACCTGGTGACGGCCTTCCTGGGCACCCCTCCCGTGACGGACCTGCCGCGTTACGCGGAGTTCACCGACCGTATCAACCCGTGGCACACCACCATCTCGGCCGACTGGGTCGCGGCGGTGCACGGCCTGCTGGGCGCCCACGGCAAGGCGATGGAGGTGGACACCTGGATCGTGGACGACGCCGCGACCGCCCGGAAGGTGCAGGAGATGGGCGTCGACGGGATCATCACGAACGCCCCGGACGTGGTCCGGGAGGCGGTCGGCGGCTTCTGAGCGGCCCTGTCGCAGGCGGGTCGTACCGTGGACGCGTGGACAGCACCGAGCGGCCCCGCGGGCCGCACCTCGAATGGACCGTCGTCGCCAGCGACATCGGCCCCCTGTTCCTGGCCGCGACCCCGGAGGGTCTGGTCCGGGTCGAGTTCCATGCCGGGCCGGACCGGATCGACCGGATGACGGGCCAGCTCGTCTCCCGGCTCGGCGCCGACGCCCGGCGGCCCGCGCCGGGCGAGGAGGAGCTGCTGGCCGAGCCGGTGCGCCAGGTGGCCGCCTACTTCGCCGGTTCGCTGCGCCGCTTCGACCTGCCGCTGGACTGGCGCCTCAGCTCCGGCTTCAACCGGCAGGTGCTCCAGGAGCTGGGCCGTTCCGTGCCCTACGGGTCGGTCGTCGGCTACGGGGAGCTGGCCGCCCGCGTCGGACAGCCCGGCGCCGCCCAGGCCGTGGGCAACGCCATGGGGTCGAACCCGCTGCCGCTGGTGGTGCCCTGCCACCGGGTCGTGGAGAACGACGGCGGCATCGGGGGGTTCGGCGGCGGCGTGGAGACCAAGCGTCAGCTGCTCGCGCTGGAGGGAGTGCTGCCGCAGCCGCTGTTCTGAGCGCCACGCGGACCTGAAGCCCCGCACCGCACGCCCCCGCCCCGCACTGGTCGGGTCGGGCTGGTCGGGCTGTGACGCCTGTGACCTGCGGGTCCGGCCGCGCCGACGGCGCGGTTCCGCCCGGCGGTAAGGGGTGGCACACTGCGGCGGTGACTACTGCTGCCGCCGCACCCGGCTCCACCGCGTCCCCCGCGCCCCGCGCCGCGCACCCGCGAGGGCGGGGTACGGCGTGACCGCCTCGCCCGGCACGGACCGGCCCGCCCCGCCGCTCGGCCTCCCGGAGCTCGCGCGGCTCCGGAAGCGCACCTCCCGGGTGCTCATGGCCGGCCAGATGCTCGGCGGCCTCGGCGTGCCCATCAGCATCGCCCTGGCCCCCGTACTCGCCACCGAGGTCAGCGGCACCGAGGCGCTGTCCGGCTTCGCCTCCACCGCCTCGGTGATCGGCACCGCCCTGGTCTCGCTGCCGCTCGCCGCGCTGATGACCGCGCGCGGCCGGCGCCCCGGCCTGGTCCTGGCCTACGGGATCGGCGCCGTCGGGGCGGCCCTCGTCGTCCTCGCCGCCACGGTCAAGAACTTCCCGCTGCTGCTGCTCGGCATGGCCGCCTTCGGCGCCGCCTCCTCCGCCAACCTCCAGGCCCGGTTCGCCGCCGCGGACCTCGCCGCCCCGGACCACCGGGCCCGGGCCATCTCGGTCGTCGTGTGGGCGTCCACCCTCGGCGCGGTGCTCGGCCCCAACCTGTCCGCTCCGGCGAGCCGCAGCTTCGCGGGGACCTCCATACCCGAGACGGCGGGCCCCTTCGTGTGGGCCGCCGTCGTCTTCGTGCTGACGGGCACGCTGATCGCCGTACTCCTGCGCCCGGACCCCCTGCTGACGGCGCGGGCGCTCGCGGCACCCGAGGAGCAGAGCCGCGAGGGCCGCTCGATCCGCGCCGGGATCGTCGCCGTGCGGTCCTCTCCGCGGGCCCGGCTCGCCCTCCTCACCGTCGCCGTGTCCCACACCACCATGGTTTCGATCATGGTCATGACGCCGATGGACCTGGGCCACCACGGCGCCGGGCTGGAGCTCGTCGGGCTGGTGATCAGCGGTCACATCGCGGGGATGTTCGCCTTCTCCCCGCTCATGGGGTGGCTCGCGGACCGTCTCGGACGGCTCACCGTGATCGGCCTCGCCGCGGGACTGCTGTCGGTCGCCGCGCTGCTCGCCGGGACGGCCGGCCCCAGCCACGGCCAGAGCGCGCTCGGCCTCTTCCTGCTCGGCCTCGGCTGGTCCGCCGGGATGGTGTCCGGCTCGGCCCTGCTGACCGACTCGGTTCCGCAGCCCGCGCGGGCCGCCGTACAGGGCCTGAGCGACCTGACGATGAACACGGCCGCGGGGGTGGGCGGGGCCGCCGCCGGCGTGATCATGTCCCAGGCGGGCTACGGCTGGCTGAACGCCGTCGGGGCCTCGCTGCTGCTGCCGATGGCGGCGCTCGCCCTGTTCACCGCGCGCCGCCACCCCGTGGCCGCCAAAACGCCCCCGCCGGGGGTCAGTAGCTGATGTGGTAGGCCTTGCGGAGGGTCTCGTGGACGGTCCAGACGGTCTTGTCGCCCTCGCGCAGGACGCAGGCCGAGCCCGGGCCCACCTCCAGCGTCGCGCCGCCCTCGACCTCGACGGTGGCGCGTCCGCTGACCACCACGAACAGCTCGTCGGCCTCGACGTCGGTGACCACGCCCGGGGTGATCTGCCAGATCCCGCGCACCTGCTTGCCGTCGGCCGACTCCCACAGGACCTTGCCCGTGACGACGGGCTCCCCGGAGACGATCTGCGCGGGGTCGAGGTCGTCGGGCTCCAGCTCCACGTCCGCCACGTCGACGGCGAAGGAGGCGGGGGCGGGAGCGGGTGCGGGTGCGGGTGCGGCGGAGTGATCACTGGTGCTCATGGCGCGCCAGCCTAGTGCGGCCCTCCCGCGCGGCGCGGTGACCACAGCGTCCAGCAACGGACCGGCCTACGAGTCATCCTGTCCAGTCGGGCCGGGGCGCCGGGCGGTGAGGACCGGCTGGTGGAAGCCGGTGTCGGCCGGTGCGTGCCAGGCGGTGTCGCGCAGGCCCGTCTGCCGGGCGAACTCCGCGGTCCGCTCCTGCGTGAGCGCCCAGTACGTGGCGCGCGAGGTCCGGGGCGTCCAGCTGTCACCGGCCGGCAGGAGCTGGAAGAGCTCCAGGTCGTAGCGCTCCCCGTCGGAGTGCCAGTGCCACAGCTGGAAGGTGATGGTGCGCCGCCCGTCGGGGTCCGTGTGGACGTGCGGGGCCTCGCTCCGCGGCCGGGCCCACAGCAGGTCCCCGTACGGTCGGGTGGACAGCAGCAGGAGTCCGCCGGGCCGCAGGACCCGCAGGGTTTCGGCCAGCGCGGCGCACACGTCCCGTGCGGTCAGCAGGTGGGGCAGCGCGTTGTCGGCGCAGACCACGGCGTCGAAGGAGGCGTCCGCGAAGGGCAGGGCCGCATGTCGGCGGCGGCGACGGGCAGGGCGGGTCCGCGGCGGGCGGCCTCCCTCGCGGCGCGGGCGGCGGCGAGGGGGCTGAGGTCGGTCCCGGTGACCTTGTGGCCCAGCGCGGACAGGCCCAGGGACTGGGTGCCGATGCCGCAGGCGTTGTCGAGGACCGTGTGCGGTCCGGGGCCCAGTGCTGCGGTGAGCAGCGCGTCGAGGGCCCGGCCCTGCCGGGTGACGGAGGCGTCCCAGTCCGCGTAGATGAGGTCGTAGCGGTCGGCGAGCCCGTCGTAGAAGCCGCGCGTGTCCATGGGGGAACGCTACTCGGACAGCTTGGGGCGGGTGGGACGGGTGCGTTTGGGGGCGCCGATCCCGTGCCATGGATGGGGACATGTCACAGCACAGAGCAACTGCATCCCCGTCCGGTGGACCGGTCCTGTCGGAAGAGGTGCGCGAGGCGCTCGACAGGGGCAGGCCCGTGGTGGCCCTGGAGTCGACGATCATCGCGCACGGCCTGCCCCGCCCCCGCAACCTGGAGGTGGGCCTCGAACTGGAGGAGCTGGTCCGCGCGGAGGGTGCGGTTCCGGCGACGGTGGCGGTCGTCGACGGCGTGGCCCGGGCGGGCCTGGACAAGACCCAGCTGGAGCGGATCGCGACCGGCGACGGCGTGCGCAAGCTCGGACACCGGGATCTGGCGCCCGCGCTGGCGACGGGCGCGACCGGCGCGACGACGGTGTCCGCGACGGCCTTCCTCGCGGCCCGGGCGGGCCTGCGCGTCTTCGCGACGGGCGGTCTCGGCGGCGTGCACCGCGAATGGGCGCAGACGCAGGACGAGTCGGCGGACCTCTCCCTGCTGGCCCGGACCCGGATCACGGTGGTGTGCGCGGGGGTGAAGTCGATCCTGGACGTGCCGGCCACGCTGCAGCGGCTGGAGACGCTGGGGGTGGGGGTGCTCGGGTACGGCACGGAGCGCTTCCCCGGCTTCTACCTGGCCGATTCCGGTGAGCCGGTGGACTGGACCGTGCGGCGGCCGGAGGAGGTAGCGGCGGTGATGGCCGCTCAGGAGGCGCTGGGCGGGCCGGAGTCGGCGCTGCTCGTGGCCAATCCGGTGGCGGCCGCGGAGCAGCTGGATCCGCAGCTGCACGACCGGGTCCTGGCCGAGGCGCTCGCCGCATGCCGCGAACAGGGGATCACGGGGCAGGCGGTGACGCCGTTCCTGCTGGGGTTCCTGGTACGGGCGACGGCCGGGGCCTCGCTGGAGGCGAACCTGGCGGCGGTACGCGGGAACGTGCGGCTCGGGGCCCGGATCGCCGGGGCCTGGGCGGCGCGGGCATGACCGCGGCGGGGGCGCTGCTCGTCGTCGGGGACGTGGTGACGGACGTGGTGGCCGTCCACACGGAACCGCTGGCTCCGGCCACCGACACCGCGGCCCGCATCCGCACCCTGCCGGGCGGCGCGGGGGCCAACGCGGCGTGCTGGGCCGCCCGTACGGGAAGCGCGGAGGTACGTCTCCTCGCACGGGTGGGCACGGAATCGGCGCGGTGGCACGAACGGGCCCTGGTGGACGCGGGGGTGCGGCCCCGGTTGGTGATCGATCCGCAGGAGCCGACCGGGACGGTGGTGGCCCTCGTCGGCAAGGACGCCGAGCGGACCTTCCTGACCGACAGCGGGGCCTCGCTGCGGCTGTGCCCGGCCGACTGGGCTCCGTCCCTGCTGGACGGTGCGGCGCACCTGCACCTGTCCGGTTATCTGTTCTTCGCCGACAGCAGCCGGGAGCTGGCCATGGTCGCGCTGCGGGCGGCGCGGACGCGGGGGGTGCCGGTGAGCGTGGATCCCGCGTCGGCCGGATTCCTGGCCGCGCTGGGCCCGCAGCGCTTCCTGGACGCCGTGGCGGGCGCGGGGGTGCTGCTGCCGAACGAGGACGAGGCCCGGCTGCTGGCGGGGCTGCCGGAGGGGTCGGGGGTGGCCCGGGCGGCGACGGCGCTGAGCCGGCGGGTACCGCTCGTGGTGGTGACCCGGGGCCCGGCGGGGGCGCTCGTCGCCGAGCGGGGCCGGATCACGGCGGAGGTGGCGGCCGCGCGCCCGGCCGGGCCGGTGGTGGACTCCACGGGCGCCGGCGACGCCTTCACCGGCGCCTTCCTCGCCTCCCGCCTGGAGGGCGCGGACCCGGCGGAATCGGCCCGCGCGGGCTGCCGGGCCGCAGCCACCGCCATAACCCACCCGGGCGCCCGCCCCTGACCCCCCAGCACCCGCAGGTCCGGGGCGGCGGCCCGAACCCCGTGGGTCAGGTTCCCCGGATGCCCGTCCAGGCGGGGTGCCTGGGATCGTCCGCCCGCACCACCACGTCGGCGACGGAGGCCGGATCCACCTCGGCCTCGTACCGGGCGAACGCCGCCCCCGTCCACCGCTCGGACTCCTCGGTCCGCCGCGCGAGCGCCCCCGCCGACAGCCGGACGTGGACGCTCAGGTCGAAGGGGAACCACCGCCCCAGCAGCAGCGGCCCGTGCACCACCAGCACGCCGTCGGCCGGGAGTTCGACGTAGGGGCTGCGGGTCGCCCGGTCGGTCACCGGATCCCACAGGTCCGGCAGCACCCGCCCCGTCCCGCCGGGGTCGGTCGGCCCGAACACCTCCCGCCAGAGCGCGGCCGTGTCGTACCAGCCGTCCAGGTACGCGTCCACGTCCTGCCGGCCGAACTCGAAGCGCAGGGAAGCCGGCCGCAGGAAGCCGGCGGTCGGCACCACCAGGACGGGGCGTCCGCGCAGCCGCAGCTCCTCGGCGAGCCGCCCGGCGAGGGTGCCGGTGTCCGCCGCGGGCGCACCGTCGATGCCCACGCGCTGCCGGCCGTCGGGCCCGGGAGCGTTGCCGGGATCGTCGCCGGGGTCGTCGAGGTGACCGGCGAGCCGCTCGGCCATCCGCTGCCATGTGATCGCTTCCCACTGCACCGGCCCATTGTCAGTGGTCGCCCGTAGCTTTTTTCACGAGGGATCACCGCGGAAAGGGCGCCGGTGGCCCGGCTTTCGGGGAGGGGTCTGTCATGGCTCGGGAGACGACGTATCTGGAGCTGTCGCAGGACGGCGGTGGGGCGCACAAGTTCTACGAGGTGATCATGGACGGCACGGTCGTCTCCGTGCGCTACGGACGCATCGGCGCGCCGGGCCAGTTGCAGAGTTCCTCGTTCCCGACCGTCGAGAAGGCCCGCGCGGCCGCCGCGAAGAAGATCGGGGAGAAGGTCCGCAAGGGGTACGCCCCGGCGGTGCAGGGGCAGCGCGCCGCCCGTTCGGTGACGCGCCGCCAGGTGACGTCGGCGCCGTCGACGGCGCGTGCCGTCGCGCCGGTGCTGTGGCGTTTCCGTACCGGTTCCTCGGCCTTCGGGATCCATGTCGACGAGGACCGCTGCTGGGTCGGCAACCAGGCCGGTGACGTCTACACGCTCAGCCACGGCGGTGAGGTGCTGGCGCGCTATTCGCTGCCGGACGGGGTGAAGTGCCTGGTGGCGGACGAGTTCTGGATATACGCCGGCTGTGACGACGGCACGGTGTACGACCTGTCGTCGAAGGTCCCGTTCGGCGCCTACGCCATCGCGGCGGACGTGGACATCTACTGGCTGGACATCCACGAGGGCGTGCTCGACGTCTCGGACGCGAACGGCGGCCTGACGGTCATCGACCACGAGGACGAGCACCAGTGGTCGCGGAAGTCCGCCGGGACGAGTGCGTGGATGGTCCGGGCCGACGAGCGGGCGGTCTACCACGGGCACAGCGGAGGCGTGACGGCCTATGCGGCCGACGGCACGGGGCAGTTGTGGCACAGCGCGACCCCCGGCGGTGTCCTGTTCGGCTGGCAGGAGGAGCACTCCGTGTACGCGGGTACGGTCCGCAACACCGTGCAGCGGCTGTCGAAGGCCTCGGGGGCGACGGAGGCCACCTACCGCTGTGACGCTGCGGTGTATTCGTGCGCGACCTCGCCCGACGGCCGCCACGTCTTCGCGGGCGACTCCTCCTCCTCGGTCTACTGCTTCGACGCGGACGGGCACCGGCTGTGGAAGCTGGGGACCGGCGGCGGTTCGGCGCTGTCGATGCAGTATCTGGACGGCCGGCTGTACCTCGTCACCACGGACGGCTCCCTGGTCTGCGTGGACGCGAGCGAGCAGGCGATCGCGGCGGCCCAGCAGGGTTCGGTGCCCGCGCCGATGGACGTGAAGTCGGCTGCCGCGCTGCCGGTGTTCACGCCGGCCGCGTCGGCCTCGGCGGTGGCGACGGTCTCCATGGCCGCGGTGGCCTCGGAGCCGGCGGGCGGTGTGGTGGTGGAGTGCGTCCAGCAGGGCGGCCGGATGCGGGTGCAGGTGGTGTCGGACGGCTTCGAGCAGTCCTGGAACGTGCAGTTCCCGCGGGGGATCCGGGAGGCCGGCGCCCGGTACGTGGTGGACGGCCTGCACGCGGCGTCCGGGGGCTTCTACCGGGTCCGCGGGGAGATACGCCGACTGGTGTGACTGCTGCCGGCCGGTTCGGCGGGCGGCTCCGGTTCGTGCTGCCGGCACACCTGGGGGGTGGCACCGGCGGGGGCGGGCGTGGGTATGGAGAAGGGGGTCCCCTCGGGCAGCCGGGGGGTCACGTGGAGCACGACCGGCTCGGTGCCGAGGTTGTGGCCCAGGTGTATGTGCCCGATGCCCGCGGGTTCCACGAAGGTGGTCCCGGGCCGGTGCACCTCGACGGTGAGGTCGTGCAGGACCCGGGTCAGGGTGCCCGACAGGACGACGGCTTCGAGCCGCACCCGGTGGAAGTGCCAGCCGGTGCAGCCGCCCGGCGGGATGACTATCTCCCGGCCCGCGGGGATCGTGGTGACGCGTGCCCTGCCGGTGCCGAAACCGAAGCCGAAGCCGGTCGCCCGCGGCCGTGCCGTCGTCGTCCGCCGTGCGCCCATGTGCTCCTCCTCCGTGGACCGGGCCCCCGCGGTCCATGGTCCACCGCCCACCGTAGGAGCGATCAGGCCGATCCAGGAAGAGTCGGTGAAAGCCCAACCTCCCTTCCTCACCAGGTGATATGAGGGGCGGGGGGCGGTATCACACCTGTATGAGCCTGGTCGTCTTCGAGTCCGTGAAGCAGATCCACTGCGCGGAGTGCCGGCGCGGTCCGCTCCGGCACCTGGTGCGCGAGGCCGGTGTGCCCCGCTGCCTGGACTGTGCGGACCTGGGGCACCTCGTCTACCTTCCGCGCGGGGACGCCGCGCTCACACGCCGTGCCCGCGAGGCAAGTTCGCTGTCCGCGGTCGTGGTCCGCTTCCACAAGCGGCGCCGTCGCTACGAGCGCCTGGGGCTGTTCGTGGAGGATGACGCCCTGGCCGGCGCGGAACGCGCCTGCCTCGCGGACTCCGAGGCGCGGGCGCGTCGCCGGGAGCGCGACCGGCTGCGCCGTGCGGCGGAGGACGTCCGTTTCACGGCGGCTTTCGCCGCCGAGATAGTGCGGCTGTTCCCCGGCTGCCCGGCCGACCGGGCCGTGGCGATCGCCACCCATGCCTCGGTGCGCGGCAGCGGCCGGGTGGGGCGCACCGCGGCCGGGCGGGCCCTGGACGAGACGGCGGTCTCGGTGGCGGTGCGGGCGGCGGTCCGGCACACCGACACCGAGTACGACGCCCTGCTGATGGCGGGCGTCCCCCGCTTCACGGCCCGCGCCCGGCTGGCCCCGCGGATCGACGCCATCCTGGACGGATGGCGCACGGTGAGCCGGGACCGGGCTAGTTGACCCGGAAGCGGCGGTAGAGCATGAGGCCGCCGAGCAGCAGGGCGCCGCCGCTGGGCAGCAGGTAGCCGACGCCGTCCGCTCCGGTGTGGGCGAGTGCCTCGGTGTGCCGCGGGGGCTCGGGCGGGGTGACCCGGGTGACGGGTGAGGTCGGTGTGGTCGGGACGGCCGGGGTGACCGGCTTCTCGACGACGGGCGGCTGGACCGGCTTGGCGGGGCCGGGCTGCTCGACGTTGACGGACGTGTTGCCGTGCGAGGGGTTTCCGATGCCGACCACGTTGACGGAGTTGCCACTGATGTTGACCGGCAGGTCTACCGGGAGCTGGAGGCCGTTGCCGGACAGCACCCCGGGGGAATCCTTCGTCTGGCCGCTCGCGACGGCTCCGCCGCCGTTGCCCGCCGTCGGCGTCGACCGGTGTGACGTGCTCCGGTCGGAGTGTGCGCCGCCACCGCCCTCCGACGCGTTCGTACAGCGGTTCCCGGCGGCCGGGTTGAGGAGGCCGACGACGCTGACGGTGTTGCCGCACGCGTTGACCGGCACGTTCACCGGCAGCTGCACCAGGTTCCCGGACAGCAGACCCGGCGAGCGCTCGGCCCCGCCGCTCGCGTCCGCATCGGCGTGGGCGAACCCGCCGACGCCCGCGACCGCCAGACCGCCGCCCGCGACGACCGCCGCGATCAAGCCATTTCGACGACTGTGACGCATCACTTTCCTGCCTTCCGGTGGATGTCGGGGGTTTGCCCCACACCGGAAACAACGCCTCCAAACCCATACGGGTTATAGAGGCGGTAGGCATTTCACTCAATCGTGTGCTGGGTACTGGCTACTTCATGACTGAACGCCCGCTGCTCCTCCTCGACGTGGACGGCCCGCTGAACCCCTTCCGTTCGCCCTTCGCCGCACTGCGCGGGTACAAGAGCCACCGCATGTGGCCCGAGGTCTGGCTCTCCTACCGCGACCCGGAATCGCGCAGGGCACGGCGCGGCGCGCGGATCCGCCTGCACCCCTCCCACGGCTCCAGGCTGTTGGCCCTGCCCTTCGAGCTCGCCTGGGCCACGGCCTGGACGCACCAGGCCAACACCCTGATCGCGCCGCACATCGGGCTCCCCGGCGACCTGTCCGTCGTCGAATGGCCCGAACTGTTCGCCGAGGACCCCGACGGTCTGTCCTGGAAGACGCGCCACCTGCGGGACTGGGCGGCCGGCCGCCCGTTCGCCTGGGTCGACGACATGATCACCCCGCGCGACCGGGCCTGGGTCGCCGCCCACCATCCGGCACCGGCCCTCCTTCTGCGGATCCACCCGCGCCACGGTCTGCGGGACCGCGACTTCACCGCGTTGACCCGCTGGGCGGAGGGTCTCAGCCCCGCAGGGCGGTGACCGGGTCCGGGGAGGGGCGGCCCGTGGGCCACCAGTCGTCGTCGCCGGGGCGGGACTCGTAGGCGTACCAGAGGGCGTCGCGGCCGAGCCGGAGCTGTCGGGTGTGGGCGGTCAGCCGGTTGCGTTCGGGGCGGAAGGCGCCCTGGCCGGCGGCGAGGAGCGCCGGGCGGGCCCGGTCGAAGGGGCCGGCCGGAGGATCCCAGGCCTCTTCGAGCGCGGCGAGGGCCGGACGGCCGCCCTGGCGCCAGGCCGCCGCCGCCCGCGCGAGGTCGGTGGTGGTACGCCCGGTGGCGCGGGCCAGGTCCCGGTAGAGGGTGCGGGCCGCGCCCGTCAGGCCGGCCGTGGGGTGCGCGGAGGCCAGCCGTACGGCGTCGTGCCAGAGGGAGAGCCCGGCGATCGGGTCCTCGCCGGTGGTGAGCAGCGCCAGGGCGCGGGCGGCCGCGTCGGAGGCGAGCTGGTCGAGGGCGAGCGGGTCCGGCGCCGCCGGGTCGGCCGGGTAGGCGGGCGGAAGGCCGGCCGCCGCGGGTGCGGCGAGCGGTGCGGGCAGCGGCGGCAGGACCGTGCGGGCGAGCGCCGCCCGGGCGGTGACCGCGGGGAAGTCCGGTGCCGTGCCGGGCTGTTCGCGTGCGGCGTGGGCGGCGTTGCGGCGGGTGAGGTCTTCGAGGAGTTCCCGCTCGCCTCGGCCGCGCAGGAGCAGCAGGACGAAGGGGTCCTCGTCCAGGAGGCGGGCCGCGCGGTAGCAGAGGGCGGCGGCGTGCTTGCACGGCGGACGCCCGAAGTCCGGGCAGGAGCAGTGCGGGACGAGCTCGCCCGCCCCGGGCAGGACGGTCCCCGCCAGCGACTGCGGGACCTCCCGCTCCAGGAGGGCGCCGAGCGCCGCCGGGTCGGCGGCGACGTCTTCCAGCAGCTCGCCCCACTCCGCGTCCGCGAAGGCGGGCAGGGTCAGCTCGGTGCGGTACGGGCGGGGCCTGCTGCCCCGGACGTAGGCGACGATGCGACCGGGGGTGACGGTCACGGCGTCGACGTGCCCGTCGTTGGCGTAGCTGCGGCCCCGGGCCAGGCGGGCCGGGTCGCCGGAGACCTCTTCCAGGGCCGACACCCAGGCCCGGCCCCACCAGCTCACCGCCGCCGCCCCGGCGGGCACGGTCTCGAAGGTGCGGCGGCGGTCGTCCCGCGCGGTGATCATGCGGGCCTGCGCAGGGAGACGAGGTCGGCCAGCTCGCGGTCGGTCAGCTCGGTCAGGGCCGCCTCGCCGGAGCCGAGGACCGCGTCGGCCAGGGCCCGCTTCGCCTCCAGCATTTCGGCGATGCGGTCCTCGACGGTGCCTTCGGCGATGATCCGGTGGACCTGTACGGGCTGGGTCTGGCCGATGCGGTAGGCGCGGTCGGTGGCCTGTTCCTCG
>NZ_JOAK01000051.1 GCF_000720455.1 Streptomyces virginiae | reverse complement strand
GCTTCGCGGTCGGGCAAGCCCGATCCTGGACAGCCGACGAACGGCGCGGTAGGGCTTCGCCTGCCGCCCAACGAGGGAACCACCCCGCTCAGCCCGGACCGATGCCGCAGGCAGCACGCAGGGCGAGGAGCCGGTTACGGTGCTGCCCATGGGGATCAGCACGGGGGAACAGCCGGGATACGCACTTCTCGTCGCGGCCGAGCCGCCCGTACGACACCCGCTCGCGGTCACCACGGCGTTGCCTCAGCTGGCCGCCGTCCCGCCGGCGCGTCTGGTCGGCACCTCGTACGCGAGCGTCGTACAGCTGGCCAACCCCGACGACCCCAACACGGTGTTGACGAACCTCCGCACCGCGGCCGCCGTCGAGGGCCCGCTACTCGTCTACGTCGCCGGGCACCTGGCCGTCGACCCGCGCCAGAACCTTCTCCACCTGGCCCTGGCCCGCACCACCGCCCGCACGATCCGGTACACCGCGCTCCCCTGGCACTGGATCGGTGCCGAGCTGCAGCGCCGCCCGCCGGGCACCACCACGGTGGTGGCCGACCTGGCGACCGACACGGACGTCTGGCAGGCCCTCGTCCACCAGGAGCAGTCCCTGGCCGGACCGTTCGCCCTGTACGGCGCCGTGCAGCTGCAGGACCGCCGCCACCGCCCCGGCCCCTCGTACACGAACGCGCTCGCGCACATCCTCCGCTCCGCGCCGACGAGGCCCAGCGCCGAGCAGCTGCACCACCAGGCCGCCCGCGCGGCCGCCGTCGACGCCGCCGCCACCCTGTGGTTGGGAGGACAGGCGGTCGAGCAGGCCGCCCCGCACCCCGACGTCGACGTGCCCGCACCGAGGACCGAGGCGACGTCGACCACCGCGGCCGCCGTCGAGGAGGACCCCCACCTGGCGATCCGGGACGCGAGCCGCGCCGGCCGCCACGGCGAAGCCGCCGCCATCGCCGCCTCGTACGAGCAGGCCGCACTCCGAGCGCACGGTGCGCAGTCTGTCGAGGTCGCCCACTGGATCGAGGTCCGCGCGTTCCTTGCGCAGCAGGAAGGAGCCCCGGACCGTGCCTGTCAGCTGTGGCTGCAGGCCGCCGTGGTCCGGCTGACCGCCGACCAGCCCGAGCACCACCCCGAGGTGGCCGAGGCCGTCGACCGCGCCCACGGCGCCTGGCACTACGTCAGCGACCCGTCCCAGATCCGGCAGTTGGGCATCGAGCTGTTGAGTCTCCGGACCCGTGTCCCCGGAAAGAGTGGTGCTCGCGCGGACGTACAGCGGCGACTCGCGCGCCTTCCCCGGGCCGTAAACCCCTGATATCTCGGGGTTTTCGGGCCCGCCCGCCACACGGGAAGTCGACAAGTGGCCTCCCGTGTCACGGGAAAACCACAAGACACGCGGGAAAGTGTGGACCACACAGGCCCCGTTATGGATAAGATCTTGGACATGGCAGTACGAGGACGTCAGCAGCCGGGCCGAACGGGAGTGTTCCCCTCGGACAAGCCGTTGCGCGCCACCGTGATGCTCAAGCCCGGCGACTACGTACGCGGGTTGTACGAGGAGCTGGTGAACGACCTTGGGATCTCCGGGGCCGAAGTGCTCCGCGAAGCCCTTACCGAGCTGCACAAGAGGGAAGCCCGCCGCAAGGCGAGGCAGGCCCCGAGGGCGGCCCAGCACGCTGGTGAGGAGCTGCCCCAGACCGGATGACAACAACGTCCGGACGCGCAAAAGCCCTGACCCGAAAGTTCAGATCAGGGCACCGCTCGTTCGGCGGGACCACCTCAGTCACAAGCTGCCAGGCGCGGGTCTGAGAGTCCCTATCTCCACATGTAGGCCCATTTCAGGCGCCGGACGGAAGTCCGGGGCCGGGCCTTCGTATGTGCCCCTTATCTAGCTCCAGGAGCAATCGCATCGTAGCAAGAAGCTGCGGTGGTGGCCCAGTGCGCCCTCAGTCCGGTGTGTCCGGAAGGGAGGTCATCCACCCACCGCGTACCCAGTTCCTCCGGCTCCAGGCCGTTGAGGAAGCCCCCGCCCGGGGACCGCCCGTCCAGCCCGCTCAAGTCGTAGCTGGACGCGCTCCACCATGGCGGGTGGAGAAGGCGACATGCCGAGGGGAGACCGGTCCCCGTCCGAAGGGCCACGGAGACGTGGAGCCGGAGGAGCAGACAATGAAACCGGCCCGTGGCCCCTGCCAGGCGAGCAGGGGTAAACCCGGAGTAGCCCGCGGTTGAGATCGGTCCGCGTCACCAAGACCGACCCCGGCTTGCCACCGGGAGAGTAAGGCCGAGCCGCCCCCATACGTGACACCCGCTGATCGGGCACGCAGGGGCCGTGTAGACGCTAAACGGTGAAATGGAGCAGCAGCCAGACCGGCCTTGCCATGACGAGTGATCCCATGGCGAACAAGGTGGACCCCAGCCGGCGCCCGCGCAGAGCGGGCAGAGACACGACCTCTCAGCGCTGACTGCAAGTCCCGGTCCCAAGGCGAGCGTGCGAATACCCGTGGCCTGAGTGAAGCGACATACCGTGACGGGCGTACCGGAAACGAGTACCCCAGGTTGAAGCGAAACCCCCCTCTAGCAGAGATGGCAGAACCCCAACGGGAAGCTCTGTCATTTTTGCTAGGGGGGGGGCCGCTTCTCTCCACCCGCTCAGGGCACCCGGAGGGTGCGCGGGTGGAGCAAAGAGAACAGCCAAGCGCGAAGCGCTTGTCCTTCAACTACCGGGCCGAAGGCCCGAGAAGGAACGCGCGAAGCTCCTTATCCGCGCCTGAGAGGGCCGATCCGGCCCACCCCCACCGGGGGTGAGGTCGAGGACGAGAGAGAGCCGGATCGGCCCTCTCAGGGGTGTTCAGCCTGGCCGTAGGCCAGTCCTTTACGCCCGAACAGTCGTTCCCCTTATGGGCAGTTGAACGACAGACCTCACCCACCACCGGGCCCTCCCTCCCCTTCCCTAGAGCTGCCCGAGATTGGCATATGACGACAATGCAGGTTCCCGTGACAACCTAGGTTCACGACAGCTAGGGTTGTCACATGAAGATGAAGGAACCGACCCAGGAAGAACGCGACCAGCTCCGTCAGGCCCTGCACAAGGCCCTGGAGAAGCTGGGGGACACGGTGTACGAGCGGCTGACCGCCGGACGCCCGGACGACGCGGAGGAAGTGCTGGACCTCACCCGTCCGGAGATCCCCCTGGCGAAGCTGATCGTCTGCAAGTACGCGGACGAGGAACTGGACGTGCTGGCCGAGCGGTTCGCCCGCGCGGCCGGAGCGGCCGGAGCCAACTACGCCGAGCTGGGCACCGCGTGGGGGATCTCCCGCCAGGCCGCCCGCAAGCGCTGGCCCGGAGCGGTGAGCGCGATCAACGAGCGCGCCAACAAGGAGCCCGTGCACTTCGAGGCGTTCGGCGGAGAGGCCAGGGTGTCCTTCCACCCGGAGGACGGGAGCTGGTGGTGGATCGCCACCGCCGCCAACCGGAAGGTGCGCGAGGCGCCCGAGAAGGCCGAGTACGACACGAGCGAGGAGGCCGCGGCCGCCGCCGGCGCCTTCCTCGCGGCCAACACCACGACCACCGAGGAGTCGACCCGATGACCCAGCCCGATCTGACCGCCCTGGCCCTGGCCCTGCGGAACCTGTTCGACACCTACCCCACCGACGCCGACGACGCCGAGCGCGCGACGCTCACCCTGGAGGCCGGCGGGCAGCAGCACGTCGTACGACTCCAGCCCGGCCAGGTCGAGTGGCTGACCCACCTCGTCCGCGACGAGGACGGCAGTTGCCGCAACGCCCACGCGGACGGGACCGGGGCCTGCGAGCACTGCCGGGGGCTGGGAGTCGTCGGCGGCCGCAAGCCTCGCACGTGGGTCGCCTGGCAGGTCGACGGAGGCGGCCCCGGGATGCCGTGCACCGACGCCGCCACCGCCAGGCTGTACGCCGAGCAGCAGTACCGCGACGGACTCCACAGCGAGGACCAGGACGCGGCCGTACTGGTGTGGACCGGCGACGAGGACATGCGCACGCTGGAGGACCAGGGCGAGGACACCGGATGGTGCGTCAGCCCGGAGACCATCCAGACGCCGCCGGACGTCTGGACGTGCACGTGGTGCGGTGAGGACAACGACAACGCGTTCGGCCGCTGCCCCGGCTGCAGCCACCCCCGCCCCGCCGCCTCGTCCACCTGAGACCCGCCGGAATCGGCAACGGGCAACACCGCCAACCGACTACCGCCGCCCGCAGGCGGCATGGAGGCTGAACAGCATGGAGACCACACCGCAAGACCTCAGCACCCTGTACTGGGACGGACACGTCCAGAGCGTCATCACCTCGTACGGCGCCGGCCACCACGACGACCCGGGCGGCAACGCCGTGGTGGTCGACACCTGCCCCCTGCGCAACCCGCCCGAGGACCCCGAAGTCCGCGACCGGATGCTGCACAGCAACGGCCTGGACCCGGAGGTCCGCCGGTACGTCATGGCGACGCCGGGCGCGAAGGAGCTGGTGGCGCAGTCCGCCGAGAAGGTCCGCATCCTGTTGGAGCGCGACAACCTGAAGCAGTGGACCGGCGGTCCGCAGCAGTACCGCGTGGATGTCCACGTGGTCTGTGGTGGCGGCCGCCACCGTTCGGTGGCCGTAGCCGAGGAGATCGCGGTGCACCTGCGGGCGGCCGGGATCGGGTGCGAGGTCGAGCACCGGCACATCGAGCGGCCGATCCTGCAGAAGTGACGCGGCCGGGACCGTCGTAACCGGCCCCGGACGCGCACACCAGGACACCACATCGAGCAGGCCCCGCCCATCAGGGCGGGGCCTGTCCCGTGCTCAGGACCCGAACGCCTCCCGCCATCCGCTCCGTACCCCGCGGCCCACGGCCCGCCAGGACGACAGGAAGCAGCTGCACCCGTCACCCTCCCGCCGGGGGCAGCCGGCCGCGTGCCCGCGCACGCCGAGCCGGACGAGGGAGAAGGGGAGCACGACCAGCTCCGCGAGCAGGACGCACGGAGCGACGAGGAGGACCAGGACGTGAGAGCGCCAGCGGCGCGTGTTCGTGTTCATGGTCGGCAGTCTGGAACGGTTCCCCTGTGGACAGTTTCCGGCGAGCACGGCTGACGCCCCCTCAGAACGGCCCGTCGAGGGCCGGATAGGGTCTGTTCGATGTCACAGTTATGCCAATTACTGTGACAGTGCAGGTCAGAGCGTTGGAGGCGATCAGATGCGGCTCGCGGGGTACATCCGGGTGTCGACCGGCAGTCAGCTGGACGGGTTCGGGCTGGAGGACCAGGAGCGCATCGTGCGCCGCTGGACGCGCGAGCACGGCCACCGCCTCGTGAAGCTGTTCGTGGAGAAGGCGGTGCCGGGCACCGTCGCCGGGGACGAGCGGCCCGAGCTGGCCGACGCCCTGTTGTGGATCGAGGAGAAGCGCGTGCACGGCATCGTCGCGCCGAACCTTGACCGCCTGGCCCGCGAGCTGGTGGTGCAGGAGGCGGCCCTGGCCCAGACGTGGAAGCACGGCGGCCGCGCGTTCATGGCCGATCAGGGCGAGATCCTGCCCGACGACCCCGAGGACCCGATGCGTACCGCCATGCGCCAGATGATGGGCGTGTTCGCGCAGTTGGACCGAGGCATGACCGTGGCCAAGCTCCGCCGCGGCCGCCGCATCAAGGGGGAGAAGGGCCAGTACGCGTACGGCGCCCCGCCGTACGGATGGGCCGCGCACAAGAAGGAGCTGACCGAGGAGGAGATGGAGCAGGCAGGCCGAGCCCGCGCCCGCCAGCTCCGAGACGAGGACGAGCTGTCGTTGCGCGAGATCGTGGCCGTGCTGGAGGCCGAAGGGCTCCGCCCGAAGCGCGGGGAGCGCTGGCACCCGGAGACCGTCCGCCGGATGCTCGCGAACACGACCGACCGGCCGCCGACCCTGCGCCGGCGCGAGCGCACCGCGTAGGGACGACGAAGGGCCCGGCCGCCTGGCCGGGCCCTTCTGTCTGTCCTCGTCAGGAAGCCGGGGGCAGCGTCCGTTCCGCCAGCTGCCCGACCGCCGTCCGCCGGGCCGAGTCCCACCCGGGTTGGGGAGGAAGGCTCCGGAGCAGGCCGCGCAGCCGCTTCGCCTCCACCACGGTCACGCCGCCCAGTTCGAGGCGACCGCGCGGAGCCGGGACCTTCGCGCCGTGCACGGCGACCACCGGCCGGACCGGGACGCCGAGGGCCCGAGCCGCCTGTTCCGCCTCCCAGACCACCGTCTGCAGAGCGCGGGTCTGGTCGTAGCGGCCGTACCGGAGGGTGCCGCCCTGCACCGTCAGCTGGGACTTGTCCGACGTCCAGTTCTTCGTGTCGACGTACAGGGCGCCGGCGGCCGTGAAGGCAAGGTGGTCGAGGTTCGCCCGACTCCCCGGGATCGCCCGATCGTGCAGCACCACGGCGTGGCCCCGGCGGACGAGCGGGGCCAGGAGCTTGGCCGTCCGCGCCTCCCCGGCGGCCCCCACCGCCCAGCTGTTGTGGCTCCGGCGGTACAGCCGCCGTACGCCGAGCCCGACCACGACCAGCGCGGCGACCAGGCCGAGCTGCCAGTTCGTCAGCGAGCCGACCGCCGACCCGACCACCGCGGCGGCCGCCGCGAGTAACGGCAGCAGCACCCGGGCCCGTCGATGCTGTGCTGCCCGCTCCGCTGTCCGAGCCGCCTCACCCATCCGGCCCGCGCTCGCCCCGGCTCCGCTTCGGTGCCCCGCTGTCGTCATCCCGCCGCCCCTCCCGTGTGGTTACTGCCTGTACCGGGACGGTAGCGCCCGGGGGAGACACCGCACAGGCGAAAAGACCGGCCACCGTCACATGGCACGCGTAGCCGCCTCTCGTTGCCGACTGCGGCCCGTCCGGGGTGCCAAAAGACGGCAGCGGCGGGAGGGGGGAGGGGTGGCCGGGTCCGGTTGGCCGTCGACTCCGCCGGAGTCGGGTCGGGCGCCGTACTCCCGCCGTCGCGGATGACGGGAGCGTGAGGAGACCGCACCGCCGGCCGTGGTCGAGGGGGAGCAGCAGCTGCCGCGAGGTGGCCGAGCCCGTCGTGGGCGCTCCGCTCAGCGCGGCACCGTGGGCCCGACCCGTTCGGCGAACTGGGAGACTTGGGCAGGTGAGCACCACCCGCCGCCCGTTGGGCACCGGACCCCGCACCGCCGAGGAGCAGTCGCCAATTGGCGACCAGCGCGAACGCGGCCGGACAGCAGCAGAGCGGGCAGCCGTCGAGCCGCCCGCCCTGGCCGTCGAGAACGAGGTGGTGGAGGCGCGGCCGCCGGGCCGCCGCCCGTTGGGCACCGGGGGTGCCCGCTTCTAGTTTTGCTCCCTCATTTGAGGGCCGATTTATGGAACTTCCCCAGGTCAGATGGGGTAACAGTCGCCCGGACTGTTACCGCGATCCTGGGGGAAGTGCCCGCCGCCGGCGGGCCGTTCGCTCCGGCCGAGCCGGGACGTCCGCACGGTCGACGCGTACCGAGGTGGCGCCCTCATCCGGCTGGACGTCGAGCACCAGGCGCAGGCCGCCGCCGCGGTGCGTGAGCCGGGTCGGCTCACCGGCCTGCAGCGCGGTGCACGCCTGCAGAAGCGGCAGCAGGATCTCCACCACCCGCTCGCCCCGCTCGCGATCGTCCGTCATGACCCTGATCTGCACCATGAGGTGAACCCCCCTCTCAGTCGACCGAGGAGGCCACGGGCGCGGCCATCTCGCGGAGGCGGTCGAGTACCGCCCGGACGTCGCCCAGGGCACGGTGGCCGCCGCCGAGCGCCTGCCAGCTGTAGTTGCCCCAGTAGTCCGACCAGTCGCCGTACCAGTCCGAGTACGGCACCATCGCGTCCTCCAGCGTCATGCCGTCGAGCCAGGCCGCCGCCGACGCCGCCGGGTCCTCGTGTCCGGCCGCCCGGTAGTGCCGGGTCAGCTCCCAGCGCAACACCCCCTTGTCGTACGGGGCGTTCCAGATCAGGCACCGCCGCCCGTCGAGCGCGGCCGTGAGGCCGACGAGGATCTGCCCGAACGAGGGCGCCGTGGCCACCGCCTCGTCCGTGATGCCGTGGATCTCCGAGGCGCCCGCCGGGATCGGCCGCCCGGGGTTGACCAGGGTGTCCACCAGGACGTCCCCGGAGCCGGAGATGACCGCGAGTTCCACCACGCACGCGTCCGCGTCGAGCCCCGTCGTCTCCGTGTCGAGGACCACCAGCGCCTCGTTCGCGAGCGCGGCCGCCGCCCACTCCTGCAGTTCGAGCACCCGCCGGCGCCGGGCCTCCCGCTCAGCCTCCCGGGCCTCCACCGCCCGCCGTTCGGCTTCCGCCCGCTCCCGTGCGTCGCGTTCCTCGCACGGCGAGCACCACCGCGGCCGCCAGTACCCGTACGGGTTCGCCTCCCGCCAGCGGCGCACCGCCGCTTTGGTGGCCGTCTTCACCGAGCAGTCCCGCCCCGGGCAGGTGATGGAGTACAGCACCGCCTCAGCCTTCCGGGCCCGTTCCTCCGCGAGCTGGGCACGGCGGCAGTCGCCACACCGGTTGTGCGCCACCGGGTACGGACGCTCGCGCACCGTCCCGCAGCCCCAGCACGTCCGGGCCCGCTCGCGCTGCCGGGCCAACTGTGCCTTGTGCCAGCACTGCGAGCACGGGCGGCCGTTCAACCGGTGCTCGCGCACCTTGCCGCACTCCGGGCAGGTCCGGGCCGCCTCCATGCGCTTCTTCACCGTCGAGGACAGCGGCCGCATCTTCACCGCGGCCGCCGGGTCATACAGCGGCACCTCCAGGTCGTGCTTGCGCAGGTAGAGGTACGCGAGGACGGGCTGACCGTCCGCCAGCTTCAGCCGGGCCTGGCCCAGTTGTGTCTGCGTTTGCAGGTACGCCGGCGCCTGCCCCCACCGGTAGACGGGCAGCCCGTCCGTGAACCCGTAGGGCTCCCCGCGCGGCACCCGATCCGGGGCCTGATCTGCGCTTTCACGACTGGCCGGGACCGTCCCCGCCGTGCGTGCCGTCGTTGCCGTGCTCACCCATACCTCCCGAGGACAGTCCGCCGGAATTCCCGACGCTAGCATTTATAGACCCCATTCGGGCCGCTTTTCAAACTCCGCCATCCGAGGAAATCGAGAAAGCCGGAGGACGCTTAGAGCTGTGCGCGCGAAGCCGGATTCTCTTAAAGGAGATCCTTTTAATTCACCGGCCGGGGCCGTCACTCGTTCGAGTGGGGGCCGTACGCGGCCAGGGCCTCCCGGATGATCCGGGCGGGCGGGTAGAGCAGGCGCGCGAGTTCGTCACGGCGGGTCTTCTGTTCCTCTGTCAGCCGGAGCCCGGAGCCGACCAGGCCCAGTTCGTACAGCCGGGCCAGCGGCTTCTCCGAGACCCGCCACGAGGCGGTGCGCAGCTGCAGAGCGAGGTCCGCCGGGAAGGCGTAGTTCCGCTGTACCAAGGTGATTCCAGCACTCGCCCCGGGCCAGCGGCCTGACAGCGCGAGGCGGTCGAGGTCCGATTGCGTGAGCGGAGCCCACGGGCCCGCCAGGTCCTCGTCCGCCAGGCGCCGGCGGACCGCCTCCCCCACCACGACCTCCAGGGCAGGCCAGTGCTCCGGACGCATACGAGCGACCTGTACGCGAGCGTCGCGCGGCCGAATGCCGGACGCCACCAGCTCCCGCACGGTCTCCTTTTCCTCCAGCCGCCGCCGCTTATCGAGCAGCGCAAGCGCACCCGCTTGTGACGCGGTGATCCAAGCCGTAACGCCGATTTTCTCCATGCGCCGATTCTAAAGGAGATCCTTTCCGCGCGCCCCCACGCTCCGGCTGCATTAAAAGGATCTCCTTTTGTCGGGCGCGCCCCGCTTCGCCTTACGATCTTGAAAAGGCGATCAGCCGGGCAGGCCCAGGTCGTCCAGGGACGCCCCGGCGGCCCATTGCTGCAGCTGGCGGCCGTCGAGCAGGTGGACCCCGCCCTGGCGTGAGGCCCAGAGCACATCGGCGCGGCTGTACGAGCCCCTGCTGACCACGACCCGAATCAGGTTGTCGACCCCCGGGCGGCCCGCCTCCCGCAGGGGAGCGGGACCCGTCGGCGCGTCCTCGTCCGCCGCCTCGTCCGCCGGGCGGAACCCGACGTCGAGCTGGCGGCCGCCGCGGTCGCGTGCGTACAGGCGGGGCCGCCCCTCGTCCGGCATCGCGATGACGTGCCAGCCGTCGCGGCGCAGCATCCGTTCGGCGGCCGCCGCCAGGCCGTGGTCATCGAGCACGCCGAGTTCGGTCGAGGTGTAGATGCCGCCGCGCCGGCGGGCCGCCGCGCGGCGCCACCGCATACCCACCGCCGTGGCGGCCGCGAGCAGGACGACGCCCAGCACCAGGCCGCCGACGCCGAGGGCACGGTGCAGCCAGACGAGGAGGACCAGCGGAGCCGCCGCGGCGAAGGCCAGCCCGACGAACGCGGGCAGCACGTCGCGCAGTTCGGGGCCGTACCGCCCCTGTGCCCGCAGCTCCGCGACCGCGCGTTGTCTCTGCGAGCGACGCGACCCGGGCACGGGAGGTCGTCTCCACCACAGCTCCACCTGGGTCAACTCCCCATCACCGCCCGCCGTTCGTCCCTGCCCGTAGAGATACCCGCTCGCGGGAGTCTCCCGCCAACCGGGACGCGGACCGGCCACGAACTGGCCGGACGAGATACGGCGAACCGCTTGCGCCGCCTGTTGGGGAACCCCTACAGTCAAAGGTGTTGGGGAACCCCAACACCGACGAAGGGAACCGCACATGACGACCCCTCAGCACCGCCCCCTCCCGTCCCCGGTGGACGAGCCCATGGCCGTGAGCCGGCCGGGCATGGAGCCCTGGGAGACCTCCGGCCGGACCGCCCACTGGCCGGACGGAGTGGGCACGTACACGCTCGCGTTCCACGGCAACAAGCAGTGGAGCATCGCGGACGAGGCGGACAGCGCCATCCTGGCCATGGACGCGATCCAGGCCGGGAACCCCAACCTGGGGGAGGAGTTCATCTACGCGAACCTGCGGGACATCCGGCGCCTGAAGCAGCGGCTGACCGCCATCGAGGAGGAGCTGTTGCTGATGGCCCGCGAGCCCGACGAGGACGGGGACAAGGTGTCGTGGCGCGACCTGGGCGAAGGACTGGGCCAGCACCACACCACGGTGAAGGAGCGGCACGACCGCATCGCGGCGGGCGGCACCCACAGCTTCCGCCGCTGGCTCACCGAGAACACCCCCCGCGCCGACCTCTACCCCACCAACTGAAGGGCGACCACCACCATGAGCACCGACGCGTACAAGGACTTCCAGGCCCTCCAGGTCCGCCGCCCCGACGACCTCCCGCCGGCCGTCCCCCTCACCTGGCAGGCGGAGAAGCACTCCCAGCACGCCGAGCGGCTGTCGAACCGCCGCCTGCCCGCCGACTTCCCGCACGAGGTCGAGCGCGGCGACGCGGGCGACGCGCTCGCGCAGCTGGCCCTGGGAGAGGCCATCCGCCGCACCGCCCTGAACTACCGCCCGAGCACCGTGCACGAGGCCCTGCAGTTGGGCGCGACCTGGAACGAGGTGGCGGCCGCGCTGGACTGCACCCCGGACGAGGCGCGCGACGTGCTCCGGTCCTACGCGGACGGACAGCGCCGCCTGTACGAGGGCGACGAGCGCGAGGGCCGCCGCCCGATCGGCTTCACCGTCGAGCAGCACCAGGAGGCGCACGCGCTCACCGAGCTGGCCGACGACGAGTCGGCGGCCGTCGAGGAGGACCGGTGATCCGGGACGCCGTGACGTGCGACCGCGACGGGTGCGTCGCGCTGTTCCTGGAACCCGTGGACGACCCGTACGCGCTGGACACCGACGAGTTCGAGGACGTCATGAAGCGCGCCGGGTGGACCTACGGCGACGACGGGCACCGGTGCCCCGGGTGCGTCCGGGGCACCGGCCCGGTGCTGGAACTGGGGGAGTGCCCGCGCTGCACCGGGACGACCGTCGACATCCCGGCGGGGGCGCGGTGCCACTACTGCGGGCACGTCGAGCCCCACCCGAAGGAGGAGTGGTGATCCTGCGAGCCATCCGCCGGCGGCGCGAACGCCTGGCCGCCGAACAGCAGGCCCGGCACTTCCAGGCCCAGGTGCAGCAGGCCACGGACATGGCCATCACCGCGGCGGTGCGAGCCCGCCTCTCCGAACCCGTGACAGACATCCACGTCACCTGGCCGTTACGGGTCACGGTGGGCGACGTCCTCACGGCCGCGCGGGAGCACTTCGCCCTGGACGTCCACGAGGCAGACGCCGCCGCGATGCTCCGGCACCGCCTGGAATGGCGGGGGCACGCGGGATGGGGCGACCTCGTGACCGACGCCTACGAGTACGACGACTGACCGACCCTCAGCACCCCGACCGGCCGCCGCTGGAACGCGAGTTCCAGCGGCGGCCGTTGCCGTTCCAGTCCGCTCGAACCCCTCCCGTTTCGTAGCGTGTTCACGCTACGATCTGAGACATGCCGACTCAAGAGGGAACCCGGATCACCGCCGCGCTGGAATCGACTTGGGCCGCGTTCCAGAAGCACCACCCCGACCTTCCAGACGTCGTGATGATCACCGGCACGGGTACGCAGGGGCGGAACAAGAAGCGGCCGTCCTGGGGGCACCACACGGCGGACCGGTGGCTGGACGCGGCGGCCGGCGGCCGCCGGGCGGAGCTGTTCATCTCCGGCGAGGCCATCGCCGTGGGCGGGCAGATGGTGGTGGAGACCGCGCTGCACGAGGCAGCGCACGCGCTCGCGGCCGCCCGGGGCATCCGGGACACCTCGTGTGCGGGCCGCTGGCACAACCGGAAGTTCGCGGCCCTGGCCGAGGAGCTGGGGCTGGAGCCGCCGAAGCGGGCGGAGAAGGTCATCGGCTTCTCGGAGGCCCTGATCACCGCCGCCACGGTCAGCCGGTACGCGTCCGTCATCAGGAAGTTGGACGCCGCCGCCCTGGCCCGGATCGAGGCGCCCGACGAGGACAAGGACCAGGAGCAGGACGAGGACGGGAAGAAGGAGGGCCCGCGCGGCGGGAAGGGCCGGGCGGGTAAGCGCCTGGCCGTGGCGTGCGAGTGTGACCCGCCCCGCCGGATGCAGGTCACCCCGAAGCTGTTGGAGGGCGGGGCGATCCTGTGCGGGGAGTGCCGAGAGCCGTTCGAGGCCGAGGAGTCCGCCGAGGACACCGAGCCGGACGAGGCCGCCGCATGAGCGAGCCGACCCCCGCGGTTCCCTGGGACCGCCTGGCCGCCGACCCGGCGACCGCCGCCCGGTACGAGGCGAAGGTGTACCGCGGCCCCGGCCCGACGCCGTGCCACTGGTGGCTCGGGGCCATCAGCGACTCCGGGCACGGGAAGCTCCGGGCGGGCAGCCGCCCGGCGGGCACCTCCCGCGTGGTGTCGGCCCACGTCCTGGGGTTCGTCATCTGCCACGGCGCGGCCGCACTGCGGAACGGCGCCGTGGTCCGGCACACCTGCGACGAGAGCAGCTGTCAGAACCCGGACCACTGGCTGGCGGGGGAGCGGCTGCAGAACATCGTGGACTACGCGGCCCGCCGGGGGCTGACCGGTCACGCGCTCGCGGACGTGCGGGGCGCGGCGGGGCGGGCGGTTGCGGTGCGGGACGCGATCCTGGCCGCCGAGCCGGGCGCGGAGGCCGCCGCCATCGCGGCCGCGCTCGCGGCCGGCCACCCTTCGGGGGAGCACCAGGACACCCTTTGGTGAAGGCCGCTTCGTAGCGTGGACATGCTGTAGCAGGTCGAGGCGCACCGGTTCCGCTTCGTCCCGCCGGGCGGTCGACGCCGCCGCCGGATCGGAGCGTGTTCACGCTATGGCGTACGGGGTGGACCGGCCCGCCGTAGCGGTTGCCGTACAGGCCGCCGCCGTGGGCGGTTCACAGCGTGGACACGCTACGGCGTACGGGCGGCCGGGGGCCGGTTTCGTGGCCCGTGCGAGGGCCCGCCGGGCGTGCGGTTCACAGCATGTCCACGCTAGACCGTCCGCCGTTCGCGGCCGCCGGCCACCCGGGCGACGCCGCCGCCGAAAAACACGCTTGGTAACAGTCGAGGCCCGCCCCCAGTCCGGGGGTCGGGCCTCATGTCGTCTGTGGCGCAGCCTACCGGGCGCCCACCGGTCGCGGTCAACTCTTGCGAGAGGGGCAACCCTCTCGCGCTCTCCCGATCCCCGGCTGATCTCTCTCTGCGTCTTCCCCTCGTCTCCCCTTGCTCTCCCTCTTGCTTGCCCTTGTCGATCTCCTCTCCCATCTGCCTACTTGCCCTCTCCACCCCCTTCTCTTCCCGGATCTTGAAACCTGAGCTACCTACTAACTTCAACACACCCTTGCATTACCATCCGATGGCCCGTACCGTGATCACATGACCGCTACTGTGAGCCCGGGATCAGACCCGGGATACCTCATGAACGCGGTCGGTCGCGGCGGTGAGCACTACTACCTGAAGTCCATCGAGCAGGCCGGAGAGCCGGCCGGGATCTGGCTCGGGAGTGCCGCAAATGATCTTGGTCTGACTGGTGAAGTCGACCATGAGCTGATGAGCGACATGTACTCGAAGTTCACGCACCCGGGCCTCCACGCGGAGGTCCGGGCGTCACTCTCTGCGATCACGGCCGAGCCCGGATCGGACGAGTACAACGCCCAGGTGGCAGCCATCTACGACGAGGCCCGGGTGGGCCGGAAGCCGTACGACTACACCAAGTCGACGGAGGAGAAGGTGGCCGCCGCGGTGGAGAAGCTGGGGCCGGATTCGACGCCCGAGCAGCGCCGCGCGGCGGAGCTGAAGGTGCGCCAGAACGCCCCCTCCAGCCGCTCGTACTACGACGTCACGTTCTCCGCGCCGAAGTCGTACAGCCTGCTGCACGCCGGGTTCCAGATCGAGGCCGCGCGGCTCCGCGAGGCCGGGGACCTGGAGGGCGCGGCGGCCGCCGCCGAGAAGGCCGATCAGGTCTGGGAGTGCCTGATGGAGGGCGTCCAGGCCGGGCTGGAATTCCTGGAGGAAGAGGCCGGGTACGCCCGCGACGGACGCCACGGTGCGAAGGACCCGGACGGGGCCCCGATGGGCCGCCAGGTCGACGCGCACGCGTGGACGATCGCTTCGTTCCGGCAGCACACCAGCCGTGATTCCGACCCGCAGCTGCACATCCACAACGCGATCTGGAACCGCGTGGAATCCTCGTCCGTCGACCCCGTGACCGGCGAAGTCACGTCGAAGTGGCTCACCATCGACGGACAGGAGATCTACCGGCACACCAAGGCCGCCGGGCACATCTTCGAGAAGGTGTCGGACGAGGCCCTGTACCGCAAGATGGGCTTTCGCGTGGCCACCCGCCCGGACGGCATGGCCCGCGAGATCGTCGGCATCTCCGAGGAGAAGCGCGACAAGTACAGCTCCCGCCGGCGGACCATCACCAAGGGCACCGCCGAGCTGGCCAAGGCGTACGAGGAGCGGACCGGCCGCGCGCCGGGCGCCCACGAGCTGGCCCGCATGGCGCAGTGGGTCAACCTGACCGAGCGGAAGAACAAGGTGGAAGCCGTCCCGCGCGAGCAGCTGCTGGAGCGCTGGGAGGCCGACATGGTGGCCGACACCCGCGAGTCGCTGGCCGACATTCCAGCGCAGGTGGAACGCGCGACCGCCGAACTGGAACGCGACGGACGTACGCTGGAATCGGGCCTGGAATTCGACCCGACGAAGGTCGTGCAGCAGGCCATCGAGAACGCCCAGGACCAGAAGTCGACGTGGCGTCGAGGCGACCTGATCGTGGAGATCACCAAGGAACTTCCGGACTGTCTCGGAGGGCTGGAACGCCACCAGGTGACCGCCCTCGTCAACGAGCTGGCCGACGCCGCGCTGCAGCCTGGAGCCGACACGGCCGTGGTCCGGCTGACCGCCCGTAACCTCGTCCCGCTCCCCCCGGAGCTGTGCCGCGAGGACGGGCTGTCGGTCTACGCCCGCCACGGCGCCCGCCGGTACGCCACGGAGGCCCACCTGGAGCGGGAGGGCCGCATCATCGCCAAGGCCACCGAGCTGGGAGCCCCCGCCGTGGGCCGCGAGGCGATCGAGGAGGCCGTGGCCGGCGCCGGGCTGAACGAGGGACAGGAGAAGGCGTTCCGCTCCATCCTGGCCAGCGGCCGCCGCATGGAGGTCGTGGCCGCCCCCGCTGGAACTGGAAAGAGCCGCCTGGCGGGCGCGATCCACGACGTCTGGACGCAGGAAGTCGGCCCCGTGATCGGCCTCACCGTCAGCCAGCGCGCCGCCCGCGTGCTGTCCGACGAGGGCGTGGAGAACGCCGCGAACATCGCGAAGTTCCTGGACACCAACCGCCGGTTGGAATCGGGCACCGCGGTGTCGGACGAGGACCGGAACGCCTGCCAGCTCCGGCCGGGCCAGCTGATCCTGGTGGACGAGGCGTCCATGGCCGAGACGGGCCAGCTGGACGAGATCCGCCGGTACGCCGACCTGGCCGGGGCGAAGGTGCTGTACGTGGGCGATAACGCCCAGCTCAGCAGCGTGGGCAGCGGTGGGGTGTTCTCCCAGCTGACCGAGGATCTGCCGAACGTCCACCGCCTGGACGAGGTGATGCGCTTCAACTCCGAGTGGGAGAAGGAGGCGTCCCTGAAGCTCCGCAAGGGCGAGGTGGACGTGCTCGCGGAGTACGAGACCCGCGGCCGTCTGCGCGCTGGAACGCGCGAGGAGATGGTGGAAGCCTCGTACCAGTCGTGGCTGGTCGACCACACGGGCGGGAAGGACGCGGTACTCATCGCGCCGACCACGGCCCAGGCCGACGAGCTGGCCGCCCGCGCCCGCGCCGACCTCGTTCGGCTCGGGGAGGTCGAGGCGGACGGCATCGAGCTGGACGGGCGTGGCCTCACGGTCGGCAAGGGCGACATGATCCAGCTCCGGGACAACAACCGCCGTCTGACCAGCACGTCCGGCGACCGCTTCGCCACCAACCGCGATGTGGTCAAGGTGCTGGGCATCGCGGAGGACGGCTCCGTGACCGCCGCCTACGACGACGGGGACACCGTGACCCTGCCGTCCTCGTACGTGCAGAAGCATGTGGACCTGGCGTACGCGGGCACGATCCATTCCACCCAGGGCCGGACCGTTGGAACGGCCCACTCCTACTGGGACGGCTCCGGTTCGCGGGAGGCGTTCTACGTCGCGATGACGCGCGGCCGCGAGGCGAACACGGCGTACATGTCCACGGACATGCCGGGCGTGCCCGAGGAGCAGCGGCCCGAGCCGATGACCCTCTTCAAGCAGACGCTGGAGAATTCCAGCGTCGAGAAGTCCGCGACGCAGGTGCAGCGCGAGGAGCTGGAATGGTCCAGCTCCCTGGCGAAGCACTCGTACGAGCTGGAAGACCTGTCGACCAAGGACGCGGAGAAGAAGTTCGGACGGGTCCTGTTCGAGAAGCTGGGCGACAAGTTCTCGAAGGTCCGCGACAGCGAGGCGTACGGCTCCCTCATCCGTCTGGGCCGCAGCGCCGAGGCCGCCGGCCACGACGCCATGAAGATGATGGAGACCATCACCGGAAACGGCCGCGGCCTGGACGACGCCAAGGACTTGGCGAAGGTGCTGCACTGGCGGGCGGAGCGGGAGCTGGAGGCCGCCGACCGGCGTCAGGTCCAGGCGGACGAGGCCCGCGTGCGCGAGGCCGTCGAGACCCAGGAACGCACGGTCAACGACCTGATGGCCGAGCTGTCCGTGGCGCCCGTCGCCCACGTGGACCGGTCGATCAGCGAGGAGGCGCAGGCCGAGGCGATGCGCCAGGCCGAGGCCATGTCGCAGGCTCCGGTCCTGGCCTGGAACGGCAGCCAGGAGGACGCCCTGGCCGCGCAGCAGGCGGTCATCGGGGCACAGGTCATCGACCCCATGGAGACCCAGCGGGCAGCCGAGGCGGCCGCGTTCGAGCAGGCGCGACAGCAGGAGGCGATGGACCAGGCCATGGCCATGTCCCTGGGCGCCGAGGTGCTGCACGGTGCGCAGGAGTCGCAGGAGCGGGCCCGCATCGTGGAGGAGCGCCAGGCCGCCGCCGAGGAGCGCGCCGACTGGCGGAACCGGGCCGCCGAGATCGAGGGCCCGGAAGGCGAGTACGCCCGGGGCGTCGCGGAGCTGGCCGAGCAGAAGCGCCTGGAACTGGGACAGCAGCTGTTGGAACAGGCCGAGGCCGGCGAGCTGCCGCAGTGGGCGCAGAAGCTGGGACCGGTCCCCGAGGACCCGACCTGGCGGGAGCGCTGGATCGAGCGGGCCGGGTCGGTCGCCGCGTACCGCGAGGCGCACCAGCACGAGAACGAGCGCGACGCGATCGGCCAGCGGCCGGGCCGCGGTGCGGTCGACGTCCGCCAGGACTGGGACCGCGCGTACCGCGCGCTGGGCGAGCCCGAGGACCGGATGGAGCTGGTCGGAGCGTCGGACGCCACGCTGCGGCGCATGGTCGAGCGGTACGACCGCGAAACCGAGTGGGCGCCGCCGCACGTCGCCGGGCAGCTCCGCGAGGTCAGCGAGTCCCTGTCGGACGCCGAGCGCGAGTCGGTCCAGACGTACATCAAGGCGATGGAGGCCGAGACCCCCGAGCAGGCGCAGGAGCTGCAGGAGGCCGTCGAGGGGTACGAGGCCCTGACCGCTTCGCTTGCCGAGGACCGCGAGAAGCTGGAAAAGGTGCACGAGGCACGGCAGGCGTGGCACGAGCACACCGAGCCGACGCGCGAGCAGGCGCAGGAGGCACAGCGCCAGCTGGAACTCCGGGCACCCGAGCCGGAGCCCGTGGAACTGCCGGAGGACGTGCAGCCGGCCACCGTGGAACCGGAGCTGGAACAGGAACGCCAGGCCGAGCGCGCCCGCCTGCAGCAGGAGCAGGAAGCCGAGCAGATGCGGCAGGCATACGAGGCCGAGGCCCTGCGCCAGTCGCGCGAGCGGGCCCACGAGACCGCGCCCAAGCTCACGGGCGAGGAGCTGCAGGAAGCCGTCCGGACTGCCGGGCGGGCAACGGAGATCCTGGCCGACCGCGAACAGACGCAGCAGATGGAGGAAGCCGAGCGGACCCGCCGCGACGAACCCCAGGTCGTCCAGGCGCCCGAGCCGCCCGCGGCCGAACTCCGGCGGGGCCGCGAGGTCGAGATGTAGTCGGGGCACATCCCCGGCGAGGGGCGGACTGCCACCAGGCGGTCCGCCCCTTCTCCGTTGTCGAGTGCGGGTTACTGCGCGGGGCTCTGCCCCACACCCCGGCCACCCTGCGGAGGGGGTGGGGGGCACGGCTCGGTGGGTGCGGGTTGTGGGTGGTGGAGATGGTGGTGGGTCGC
>NZ_JOAK01000050.1 GCF_000720455.1 Streptomyces virginiae | reverse complement strand
GCGGCTCACCGAGAACGTCAACGAGCTGGCCGGGAACCTCACCCGCCAGGTCCGGGCCATCGCCGAGGTCGCCAGCGCGGTCGCCGAGGGCGACCTGACCCGCTCGATCACGGTCGACGCCTCCGGCGAGGTCGCCGAACTCAAGGACAACATCAACTCCATGGTCGGCTCGCTGCGCGAGAGCACCCGGGCCAACCAGGAACAGGACTGGCTCAAGTCCAACCTCGCCCGCATCTCCGGACTCATGCAGGGCCACCGCGACCTCGCGGCCGTCGCCGAACTCGTCATGGACGAACTGACGCCGCTGGTCGCCGCCCAGTACGGCGCCTTCTACCTCGCCGAGGACGCCCCCAGCGGAACCGTGCTCACCCTCGTCGGCTCCTACGGCCGTCCCGCGCACGCCCAGGAGGGCACGAGGTTCGCCCTCGGGGAGTCCCTCGTCGGGCAGGCCGCCCGCAGCCACCGCATCATCGCCACCGACCGGGTCCCCGGCGACTACATCATCTCCTCCGGCCTCGGCCACACCACCCCGGGCAGCCTGATCATCCTGCCGATCGTCGTCGACGACCAGGTGCTCGGCGTGATCGAGATCGCCTCCTTCAGCGCCTTCACCGCCGTGGAACTCCAGCGCTCCAACGCCGAACTGGAGGAGAAGGCCGCCCTCCTCGCCAGCCAGAACAGCGACATCGAGGCCAAGAACCTGGAGATCGAACAGGCCCGGCAGGAACTGGAGGCACGCGCCCAGCAGCTGTCGCTGGCCTCCACCTACAAGTCCGAGTTCCTGGCCAACATGAGCCACGAACTGCGCACCCCGCTCAACAGCCTCCTCATCCTGGCCCGTCGAGTACGCGGGCATCATCCACTCGGCCGGCTCCGACCTGCTCCAGCTGATCAACGACATCCTCGACCTGTCGAAGGTCGAGGCGGGCAAGATGGACATCAACCCCGAGCGCGTGCACCTGCCCCAGCTGCTCGAGTACGTCGACGCCACCTTCCGGCCGATGACCACCCAGAAGAGCCTCGACTTCACCGTCACCACCGCCCCCGACGCACCCGACGACCTGCTCACCGACGACGCCCGCCTGCGCCAGATCCTGCGCAACCTGCTGTCCAACGCCGTCAAGTTCACCGAGCGCGGCGGCGTCGAGCTGCGCATCGAACCGGCGACGGCCCCCGAACTCCCCGCCGGCGTCTCCCGCCGCGGCCCCATGCTGGCCTTCC
This sequence comes from Streptomyces virginiae, assembly GCF_000720455.1. GTDB lineage: Bacteria > Actinomycetota > Actinomycetes > Streptomycetales > Streptomycetaceae > Streptomyces > Streptomyces virginiae. The sequence continues at coordinate 22,813 of NZ_JOAK01000050.1, read as the reverse complement.
GGGTACGGGACACCGGCATCGGCATCCCCGAGCAGCAGCTGGAGTCCGTCTTCGGGGCCTTCCAGCAGGCCGACGGCACCACCAGCCGCAAGTACGGCGGCACCGGCCTCGGCCTCTCCATCAGCCGCGAGATCGCCCAGCTCCTCGGCGGCGCCGTCACCGCGGAGAGCACCCCGGGCCAGGGCAGCACCTTCACCCTCTACCTGCCGGTCAGCCGGGCGGACTACGAGGACGCCCCGCCCGCCGACGAGGCGGTGACGGCCTCGCCCGAGGGCACGTCCGCGACGGGCGAACCGGGCCGCCGGGACACGCCCGCGCTCCCGGCGCAGCGGCGCACCCGCCGGCTGCTGGTGATCGAGGAACGGCCGAACGGGCTGCTCTCCCTCGTCGCCGAGAGCGCCGACCGGGACTTCGCCCCGCACCCCCATGCCCCGGGGGAGCGCGGCGGCATCCAGGTCGTGGGCGCCACCAGCTCGCGGGAGGCGGCCGCCGCCCTGGCGTCCGACGCCTTCCACTGCGTCGTGCTGGAACTGGACATGCCCGACGGCGAAGCGCTGCGCTTCCTCGACGCGCTCGACGGGGACCCGGCCCTCTCCTCGCTGCCCGTCCTCGCCCACAACAACCCCCGGGTGCGCACCGGCCGGGAGGAGGCCCTGCGGGAACGGGCCGCGTCACGCCGGGTGGAACTGCTGTCCAGCCTGGACGAACTGCGCGAACGCATCGCCCTGCACCTGTCGGCCGAGCAGCCCGGGGACGTGCTGCCGCTCGTGCACCCGGACGCCCGGCAGCAGGACGCCCACGTGCCCGACGGTGACCTGGCCGGACGCACCGTCCTCGTCGTCGACGACGACGCGCGCAACCTCTTCGCCCTCAGCGGGGTCCTGGAACTGCACGGCATGCGGGTGCTCCACGCCGAGGACGGCCGCAAGGGCATCGACGCCCTCACCGGCAACGCCGACGTCGACCTGATCCTGATGGACGTGATGATGCCGGAACTGGACGGCTACGCGGCCACCGCCGAGATCCGCCGGATGCCGGCGTACGAGGCCCTGCCCATCATCGCGGTCACCGCCAAGGCCATGCCGGGGGACCGGGAGAAGAGCCTCGCCGCCGGCGCCAGCGACTACGTGACCAAACCGGTGGACGCCGACGACCTCATCGCCCGCGTCCGGCACTGGCTCACCCGATGACCGGCGACACGACGCGCGGCGGCGCCGTCCACCCGCCGTCCGCGCCGGTCGCGGGCCAGACCGCCTGCGCCATCCCGCACCAGTCCCCGACCCCGCTCGGGCGCCTCGTCGCCACCGTCGAACGGCTGCGCCGGGAGGTGCTGGAGGCGCAGGCCGCCGCCGACGGCCGGGCCCTCGTGGAACTGGCCAAGGGCATCCTCATCGGGCAGCTGAACTGCACGCCGGCCGCGGCGGCACGCCAGCTCGACGTGCTGTGCCGGGAGAGCGGCACGTCCCGACTCGAACTCGCCGCCGACATCGTCAACCAGGCGTCCCGCGACCACGTCAGCGAGATCGCCGCCGCGTTCGTCGAGAGCGCCGGCAGCACCGGCGTCGCCGACGACCCCGCCGAGCACTCCACGGTGTCGGTCCGGCTGCGCACCGCCGAGAGCGGCATGCTGGCCGCGGCCTCCGACACCCAGGCCGTGGCCGAGTCCCTCCTGACCAACGCCCTGGGGCCGCTGGGCGCCGTCGCCGTCGCCGTGTGGACCGCCGTGCCCGACGGCTCGCTGGCCCTCGCCGGCCACGCCGGCTTCCCGCCCCGGGAGGCCGTCCGCTGGCGGCACGTACCCCCCGGCGTGTCCACCGTCGCCGGCCTCGCACTGCGCGAGCGCCGGCTGGTGACCCTCGCCCGCCTCGAACGCGCGGGCCTGCCCTCCATCGGGCACCTCCAGTGGCCCGACGGCGGACGCATGGCCGTACCGACCGGGACGGGCGGACGGATCCACGGCGTCCTCGAAATCTGCTGGCCCGGGCCCCTGGCACCACAGCCGCCGCAGATCGAGCGCCAGGTCGAGGCCCTCGCCGAGCTGTGCGCCCGCACCATGGACGCCGCCGTGCCGGGCGACCCGACGGCCCTCGAAGCGGTACTCCCGGACGTCGCGGAACTCATCGACCTCGCCGAGGGACTTCAGGACCCGGCCGTGGTGCTCACTGCGGTCCTCGACCCCGACGGCCGGCTCACCGACTTCCGGATCCGGCACGCCGGCAGCCGCTTCGTCGACCCGGTGGGACGTCCGCGCGGCGACGTCAACGGCGCACTCCTGCTGGAGGCCTACCCGATGGCCGCCGCCGAGAACGGGCTGTTCGACATCATCGAGCGCGTCCACGCGACGGGCGAGCCGTTCCGGGCCGAACGCATGAGCCTGACCGCACTGGTCGACCAGATCCCGCTCACCTCGGTCGCGGACATCAGCGTCAGCCGCCACGGCGCCGCCGTCCTGCTGATCTGGCGGATCGAGGACGAGACGGCCCGGCTGGCCAACCTCCTCCAGCACGCCCAGCGCCTGGGCCGCATCGGCGGCTTCGAGGAGAACCTCGCCACCGGCGAGACCACCTGGAACGCCCAGCTCTACGCCCTGCACGGCCTCCCGGCCACCGCGCACCCCGTACGGCTGCGGGAACTGCCCGCCCACGCCCATCCGGACGACTCGGTCGCCCTCGGCCGCTTCCTGCGGGCGCTGCTCCACCACCGCCGCCCCTCGTCCGTCAATTTCCGCCTCCAGCGCCCCGACGGAATCACCCGCCACATCCGGGTGGTCGCCGAGCCCGTCCTCGACGCGGACCGGCGACTGCACGCCGTACGCGGCGCCTACCAGGACATCTCCGCCCAGCACTGGACCGAGGTGGCGCTGGCCGCGACCAGGGACCAGCTCGCCCACACCGAGGCCGAGTCCGCCGAACGCAACCGGCTCGCCCTCCAGCTCCAGCACGCCATCATGCCGCCCACACCGCCGGCCATCGAGGCTCCCGGCATGCGGGTGGCCGTGCGCTACCGGCCGGCCGAGACCGAGTCGCTCGTCGGCGGCGACTGGTACGACACCGTCGTCCTGCCCTCCGGTCTCATCATGCTGTCCGTGGGTGACGTCGCCGGCCACGGCATCGAGGCCGCCACCGGCATGGTCGTGCTGCGCAACGCCCTGCGCGGCCTGGCCGTCACCGGCGCGGGCCCGGGCCAGCTGCTGTCCTGGCTCAACACGGTGACCCACAACCTGGCCAAGCACGTGACCGCCACCGCCGTGTGCGGCATCTTCGACCCGCGCACGAGGGTGCTGCGCTGGGCGCGCGCCGGCCACCTGCCGCCCGTACTCGTCCGCGGTGGCGGGGCCGACGCCTTCCCGCTCATCGAGGGCCTGCTCCTCGGCGCCCTGCCCGACGTCAAGTACGGCGAGCGGGAGGTGCAGCTCGAACCGGACGACACCTTGCTGATGTTCACGGACGGGCTGGTGGAACGGCGGGACTCCTCCGTCCAGGACTCGCTCGGCCACCTCGTCAACGCGGCCGCCGCCGGTGCCGGGGACCTGGACGCGCGGCTGGACGGCCTGCTCGCCGGCAGCCGGTCGGACACGGACGACGACACCTGCGTGATCGGCATCCAGGTGGGCTGACGCCCCTGCGCCCGACGGCGACGACCACATGGTCCGTGAGGGTTGACCACCAGGCCATACCTGCCGGTAACTTGAGCGCGGTCCAGAAGCGTCGACGGAAGGGACCGGGCACGTGCCGAACCACGACCTGACCGGCTTCACCGAGGGTTCGTTCACCCACGAGGGCGCGACCCGCCGCGTGCTGTGCGCGGGCACGGGCCCCGCGGTGATCGTCATGGCGGAGATCCCGGGCATCACCCCCAAGGTCATCGAGTTCGCCGAGCGGGTGGCGGCCGCCGGCTGTACCGCCGTGCTCCCGGTGCTCTTCGGCGAACCCGGCCGCGACCCGGACCCGCGAACCGTCGGCTGGGCGAACAGCGGCCGCTACATGGCGTCGACCATGTGGCGGGTGTGCGTCAGCCGGGAGTTCACCCTGCTGGCCACGGGGCGCAGCTCCCGCGTGGTGCGGTGGCTGCGCGCCCTGGCCGCCGCCGAACACGAGCGGTGCGGCGGCCCCGGCGTGGGCGCGGTCGGCATGTGCCTGACCGGCGGGTTCGCCCTGGCCATGGCCACGGACGAGCGCCTGGTCGCCCCGGTCCTGTCCCAGCCGTCGCTGCCGCTGGCCTGCACCCCCGGCCGCGCCGCCGCCATCGACATCAGCCCCGAGGACCTCGCCGTGGTCCGCGGACGCTGCGAGCGCGAGGGGCTCCAGGTTCTGGGCCTGCGCTTCCGGGGGGACCGGCTGGTCCCGGGCGACCGGTTCGCGTACCTGCGGCGCGAACTGGGCGACGCCTTCGTCGCCGTCGAGCTGGACGACGGCGTCGCGAACCCGGACAGCGCCCTGCCGCCGCACTCCGTCCTCACGGAGCACCTCGTCGACGAACCGGGCCATCCCACCCGCGAGGCCCTCGACGCGGTCCTCGACCTCTTCCGCACCCGCCTCCTGCTCGAAGACCGCCCCCCCGCCGCGAACTGACGGCACCGTCGGCCGCGCCGGGGCGCGTTGCCGGGCTGCAGCCGCAATGGATGGCAATCTGGGGCATATCGCTACAGATCCACCACCCATCCACGCGGCAGGGGAGTCGTCCGCTCATCACACTCCAGTGATTTGTACATGTCGGTGACCGACGTCCGGTGGGTGCTGAAGATCCTTCCGGGTGGCAGCGGATCCCGCCTGCCGCACCGGGATTTCGCCTTGCGACGAACACGGAGTGCTCATGGCCACCAGGAAGAACCTCACCGCCAACCGGGAGTCCCTCGTCCACAAGGTCCGCTACGCGGCGAGCCGCCCGAACCGCATCGCCCCGTACCTCAAGCGCGCCGCGCGCGACCGGTGGCTGGCCTTCAAACACCCCGACCACGTGAGCTACTACCGGGCGGTGATGGCCTCGGACACGCGCCGCAACCCGGAGGCCGCCGTCGGCAGCCAGACCCACGAACGCTGGCTCGCCCTCGGCAAGATGCAGTTCGACTACCTGCTCGACCACGGGCTGAAGCCAGGGGCCAGGATGCTGGACATCGGCTGCGGGAACCTGCGCGCCGGCTGGCGCTTCATCGACTACCTCGACGCGGGCCACTACTACGGCATCGACATCTCGCCGGACATCCTCATCGCCGCCAAGCGGACGCTGACCGAGCGTGGACTCCAGGCCAAGGTCCCGCACCTGACGATCACCAGGAACCTCACGCTGGACTTCCTGCCCGACGCCTACTTCGACGTGGTCCACGCCCACAGCGTGTTCTCGCACTCGCCCATCGAGGTGATCGACGAATGCCTCGCCCACGTGGGCCGCGTCCTGGCGCCGGGGGGCCACTTCGACTTCACCTTCGACCGCACCACCGGCACCGAACACCAGGTCCTGCGCGAGGACTTCTACTACCGGACGCAGACCCTCGTCGACCTCGCCGCCCGGCACGGACTGGCCGCGCGCTTCATGGAGGACTGGGAGGAACTCGGCCACGGCCAGTCCAAGATCCGCGTCAGCGCCGTGGGGGCCGACGCCTGACGCCCGGCCGGCCGGTTCAGGCGCGGCCGGCCGTACCGGAGTCCCTGCGCCGCCCCAGGCGCACGCCCGGTCCCGTGGCCGCGAGCAGCACGATGTCGCAGCCTTCCTGCAGGCGGGTGAGCCGCCCGGCGTGCTCGGCCGCCTCCCGGGGGCCCGGCGGTCTCGTCGCCGAAGCCCCCGCGGAACTCCGCCGGGTACGGGCGCAGCGGGCGACGGCTCACGCCGTGGCCGTCTCTCCGCAGCCGCCCAGCCGGCGGGTGGCCTCGCGGGCCGTGGCGACGATCCGCGCCACCTCGGCCGCCAGGCTCTCCCGGCCCGTGGCGGTGAGGCCGTAGGTGCGCCGCAGCCGGCTGTCGACGATCTGCTCCTCGTGGACCTCGATCAGGCCCTGCCCCAGCAGCCGCTCCAGGGCCCCGTACAGGGTGCCCGTGCGCATCTTGACCCGACCGCCCGAAATCAGATCCACCTCGCGGGCGATCGCGTACCCGTGGCGGGGTGCGTCCGCGAGTGCGGTCAGGAGGAGAAGGGTCGGTTCCTGCATCGCGCGACCACTCATGCCCGCATGGTAGGTCACCCACCGGCATATGTCGTCAGGAGATGGCGTACCACTGGCTGGCCCAGCCGGTGTTGATGGTGGCCGTGGACTGCTCGCCGAGGTTCACGGTGGCGGGCAGCGAGGACTGGCCGGTCAGGATGCTGCTGTAGCGCAGGTTCGGCGGAGTCAGCCCGGCGTTGACGGAGATGCCGGCGCCCGTGGACTTCAGGGTGAGGGCGTTCGTGGCCCAGTTGCCGTTGAGCAGCATGGCGATGAAGTACGTACCGGGGGCGGCCGAGAAGGGCTTGGCCAGCGGCAGCGGCTTGGCGATGGCGTCCGTCATCAGCTGGGGCGAGATGTCGGCGGTCGACGCGACGAGCGTGCCCTTGGCGTCGTACACGCCGAGGTAGCAGTTGGCCAGCTGCGCGTTCGGGTCCAGCCCGGCCAGCCCCAGCCAGATGTTCGACCAGGTGATCTGCTCGCGCAGGACGATCCGCACCAGCGTGATCCGGCCGGCGACCCCGGCGGTGGACTGGGCGGTGACGTGGCCCGCGTCATTGGGGTCGCCGGTCCATGCCAGCAGGTTCTGGTCCTGCGGGCGCGGGCCGTCGAACCCCGAGCCGCCCCCCGGTGCGGCCGGGGCGGGCGCCGACGCCGTGGGGCCCGCCGTCGCGGGCCGGTCCTTGTCCGGGGCGTTACTGCAGCCCGCCAGCGCGAGCACCACCGCGAGCGCGGTGACGAGGCCTGTCGTGGCGGTGGTGGTGCGGGTGCGCATGGTCCCCCCATGAGGTGCTGGTGTGCCGACCGACATGATCACATGGTTGTCGGTCCGGGCCGGAGGGCGAGGGTCCAGGTGTGCAGGACGTGCTTGCCGGGCCGGTCGCGGTGTTCCTCCGCGACGGTCACGGTGAGCCTGTCGCCGCTGCGGCGCAGCCCACCGCGACAGCGCCAGGTCTGGTCCGGGTCCACGGGAAGCAGCTCGGCGAGGACGGCGTCCCCCAGCCGGCGGTCGACGGCACGCAGCACCCCCGCGTCGAGGACCAGGATGGTGCCGTCCGCGAGCACCACGGGCTCGGGGCACAGCGGATCGGTGAGCGACGGCCCGCGTTCGACGGCGCCCCCGGGCAGCAACCGCACCACCCGGCTGCGCGTGGGCAGACTGCGGTCGGTCTCGACGACGCGGATGCCCGTACCGGTGACGTAGTGACCGTAGCTGCGCCAGGAGTCCACCAGGGCGCCGTCCCGGTCGTACTCCCAGGTGTCGAAGACGTCGTAGCCCTCCAGCCCCAGGAAGAACCGGCCGCCGCTCAGCACCGCGCCGCTCGCACCCCGCAGCTCGGCGACCGGGGACCCGTCCACCAGGTCCAGCAGCAGGGCCGGACCGAGGTGCCCCCACGGGGTGTAGTCGAGCGAGTCCGTGGTGACCAGGACCCGGCCGCCGCAGATGTGGGCGGCGTTCGGGACACCGGAACAGGCGGCGGTCCACAGCACGCGGCCAGAGGCGTCGACGCAACGGACCTCCCCGGCCCCGCCCAGCACGCTCAGCCCGTCCCGCCGGGCCAGGGGCCGCCCGGCCGCCGGCGGCGCGCCGTGCGCCGGCCGCCCGGCCCCGCGCCGGTACTTCACCACGCAGACGTGCCACCCGCCGCCCGCCCCGCCACCGCTCTCCCCGCTCCTCGCCATGGCCCAGATGCTAGGGCGCGTCTCAGGGCGTGTCTCGGGCGTGTCCTGCCGATCAGGACACCCCGGGGCCGGCGACCGAACGGCCCAAGGCGGTCCCCCGTGCTGAAGCCGTTCCGCGCCGCCGCGCCTATCGTGGGAGGAACCTCACGACCGGGACGTAAGCACACGGACAGGTGGATCGTGAACGGATCCGGGATCGACTACCGGGCGGTGTTCCACGCGCTGCCGGGCGCGGCCGCGCTGCTGACCCCTGGTCTGGTGTACCTCGACGTCAACGCGGCGTACCTGGCCGTGGCCGGCCGCACCCGCGAGCAGATCATCGGCCGCCACATCTTCGACGCCTTCCCCGACAACCCCAACGACCCGGACGCCTCGGGCACCCGCAACATGCGCGCCTCGATGGAGCGGGCCGTGACCACCGGCGAGCGCGACGCGATGGCCCTGCAGCGCTACGACGTGGAGGATCCCGTGCGTCCCGGGGTGTGGCACGAGCGGTACTGGAGCCCGGTCAACGTCCCCGTCCTCGCCCCCGACGGCAGCGTGGCGCTGCTGCTGCACCGGGTGGAGGAGGTCACCGAGCTGATCCGGGCCCGGGGCGCCCGCAGCGGTGAGGACGCCACCCAGGTGCTGGAGTCCGAGCTCTACAGCCGGGCGCGGGAGCTCCAGGAGCTCAACGAGCGGCTGCGCCAGGCCCACGCCCGCGAACGCGAGGTGGCACTCCACCTCCAGGAGTCGATGCTCCCCGAGCCGAGCCCGCTGGCCCACCACCAGGCGGCCGTGCGCTACCGGCCCGCCGCCGCGTCCCTGAACGTGTGCGGGGACTGGTACGACCTCGTCGACGCGCCCGGCTGCACCGCCGTCGCCGTCGGGGACGTCGTCGGCCACGGACTGGGCGCGGCCGGCGTCATGGGGCAGCTGCGCAGCGCCCTGTCGGCCGCCTCGCTCGTCGCCGACGGCCCCGCGCAGGCCCTGGAGGTCCTCGGCCTCTACGCCCGCTCCGTCGCCGGCGCCGAGTCCACCACCGCCGTCTCGGTCTTCATCGACTGGCACAGCCGCACCCTCACGTACAGCAGCGCCGGCCACCTCCCGCCCGCGCTCTGCGACCCCGACGGCACCGTCGTCTTCCTCGACCGGGCCACCGACCCGCCGCTCGGGGCCCGCCCCGAACACGCGCCGCGCCCCCAGGCCCGTACGGCCTTCACCGAGGGCTCCGTCCTCGTCCTCTACACCGACGGCCTCGTCGAGCGCCGTCGCGAGGACATCGACACGGGCCTGGGCCGCCTCGCCGACGCCCTCGCCCGGCACCGCGACGCCGATCCCTCCGCGCTCGCCGACGCCCTCCTGGCCGAGCTGGTGCCGCCCGTCGGCGTCACCGACGACACGGTTCTGGTCGTCCTGCGCCTGGAAGGTCAGGCCGACACGCCCACCAGATTGCATGAACATGCGTGAGCCTGCATACTCTTCCTATGTCTAAGGTCCTCACCTCCCTTCCCACCGGCGAGCGCGTCGGCATCGCCTTCTCCGGCGGACTCGACACCTCCGTCGCGGTCGCGTGGATGCGCGACAAGGGCGCCGTCCCGTGCACCTACACCGCCGACATCGGCCAGTACGACGAGCCCGACATCGCGTCGGTGCCCGCCCGCGCCTCGGCGTACGGCGCCGAGATCGCCCGCCTGGTCGACTGCCGCGCCGCGCTGGTCGAGGAGGGTCTGGCAGCGCTCACCTGCGGTGCCTTCCACATCCGCTCCGGCGGCCGGGCCTACTTCAACACGACGCCGCTCGGCCGCGCCGTCACCGGCACCCTGCTGGTCCGGGCGATGCTCGAGGACGACGTCCAGATCTGGGGCGACGGCTCGACCTTCAAGGGCAACGACATCGAGCGGTTCTACCGCTACGGCCTGCTGGCCAACCCGCACCTGCGGATCTACAAGCCCTGGCTCGACGCGGACTTCGTCACCGAGCTCGGCGGCCGCAGGGAGATGTCGGAGTGGCTGCTCGCCCACGGCCTCCCCTACCGCGACAGCACCGAGAAGGCCTACTCCACCGACGCCAACATCTGGGGCGCCACCCACGAGGCCAAGACCCTGGAGCACCTCGACACCGGTGTCGAGACCGTCGAGCCGATCATGGGCGTGCGGTTCTGGGACCCGTCCGTGGAGATCGCCGCCGAGGACGTGACCATCGGCTTCGACCAGGGCCGCCCGGTGACGATCAACGGCAAGGAGTTCGCCTCCGCCGTCGACCTGGTGATGGAGGCGAACGCCATCGGCGGCCGCCACGGCCTGGGCATGTCCGACCAGATCGAGAACCGGATCATCGAGGCCAAGAGCCGCGGCATCTACGAGGCCCCCGGCATGGCGCTGCTGCACGCGGCGTACGAGCGCCTCGTCAACGCGATCCACAACGAGGACACCCTCGCGCAGTACCACAACGAGGGCCGGCGTCTGGGCCGCCTCATGTACGAGGGCCGGTGGCTGGACCCGCAGGCGCTGATGATCCGCGAGTCCCTCCAGCGCTGGGTCGGCGCGGCGGTGACCGGCGAGGTCACGCTGCGGCTGCGGCGCGGCGAGGACTACTCGGTCATGGACACCACGGGCCCGGCGTTCAGCTACCACCCGGACAAGCTGTCCATGGAGCGCACCGAGGACTCGGCCTTCGGCCCGGTCGACCGGATCGGCCAGCTCACCATGCGCAACCTCGACATCGCCGACTCGCGCGCCAAGCTGGAGCAGTACGCCGCCCTCGGCATCGTCGGCAACACGCACGAGACGCTGATCGGCGCCGCCCAGGCCGCCTCGACCGGCCTGATCGGCGCGATGCCGGAAGGCGGCGCCGAGGTCATCGCCTCCCGCGGCCGGGCCGAGGGTGACGACGAGCAGATGCTCGACCGCGCCGCGATGGAGTTCGGCACCGACTGACCCGCGGCGGCCCCGGCGGCGGGCGGCGCATCCCGAACACGGGACGCGCCGCCCGCCGCCTTGCGTCCGCCCGCGGCGTCCGGCGCGCCGGGGTCAGCGTTCGCCCAGCTCGGAGGGGGCCTCCTGGACCACCCAGCCGTTGCCGTCGGGGTCGTTGAAGGTGAGGAAGGAGTTCCAGGTGCCGCCCTTGCCCTCCTCCCAGCCCGACGCGCCGACATGGCGGACGGGGGAGACGGCCACCCCGCGCCCGGTGAGGGTCGCGTGGGCGGCATCGATGTCGGTCACGCACATCTGCAGCCCGTGCAGGGTGCCCGGGGCCATGACCTTCGCGTCGGGCGGCGTGGGCATCCCCTGGAGCAGGGCGACGGAGCAGCGGGAACCGGGCGGTGTCAGCTGGATGATGCGTACGCCGGGGGCGACCTCGTCGTCGAGGTCGACGTTGAAGCCGATCTTCCCGGCGTAGAACTCCTTCGCACGGTCCATGTCGGTGACGGGGACGGGCACGACTTCGATGGTCCAGTTCACGGGTGTCTCCTCGGAGCGTCGGCGGGCAGGGGGGTCGGCGCCTGTGGCGGGCCCCACGGTTGCCGATGACGCCCGGCCGCGCACGTCGAAACGCCCACGAGGGCCTGACGGGGTTGTTCCGTGAACCGTTGTTCGAAGGCGTGGTGCATGATCGGCGCATGATCACTGAACCCGCCGCCGGGCCCCGACCGAAGAAGTACGTCCTGTTCGACGTCGACGGCACGTTGATCGACGCCGTGGACAACCAGCGCAGGATGTGGGGGGAGTGGGCGCGGCGCCACGGGCTGGATCCCGAAGAGGTCCACCAGGTGGCGCTGCGAACGAGGCCGGTGGAGACCTTCGCCGAGGTCGCCCCGGAGCACGACCCCGCGGAGTGCCTGGCACTGCTGCACGAGCTGGAGGACGAGGACGTGCGCTCGGGCGTGTACGCGGCGTTCGACGGGGCGGCCGGCCTGCTGGAGGCCCTGCCGCCCAGGTCGTGGGCGCTGGTGACCTCGAACTACGAGCACCGGGTGCGCGGGCGGTTCGCCCGGACCGGCCTTCCCGTCCCGGAGGTCGTCGTCGATGCCGCCGCGGTGGCGGAGGGCAAGCCCTCACCGGTGCCCTACCTGCTGGCCGCGGCGCGGTTGGGAGCCGAACCGCACGAGTGCCTGGTCATCGAGGACGCACCGTCCGGTGTGCGCTCCGGTCTGCGCGCCGGGATGACGGTATGGGGGTCAACGCCCCCGTCGCGGTGGAGGGCGTGCACCGCCACTTCGCGAGCCTCGGCGAGGCTGCCGACGCCGTCCTCGCCTTCGTCGGGGCGCGGTCGGCCCCCGGTCCGGCCTCGAAGGGGTAGGGCGAGCCGCTGGTGAACTCCGGCAGGGCGGTCTCGGGCACGCCGTGGCGAGCACCCCCGTGGTTCGCCACGGCGTGTGCGAGGCCGTCCTGGTGCGGTGCGGTGCTGCGGTCGGTCGGTGCGGTCAGCCGGTGGGGGAGCCGTGCGACCGCGGTGTGCCCGTGGGGTGGAACCGGGCCATTCGGTTCGCGGGGACGATGGTGGGGAGGAGGAAGTTCCACAGGTCCGTGACCCGGGTGTGGAGGTCCTGGCGGCGGGTGCGCACGTGCGAGGTGACCTGGATGCCGGTGAACGCGCCGACGAGGAGGGCCGAGAGGGCGTTGACGTCGAGGGCGGCGTGGATGTCACCGACCCGCTGGGCCGGCGTCAGGCAGCTGCGGCAGGTGTCGATCCAGGCGTCGTAGGGGGTGGGGTCCGGGCTGGTGAAGGAACCGAACTCGATGACCAGGCGGATGCCGGCGCGGATGCGGACGTTGGTCCGCAGCCCGTGGGCCATCTGGTGGGTCAGGTCGATGACGGTCTGCAGCCCCGGGTTCTCGATCGCCGGAAGGTGCTCCGAGACCTGGAACTGTTCGTCCATCAGCGTGCGCGCGAGTGCCTGCTTGGACGGGAAGTGGAAGTAGAGCGCTCCCTTGGTGACTCCGGCGTGCTTGACGACGTCGCTGAGGCTCGTGCCCTCGAATCCGGAGTCGTCGAACGCGATGGCCGCGCCGTCGAGGATGGCCTGGCGGGTGATCTCGGCCCGTTCCTGTCTGGCCCTCGCCACGTGGTCGTCCTCCCGGGTCGCTGTCGGCGCGGTGTCCGCTGGGGTGGTGCCGTCAATGTAATCGGGTGAACTGAAAGAAAACCAGTCGACAGGTACTTTCTTATGAGAACGGGGAGGCGTTCGTGCTGTTGTGGGGCTCTTTGTGCGGTGTCTCATGCCGGGGCGCCGGTCATGAGGTACGAACGGCCCACCGGGCGGGCCGCGTTGGGGAGGGCACTGCCGCGGTGGGAAGTGCCCACCCCTGGCCGGTCAGTTGCCGAAGGCGGCGAGGGACAGCCGCAGGGACACCGGCGGGGCTCCGTTGACGGGAGCGCCCGAGGTCCCCGTCGAGTACACCGCGCGGCGGCTGAGGTCGCGGGAGGCGAACACGCCGCTGCGGTAGCCCGGATCGGAGCCCGTCTTGCCCCACAGGACCGTGCCGTCGGGCAGCGGCACGGACATGAGGCCGACGCTGTAACAGGCGGTGCCCTTGCCGGGGCCGACGTTGCAGTTGGAGCCGTCGGCGTACGGCAGCGGCTTGCCGTCGGCGCCCTTCGGCACGGTGAACAGCTCCGCGGCCTGCGCCGGACGCAGCAGGCGGCCGTCGAACAGGCCGGAGACGAAGCGGTCCAGGTCGCCCGTGGTGGACGTCATGCTGGTGGGCAGCCCGCCCTGCACGTTCACGTCCACGGAGGTGCCGTCGCCCTTCGACAGGTAGCCGGGCAGGTACGGCCGGGGCACGGGCCTGCTGCGGCCCGGCGCGACGGGCCTGGTCTCCCCCATCTTCAGCGGCTTCAGGATGCGGTTGGTCACCTCGTCCTGGTAGGTGTTCCCGGTGATCTCCTCGATGAGCTTGCCGGCGACGCGGTAGCCGAAGGAGTTGTACTCCTGCCGGGTGCCGGGGCTGAAATGCGGACCGGGAGCCGGCCTGCCCTCGGGGCGGAGGGTCTGCCGGATCACCTCGTCGAAGGTGAGGTAGTCGTGGCGGCGCTCGATCTCCTCGTCCGGGGAAACCCCGGGGGCGCCCTCCAGGTCATGGGGCAGGCCGCTGCTGTGGTCGAGCAACTGCCGCACGCCGACCGGCTCCTTGAACCGGTCCTCCGGCAGCAGCCCCGGCAGGTAGTGCTGGACGCTCTCGTCCAGGTCGACCCGCCCCTCGGCTGACAGCTGGAGGAGGATCACCGCCTCCATGGGTTTGGTGATGCTGCCGATACGGAAGTGTGCGTCGGGGCTGATGCGTTTGCCGGTGACGACGTCGCCGGAAGTGCCCCGCCAGGTCTGCCCGTTCTTGTGCACCTCGGCCACGACGCCGGAGGCGTGGTCGTCCGGGCGTACGGCGATCGCCTCGCGCAGCGCCGCCCGGTCCAGACCGGCGGACGCCCCGGTGTCGGCGGTGGCGGCGGTGGCGACCGACGAGGGGGCGACGGCCCCGAAGGTCACGGCGGCGGTCAGGAACAGCGCGGAGGAACGGCGCACGGGAACACTCCATCGGGAAGGCGGTGATCAACTCCTTCGAGTGTGTCCGTACGCACCGCCCCCTTCGACGGGGTTCCCCCCGACCCGACCCCGAACGCACCCTGACCCCGCCTCAGGGGAGTCCCCCGGAGCCCGAGAGCTTCGTGACCGGGCCCGCGCCGCGCGGGGGACGGGCGGTCAGGGTTCGATGAGGCCGACGCGGATGGCGTAGCGGGTCAGTTCCAGGCGGTCGCGCAGGCCGAGCTTCTGCAGGAGGTTGGCGCGGTGGCGCTCGACCGTCTTGGCGCTGATGACGAGGAGGTCGCCGATCTCCTTCGACGTGTGGCCCTCGGCGACGAGTTTCAGGATCTCCTCCTCGCGCTCCGTGATGGGCCGCGCCGGAAGGTCCTCACCGGTGCGGGCCCGGTCGAGGTAGGTGCGGATCAGCGTGGTCTCGGCGCCCGGATAGATGAACGGCTCGTCGCGCAGGGCCGCCCGGCAGGCCTCGACGAGATCGCGGTCCGCGACGGACTTCGGGACGTAGCCGCTGGCACCGGCCCTGAGGGCCTCGAAGAAGTACTGCTCGTTGTCGTACATGGTCAGCATCAGGATCCGCAGGCCCGGCCGCAGCCGGGAGAGTTCGCGGGCGGCCTGGAGGCCCGTCTGACGGGGCATCGCGATGTCGAGGATGGCGAGGTCCAGACCGGGGTCCTCGCGGGCGCGCAGGACGGCGTCAGCACCGTCGTCCGCTTCGGCGACGACGGCCAGATCCGGTTCGGCGTCGAGGATGAGCCGTACGCCGCTGCGGACGAGGGCGTGGTCGTCGGCGAGCAGGATGCGGGCCGGTGCGGTCATGAGCTGGATCCCCCGTGTCGGTCTGCGGTGACGTTCAGGCGCACATCGGTACCGCCCCCCGGCCCGGCGCCGACGAGCAGCTCGGCGCCGATCAGCAGGACGCGTTCGCGCATGCCCCGGATCCCGGCGCCCTCCGCGGCGCCGCCGAGCCCGCGGCCGTTGTCGCGGACGAGCAGCGCCGTGCCACCGCCCGGAACCGGACGCAGGTGCACCTCCACCCGGGTGGCCCCCGAGTGGCGGGCGGCGTTGGTCAGCCCCTCCTGCGCGACGCGGTACAGCACCAGCTCCGTCGCCGCGTCCAGGGCCGGCAGCCCCGGCGTGATGTGGGCGCTGACACCCAGCCGGGACGTGGTGAACTCCGCGGCCAGCGAACGCAGGGCACTGTGCAGGCCCAGTTCCTCCAGGACCCCCGGGCGCAGCCGGCGCGCGATGCGCCGGATCTCGTCGAGGCTGGCCCGGGTGGTCTCCTGCGCCTGGTGCAGGTCGCCGCGCACCGGTTCCGGGATCCGGTCGGCGGCGTGTTTGATCTGGAGCAGGACCGCGGTCAGGGTCTGTCCGACCTCGTCGTGGAGTTCCTGCGCGATGCGGTGACGTTCCTCCTCCAGGGCGGACAGGACCCGCCCGCTGCTGGTGGCCCGTTCCGCTTCGAGCCGGTCCAGCATCGTGTTGAACGTCCCGGTCAGTTCGGCGATCTCGCCCTGGCCGGTGACCTGCGGCCGGACGCCCGGCTTGAGGAGGTCGACCGTCGCCATCGCCCGGCTCAGCCGCCCCAGCGGGGCCAGCCCGATCCGCAGCAGCACCGCGTTCAGCACGAGCATCGCGGCCAGCCCGGCGACCAGCACGATCGCCTCGCCGAACAGCACCGGCGTCGACACCGTCACCGGCCCGAACAGCAACAGCACAGCGACGACGAACACGGCGGCGTTCAGCAGGAAGATCCGCCAGTACAACGACATGGCCACGCCCCTTTCCGGCCCGCTGCCTCCCGTCCCCGTCCCATCCCGTCCATGATCCCCGACTTCGCCCGCCGGTCCCATCCGGCACGCTCTGACCTGCGGCGGAGCCCACTTCCCCGCCCCATCCTCACCAGCCGGCCGGGCCCCTGTCCATCCGTGCCGACACCCATATTCCGGGCATGGCAAACATGGCAGCATGGGCCCCGCCGCGCCGGTTCCGCCTGCCTGGACCCGCCGCGTGCCGCACCACCGTCACAAGGCTCACGACACGAGGGGGATGGGCTGTGCCTGCTCCACGGATGCGTACGACGCCGCTGCCCGGCATCGGCGTCCAGTACGACCTCACCACCCGCGAACACCGCAACCTGTCGGTCATCGCACACCGGGACGGCACCCGCACGGTCAGCCTGTACCGGGCGGACGATCCCGACGCCTGCGCCGAATCGCTGCACCTGACGGGAGCGGAGACGACCTCGCTGATCGACGCCCTGATGCCGGCGCACCACAGCCCCAGCCTCCTGCACACCACCGACCTCGGCCTGGTCGCCGAGCGCGTCGAACTCTCCGCGCACTCGCACTGGAACGGCCGCCTCCTCGGCGAGACGAGGATGCGCACCGAGACGGGCGTCTCGATCGTGGCGGTGCTGCGACGGGCCGAGGCCCGCCCCTCCCCGGCCCCCGACTTCCGCCTCGCCGGCGGGGACACCCTCATCCTGATCGGCACCCGCGAAGGCGTGGACGCCGCCGCCGAGATACTCGGTCGGGAGTGATCGCGTGCATTCTGCCGTCTTCCTCATCGAGTTCGGAGCGATCATCCTCGGACTGGGCCTGCTGGGCCGGGTCGCGGGCCGGCTGAAGTTCTCGCCCATTCCCCTGTACCTGCTCGCCGGTCTCGCCTTCGGTACCGGTGGTCTCCTCCCGCTGGGGGCGAGCGAGGAGTTCGTCGCCATCGGTGCCGAGATCGGCGTCATCCTCCTGCTGCTGATGCTGGGTCTGGAGTACACCGCCAGCGACCTCGTCTCCAACCTCAAGACCCAGTACCCCGCGGGGATCGTCGACTTCACCCTCAACGCCCTGCCCGGCGCCGCCGCGGCCCTGCTCCTCGGATGGGGGCCGGTCGCCGCCGTCGTCCTCGCCGGCGTCACCTGGATCTCATCCTCCGGCGTCATCGCCAAGGTCATGGGCGACCTCGGCCGGCTCGGAAACCGCGAAACCCCGGTCATCCTCAGCATCCTGGTCCTCGAAGACCTCGCCATGGCCGTCTACCTCCCGATCATCACCGCCCTCCTCGCCGGGGTGAGCCTGGCGGCGGGCAGCCTCACGCTGGCCATCGCCCTCGGTGTCGCGGGCGCCGTGCTGTTCGTCGCCGTCCGCTACGGCCGGCTCATCTCCCGCTTCGTCTCCAGCGACGACCCGGAGAAGCTGCTGCTCGTGGTCCTCGGCCTGACACTGCTGGTGGCGGGCATCGCCCAGCAGCTCCAGGTCTCCGCCGCCGTCGGGGCGTTCCTGGTCGGAATCGCCCTGTCCGGTGAGGTCGCCGAGGGCACCCACACGCTGCTCAGCCCGCTGCGCGACCTGTTCGCCGCCGTGTTCTTCGTGTTCTTCGGCCTGCACACCGACCCGGCGAGCATCCCGCCGGTCCTGCTCCCCGCCCTCGCGCTCGCGCTGGTCACCGCCGGTACGAAGATCGCCACCGGCTACTGGGCCGCCAGGCGGGCGGGCATCGGAGTCAAGGGCCGCTGGCGGGCCGGCGGCACGCTCGTGGCCCGCGGCGAGTTCTCCATCGTCATCGCCGGTCTCGCCGTCACCGCCGGCATCGAACCGGCGCTGGGCCCCCTCGCCACCGCCTACGTCCTCATCCTGGTCGTCATCGGCCCGCTCACCGCCCGCTACACCCAGCCCCTCGCGGCCTGGTTCGCCGAGCGCCGCAGCCCCGGCGGCCGGTCCGCCGACCCGGTGCCGGACGCCGCCGCGGCCCTGCCGGAACCGGCCTCCCGGGAACGCTAGGCCGTGAAGGACACGGCCCGGCAGGGTCCGCGCCGTCCCGTCTCACGGCAGCCGTTCACGGTCCCGGCCGGGCGCGCCGGAGCGGATCACCGCCACCGCGGCCGCGATCAGGCCGGCCGCGAGGAGCAGGCCGTGCGGCAGGACGGCGCCGGCGACGGCCGCGGCGAGGGCGGCGGTCAGGGCGAGCGCCAGCAGTGCCCCCGGCCGGCCGGGCCGGTCCCGGCCGGGCGGGCGCCCGGAGCGCGGACGGCGGTGTGCGTGCCCGGCCCGTGCGAGGTGGGTCTCGTCGTCCCGGTGGGGCATGGCCGCTCCTCTCGTGCCCGAACGCACCCCTCCCGCCGGAGGGCCTCCGTACGGACAACACCGTCACCTGCACGGCCCGTTGGGGCCGGAGGTGAAGGCACGAGCGCTCACGCGCCGGCACCACGCCCCGCCCGCAACGGGAATGTTCCTCCACCCCACCATCACCCGGGGTTCCGGCCCCGCACATCGGGGCCGGCACCCATCTTCCGAACCCGCGTCACGACCGGACCGCCGGCACCGCTCGCGGTGGCTCGGCGCAGCGCAGGCTGTCGCCGGTCACCGGCGCGCCGTCGGCGATGTTGCGGTCGTAGGTGACCGTTCTGACCGGAACGGGTTCCGTGCCGACCGCGACGTCGAAGAGCGCGTCGTGGCCGGCGACGGCCTCCAGCCGGGAGCCGGGCAGCGCGGCCGCGAGGGTCGCCGCGTGCTCCTCCTGGCCCGGGGCGTACCGGATGACCGGCGGGCCCGCGGGCCGCACGAGCGGCGCCGACGGGGAGGTGTCGGTGACGACGAAGCCGTTGCGGCTCAGGGCCGCGGCCACGGTGGCGTCGTCCACGCGGACCCCGATGGCCTCGGGGTTGGTCGGCGCCGGAGTCTGCGCGACGGGCTGGATCCGGGTGTCGCCGGTGATCGGCCGGTCCGCCCCCAGGGCCTGCCACAACGCGGCGGACCGGGCCTCGTGCCACACCAGGGTGGACCCCACGCCCGGCACGCGGTGGTCGAAGAGCCGGATCGGTACGGTGGCGAACTCGGTCCGGTCCGCCCGCAGCCGGCCGAGCGTCCAGCCGATGCGGATCAGGTCGCCCGGGCCCGTCCGGTCGCCGGTGCGAACGGTCTTCAGCAGGGTGCGGACGGTCCGTGCCGTGCGCAGCGGGCTGGCCAGGGCGCCCTCGACGGTGAGACGGGCCAGCAGGTCGTTGACCACGCGCTGCTGGCGGCGGACGCGGCCCAGATCGCCGGGCCGGAGATTGACGTGCCGGGCCCGGACGTAGCGCAAGGTCCGGTTGCCGTCGGTGTGGTGGCGGCCGGCCCCGATGTCCAGGCCGGAGTTCTCGTCCTTCAGCGGCCGGTCCGTGCACACGGTCGCGCCGCCGAGGTTGTCGACGGTCCGTTCGAAGCCGGTGAAATCGGTCTCCAGGTAGTGGTCGACGTGGAGGCCGGTGGCCTTCTCGACGGTGGCGACCGTGAGCGGGCCGCCGCCGAGGGCGAACGCACCGTTGATCTTGCCGCTGCGCGCGGGGACGGTGGTGCCGGCGTATTCGACGTAGGAGTCGCGCGGGATGGAGACGACGCTCGCCCGGTGCCCGTCCTCGGACAGGTGCACGAGCATCATGACGTCGGTGCAGTTGCACCCTTTCCCGCCCACGTGGAGGCGGTTCTTCTCGGCGGCCGAGAGCCCCGCGCGGCTGTCGATGCCCACGATCAGGATGTTGGTGCCCCGTCCGCCGCCCGCCGCGGCCGCGGTCTGGGCCGATACGGCCTGCGGGCCGACGAGGGCGCCGCAGGAGAGGGCGGTCACGCAGGCGAGAGAAACGGCGAGTCGACGCAACGCGAATCCCCTCAGACTGGTCGAACAATCACAAAAGGTGACTGTAGGGGTACCCGGGGGAGGGGTCGTCGTGTACACGCCGGTGTCACCCGCGCGGCGGGCCCGGCGCTCACTCGCCGTTGGCGGAGAAGTGCTGGTAGTCCGGGTTGGCCCAGCGGCCGCCCCACTGCCAGCCCACCTCGCGGAAGGCCGCGGAGACCGCGTCGTCCCGGTGGATCTGCCCCGGGCGCGCCACGGAGCGTCGCAGGTGGGCGTGGGCGTCCGGCGGGTGGACGACACCGTGGATGTCGACGTACGGATTCTCGGCGGGGTTGATGTCGACCGCGTCGCCCCACGCGTGCTGTGACAGGCGCCGGGGATCGCCGGTGACCGGGCGGCAGTTGAAGGCCGAGGTGTTGTCGTCGGCCATGGCTTCCGCGTCGTCGCGGTACTCGGCCATCACGCGCATCCGGCGGATCGGGAACCGGGCCTCGAAGGCCCGCTCGAAGACGTGCAGGACGGGGCGGACGGCGTTCTCGTGGACGACCATCTCGCCCACGTGGGTGCGGCCGTCGAAGCCCCGGTGGTTCATCCGGATCAGCCGGAGCCGCTCCGGCGGGACCGGGCAGCCCACCCGGTAGGAGGCGCCCAGCTTCTCCTGCGGCACGGTCGTCACCCGCGCGGTGAACCGGGCCGGCGGGTCGGGCGGCCCGGCCGGCGACCGCGGCGGCGCGGCCTGCGTGGAACAGGCCAGTGCGGCCGCGCAGAGAGCGGTCGTCACGGCCGCGGCCGCGGTGGTGTGGCGCACGGGACAAAGGCTACGGCGATCGCCGCAGCCGGGCATGCCGGGCTCGGCCGCGCGGGAGCCGCGGTGACGCGGGGCGGTCGCCCGGCGCTCGACTCAGCAGCCGACGGGCCCTTTGCCGGCCGTCCCGCACTCCGCGTCGCCGTTGCGGACGACCGACGCGCACAGGGAACCCTCCACCTTGCCCAGCAGGCGGCCCAGCTCGGCGCGTTCGGCGTCGTCCAGTCCGTCCAGGGTCTGGCGTTCCAGCTCGCCCCACGCCCCGCGGACCTCGACGAGCAGCCCGCAGCTCGCCTCCGTCGCCTCGACCAGGGAGGCCCGCCGGTCGGCGGGGTCGGGGCGGCGCCGTACGTGGCCGGACTGTTCGAGGCGCTGGAGCATCTTGGTCACCGTGGAGGGGTCGAGCCCGACCGCCTTGATCAGCTCCGACTGGCGCACGGCCCCGGTGTCCCACAGGTGCATCATCAGGAACTCCTGGCCAGGATGCAGCCCCAGGTCCCGCAGGAGGCGGCCCGCGGCGATCCGGTGGAGCCGGGCAACCCGGCTGATCGCATGGCTCACCGGCCCGTCCAGCACGGCGCCGGGCGCCGCCGCGCACTGCGGGGGCGTGCGCGTGTCGGGGGCGGTTTCCGCGGTCATTGGCTCGCTCCTCCTGCGTCGGAGACGGCGGGCCCGGTGGGCGGGGCTGCGCCCGGACCGTCGCCGTTCTCCGTCGATCCTACCCATCACCCAGATTTTACCTTGGTCGACCAAGTAATGGAGTACGCTGCATCCCGAAGCAATTGATTGGCCGACCAAATATCTCTGTGAGGCGAAAATGACCAGCGCTTTCGACCCGGTCCGCATGGCCGGCAGCACCCTGTCCAACCGGATCGCCCTGGCTCCGATGACCCGCAGCCGTGCGGGCGAGGGCGGTATCGCCACCCCGCTCGTCGCCGAGTACTACACCCAGCGCGCCTCGGCCGGCCTGATCATCAGCGAGGGCGTCCAGCCCTCGGTCGTCGGACAGGGCTACCCCTTCACCCCCGGCCTGCACAGCTCCGAACAGGTCGCGGCCTGGCGCGAGGTCACCGACTCCGTCCACGCGGCCGGCGGGCGGATCTTCGCCCAGCTGATGCACTCCGGCCGCATCGGCCACCCGTCGCTGCTGCCCGACGGACTCGTCCCGGTGGCCCCGTCGGCGGTCACCCCCCAGGGGCAGCTGTTCACCGGCGAGGGCATGAAGGACTTCGTGACCCCCCGCGAACTCGCCGGCGACGAGGTGCGCGCCACCATCGCCGACTACGCCGAGGCCGCCCGCAACGCCATCGAGGCGGGCTTCGACGGCGTGGAGCTGCACGGGGCCAACGGCTACCTGATCCACCAGTTCCTGGCACCCGGCTCGAACCTGCGCACCGACGAGTGGGGCGGCCCGGCCGAGAACCGCATCCGCTTCGCGGTCGAGGTGGTCAAGGCGGTCGCCGCCGCGATCGGCGCCGAGCGCACGGCGCTGCGCGTCTCGCCCGGGAACCCGTACAACGACATCTCCGAGCCCGACCCGCAGTCCGTCTACGAGGCGCTGGTCAAGGAGATCGACGGCCTGGGGCTGGCCTACCTGCACGTGCTGGAGTACGCCCCCGAGGCGCGGGAGACGACCCTCGCCCTGCGCAAGCAGTTCTCCGGACTCCTCGTGCTGAACCCGGCGACCGATGGCCCCACCGATCACCGGGCCCTCACGCTCGTCGAGGACGGCACCGCCGACCTCGTCGCCTTCGGCGCCCTGTTCCTCGCCAACCCCGACCTGCCGGACCGCCTGCGCACCGAAGGCCCGTACAACACCCCCGACCCGTCGACCTTCTTCGGGGGAGACGCCCGCGGCTACACGGACTACCCCACCCGCTGAGGAGGGTGGCTGCCCGTGACGGCGAGGGCCCGTCCCGCCGTCACCCCCGGCACGCCCTCGCGTTCGTCAGCCGCGGTGCTGGTGTCCGCGGCGGCCCCAGGACTCGGTGTCGATGACGTTGCCGCGGTTGTCGCGGAGGGTGGCGGTGTCGCGGTCGTTCCAGACCTGCTGGTGGCG
>NZ_JOAK01000049.1 GCF_000720455.1 Streptomyces virginiae | reverse complement strand
AGATGCGGGGATCGCGGTTGCTTGACCGGAGACCACCTCACTATCGATGTCCTGCGGTACCCGGGCTCAGACTTCCGCCCGGGCGATCCTGATGGCGCCCAATCCCTCCGTTCATCCCTCGGATGATCAACTGCTTACCTAGCGGGGAACGCGAACTGCTGGTACTGCGAACTGCGGGTACTGCTCCATTCGGTACTACTGGTACTGCGCTACTGCTCGTGGCCTGACCAAGCGCCACGCCTTCGGCAGCCAGCCCCGTTGCCCATCGTGCATCTGCCCTGGCTTGGAACCCCACTGCCGAACGTCCCGGTGCGCGCGCCCGCAGCCGACGCCTTCACCGAGGTGCTGCTCACTGACTTCACTGCTGGGTACTGCCATTACTGCGGTACTTCCTGCGGAGGCCCCTCATGACTGCGGGCCTCCCGGTCCGGCCGTCAGTCCCGTCGCCGTCCTGCAAACGCTCTGGCTTCGGAACTCCACCGCCGCACCGTCCAACAACTGCACCTGCGGGTACTGCTGCCCGGCAGTTCATCTCTGCCGGGCTTTCCTTGACTGGGCTACGAGAGAAACCATAACCGCACCACCACCCAATGTCTACTCTGGCCGACACAGATTTTCACGTGCGTGTCCTTGAGGTAATCGGATGCCGCCGGGCCACACAGCTGCGGGCGCGGGGGCACAGCGACCAGGCAGCGGGCAGGGCGGGATACCGACGACAGACCCGGGGGCGTGATGACCACGACGAATGCCGAGCGCGCAGCCTTTCGTCCTCCGGTCGCCGCCACTGGGGCACGCCGGGCCACCTGGGCGTTCCTCGACCCCAGGCAGCCGGCCACGGCCGGGAGAAGGCCGGCACGGTCGTCCTGGTCGCCTCCGAGCTGGAGCCCGCGGATGTCGCGCATGCGGACGGACCCCCGACCCCGTCGACAGGACGGGCGGATGGGCTGGCACGTGGTCAACGACCTCTCCCCCGCCGCTGTCGTCACGCGCGGGCCCGGAGGCGGACAAGACGGGTCGCGCCCTCCTCCCCCGGCGGTGCGCCGGTCCGTACCGCGGCCCTCCCGAGCCGGGCCCTCTCACAGCCCACCCGTTTACGAGGGCGCCCAGCGGCCATACGGGATTGCGTAAGGCGTTTCCACCGAAGAGGGAGTGATCAGCTGTGTCTGGTGAGCAGAAGGCCGAGGCGAAGGGCGAGCAGGCCAAGGGCAAGCTCAAGGAGACCGCTGGCCGCCTGACGGGCAACGAGAGGCTGACCGCCGAGGGCCGCGCGGAGCAGGCCAAGGGCGACGCCCGCGAGGCCAAGGAGAAGGTCAAGGACGTCTTCAAGCACTGATCGTCATGCCGCAGGGCCGGGACCGCAGGATGGTTGCGATTGCAAGGCGGAGGAGGGAGCCGATGCGGAGCATCGGCGACCGACGACAACGCGGCAAGCGCGCGTGCCGGACCCCGCCGCGCAGGCGGGACTTTGCGGACACGACCTAGGCGATCGCGGCGGCATGGCCCCTGCCACACATCGGGCGGGACCTGAGATGTCAAAGCCCCGTCCGGCGGAGATCGGGGCAGTGGGCTCCACCACGGACTTGCGCGTCGGGGTGCTCCGGCGGGGCGAGCCGGTCCGACCAGGAGATCTCTCGGCCGAGGAAGCGCGGCTGCTCGAAGGGCCCGTCGGCGGCGATCCACCGCGGCACCAGCTCGTCGAGGGCCTGCTCGACCTTGCTGTCCACCAGCTCGTCCACCACCCACCAGGAGATCTCGCCGTCCGCACCGGCCTTCTCCGGTGGGTCGATGTAGACGCAGCCGAGCAGAGCTGTTTCCGCCGCGTCGAACAGCGCGTAGTCGAAGGACTGGTGTGCGGCGATCTCCTTCTCGTGCCGCAACAGGTCGGCCTGGTCGGCCTCGTAGGTCATGGTGGCTGCGGGAAACGCTCTTCAAGAGGCGCCGATCTGGATATGGACGTCGACGGCCCGCTCCATCCGGCGGGCGGAACGCATGGGCCCGAGGGGCAACGGCGCCCGCCTCGAGGCGCGGCGACGTTTGAGCTGTTGATCACCGTTACCGATCCCCTGATGACATAATCTGCCGAACGGGGGCGCGATCCGCGCGGTAGGGCGAGATCGACGGTGGGGGTCCATGACACAGCGAGGGAACGCCGGACTGCCTGGTCTCACGGGCGGAGGGACTGCGGCGCCACAGTCGGACGGTAGCTGGGCCTCCGCGCTGTCGAGCCAGGAGGCCGCGGCGATCGGCGGCGCAGGCTTCGAACCGGTCGGGCAGGTGCTCGGCACAGCCGTCTTCAACGTCGGGTTCACGGGTGTGTGGGGCTGCCCCGGCAGTTGGTCGGTCACCGACGACAACACCCCAGTGCCGGCCTCCAGGTGGACGCCCTCCCTGTCGCAGCTTGTACGGACGATGTACGCGGCGCGCAGGTCGGCTCTCGCCCGGGCGGTCGCCGAATGCGGCGCGCTCGGCGGTGACGGGATCGTCGGCGTGGAACTGCGGGTCGGCGAGTTCCCCGCAGGGGGTGTGGAGTTCACTGCGCGCGGCACTGCGGTCCGGGCCCGCTCACGCATCCGGCCGCGTACGCCCTTCACCTCACACGTGAGCGGCCAGGACTTCGCCAAGCTCGTGCACGCCGGGTGGGTTCCCGTCGGACTCGCCTTCGGCGTCGCCTTCGCGATCGGGCACGACGACTGGCGCAGCTCCTTCCGGGTTCCCCTCAGCGCCCGGAACCAGGAGGTCGGCTGCTACACCCACCTCGTCGGCCATGTCCGCCGGGAGGCCCGCAAGCAGCTGGTCCTCGACACGGAGAAGCACGGCGGCGACGGGGTGGTGGTGGACGGCGTGGAGCTGCGAGTCGGGGAGAGCGAGTGCCCCACGTACGGATCGACGCGCGACCTCACGGCCGAGGCCGTCTTCGTCGGCACCTCGATCGCCCGGTTCGGCCGCTCCGAACGGGCCGCCGGCACCAAACCACCACTGACCATCATGCGACTGGAGCGCGAGGGCTGAGATGACCGAAAGAACGGGGCGGGACGTGCTCGGGGAAGCCTCGCCGCCGCCGGCACAGGACGTGGCCGAGGACGCCATGCGTCGGCTCGCGCGAATCCAGCCCGGGGAGAAGGGCGCGCTCTTCACCTCGGACCTGACGGTGAACGAGTTCCTGCTGGTGCGCGAGGCAGGCTTCCGCCCGCTCGACCTGGTTCTCGGCACCTCCGTCTATCACGTCGGCCTCCAGCTCGGCCGGTGGTCGAAGAACCAGGAACTGACCAAGCTGTCGGATGCCATGTACCGCGCCCGCGAGCTGGCGATGCGCCGGATGGAGGCCGAGGCGAGCGCGCTGGGGGCGGACGGGATCGTGGGCGTGCGGCTGGACATCGAGTTCAAGGAGTTCGGGTCGGACATCGCCGAGTTCATCGCGGTCGGCACGGCCGTGAAGGCGGACGGGGCGGACCCGGGACCGGGCGGGACGTGGCTCAACAACAAGGGCAAGCCCTTCACCTCGGACCTGTCCGGCCAGGAGTTCTGGACGCTGATCCGGGCTGGTTACGCGCCCTTGGACCTGGTCATGGGGTCGTGCGTCTATCACGTGGCACACCAGCGCTTCACCCAGGTACTGAGCAACGCGGGCCGCAACGTCGAGATCGAGCCCTTCACCCAAGCGCTCTACGATGCGCGCGAACTGGCCATGAGCCGCATGCGGGCGGAAGGTGAGGCCCTGGAAGCCGAAGGAATCGTGGCCGTACAGCTGAAGCAGCACACACACGGCTGGGGAGGCCACACCACCGAGTTCTTCGCCATCGGGACGGCCGTGCGCCCGCTGCGCGACGACCACGTCATCGACCGACCGACCGTGGTGGTGAGCCTCGATGGCTGAGACGGACGTGGAACTGCTGGCCGCGGCGTTGCGACGGGACAGCGCGGACCTGAACCTGTACGCGCGGGTGCTGTCGGCGAACCTGGCGGATTCGCTGCCGGCCGGCGCCGTGCAGGTCCGGCGCAGGCGTACCCTCGCGGACCGGATGGCCGGGCGCGAGGGTTCCGTCGTGGAGCTGGACGTCTCGCTCGGAGAGCAGCGGCTCTCGCTGCGGACGGACCGGGGGCGGACCGTCGGCGAGGTCCTGCACGAGGTCCGGGGCATCGTGCTCTCCCGGCACCAAGTGGAACTGGACGAGTGGGTCGACGCCCTGGCCCGGTCACTGGCGCGGGCCGCGGCCTCGAACGCCCGGGCCCGCGAGGCCTTGGAGCGTTTCCTGGCCTGAGCGCCGTCCCGTAGCGGGCCGGCGCCCCCTGCGGGACTCCCTCTGGGCAGTATCCGTCACCTCCGCCGGACTTTCGCCACCGCGCTGCGAGGCGGACCTGCCCCGGGTCGAGCTGCGGCTCGCGGCCTTGCCCTCACCCCGATCTGAGCGCGTTCCTTGTTCACCGTCCGAGAGGCCATCTCCTTCGCGCAGCCCTCCGGCCTACCCGCGCTTCTCCCGGGACTCCTTGATGTGCTCGTACTGGCGCTCACGCCTGGGGCTGTATCCTCGGGGCACGGCGGAACCGTTCTCGACGATGGGCTGCCACGACCATGCTGTGCGTCAGCGCAGCCAGCGCAAGCTGCGGACGGGGTCGCCCGTTCAGCGCCAGGGCGACCGCAGCCCTCTGAGCTCCGTCGCCCAGCGAGGCCCTGCGCGTGCGCCGACCCGGGAAATACCGACCCGTTGTGCTCCTAGGATTGCGCGGGTGACGGCAAATACCAGTGACATCGAGAAGGCAGCCGGCGTGCTGCGCGCCGGCGGCCTGGTCGCCCTCCCGACCGAGACGGTCTACGGTTTGGGCGCCAACGCCGAGGACCCCGCTGCCGTAGCGCGCATCTTCCAGGCCAAAGGACGCCCGCCCTCCCACCCGCTCATCGTCCACATTCCCAGCGCCGAGTCGTTGGACGACTGGGTCCAGGACGTGCCCGACACGGCCCGCCGGCTGGCTGAACATTTCTGGCCGGGGCCGCTCACGCTGGTTCTTCGGCGTGGTCGCCGAGTACCGCTTGAAGCAACGGGTGGCCTGGAGACGGTGGCCGTGCGCGTACCTGACCACCCTGTCGCACTCGCGCTGCTGTCGACCTTCGGCGGAGGTGTTACGGCCCCGTCCGCCAACCGCTTCGGCGCGGTCAGCCCGACAACGGCGGACCATGTGCGTACGGAGCTGGGTGACGCCGTCGACTTCGTGCTGGACGGCGGCTCCTGCGCCGTGGGCGTCGAGTCGACCATCGTGGACGCCACGGGCGACACCCCGACCATCCTTCGGCCTGGTGGAGTGACCCGTGAGGCCCTCGAAGCGCTGCTGGGCGGCCCGCTCGCGGCCCCGTCGTCGAGCCGGGTCCGGGTGCCCGGCCAGCATCCGTCCCACTATGCACCGCGTGGACGGGTCGTCCTCGTCGAGCCGGACAGGGTCATCGCCGAAGCAGAACTCGCTCAACGGCTGGGGCATCGGGTGGGCGTCCTCGTGCCTGCCTCCGTCGCGCACGTTCCGGTGAAGGCGCACGCCGTGGTGGCGCTACCCGCCTCGATGACCGCTTACGCGCAGGGGCTGTACGGGTTCCTGCGCGAACTCGACCAGCAGGGCTGCGACCTCATCGTCGCGTCTCTGCCGACCGAGGAGGGCCTGGGACTGGCGATCGCCAACCGGCTCCGCCGCGCTGCCGGGCCTCGGACCACTGTGTGACCCGCCCCGACGCCGCTCGCAGGGCCCCCACCCGCAAGTGGGTGGGCTACTGGCGATGGCCGGGGCATCTGCCGTTCCTCATTGAGCCACCGGCCGCGGCCTGACCTCATCGCGCGCCGGCCGGCGACGGCCAGGGCGTGCGGGCCGTGCGCCGGCGCCCTGCAGGGTCACCTGCTGGTCGCTGGTCGCTGCTCGAGCGCGGGTACGTCTCCCGCCAGCGGGTCACCCATGTGGTCGCAGTCGTTGAGGTGCTGGCTTATCCGGTCATCCATGGCTCCAGGCGCAGGCGGGCTGCGAAGCCTCTCTCGTCGGACGCGTGGGAAGGGAAGGCGCCGCGTGGCCCGGTCCGGCGGGGCCAGGTCGTGCGACGGCTGGGGCGGCATCGTAGGCTGCGGCCATGGCCGAGATCCAGACTCCGACTCCCCGCGACGCCTTCGATCTGCTCATGGCGGGCAACCAACGGTTCGTCTCAGGCGCTTCCGAGCATCCGAACCAGGACGCCGCCCGCCGTGCCGAGACCGCACCGTCCCAGCAGCCCTTCGCCGTACTGTTCGGGTGCTCCGACTCCCGGCTGGCCGCCGAGATCATCTTCGACCGAGGCCTGGGTGACCTGTTCGTGGTCCGCACCGCGGGGCACGTCGCCGGTGCGGAAGTGCTCGGCTCCATAGAGTTCGGCGTGAGCGTCCTCGACGCGCCTCTGGTCGTCGTCCTCGGCCACGACTCGTGCGGCGCTGTCGCCGCGGCCTGCTCCGCGCTGGAGAACGGGCGGACGCCGGGCGGCTTCGTCCGTGACGTTGTCGAGCGGGTTACCCCGAGCGTGCTGGCAGCCCGCGCAGCCGGCCGCGAGACGGCCGACGAGATCCTGGCGGAACACATCGAGCACACCGTGGACCTGCTGCTGGAACGCTCCCGCGTCCTGGCTGAGAGAGTGGCCGACGGCCGCCTCGGCATGGTGGGGCTGTCCTACCGACTGGCCGACGGCAGTGCCCAGCTCGTCGCCGCTCGCGGCCTCGATTCGGCGGTTCTCACCGCGTAGCCGGAGCGTGGTCCGCGGTGCTTCTACGGGCGCCGATCCGCCGGAAGACGGCCCACTTCGACGCGCGGGAGCGGGCCTCGGCGGCGTGCTGGACGAGGAGGTCCGCTCCTGAGCGGAGGCCCCCCCTCAGCACCCGGACTCATACAGCATCCGCGTCCCGGCCTTCTCCATGCCGGCAGCCACCAGGGCTGCCACGCTCGCGGCTCATCCTGGGCCGGCGGGACGCGTGTGCCAGTGCCTCCGCGGTAGTCACCGGGGTGACCATCGGTTCTGCGGCCAGGTATCTGCGCAACCGACTCGGCGACGTCCGGGCAGTCCGCGGGCGGGGACGTGGCTCCTGGCCCGGCCCAGCACCAGGTCCAGCCGCTCGTCCTCGAGGACGACGAGCTCACCGGGTGCTCCGCACAGGGCGCACCGGACGTACGTCACGGCGACCGGGGGCCGCACCAAGAGCCACTCGACAACTCACTGCCGCCGACCAGCTCGCCTCGCTCGCGAAGCTGGGTGTGGACTGGGCGTGACATGCCGCCCAGCTCGTCGTTGAGCTGGGAGGTCAGCGAAGTGGAGGCCCCGGGACGTCGTGACCCCCGGGGCCTTCGTCTAGCGACGCGGGCTGCGACACACGTCCCCTGCTGACGCTTTGCAGAACAGCCGAAGCCGACTGCAATGTCCCAGACGACGAGTTCGCCATCGAGGACCAGGCCCCCCGGCAGCTGCCCGGCGGTCACCATCCGGACCGACCACCGCAGCAGCGCCCCTCGCCGGCCTCCTGTCACTGCCCATTCCCGCCGCCCACACCACGCCCTAGACTGCGACCGCTCCAAAACCTGGCGATCATCAGGAGGGCGCGCAAGATGAACCGAGCACTGATCAGCGCATTTGCGGCCGTGACGTTAGTCGTGTCCGGGGGAAGTGCCGCTACCGCTTCCGACGGCGCTCCGCCGCGCACCACGCACGGCCCTTGCCAGTACACACAGACCCCGGACGAGCCGCCCGCGCGTCATGTTCCGCTGCCGCCTGACCCGCGGCGCACCCCTAGCCGTGGCACGGTTGACATGGCTGTTCCGACCAGCCAGGGTCCGCTCCCGCTGCGTTTGGACCGGGCCAAGGCACCATGCACGGTACAAAGTTTTCTGCACCTGGCACGGCATGGGTTCTACGACCGAACGGTGTGCCACCGTCTGACGGCGTATCCGACGCTGAAGGTCCTGCAGTGCGGCGACCCGACCGGTACCGGTGAGGGAGGGCCCGGGTACAAGTACAAGGACGAGTTGCCGGTGGATCTGCCACCCGCACCGACCGATCCGACCGGCGCACGCCGCCTGTACGGGCGCGGCCTGCTGGCGATGGCCAACGCCGGTCCGGACACGAACGGCTCACAGTTCTTCGTCGTCTACGGCGACTCCGCGCTGCGCCCGAACTACACGGTGTTCGGCACGGTCGGCCCCGACGGCCTGGCAACACTCGACAAAACCGCCGCCGGAGGAATCGAGCCGACCGCGGAGGACCCGGCACCGGTCGACGGCACACCCGTGCTGCGGACCGAGCTGCTCCGCGTCCGGCAGTCCTGCCGGCCTTGACTCCCCGCGGCCTGCGCCGAAGCCGCGGCCGCTGCGGTGGCAGGAAGGCCGGTGGCCACGGTGGGGGCGGTGGTGGAGCGGGAACGGACGTTCCTGATGGGATGGATCACCTGGTGGATCCAGCAGCGCTGACGGGTGCAGCTGACCCTGGCCGGCCCGGCCGGCTCCCACGAGGCCGACCGGGGCGCAGGGCCGGGCGGGCAGCGGCAGCTCTGTGGCGGTGCTGGATGCGGCCGATACCGTCTGCTGCACGCCGTTCCTGCTCAAGGCGACCACCGACGGCCCGCCCGAACCCGATCAGCCTCGCCTTCACCGGCATGAACAACCCCGTGCAGATGGGCCCCTTGCCGGGTGTCGACAGCGCCTCCATCCTGCTCAGCCAACCGGCATCCGGTGTTTCTCAGGGGGACATGTGACAACGGGAAGCGACAGGGAGCAGCGCATTCGGAGGTTACGGATGGGCTTGATGTACGGCCTGCTGGGTCTCGGTCTGCTGGGGCTGACGTCGTCGCCGAGATGGCCGCGCAGCTGCTCGGCCGACCAGCCCGACACCATCGCCTCGGCGTCCTCGCCGAGTTCCTCCTCCCGGCCGGTGAGGCGCTTCTGGGCGGCGCGGCGGACCGCGTCGGAGATGGCCAGCACCAGGCGGTGGGCCATCGCCGCCGTGTACGCGGCCTCGCCCCGTGCTGCGGCGAACGGCTCGGGCAGCGGCGGGTATCCGGACGTCATCAGCAACGGCTTCCTCGGTCGGGCGGGCCAGCGGGTACGGGCCGACGGGCCCGTCCGGTCCGGTGGGCACTGCCCCGCGCGCGGGCGGGCCGGCACACCGGTGGATGCCATCGCGGCCGCGATGTGCGGCCACGCCGGGGACGCGCGGACCGCGTCACGCACCAGAGCCTCCGGCATCGACGGACGTCCACCTTCCGTGTCAGCCGGCCTTGAATTGAGACGCGGGGCCGCGCGGGTTGGGGCCCTCGGCGCCCGGACCTCCAACAGAACGCCGTTCAGCGGCGAAGGGGGAAACGCCCCCGCGGGGCGCTAGGGAGTGTCCGCAATGTAGCGTCGGCCGCCCGCAGGCGGGACTTTGCGGACACGACCCGATTTGCCCGGATTCTCGGCAGGCAAGCGCCGGGGGTAAACCTGCATATAGCGGACGGCGTATCGATCCAGACGACCTTGTGAAACAACCTTTAGAGCTTGGTGAGTGCCTGCATCGCATCGTGCTCGATACGCGCGAGGTCACTGAGTACGGAGCCGGCCCGCACGAGATGGTTCACGTCACCGGATGTGCCTGCTGCTGCGATGAGCGCGGCCACTTCTGTCCAGAGGCCGGCGGCCTCGGTGAACAGGCTGTGACCAGTGCGCAGGTGGTTGCTGTCGATCAGCCGGGCGCACTCGGCGAGGAAGTCCCGGTAGAGGTTGCGGAAGAGGGCGCCGCCGGTGCCGGCCCTCTCCATGAGGACTGCGGCCTCCGGCAGGTCCTCAAGCGGGTTGCGGCTGCGCTGCAGCCACTTCGGCACTTGCTCGGCTGCCTTCGCGATGCCCCGGTGGCCCAGGTTCGCGATGGGTGGGTGCAAGAAGGCGTCGGCGCAGGTCGTGATCGCAGGGATGATCCGGTCTTGCGGTTGCGTCAGGCCGACGGGCGCCGTGATGGTGAAGGAGCGGTTCTTGGCGGTCATGGGGCCGCGCTCGGCCCTGGCCCTGGCCAGGCTGGCGAGACTGGTCGAGACGGCTCCGCCCTGCGGGCCGGTGTCCTGCAGGTAGGCGTCCTGTTCGTCATAGCCGTACATGGCCACGACGTGCCCGCCGAAATGCACCTTGGTGCTGAAATAGTCCAGGTGGTAGCTGTCGAGCTGAAGGCCCACCGGCCGACCGGCGTCGATGGGTGCCGCCACGTTCTGCCACGCCTTGCGCAGGGAGGTGGTCTCCCCGACCAGAAGCTCAAGTCCGAGCATGGCAGTCAAGTTCCTGGTGAGCTCGAACGGCTTGACCCGGCCGCCTAGGAAGGGGAAGCCCATACTTTTGCTGTCCCAGTAGATGAAGGACAACCCGGATCCGAGCCCGAACAGCATGGGTTCGGACAAGTCGAGTCCCTCATGCCGCAGCAGCATGCCCAGTGCCGTCGTCTCACAGTGCTGCATACCGCGAACATCGATGTCCTTCACCACGGCCATGCCACCATCTTCCTCCTCACCGCGCGATACACGCACTGGGGTGTGGGGAACAACGGACGGGACGCGTCAGCTCCCGGCCGGGCTGGCCTCAAGGGCGGCTGCCGGTCAGGGCCGCCGCGTCGCGCAGCAGCACGGCAGCGTCGGCAGCAGCTCTCGCCTGCGCATGGAACCCTTGCGCGCGGTGCCACGCGGCCGCGGCCTCCACCGCCTCCACGAGCGCAGTCAGCAGCGTCAGCACAACCGCGGCGCCACCACCCCGGGCGGCGCGGGGGGCGTGTTCCCACGCGCGGGTGGAGGCCCGCCAGCCGGCGCGGGCCCGGCCTTCCAACGAGCGGGCGCCGGGAGCGGGGGGCGGCCTGCTCGACGCGGCGGCCGCCGCGCGGACGCGGTCACGGACCAGGTCCGGTGAGTACGCCGCAGTGATGGCCAGGAGGTCGCCGAGGGCGGCGACGTCACCGGCACCGTCGGCCCGTCCCGCGCGGCCCAGGAGAGCGGAGGCCTCCCGGATCCGCGTCTGGGCGAGCGCCCGGTCGGCCGGCGCGATGTGCGGGGTGAAGCGCTCACGCACCCGGGGCAGGGACTGGTCGTAGGCGAGAGTGGGACCGCGAACCACACCGGGCGGGTACCGCGGTCCGCACGGTCACCGGGCAGCGCCACCACGTACCCGATCAGCGTGCCGTCGTCGCCCGGCGCTCGCGTACACGGAGTCCGGCGTCGCGTAGAGGGTCGAAGAAATCGGTGTCGCCGTGGGCGAGGGCGGCGGCGGTACGGACGGTGCGGCGGGCGGCCTTCTCGGGCCTCGCCGGTGAGCGGGCGGCGCGCGGTCCGGTCCAGCGGTGACTTCGGGCTAGGACCCCAGCCGGCTTCGAAAGCGCGGGCGGCGGTGTGCATCTTGGGGATGTCGCCGCACAGGCGGCGGTGACGGCCGTCCTGCCGCCCGAGCGTCGTGACGATGTGGATGTGGTCGGTCGCGTGCCGCGCGGCGATCCACCGGCAAGGCGTGCGTCACCGCGCTCGGCGATCCCCGCAACCGCGACCATGGCGGCGGCCACCTCCGCCCACTGGCCGTCGAACAGGGCCGGGTCGTCGGGGTGGTTGCGGACCGCCACATGCCAGAGGTGTTCCGCCGGCCGCTCCCCGAGCAGGGGCTTCGACCGAGGCGTCCAGGAGCAGCGCCAGATCGGCGAGCGTCATCCGGCCGGGATGGCGGGCCGGACACGGCAGATCCGGACCCCGGGCCGCGATCTGGCGGGGGTCGGTGTGGCGTGGCTGGACCGACAGAGGCGGGCCGCAGGCCGAGGGAGCGTGTCGGCTCGAGAGATCGCACGGATGGAGCTCCGCACAGGAGCGGGTAGCCGTGGCCCGGCTGCGGGTACTGGCAGCCCGGAGTCCTGCGACGCTGTGGCGGACGATCTGCTCGACCTCCGATCGCTCCTCCGCCGTGCCGGTTTCGTCCCCGACTCCGTCGATCGCCTTCAGCAGCCTCAGCGACCACTCCCGGTCCGCCTCCCGGCGGGCCGAGCACCCCGGCCACCCAGCGGTGTCCGGCGCCGACAGGGCGGGCGCGCGGAGGGTGCGGGGCACCCGCGCCACGCGCTGGCCAGTGCCACCGTTCCGGCCACCAGGCTCAAGCACAGGACGACGGTCTCGTGCCCGTATCTCTCGGCCCACGAGCCGCACACGCCGCCGTCCCCGCCGGCACAGCGGCGCCGGTGCAGCGCCGCCTGCCCGTCATCACCACTGCTCCCCCCGTCCAGCACCTACCGGCCGCGGCCAGCAACACTCGCACCACCATGCCTGTCATCGCCGTCCGCTTGCGTCACCGCCTTGTCCCGGTGCTGTAAGGGAACTGGGCTGAGGGCACCAGCCCGCCCAGCCGGCCACTAGCGTGCGGCCATTGGGCCCAGCAGCCCAGCCACCACCACACCCCGGGAGACTCCGCCATGCCCAGCCTTGGTCCCCGCACCCTCCTCGCCACGATCGCCCTCACAACCACGCTGACGCTGACCGCCTGCGACCCCGCAGCCGAAGCCGAAGCCCCTCCTGCTCCTCCTGCTCCTCCCGCTCCTTCCGCCGCCTCCGCCACTGCCTCCGCGCCCGCCTCCTCCACCTCGCCCGCCGGTTCCGGCAAGCACACGCTGGCCGAGGCCGCCACCGCCGGCGGGCTCACCAAGGCCACGGGTGCCGGCGCGGTCTCCGACGTTCCGGTTGACCCGGGCGAGATGCGTGACGGCATGCACCTGGTGGTCGCTGACTACAACCGTGCCGGGCAAACCTCCGGCCGCCGCATCCTTTTCGTTGGCGTCGACAGCGTTCCGGAGGACCCGAACAAGCGTCGCGAGCACCTTTGGCGCGGCCTGATCGACTACGCGCTGCAGAACGGATCCACCGGCACCCCGACCACCGCGAAGCCGTACCAGCCCGGCCCATTCGGCGGATCCCTCGAGTGCCTCAGCCTGCCGGAGTCCGCCAACACCACCGACGTCATCTGCGGCTGGTCCGACACCACCACCGCCGCCGTCGCACTCTTCCCCCGCACGACCCCGGCCGACGCCGCCCGCCTCTTCGGCGCCATGCGCGCCGACCTCGAACACTGACCGCCCCGTCTACCGAGATCGCGGCGGTCAGCAGCGACGAGGGCGAGGCCACGGTGAGCTCCGGGGCACTGGGCCGCGGGACCCTGACACCGCTGCTCGAACAGTGCGCGACCCTGCGGGACCCGGCGCTGATCGCGAATCGGACGAGCTCTCCGTCAGGTGGCCGTGGCAACTCGGTGCCCGGGCAAGGCCGGACGAGAACGTGATGGAGGGGCCTGCACGCGATCGACACCGGCGACATCGACGTCTTCAGATCTTCACCCGCGGCCGCTGCTGGTGATGACGGTCGTCGTCATGCGCGGCCGCCGGCACCGCGGCAGCCGAGACGATCGCACCGGCCGCCAGAACGGTGGCAGCGATACGGCGTACGGAGGAAGAAGTACAAGATATGGGCGACGCTCCCTCAAGAACAGCGCCCCAACAGCGAAACAGGGTGCGCCGGCCTTCGGCGAGGAGCCCGCGGGGGGGTGGGGTGGTCGCCGCGCAGGGCTGCCGTGCGGGCTCTGCCGAACACCGCCTTCAGGAGACCGAGGGACGGCTGGTTGCCGCTGAGGGCGATCGCGGCCCCGGCCCCGGCCCCCAACCGCGACCGCGACGTCGGTCGGGCCGGTAACGAGGTCGGCCCTCGGTGCCGGGAACGGTCCTCGGTGACCGAGTGGTCGCGTGGGGCCCGGCCACGGCGGGGCGGAACTTGGTATGGACCTGCCAAATACGGGTGAGCTAGCGTAACAACCGACACCCTCCGAGAGCGCTCTCAAGCACTCAATCCCCCACACCAGGAGGTCTCGTGAAACACACCACTCCCTTACGCGCCGCCGTCGCCGCCCTGCTCCTGACCGTCGGCCTTGGCGCCGCCCATGCCGACGTGGCGAGCGCCGTCCCGCTTCCGCAGCCCGCCGCAGCATCGTCCGCCGCAGCGCCGTCCGCCTCGGCCGGACTGCTCGACGCGATGCGCCGGGACCTCGGGCTCACCGCTTCCCAGGCCGAGGAACGGCTGAGCGCCGAAAAGGCCGCCGCGGCCGTGGAGAAGACCGCACGGCAGGCCGTGGGTGGTGCGTACGGCGGCTCGTGGTACGAGCCTTCCACCGGCCGGCTCGTCGTCGCGGTGACCGACCGCGCGCAGGAGTCGTCGGCGCGGGCACTGGGCGCCGACACGCTCCTCGTCCGGCACAGCGCAGCCGCGCTGGACCGCGCCAAAGCGCGCCTGGACACGCTGCGCGCCCCCACCGGGGTGGCCGGCTGGCACGTCGACCCGCGGACCAACAGCGTCGTCGTCACGGTCGTACGTAGCGAGCGGGAAGCCCCCGCCGTACGGGAGTTCGTCGACCAGGCCCGGGCCGGCGGCCCCGTCACCGTCGCCGAGACGGCGCAGGCGCCCCGTACGTACGCCGCGGGCACCGTCGGCGGCGACCCGTACTACACCGGCAACGTCCGCTGTTCGATCGGCTTCTCCGTGTACGGCGGCTTCGTGACGGCTGGGCACTGCGCGCAGGCGGGGGCCGCCGTGCGCGGCTGGGACGGGTCCGCGATGGGCACCTTCCAGGGATCCTCGTTCCCCGGCAACGACTACGCGTACGTCGGCATCCACAGCGGCTGGTGGACCGTACCGGTGGTGCTCGGCTGGGGCACCATCCCGGACCAGCTGGTACGCGGTTCCGCCGAGGCACCCGTGGGCGCCTCGATCTGCCGGTCGGGGTCCACGACGCACTGGCACTGCGGCACCGTCCTCGCCAAGAACGAGACCGTCAACTACAGCCAGGGCGCCGTCCACCAGATGACGAAGACCAGCGTCTGCGCCGAGGGAGGCGACTCCGGCGGCTCGTTCCTCAGCGGGGACCAGGCCCAGGGCGTCACCTCCGGCGGCTGGGGCAACTGCTCGTCCGGCGGCCAGACGTGGTTCCAGCCGATCAACGAAATCCTCGGCCGCTACGGCCTGACGCTGCACACCGCCTGACCCTGCACACGCCTGCGGTCGGCGCGGCGACAGGTTCTTCGCGGTGCGAACAACCGTAAGGACCTGTCGCCCGGCTCCCGTACGGAGCCAGGCAGCGCCGCTCGTCGACGTGTCGGTGGTGTCGCGGACCAACGCCGGTGCACCGATCGACGGGCTGTGCGGCGCCGGACACCAACGCATGAACGAGGAACCGTCGGCCGGGGCCGGGTTCCCGGCCGGGAGCACCCGGTCCGGATGCCGCGCGGAGTACCCGCGTCGGCCGTCCGGCCGACGCTCACGTGAGGCTCCGATTCACACCTCTCCACATCAAGGCAGCCTTAAGAGATCGTTAAGTCGAAGGCCGCAACGGAAAACCGCAGCTCAGAGGCGTGTGAAGGGTGACGCCTGACGTTGCCATGACGGTTACCCCTCCGTAATACTCGCCGTCTCGGGTGACATTGCGTCACGCGTGAGAGCGCTCTCAGAACCCTCTGTAGCTCTTCACGAGTCGCCCGGCCCGGCCCCCTCCTCCCCCACCCAGACAAGGAACCATGCCCATGGCTGCTGCTCATCGCGCACGTCGCCGCTCTCTCGGCGGAGTGGTGCTCCTCGTGACCACCGCCCTGGTCGCGGCGGTACTCATGTCCCTCACCCCTTCGGTCGCCCCGCACGCCGGTGCCGCAGTCGTCGCGCAGACCTGGTCCGACGAGTTCGACGGTGCGGCCGGCCGCGCTCCTGACACCGCCAAGTGGACGCTTGAGACCGGCGGTTCGGGCTTCGGCAACCACGAGCTGCAGTACTACACCAACAGCACCTCGAACGCCGCGCTCGACGGCCAGGGCAACCTCGTCATCACCGCGCGGAAGAACACCGACGCCGGCCTCGGCTGCTGGTACGGGCAGTGCCAATACACCTCGGCCCGGCTGAACACCGCCAAGACCTTCACCCAGGCGTACGGCCGCTTCGAAGCCCGCATCAAAATCCCCCGCGGGCAGGGCATCTGGCCCGCCTTCTGGATGCTCGGCAACGACCTCGGCAGCGTGGGCTGGCCCAACAGTGGCGAGATCGACATCATGGAGAACATCGGCCGCGAACCCAACACCGTGCACGGTACGGTGCACGGCCCCGGCTACTCCGGAGCGGGCGGCCTCGGTGCCGCGTACAGCCTGCCCGGCGGCCGCGCCTTCGCCGACGACTTCCACGTGTTCGCCGTCGACTGGAGCCCGAACTCCCTCGTCTGGTCGGTGGACGGCACGACGTACAAGACCCTCACGCCGGCCGACACCGGCGGCAACAAGTGGGTCTTCGACCACCCGTTCTTCATCATCCTCAACCTGGCGGTCGGTGGGGACTGGCCCGGCAGCCCGGACGCCTCCACGTCCTTCCCGCAGACCATGACCGTCGACTATGTCCGCGCCTCCTCCGCCAACGCCCCCGCCGCACGCCCGATCCGTGGCATCGGCGGCATGTGCGTCGACGTCGCCGGCGGCTCCGACGCCGACCGCACCCCCATCCAGCTGCACGACTGCACCGGCAGCGCGGCCCAGCAGTGGACCATCGGGGCCGACGGCACCGTCCGCGCCCTCGGCAAGTGCCTGGACGTAGCGGGCGGCTCCACCGCCGACGGCGCCGTCGTCCAGCTCTACACCTGCAACGGCACCAACGCCCAGAAGTGGACGTACACCGCCGCTCGTGACCTCACCAACACAGGTGCGGGCAAGTGCCTGGATGCCAAGGGCAACTCCTCCGCCGACGGCACCCGGTTGCAGACCTGGACCTGCACCGGCGCCGCCAACCAGAAGTGGACGGTCGGCTGACCCACCAGCCCCGCCGCCCTCCCCTCTCTCCCCCGTCCCCGCGTCCGACCGCTCCCCCGCCCGACCTCACGAAGAACGGACCCCCACCGTGACGGCTCGCCACCAACGAACCATGCCCCGTAGAAAACTCCTCGCCGTGACGGCGGGCCTGGCCCTGGCCGTGCCAGCCGCGGCAGCCTGGCTCGAGATGAGCGCCAACGCGACCACCACCGCCACGCTCCCCCTGGACCTGGTGAACACCACCGGCAACAACACGGTGTACGCCTATGTGCTCGGCCGCGACCCCGCGGCCGGCGGCACCTGGGCCTTCATCCAGGCCAACGGCTCCAGCCTGTACCACCCGCCGGCTCCGGCCAACGATCAGACTCCGCTCGGGGTCGACTGTGCCATCCCGCTCAACGAGTCCGGCGCCGGAGCGCGGAGGGTGACGCTGCCGCGCCTGGACAGCGGCCGCATCTATTTCTCCGTCGGCGCGAAGCTCACCTTCTTGGTGAACCGCGGCGGCGGTCTGGCCCTGCCGTCGGTGAGCAACCCTACCGATCCCAACGTGAACGTCGCTCACGACTTCTGCGAATTCACCTTCAACAGCGACCAGTTGTACGCCAACATCACGTTCGTCGACATGGTCTCGCTGCCGATCGCCTTCCAACTGGAGACCGGGCAGGGCACCCAGACGGTGCGCGGGCTCCCCGCCGACGGACTGTCCCGGGTCGCCTCCGCGCTGCGGGCCCAGTCCGCCGCCGACGGCAGCGACTGGAGCCGGCTGATCGTCTCCGCGGGCGGCCGCGACGTGCGCGTACTCAGCCCCAACCTGGCAATCCGCGGCAACAATGCCTTGTTCCGGGGCTACTTCGACGGCTACGTGGACGAGGTGTGGAGCAACTACCGCTCCACCGACCTGCGCATCGACACCCAGTTCACCTGGGGAACCGTCACCGGCCGGGTGAACGGCGACGTCCTCGCCTTCCCCGGAGTCGGCAGCTTCGCCAAGCCGTCCACCCTTTCGATCTTCTCCTGCAGCGACGCGCCCTTCACCACGGGCAACGACCTGATGGGCAATCTCAGCGCACGGCTCGCCGCCGCCTTCAACCGCACCACCCTGCTGGACAACCCCCACCAGCCGACCGCCGAGAAGCCCGCCACCTTCTACACGCGGCCGCGCACCAACCACTACGCCCGCATCCTGCACGACACCACCCCCGACCATCTCGGGTACGCCTTCCCGTACGACGACGTTCACCCGGCCGGAGTCGACTTCGAGGGCAAGGTGCAGTCCGGCACCCCCGGTCGCTGGACCATCACGGTCGGCGGTGTTGCCGGCGGCGGCACACCAGCCCCCACGCCGACCGCCACCGCCACGGGCGGCGGGGTCAGCGCCTTCACCACCATCCAGGCCGAGGCATTCAACGCCCAGTCCGGAGCACAGGTCGAGGCCTGCTCCGACGGCGGTGGCGGATCCGACGTCGGCCATCTGTCCAACGGCGACTGGCTCAAGTTCTCAGCAGTGGCCTTCGGCTCCACCGGCGCCACCCGCTTCGACGCCCGCGTCGCTTCCGGGGCCGCCGCTGGAGCCAGCGGCCTGGTCCAGGTCCGCCTCGGCAGCCCCACAGCCACCCCGGTCGGCGGCTTCGCCGTCGCCAACACCGGCGGCTGGCAGGCCTGGCGCACCGTCCCCGCCGACATCCGCCGTACGACCGGGACCCACGACGTCTATCTGACCTTCGACAGCGGCCAGTCCTCCGACTTCGTCAACGTCAACTGGTTCTCCTTCGTATAAGGCCTGTGTTGTGAAAGTGGCGTCGTCAGTCGCCGTTGAAGACGAGATACCGGTGAGCCTTGCGCTCGACCTGAGCAGTCAGAGCAAGGTTCTTGTGCCCCTCCTCGGCTTCTTCGGCGGCTGAGCCGTCCGCCAAGGCCCGGGGTCCGGGGATGAGGACTCTGAAGTGCGACCCGTTGAACACGGTTTCGTCGCAGGGATCGACGTATCCGAGCAGGGGCAGGCCTTGGCTCGCCGCCCGTCTGCACAGGTCAGAGATGGATGGATGCACGCACGTGGCTTCGACCGTGCCTGTGAATGTCTGAACCTGAACGCTGGTCCCATGGGGCACGCTCCTGCTCGACGGTTGCTGCCGCAGCAGCATTTACGAAGTTCAGAGCCATTCGCTGATGGCCGCAGTCAGCAGGTGTAGCGGACGGCGAGCTTGTCGTGCCTGGTGGCGACGGCGCGGTGGCGCAGCTGCGACCGCCGGGCGGGCCGGTGTCCTCGACGAGCTCGCGCAGGAGCGCGGCTGGAGGCGGGCCGACGACGGCGCTCAGCCGGCCCCGACCGGTAGCGGCCCCAGCCGGGACTCCAGCCAGCTGGGGAGGTCCAGCAACCGGACCCCTTCCTGTTCGTCGGGATCGGTGCGCGCGACCAGGCACACCATGTCCTGGTCACCGGTGTTGACCGGCATGTGAGGCGTGTCCGCGGGGATGTGGATGTAGTCCCCCGCCCGCAGGACCACGTGCTCGGCCAAGTCCTCGCCGTGCCAGACCTCGACCTGCCCGGACTGGATGAAGATGGCCGACTCGTGCCCCTCGTGCAGGTGAGGACGCCCCCGCGTCCCGGCCGGCATGACCAGCCGGTGCAGACACAACCGCTCCGCGCCCGCAGACTGGGCGCTGATCCCCGCCCCGAAACTCCCGCCCTGGATGCCTTCATATGTACCGGTCCTGACGACCGTGCACTGCTTCTGATCTGTCATGCGCGCAGTACACCAGGCAGCCGACGGCGCCCAACCAGTTCCCGCCACCGCCAGTGGGGTCGCTGGTGCGCGGCAGGCCCAGGGCGTGGCGCAGGGCCCGGCCGGTGTGAGTACCGGGGCTTCGGCCGGGCCCTGCTTGCGAGGGGGCGGCGCGGTGTCGAGGTCTTCCCCCTGGACTGTCACACGCGTGCGTGGGTCTCGTCCTGCCGTGTGTGGCGGGCGGGTGACCCAGTGGCGGCGCAAGCGTGACGGGCTCGAGCTCTGCACCGAGCATGGGCTCCTGTCCCCGCCCCCCTGCCTGTCAGGAGCCTGTCGTGCTGCAACGCGCCCTTCGCAAGAACACGGCCACGGACACTTTCGTCCTCCCGCCGGCATGCCTCCGGCGGAGGTGAGTGTGGTCGGTGGCTTCAACGACTGGCGTCCCGGGGTTCATGCCCTGACCCCGCGCAAGGACGGCCACCGGGCGGTCACCGTGGAACTGCCCACGGGCCGCAGCCACACACCGGCGCTGGCCGGCCGTGACCCTGGCCCGGTGTCCGGTGCCAGGAAGATCATCGGGCAAGCAACCTTGGCAGGCGGAACCTGCTCTCCCTTTGCCGCGCCCCGGACGCCAACAGCTGTTCCTGGCGCTGATGGTCGCCTTCCTCTTCTATCTCGGCAGGGACCGTGAGGACCCGCTCGCGATCGCTGATGTGGCGGGGGTCTGGCAAGGCTCGGACGGCGGCCGATTGACG
The DNA here is from genome assembly GCF_000720455.1 of Streptomyces virginiae. Classification (GTDB taxonomy): domain Bacteria; phylum Actinomycetota; class Actinomycetes; order Streptomycetales; family Streptomycetaceae; genus Streptomyces; species Streptomyces virginiae. The sequence goes on along the minus strand of NZ_JOAK01000049.1, from coordinate 14,906 downwards.
GTCCGGGCGGACGGTTCTGCGGACCTGGAACGGGTCACACGGCCCGGACCGGAGTGCGGACAGTCCGCCGATGCGGCGGGTCGTTCGTACACCGGGCCGGCGACATGGGTCTTCGACACCTACCCCGACGAGAAACCGGGGATCAGCTTCGACTATCAGGGACCCGCTGCTGCCAAGCCGTGCAAGGTCTACCTGGTGGTCTTCCCTCGGGAGGGCGGCGCGAAGGGGTTCCTCCCCCCAAGACCCGCCCGGGGTGCGCTACGTGCACTCACCCGGCCAGCAGAACTGAACCAGCCATCACCTCGCCCCAGAAAGCCGACCGCGACCGGCCCGCGACCAGGCGCAGCCCACCGCCCTATCCGAACCCGGCGCCGACTGGCGCGGTAGAAAGGCGGGGCGGCCCGGTGGTACTGCAGCCCCAGAGGGCTCCGGGGCATCGGGCCTCATCCACGCCGCAAAGCGGAGGTGTTCATCCTCCGCTTGCGGCGACCCTCCTGCAAAGCTGGCTAGTCTCGGGACATGCGGATCTCTGTTTCCTCGGACATGGACGAACCCGTGGCTCGCGCACTCCTCGGGCAACTACGCGAGCGCGGGCACGACGTGGTGGCGTACGGGGCGCTCAGCCCCGGCGATGACCCGCAGTGGGCAGCCTGCTCGGAGGCGGCGGCCCGCGAAGTGGCCGCCGGGAACGCCGACCAGGCGGTCGTGTGCTGCTGGACCGGTACGGGCGCGTCGATCGCGGCGAACAAGGTTCCCGGCGTACGCGCAGCCCTGTGCACGGACGCCTACACGGCGGACGGTGCACGCCGCTGGAATGACGCCAACGTGCTCGCGCTCAGTCTGCGCCTGACCTCGGAACCTCTGCTCAAGGAGATCCTCGATGCCTGGTTCGCCGCTGAGGCGAGCGCGGACGCCGAGGACCGGGAGAACGTCGCGCGCGTCAATCGGCTCGACCATCAGCACAGCACCAGAACCACACCCTGAAAGAAACCGGTGACACCGGCAGAGTCGGCGATTGGGGATCCGCTGGCGCAGGGCGCCCTGGGTTGGTAGGGGAGTTCTCGTTGTGCGTACCGGTTCGGGCATGGGTCAGGTGCGCTGCACCAGGTGGTCGACCGCGAAGAGGAGGTGGTCCTCGCCGTAGTGGAAACGGCTGGCGAGGGCTTCGTAGCGGGTGTACTGCTCCTCAGTGAGCGGCAGCCGGAGGACCTCCACTGTGCGCAGGAGCAGACGGAACCCGAGGTCGGGGTCGCTCTGGGTGGTGATCTGTTCCAGGGCTTCCATGACCGTGGCGCCTTCGAGGGGGTGGAAGTCGGGGCTGACCACCGTGGTCGCGGCGAGGGGGGACATGCCGCGGATCTCGCGCAGGACCTCGTCGCCGGCAGCGGTGGCCGGTGGCGGGGCCGCCGGTGCGTAGGCAGGTGCGACCTCGGTCAGGTGCTCCTCGCACACTTCGGCGACCTGCTGCAGCCACTCCCGGCCGCCGATGCCGAACCTGTCGATGTTGTGGCCGCGGTCCGTTGCCGCCAGCCACAGCACGGTGATCGCGTCATCGGACAGGCCGGGGTCGAGCAGCCGGCGTATGTCCTCCAGGAGTACGGCTGCCTCCGAGCCCGGAGGGCGCTCGTAGCCGTCGACCTTCACGGCGGCCGCGACTGCCTCGCGGGGCGTGCGGTAGTGCCGGCCCGCCGTGAACTGCCTGGCGAGTCGGGAGAGCCCGAAGTCCCCGTTGATGCCCTGCCGGGAGGCGGCCCTGACCGGCGGCCAGGTGATCGCGAGGCCGTCGTGTACGGCGCCCGGGGCGAATCCGAATTGCCAGCCGAGGGCCACCAGGCGGCGGTACTGCCCGTACGGAACGGGCACGGCGTGTGCCTTGAGCGCGCGGAGCAACAGGCGCATGCCGAGATCGGCGTCGGCGCCGGTCACCACTTGCTCCAGGCAGTCGACGATCTTCGGCTGCGGACAAGCGTCCGCCAGGGCCGGGGCCGTGACGCGGAGTGCCGCCACGACCGCCCGGCAGAGCCGCGACTCCCGCCCCGGCCGCACCGGCCGAGGGGTGCAGGACGCCGTGTTCTGCCGGAGCCGCGCCGTGGACACCTCCGAGATCCGCTCCAGCCAGGCACGGCAGGTCATGCCGTGGTCGGTCGGGTCGAAGGCGTTCCCGGTGGAGGCCAGCCACACCGTGTGAAGGACCCGTTCCGGGAGCTCGGACGCCAGCAGGCGGCGGGCGTCCTCCCCCAGCTCGACGGCCTCCTCGCCCTCTGACCGGTCGGCCAGTTCCTCCGCGAGCTTGAGCGCGGCGGCCGGGCCGGGGGCGGAGCCGGGACGGCTGAGGCGTTCGGTCAGGGCGGTCAGACCGAAGTCCTCGCCGTAGCCGAGTTCGTAGTACGCAGGGCCTTCCTGGGTCATGACGCCAATCCTGTCGAAATGTGAAGAACAAGCCGAGGTCTGTTCAACCTCCGGCATGAGCAGGCGCAGACTTGGGGACGCGGCTCGACTGGCTGGAGGGCCGCGCTCGACTCCGGCCAGTTCACCTGGACGAGCAGCTCGCCCAGCTCCTCAAGGGCGAGTGAGATGCTGCCCGCCCGCCGCCGGATCCGCGGCACGGCCACCCTGCTCAGCTCGCACTACGGCGCCCTGGTCCGCGTTGCCCTGATGGAGGCCGGGCCATCCGGCCCCTCGCAGGTCGCCCGCGGAGTCTCGACCGCACCTGGCCGTTACCCCGAAGGACTCCCCCGTCCTTCGCATCCTCGCAGGACCGGTTGTCGCGGCCCCATTTGAGGCGATCGCCCGGCGGCGGAGCGCGGCGCGCAGAATGTCGTCGGTGATCACCGGTGGCCGGCCGCCGTGGTTGCCCGTGCGGGCTGCGGAGTTCCTGCGGATCGCGTGACGGTCCAGGTGCACCGCCCCGCGGGGTCGTTCACCCGGCCGGTGTTTCGGCGATCCACTGGGCGAGGGAGAGCAGGGTGGTTTCGACGCTGCTCGTCATGTAGTCGCGCAGGGCGTCGAGGTCGCCGCGGGTGGCGCCGAGCACAGGGTCGAGGCGCAGGAGTTGCCAGGACTGCTCGACGACGGTTCCACGTCCCTGGGCGTGGCAGGTCCAGCTCCATTGCACGATGCCGTCAACGGCACCGCCGACCACGAAGGCGAAGGAGGCGCCGGGGTCGGCCCTTACGACCTGGGAGCGGGTGGTCCACTGTTTGCCGTCCTTGTGGTTGCGGCCGCTGAACCAGGCCCCGACCCGGGGGCCGGCGCCTTGGTCGAACGTGACGTCGCTCGCGTTGGGGCTCCAGCGCCCGATGGCGGACACGTCACTGACCAGGTCGTAGACACGGGCGGGCGCGGCAGCGACCCAGGCGCGCCGGGTGAAGCTGAAATCCGATGCGTCCAGGACTTCGAAGACGTCGTGTTCGCTGGTGGTGGCGCTGGCGTGCAAGGTGTCCTCCTGGACAGGTGGGGTGGGGCCATGTCGGCAACGCCCATGTCACCACCGCTCTCGCCGGGGAGCCAGACCCGCTGGTGCCTATCCGCGCCAGGGTCAGGCTGTGCGGTCGGGCCCGGCCCATACTCGGATCCATGAACGGAAAAGTGCGGCTCGGGGAGTTCCTGCAGACGCGGCGCTCGCAGCTGCAACCGGAGGATCTCGGCATACCCGGCTACGGGGAGCGTCGCCGTGTGCCGGGTCTTCGACGAGAGGAGCTGGCGTCGCTGGCGGGCGTGAGCGTCTCGTACTACACCCGGCTGGAACAGGGGCAGTCCTTGAACGCCTCACCGCAGGTGCTGGACGCGATCGCCCGGGCCCTGCGGCTGGAGGAGGCCGAGCGCCTGCACTTGCACGACCTGGCCAGGTCGTCGGCCACGGGCACGGGCCGAGGCCGTCGGGCCGCCCCGGAGCGGGTGACGGAGGCGACCGGCCAGCTGCTGGAGGCACTGGCCCACGTCCCGGCCATCGTGACCGGCCGCCGCAGTGACGTCCTGGCATGGAACCGGCTGGGCCACGCGCTGTTCGCCGGACACCTGGACCCGGGTGCCCCGGACCGGCCGGCGGATCGGCCCAACATGGCCCGGCTGGTGTTCCTCGACGCGCACACCCGTGACCTGTACGCCGACTGGCCTGCCAAGGCCAGGGCCGTGGTGGGGAATCTGCGCCTGGTGGCGGGCCGGCACCCGGACGACACCGCGCTCCACGCGCTCGTGGGTGAGCTGAGCTCGAAGAGCACGGACTTCGCCTCGATGTGGGCCGACCACCGCGTCACGGCGTGCGCCGTCGCGACCTACGAGATGCGGCACCCGCTGGTCGGCCCGCTGACCGTCACCCAACAGACCCTGAGTCAGGGCCTGGGCCCGGACCAGGGGCAGAACATCGTGGTCGCCACCACCGAGGCGGATTCGACTGCGCGGACCGCGCTGGCCCTGCTCGATCAGGTCACCCCGCAGCACGACCCGGTGCGACGGGGAATCCGGGCCGGCTCCCGCTGACCTGGCACACACCACAAGCCCCGCAACCCTCAACCCCCGCATCGGCGCATCGCTGCCGCATGCCCGAAAACAGTGAAGGAACCATGTTCAAGAAGAAGTTCACGTTGTCCAAGACCGCCGCGGCAGCCGTCGTACTGACCTCGGCAGCGGTCGTCGCGGCCACCCCCGGCGTCGCGTCCGCCGTCTCCGCCCCACTGAACTGCGCCCGCATCGCCGCGCACTTCGACCTGACCCGGCACCAGACGCCCGAGAACATCGCCCTGGCTCCCGGCGGCAGCGCCTACGTCACCTTCGCCGCGGCCCGCCAGGTCGCCCACATCACGCCGGGGGGATCCACCCGGATCCTGGCCACCCTGCCCGCACCCGCCGACGGCGGCATCCACACCCCGGTACTGGGCTTCGCACTGACCACCGGCATCGTCCGCGCACACGACGGCACCCTGTACTTCCTGTACGCCACCGGCACCGCCGACCTGACCGGCCTGTGGCGCCTGCGCCCCGGCGGCGCACCGCAGCGCATTGCCGCGCTTCCCGCGGCCGGCCTGCCCAACGGCCTGGCCCTGGACCCGCGCGCCCGGACCCTGTACATCACCGATTCCGTCCTCGGCACCATCTCGAGCGTGCCCATCACCGGAGGCTCCCCCCGTACCTGGTCCACCGCCCCCGAACTGTCCCCCACCGGATTCCTCGGCGCCAACGGGCTGAAGATCCGGGGCGGGGCGCTGTGGGTCAGCAACCTCGACCGGGGCACCGTCCTGCGCATACCCGTTCTGCGTGACGGCCGCGCCGGCCCTGTCCAGACCCGGGCCACCGGCCTGGCCGGGATCGACGACTTCGCCTTCACCGGCCACGGCGACCAGCTCCTGGCCGCCCTCAACGGCCCCGGCGAGGTCGCCCTCGTCCAGCCCGACGGCACCCACTCCACCGTCCTGACCGCTGCCGACGGCCTGCAGAACCCCACCTCCATCGCCTTGCGCGGCGACACCGCCTACGTCCTGAGCGCCGCGTACGTCACGGCGAAGGACCCCAACCTCCTCCTGGCGCACCTCAACGACTAGGACGTGTCCGGCCGATCATGTCAATGTCTCGTGCCCGGCTCGTTGTCCTGGGCTCAGATTCCCCGGGCAGCTCGTGCCGGAACCGCGCCAGATACTCGGTCAGCCTCACATCGCCATGTGATCACACGCTTGACCTCAATCGCGCTTGAGGTGTGACGATGATCCACATGACCACGGAATCCACATCCCACGCGGCAGACATCGAAGCGATCGACCAGCTCGTCGCGACCGTCGAGCACTCCCAGCAGAACAAGGACCCCGAAGAGTTCCTCAGCCTCTTCCACCCGGACGCGATCTGGACGACGGCCCACGGCAAGGTCCTCATCGGCCTCGACGCGATCTCGGAGTTCACCCGCAAGGTCCTCCCCGCGGCAAGCTGGGACGGCCAGGTCACCTACGAGGTGGTCCACGTGCTCTTCATCCGCCCCGACGTCGCGGCAGTCAAGGTCCGTCAACGTTACCTGGCCCCGGGCGAGGAGAGCGAGGGCGCCCCGCTGTACGTGATCTCGAAGCAAGCCGACGGCCGCTGGCTGCTGACCGCCTGCCAGAACACGGGGGTCGTCGCCGACTAGCTTGCCGGTCGATCATGTTCGGAGCCAGATCGCGAGGGCTGCCGCAGTGGCGGTGCCGAGGTAGACGTAACGGCGCTTGTCGTAGCGGGTGGCCACCGCCCGGTGCTGCTTCAACCGATTGATAGCCCGCTCGACGGTGTTGCGCTTCTTGTACCGCTCCTCGTCGAAGCCGGGCGGCCGCCCGCCGCGTGAGCCTTTGCGCAGGCGGGCGGCCCGGCTGTCGGTCTTCTCCGGGATCGTGTGCCGGATGCCCCGGCGCCGCAGGTACTCGCGGCACGGACCGTTGCTGTAAGCCTTACCAGCCGCGACGCTGTCCGGCTTCTTGCGGGGCCTGCCCGGCCCGAGCTTCGGGACGCGGATCCTCTCCAGGACCGACTTGAACTGCGTGCAGTCTGCCCGCTGGCCCGGTGTAACGATCAAGGACAGCGGGCGGCAGCGGCCGTCCGCGCTGAGGTGGAGTTTGGTGGTGAAGCCGCCGCGCGAGCGGCCCAAGCCCTCACCTCCCGCACCACCTCCACCAGGCGGGCGTGCAGACTTTGCCACGGCGTTTCGTCCTGGTGTTCTGGGACTTCGGCCCCCTTTGAGACGGGAGCCAGCGGTGGGTCGTTGTGGGCGCCGGCCGCGTGCTGATGCGCTCGCACGATGGTCGAGTCGACCGAGACGTCTCAGTCGATCTCACCCGCCGCGTCCGCGGCGGCCTGGACCTGCTGGAGCAGACGCTCCCATGTCCCGTCGGCCGACCACAGTCGGTGCCGTTCGTAGACCGTCTTCCACGGCCCGAACCGTTCGGGCAGGTCCCGCCACTGCACGCCGGTCCGCACCCGGTGCAGAATCCCGTCGATCACCTGCCGGTGATCCCGCCACCTGCCACAACGCCTGTTGCTGACCGGCAGGAACGGCCGCAGCCGTTCCCACTCGGTATCACTCAGATCACCCCGCCCCATGTCCACATCAACGACCCGGCCGCGAAGCAGTTACATGATCGGCCGGACAAGTCCTAGATCACCAACACGTGGTGAACCGCTGTGGTCGATGCCGGTGCCCATCGGGGGCCAACCGGCGTAGCGTGGTGGGGTATGAGCGAGGTTGTGTCAGCCAGGGGTCCGAAGGTTCCGCCGAGTTTTCCTCCGAAGTCGCCGCCGCCGCAGAAGAAGCCGGTGGAGCCGCCGCGGCCGCAGCCAGCGACGAAGCCGAAGTCGCTCACCGGGGTGCCGCCGCGGCTGGTCGTTACCAGCCGGCGGACGAGGGTGCTGGCGTTCCGTGCGGACCGGTGGGCGGCGAAGAAGGCCGCCGCGCAGGCGGCGCTGGCCGTCGCCGAGTGGGACTACCCGCTGCTGGACGAGCACGACTTCCTCAAGGCGGTCCACGGCCTCGTCGACACGGCCGTGGCAGCCGGGGGGAAGCGCGTCAGCGTCCACCTCGCCGACCAGGACAACAAGATCCTCGTCATGGTCCTCAATCACCAGGCTGGTGAACAGGAGGTTGTGGGAGCTGTTCCGGCGGAGGTGGCGGTACTGCGCACCATCGACGCCTGCGGCGGCCATACCGACCACGACGGTCACGCCTGGTGGGCACTCCTCGACGCCCAACCCCGACCGAAGAAGCGCCTGGCATAGCACCGGAACAAGGCCCAGGAACCAGCGGCGGGGGGCCGGCCGGAGCCTGCCCCGGCCAGCGGGGGGGCGGCCGGGGGCCTACGGGACGGAGCGGCAAGGGCAGCCACTTGAAAGCGGATCCACCGACTCCAGCCGAACAATCCTCGCAGGCAAACACCCTGCCGCATCCGGGCCGATACCACGCGCCCCGTCGCGGGGACCGGCCGCGAAAGCCGCTGTGCGCCGATGGCCCGGGGGCCGTCCTCTCGCGGATGTTCTGCATGCGGGCGGCCAGCAGCGGCCACAAGGGAGCCGACCAGGAGGCCCGCTTCCGTCGTGGCCGAGCTGCTGGGCTGAGTGACGGCGGACGTCTGGTACCTCCGCGGTGCACGCTGTCGGTACGAGCGGCTAGGGTCGCCCCTGGCCGCCGGGCGTTCTGCCCATCGGCGACAACAGGAGGTACAGACGATGCGTGCGGGCACGCTGCGGTTCCATGGTCGTGCGGCAGAACTCGCCGGGCTGGACCTGGAGATGTCCGAGGAGGCCGAGGCGGTACTGGACCGCTTCGAGTCAGTGCACGGCCACGCTGTGCCCACTTCGGTGCGCGAGTGGTTCGCACTGGCACAGGGCGCCGCCGTGCTGAGGAAGTTCAGCAACAACGACATGGTGTACGACGCCGAACAGCTGGGCCGGACAGAGGTCTACCACTGGCCCGAGGACAACGGCGACTGGCCCGACGACGTGGAAGAACAGGAAGAACGGCCCTTCGACCCGGTCGGCTCCCTGGGTCTGCTGCCGTTCATGGTCGAGAACCAGGGCGTGTGGGTGATGGCCGTCCGCCTCGACGGCTCCGAGGACCCCCCAGTGGTGATCTCCTTCGACGACGTGACGCCGTCCGCCGTATGGCAGCCACAGGCCGACCGTTTTTCGGACCTCGTCCAAGCCCGGATCTGGGACGCGCCGGTCCACCGTCACGGCAAGCAGCTCACTCTTGCCGGCGGAGGGGAGCCGTCGGCTCTGTTGGAGGTGCTCGGGCAGGACTTCACCCCCGGGCCGCCGACGGTCGACGGCACCCAGCGCCATTCCCGGGACGGCGACCGCCAGCGGGTGCTGCTGGAATGTTGGCGCGGTCAATGGCACGCCGCCGTGTGGGCGGCCGACGAGGCCGGGCTGGCCGCGCTGACGGCAGCCGTGGAGCCCGCAGCGGACTGAGTACTGGGGACCGCCCGGCTGGCCCGGGCAGGCGCTCCGCCCGTGCGGCCCAGCTGCCGGGCCAACACCCCACCGGACGGCCTCGGCACAGGCACGCAGCGAAGGCGAAGCGGGCGTGCCGGGGGCCGAGTCCGGTGGGTGCGGCCAGCCGCCCGTGGCCGTTTCCGTACCGGTTGCGCAGTTCCGCGACGCCGATGGCAGCGGAGGCAGGGCTTCCAGGATCCTCTTTTGATGCTGTCGGCGTTGTCCAGGCTGCCGCCGTCGCGTGCCGGCGCGGCCGGGAGGGTTCGCGGCTGCGTGTGCCGTTGAGGAGGGGACTGGATGCCTACAGGGGTAGCTGTCGCATGTGACCACCGACGGCTGTCTTGCCGCCGCAAGGCCGCCGAGGGCGACGGGTGGGTGCTCGGCTTCGGCTTCACCCGGCCGACAAGGACGTGTCCGGGGTGCGCGGATGGTCGTGGTCCGGTTGCCGCCGAAACGATCACCGGTCAGTGATCCGACCTGCGGAAACCCTGCCAGGCGCGGCCCCGGTAGCGGCGCGCCGACACCGACAACGGCTCTGGGGTCAAGGTGCGAAACTGCGGACACCTCGACGATGAGGTGGTCAGCGCGGACGGTGACTGGCTTCCAAGCGGCCGGTCTTCCCTCGGGTAAGCCCGGCGCCGGCAGGCCTTCACGGTCCTACCGATGCCTCAGCGATTCCGCCGACTGCGGCGCATGAGGAGAAAGACCAGGAGGGCGAACCCCGCTGAAAGCAGTGCGGTCCACTTGGACCCTGCCGCGTGCGCCGCACGAGCAGCCTTCTCACGGACCGCATCGGGGGTTTTGTCGGCTGCGAGGTGCCCGGCCCGGGATGCGGCCTCACGGACATGCTCTGCAGTTTGGGTGGCCGTGTGCATCAGCAGCTCAGGTGTCTTGCCCTTCGCCAGTTCAGTCGTATGACCGGCCTTCTCACGGACCTGGGCGGAGGCCTGTTTGGCCTTGGCAACGGCGTGTTCTTTGGCCACGGCAGCCTTCTCCTTGGCCCTGGTCCTGCTCTCGGCGGCCGACGGCCCGCCCCCTCAGCCGGGTTCACCCTGTGCGTCCCCGGCCGCTGGCGGTTCTCCCGAGGGGGAAGAGGGCTCGTTACCGTCGCGCCGGCTCGTCATCGGTGTGCCTCTCGATTCTGGCCCTGAGGGCCGCTGCTTCGTTGCGGGGGCCCTCAGATACGTCAGCGAGCTGGCCCCCGATCACCGGAGTGAGCCAGCGCCCCGAGGGCTCGTGACCCTGATGATTGCCCTCTGAGTGCCTGGACGCCCGGAGCCAAGCAGGCGCCATACCCCTGTCGGACGAATCGAAGACAGTGCGCGGTACCCGCCGAAGTGATCATCAGTCCGACAGTCCCCGAAGCTGGCGCAGGTAGCGGGGAGGCGAGGACGAGGCGGCGGACCCGACACCGCCAGTGGGGGCCATCAGCCGGTCCTTCGCCGCCTCGTCGATCGTGCGACCCCGGTGGAGCCTCATCGCGGTTCACCCCGCGCCATACCGTCCCACTGCGTCCGACGTCGGCGGCAGCCACTCCGCCGGATCGTGGTCCGCCTTCGACCGGTTCGAGCGAGCCGTCACCGCCCCCAGGGGAGCCGGCTGACCCTGCGGTATTCATGTCTGCCCCAATGGCTGCATAGCCCGAGCCGGCGTCTCGATGGTGCGCCGGCGGGCCCAGCCAGGAAGATGCGTTGGGCGATGCCGACCGACTTGAGGGTGGGGGCTGACCGTCACAGCCGGATCTGCAACACCTGGCCCGGCCAGTACGACCCGTCCGAACGCAGCACCTCGAACTCCAGAGTCGCCGTGAACCCCAACTGCTCGTACTTGCGCACCAGGCGGCCGTCCTCGCCGGCCCAGCAGTGCGTCCGAAGCAGACGTGCGCCACACCGGGCGGCCTCGGCCTGGGCATCGGCAACCAGGGCGGCCATGCTGAGCTCCCGGTGCCTTATCCTGGTCACCAGGAGATGCAGGTAGAGCTCAGGGCCGTCGACCGGCGGAGCGAATTCTGGGGCCTTGTTGGTGAGCACCGAGCCCCCCGTAACGCGCAGCAGGTCCCGGCAGATCCTTGTCTGTCCAGCCCGCGTGTGGCCCAGTATTTGCTTGACGATCAACGGAGGGTCTTCCCACTCCAGCGTTTCGTACAGGTAGGGGTGCCGGGCCAGGACGAGCCATGAGCTGTAGTCGTGGAGCATCCCCAGGAAGTCCTCGACCTCTTCGAAACCGCCCACACCGACCGTCATGTCACTCAAGCGCACTCCCCGGGATACGCCGATCCAGCGGCCGCTGATCATCGTATCGCCACGGATTGGCGCGCTTCAGGGCACTCCACCGCCTTGGAGTTCCAGGCCTCGGCGAGCGGGACCATCTGGTCGATGTCCAGCGCGCCAGCTGGCGTGACCTCCTCCTCGTCGTAGCACGACCACCACACGCCACCGGTCAGGGTGCAGCCCGGCCCGGTCTCCGGGTACACGATCGCCTCGGCCCGGAGGACCTCGGCGCGGGTGTTGCAGCCGTCGGCCGGGATGTCGCCGGCGTTCAAGTGCCGGAAGTGCGGACACCGCGACCCCGAGCGGCAGCACCTGCGGCACCAGGGCCGCAGCCGAAGCCGGGTTGGCGGATGGTGCGGCCGCGTGCGCGGCTGTGGCCGGAGACAGGGTGAGCGAGCGCAAGGGTGGCGGTCGCGATGGCGGACCACTTCATGATCACCATGGGCCGGTGATACCGGCCGCCGTGTCGTCAGCAACAGGCCATCCCGGCTCGGTTCACCCGCCCGAGACGGCCCTGCTCCACCCCCCGGAGACAGGGTCGTCTCCACTCCCCCGGCAGCCCTCACCATCAGAGCGCCGTCGTGGGTCACCCCGCAGCTGCGGCCGGACTCCCGCCGAACCGGGGTACGTCATCGACGGTCGCGTCCAGGCACAGGCACACGTACCGGATCAAGTGTCGGTAGACGCCGCGGTCGACGGAGGTGTCTGCGCTGATCTCCGCGACGAGATCGGGCCCAAGGCGGGACCGGCGCGATCGTCTTCAACGCCCGTCCTGCTTGTCCCGGCCGCGCTGGTGGCCCGGGGCCGCGCTCCGCCTGATCCTGCCGACGGCCACCGTCCAGCCCGACCTGGTCGGTGGACTTGATTCCAGCCCATCCCGGATTTCGAGCCGCCGTGCTGTGACGCGTAGGCAGGCCGGGCACCCTGCGGCCCTCCGCAGCGTGAGCCAGACCGAGCAATGAAGTGACGCACTGTCAGAACGTTTACACCTAGTCCGGGGTTGCGTTCAATTTTCGAGTCTGGAACTGTCGCTCGAAGTAACTCACCCCCCTCACAGCGGACTTCGGAGCGCACCCCCCCCCACTTCACCGCCCGGCGCCTTGCCCCGGCGCGGCGATACGGACGAAATGCCTCCCTGTGCGTGTTCTCTGCTCGCGGCTACGGCCCACGGAGGGCACCAGCCGCTTCGCCAGGACAAACTGGGAGACCAGGCAACAGTGAAACGCACGAGCACCCTCGCCCTGACCACAGCACTGCTCGCTTCATCCGCCCCGCTCGGCCTCGCCACCATCGGAGCCGGTACTGCGCACGCCGCGGCCCGCACCTACTTCGTCAGCCCCAGCGGCAACGACAGCAACTCGGGCACCTCCACCCAAGCTCCCTTCCGGACCCTGCAGAAGGCCGCGGACAGCGTCGAGCCGGGCGACACCGTCTCGATCATGAACGGCACGTACTCCGAGCGATCAGCGGGGTCGAACGTGCTGACCATCAAGCGCTCCGGCCTCCCCGGAGCCCCTATTACCTTCACCGCTCATCCCGGCCACCATCCGGTGATCCACCCGGTGAAGGCGTGGAACGGTATCAGCGTTCACGGCGCCTCCTACGTCTCCATCAAAAACCTGGAGGTCAAGGGCAACAACGCAGCCCTCACCCTGACCGGAGCAGAACGAGAATCGAAGAAGGGCGACCCCACCTACAACACCAACTGCATCTCCGTGGAACAGGACCGGTCCACGGGTGCGCTGTCGCACCACGTCGAGGTGAGCGGCAACGAGGTGCACGGTTGCGCCGGCGGCGGCATATCAGCCATCGACTCCGACCACGTGACCATCTCCGGCAACCACGTGCATGGGACCTCCTGGTACGCGGTGTACGCAACCAGCGGAATCTCCGTACTCACCCCGCGCGACGTGGGTGGCGGCGACGGCGGTACGTACAAGATCCGCGTCACCGGCAATCGCGTCCACGACAACGAGACCAAGATCAAATGGGAGAAGTGCGGCTGCTACTCCGACGGCAACGGCATCATCATCGACACCCTCAAAGGCGATGCCGATCACCCCGCCTACAGCGGACGGGTACTGGTCGCCAACAACCTCTCCTACGACAACGGCGGCTCCGGCATCCACTCCTACAAGAGCCAGCACGTCGACATAGTCCACAACACGGCCTTCGCAAACGGGCGCAGCACCCGCATGGAGAGCTACGCCAACATCTTCGCGCATGACAGTACTGACGTGCGGCTGCTCAACAACATCGCGTACGGCCGGTCGGGGCAGGCAACGAACAGCAAGTCCCGCAATGTGGACGTCACCTACGACTACAACATCTACTTCGGCGGCAAGGCCCCCGAGGTCCAGGGCCCGAACGATGTCATCGCCGATCCGAAGCTCGCCAAACCGGGCACCGGAGCCGACGCGGACTTCCGGCTGAGCGAAGGCTCCCCCGGCGCCGGCTCGGGCACGCCGTTCGCCGCCGTCACCACCGACTTCACCGGAGCCCGCCGCGCCGGCGGCGCGCCCGACCGGGGCGCCTACGGCTTCGGCGCCAAGAGCACCGGCGTCCCGGGCAATGCCTCCGACGCCTCCACCCCCGGCCTGCAAGGTGACGCCCCCACCGGGAGTGGCCAGTCCGCCGGAAACGACCCCGCCGCCTCACCGGGCGTGCAAGCCGCCGACGGCACCGATGGCGTCTCTGGGCTGAAGCCCCACAGCGGAAGCGGTCCGCTCGCGGAGACGGGCGGCTCCAACCCGGCGCTCCCGCTCGGCATCGCGGCGGTGGTCCTCACCATCGGCGGCGGCCTCCTATACGCGGCTCGACGCAAGCGCTCCTGATCCCTGCGGATCACTTGGGGCTCCAAGACGTGGTGCCGGCCCCGACGCCTCTCCAAGGGTCGGCACCACCACGCGCCCACCGCACCCGCACTCACGAGCCCGGTTCACCGAACGGGCTTCGGCCCCTGGCAGACTGGCCACCATGGCGGCGGCAACGCACGGAATCGAAGCGGCGACACTCGCAGGTGGGTCGGTACCCGACCCTCCGCGCGTTGCCTGGCGCAAACAGATGAGGCAGCGCGTGTTGGACGCCGCTCGCGACCTCACATGCGAAGCCGGCTGGGACCAGGTCAGCCTCTCGGCCGTCGCTGCCCGGGCCGAAGTGTCGCGCCCCTCGGTGTACAAGGAGTTCGGCAACCGCGCCGGCCTGGGCCGTGCGCTGGTAGTCCTCGAAACCCAGCAGTTTCTGGCGGGTGTGGCCGGTGCCCTCTATCCCGGCGTCCCCGATTCCCATGCCTGCCTCCGGGCGGCCATCCTGTACGTACTTCAGGAGGCCGACCATCAGCCCCTCATCAGGGCCGTCATCACAGCCGCCCGAAAGGGCTCCGACAGCCTCCTGCCCTACCTCACCGCCCGAGCGGACCCCATCTTCGACGCCGGTCAAACCCTCGTCCAGGGCTGGCTCGCCACGCGATACCCACAACAGCACACGGAGTCTCTGCACATGGCCGCGGACGTCATCGTCCGCATGACCATCAGCCATCTCATCCTGCCGGCCGACGAACAAAACCTCACCGCCCAACGGCTGGCGACTGCAGCCCTGAAACTACTGCAGTAGCACGTCATTCCATCCGTAGGTGCAGCACCTCGTGCGCGCCGCCGCCAACCGGTTCGGCGCCGCTTGGGACCCAATCTCTCCCCC
>NZ_JOAK01000048.1 GCF_000720455.1 Streptomyces virginiae | reverse complement strand
CCCCACCCCCGCCCCGGCCACCGCCACCCCCGCCGAGCCCCCGGCCAGGGCTACGCTTGATGTCGGAAAACCGCCAGCCCCCGTCGATCCCGCCCAGGATCCTGGAGCCATGCACACCGACACCGAGCGCTGCGTAAGGGCCGTGCAGTCGAAGGACGCCCGCTTCGACGGCTGGTTCTTCACCGCCGTCCTGACGACCCGGATCTACTGCCGGCCGAGCTGCCCCGCCGTCCCCCCGAAGGTCGAGAACATGACCTTCCTGCCCAGCGCCGCCGCCTGCCAGCAGGCCGGGTTCCGGGCGTGCAAGCGGTGTCGGCCCGACACCAGCCCCGGCTCCCCCGAGTGGAACGCCCGCGCCGACGCCGTCGCCCGGGCGATGCGCCTGATCCAGGACGGGGTCGTGGACCGCGAAGGGGTCCCCGGTCTCGCCGCCCGCCTCGGGTACTCCACCCGCCAGGTCGAACGCCAGCTCAACGCGGAGCTCGGAGCCGGCCCACTGGCCCTGGCCAGGGCCCAGCGCGCCCAGACCGCCCGGCTGCTCATCGAGACCTCCGAGCTGCCGATGGGCGACGTCGCCTTCGCCGCCGGGTTCGCCTCCATCCGCACCTTCAACGACACCGTCCGCGAGGTGTTCGCCCTGTCGCCGAGCGAGCTGCGGGACCGGTCGGTCAAGGCCAGCCGCAACAAGAACGCCCCGCCCCGGATCCCGGGGACGATCAGCCTGCGCCTGCCGTTCCGTACGCCCCTGAACCCCGACAACCTCTTCGGACACCTCGCGGCGACCGCGGTGCCCGGCGTCGAGGAGTGGCGCGACGGCGCCTACCGCCGCACCCTGCGCCTCCCCCACGGCACCGGCGTGGTCGCCCTGACCCCGCAGCCCGACCACATCGGCTGCCGTCTGGCCCTCACCGACCTGCGCGACCTGACGATCGCCATCAGCCGCTGCCGCTGGATGCTGGACCTCGACGCCGATCCCGAGGCCGTCGACGAGCAGCTGCGCTCCGACCCGCTGCTGGCTTCGCTGGTGGACAAGGCCCCCGGGCGCCGGGTTCCCCGTACGGTCGACGCGGCGGAGTTCGCCGTACGGGCCGTGCTGGGCCAGCAGGTGTCCACGGCGGCGGCGCGCACGCACGCTGCCCGCCTGGTCACGGCCCACGGCGAGCGCGTGGAGGACCCGCTGGGCGGGCTGACGCACCTCTTCCCGTCACCGCAGGCCCTGGCCGGGCTCGACCCGGAGTCGCTGGCGCTGCCGGGCAGCCGGCGCGCCACGCTCACCGGCCTGGTCTCGGCGCTGGCCGACGGTTCGCTGCCGCTCGGCTTCGACAGCGACTGGGACGCGGCCCGCGCGCAGCTGTCGGCGCTGCCCGGTTTCGGGCCGTGGACCACCGAGGTGATCGCGATGCGGGCGCTCGGCGACCCGGACGCGTTCCTGCCGTCCGATCTGGGCGTGCGGCGTGCGGCGCGGGGGCTCGGTCTGCCGTCCACCCCGTCGGCGCTGACCGAGCGGGCGGCCGGCTGGCGGCCCTGGCGGGCGTACGCCGTCCAGTACCTGTGGGCCACGGACTCCCACCCCATCAACCACCTGCCCGTCTGAGGAGCAGCATGAACGTCAAGCAGCACACCGTCGTCGACAGCCCGTACGGTCCGCTCACCCTGGTCGCCGCGGACGGCGTCCTCAGCGGCCTCTACATGACCGGGCAGCGCCACCGGCCGGCCGAGGAGTCCTTCGGGGAGCGGGTGGCCGCCTCGGAGGAGCCGTTCCCCGAAGTGGTGCGGCAGTTGGCCGCGTACTTCGCCGGGGAGCTGACCGAGTTCGACCTCCCGCTGCGGCTGGAGGGCACCGATTTCCAGCGGAGCGTGTGGGACCAGCTCGTGCGGATCCCGTACGGCGAGACGTGGTCGTACGGGGAGCTGGCGACGAGGCTGGGGAAGCCGAACGCCTCGCGGGCGGTGGGTCTGGCGAACGGGAAGAACCCGGTCGGGATCATCGTGCCGTGCCACCGGGTGATCGGTGCGTCCGGCAGCATGACCGGCTACGGCGGCGGGGTGGAGCGCAAGGTTCAGCTGCTGGCCTTCGAGTCCGCTTCGCGTTCTTAGGCGTCGGCCGACGGACCGGCTCCGAATGCGGACATACAGGACCGCCTGTATGAAAGAGATACCGCAACACGATCGGAGCCGGGCATGGACGACTATCCGCTTCTGAACCTCTTCTGGACGATGCTGTGGCTGTTCCTGTGGATCATGTGGTTCTTCCTGCTCTTCAAGATCATCACGGACATCTTCCGTGACCACACGATGGGCGGCTGGGGCAAGGCAGGCTGGCTGATCTTCGTGCTGATCCTGCCGTTCCTCGGCGTGTTCGTGTACCTCATCGCCCGCGGGAAGAGCATGACCGAGCGGGAGATGAAGCAGATGCAGGAGAACGAGGCGGCCTTCAAGCAGTACGTCCAGCAGGCGGCCGGCCCCGGCGGCGGCTCGGCGGACGAGCTGCACAAGCTCTCCACCCTCAAGGACAAGGGCGACATCACCCAGGAGGAGTTCGACCGCGCCAAGGCCAAGCTGCTGGCCTGACCCCGGGTCAGACCACCAGGAGCGGGACGAGCAGGGCGAAGGCGGCGCCGGCCTCCACGGCGTAGCCGTAGAGCGACGGGTGCTGCACGGGGGCGGCGAGCAGCACCACGCTCTGCTGCGCGGCGGCCGCCGCCACCCATTCGGCGTCGGCGCCGAGGTTGCCCTCGTACCAGCCCTGGCAGGCGCCGGGGCCGGTGACGGCGAGGAAGTCGTCCTCGCGGCGGTAGAGGGCCCGCCAGTCGGCGGCGGGCGTGGACCATCCCTCGAAGTCGGCGAACTGGGCCCAGCCGCCCTCGCGTATCGCGGTGTCGAAGAGCCACACGGGCGTCCCGTCGGGGGTGACCTCGCCGCCGGCCTGCTCGTCCGTCGTGAAGTGGACCATGGGCAGGGCGTCCGGCCCCTCGGCCGTGCTGGGCCAGGCGTACATCGTGATCATCTTTTGATTCTGTCCTGGTCGGAGTAAGCCGGGTGTGTGCCGGGTGTGTTCACGGGGTGACCGGGCGGCGGCCGTTCTCCAGCTCCACGGTGCCCTCACCCGACTGGAGTACCCGGTAGGCCTCTTGGACGCGCGGTCCGAGCGATCCGGGCAGGTAGGTGGTGAGTTCGGCGGGGTCGACGAGCCGCCACGAGACCAGTTCCTCTTCCTGGAGCCTGATCGAGGCGAGCCGGGCCTCGTCGAGCACGCCACCGTCGTAGAGGTACGCGACGAGCGGCGGCCGGTCGGGCCCGACCGTCCAGTCCACGGCGAGGAGCCGGCCGAGGGGGACGTCGATGCCGATCTCCTCGGCGCTCTCGCGGCGGGCGGCGGTGCGCGGCGACTCGCCCCGGTCCGATTCGATGGTGCCGCCCGGCAGGGCCCAGCCCTCGCGGTAGTTGGGCTCGACGAGCAGGACCCGGCCCTCGGCGTCCCGGTAGAGGGCGGCCGCGCCGGCCAGCACCCGGGGCAGGCTCGCGATGTACGTGGCGTAGTCATCCGTGGTGGTCACCCGGCCACCCTACCGAGGTGCCGCCGGTCAGACGCCCGCCGCGGGGCCGGTGCCGGGACCGTCCTCGGGGTCCCGGCCCCTGGACCGCGCGACGCGGCGCAGGCGGGGGTGGCTCGGGAGGCCGCCGCCGGGCCCCTGCTCGGTGACGGCGTCGCCGACCATGGCCCGGACCGCGTCCCGCACGCCGTGCAGGGGATGGTGGCGGGCGGGTCCCGCGCCGGGGTCCTCGCGGAGCTCCTTCACCAGGGCCCAGCAGAGCAGCAGCATGACGACGACGAAGGGCAGCGCGACCAGGATGGTGGCGGTCTGCAGGGACTTCAGGCCGCCCGCGACGAGGAGTACGGCGGCCACGGCGGCCATCAGTACGCCCCAGGTGACGACGAGCCAGGTGGGCGGGTGGAGGGAGCCCCGGCTGGTGAGGGAGCCCATGACGAGGGAGGCGGAGTCGGCGCTGGTCACGAAGTAGGTCATGACGAGGACCATGGCGACCCACGAGGTGAGCGTGGACAGCGGCAGCGCGTCCAGCATCGCGAAGAGGGATGCCTCGGTGCCCTCCTTGAGTTCGGCCGCGAAGTCGACGGCACCGGTGGAGTCGAGGCGGATGGCGGTGCCTCCCATCACGCAGAACCAGACGACGGTGGCCCCGCTGGGCACGAGCAGCACGCCGATGAGGAACTCGCGGACGGTGCGGCCCCGTGAGATGCGGGCGATGAAGGCGCCGACGAAGGGTGCCCAGGAGAGCCACCACGCCCAGTAGAAGATCGTCCACGCGCCGAGCCAGGCGCTGTCGGTGAAGGCGCCGGTGCGGCTGGCCATGGGCAGCAGCTCGCTCAGGTAGCCGCCGACGCTGGAGGGGATGACGTCGAGGATGTAGACGGTGGGGCCGAGGAGGAAGACGAAGAGCATCAGGACCGCGGCGAGCACGATGTTGCCGGTGCTCAGCCACTTCACGCCCTTGTGCAGGCCGGAGAAGGCGGAGAGCACGAAGGCCGCCGAGAGTGAGCAGATGATGATCAGCTCGACGGTGGTGGAGTCCTGGATCCCGGTGGTGAGGCTGAGGCCCTTGGAGACCTGGAGCGCGCCGAGGCCGAGGCTGGTGGCGGTGCCGAAGACGGTGGCGAAGACGGCGAGCAGGTCGATGGCCCGGCCGGGCGCGCCGTCGGCGCGCTCCCGGCCGATGAGGGGGACGAAGGCGGAGCTGAGGCGGTTGCCGCGGCCCTTGCGGAAGGTCGCGTAGGCGAGGGCGAGTCCGGCGATGCCGTAGATGGCCCAGGGGGTGAGGGTCCAGTGGAAGAAGGAGTACTCCATGGCCGCGAGGGCGGCCCCGCCGGTGCGGGGGGCCGCTCCGGAGGCGGGGGGCGGGGCGAGGTAGTGGGTGAGGGGCTCCCCCACGCCGTAGAACATCAGGCCGATGCCCATGCCCGCGCTGAACATCATCGCGATCCACGAGAGGTTGGTGAACTCGGGCTCGGAGTCGTCCGCGCCCAGGCGGATCCGGCCGAAGCGGCTGATGGCGAGGACGACGCACATGACGAGGAAGACGTCGGCGGCGATCACGAAGAGCCAGGCGAAGTTGTTCAGGACCCATGCGAGCGCGGTGCTCGACACGGTGTCGAAGGAGTCTCCGGCGAGGGCCGCCCAGGCGACGACGGCCAGCACGGCGATCACGCCGAGGGTGACCACGGTGTGGTCCGGGGCGCCGTCCACGGGACCGCCGGGGCCGCCGCCCGGGGTGTCCGGACGTGGCTGTTCCAGTGATTCGGCGCTCATGCGGCCACACTATGCAGGCGTATATCCGTATTTAGCCGCATGGCGCGCCGGGTGTGGCCCAGGCCACTCATGGGCATAGGAGGATCCTCCGGATAAGCTCATGGCGGCGCGACTGCACTGTTCGATAGCAAGGGATAGCAAGGTGACGGACGGAGCAGTAACTGAGGCCGCGCGCGTGCTCATCGCCGCGGACAAATTCAAGGGCTCGCTCACGGCCGTTCAGGTCGCGGAGCGGGTGACGGCCGGCCTTCGCAGGGCCGTACCGGGCGTGGAGATCGAGACCCTCCCCGTCGCGGACGGCGGCGACGGCACGGTCGCGGCCGCCCTGGCGGCCGGTTTCGAACGCCGGGAGGTACGGGTCACCGGACCGCTCGGTGACCAGGTCACGGCCACCTTCGCGCTGCGCGGGGGCACCGCCGTGGTCGAGATGGCGGAGGCCTCCGGCCTCCAGCTGCTGCCGGCGGGCACCTTCGCCCCGCTGACGGCGACCACGTACGGCTCGGGCGAGGTCCTCAAGGCCGCGCTGGACGCGGGAGCCCGCTCGATCGTCTTCGGCGTCGGCGGCAGCGCCACCACGGACGGCGGTGCCGGCATGCTGGCGGCGCTCGGCGCGGTGTTCCTGGATGCGAACGGCGAAGCGGTCGGTCCGGGCGGCGGTGCGCTGGCCGACCTGGCCTCGGCCGACCTGTCGGGCGTCGACCCACGCTTCGCGGAGGTCGACTTCGTCCTGGCCAGCGACGTGGACAACCCGCTGACCGGCCCGAAGGGCTGTGCGGCCGTCTACGGCCCGCAGAAGGGCGCTTCGCCCGAGGACGTGGCGACGCTCGACGCGGCGCTGGCGCACTACGCGCAGGTGCTGGAGAAGGCGATCGGCCCGAAGGCCACCGAGCTCGCCGCGTCTCCCGGGGCGGGCGGCGCGGGCGGCATCGGCTACGGCGCGCTGCTGCTGGGTGCGAGCTTCCGGCCGGGCATCGAGCTGATGCTGGAGGTGCTGGGCTTCGCGCCGGCGCTGGAGCGGGCCACGCTCGTGATCACCGGTGAGGGCTCGCTGGACGAGCAGACCCTGCACGGCAAGGCTCCCGCGGGCGTCGCGGCGGCGGCGCGGGCGGCGGGCAAGCCGGTGGTCGCGGTCTGCGGCCGACTCCTGCTGGGCCAGGAGGCCCTGGAGGGTGCCGGTATCCGCAAGGCGTACCCACTGACGGATCTGGAGCCCGACCCGGCCAAGTCCATCCCGAACGCGGGTCCCCTCCTGGAGCAGGTCGCCGCGAACATCGCCGCCGACGTCCTCTGACCCACCGGGCCCCGGGCGTTTCCCGGGCGGACGGTGCGGGGGCGCGGTGAGGCCCCGTAGCCCACGCCCAAACCCCGGGACAGTGTTAGAAAGGGCTCATGACCGGACGTTTTGGTCGACAGCCGACCGGGTGGGGTTCGCGCATGTCCGCGCGCCTGGCCCGGGGGGCGCACAGTGTCGCCGGTCAGGTCTTCGCCCTCCAGGCGGTGATCGTGCTGCTGCTGATCACCGCCGCCGCGCTGGCCCTGGTCTTCCAGGCCCGCTTCGACAGCCAGCGCGACGCCCGCAACCGCTCGCTCGCCGCCGCCGAGGCCTTCGCGCACGCCCCCGGGCTCCCCCAGGCGCTGATGTCGCGCGATCCGACGGCCGTGCTCCAGCCGCTGGCCGAGGCCGCCCGCAGGGCCTCGGGCCTGGACTTCATCGCGGTGATGGACCTGCGCGGGGTCCGCTACACCGACTCGCGGCCCGAGCTGATCGGCAAACGGGCCTCGGACATCTCCCGGGCCGTCGCCGGGGAGTCCTTCACCCAGGTGTTCAAGGGGCAGCCGAGCGACGCCGTGCGGGCGGTGGTGCCCGTGCGGAACGCGGACGGCGAGGTCATCGGCCTGGTCGGCACCGGCATCGAGGTGGAGAACGTCTCCCACGCCGTCGAGGGACAGCTCCCCCTCCTCGTGGGCGCCACGGCGGGCGGTCTGCTGCTGGGCACGGCCGGCGCCGCCCTGGTCAGCCGGCGGCTGCTGCACCAGACCCGGGGCCTGGGCGCCGCCGAGATGACCCGGATGAACGAACACCACGAGGCCGTTCTGCACGCCGTCCGCGAGGGCGTGCTCATCATCGGCAACGACCAGCGGCTCATCCTCGCCAACGACGAGGCCCGGCGGCTGCTCGACCTGCCGCAGGACGCCGAGGAGCGCCACGTCGGCGACCTGGGACTCGACCCCCGCACCACCGAGCTGCTCGCCTCGGGCCGGGTGGTGACCGACCACGTGCACCTGGCGGGCGACCGGCTGCTCGCGGTCAACGTACGGCCCACGATGGCGTACGCGGGGCGGCCGGCCGGCCGTGTGGTGACCCTGCGCGACTCGACCGAGCTCGCCTCGGTCTCCGGCCGGGCCGAGGAGGCCCGCAGCCGCCTCCAGCTGCTGTACGACGCGGGCGTGCGGATCGGCACCACGCTGGACGTGGCACGGACCGCCGAGGAGCTGTCGGAGGTGGCCGTGCCGCGCTTCGCCGACTTCGTCACGGTGGAGCTGCTGGAGCCCGTGCTGCGCGGCGACGAGCCCTCACGCGGCGGCGTGTACACCGAGATGCGCCGGGCCGCCATCTCCGGGATCCGCAGCGACTCGCCGCTCCAGCCGGTCGGCGACCTCATCCGGTTCGAGGTGCCGACGGCCCCGATGGCGGCGGCCCTGGACGCCGGGCACGCGGTGCTCGCTGCCGATCTGAACGCGGCCATGGGCTGGCGGGCCCAGGACTCCCAGGGCACCCGGGTGGCCCTCGAGTACGGACTGCACTCGCTGATCTCCGTACCCCTCCAGGCCCGCGGGGTGGTGCTGGGCATGGCCAACTTCTGGCGGGCCGACACCCCCGAGCCCTTCGACGGGGAGGACCTGTCCTTCGCGGAGGAGCTGGGTGCGCGGGCGGCCGTCTCCATCGACAACGCCCGCCGCTTCACCCGCGAGCACGCGATGGCCGTGACGCTCCAGCGCAGCCTCCTGCCCCGGGTGCTGCCCGACCAGAGCGCCGTGGACGTGGCCTACCGCTACCTGCCGGCGAAGGCGGGGGTGGGCGGCGACTGGTTCGACGTGATCCAGCTGCCGGGCGCCCGGGTGGCGCTGGTCGTGGGCGACGTCGTCGGGCACGGGGTGCACGCGGCGGCCACCATGGGCCGCCTGCGGACCGCGGTGCACAACTTCTCCACCCTGGACCTGCCGCCCGACGAGCTGCTCGGACACCTGGACGAGCTGATCAACCGGATCGACCAGGACGAGGCCGGGGGCGCCGGGAACGCGGAGGGCACCGCCGACGGGAACGGGAGCGCAACGGGCGGCGAGGACGCGGAGCCCGACGGTACGGCCGGGCGCGCCTCGTCCGTCACCGGCGCCACCTGTCTCTACGCGGTCTACGATCCGGTCTCGGGGCGGTGCCGGATGGCGAGCGCCGGCCACCCCGGGCCCGCGCTGATCCGCCCCGACGGCCGGGTGGAGTTCCCCGAAATGCCGGCCGGGATCCCGCTCGGCGTGGGTGGGATGCCCTTCGAGGCGGTCGAGTTCGACCTGCCGGAGGGGAGCCGGCTGGTGCTGTTCACGGACGGCCTGGTGGAGGACCGCGACCGGGACTTCGACACGGGTCTGCGCCTGCTCGCCGAGAGCCTGTCACGGTCCGGCCGCAGCCCCGACCAGGCGGCGTCCGACGTGCTCGCCACGATGCTGTTCCCGGTGCCGAGCGACGACATCGCCCTGCTGATCGCGGACACCCGGCGGCTGGAGGCCGACCGGGTCGCCGAGTGGGAGGTGCCCGTCGAGCACTCCGCCGTCTCGCGGGTGCGCAACGCCGGCTCGGCGCAGCTCGTCGAGTGGGGCCTGGAGGACATCGCCTTCACCGCGGAGCTGATCCTCAGCGAGCTGGTCACCAACGCGATCCGGTACGGCAGCGCGCCCGTCGGGGTCCGCCTGATCCGCGACCGGAGCCTGATCTGCGAGGTCTCCGACGGCAGCAGCACCTCCCCGCACCTGCGGTACGCGGCCACCACCGACGAGGGCGGGCGCGGGCTGTTCCTGGTCGCGCAGTACGCCGAACGGTGGGGCACCCGCTACACCGACCGCGGGAAGGTCATCTGGGCCGAGCTGCCGCTGACCGGGGGTGCGGAGCCGCAGCCGCCGGCGCCGCCGGACCTGGACGCGCTGGAGGACCTGGCCTGGTGAGCCGGGTGGGTCAGGCGGGCCGGGAGCGGGCGAGCAGCATCGCCACGTCGTCCTCCTGCGCGCGCGGGAGCAGCCGCCGCAGGATCTGGTCGCACAGTCCCTCCAGGGGCTGCTCCACCCCTTGCAGGGCCTGTCCCAGCTGTTCCATGCCCTGGTCGAGGTCGCGGTCCCGGGCCTCGATGAGTCCGTCGGTGTAGAGGACGAGCAGGCTGCCCGGGGGCAGGCGCACCTCCTCGGTGCGGAAGTCGCGTCCTCCGGTGCCCAGCGGGGTCCCGGGCGCGCCGTGGAGGAAGGTGACGCTCCCGTCGGTGGCGACGACGGCCGGCGGCGGGTGGCCGGCGCGGGCGATCACGCAGGTGCCGGACGCCGCGTGGTGCACCGCGTACACGCAGGTCGCCATCTCGTCCTCGCCCAGGTCGGCGACGACCGCGTCGAGGGAGCGGAGCAGCTGCGCGGGGGGTACGCCGTGGCGCGCGAGGGTCCGTACGGCCGTGCGCAGCTGGCCCATGACGGCCGCCGCGTGGACCCCGTGGCCCATGACGTCCCCGATGACGAGCCCGGTCCGGCCGCCGGGCAGCGGGATGGCGTCGAACCAGTCCCCGCCGACGTCGTGGTCGCTGGCGGGCAGGTAGCGGCCGGTGAGTTCGAGGCCGGGGACCTCGGGCAGGGCGCTGTTGGTGAGGCTGCGCTGGAGGGTGAGGGCCGCCCGGCGCTGGCGGGTGTACATGCGGGCGTTGTCGATGTTGAGGGCGGCGCGGGCGACGAGTTCGTCGACGAGTACGCAGTCCTGCGCGTCGAAGGGCTCGCGCTCGCGCGTCCGGGTCACGGTGACGGCTCCCAGGACGGTGCCGCGGGCGACGAGCGGGACCAGGCGGGCCGAGCCCAGGGTGGCCAGGTAGGCCCGCAGGGCGCCGGCGCGCGGGGAGGTGATCAGTGCCGGGATGTCGGAGACGTAGAGGTTCATGGGCAGGCCCTCGGTGATGACCCGCTCGTAGACGGTGCCCTCGGGGATCTGGAAGGTCTGGCCGGCGGTGAGTTTCGCGGTGGGGGCGGCAGGGTCGGGGAACTGGGCCGCCAGGCGGCGCAGCACTCCGCGGGTGGAGGCCGCGGGCGCCGCGCCCTCGTCGGGGCCCAGGACCGATTCGAGGAGCTGTACGTCGGCGGAGTCCGCGAACTGCGGCACCAGCAGTTCGACGATCTCCTGGGCGGTCTGGTGCAGGTCCAGGGTCGTGCCGATGCGGGTGCCGGCCTCCGCGAGCAGGGCGAAGCGGTGCTGGGCCAGTTCGGCTTCGGCCTGGGCCTGCTGTCGCTCGGTGATGTCGATGAGGGAGGCGATCACTCCGAGGGGCCGCCCGGAGCCGTCGAGGAGCGGGGCGTAGGAGCAGGACCAGGTCCGGTCGTGTTCGGGGTCGGCGGGTGTCCGTCCGGTGCGGCGGACGTCGACGACGGCGGTGCCCCGGTCGAGGACCTGCTGCATGGTCGCCTCCAGGGCGACGGCGTTGACCCCGGGGACGACTTCGGTGAGCCGTTTGCCGAGGTGGTCGGCGGCGGACACGCCGTTCATGCGGGCCAGTGCGTCGTTGACGCGCAGGAAGCGCAGGTCGGGGCCGAGGGTGGCGAGGCCGATGGGCGACTGGGTGAAGAGGCTCTGGAGGGCGGCGAGGGAGTCGCGCATGTGGAGGACCTCGGAGGTCTCCACGGCGATGAGCAGGGCGCCCGTGCGGCCGGCGGCGTCGACGGCGGGGACGATCCACATCTCCATCACGACGCGGTGCCCGTCGCGGTGGCGTACGGGGAGGGTGCCGACGACGGTCTCGCCGGCCTGGACGCGGCGGGTCAGCTGGTCGGCGAGCTCGTGGTTGGCCTCGGGGACCAGCACGGAGGCGCCGGGGCGGCCGAGGATGTCTTCGGGACGGTGCCCGAGCAGGTCCTGGGCGGCCAGCGACCACTCCACGATGCGGCCGTCGGCGTCCTCCCGCCACAGGGCGATCGGCAGCAGCTCGCGGAGTACGCCCGCGTAGCCGACAGCCGCCGCCGGCGGGTCCGGCACCTCGCTCGTCGACTGGTAAGTGTCCACACCGACCTCACCCCGGGGGCCCGATTCCTACCGATTCACCCTATCCGAGGCGTCGGCACCGGGCTCTGCGTTTCCGAAAGGGCGGGTGAGGACCGTACCTCCGTGGGGACGTCCCGAAACCCGCGCCCGGCCCCGTCCGGCGGCCCGACTCACGCGTGTGCCATCAGTTCCCCGGCTCCGCCGCTGATCACCGCCGTCACCGGGATGCCCGCACGGTCGATCAGGCCCGCCGCGACGGCCGCCCGGCGACCACTGCCGCACACCACCAGGATCTCCCGGTCCCGGGGCAGCTCGCCGATCCTGCGGGGCAGTTCGGCGAGGGGCACCGCGAGCGAGCCGGGGATGCCGCCTTCGGGGTGGTCCGGGCGCACGTCGAGCACCAGTCTGCCGTCGAGGCGCCCGGCCAGGGCGGCCGCGTCCGCGGTGCGGAAGGTGCGCAGCGGGCGGCCGGCGGCCACCCAGGCGTCGGTCCCTCCCGCCAGGTAGCCGGAGATGTCGTCGTATCCGATCCGCAGGAGCTGGACCATCGCCTCGTGGGCCGCCTCCCCGGCCGGTTCGGGCAGGACGAGGACCAGCCGCGTACCGAAGGGGACGACCTCGCCGACGAGGCTCGCGAAGCGTTCGTCGAGCTCGTCGCAGATCGAGTCGGGCAGGTGGCCGGCGGCGAAGGCCGCCCGGTCCCGTGCGTCGACGATCTGCGCGCCGCCGCCGAGGAGGCCCTCCACCACGGTCGGTGTGAGCGGGCGCATCTCGGGCGGGCCGCCGAGCACGCGGGGGCCGGCTCCGTTGATGGGCCCCATGTGGCGGTAGTAGGCGGGGTACGCGGGCAGGCCCGACATCCGTCCCCTGACGAACTCCTCCTCGTCCTGGGCGGTGAGCACGGGGTTGGTGCGCCGCTCCGTGCCGACCGTGCTGGTCCGCTCCCCCGACACCGGGCCGGCCGCGCAGGAGCTGCCCGCGCCGTGGGTCGGGAGCACGCGGGTGCCGTCCGGGAGCAGGGCGAGGCGGCGCAGGGTCCGGTACTGGGCCCTGGCGAGTTCCTCCGTACGGCCGCTGCCGGACAGGTCGGTCCGGCCGGCGTTGCCGACGAGGAGGCTGCCGCCGGTGAAGACGGCCGAGGGGGCCCGGGCGGCGTCGTCGAAGACGAGGTAGGAGGTGTGTTCGGCGGTGTGGCCCGGGGTTTCCACGGCCCGCACGGTCACGTCGCCGACGCGGATCTCGTCGTTGTCGGCCATGGGCAGGTGGTCGAAGGCGTACGGTGCGCGGGCGGGGCCCGCGACCGTGGCGCCGGTCGCCGCGCGGACCTCCAGCGCGCCGGAGACGTAGTCGTTGTGGACGTGGGTCTCCAGGACGTACCGGATCCGGACCTCCTTGGTAGCACAGGCCTCCATCAGCTCCCAGCTGTCCCGCTGCGGGTCGACGAGGGCGGCCTCGTCGCCGCTCACGAGCAGATAGCTGGTGTCCCCGAGCGACGGGGTGGCGATGACCTCGATCGTCGCCTCGGAACCGTTCATACGACCACCACTTCGACGGAGGCCACGGGGTTGCAGCCGTAGCCACGGGCGTTCCACGGGGCCTGCGGCGGCTGCGTGTCGCCGCGGGCGTCGGTCGCGCGGGAGAGCAGCCGGTACGGTCCCGGCTGCTGAGGGGTCCACCGGTAGGACCAGCCGCTCCAGGCGTACGGGCCGGCCGGTGGTTCGAGGACGGCCCGGTGCCAGCCCCGGACGTGGTCCGGGTCGCGGCCGTCGTCCTCGTGTTCGGCCCGTACCTCGACGCTGCGCACGGGCACCCCGTCGCCCGTCCAGGCGTGGCCCCGGACCAGGGTCTCGTGGCCGCGGCGCAGGTCATCGTCGGGTGCGGGCTCGGTGATGAGCGACTTGACCCGCAGCGTGGTGACGGGGCCTTCGGGGGTTCCGCGCGGGTCGAGGTAGAGGTAGTCGTCGGTCTGGAAGACCCCGGCGAAGGGGCTGGTCACGGCCCGTGCTCCGACCAGCCACTTCACATCTGCGACGGCGTACCGGCCGGGGGCCACCAGGCGGACCGGCGCCCCGTGCTCGGGGGTGAGCGGTTCGCCGTTCATGCGGGTGGCCAGGAGGGTGTCCGGGTGGCGTGCCACGGCGAGCGGGAGGCTGCGTTCGAAGGGTGTGCGGCGGCCGTGCACCGGGCCGGAGTCGGCTCCGGTGAAGACCACCTCGACGGCCGCGGGGTCGATCCCGGCACGGTCGGCGAGGAGGCGGAAGGGCACGCCCGCGAAGCGTGCGCAGCCCACGGCCCGCTGGCTCCAGGGCAGGCCGGGCGGGGGTGGCCGCATCAGGCTGCGGCCATTGCCCGCGCATTCGACGACGACGTCGAGCTCGTGGTGTTCCAGGGTGAGCAGTTCTTCGTAGCCGATGGAGAAGGCGGTGGCGACGGCGCCGCCGAACCGGAGCCGCCAGTTGCCGGGGGCGGTCGGCGGGATGCCGAAGTGGTCGCGTACGAAGAAGGCCCCCACGGGGGTGACGGGCTCGGTCAGGGCGGCCGACGGGGTCTGGGCGTTGTACGGCTCGTCCGTGACCGTCTCGGGTGCCCAGACCGTGGCGCCGGGCCCCTGCGCGACCCGGAATTCCGGCGCTGCGGTCATGGCCACACCTCCCGTCGGCCTCGGACGGCGCGCGACGCGAATTTCTTCCAGCGTACGTCCCGGAATCCCTTGACTCAGGACAAACGGGGAGGAGACTGGTCAATACACCGGATCACCGGAAAGAGCCGCACCTCCCTCAGGAGACGTCCTGGGGCCCGAGTGACTTTGTCCAGGCTCTGGCCAGGCCCCCGGCAGGACTTGTCGGCCACGGGAGCCATCGGCGACGGCGGATGGCTCATGGCATCGGCGGACTGCCGGGGACTGTCATGTCCGCAGACACCCGCGGGTAGGCCCGTACCGCCTCAGGCGAGTTCGCGCGGGCGGGGCACCTCGGCCGTGTCCAGGACCGCGGCGATCCCCTGGGCCAGGCAGGGGATCCGGTGGGCCGATATGCCGGCGATGTTGATGCGCCCCGAGGTCGTCCCGTAGATGGCGTACTGCCTGCGCAGCCGGAGCATCTGGTTCGGGGACAGCGCCAGCATCGAGAACATGCCCTTCTGCCGCGCCAGCCTGCGCGCCTGCTCCGTGTGGCCGAGCGCGGCGAGGTGGGCGGTCAGATCCGCCCGGTTGGCCATGATCCGGCCGCGCATCACGTCCAGCTCCGCGCGCCAGGAGGCCCGCAGCCCCGCGTCCTGGAGGATCGTGGTCACGACGGCGGCGCCGTGCTCGGGCGGCATCGAGTACAGGGTCCGGGCCGCGTTCTGCAGGGCCGTCTCGGCGTGCCGCACGGCCTGCACCGAGGAGCCGAGGACGATGGCGCAGCCGACGCGGTCGCTGTAGAGGCCGAAGTTCTTCGAGCAGCTGACGGCGATCAGCATCTCGGGCACCCGGGCCGCCAGCATCCGCGTGGCCAGCAGGTCGGACTCCAGGCCGTCGCCGAGCCCGTGGTAGGCGAGGTCGACGAAGGGCACCCAGCCACCGCGCTCGGCCGATTCGGCCAGCGCCTCCCAGTCGTCCAGCAGGGGGTCGACGCCCGTGGGGTTGTGGCAGCACCCCTGGAGCAGGACGACGTCGTCGCGGCCGGCGTCCGCCAGCTCCCGCAGCACGCCGGCCGTGTCGAAGCCGCCCTCGGCGTCCCGCCAGCCGTAGGTGCGGACCTTGAGCCCCGCGGCCTCCAGGATGGGCCGGTGGTTGACGTAGGCCGGGTCGCTGATCCACACCGTGGCGCCCGGGCGGGTGCGGTGGACCAGGTCGGCCAGCAGCCGCAGCGCGCCGGAGCCCGCGACGGTCTGGACGGCCGCGGCCCGCTCGGCGGGCCCGTGCGGCCCCAGGACCAGGTCGAGCAGGGAGCTGTTGAAGGCGGTGTTGCCGGAGAGCCCGCGGTACTCCTTGGACTCGGAGCGCTGCGCCAGCCGGATCTCGGCCTCGCGGACGGCGGCCATGACGGGGGTGGTCCCGGACTGGTCCCGGTAGACGCCGAGGACGAGGTTGAGGCGTTCGGGCCGCTCGTCGCCGCCGAACTCGTACGTCAGGTCCCACAGCGGGTCGGTGGGCGGCGGGGGAAGGAGCTCAAGCATCTGCGGGGACCTCGGGTCGGGGGCGGCGGTTGGCGAGGACGACGCCGGCGGTGATGAGCGGGACGCCGACGAGGACGGCGGCGGTCGGTGACTCGCCGAGCAGGGGGATCGCGAGCAGGACGACGGCGACGGGGCTGAGGCTGCCGACGACGGAGCTGCGTTCGGCGCCGAGACGGCGGATGGCGAAGGCGTACAGCAGGCCCGCGCACAGCCCCACCCCGAGCCCCTGCACGACCAGGAACAGCGCGATGTCGCCGCCCGCGGCGTGCGCGATGCCGGTGGGGAGGACGCCGGTCAGGACGAACAGTCCGATGATCACGAAGGAGGGCAGGCACAGCAGGCCGATCGACCCGACGGGATCGAGGTCCACCTCGCGCAGCCCCACGGTGTACAGGGCCCACAGGCCGCTGGCGACCAGCAGGATGCCGGAGCCGGCGAGGACGTCGGTGTCCACGGGGACGACGTAGCGCCAGACGAGGGCGCCGACGCCGGCGGCGATCAGCGACAGGCCGACGGCCTGGGTCCCCCGGGGCACGCCGTGACCGCGCCGGATCATGATCAGGGAGACGAAGAGCGGGACCATGCCGGGGACGATCGACCCGACGAAGGCCGCGGAGGTCAGGGCCCCGCCGTGCATCGCGGCCAGGAAGAAGGGCACCCCGGCGCCGCAGACGATCTTCAGGGCGGGGCCCGGCCGCACGGCGGCGATGGCGCGACGGCGCCGCCACAGGGAGGGGAAGAGGACGACGAGGGGCAGCCCGAACCGCAGCAGCGCAGCGTCGGCGGGCAGCAGCGAGGAGGTGCTCAGGGCGCGGGCGCTGAGTGCGAACGCCGCCCAGATCGACACCGTCACCAGCAGTGCCAGCATGCCCTGGGCCTGGGGGGAGAGCCCGCGCCGGCCGGGGTGTCCGGCGCGCGGGCCCGCCGCATCGGGAGGCAGGGTCGCCCGGGTGGTGTGCGTCGCGACCAAGGGATCCACTCCAGCCTCTGGAACACGGACCGGTCCGGTCCGCTCGAAGGCAACGTTAGGCCTTGGGCCGGGGCAGCCGATTGCCAGTTCTGCCCTTCGGACATACGTTTGGGGCAGGATCTGCCAAGGAGTGGCCATGGACGCAGTCGATCTGCAGATCATCCGGGAATTGCAGACGGACGGGCGTCTTTCCAACCAGGAACTGGCCGACCGCGTCCGGCTGTCCCCGTCACCCTGCCTGCGCAGGGTCCGGCGGCTGGAGGAGGCGGGCCTGATCCGCGGCTACACGGCCATGGTCGACCAGGTCGCCTTCGGGCTGCCGGTGACCGTCTTCGTCCGGATCCGGCTGGAACGGCACACGGCGCAGGCGGTGCGCCTCTTCGAGGAACACGTCGCGGTCATCGAGCACATCCAGGACTGCTACCTGATGGCGGGCAGCAGCGACTACCTGCTCCGGGTCGTCATCGAGGACCTGGAGGCGTACGAGGCACTGGTGCGCCACCGGATCCACGCCATCCCCGGGATCGCCTCGATCGAGTCGAGCTTCGCGTACGGCAGCGTGAAGCAGTCCAGGACCTACCCGCGGCCGGCTCCGGGCGCCTCCCGGCGGCCGCGGGGAACGTGAGGCCCGCCGGGACGCGATGCCCGCCGGGACGTGAGGCCCGCCGGGACGTGAGGCCCGCCGGGGCGGCCGGGAGGTCTACCGGGACGCCTCGACCGCCGCCTCGAAGGCGGCGTGGGCGGCTTCGTCGAAGAGGACGAAGCGCGCCTCCTGGACCTCGGTCCGCGCCGCCCGGACCGTCCGGACCGCGATCCTCGCGCCGTCGTCCATGGGCCAGCCGTAGATGCCGGTGGAGATGGCCGGGAAGGCGACCGTACGGGCGCCCAGCTCGTCGGCGACGCGCAGCGACTCGCGGTAGCAGGAGGCGAGCAGCTCCGAGCGGTCCTCTTCGCGCGACCAGACGGGGCCCACGGTGTGGATGACGTGTCCGGCGGCCAGCCGGCCGGCCGTGGTGGCGACGGCCCGGCCCGTCGGCAGGCCCTTGCCGTAGTGCGAGCGCCGCAGGTCCTCGCAGGCGGCGAGGATCTCGGGGCCGCCCTTGCGGTGGATGGCGCCGTCGACCCCGCCGCCGCCGAGCAGCGAGGAGTTCGCGGCGTTGACGATGGCGTCGGCCTTCTCGGCGGTGATGTCGCCGCGGACGAGGGTGATGCGGACCATCGGATGTCCTTCCCAGGGGTGGTTGCGGGGCCGGGAGGCCGCTCTCAGGAGGCCTTGCGCAGGTGGCGCCAGACCGCCTTGGCGGCGTTGTGGCCGGACATGCCGTGGACACCGGGCCCCGGCGGGGTCGCCGAGGAGCAGATGAAGACCGCCGGGTGGGCCGTGGTGTACGGGGAGAGGCTGAGCCTCGGGCGCAGCAGGAGCTGCAGGCCCGAGGCGGCGCCGCAGGCGATGTCCCCGCCGACGTAGTTGGGGTTGCGGGCGGCGAGCTGGGGCGGGCCGGCCGTGGCGCGGGCCAGGACCAGGTCGCGGAAGCCGGGGGCGAAGCGCTCCAGTTGGCGCTCGACGGCTTCGGTGAGGTCTCCGTCCCAGCCAGCGGGGACGTGTCCGTACGCCCAGAAGACGTGCTTGCCCCGGGGGGCCCTGCCGGGGTCGACCAGGCTGGGCTGCGCCGTGATGAGGAAGGGCGTGCGGGGGGCCCGGCCGCCCGAGGCGAGCTGGAGGGCGGCGTCGATGTCGCGCAGGCGCGGGCCGACCTGGACGGTCCCGGCGCGGCGCGGCTCCTCGGCCGTCCACGGGACGGGGCCGTCCAGCGCGTAGTCGATCTTGAATACGGAGGCGCCGTACCGGTAGCCGTCGTACGCGCGCCCGAGGCGGGCGATCCGGGCCAGCGCGGTGGGCGAGGTGTCGAAGACGTAGGTGCGGGCGGGCGGGAGGTCGTCGAGCCGCTTGACCTCGAAGTCCGTGTGGATCTCGCCGCCGAGGTCGCGCAGGTAGGCGGCCAGGGCGTCGGAGATGGACTGGGAGCCGCCGCGGGGCATGGGCCAGCCGCCCGCGTGGGCCGCGAGGGCGAAGACCAGGCCGACGGCGCCGGTCCCGATCCCGTCGAGCGGTGCGATGACGTGGGCCACGAGTCCCGCGAACAGCGCGCGGGCCCGTTCGTCCCGGAAGCGGCGCAGGAGCCAGGTCGAGGGCGGCAGGCCGGCGAGCCCGAAACGGGCGAGGGTCACCGGGTCGCGGGGCAGCGCGGTGTCGGGGAGGGACATGAAGTCCCGGGCCAGCGTGTCCCATCGGCCGAGGAACGGTCCGACCAGTCGCCGGTAGGCGCCGGCGTCGCGCGGGCCCAGGGACGCCGCCGTCTCCGCGACGGAGCGCGAGAGGACTGCGGCCGTGCCGTCGTCGAAGGGGTGCGCCATGGGCAGCGGGGCGTGCAGCCACTCCAGCCCGTACCGCTTCAGCGGCATCGTGGCGAAGACCGGCGAGCCGATGCCGAGGGGGTGCACCGCGGAGCAGGGGTCGTGCCGGAAGCCGGGGAGGGTGAGCTCCTCGGTCCGGGCTCCGCCACCGACCGTGCCGGCGGCTTCGAACACGGCCACGGAGAAGCCGCGCCGGGCCAGTTCGACGGCGGCCGTCAGCCCGTTGGGACCCGCTCCCACCACGACCACATCGAAAATCGACGGCACTTGCACTCCTTCGTTTCCGGCGGCGCTTGCACCTCCAGGATATTGCGACGGGCCGGTGGGGCCGGACCCGCCGGACCCCCTACGCGTCCCGGAGCAGCTCCCGGATGCGTACGGCGGTGGCCTCGTCCCGCCCGACGGCGAACGGCAGGGCGTTGTCGCGGTCCACCCGGAAGGGGACCCCGTCGACGGTGCTCTGCGCGCCGCCGGCCTCGGCGACCAGCAGCAGTCCGGCGGCGTGGTCCCAGGCCGAGGGCCAGGTGAAGGCGAGGGCGTCCATCTCCCCGCGGGCCACCTTCAGGTACTCCAGGCCGGCCGAACCGCAGGGCCTGGCGGCGACGCCGGGTACGTCCAGCCGGGCCAGGGTGCGCTTGTTCTCGTCGGAGGTGTAGAGCGGGTGGGCGATGGCGACCCGCAGGTCGGCGCCGGGCGCGGGCGAACCGCTGTGGATCCGCTGCCCGTTGACGTACGCGCCCTGTCCGCGCACGGCGGTCGCCAGCTCCTCCAGGGCCGGGGCGAAGGTCCAGGAGGCGAGGATCTCGCCGCGGTGGGCCAGCGCGACCAGGGTGCAGAAGGCCGGGTCGCCGGCCACGAACTGGCGGGTGCCGTCGACGGGGTCGACGATCCACACGGGGGCGTCCGCGCGCAGCGCCTCGTACACGGTGGGGTCGGCGTGGACGGCTTCCTCGCCGACCACGGCCGAGCCGGGCAGCAGTCGCGTCAGGGAGGCCGTGAGGTGTTCCTCGGCCTTGCGGTCGGCGACGGTCACCAGGTCGTGCGGGCCGCTCTTCTCGTCGACCTCGTGCTCGGCGAGCTGCCTGAATCTCGGCATGATCTCGATCGCCGCCGCCTTGCGGACGGCTTCTTCCACATCGGGCAGGCCATGGGCCAGGAACTCATCGATCATGCCTCCAGCAAAGCACGCCCGGCCGACAAACCCCACTGCCGGTGCCGGACGCCGGGGCGGCCACCGGGTGGCCTGCGGGTGAACCGCCCCGGGGGGTCCTGTCGGCGTCAGTCGTTCCCGCCGGTCAGCAGGCGGGCGCGCAGGCGCTCCACCGTGCGCTCCGACAGTCCGACGCGGTCGGTGAGGTAGCCGTGCACGGATCCGTGGCGGGCCTCCAGGTCCGCCAGCACCAGCTCCATGATCACCGCGGGGGCGCGCCCGTAGCTCGGCCACTTCATGACCCGGTCGGGGTTGGCGGTGCGCCAGTCGGCGGCGAGGCGCTCGGTGGCCAGTTCGGTCAGCGCGAAGTCGGCGAGGATCTCCTCCCGGTCCACTCCGAGCAGGGTCAGGACGAAGGCGGCGATCAGCCCGGTCCGGTCCTTGCCCGAGGTGCAGTGGAACACCACGGGGCCGGGCGATTCGGCGATCTCCTCGATGACCTGCCGGATCTCCTCGGCGCCGTCCTCGGTGACCTCTGCGAAACGGTCCGCGAGATAGCGCCAGGGGTCGATGCCGGGGTCGATCTCGGCCTGGTCGTAGGGGCGGTGCTCGATGCTCAGGTTGACGTAGCGGAACCGTTCCGCCTCGGGGATCCGGCCCTTCGCCTCGATCTCCCACGGGTAGCGCAGGTCGATCACGGTCCCGACGCCCAGTTCCAGGAACCGCTCCCAGTCGGCGCCCTGCAGCTTGCCGAGCGAGTCGGCCCGGTACAGCGTCCGCCATGCGACCGTGCGGCCGTCGGCGGACCGGTATCCGCCCACGTCACGGAAGTTGTGCAGTCGGCCGAACTCGATGTGCCGGTTCATCGGCTCTCCCCCTGTTTCCCGGGCATCGCTCGTGACGATGCGTCGTGTTCGCGGCTGGTCCCGCTCGAACACATCATCACGTACGGGGAGTTCGGGGCGGGGCCCGCACGGGGGCCCCGCCAGCGCGACGGGGTCAGTCCCGCAGGACCGGGATGACGTGGGAGCCGTACGCGTCGATGGTGGCCTCCCGGGCGTCGTGCATGTCGTAGACCGCGAACTGGTCGACGCCCAGGTCGCGCAGGGCCCGCAGCTTCTCGATGTGCGCCTCGGCCGGGCCGAGCAGGCAGAAGCGGTCGACGATCTCGTCGGGGACGAAGTCGGTGGACGGGTTCCCGGCGCGGCCGTGGTGGCTGTAGTCGTAGCCCTGGCGGGCCTTGATGTATTCGGTGAGCTCCTCCGGGACCATGGTGGAGTGCTCGCCGTAGCGGGAGACGAGGTCGGCGACGTGGTTGCCGACCATGCCGCCGAACCAGCGGCACTGGTCCCGCGCGTGGGCCAGGGCTTCGGCCGAGTCGTCGGCCGTGACGTAGGCGGGGGCCGCCACGCAGATGGTGATGGCGTCCGGGTCCCGGCCCGCCTCGGTCGCGGCCTGCCGTACGGCCTTGACCATCCACTCCGTGAGGTAGAGGTCGGCGAGCTGGAGGATGAACCCGTCGGCCTTCTGACCGGTGAGGGCGAGCGCCTTCGGCCCGTACGCGGCCATCCAGACGGGCAGTTTCCCGTCCTTGATCCACGGGATCCGCAGCGGCTTGCCGTCGACCTCGGCCTCGCGGCCCTCGGCGAGGTCGCGGATGACCTCGATGGCCTCCCCGAGCCGGGCCAGGGTGTTGGGCGCCCGGCCGGCGACCCGCATCGCGGAGTCGCCGCGGCCGATCCCGCAGACGGTGCGGTTGCCGTACATGTCGTTGAGGGTGGCGAAGGTGGAGGCGGTGACCTCCCAGGTGCGGGTGCCCGGGTTGGTCACCATCGGGCCGATGTGCATCTTCTGCGTGTTGGCGAGGATCTGGCTGTAGATGACGAACGGCTCCTGCCACAGCACGGCGGAGTCGAAGGTCCAGCCGTAGCGGAAGCCGTTGCGCTCGGCGCGGCGCATGAGGCTGACCACCTGCGAGGCGGGCGGATCTGTTTGCAGGACGAGGCCGAAGTCCATGGGGCGGCTCCTTACGGGCTTACAGGTACTGGCAGGTGGAGCGGTGGACGAAGGCCCCGTGGCCGGCCCGGCCGGTGTACTCGCGCCGGTCGATGACGAGTTCGCCGCGCGAGAGGACGGTGTCGACGCGTCCGGTGATCCGCTTGCCCTCGTACGCCGAGTAGTCCACGTTCATGTGGTGCGTCTCGGCGGAGATGACCTGCTCGGCGTGCGGATCGTAGAGGACGATGTCGGCGTCGGCCCCCGGCGCGATGGTGCCCTTCTTCGGGTAGAGGCCGAACATCCGGGCGGGCGCGGCGCAGGCGATCTCGATCCACCGGCGGCGGCTGATGTGCCCGTCCACCACGGCCTGGTGGAGGAGGTCCATGCGGTTCTCCACCCCGGGCAGCCCGTTGGGGATCTTCGAGAAGTCGCCCCGGCCGAGCTCCTTCTGGCCCCGGAAGCAGAAGGGGCAGTGGTCGGTGGAGACCACCTGGAGGTCGTTGGTGCGCAGCCCCCGCCACAGAGCGGCCTGGTGTTCGCGCGGCCTCAGCGGGGTGGAGCAGACGTACTTGGCGCCCTGGAAGTCGGGCTCCTCCAGGTTGTCGGTGGACAGGAACAGGTACTGCGGACAGGTCTCCCCGAAGACCGGCAGGCCCTTGTCACGGGCGGCGGCCAGCTCGGCCACCGCCTCCTCCGCCGAGACGTGCACGACGTACAGCGGGGAGCCCGCGACCCGGGCGAGCTGGATGGCGCGGTGGGTGGCCTCCGCTTCCAGGAGCACCTTGCGGACCTCGCCGTGGTGGCGGGGGTCGGTCTCCCCGCGGGCCAGGGCCTGTTCGACGAGGACGTCGATCGCGATGCCGTTCTCGGCGTGCATCATGATCAGCCCGCCGTTGGAGGCACCGCGCTGCATGGCGCGCAGGATCTGCCCGTCGTCGCTGTAGAAGACGCCCGGGTAGGCCATGAACAGCTTGAAGGAGGTGACTCCTTCGCCGACGAGGAGGTCCATCTCCTTCAGGGTGCCCTCGTTGACGTCGGAGAGGATCATGTGGAAGGCGTAGTCGACGGCGCAGTTGCCGTCGGCCTTGGCGTACCAGGTGTCGAGCCCCTCGCGCAGGGAGTGGCCCACGCTCTGCACGGCGAAGTCGACGATGGTCGTGGTGCCGCCCCAGGCGGCGGCTCTGGTGCCGGTCTCGAAGGTGTCCGAGGCGGCGGTCCCGCCGAAGGGGAGCTCCATGTGGGTGTGCGCGTCGACCCCGCCCGGGATGACGTACTTCCCGGTCGCGTCGATCGTGCGGTCGGCCGTCCAGGCGCCGGCGGCCGCGGAGCCGTGGGCGGCGAGCGCCGCCACGCGGCCGTCCTCGATCAGGACGTCCGCGTGGAGTTCGTCGGCGGCGGTGACGACCAGGCCGCCGCTGATCAGGGTGCGGTTGCTCATGTTGTCCCCCTACTGGATGCCGCGCAAAGCCTGTTCGAGGATCTCGGCGCCCTCTTCCGCCTCGGCGACGGTGAGGGAGAGCGGCGGCGCGATGCGCAGCACGCTGGTGTTGTGGCCGCCGCCCTTGCCGAGGAGCAGGCCGCCTTCGCGGGCGGCCTCAAGGACGGCGGAGGCGGCGTCCGGGTCGGCCTGGTCGGTGCCGGGCTTGGTGAGTTCGATGCCGGCCATCAGGCCCCGGCCGCGGACCTCACGTACGGCGGGGACGGTGGCGGCGATCCCGCGCAGCCGCTCCAGGAGCAGGCCGCCGACGCGTCGGGCGTTGCCCTGGAGGTCGTGTTCCAGCAGGTAGCCGAGGTTGGCGACGCCGGCCGCCATGGTGACGGGTGAACCGCCGAAGGTGGAGATGGAGTTGGAGTCCAGGCAGTTCATCACCTCGGCGCGGGCCACGACGCCGCCGATGGACATGCCGTTGCCGATGCCCTTGGCGAAGGTGAGGATGTCCGGCGGGCCGTTCTGGGCGTGCGCCTGCCAGCCCCAGAAGTGGTCGCCGGTACGGCCCCAGCCGGTCTGCACCTCATCGCTGATCCACAGGATGCCGTGGCGGTCGAGGACCTCGCGGAAGGCGCCGTACAGCCCGTCGGGCGGGGAGGTGAAGCCGCCTACTCCCTGGACGGGTTCGGCGATGAGGGCGGCCACTCCCCCGCGGGCCTGGCCGAGCACGTCTTCGAGGTCGGCGACGGCCGCGGCGGTGAAGGCGGTGTCGTCGAGGTGGGCGAAGGGGCCGCGGGTGCGGACGGCGCCGTGGACGTAGTACGTCTGGAGCGGCGAGAGGCTGGTCGGGGACCAGCCGCGGTTGCCGGTGATGGAGACGGTGGAGAAGGACCGGCCGTGGTAGCTGTTGCGCATCGCCAGGATCTGGTTGGAGCGGCGGTACGTCGTCGCGAGCAGCAGGGCGGTGTCGTTGGCCTCGGTGCCGGAGGTCGTGAAGAAGACGCGGGCGTCGGGGATGCCGGACAGGGCCGCCACCCGCTCGGCGAGCTCGATCATCGGCCGGTTGAGGTACAGGGTGGAGGAGTGGATGATCCGCCCCGCCTGCTCGGCGACGGCCTTGGTGACCTCGGGCAGGGCGTGGGCGGTCATCGTGGTGAGGATGCCGCCGAAGAAGTCGAGGTAGCGGTTGCCGTCGGCGTCCCAGACGTGCCGTCCCTCGCCATGGGTGAGCTCGATGGGGTTGGCGTAGTAGAGCGCGAGCCAGTCGGGCAGGACGGTGCGGTGGCGGTTGTGGAGCGGGGTCGGGTTGGTCACGGCTGTACGAGCCCTCCGTAGGCGTCGGGGCGGCGGTCGCGGTAGAAGGCCCACTGGTCGCGGACCTCCTTGATCAGGTCGAAGTCGAGGTCGCGGACGAGGAGTTCCTCCTCCTTGTCGCTGGCGACGTCGCCGACGAACCGGCCGCGCGGGTCGACGAAGTAGCTGGTGCCGTAGAAGTCGTTGTCGCCGTACTCCTCCTGGCCGATGCGGTTGATCGCGGCGACGAAGTACTCGTTGGCGACGGCCGCGGCGGGCTGTTCCAGCTGCCAGAGGTAGGCGGAGAGGCCGCGGTGGGTGGCGGACGGGTTGTAGACCAGCTGGGCGCCGGCCAGGCCCAGTTCGCGCCAGCCCTCGGGGAAATGGCGGTCGTAGCAGATGTAGACGCCGATCCGGCCGACGGCGGTGTCGAAGACGGGCCAGCCGAGGTTGCCCGGACGGAAGTAGTACTTCTCCCAGAAGCCCTTGACCTGCGGGATGTGGTGCTTGCGGTACTTGCCGAGGTAGGTGCCGTCGGCGTCGATGACGGCGGCGGTGTTGTAGTAGAAGCCCGCGCTCTCCAGCTCGAAGACGGGGACGACGATGACCATCCCGGTCTCGCGGGCGAGGTCCTGCATGCGGCGGACGGTCGGGCCGTCGGGGACGGCCTCGGCCCAGCGGTAGTGCTCGGGCTCCTGGACCTGGCAGAAGTAGGGGGCGTTGAACACTTCCTGGAAGCCGATGATCTTCGCGCCTTCGGCGGCGGCCCGGCGGGCGTACTCCTCGTGCTTGGCGATCATCGATTCGGTGTCTCCGGTCCAGGTGGCCTGGACCAGCGCGGCGCGGACGACTTGGGCCATGAGCTGCTCCTTGTGACGGGAACGCCGAGTTCTACGCACGTAGACGGTATGCGTAGGGAGTAGAACGTAGGCCGCGTCACAGCGTGGGGCAAGACCGCCTTGCACAGTTGGAGTAGTCGGTCACGTTACGTCGCGCCGCGGTCGTTTGCGGTCAACGGACGGGACTTTGACGACATGAAGCGGTTCCGCTCCGGCCCGGCCGGGTGGCTCCCGCCGGGGGTGCCGACCCCGGTCGGCCGGTGGTGCTGGGGCTCTGCCCCAGACCCCGCGCCTCAATCGCCGGCGGGGCTCGGTGGTGTGGGGCGGTGCCCCGCCGGAGTGTCTCCTCGGCTCGCGCGGTACCGCATCTCGCGGCCGTACCCGGCGGTGCGCGCTCGTCCTGCGGGGACACTCCGCCGTGTCCCCACCCCACGGCAGTGCTCCGTCAGTGCCCCGGACACGCCCCAGGCTGTGGACTCCCGGGCCAAGGGGACGGTTTCCGGAGCCTGCCCGACGCGGGA
>NZ_JOAK01000047.1 GCF_000720455.1 Streptomyces virginiae | reverse complement strand
CCCGAGCCCCGCCCCCTCACACCCCGCCCGGCCTCGGCCCCGGCCCCGGCCCCGGGCCCGGGTCGCCGTCCGTCCGCCCGCTCGCGACGCGCGTCGCCAGGCCGTCCAGGATGCGGTTCAGGCCGAAGCGGAACTGGAAGTCCGGCTCGTCCGAGCCCGTGAACGCGTCCGACTCCAGCAGTCGCGTCACGGCCGGGTGCGTGTCCGGGCCGGTCATCAGCCGCAGCGTGCGCACGTACTGGCCCAGCACCTGGTCCGGCGAGACGCCGGACTTCACGATGGCGTCCATCATGTCGGCGGCCATCGTCGCCTCGTTACGGACCAGGCCGCCGATGAGGATGATCGTCGAGATCTTCTCGCCCTCCCCCAGCCCCGTGTCCGCCAGCGCCGCCAGCCCGCGTTCCATCCAGGCCAGCTGGTTCGGGCTGACCGGCGCCCCGGTGATCGGGATGCGCAGGATCCACGGGTTGGCCATGAGCACCGCCCGCTGGTCGAAGGCCCACTGCGACAGCAGCTCGCGCCAGCCCCACCCGTCCGCCTCGGGCGGCAGTGCCGGCGGGGCCCCGACGCCCGCGTCCGACATCAGGATGTAGAGCTCTTCCTTCGCCGTGACGTACCGGTAGAGGGACATCGTCGAGACGCCCAGCTCCTTGGCCACCCGGCCCATGGAGACGGCGTCCATCCCCTCACCGGCGGCCAGCGTCACGGCCGTCTCCACGATGCGCGGCAGCGTGAGCGTGGGGCGCGGCCCCTTGCCGGGGCGTTCGCGGAGGCCCCAGGCCATTTCCAGGCTGGCCGGAAGCCCGGTCCCGCCGCCCTCGCCGCCCTCGCCGCCCTCGTCGTCCTCGTCCGCCATGACCGCCCACTCCTCGATTGACCCCCATCCTAGTTCTGTGTATTACTTACACAGAAGAGCGTAAGGCATACGCAGAAGAGGGAGAAGGGAGCACCATCCCTCATGACCACGCACGCCTCCGGACACCTCTCCGGCGCCACCGGCACGGGCACCGCCACCGCCGTCCACCCCACCGGCACCCTCGGTATCCACGCCACCGGGCTGACCAAGACCTACGGCGACGTCCGCGTCCTCGACGGCATCGACCTCGCCGTCCCCAGCGGCAGCGTCCTCGCCCTCCTGGGCCCCAACGGCGCGGGGAAGACCACCACCGTCCGGATCCTCGCCACCCTCACCGCCCCCGACGCGGGCACCGCCCGCGTCGCCGGCCACCACACCGTCACCGAGCGGGCCCTCGTCCGCGAACGCATCAGCCTCACGGGCCAGTTCGCCGCCGTCGACGACCTCCAGACCGGCGCCGAAACGCTCCGCATGATGGGCCGGCTCTGCGGGCTCGCCCCGCGCGCCGCCCGCGCCCGCGCCGACGAGCTGCTCGACCGCTTCGGACTCACCGACGCCGCCGCGCGCACGGCCAAGACGTACTCGGGCGGCATGCGACGCCGCCTCGACCTCGCCGCGAGCCTCGTCTCCCGCCCCGAGGTGATCTTCCTCGACGAACCGACCACCGGCCTCGACCCGCGCAGCCGCCAGGACCTGTGGGAACTCGTACGGGAACTGCGCGCCGACGGCACGACCGTCCTGCTCACCACCCAGTACCTGGAGGAGGCCGACCGGCTCGCCGACCGCGTCGCCGTCCTCGCCGACGGGCGGATCGCCGCCGAGGGGACGCCCGCCGAGCTCAAGGCGCGCGTCGCCGGCCACCGCCTGGATCTCACCCTCACCACCCGGGCCGCCTACGAGGC
This sequence comes from Streptomyces virginiae, assembly GCF_000720455.1. GTDB lineage: Bacteria > Actinomycetota > Actinomycetes > Streptomycetales > Streptomycetaceae > Streptomyces > Streptomyces virginiae. The sequence goes on along the minus strand of NZ_JOAK01000047.1, from coordinate 24,678 downwards.
CCTCGCCCCGCGCGCCGTCCACCTCGCCCCGGACGACCTCACCCTCGGCGTCACCACCGACGGGAGCGCCGCCCACGTCCGCGCCCTCCTCGACGAACTCGACCCGGACCGCACCGCCGTGGACCGCTTCGCCGTCCGCACCGCCACCCTCGACGACGTGTTCCTCACCCTGACGGGAGCTGACCGATGACCACCGCCGCACCCGCGAGCGCCCTCGCCCTGGCCGGCCGCAGCCTGCGCATCAGCCGCCGCAGCCCGGACGCCCTGATCGCCGCCCTGATGCTGCCCGTGATGCTGATGCTGATCTTCGTCTACTTCTTCGGCGGGGCCATCGACACCGGGACGCAGTACGTGACGTACGTGGTCCCCGGCGCCATGCTGCTCTGCGCGGGCTTCGGCGCGGCCTCCACCGCCGTCAGCGTCGCCGACGACATGCGGACCGGCGTCATCGACCGCTTCCGCACCCTCGACATCGGCGGCATCCCCATCCTGGCCGGACACGTCGCCGCCTCCGTCCTGCGCAACCTGCTCTCCACCACCCTCGTCCTCGCCGTCGCCCTCGCCATCGGCTTCCGGCCCCAGGCCGGCCCGGCCGCCTACCTCGCCGCCGCCGGCCTGCTGCTGGCGTACATCACGGCGATCTCGTGGCTGGCCGCCGTACTCGGCCTGCTCGCCAAGACCCCGGAAGCGGCGGGTGGCTTCACCTTCCTGATGATGTTCCTGCCCTACCCGTCCAGCGCCTTCGTCCCCATCGAGACCATGCCCGGCTGGCTGCACGGCTTCGCCGAGCACCAGCCGCTGACCCCGGTGATCGAGTCCCTGCGCGCGCTGCTCCTCGCGCAGCCCGCGGGAAGCGCCCCCTGGACGGCCCTGACCTGGTGCGCGGGCATCACCGCCGTGGCCATGACCCTGGCGGGCGTCCTGTTCCGCAGCAGGACCCGCTGAGCGGCTCCGTCGGGAGCCCCTCAGCGGGCCGGTGGTCCGCCCGTCCGCTCAGCGGTTGAGCGGGTAGGAATGACGGCCCGTCGCCTCGTCGATCTCCGAGTGGGCCTTCTGCAGCATCTGCTGCGCGAGATCCATGAGCGCACGAGCGCCCGCGATCTCTTCCCCGACCCTCATCTGTTCCGGGTCGGAGGGGTGACGCAAGGCATAGCCCCGCGCCCTGATCTCGGAGCCGTCCCCGAGCCTTACCAGGGCCGCCGCACTGGTGCGGTGGCCCTCCTCGGTGAATTCGAGCTCCACATGCCACCCGACGAGCGTGGCCATGGTGCATCACCTCCAGGGGTCACCTATCCCTCCAGGGTGCGCCCGCGCCGCCACGGGCGCGAGCGGAGCTACGAGCCCCCCGCGCACCCGGAGCCGCCCCGCACCGGCCGATCGGCTCCCGCCGCGGCTGACCGGCACGTCGACCGCGTGGCAGGTCACCGCTGGGGTTCGAGAATCCTGCGGGCTTCCCTGCTCACGTCGCCGTCCGCATCCGATGTCGACGCCAAGCCCAGTGCTTCGGGAATCTCCGCAACGGCTGCCAGACCCCGTCCCGGGGCTGCTCTCACGGACCATGACGGCGAGGTCGAGCCCTGAAGGAATCGGGTCAGCTCGTCATCCAACTCGGAACGGGTCACGGTCATCACTCTGGCAAGTGCGCACCTGTGCCTACGAGAACGCAGCTCATCGAGCCGCGAGCCTGAGTACGGGCACTCATGCTCGGGCTGTTCCGGCGGAGTTCACTGGGGCCATGACCCAGCCCCCGGACACGGCCCGCCATCCGCGTGCCTTCGTCGCGCCGCTCGTCTCCACCCTGCTGACGCTGCCGATGGCGGCCGTCGCGTTCTTCTTCGTCGGGCTGGCCCCGATGGCCTGCGACGCGTGCGGAGGCGAGGTGAGCGACCGGTTCGACGCCTCCTACGGCGTCGCGTTCCCCGTCTTCGGGTTCGGCCTGCTGGTGGCCCTGGTCGTACTGCTCACCGCGTGGGCACTGCCCTGGCAGCGGCGCAATGCCGCCGCCAGGGTGTGGCCGGCCGTGATCGCCCCGGTCGCCGTCGTCGTCGACTTCATGGTCTTCCACGGTCTCGTCGACTGGCCGTAGGGGCCCTCAGGGAGAGCCGTCAGCGGGTCTCGCGGAGCCAGCCCGCCACCTCGGTGGCCCAGTAGGTGAGGATCGTGTCCGCGCCCGCGCGCTTGATGCCCAGCAGGGTCTCCAGGATGGCCCGGTCCCGCTCGATCCAGCCCTTCTCCGCGGCCGCCTCGATCATCGCGAACTCGCCGCTGATCTGGTACGCCGCCACCGGTACGTCCACCGCCTGCGCGACCCGGTACAGGATGTCGAGGTAGGGGCCGGCCGGCTTGACCATCACCATGTCCGCGCCCTCCTCCAGGTCGAGGGCCAGCTCCCGCAGGGACTCGCGGGCGTTGGCCGGGTCCTGCTGGTACGTCTTGCGGTCGCCCTGGAGGGAGGAGGCGACGGCCTCGCGGAAGGGGCCGTAGAAGGCGGAGGTGTACTTCGCCGTGTAGGCGAGGATCGACACGTCCTCGTGCCCGGTCTCGTCGAGGGCGTCTCGGATGACACCGACCTGACCGTCCATCATTCCGCTGGGACCCACGACGTGGACGCCCGCGTCGGCCTGGACCTGCGCCATCTCGGCGTAGCGCTCCAGCGTCGCGTCGTTGTCGACGCGCCCGTTCTCGTCGAGGACGCCGCAGTGGCCGTGGTCGGTGTACTCGTCCAGGCACAGGTCCGACATGATCACGAGGTCGTCGCCGACCTCGGCCTTCACGTCGCGGATCGCGACCTGCAGGATGCCGTCCGGCTCGGTGCCGGCCGTGCCGAGCGCGTCCTTGTTCTCGTCCGCCGGGACGCCGAAGAGCATGATCCCCGCGACGCCCGCCTCGACCGCCTCGACCGCCGCCTTCCGCAGGGTGTCACGGGTGTGCTGGACCACGCCCGGCATCGCCGAGATGGGGAGGGGCTCGCTGATGCCCTCGCGTACGAAGGCCGGGAGGATCAGGTCCGAGGGGTGCAGCCGGTTCTCCGCGACCATGCGCCGCATCGCCGGGGTGGTGCGCAGCCGGCGGGGCCGCGAACCGGGGAAGGATCCGTACGCGCTCATCTTCAGTCGCCTCTTCGAGCTTCGACAGCAGTCGCACCAAGCCTAGGGGGTGCCTCGCCGATCATGCCGGGCTCGCGGCGGAGGGCGCCGCGCCTCGCGGCGTTGTCCTCACTCGACGACGCTCCGCGTCGCCTCCCTCGTCCGCCTTGCGATCCACGGCGCCCTCCGCCGCTCCCTGATCCGGCCTGATCGACAAGACACCCCCTAGAGCCCGTCACCGGGCCCGCCCGCGCCGACCGCCCCCGCCGGCCCGACGGCGAACTCGCACCACACCGCCTTGCCCGGTACGCGTGCCCCGATCCCCCACCGGTCCGCGACCGCCGCCACCAGCAGCAACCCGCGCCCGCCCTCGGCGCCCGGGTCCCGGCCCGCGATCCGCGGCCGGCCGCCGCCGCTGTCGTGGACCTCGACCCGTACGGCGCCGTCGTAGCGCAGCATCCGCAGCCGGTAGCCGCGGCCGGGCAGCACGCCGTGCAGCAGGGCGTTGGTCGCCAGCTCGCTCACGCAGAGCAACACGTCGTCGTGGCGGCATGTGACACCCCACGCGTGAAGTGTCTCTGCCGCGAACTGCCTGGCAGGGCGCACGGTCTGGCGGCTGCGCGGGTAGAACCGCTCGCGCAGCAGGGCCGGTTGGATATCCACGTTCACCCCGCCATCGTCGCCCTGCGTCACTAGCGTGGAGGAGAAGAGCAACCCGTACTCCTTGAGGAGTACGGGTTGGTACGGGTATCTCGCGCGCCGAGGCGGGGAGTTCAACGGACATGCCAGTACGCAAGAGGCCGCGGCCCAACGAGACCGCCATGAAGATGGTCGGCGCCCTGGTCGCCGCCGCCCGCATCGCCGGAGGACTGACCCAGCGCGCCTTCGCGGAGACCCTGCACCTGGACGTCGAGACCATCGCCTCGATCGAGCAGGGCCGACGGGTCCTGATGCCGAACGTCGCCGAGAGGATGGACCGCGCCCTGGGCCTGCCCGGCCTCCTGTCCGTCGTGGCGAACCGCCTCCCGGAGGTGGACATGGTCCCGGCCTGGGCGGAGGAGTACATGGAGCGGGAGGCGGAGGCCCTGGCGCTGTCCTGGTTCGACACGATGACCGTTCCGGGTCTGCTCCAGACCGAGGCCTACGCCCGTGCGGTACTCGGCTGCCGCGTCCCCTTCGTCGGGGAGGCGAAGATAGAGCTGCAGACCGCTCACCGGATGAAGCGCCAGGAGATCCTGCGCCGCGCCGTCCCGCCCACCCTCAGCTTCGTGATCTGGGAGGCGGCCCTGCGGGACCGGATCGGCGGGGACGAGGTCTACCGGGAGCAGATCCGGCACCTGCGCGCCTGCGCCGACCGCCCGGCCATCTCCCTCCAGGTGCTGCCCCTCGGGCTCACCGCCCACGCGGGCCTCGCAGGCCCCTTCACCCTGCTGGAGACACCCGAGTTCCAGCAGCTCGCCTACTCGGAAACCCAGCGCGGAAGCATTCTCGTCAGGGACCCGAACGAGGTCAGCATCCTCTCCCAGAAGTATGCGATGCTGCGGTCACAGGCCCTCAACTTCGCGGAGACGAAGGACCTGTTGGACCGGCTGGCAGGAGAGACATGAGCACCCCACTGAAGTGGTTCAAGTCCAGCTACAGCAGCGACGAGGGCGGCCAGTGCCTGGAGGCCGCCTTCGCCTGGCGGAAGTCCTCCTACAGCGGTGACGAAGGCGGGGCCTGCGTAGAGGTTGCCACCTGCCCCGCCGAACAGGTGCACGTTCGGGACTCCAAGGTCAGCGACGGGCCCGTGCTCGCGCTCGCCCCCGCCGCCTGGGCCGGTCTGACCCGCTGGGTGCGTTCCTGAGCCTCCGGTCGCGCGCCTCGGCGATCCGCGGTTTCGTGGTGGCAGAGGCGTGAGTACATCGTGCCCTCGCCGCGTCGGAGGAGGGCGGATGTCCGCACCAGGTCCCACACCTCGCCGTCGGCGCCGTGCGGCGGTCCTCACCGCGGCGCTGGCTTGTTCGGCGCTGCTCACCGGGCCCGGGCCCGCCGCCGCAAGCGGCGCGCCCCCTTCTCCGTCACCACAGGTGAGCGGCGTTCCGCGGCTGGACTGGAGTCCCTGCAAGCCCGGCAGCCCGTGGGACTGCGCCACCGCGAAGGTGCCGCTCGACCACGCCGCCCCCGCGGGCCGCACCATCGACCTGGCGGTCGTCCGGCGGAAGGCCACCGATCCCGGCCGGCGCGTCGGCACGCTCTTCGTGAACCCCGGCGGGCCCGGGGGCCCCGGGACCGTGCAGGTGCCGCAGAACTACGACGCCTTCCCGAAGGAAGTGCGGGAGCGGTTCGACATCGTCAGCTGGGACCCGCGCGGGATCGGCAACAGCACCGCCGTGAACTGCTTCGACACCGCCGAGGAGGCCAAGGCCTGGGCGGCCCGCCCACCCGGCGGCTTCCCCGTCGGCGCGCAGGAGCGCAAGGCCTGGACCGACGCCTACGAGGAGCTCGGCCGGCTCTGCGAGAAGCGCGACCCGGACCTGCTGCGCCACGTGTCCACCGCCGACACCGCCCGGGACCTCGACCTGCTCCGCCGGTCGGTGGGCGAACCGCGGCTGAACTACCTCGGCGTCTCCTACGGGACCATCCTGGGAGCCACCTACGCCAACCTCTTCCCCGGCAATGTCCGCGCCATGGTCCTCGACAGCAACATCGACCCGCAGGCCTGGACGAACGGCAACTCGCAGGGCGAGCCGCGCACCACCACCTTCCTGCGCATGGGCTCGGACCGCACCGCCGCCGCCACCCTGGACCGGTTCCTCACCCTCTGCGGAGCGGCGCCCGCGACCCGCTGCGCCTTCTCCGCGGGCAGTCCCCAGGCCACCCGCGAGAAGTTCGACCGGCTGATGCAGCAGCTCCGGGAGCAGCCGGTGGGCCCGTGGACGTACGCCAGGACGGTCGCCGACACGGTGCAGGGCCTCTACATCGTCGGCGGCTGGCCCGCCCTCGCCGGCCGGCTGCAGGAGCTGTCGCAGGGCCGTGCCCCGAAGCCCGCCGTGTATCCGCCGCCGCCCCCGGTGGCGGAGCCGAACCCGTACCTCGGCGACGAACAGGCGGCGGCCGTGTGGTGCTCCGACAGCCCCAATCCGCGCGACCCCGCCGCCTACCGGGGTCTGGAGGAGGACAGCGCCCGGCGGGCCGGCGACGCGGGACGCTTCTGGACGTGGGCGGCGGAGGCCTGCGCCGCCTGGCCGGCCCGGTCGGCCGCCGGGTACGACGGCCCGTGGGACAAGCCCACCGCCCGTCCCGTCCTGGTGATCGGGACCCGGTACGACCCCTCCACGCCCTACGCGGGTGCCGAGGCCATGGCCCGTGAGCTGGCGGACGCCCGCCTGCTCACGAACGACGGGTACGGGCACACCGCGCTGTTCAACAACGCCAGCAGCTGCATCAGCGCGTACGAGAGCCGCTACCTCGTCGACGGGACGCTTCCGCCTCCCGGCACGGTCTGCCGCCCGGACCGGGTTCCCTTCACCTAGACCGGCGGCTCGTTGCGCCGGCGCCAGTCCTCGAACGCGTTCGCCCGGTGGTCGGGCCGGTATATGGGGCCGAGTTCCTCGACCCGCGCGTACGCCTGCGGCGTGTACGGGTCGTCCCGCAGGGCCAGGCCGTAGGCGCCGATCAGGCGCACGATGCGGTCGTCGCTGTCCAGGACGGCCAGCAACAGCGCCGTGGCGTCGGCCGTGCGGTCGTCGGACTCGGCCAGGGCCTCCGCCGCCGCGCCGCGCACCGGGCTGTGCGGGTCGCGCACCAGGTCGCGTACGACGGCACGGAGCTCGTCCGGCGTTCCGCCCTCTCCCCCGAGCAGGATCCGGGCGGCGTCGAAGCGGACCTCGTCGTCCGGGTCCTGCGTCAGGGCGCGCAGTGCGGCGGTGGCCCCGGCCGTCAGGGGCCGGTCGTGCCACCAGAGGCAGTCGGTCGCCTTGCGTCGCACCCGCGGGTCGGGGTGGTCGGCGTACCGCAGGCCGAGGGCCTCCAGCCGGGGGTGTTCCTCTTCGTTTTCGGCGAGGGCCCACAGGACCTCGGCGAGAGCCTCGGGATCCGTCTCCGTCTCCGCCCAGGCGGCGAGGAGATCACGGTCCTCCTCGTGGTGCGGGTACGCCGCGCGGTTCAGGCCGAACTGCCAGGACGCCAGACAGTCGGCGGCGAAGCGCCGGTGGGCGGCGGACGGGTGGCGGTGCAGGGCGGTGACCAGCTCCCGGGCTCCCTCGTCGAGGCGTGCTCCCAGTTCGGCCCGGGACGCTGCCCAGTCCACGTGCCGGGGATCAGGGTGCCGGACGGCGCGGGCCACCAGTTCCGTCAGCGGGGCCGGGGCCGCGAACACCGACTCCAGGGTGGTCAGGACGGCGCCGTGTCCGGCTCGGACGGTCCGCCCGCCGAGCGTGATCTGCTCGACCTCGCACCACTCGTCGCCGACCGTGGACGTCGTGGCCGGGCCGGCGTCCCCGGTCCGGCGGCGCAGTTCCGCTTCCGCTCCCGTCCCGTACCAGTGGCGGGCGGCGGCGAGCAGCCGCTCGCGCTCCGGCTGTGCCAGCCGCAGTTCCGGCTCCTGGAGGTCCCTGGACCACAGCAGCGCCGTGACGGTGGCCGGGGAGCCGCCCTCGACGGCCCGCAGCAGGGGTGTCGTGCCGTCCGGCAGCACCCGGTCCGGGTCGGCGCCGGCTTCCACGAGGGCCTCGGTGATCCGGTGGGCGAAGGCGGCCACCGCCGTGCACAGCACCGGCAGTCCCTGCGCGCCGGTGGTGTCCGGGCGGGATCCGGCCCGCAGCAGGGCCCGGACGGTCTCCTCGTCGTGTGCGGCCACCGCGGTGCACAGCACCGGCAGACCGTCCTCCCCCACCGTTTCGGGGTCCGCCCCCGTCCACAGCAGGGCGTGGACCTCCGGGAAGTCCCCCGCCCGTACCGCCGCCGCCAGGCGGGCGTCCTCGTCCGTCATCCGCTCCCCCGTCTCCCGTGCGGTCCGGCGGTGATCCTTTCCGGGCGGGGGCTCACCGCACAACGGGATTACCGCGGCCGGAGCGACGCGAGGGGCCCGGGTGCGTGTGCACCCGGGCCCCTCGACCGTTTCGTCGGACCGTGTCCGGCCGCCTAAGCCGCTCACGTCGTGCGACGCCTGCGCGCGCCCGGCCGGCGCTCGCTCGGGCGGAACACCGTCTCGCCGGCCTCCTTGGCCGCCTCGCGGCGTGCCGCGCCGTACTCGGCGAGGGCCTCCGCGAGCTTGGACACCGACGGCTCGGGGGAGAGGACGTCGACCCGCAGGCCGTGCTCCTCGGCGGTCTTGGCCGTTGCCGGCCCGATACAGGCGATGACCGTCACGTTGTGCGGCTTGCCCGCGATGCCGACCAGGTTGCGGACGGTGGAGGACGAGGTGAAGAGAACGGCGTCGAAGCCGCCGCCCTTGATCGCCTCGCGCGTGTCCGCCGGCGGCGGCGACGCGCGCACGGTCCGGTAGGCGGTGACGTCGTCGACCTCCCACCCGAGCTCGATCAGCCCGGCGACCAGTGTCTCCGTGGCGATGTCGGCCCGCGGCAGGAAGACGCGGTCGATCGGGTCGAAGACCGGGTCGTACGGCGGCCAGTCCTCCAGCAGCCCGGCCGCGGACTGCTCGCCGCTCGGCACCAGGTCGGGCTTGACGCCGAACTCGACCAGCGCGGCCGCCGTCTGCTCGCCGACCGCGGCGACCTTGATGCCCGCGAAGGCGCGCGCGTCGAGCCCGTACTCCTCGAACTTCTCGCGGACGGCCTTGACGGCGTTGACCGAGGTGAAGGCGATCCACTCGTAGCGGCCCGTCACCAGCCCCTTCACCGCGCGCTCCATCTGCTGCGGGGTGCGCGGCGGCTCCACGGCGATCGTCGGCACCTCGTGCGGCACCGCACCGTAGGAACGCAGCTGGTCGGAGAGCGATGCGGCCTGTTCCTTCGTGCGCGGTACGAGGACGCGCCAGCCGAACAGCGGCTTCGACTCGAACCAGGACAGGTCCTCGCGGCGCGCGGCGGCGCCGTGCTCGCCGACCACGCATATGACGGAGCGGCCGCCCTCGGGCGAGGGCAGGACCTTGCCCTGCTTGAACACCTGGGCGATCGTGCCGAGGGTCGCGCACCAGGTCCGCTGCCGCGTCGTCGTGCCGGAGACCGTCACGGTCAGCGGGGTGTCGGGCTTGCGCCCGGCGCTCACCAGCTCGGCCGCGGCGGCCGGGACGGTCTCCAGGGTCGCGGAGACGACGAGGGTGCCGTCGCTGGTGCCGACCTCGCTCCAGCAGCGTGCCGAGGCGGTCTTCGCGTCGACGAACCGCACGTCCGCGCCCTGCTTGTCGCGCAGCGGGACACCGGCGTACGCGGGCACGCCGACGGCGGTCGCGACGCCGGGCACCACCTCGAAGGGGATCCCCTCCGTCGCGCACGCGAGCATCTCCTCGGCGGCGTTGCCGTCGAGTCCGGGGTCGCCCGTGACGGCACGCACGACCCGCCTGCCGGAGCGTGCGGCCTCCATGACAAGATTGGCCGCGTCCCGGATCACCGGGACCCCGGCGGCTGCTGACACTTCGTCAGCTACCGTCAGCTGCGGCGTGTCGACACCCGCGCGCGCATGCGTCCGTACGACCTCGAGCACCTCGGGCTCCGCGATCAGTACGTCCGCGGCGGCGAGCGCCTCGACGGCGCGCAGCGTCAGCAGACCCGGGTCGCCCGGGCCGGCACCGAGGAAGGTGACGCGTCCGTGGGCGGCGACGGCCGGAAAAGCGGAGGTGGTCGGACTTGAGGGGTTCAAAGCGATCGCTCCCCCATCAGACCGGCCGCGCCCTTGGCCAGCATCTCGTCCGCGAGTTCGCGGCCGAGCGCCATGGCCTCGTCGTACGACTGGGGCACGGGACCGGTGGTGGACAGCTGCACCAGCGTCGAGCCGTCGAGGGTTCCGACGACGCCGCGCAGGCGCATTTCATTGACAATCCGTCCGTCGGCCAGCAGGTCGGCGAACGCGCCCACGGGTGCGCTGCAGCCGGCCTCCAGGGCGGCGAGCAGAGAACGCTCCGCGGTCACGGCGGCCCGGGTGTGCGGGTCGTCGAGCCGTCCGAGCGCGGCGATGAGGTCCGTGGAGGACGCGGGGCACTCCACGGCCAGGGCTCCCTGGCCGGGGGCGGGGAGGATGCTGTCGACGGACAGCAGGTCGGTGGCTTCGTCACCGCGGCCGATCCGGTTCAGGCCGGCGGCCGCCAGGACGACGGCGTCGAGTTCGCCGTCGCGGACGAATCCGATACGGGTGTCGACGTTGCCGCGGATCGGGACGGTCTCGATCCGCTTGCCGAGCGAGCGCGCCAGGTGGTTGAGCTGGGCGGTGCGCCGCGGCGAGCCGGTACCGATGCGGGCGCCGTCGGGCAGCTGCTCGAAGGTCAGGCCGTCGCGGGCGACGAGCGCGTCGCGGGCGTCCTCGCGCCGGGGCATGGCCGCGATGACGAGGTCGTCGGGCTGCGTGGTCGGCAGGTCCTTCAGCGAGTGCACGGCGAAGTCGACCTCGCCGCGCAGCAGCGCGTCGCGCAGGGCGGTGACGAACACGCCGGTGCCGCCGATCTGGGCGAGGTGCTCGCGCGAGACGTCGCCGTAGGTCGTGATCTCCACGAGCTCGACGGGCCGGCCGGTGATCGCCCGGACCGCGTCGGCGACGTGCCCCGACTGGGACATGGCCAGCTTGCTCCGCCGCGTACCGAGCCGCAGCGGCTGGTCGGGACGTGTGTTCATGATGCCCGTCCTGGGTCGTCGTCGTTCTTCGGATCGGCCGCGTCCGCCCGGCTGACGGAAGCAACCGTCTGAGGGTCGAGGTCGAAGAGTTCGCGCAGCGCTTCGGCGTACCCGGCGCCGCCGGGCTCGCTCGCGAGCTGCTTGACGCGCACGGTCGGCGCGTGGAGGAGCTTGTCCACGACGCGGCGCACGGTCTGGGTGACTTCGGCGCGCTGTCGCTCGTCGAGGTCGGGGAGCCGCCCGTCGAGGCGGGCCACTTCCATGGCCACGACCTCGGCCGCCATGGCCCGAAGGGCGACGACGGTGGGCGTGATGTGGGCGGCCCGCTGCGCCGCGCCGAAGGTGGCGACCTCCTGGACGACGATGCCGCGTACGGCGTCGACGTCGGCCGCCATCGGGGCGTCGGCGGAGGCTTCGGCGAGGGACTCGATGTCCACGAGCCGCACGCCCGGGATCCGGTGCACGGCCGCGTCGATGTCCCTGGGCATGGCCAGGTCGAGCAGCGCGAGCCGGACGGTGGTCGCGTCGGTGTGCGTACGGGCGCTCCTGCGGGGCTGGCGCTGTGCGGCGGCCTCGCCCTGGTCGGCCCAGGTCCCGTGCAGTTCGAGGGAGTTGGCGTCGACCCCGGTCAGCGCGGAGCGTCCGTCGAGGCCCACGGGGCACCCGTCGGCGTCGGCGTCCACGGGGGCGCTGATGGTCCGCGCGGCTCCGGCGTCGGCGAGCCGTCCGCCGGCCTCGGCGGCGGCCACCAGCCGGGCGAGCACGCCGGTGTCCAGCCCGGCCACGTCCGGCCCCGCCGGCGCCTGGGGCGCGGGGTCCGGGGCGGAGCCCCGTTCCTCCCGCTCCGCCGGCGCGAGCCCGCCCGCGCCCCAGGACACGGCGGCGAGCACGTCGTCGGCGGTCAGTACGAGCCCGGTGGCCCCGGTGCAGGACACCACCACGTCGACTCGTGTCAGCTCATCGGCGACCTCGGCCATCGGGATGGCGCGCGCGGTGACCCCGGTGCCCGAGGCAACCAGAATCTCCGCGAGGCGCTCGGCCCGTTCCGCGGTCCGGTTGGCCACGGCGATCTCGGCGACGCCGACCCGCGCGAGGGTCGCCGCCGCCAGCGAGGACATCGACCCTGCGCCGATCACCAGGGCCCGCTTGCCGAGGGCCCACTCGGCGACCGGCGTGCGCACCGCGAGCTGCTCCAGCCCGAAGGTCACCAGCGACTGGCCGGCGCGGTCGATCCCGGTCTCCGAGTGCGCCCGCTTGCCGACCCGCAGCGCCTGCTGGAAGAGGTCGTTGATCAGCCGGCCGGCGGAGTGCAGCTCCTGGCCCAGCGCGAGGGCGTCCTTGATCTGGCCGAGGATCTGCCCCTCGCCCACGACCATCGAGTCCAGTCCGCACGCCACCGAGAACAGGTGGTGCACCGCCCGGTCCTCGTAGTGCACGTACAGGTACGGGGTGAGCTCCTCCAGCGCGACACCGCTGTGCTGGGCGAGCAGCGTGGACAGCTCGGCGACGCCGGCGTGGAACTTGTCCACGTCCGCGTACAGCTCGATGCGGTTGCACGTGGCGAGGACCGTCGCCTCCGTCGCCGGCTCGGCGGCGAGGGTGTCGTGCAGCAGCTTGGTCTTGGCGTCGGCCGACAGCGAGGCGCGCTCCAGCACGCTCACGGGTGCGCTGCGGTGGCTCAGCCCGACGACGAGCAGGCTCATGCCGGCATCACCGCCGGGACGTCACCCTCGGGGCCGCCCTTGCGCGCTTCGGCGGCGGTGCGCCCGGCCGGCGGCACGACGGCCGCGGCGGGTGCGGCGCCGCCCACGGCGGAGCCGGGCTCGGAGGCGGCCGCGGCGGCCTCCTCGCCGGCCTTGCGCTGCTCGTGGAAGGCGAGGATCTGGAGCTCGATGGAGAGGTCGACCTTGCGCACGTCCACGCCGTCGGGCACGGACAGCACGGTGGGGGCGAAGTTCAGGATGGAGGTGACCCCGGCCGCGATCAGCCGCTCGCTGACCTGCTGGGCGGCGCCGGCGGGCGTCGCGATGACGCCGATGGAGACGCCGTTCTCCTCGATGATCTTCTCAAGGTCGTCGGTGTGCTGCACGGACATGCCGGCGACCGGCTTGCCGGCCATCGCCGGGTCGGCGTCGATGAGGGCCGCGACGCGGAAGCCGCGCGCGGAGAAGCCGCCGTAGTTGGCGAGGGCGGCGCCGAGGTTACCGATGCCGACGATCACTACCGGCCAGTCCTGGGTCAGGCCGAGCTCACGGGAGATCTGGTAGACGAGGTACTCGACGTCGTAGCCGACGCCGCGGGTGCCGTAGGAACCCAGGTACGAGAAGTCCTTGCGCAGCTTGGCGGAGTTGACTCCGGCCGCGGCCGCGAGCTCCTCGGACGACACCGTGGGGACCGATCGCTCGGAGAGCGCGGTCAGGGCACGCAAGTACAGCGGAAGCCGGGCGACAGTGGCCTCGGGAATACCTCGGCTGCGGGTCGCCGGTCGGTGAGTTCGGCCAGTTGCCACGATGCTCCTGCGGGATGAGCGGGGCTGCAGGCGGCCTCTTGTCCCAGGACCGCCCCGTCGACAGCAGGCTATGCCTTTGTGAACGCGTGCACAAAGATTGTGTCCGCTTTGTCCGACCAAAGTGACCGGGGTCACGCGACATCGGCACGCAATCCCGGAACCGACGGCACGCCGAACCCGTTCAAATACCAAAGGGGGCAAAACCGTGCACACTCCTCACAGATACGCCCCCAGACCCCACAAATCGCCCATGATGGTAACCGGGAGGAGGGTCAGCCTCCCAATGCCCGCCGGAGCCGGTCGGGGTTCACCCTCCAGAAGGTGTGCTGCTCGCCGTCAACCAGGACCACCGGAATCTGCTCCCAGTGGAGCCGGTAGAGCTCCTCGTCCTGCGAGATGTCCTTCTTCTCCCACTGCGCACCGGTCTCGGCGCACACCTTCGCGACGACCTCCTCGGCCTCTTCGCACAGGTGGCACCCCGGCTTCCCGATGAGCGTCACCATCCGCTCGCCGGGGCTCTTCTTCTCTTTACGGCGCAACAAAGGGCTCATGTCCCCATTCTCCCGCGCCCGCCCGACCCACCCCGCCGCCTCGCACCGCCGTATCCGCCCCGCCGTATCCGCCCTGCCGTCCCGCCCGGCAGCCCGACGAGCCCTCCCGCCGCGCCCGGTGGCGTCGCGAAGAGTTAACGCCTCCGTTTCCCACCGGTTCGGGAACTCCCGAACACAGTGGCTATGCTCGCGTCATGGCCGCTCTCGGATGGCTCCCCCCTCGTAGGCGCTCCGCCACCGCACGCAGCGTGCTGGCAGGCGAGGCCTCGGCCGAAGCCGCCCGCAAGACCGCGCAGGCCGGAGCCGACCAGCTCACCGAAGCCGAGGCGGACGAAGCCGACCTCGGCCTCCTCGAAGAACGGGAAACGGAAGAAGGTCCCGCCGAGCCCGCCTTCCCCGTCGCCGGGGACGACCTCGCCGCCGCCTTCTTCGACCTCGACAACACCGTCATGCAGGGCGCCGCGATCTTCCACTTCGGCCGCGGCCTCTACAAGCGCGAGTTCTTCCGGCGCCGCGAACTCGCCCGCTTCGCCTGGCAGCAGGCCTGGTTCCGGCTCGCCGGGGTCGAGGACCCCGAGCACATGCAGGACGCCCGCGACAGCGCCCTGTCCATCGTCAAGGGCCACAAGGTCTCCGAGCTGATGGCGATCGGCGAGGAGATCTACGACGAGTACATGGCCGAGCGGATCTGGCCCGGCACCCGCGCCCTGGCCCAGGCCCACCTCGACGCCGGCCAGAAGGTCTGGCTGGTCACCGCCGCCCCGGTGGAGACGGCCACGATCATCGCCCGGCGCCTCGGCCTGACCGGCGCCCTGGGCACCGTCGCCGAGTCCGTCGACGGCGTCTACACCGGCCGGCTGGTCGGCGAGCCGCTGCACGGGCCCGCCAAGGCCGAGGCGGTCCGCGCCCTCGCCGCCGCCGAGGGCCTCGAACTCGAACGCTGCGCCGCCTACAGCGATTCGCACAACGACATCCCGATGCTGTCACTGGTCGGACATCCGTACGCGATCAATCCCGACACAAAACTGCGCAAGCATGCCCGGACCAACGACTGGCGGCTGCGCGACTATCGGACCGGCCGCAAGGCCGTGAAGGTCGGCGTCCCGGCGGCGGCCGGAGTCGGCGCGATCGCGGGCGGCGCGGCCGCCGCCATCGCCCTGCACCGACGCCGCAAGTAGCCGCTCCCGGCCCAGGCCCAGGCCACACCGCGCCCGCGCCGCACCCACGGCCGCCGGCGCCGCTCCCGCACCCGGCCTCGGGCATTCGCTCACCTCTACCCGCGCCCCGGGCGCGGCACTCCGCCCTGCCCGACTCGGTCGCGGGGCCCCTGTGAAGCGTCCATTCCGCGCACCCAAGCGATCAAGAATCGATCACCAACCGCGACTGAATATGCCCTCGACACGCAACAGAAGTGTCGGAACCGGTGATTTGAGCAACTGGGTGTAGCGCTGCCTGTACGAAGCGTTATTCTCCTCAAACGCATGCCACCGGCCATCTGTCGCCACGACGGGTGAACGGTCCCGCACTGCACGTGATGGAAGCTCTGCCTCTGGGAGTCCCGTGTACCCACCTGTCGGGGTTGACGCCTCGGGCCTGGCTCAGCTGCGCGCAACGGTCCTCGACCACCTGCGCGGCTTCGTCCCCACCGCGTACACCGCCCCCGCCTTCGCCGCCGCGGTTCCTGCCGGCCTCGGCCCGGCCGGTCCCTGCTACGCCCTGACCGACGGCGGGGCGACGGTGGGCAGACGAGGCCGCTCGGCGGCCGGCGGCTCGAACGGCGCAGCCGGCACGAGCACCCAGGCCGCCCCCCGCCGCCCCCTGGCGGACAGCGACCAGGCCCGCATGATGGACCTGGTCGAGCGCGCCCAGGCCGGAGAGGCCGAGGCCTTCGGCCGCCTGTACGACCAGTACAGCGACACGGTCTACCGCTACATCTACTACCGCGTCGGCGGCAAGGCGACCGCGGAGGATCTCACCAGCGAGACCTTCCTGCGCGCCCTGCGCCGCATCTCCACCTTCACCTGGCAGGGCCGCGACTTCGGCGCCTGGCTCGTGACGATCGCCCGCAACCTGGTGGCGGACCACTTCAAGTCCAGCCGCTTCAGGCTGGAGGTGACCACCGGGGAGATGCTCGACGCCAACGAGGTGGAGCGCAGCCCCGAGGACTCCGTCCTGGAGTCCCTTTCCAACGCGGCCCTGCTGGAAGCCGTACGGAAGCTGAATCCGCAGCAGCAGGAGTGCGTGACCCTGCGCTTCCTGCAGGGCCTCTCGGTCGCCGAGACGGCCCGGGTGATGGGGAAGAACGAGGGCGCCATCAAGACGCTCCAGTACCGGGCCGTCCGCACATTGGCCCGCCTCCTCCCCGAAGACGCCCGCTGACGGACCCGTCCAGACAACACGAACCCGACCTCACATCCGGTGACCCCTCGATGACGCTGTGGTCCGATCATCCTTCGTCCGTAACCCAACTGCCGCGACGCTCGTTGTGCGGAATGCAGGCTCCCTGTGGACACGCCCTGCCCGAAGCCGCTCACTCGAAAGTGTGGATGTGCTCAAGGAAGGCAACCTTCCGGACACCTTGGGGAGTCGATCGTCATGACGAGAGGAGGTGCCGCCAGTGATCGCGAACGTGACCCCGCACCGGCGGGCGAACGCCTTCGCCCAGGCCCTGGAGGATCGGACCCCATCCGACCTTTCGGAACCGGACCCGGCGGCCGAGCAGTCCGAGGCACCTGCCGAACCTGCTGACCACGACCGGTTGTTGGCCCTGGCGAGCGTGCTCGGCGAACGGATGCCGCGCCCAGTGCTGGACCCCGAGGTCAAAGTGGTGCAGCGGGCGCAGCTCGTTGCCGCCATGGAGGCCATGGTGCTGGAGGAGAGGGCCGGGGGCGGTGCCGCCTCGGACCCTCTGGTGCCCGAGCAGCGGACCGGCCGCGGCGCCCACCGGGCGACCCCGCTCCGGAAATTGCGGCCCCGCTCCCGCTGGTCCAAGGGCATCGCAGCGGGCGGCCTCACCGTGGGTGTGGCCGCGGGGGCCTTCAGCGGAGTGGCCGCTGCCAGTTCCGACGCCCTGCCCGGTGACCACCTCTACCCCGTGAAGCGGGGCATGGAGGACCTGAAGCTGGGCATGGCCGACGACGACGCCGAGCGCGGAGAGCTCTATCTCGACCGGGCCTCCAACCGCCTGTCGGAGGCCCGCCGGCTGATGGAGCGGGGCCGGACGGGCACCCTGGACCACGAGTCCCTGGGCGCGATCCGGCGGGCGCTCTCGGGCGTCAAGCACGACGCGGAGGAGGGCCACCGCCTCCTCCAGGCCGCGTACGACCGGGACGGCTCCCTCGGCCCGATCCAGACGCTGTCGTCGTTCTCCCGCTCCCACCGCGACGCGTGGGGCAAGCTGCGCGAGAAGCTGCCCGTGCAGCTCACCGACGTCGGCGGCGAAGTGGACTCGGTCTTCCAGGCCATAGACGAGGACGTGGCGCCGCTCCAGAGCCTGCTCCCCAAGCCGCCCGAGCAGACCCGCGGCGGTACCGGCTCGTCGGGCTCCCCCGCCAAGCCGGAAACGCCCGGCGGTGCCAAGCAGTCCAGCCCCGCGGCGGGCACGCCGTCCGGCAGCAGCCCCGCGCCGTCCCCCTCGGGCAGCACCCGGCCTCCGGCCGACGGCGGCCTCCTGGGCGGTACGGGCGACCTGCTCAACCCGCCCGCGGGGCAGTCGGCGCAGCCCTCCGCGGGCACCCCGGAGAACCCGAAGCCGGAGATCACCCTCCCGCCCCTGCTCCCGGGTCTCCTCCCGGGCCTGGGCCTCGGCGTGGAGGACGCGGAGTAGGGACGCCGGCGGAGAAGGGTGGTGGGCCGGGCCGTGCAGGCCCGGCCCACCACCGTCAGAAGAACACCGACCTGCGCTGCACCAGCAGCTTGTAGAGCGTGTGCTGGATCTGCTCCCGCACCTGGTCCGTCAAGTTGAACATCAGCATCGGGTCCTCCGCCGCCTCCGCGGCGTACCCGTCGGTCGGGATCGGCTCACCGAACTGGATCGTCCACTTCGTCGGCAGCGGCACCGCCCCCAGCGGCCCCAGCCACGGGAAGGTGGGCGTGATCGGGAAGTACGGGATCCCCAGCAGCCGTGCCAGCGTCTTCGCGTTCCCGACCATGGGGTAGATCTCCTCAGCCCCCACGATCGAGCAGGGCACGATCGGCGTGCCCGCCCGCAGCGCCGTCGACACGAACCCGCCGCGCCCGAACCGCTGGAGCTTGTACCGGTCCCCGAACGGCTTCCCTATCCCCTTGAAGCCCTCCGGCATGACACCGACCAGCTCTCCGGCCTCCAGCAGCCGCTGCGCGTCCTCCGCGCACGCCAGGGTGTGCCCCGCCTTGCGGGCCAGCTCGTTGACCACCGGCAGCATGAACACCAGGTCCGCCGCCAGCAGCCGCAGGTGGCGCTCCGCGGGGTGGTGGTCGTGCACCGCCACCTGGAGCATCAGCCCGTCCAGGGGCAGCGTCCCGGAGTGGTTCGCCACGATCAGCGCGCCGCCCTTCGCCGGGATGTTCTCGATGCCCTTGACCTCGACCCGGAAGTACTTGTCGTACAGCGGCCGCATCAGGGACATCAGGACCTGGTCCGTCAGCTCCTTGTCGTAGCCGAAGTCGTCGACCTCGTACTCCCCGGTGACCCGTCGGCGCAGGAACGCCAGGCCGCCGGCGATCCGCCGGTCCCAGCCGTCACCGCGCTCCGCGGGGGCCGGCTCCGGCGCGGGAGCGACCGGCTCCTGCGCCGCCGGTTCCTGCGCGACCTGCTCGGCCGCGGGCACCGACCGCACCCGGCGGGGCATCCGCCGGCGCGGCCGGTCCTCGTCGAACGGAATGACCTTGGCGTCCGCCACTATCGTCTCGCTCCCTCAACCGTGTCGACGTCGTCCTGCGGGCCGTCCGCGTCCAGCATGGCCGCCACCCGGTCCACGGCCCGCCCGACCCGCTCGGGCGGCAGCAGGCCGTTGCCACGGCTCCGTGCGAAGTCCGCGAAGGTCTCGGTGGTCGTGTAGAGCGGCTCGAAGCCGAGGACCTCCCGCATCTGCGTGGTCTCCACGACCCGGCCGTGCGTGAGCAGCCTCATCTGCTCGGGCGAGAAGTCGGTGACCCCGACCGCCCGCAGTGCGGACCCCACCCAGGTGAGCGCGGGCAGCAGCAGCGGCAGCGTGGGCCGCCCCAGCCGCCGCGAGCACTGCGACAGCAGCAGCACGCCGTCACCCGCGATGTTGAAGGTCCCGCTGTTCAGCGTGCCGCGCCGGGGCTCCTGCGCGGCCAGCCGCAGCACCTCCAGCACGTCGTCCTCGTGCACGAACTGCAGCCGCGGGTCGTAGCCCAGCACGGTCGGCATCACGGGCATGGAGAAGTACTCGGCGAGCGCCGAATCGGCGAAGGGCCCCAGGATGTTCGCGAACCGCAGCACGCACACCGCCACGTCCGGCCGCCGGCGCGCGAAGCCCCGTACGTAACCCTCGACCTCGGCGGCGTCCTTGGCGAAGCCGCCCGACGGCAGCGACTTCGGCTGCGTGGTCTCCGTGAAGACGGCCGGATCCCGCGGGGTGCCCCCGTACACGCTGGTACTGGACTTCACCACGAGCCGCCGTACCGTCGGCGACTTCTGGCAGGCACCGAGGAGCTGCATCGTCCCGATGACGTTGGTCTCCTTGACGGCGCTGTGCGCGCCGCCCGCGACCGGCCGGCCGCCGGTGACGGCCAGATGGACCACCGTGTCCACCGCGTGCTCGGCCAGGACCCTGGCGATCGACGACTGCCGGATGTCCGTCCGGACGAACTCCGCCGACCCCAGCCGGTGCGGCGGCGCCACGGCGTCCACCGCGATCACCCGCTCGACCTCCGGGTCGCGCTGGATACGGCGCACGAAGCGGCCGCCCAGCTGCCGGGCAGCCCCGGTGACGAGTACGACCTTCCCCACGAGCTCAGCGCCTCCCTCGAAGAAGTACCCGGCTGCACCGCAGCCCCTCCACCAAGAATGGTGGAGGGGCTGCGGAGAACACGTACAGCTGCCGTTTACTTCTTGTTACGGCGCTGGACGCGGGTGCGCTTGAGCAGCTTGCGGTGCTTCTTCTTAGCCATCCGCTTGCGCCGCTTCTTGATAACAGAGCCCACGACTACCCTCGCTCACTTCTCTTCACTGGTGCGGGGCGTCTGGGCCCACACGACCTACGTCGGCCTAGCCTACCCGCCCAAGCTCCGAGCCCGTAATCCGAGTGCTTCCGAGGGGTTACGAAGGCGTCAGGACCCGTCAGTCTCAGGCCGACTCCACCCCCACATAGGACTCTCGGAGGTACTCGTGGACCGCGTTCTCGGGGACCCGGAAGGACCGGCCCACCCGGATTGCGGGCAGATGACCGTTGTGCACCAGCCGGTACACGGTCATCTTCGACACTCGCATCACCGAGGCGACCTCCGCCACGGTCAGGAACTGAACCTCACTGAGAGGCCTCTCGCCAGCAGCCATGACACACCTTGACCTTCCGCGCATGACGGGCACCGGCTTCCCCTCCGGTTACTCCTCGTCGTCGCACGCTCACTCCCCAGAGTAGGGGCGCGTGATACGAGTGGGGAAGAGGAGCTACGGCCACTCCTGTCGCCCCGTCAGACTCGCCCGGCCCAACACGTACCGGGCAAGCGGATGGTAGTAGTCCGATCGCACGGCGTCATCAAGCGGAACGGCCACCGACACCCGCCCCTCGGCCTCCCCGACGAACAGCGCGGGATCGTCCGTGTCGGCCAGCCCGATCGCCTCGACGCCGAGCTGACCTGCGCCGCAGACCCATCCGTGGTCGCCCACCACCAGGTCCGGGAGCGGCTCGCCGGCCTCCGCGAGGGCCCCCAGGGCCACCCGAACCGGCAGGGGCGAATGACTGTGCACGCCGGTCGCACTCCCCGGCGCCCGCACGCCGGGTTCCCGCACCAGTGCGACCCCCCGTACGTAGGCGATGCAGTGCGTGCGTACGCCGAACCGGGTCGCCATGTCGACACACACCCCCTGCGCCGGGGTGAGGACAACACATCCCGCCGCCGACATCGCCTCGGCCAAACCGGCGTAGAAGCCCAGGAGCCGATGCGGATGGCCCGTCCCGAACAGCACGTGCGACCGCGCCCTCGCCGCCTCCCGCAACCGCCCCGCGAACGCCTCCAGCGCCGCCACCGTCCGCTCCGGATCGATCACGTCCGGCCCGCTGACGTGCGAAGGATCCGCCGAGACACCGCACTTGTCCGCCATCAGCCTCAGCAGGTCACCCTCGCCCCAGCCCCACTCGGGATCCAGCCCCAGCAGCACCCGCGGGTCCCGCGCCGCGAACAGCCGGTAACTCCGCAGGCTCTCCTCCCGGGAGGTGGCGACGGGCCCGGCCAACCGGGCGGCCAGCAGATGCGCACGCAGCGCGCCGGTGCTCAACACCCTCCGATGCTCCCCCAACACATATGTCGGGTCATCAATTCCGGCGAACAGCCCCACAGTTGGCGTAACGATGCATCACGGCCCGCGCCCCGCTGTCAGGTCAGCATGCCGCGCAGCGGGAAGACCGCCCGCCGCGTGGCGAGAACGGCCTGATCCGTGCGGTCCGCCGGGTCGTAGCCCGCGTCCCAGCCCCGCCACGACGGACTGCGCCCGTCGGTCATCCGCCCCGGCGCCAACTGCCGCGTCCGCGCGTACACCTCGTCGCGCCACGAAGCGGGGACCGCCGCCTGCGGATCCACCGGCCGGTGCGCGGCGATCGCCACCAGATGCGTCCACGACCGCGGTACGACGTCCACCACCGCGTACCCGCCGCCGCCCAGCGCCAGCCACCGCCCGTCCGCGCAACTGTGCGCCAGCCCGTGACAGGCCTCCTGCACGGCCCGCTGGGCGTCCAGGGACACCGCCAGGTGGGCGAGGGGGTCCTCGAAGTGCGTGTCGGCCCCGTGCTGGGTCACCAGCACCTGCGGCCGGAAGTCCGCCAGCAGCTCCGGCACGGTCGCGTGGAACGCCCGCAGCCACCCCTCGTCCCCGGTACCGGCCGGCAGCGCCACGTTCACGGCAGAACCCTCCGCCGCCGGACCGCCCGTCTCCTCCGGCCAGCCGGTCTGCGGGAAGAGCGTGCGCGGGTGCTCGTGCAGCGAGACGGTCAGCACCCGCGGGTCGTCCCAGAAGGCCGCCTGCACGCCGTCCCCGTGATGGACGTCCACGTCCACGTACGCGACCCGCTCCGCCCCCAGCTCCAGCAGCCGGGCGATGGCCAGCGAGGCGTCGTTGTACACGCAGAAACCGGCCGCCCCGCCCGGCATGGCGTGGTGCAGCCCGCCGGCGAAGTTCACCACGTGCTCGGCCTCGCCGCGCCAGATCGCCTCCGCGCCCGCCACGGACTGCCCCGCGATCAGCGCGGACGCCTCGTGCATCCCCCGGAAGGCCGGATCGTCCACCGTGCCCAGCCCGTACGACCCGTCCGCGACCCCGGGGTCGGCCGACACCTCGCGCACCGCGGCGACGTAGTCCTCCCGGTGGACGAGCCTCAGCGTCGAGTCCCCGGCCGCGGGGGCCGCGCGCACCTCCATCGCCCGGTCCAGCCCGAAGGCGCGCACCAGGCCCATGGTCAGCGCCAGGCGCACCGGGTCCATCGGATGGCTCGGTCCGAAGTCATACCCCGTTACCGCCTCGTCCCACATCAACAGCCCGGTCACCGGCTCGCCGCTCATGGTCGACACCGTATCGGGCCTCCCGCGGCCCGAACGAGCGGGCATGGAACAGCGTGATCAGCACGAGGACCATCGGCACCAGCATCGCGCCCCGGTAGCTCCAGGCGTCACCGATCGCGCCGACGAGGGGCGAGCCGATGAGGAACCCGACGTAGTTGAAGATGTTCAGCCGCGCGACGGCCGTGTCGGAGGCCCCGGGGAACAGCCGCCCCGCCGCCGCGAAGGTCTGCGGCACGATCACGCACAGCCCGATCCCCAGCAGCGTGAAACCGAGCATCCCCGTCCACACCCCCGGCGCCGCCGCCACGACCGCGAACCCCGAGGCGGCCAGCAGCGTCCCGCCGCGCACCACGGCCACGGCCCCGAACCGCCGGACGCCCAGGTCCCCGACGGCCCGCCCCACGAGGGTCGTCACCATGTAGACGTTGTAGGGGACGGTCGCCGTCTGCTCCGAACTCCCGAGCACGTCCTGGAGGTACTTGGCACTCCAGTTCGCCACCGTCGAGTCCCCGATGTACGCGCACGCCATCACCAGGCACAGCGGGAGCAGGAGCGCGAACCCCCCGGCGCCCAGCCCCTTCTCCGGCAGACCGTCCGGCGCCGTGCGGTCGGCCCGGTCGACGTAGGTCCGGCTGCCCAGGAGCACCAGCGGCAACAGCACGGCCACGGCCGGGAGGTAGCCGGTGAACAGCCCCAGGTGCGCGTGCGCCCCGTACCAGGCCGCCGACGCCCCCAGGATCCCTCCCAGGCTGTACGCGGCGTGGAAGCCCAGCATGATGCTGCGCCCGTACGCCCGCTGCAGGCTGACCCCGAGCATGTTCATCGAGGCGTCCAGCGCCCCCACCGACAGCCCGAACGCCCCCAGGGCCACCGCCACGTGCCACAGCCGCTCGCCGGCCCCCACCCCGAGCAGGGACAGCAGGACCAGCGGCTGGGACCACCGCAGTACGACACTGGGCGCGACCCGTTTGACCAGGTGCTCGGTGGCGACGCTCGCCACGCCCGCGAGGACCGGGACGGCGGCGAGGAAGACGGGCAGCAGCCCGTCGGATATCCCGTACCGGTCCTGGATGGCCGGGATCCGGGTGACGAGCAGGGCGAAGGTGACGCCCTGCACGAAGAAGCTGAACCCCAGGGCACCGCGGCCGCGGCGCAGCCGCACATCATCCGTCATGGCGGGTCAGCGTAGGCCCCGGGGCTACCCGTGGGTAGAGAGATCACACGGGGAGTTGCAGGAGCAGCGGGAGCTGCATCATGTCGCCGAAGTACCCGGTGGCTCCGGGGAGCTCGTCCGCGGGCAGCAGCGCGGTGTACCCGTACACGTCCATGCCTGCGGACGCGGCGGCCCGGACCCCGCGGGGGCTGTCCTCGACGACGACGCACCGCGCGGGCTCGACACCCATCTGCCGTGCGGCGTGCAGGTAGAGGTCGGGGGCCGGCTTCCCGAGGCCCACGTCGTCCGCGCTGAAGATCCATTCCTCTTCGAACCAGCCGTCGAGGCCGGCCACCCGGTGCCCGACCCGGATCCGTTCGTGGCCGCTGGAGGAGACCAGGCAGTACCCGATCCCGTGGGCGGTCAGCGCGCCGAGGACCTCTTCCACTCCGGGGACGGGCTTCAGTTCCTGCTCGAACGCGGCGCAGATCCGCGCGTGCAGGGTCTCGTCGAAGTCCGCCGGCAGCCGCTGCCCGCTCCGCTCGAGGACGAGTTCGTGCACCCGGCGCACGGAGGCCCCCATGTAGTCGCGGACCGACTCCTCGTAGGTGGTCGGGTGCCCCAGCTCGGTCAGGTACCCGGCGAGGACGTTGTTGGCGAGCGGCTCGCTGTCCACCAGCACGCCGTCGTTGTCGAAGATGACAAGGTCGTAGCCCATGCACCCACATTACGGAGGAAAGGGATGCTGAGCGGTTGCGCCGTGCCCACCCCGGCACCGGGTCACCCGACCGGCCCGTGAACGCAGAAAAGCCCCGCACCAGAAGGTGCGGGGCTTTCCCACAATGATTGTTCGGCGGCGTCCTACTCTCCCACAGGGTCCCCCCTGCAGTAC
>NZ_JOAK01000046.1 GCF_000720455.1 Streptomyces virginiae | reverse complement strand
ACAGCCGAGAAGGACGGTCCCGCGCGAGCCGAGGAGACACCCCCCGGCGGCCCCGCACCCCCACCCCCCTGTCCCGACCCCGACCGGGCGGCCGAACCCAGCCCCGCCGGCGCTTGAGGCGCGGCCACCGGCCCGCAGCCGGGAACGGCACGGGCCGGAGGCGAGGGTCAGCGGACCGGGTGGCCCGCTTCGCGGAGGGCCGACTTCACTTCGGCGATGCGGAGATCGCCGAAGTGGAACACCGACGCCGCCAGCACCGCATCCGCACCCGCCTCGATCGCCGGGGCGAAATCGGCCAGGCGGCCCGCGCCGCCCGAGGCGATCACGGGCACCGTGACGTGCTTGCGCACCGCCGCGATCATCTCCGTGTCGTAGCCGTCCTTCGTGCCGTCGGCGTCCATCGAGTTCAGCAGGATCTCCCCGGCGCCCAGCTCCGCGGCCCGGTGGGCCCACTCGACGGCGTCGATGCCGGTGCCCCGGCGGCCGCCGTGCGTGGTGACCTCGAAGGAGCCCGTCTCCGTGCGCCGTGCGTCCACGGACAGGACGAGGACCTGCCGGCCGAAGCGCTCCGCGATCTCCTGGATCAGCTCGGGGCGGGCGATGGCGGCCGTGTTCACGCCCACCTTGTCCGCTCCCGCGCGCAGCAGCTTGTCGACGTCGTCGGCCGTGCGGACGCCGCCGCCGACGGTCAGCGGGATGAAGACCTGCTCGGCGGTGCGCCGCACCACGTCGTAGGTGGTCTCGCGGTTCCCGGAGGACGCGGTGATGTCGAGGAAGGTCAGCTCGTCGGCGCCTTCGGCGTCGTACAGCTTGGCCATCTCCACCGGGTCGCCCGCGTCGCGCAGGTTCTGGAAGTTGACGCCCTTGACGACCCGGCCGTTGTCCACGTCCAGGCAGGGGATCACGCGTACGGCGAGGCTCATGCGGGCACCGCCTTGTACGCCTCGACCTCCACCTCGACGACCATCGACGGGTCGACGAAGCCGGAGACGATGAGCATCGTCGCGGCCGGGCGGACCGCGTCGAAGAGTTCCTTGTGGGCGCGGCCCACGTCGTCCACGTCGCGGGCGTGCGTCAGGTACATGCGGGTGCGCACGACGTCCTCAGGGCCGAGGCCGGCCTGGGCGAGGGCCTTGAAGGCGACGCCGAAGGCGGCGACGGTCTGGTCGTACGGGCCGCCCGCGTCGGCGGCGGTGCAGCCGGAGACGAGCACGAGCCCGTTCGGGAGCTGCACGGCGCGGGAGTAGGCGATGACGTCCTCGTAGGGGCCGCCGGAGGAGATGCGGCGTACGGCGTCGGAGCTCATGCGGAGACCACCTTCAGGGCTTCTTCCAGGGTGAAGGCCTTGGCGTACAGGGCCTTGCCGACGATCGCGCCCTCGACGCCCAGCGGGACCAGGTCGGACAGGGCCCGCAGGTCGTCGAGCGAGGAGATGCCGCCGGAGGCGACGACGGGGCGGTCGGTGGCGGCGCAGACGTTCTTCAGCAGCTCCAGGTTGGGGCCGGTCAGCGTGCCGTCCTTGCCGATGTCGGTGACGACGTAGCGGGCGCAGCCCTCGGAGTCGAGGCGGGCGAGGGTCTCGTAGAGGTCGCCGCCCTCGCTGGTCCAGCCGCGGCCCTTGAGGGTGGTGCCGCGTACGTCGAGGCCGATGGCGATCCTGTCGCCGTGCTCGGCGATGGCCTTGGCGGCCCACTCGGGGGTCTCCAGGGCGGCGGTGCCGAGGTTGACGCGGGTGCAGCCGGTGGCGAGGGCCGCGGCGAGCGAGGCGTCGTCGCGGATGCCGCCGGACAGCTCGACCTTGATGTCCATGGCGCGGGTGATCTCGGCGACCAGGGCACGGTTGTCGCCGGTGCCGAAGGCGGCGTCCAGGTCGACCAGGTGGAGCCATTCGGCGCCGGCGGCCTGCCAGGCGAGGGCCGCCTGCAGCGGGGAGCCGTAGGAGGTCTCGCTGCCGGAGACGCCGTGGACGAGGCGGACGGCCTGGCCGTCGCGCACGTCGACCGCGGGGAGGAGTTCGAGCGTGGGTGCGGTCATCAGAGGGTCTCGATCCAGTTGGTGAGGAGCTGGGCGCCGGCGTCGCCGGACTTCTCGGGGTGGAACTGGGTGGCCCACAGGGCCCCGTTCTCCACCGCCGCGACGAAGCGCTCGCCGTGGGTGGCCCAGGTGACCTTGGGGGCGCGGATCAGCGGGTTGGTGACTTCCAGGCTCCAGTCGCGGGCCGCGTAGGAGTGCACGAAGTAGAACCGGGCGTCGGCGTCCAGTCCGGCGAAGGCCTGGCTGTCGGCGGGGGCCTCGACGGTGTTCCAGCCCATGTGGGGGACGATCGGGGCCTTGAGCGGGCCGACCGTGCCGGGCCACTCGTCGAGTCCTTCGGTCTCCACGCCGTGCTCGATGCCGCGCTCGAAGAGGATCTGCATGCCGACGCAGATGCCCATGACCGGGCGGCCGCCGGAGAGGCGGCGGCCGATGATCCAGTCGCCGCGGACGTCCTTGAGGCCCTGCATGCAGGCGGAGAAGGCGCCGACGCCGGGGACGAGGAGTCCGTCGGCGTCCATGGCCTTGTCGTAGTCGCGGGTGATCTCGACGTCCGCGCCGACGCGGGCGAGGGCGCGTTCGGCGGAGCGGACGTTGCCGAAGCCGTAGTCGAGGACGACGACCTTCTTGGTGGGGCGTGCTGTGCTCATTCCCAGATTCCTTGGATCCGCAGGACTCCGGCCGCCAGGCACATCGCGGAGGCGATGGCGAGCAGGACCACGACCGATTTGGGCATCTGCTGCTTCTGGAAGGAGTAGACGCCCCCGGCCAGGAACAGGCCGAGGACGATCAGGATGGTGTTCAGCCCGTTCACTGCTAGAGGGCGCCCTTCGTGGAGGGCAGGATGCCGGCGGCGCGCGGGTCGAACTCGGCGGCGTAGCGCAGCGCGCGGGCGAGGGCCTTGAACTGGCATTCCACGATGTGGTGGGCGTTGCGGCCGTACGGGACGTGGACGTGCAGGGCGATCTGGGCCTGCGCGACGAAGGACTCCAGGATGTGCCGGGTCATCGTCGTGTCGTAGGAGCCGATCATGGGCGCCATGTTCTCGGGCTCGGTGTGCACGAGGTAGGGGCGGCCGGACAGGTCGACGGTCACCTGGGCGAGGGACTCGTCGAGCGGCACGGTGCAGTTGCCGAAGCGGTAGATGCCCACCTTGTCGCCGAGGGCCTGCTTGAAGGCGGCACCGAGCGCGAGGGCGGTGTCCTCGATGGTGTGGTGGGAGTCGATGTGCAGGTCGCCGTCGGTCTTGACGGTGAGGTCGAAGAGGCCGTGGCGGCCGAGCTGGTCGAGCATGTGGTCGTAGAAGCCCACGCCCGTCGAGACGTCGACCCGGCCGGTTCCGTCGAGGTTTATCTCGACGACGACGGAGGTCTCCTTGGTGGTCCGTTCGACCCGTCCGATGCGGCTCATGCGTGCTGCTCCTTCTTCAGTGCGCGAACCGCTTCCAGGAACGCGTCGTTCTCTGCCGGGGTGCCGGCGGTGACCCGCAGCCGGCCGGGTACGCCGTTGTCCCGGACCAGGACCCCGTGGTCGAGGATCTTCTGCCAGGCGGTGTGCGAGTCCTCGAACTTCCCGAACTGGATGAAGTTCGCGTCGGACTCGGTGACCTCGTAGCCGATGGCGCGCAGTTCGGTGACGAGGCGGTCCCGCTCGGCCTTGAGCTGCTCGACGTAGCCGAGCAGGGTGTCGGTGTGCTCCAGGGCGGCGAGTGCCGTGGCCTGGGTGACGGCGGACAGGTGGTACGGCAGGCGCACCAGCTGTACGGCGTCGACGACGGCGGGGTGTGCGGCCAGGTAGCCCAGGCGCAGGCCGGCCGCGCCGAAGGCCTTGGACATGGTCCGGGAGATCACCATGTTGGGGCGGCCCTCGATGAGGGGCAGCAGCGAGTCCCGGTGGCTGAACTCCACATAGGCCTCGTCGACGATGACGAGGGAGGGCTTGGCCGCCTGGGCCGCCTCGTAGAGGGCCAGGACGGTCTCCGCGTCGACCGCGGTGCCCGTGGGGTTGTTGGGCGAGGTGATGAAGACGACGTCGGGCGCGTGCTCGGCGATGGCCTGCCGCGCCGCCTCCACGTCGAGGCGGAAGTCCTCGCGGCGCGGGCCGGAGATCCAGCCCGTGCCGGTGCCGCGGGAGATCAGCGCGTGCATGGAGTACGAGGGCTCGAAGCCGATCGCGGTGCGGCCGGGCCCGCCGAAGGTCTGCAGCAGCTGCTGGATGACCTCGTTGGAGCCGTTGGCGGCCCATACGTTCTCCCGCGCGACCGGGTGCTTGCCGGTACGGGTGAGGTAGGCGGCCAGTTCGGTGCGCAGCTCGACCGCGTCCCGGTCCGGGTAGCGGTTGAGGGTGCGGGCGGCTTCGGCGACGCGCTCGGCGATGCGCGCGACGAGCTCGGCGGGCAGCTCGTAGGGGTTCTCGTTGGTGTTCAGCTGGACGGGCACGTCGAGCTGCGGGGCGCCGTACGGGCTCTTGCCGCGCAGTTCGTCCCGGATGGGGAGGTCGTCGATGCCGATGCTCACTGGTTGGGGACCTTCCATCCGAAGCGTGCCTTGAGGGCGGCGCCGTGGGCGGGCAGGTCCTCGGCCTCGGCGAGGGTCACCACGTGGTGGGTGACCTCGGCGAGGGCGTCGCGGGTGTAGTCGACGATGTGGATGCCGCGCAGGAAGGACTGCACGGACAGGCCGGAGGAGTGGCAGGCGCAGCCGCCGGTGGGCAGCACGTGGTTGGAGCCTGCGCAGTAGTCGCCGAGGGAGACCGGGGCCCACGGTCCGACGAAGATCGCGCCGGCGTTGCGGACGCGGGCGGCCCAGGCCGCGGCGTCGGCGGTCTGGATCTCCAGGTGCTCGGCGCCGTAGGCGTCGACGACCTTGAGGCCGTCCTCCAGGCTGTCGACCAGCACGATCGCGGACTGCTTGCCGGCGAGGGCGGGCTTGATGCGGTCCTCGACGTGCTTGGTCGCGGCGACCTGCGGCTCCAGCTCCTTCTCGACGGCGTCCGCGAGCTCCGCGGAGTCCGTGACGAGGACGGCCGCGGCCAGTGGGTCGTGCTCGGCCTGGCTGATGAGGTCGGCGGCGACGTGCACCGGGTCGGCGGTCGAGTCCGCGAGGACGGCGATCTCGGTCGGGCCGGCCTCGGTGTCGATGCCGATCCTCCCGGTGAAGTAGCGCTTGGCGGCGGCGACCCAGATGTTGCCGGGGCCGGTCACCATGTTGACCGGCAGGCAGTCCTCCGTGCCGTACGCGAACATCGCGACGGCCACGGCGCCGCCGGCCGCGTACACCTCGTCCACGCCGAGCAGGGCGCAGGCGGCGAGGATCGTGGGGTGCGGCAGACCCCCGAACTCCTTCTGCGGCGGGGACGCGAGCGCGATCGACTCGACGCCCGCCTCCTGGGCCGGCACCACGTTCATGACGACGGAGGACGGGTACACCGAGCGGCCGCCCGGGGCGTACAGCCCCACGCGCTCCACCGGAACCCACTTCTCGGTCACGGTGCCGCCCGGGACCACCTGGGTGGTGTGCTCGGTGCGGCGCTGTTCGCGGTGCACGATCCGGGCGCGCCGGATCGACTCCTCCAGGGCTGCGCGGACGGCCGGGTCGAGCTCGTCGAGGGCGGTCTTGAGAGCCTCGGCGGGCACCCTGACCTGCTCCAGCGTCACCCCGTCGAACTTCTGCGCGTACTCGATCAGCGCCGCCGTGCCACGATGATGGACGTCCTCGCAGATGGGCCGCACCTTCTCCAGGGCAGCTTCTACGTCGAACTCGGCACGGGGCAGCAGGTCGCGCAGGGCGCCGCCCTCGGGGAGGGCGTCACCGCGCAGGTCGATACGAGAGATCACCTCCCAATTCTCTCAGACCGCCTCGTGCCACCGTCCGCCCGTATCACTGGCTGATACACGCCCCGGACGTCACAGGTGCCCGTTAGCGTTCGCCTACACGTACATGACGGCGGAGGGGGACCGCGGTGACCGAGGCGAGCCCGGAGGGGTATCCGGCGGATCTCAGCGCCTCCGAGCGCCGCATGTGGGACGCGTACCGCACGGGCAGCGTCTGTGACCTCAGTGCGCGCGCCGCCGACGTGGACGATCCGCACGGCGACCACGTCTGGGGTTCGGGGCGCAGCGTCCGCGCCGGGGTGGTGGCGCTGCTGCTGCTCCACGGGCCGCCGCCGGTGCCGGGCCGGGTGGCGTCCCTGAAGCTGCGCGGCGTACGGATCACCGGGCGGCTGGATCTGTCCGGTGGGACGGTTGCTCCGTACGTGGAGCTGCAGTCCTGCCGCTTCGACAGTGAGATCCAGGTGTCCGAGGCCCGCTTCGGCACGTTGCGCCTGGTCAACTGTGCGATCCCGCGGCTGGAGGCGGCCCGGCTGCACACGGAGGGCGATCTGCACGTGCCGCGCTGCCGGGTGGCGCGCGGGATCCGCCTGACCGACGCGCAGATCGGCACGGACCTGCTGGTCAGCCAGGCGGTGGTGCAGCGGGACAACAAGGGTCGGGCGATCGCCGCCGACGGGATGTCGGTCGCGCAGGACTTCCAGGGCGAGCTGTTGGAGACGTACGGGGAAGTGAGCCTGCGCGGCGCGAAGGTCGGCGTGTCGATGAACCTGCGCGGGGCCCGGCTGCGCAATCCGTCCGGGCGGCACGCGCTGAACGCGCCGCAGCTGACGGTGGAGCGGACCCTGTACCTGACCTCGATCGCCATGGACTACGGCCGCGGCGGCTCCAGCTCCTCCACTCCCCCGTACGGGCTGGGACAGACGCCGACGCGGGGGCAGCGGGCGCAGCCGTTCGAGTGCCGGGGCGGGCTGCGGCTGGACGACGGCCGGTTCGGGGACGCCATCGACTTCTACGGCGCGCGGTTCCAGCTCACGGACGAGCAGGAGATATCCCTGCGCCGGATCCAGACCCCGGAGTTCCGCTTCGTCGGGGAGGGGCCGGAGCGCGGGCGGGTGGTGGTGTCCGGGGCCAAGGTGGTCAAGCTCGTCGACACCTCCACGAGCTGGCCGGGCCCGGGCGGGGTGTCCATCGAGGGTTTCGAGTACGAGAACCTCGCGCCCCGCGGCCACTTCCCCCTGTCCCGCAGGCTGGCCTGGCTGGAGGCGGCCACCCCCGAGTACTCGCCGGGGCCGTACGAGCGGCTGGCGGCCGTACTGCGGGCCAGCGGCGAGGACGCGGACGCGCGCGAGGTGCTGCTGGCCAAGCAGCGGCGGCGCCGGGCCACGCTGCCGCCGGGGCCGAAGGCGTGGGGGTACCTGCAGGACTGGACGGTGGTCTACGGGTACCGGCCGGGCCGGGCCGCGCTGTGGATGGCGGTGCTGTGGGCGGCGGGGGCGCTGCTCTTCTCCCAGCTCGACCCGCCGGCGATCAAGCAGGACGAGCATCCGGAGTGGAGCGCCCCGCTGTACGCGCTGGATCTGCTCCTCCCGGTGATCGACCTCGGCCAGCAGGGGCAGTGGAAACTGGCGGGCGGCTGGCAGTGGGGGGCGGCGGGTCTCGTCGTCATGGGCTGGATCCTGGCCACGACGGTGGCGGCGGGGGCCTCCCGGCTGCTGCGGCGGGGGTGACGGGGCGCGTCCGCGGACGATTACCCTGTGCGTCGTGACCACCGTTCGCCTGCCCCTCTTCCCGCTGAACTCGGTACTGTTCCCGGGACTCGTGCTCCCGCTGAACGTCTTCGAGGAGCGTTATCGCGCCATGATGCGCGAGCTGCTGAAGACGGGTGAGGACGAGCCGCGCCGTTTCGCGGTCGTCGCGATCCGCGACGGCCGGGAGGTCGCCCCGACCGCGCCCGGCCTGCCGGACCCGACGGCGCTGCCCGATCGGGGCCCGGCGGCGGGCTTCGGCCCGGATCCGATCCAGGCGTTCCACCGGGTGGGCTGCGTCGCGGAGGCGGCGACGATCCGGGAGCGGGAGGACGGCAGCTTCGAGGTCCTCGCGACGGGTACGACACGGGTCCGGCTGTTGTCGGTCGATTCCTCGGGGCCCTTCCTGACGGCCGAGCTGGAGGAGCTCCCGGAGGACGCGGGCGACGGCGCCAGGGTCCTCGCGGAGGGCGTGCTGCGGGCCTTCCGCAACTACCAGAAGCGGCTGGCGGGGGCCCGCGAGCGGTCCCTGACGGGCGCGGAGCTGCCCGACGAGCCGTCGGTGGTGTCGTACCTGGTGGCCGCGGCGGCGGTGCTGGACATCCCGGCGAAGCAGCGGCTGCTGCAGGCGCCGGACACGGCGACGCGGCTGGCTGAGGAGCTGAAGCTGCTGCGCACCGAGACCGCGGTGATCCGCCACCTGCCGTCGCTGCCGGCGGTGGAGCTGACCCGGGCTCCGACGAGCCCCAACTGACGAGCCCGACCGACGGGGGACCGATGGCGAAGAAGACGAAGCAGGCGGCCGGCACCCCGGCGATCGTGGCCCTGACGGCGGCCGGGGTCGCCTTCACCACGCACGCGTACGAGCACGACCCGGCGCACCCCTCGTACGGCGAGGAGGCCGCCGAGGCCATGGGCGTCTCGCCGACGCAGGTCTTCAAGACCCTCGTGGCGGACGTGGACGGCGTCCTGACGGTGGCGGTGGTCCCGGTCTCGGGGTCGCTGGACCTGAAGGCGCTGGCGACGGCGGTGGGCGGCAAGCGGGCGGCGATGGCCGACCCGGCCCTGGCGGAACGCACCACGGGCTACGTCCGCGGCGGCATCTCCCCGCTGGGGCAGCGCAAGCGGCTGCGCACGGTGATCGACGAGTCCGCGACGACGCACCCCACGATCTGCTGCTCGGCGGGCCGCCGCGGCCTGGAGGTCGAACTCTCCCCGTCGGACCTGACCACCCTCACGTCGGCCACCCTGGCCCCGATCGCCCGCCCCTAGGGGGGTGTCCGCGAGGTAGCGTCGGCGGCCCGCCGGGCAGGCGGGCCTTCGCGGACACGACCCAGCCCTCCGGGTCCGGGCCGCGCCCGGCGGGGGCCGGGCTCCGCGCGGCCGCGGCGGCAGTGGCCGACCGTCCCGCAGGGGTCAGGCGTGCGGGGCCTCCGACGCGGTCGGACCGGTGTCGGTCGGCGGCAGCGCCCGCTCGGCCGGCGGCGGCGCCGGCTGGTAGTACCCGCTCCACCCGGCCAGCGGGTCCGGCTCCGGATCCCGCGGCGTCCACAGCGCGGTGAACCCCAGGTGCAGCAGTACGGCGGTCATCGGCCAGGCCAGCAGCGCCCCGTGCGCCAGCAGCTCCAGCGGCGCGTCGAACGGCACCCCCTTGCCGGCCGCGGCCGCGGCGGCGGCCACGTCCGACGACGACCCGAGCCACAGCCCGAAACGCCACCCCGCCAGCGCGGCGAAGCCGGACCCGACGGCGAGCCCGATCACCAGCGGCACACCGCCCGCCCGGCGCCACAGGAAGGTGCCGACGGCGCTGAGCACGCCCAGCCCCACGGACAGCAGGAAGAAGGTCCCGTCGGCGGCGATCCGCGCTTCGCTCTCGCTGTTGCGCAGGAAGACCGCCTCCCCGTTGGAGACGTACTGCACGCGGGGCGCCAGCCACACCCACAGCAGTCCGAGGAGCAGCCCGGCCACCCCGACCGCCAGGGCCACGACGGCCCCGTCGCGGATGTCCGCCGGGGTGATGCCCGCGGCGGTGTCACCCGGCTTCTCGGGCGGCGACGGCGGCGGGTCGAACGGGGACTGCGGGGTCACGGCTTCGGTCACCCCCACATCGTGCCAGGTGTGCCCCGCCGCGGCGTCGGCGGACCGCGTCAGCGCACCGAAGCCCGCCGGTACGCCCGGGTCGCGACGGCCAGGGAGACGACCCCGACGGCCGCGCACACGCCGAGGTCGAAGGCGACGGCGGCCCAGTCCGGCTCCGGTTCGAAGGTCCGCGCGAACGCCTCCACGCCGTACGTGGAGGGCAGCAGGTCCCGCGCCCACACGATGAGGGCCGGCATCCGCTCGGGCGGCAGCACCCCCAGCAGCAGCGCCGCCGACATGCCGAGCTGTCCGGCGAGGGTGGCCAGCTCCTGCCGCGGCGCCAGCAGCCCCAGCGCCGCGCCGAGCCCGGCCAGCGCGGCCCCGGCCAGCGGCACGACGGCGGCCAGGATCCACAGGCCGCCCATCGGCAGGCCGAAGAGCAGGCATCCGAAGACCGCGGTGACCAGCGTCCCCGGCAGGGTGAAGGAGGCGTACGCGGCGGCCGCGCCCAGCACCACCGAGGCGGGCGGCACCGGCAGGGTGGCGTAGTGGTCCAGTCCGCCGCCGGCCCGCAGCTGCCCGAAGTACTGGGCGAGCAGGTTCAGCGCGACGAAGGCGACGACGAGCACCGAGGAGCCGGCGACGACGGCGCGGGCCTCCGAGCCCCCGTCGACGACGCCCCGCATCAGGATCATGATCCCGACGGACTGGAAGGTGGCCACGAACAGCAGCGGTATCCGCGCCACCCGCGCCCGGGACAGCTGCGCCCGGTAGACGGCGGCCAGCGAGGGGAAGAACCGGGCGCCGGGCGCCAGCGGCGCGGGCTGGGCCGCCGGTGCGCGGCCCACGGTGGCGCCGGCCGGCGCCACCTCCGGCTCGGGTGTCGCCGCGGCGTCGGGCGCGAGCGCGGCCCGGACGGCTCCCGTCGAACGGTCGCTCACGACTTCACCAGCCCTTTCGTCCTGCCGCCGAGCGCCAGGTACACGTCTTCGAGGCTGGGTGTGGCCAGGGTGAAGTCGTCGAGCGCGGCGAAGGCGGGGCCCCCGGTGATGGAGGCCACCGCCGCCCGCGCCTCGTCGGGCGCCAGCCGGAGCACCCAGCGACGCCCCGACTCGACGGCCCGGGCGCGCAGCCGGTCGACCTCCGCCACCTCCAGCGGAGCGCTTTCGCGCCACACCAGTTCCAGCCGGACCTCACCGGAGACCTGTGCCTTCAGCGCGGCCGGCGTGTCGCAGGCGATGACCTTGCCCTGGTCGATGACGGCGACCCGGTCGAGGACGGTCTCGGCCTCGATGACGTTGTGGGTGACGAGCAGGACGGTCGCGCCGTGGTGCGCGCGGCGCCGGTCCACGGCCGCCCACACGGCCCGCCGGGCCACGGGGTCCATGCCGGTGGTGGGCTCGTCGAGGACCAGTACCGGCCGCTCCCCCATCAGTGCGGTGGCGAAGCAGGCGAGGCGCCGCTGGCCGCCGGAGAGCTTCTTCAGGGGCCGCTCGGCGATCGCGGTCAGCCCGAGTTCCTCCAGTACGGCGTCGCGGGCCGCCCTGGCCGCGCGCAGGTCGAGTCCGCGCAGCCGGCCGGTGGTCTCGGCGGCCAGGGACACCGTCAGCTCGTCCAGGGCGGTGGACTCCTGCCCGAGGTAGGCGAGCAGCCGGGAGGCCCGTCCGGGGTGGCGTACGAGGTCGTGGCCGAGGAGGGTCACGGTGCCCGAGTCGGGCCGCATCAGGCCGGTGAGCTGGCGGACCAGGGTGGACTTGCCGGCGCCGTTGGGGCCGAGCAGGCCGAAGATCTCGCCGCGCCGGACGTCGAGGGTGACGCCGTCGTTGGCGCGGGTCTCGGGCAGGGCGGGGGCTCCGCGCCGTCCGCGTACCGCGGGATACGTCTTGACCAGGTCACGCACCGCGCAGACCACGTCCGACGCCGCTCCCGCGGCCGCCGCCGTGCCGTCCTGCGCCTGTGCTGTGCCCGTACTCACGAGGGAGCAGCCTACGGGGTTCCCGCCCCTACTCGGCCGCCGGGGTCAGCGGGGCCGGCAGGTCGGCGGGTGCGGTTCCGGGCGCGGCGGCCGGTACCGCCGCGACGTGCTCGGCGGCGGCGCGGACGTCGATCTCCCTCCAGAACCCGGCGCGGATGGCGTAGCGGTCGTGCTCGTCGATCTGGTCGTCCTTGTGCGCGAGCAGGCCGAAGCGGGCGGCGTAGCGGAGCAGCTCGCCGTCGATCCGGTGCGGGATGCGCGGGTACATGGTGGCCAGTTTCTGCATGTGCACGGTTTCCGGGAGCCGTTCCATCCAGCGCCGGGCGAACACCTGTCCCACCTCGAACGGGTCGCCGCCGACGGTGGTGATGTCCTCCTCCCGGTCGGCCCAGCGCTGTTCGGCGCTGGTGAGCTGGGCGAGGGTGGGCAGGGAGGCGGTTTCGGCGGGTTCGCCGAGGGGTCCGGCGCGGTCGATCCAGCCCTTGTCGGAGGACCAGCGCAGGGCGCTGGCGGGGGCGGGGGCGGGCGCGCTGGTCGCGACGGCGTGCGGGCCGCCGTGCGCGCCGGGGGCGCGCAGGGCTCCGGCGAGGTCCTTGGGCGTGGGGACGGTCTTTCCGCCGGGGGTGGTGGGCGCCGGTACGGGGACTCCCTCCCGGTCGTCGTCCGCGGCGGCGGCGGCGCCGTTGCGGGCGGCCTCGGCGAGTGCGGCCTCGGGCAGCGGCGCCGAGAGGATGGCGGCGATGTCGGGGCGGGGCACGGGCGGCGGGGAGCACAGTCCGGCGAGGTCCTTGGCGCGGACGGCCCGGGTGATCCAGGCGCGGTCGAGGACGCGGCGTTCGTCGGCTTCGGCGACGAGGTCCTCGGACTGGTTGTAGTCGCCGTCGGCGGCCTGGACGGCCCACAGGTGGACGGCGACGCCGTGCTCCTTGGCGGACATCAGGCCCGGCAGCAGGTCGCCGTCGCCGGTCACGAGGACCACGTCGGAGCAGGCCCGGTTGCGGGCGAGCTCGGTGAGCTCGGCGTGCATGGCGGCGTCGACGCCCTTCTGGGCCCAGCGGCCGTCGCTGCGGGTCAGGGCGCCGAGGCGGACGGTGACCCGGGGCATGACGCGCAGCCTGCGGTGTTCGGGCTGGGGCACCCGGTCGGGTGCGCCGTCGAACCAGTAGATGCGCAGCAGGGGCTGCTCGGTGTCGGCTTCGGCCCGCTCGCGCAGGCCCTGGATGAGGGCGGCATGGTCGACGGTGATCCGGGAGCGGGAGGGCTCCCCGGCGAGAAGGCTGGCGGCGGCGCCCAGCAGGTAGCCGGCGTCCACCAGGACGACGCAGCGGTCCACGCGTTCCACCCTCTTCCCTGGGGTCCCCATGTCGTTTTCCGGGGTTCCCCGAGTCTGCCCGACCTCAAGGGTGTTGAAGGCCGGAACTCGATCATCGGCGTGGCGGATCTCACGCGGCGGCGGGCAGCGGCTCTCGGCTACGCGCAGTAATGATCCAAAATGCGCGGTTTCTGGGGCTGTGTGAGTGTGAAGGCGGTCCTGGCCCCTAGACCCTCACGGAGGCTCCACCATGGCCAAGAACAAGAACCAGAAGCAGCCGGCGAAGCAGCAGACCCGCTCGTCCGGGCAGGACATGTCGCGCTCGTCGGATTCCTCCCACGAGCAGACGTCCCAGGCGCCGAGTCCCATGGACCTGGCCCACAAGAGCAAGCAGAAGAAGTTCGGCCACAACTGACGTCCCAGGCTGACGTCCTCCGCGTCGGTCTGTGACGACGGCGAGCGACCAGGGCCTGCCCGGCGGTGCCGGGCGGGCCCTCGTCGTGCCGTGTGGCGGCCGCCGCTATCCGGCCAGGCAGGACGGTCCGAGCAGGACCTTGAGGTCGCCGAAGAGGGCCGGGTCGGGCTGTACGCGGTGCCGGTCGAGGCGCAGCACGGTGGTGGTCCGCGGCCCCTGGAGCTTGATACGCACCTCGGTGTTGCCCTTGTGGTGGCGCAGGATCTCCCCCAGACGGGTCACCATCGGGGGTGTGACCTTGACCGTGGGGATGGTGAGGACCACGGGGGCGTTGGTTCCGGCGGAGGAGAGGTCGGGGACCATCATCTCCATGGCGACCAGGCGGGGGACGTCCTCGCGCTTGTCGAGGCGACCCTTGACGAAGACGACGGTGTCCTCGACCAGCTGGGTGGAGACGAGCTGGTAGGTCGCGGGGAAGAACATGCACTCGATGGAACCGGCGAGGTCCTCGACGGTGGCGATGGCCCAGGCGTTGCCCTGCTTGGTCATCTTGCGCTGGAGGCCGGAGATGATGCCGCCGATGGTGACGACGGCGCCGTCGGAGTGCTCGCCGCCGGTCAGCTGGGAGATGCCGGCGTCGGTCTTGTCGGAGAGGACGTGCTCCAGGCCGAAGAGCGGGTGGTCGGAGACGTAGAGGCCGAGCATCTCGCGCTCCTGGGCGAGCAGGTAGGACTTCTCCCACTCGACGTCGGAGAACTCCACGTCGAGGCCGAAGCCGGGCTCGTCGCCGGCGGCCTCGTCACCCATTCCGCCGAAGAGGTCGAACTGCCCCTCGGCCTCCTTGCGCTTGACGGCGACCACGTTGTCGATCATCGACTCGTGGTGGGCGACCAGGCCCTTTCGGGTGTGGCCCATCTCGTCGTAGGCGCCGGCCTTGATCAGCGACTCGATGGTCCGCTTGTTGCAGACGACGGCCTCGACCTTGTCCAGGAAGTCGGGGAAGGAGGAGTACTTCCCCTTGGCCTTCCTGGTCTTGATGATCGAGTCGACGACGTTCTGGCCGACGTTGCGGACGGCGGTGAGGCCGAAGAGGATCACGTCGTCGCCCTGGGCGGCGAAGTTCGACTCGGACTCGTTGACGTTCGGCGGGAGCACCTTGATGCCCATGCGGCGGCACTCGTTCAGGTAGATCGCGGACTTGTCCTTGTCGTCCTTGACCGAGGTGAGCAGGCCCGCCATGTACTCGGCCGGGTAGTTCGCCTTGAGGTAGGCGGTCCAGTAGGAGACCAGGCCGTAGGCGGCCGAGTGGGCCTTGTTGAAGGCGTAGCCGGCGAAGGGGACCAGGACGTCCCAGAGCTTCTGGATGGCCTCGTCGCTGTAGCCGTTCTTGCGAGCGCCCGCCTGGAAGATCGTGAAGTTCTTCGCCAGTTCCTCGGGCTTCTTCTTGCCCATGACGCGGCGCAGGATGTCGGCCTCGCCGAGCGAGTAGCCGGCGATGATCTGGGCGGCCTTCTGGACCTGCTCCTGGTAGACGATCAGGCCGTAGGTGACCGCGAGCACCTCTTCGAGCGGCTTCTCCAGCTCGGGGTGGATCGGGGTGATCTCCTGCTGCTTGTTCTTGCGCAGGGCGTAGTTGGTGTGCGAGTTCATGCCCATCGGGCCCGGGCGGTACAGGGCCGACACGGCGGAGATGTCTTCGAAGTTGTCGGGCTTCATCAGGCGCAGCAGGGAGCGCATGGGCCCGCCGTCGAACTGGAAGACGCCGAGGGTGTCGCCGCGGCCGAGCAGTTCGAAGGTCTTGGGGTCGTCGAGCGGGAGGCCCAGGAGATCGATGTCGATCCCCTTGTTGGCCTTCACCATCTTGACGGCGTCGTCCATGATCGTGAGGTTGCGCAGGCCGAGGAAGTCCATCTTCAGCAGGCCGAGCGACTCGCAGCTCGGGTAGTCCCACTGGGTGATGGTGACGCCGTCGGTGTGCCGCACCCAGACGGGCACGTGGTCGGTGATCGTCTCGCTGGACATGATCACGCCGGCGGCGTGCACGCCCATCTGGCGGACCAGGCCCTCCACACCGCGGGCGGTGTCGATGACCTTCTTCACGTCGGGTTCGTTCTCGTACATGCCGCGGATCTCGCCGGCCTCGCTGTAGCGGGGGTGCGAGGGGTCGAGGATGCCGGAGAGCGGGATGCCCTTGCCGAGGACGTCGGCGGGCATGGCCTTGGTGAGGCGGTCGCCCATGGCGTACGGGTAGCCCAGGACGCGGGCCGAGTCCTTGATCGCGTTCTTGGCCTTGATGGTGCCGTAGGTGCCGATCATGGCGACCTTGTCCTGGCCGTACTTCTCCGTGACGTACCGGATCACCTCGACGCGCCGACGCTCGTCGAAGTCGATGTCGACGTCGGGCATGGAGACGCGCTCGGGGTTGAGGAAGCGCTCGAAGATCAGGCCGTGCGGGATCGGGTCGAGGTCGGTGATGCCCATGGCGTAGGCGACGATCGAGCCGGCCGCGGAGCCTCGGCCGGGGCCGACCGCGATGCCCTGGTTCTTGGCCCACATGATGAAGTCGGCGACGACGAGGAAGTAGCCCGGGAAGCCCATCGAGATGATCGTGTCCATCTCGTACTCGACCTGCTTCATGCGGTCCTCGGGGATGCCCCCCGGGAAGCGGCGGTGCATGCCGCGCATGGTCTCCTCGCGGAACCAGGTGACCTCGGTGTAGCCCTCCGGGATGTCGAACTTCGGCATCAGGTTCCGGAACTTGAACATGCCCTCGGTGTCGATCTGGTCCGCGACCAGCTTGGTGTTGGCGCAGCCCTCCTGCCAGGCGTCCGAGGAGTCGATGGCGTACATCTCGTCGGTCGACTTCAGGTAGTAGCCGGAGCCGTCGAAGCGGAAGCGGTCGGGGTCCGAGAGGTTCTTGCCGGTCTGGATGCACAGCAGGGCGTCGTGGGCGGCGGCCTCGCTGGCGTAGGTGTAGTGCGAGTCGTTCGTCACCAGCGGCGGGATGCCGAGCTTCTTGCCGATCTCCAGCAGTCCGTCGCGGACCCGGCGCTCGATCTCGATGCCGTGGTCCATCAGCTCCAGGAAGTAGCGGTCCTTGCCGAAGATGTCCTGGTACTCGGAGGCCGACTTCAGTGCCTCGTCGAACTGGCCGAGGCGCAGCCGGGTCTGCAGCTCACCGGAGGGGCAGCCGGTGGAGGCGATCAGGCCCTCGGACCACTTGCTGATGGTCTCCTTGTCCATGCGCGGCCACTTCGTGAGCCAGCCCTCGGCGTAGGCGTCGGAGGACAGCCGGAAGAGGTTGTGCAGGCCGGTGGCGTTCGCCGCCCAGATCGTCTTGTGGGTGTAACCGCCGGAACCGGAGACGTCGTCGCGCTTCTGGTGGGGCTGGCCCCACTGGATGCGGCGCTTGTTGCGCCGGGACTCGGGGGCGACGTACGCCTCGATGCCGATGATCGGCGTGATCCCGGACTTCTGGGCGGTGTGGAAGAAGTCGTAGGCCCCGTGCAGGTTGCCGTGGTCGGACATGGCGATGTGGGTCATGCCCATCTCGTTGCACGCGTTGAACATGTCCTTCAGCCGTGCGGCACCGTCCAGCAGCGAGTACTGGGTGTGGACGTGGAGGTGCGTGAACGGCGTCTTGGTCACGGCGCTGGTCTCCTGGCGGCGGGGGGAGGGGGGCAGCTTCGAATCCTACGTCCCACGGGTGACAGATCCGGGGCACGCAGCGGTACGGTCGGGCGTTGCAGAACCAGGGGCGCAGGTCCGGCGTCCAGTCCGGCAGAGCCCGTACAACCCGTGCACCAGGAGGAACCCGCCATGGCGGTCCCCGAGACGACCGACGAGCAGCGCGCCGAGG
This sequence comes from Streptomyces virginiae, assembly GCF_000720455.1. Classification (GTDB taxonomy): domain Bacteria; phylum Actinomycetota; class Actinomycetes; order Streptomycetales; family Streptomycetaceae; genus Streptomyces; species Streptomyces virginiae. Next base: position 15,943 of record NZ_JOAK01000046.1, on the reverse strand, counting down.
AGATCCTCGACGTGTTCGACACCGCATTCGGTGAACTGCTCGCCGCCGACCCCGCTGCCTTCCAGGTCAAGTTCCGCAAGATGGCGGCCTCGGCCTTCGCCTTCTACCGCGGCACGGCCTGCCTCTTCTACTCCGACCTGGAGCGGGACCGGCACGGCGGCCCCTACCTGGACGAGCGGACGGGCCGGGTGTGGATCCACGGCGATCTGCACGCCGAGAACTTCGGCACGTACATGGACTCGAACGGCCGGCTGATCTTCAACGTCAACGACTTCGACGAGGCCTATGTCGGCCCCTTCACCTGGGACCTCAAGCGCTTCGCCGCCTCCGTCGCGCTGATCGGCTACACCAAGGCGCTCAGCGACGACCAGATAAGCGAGCTGGTGCGGATCTACGCGGGCGCCTACCGGGAGCGGATCCACCGGCTGGCGGCGGGCGCCAAGTACGAGGAGGTCCCCTCCTTCACCCTGGACACCGCCGAGGGCCCGCTGCTGGGCGCGCTGCGCTCGGCCCGCTCCCGCACGCGCTTCGCGCTGCTGGATTCGATGACGGAGATACGGGACTACGAGCGCCGCTTCACCTCCGGCGGCGGCTCCGTCGAGCTGGACGCCGCGACCCGCTACAAGGTGCTGTCCGCCTTCGACGGGTACCTGGAGACGCTGCCCGACGAGTCGCTGGTGCGGCCGGACTCCTACCGGGTCAAGGACGTGGTGGGCCGGCGCGGCGTCGGCATCGGCTCCGCGGGCCTGCCTTCCTACAACATCCTGCTGGAGGGGCACAGCGACGCCCTGGAGAACGACGTCGTGATCTACCTCAAGCAGGCGCAGACCCCGGCGGTGTCCCGGCACATCACGGACCGGGCGGTGCGGGACTACTTCCATCACGAGGGGCACCGCACGGTGATCTCGCAGCGGGCGCTCCAGGCGCACGCCGACCCGTGGCTGGGCTGGACCGAGCTGGACGGGGCGGGCCAGCTCGTCGCGGAGGTCTCCCCGTACGCGGTGGACCTGGACTGGTCGGACCTGGACGAACCGGAGGAGATCGCGGCGGTCGTCGCGGACCTCGGCCGGGCCACGGCGACCATGCACGCGTCGGCCGACGAGGCGGAGAGCGGGCAGTCCCTGGTGCCGTTCTCCACCGAGCGGGCCATCGACGCGGCGATCGCGGCGGACGAGGAGGGCTTCGCGGAGCTGCTCGTGGACTTCGCGCACGCGTACGGGGCCCGGGCGCGCGCCGACCACCAGATCTTCGTGGACCTCTTCCGCAACGGCCGCCTCACCCCCTAGGGGATGCCTTGTCGATCATGCCGGGCCTACGGGCCCGGCAAGATCGGCGGGACGCCCCCTGAACCGGCGCCCACAGGAACACGTGGCACACTCGCGAGGATGGATTTTTCCGGGACGGGACTCAGAGGGCTGCGGGCCGCGCTGTTCAGCGCGCTCGTCGTGCTGCTCTCGTCCGGCTCGCACGTCCTGATGTCCCAGGTCCCGCTGCCGCCCGCGCTGGTGGGCGGTGCCTTCGCGGGTGTGTTCGTGATCGCCTACGCCCTCGCGGGCCGCGAGCGGGGCTTCGGCCCCATCGCGGGGCTCCTCGTACCGCTGGAGCTGGCCGCCGACACCGTCTTCACCGCCGGCCAGCACCTCTGCTACGGCCCGGCCGGCGGCCCCGTCTCGGGGCCGCTGCGCGCCATGGGCCTGGAGGAGCTGTGCGGGGGCGCCCCGGTGGGCGGGCCGCTGACCGAGGTGACCGGGCCCGCCGCCGACGCGGCCGCGCTGCTGGCCTCTCCGGGGCCCTACACCCCGTGGCTGCTGCTCGGCGCACACGTCTCGGTGGGACTGCTCGCCGCCGCCTGGCTGCGCCACGGCGAGCGGGCACTGGGCCGGCTGCTGCGGGCGGTGGCGGCCCTCGCGTTCCGGCCGCTGCGGCTGGCGGCGGCCGCCGTCGCGGTGGCCTGCGGGCCGGCGCGGCGGGCGCTGCGGCCGGTCCCGGCGGGCTCCGGGGCCCGTACGCGCTTCCCCGCACACTCCGTGGGACGGCGGGGACCCCCCGTGCTCGGTGCGCTCGCGCGCGCCTGACGCAACGAGGCAGTCCCTTCCCCACGTCTTCACACGACACGTCCCACGGAGATCACCATGAGTTCACGCAACAGCCAGGCGAACAAGGCGGCGGCCCGCGAGCGGCTGCGCGCCGAGCGCGAGGCGCAGGCCAAGAAGGACAAGATCCGCCGGCAGGTCATAGTCGGCGTCGGTGTCGTCGCCGCCCTGGGGCTGGCCGGCGTTGTCGCCTACGGGGTCATGAAGGCCAACGAGCCCGACCACTGGGAGAAGGCCGCCAAGGCCGAGCTGGTCAAGCCGAAGAACACCGAGGGCGAGGACGGCACCACGGTCGTCGTCGGCAAGGCCGACGCGAAGAAGACCCTGGAGCTGTACGAGGACTCGCGCTGCCCGGCCTGCGCGGCCTTCGAGCAGGCGGCCGGCGAGCAGATCAAGAAGGACGTCGACGCGGGCAAGTACAAGCTCCAGTACGTCGGCGCCACCTTCATCGACAACGCGGTCAAGGGCGAGGGCTCGAAGAACGCGCTGAGCGCGCTGGGCGCGGCGCTGAACGTCAGCCCGGAGGCCTTCCTGCAGTACAAGGGGGCCCTGTACTCCAAGGAGCAGCACCCCGAGGAGACCGACGACAGCTTCGCCAAGGACGACTACCTGCTGAAGGTCGCGGACACCGTCCCGGCGCTCAAGGGCAACGCCGAGTTCAAGAAGGCCGTCGAGGACGGCACGTACGACCGGTGGGCGCTGGAGATGTCGAAGGTCTTCGACAAGTCCGGCGTGAAGGGTACGCCGACCCTGAAGATGGACGGCAAGAAGATCGACACTCCGCAGACGGCGGAGCAGTTCACGGCGGCGATCGACAAGGCGCTGCAGGGCTGATCCCGGCATTCCGGGAGACACCCTTCCGGACCGGCCGCATCATCGGGCGGGCGAACTCCCAGAGTTCGCCCGCCCGTTGCATTCCGACATCTGTTCCAACGGGTGTACCCGCCGGTAATGTGACCGGCCGTGACCAGTCATCTCACCCCTTCCCAGGCCGCGGCAACGCCCCGGCGCCGTACGGTCGTTCTCGCCGCGGCGGCCACGGCCACGCTGGCCCCCCTCACCTCGCTGGGCTCCGGGACCGCCCACGCGGCGGGTACCGCGCCCGCCTTCCTGCACGGCGTCGCCTCGGGCGATCCGCTGCCCGACGGCGTCCTGCTGTGGACCCGCGTCACCCCCACCCCCGAGGCCGTCCCCGGCTCCGGCCTCGGCCCGGCCGTCCAGGTGGGCTGGGAGGTGGCCTCCGACCAGGCCTTCTCCCGGGTCGTCGCCGGGGGAACCGTCACGGCGAGCGCCGCCACCGACCACACGGTCAAGGTGGACGTGCGCGGACTCCGGCCGCAGACGCCGTACTGGTACCGGTTCACCGCCGGCTCGGCCGTCTCCTCCGTCGGGCGCACGCTGACCACCCCCGGCCACGACGTGACGACCCCGGGCGTCCGCTTCGGCGTGGTCTCCTGCGCCAACTGGGAGTCCGGCTACTTCTCGGCCTACCGCCACCTGGCCGCCCGTACGGACCTGCACGCGATCCTGCACCTGGGCGACTACATCTACGAGTACCAGTCCGGGGGCTACCCGGAGGCGAAGTACACCGTGCGCCAGCACGAGCCGAAGCACGAGATCGTCTCGCTGGCCGATTACCGCACCCGGCACGGCAAGTACAAGACGGACGCCGACCTCCAGGCCCTGCACCACGCCCACCCGGTCATAGCCATCTGGGACGACCACGAGTTCGCGAACGACATGTGGTCCGGCGGCGCCGAGAACCACACCCCGGGCGCCGAGGGCGACTGGGCGGCCCGCGCCGAGGCGGCCAAGCAGGCGTACTTCGAGTGGATGCCGGTACGGACATCCACCGCGGGGACGGTCTACCGCAGGCTGCGCTTCGGCACCCTCGCCGACCTCCACCTGCTGGACCTGCGCTCCTTCCGCTCGCAGCAGGCCAAGGTCGGCAGCGGCGCGGTGGACGACCCGGAGCGCAGCATCACCGGGCGCGCCCAGCTGGACTGGCTCAAGTCGGGCCTCGCCGGCTCCGACGCGACCTGGAAGCTGGTCGGCACCTCGGTGATGATCTCGCCGGTGGCCTTCGGCTCGTTGCCCGCCCACCTGCTGGCGCCGCTCGCCAAGCTGCTCGGCCTGCCCGAGGGCGGCATCGCGATCAACGTGGACCAGTGGGACGGCTACACGGACGACCGCAAGGAGCTGCTGGGCCACCTGAAGGACCGGAACGTCAAGAACACGGTGTTCCTGACCGGCGACATCCACATGGCCTGGGCGAACGAGGTCCCGGTGAACATGGCCACCTACCCGGGCTCGGGCACGGCGGCGACCGAGTTCGTCGTCACGTCGGTGACCTCCGACAACCTCGACGACATACTGCACGTGCTGCCGGACACGCTCTCGCTGGTTGCCGAATCCGCCATCAAGGCCGCCAACTGGCACGTGAAGTGGCTCGACATGGACGCGCACGGCTACGGCGTGCTGGACGTGACGCCGGAGCGCTCGCAGATGGACTACTACGTGGTGTCCGACAAGCGCCGGCCCGACGCGACGTCCGCCTGGTCCCGCTCCTACCGGACCCTGAACGGCACCCAGAAGGTGGAGCGCGCCTACCAGCCCGTCCGCTGACCGCCTGATTGACCGTCAATTCTCCTGCCACAAGGGGCGTCTGGTACATACCAGACGCCCCTTGTGCGTTCGAAGCAACAAATCTTTTACGTAAGACACTTGACCTGAATATGTCATGCACACATAAGCTTCGCGCCAGCTGAAGAAGATCCTTCAGGCCACCACCCCCCACCACCCCCCACCCGCGAGGAGCACACGTGCGCGCGAACGCCCGCATATCCCCCCTTCTCCGCCGCCGCCTGATGGGCACGGCGGTTCTGGCCGGAACCCTGGCTTTCACCCCGCTTGCCGCCCCCACCACGCTCGCGGCCGCCAAGACCCCCGCCGAGGTGTGCGCCGACCAGGCCGCCGCTCCCGCCAACGCCCGCGTGACCCGTGCCCACGACGAGCACGCGGACGAGCCGAACGAGCTCACCGACGCCCAGGCCAAGGCCATGGACGCCGACCTCAAGTCGAAGCTGGACAAGGCCCTCAAGAACCAGCCGCAGCGCAGCCTCGCCGCCGCCGAGGCCGTCGTGAACATCCCCGTGTACTTCCACGTCGTGCACTCCGGCACCACCGGCAAGCTCACGTCCACGGACGTCAGCAAGCAGCTCGCGGTCCTCAACGCCGCCTACGGCGGTCAGGGCACCGGCAACGTCAACACGAACTTCCAGTTCACCCTGGCGTCGACCGACTACACGGACAACGCGTCCTGGTACAACCTGGCCTCCGGCTCCCAGGCCGAGAAGGACATGAAGAACACCCTGCGCAAGGGCGGCCCGGGCGCGCTCAACTTCTACACCGCCAAGCTCTCCGGCGGCCTGCTCGGCTGGGCGACCTTCCCGACCTCCTACGCCTCCAGCCCCAAGATGGACGGCGTGGTCGTGCTGGACAGCTCGCTGCCCGGCGGCTCCTCCGCCAACTACAACGAGGGCGACACCGCCACCCACGAGGTCGGCCACTGGCTCGGGCTGTACCACACCTTCCAGGGCGGCTGTAACGGCAACGGCGACTACGTCTCCGACACCCCGGCCGAGAAGAGCGCCGCGTACGAGTGCCCGACCGGGCGCGACAGCTGCGCCAGCAAGCCCGGCGCGGACCCGATCCGCAACTTCATGGACTACACGTACGACTCCTGCATGTACCAGTTCACCGCGGGCCAGGTGGCCCGCATGAGCAGCAGCTGGACCGCCTACCGCGCGGGCTGACCCCGGCGACGAGGAGGGCCCGGCCCGGCATCCGCCGGGCCGGGCCCTTCCTCATGTCCCGCGCGGACACCGCCCGGAGGCCGTCGAGTCAGAGGCTGTCGAGGAAACCGATCGCGGTCTTCCAGGTCTCCTCCGCCGCCTCGGCGTCGTAGTCGTCGAGGTCCGGGTCGGTGAACAGGTGCCCGGCACCCGGGTAGCTGTGGACCTCGACGTCCGCCCCGGCCCGCTGCATCCGCAGGTACCAGGCCGTCAGCCAGTCGTGCGGCTCGAAGGGGTCCGGGTCCGCGATGTGCAGCTGCACCGGGAGTTCGTCCACCGAGGCGCCGTCCTCCAGGTCCGCCGTCCCGTGCAGCAGGAGCAGCCCGCGCGCCTTCTCGTCGGCCAGCGCCAGGTGCTGGGCGAGGGAACCGCCGAAGGAGAAGCCCGCGTAGACCAGTCCCTGGTCGGAGTGCGGGGCCGAGGCCAGCACCGCCCGCTTCAACAGCTCGTCACGGCCGATCTCCTCCTGGTGGGCCATGCCCTCCTCGACGGTCTCGAAGGTGCGCCCCTCGAAGAGGTCCGGCACCTGGACCTGGTGACCGGCCGCGCGCAGCCGGTCGGCCGCCGCGTGCACCGCGGGCCGCAGCCCGTACGTCGAATGGAAAAGCATGATGTTCATGCCTCCATCGTGCCAGCCGTCCCGGGCCCTGATGCGCCACGGCTCCCGCTACGTTTCATCCCCATGGAGACGGAGAACTTCCTGCGCCCCGTGACGGTCATCGGCGGCTCGCTGGTCGCCACCCTGATCGCGGGCCGGCTGCTCGACCTGCTGCTGCGCCGGGCCGACGCCCGGCACCCCGAGACCCCCCTGTGGGGACTGCTGCGCCGTTGCCGGCTCCCCTTCCAGGTGGTGCTCTGCACCTCACTGCTGCGGGGCTCCTACCGCTGGGCGGGCGTCCTCCCCGACCACCCCGTCGGCGTCGGCCGCTTCCTCACCCTGGTGCTCATCGCCTCGGCGGCCTGGCTGGCGGTACGCATCGCGGCGGCCGCCGTCGACTCCACGTACGCGCGCTACGCGGCGGTGACCACGGACGAGGCCCGGGTCCGCCGGGTGCGCACCCAGGTCACCCTGATCCAACGGGTGGTCGCCGCGGTGGTGGTCGTGGTCGCCGCGGCGGCGATGCTGCTGACCTTCCCCCCGATGCGTGCGGTCGGCGCCTCGGTGCTGGCCTCGGCGGGGATCCTCGGCATCGTCGTGGGCATCGCCGCCCAGTCCACGCTGGGCAACCTCTTCGCCGGCCTGCAGATCGCCTTCGGCGACACCGTCCGCATCGGCGACACGGTGGTGGTCGACAAGGAGTGGGGCCGGGTCGAGGAGATCACCCTGACCTTCCTGACCGTCCGCACCTGGGACGAGCGCCGCATCACGATGCCTGTGTCGTACTTCACGAGCAAGCCGTACGAGAACTGGTCGCGCGGCGGTGCGCAGATGACCGGCACGGTCTTCTGGCACCTGGACCACAGCGCGCCCGTGGGCCTCGTGCGGGAGCGGTTCCACCAGATCCTGGAGGAACTCCCCGAGTGGGACGGCCGCGGCGGCGGCCTGGCCGTGACGGACACCACACCGCACACGGTCCAGATCCGCGGCGTGGTCACCGCCAAGGACGCCGACGACCTCTGGACACTGCGCTGCGCGGTCCGCGAGCGGCTGCTCACCTGGCTGGCCGCCCACCACCCCTACGCACTCCCCCGCATCGCCATCGCCCAGGCACCCCCCACCCCGGACACTCCCTAGGGCGCGCGCAGGCTGCGTACGTCGAGGTGGCGCAGCACCCGGTCGACGACCTCCGGGTCGGAGCCGGGTTCGCTGCGGGCGGCCAGCACCTCGTGGCGGGCGGCCGACATCATCTCCCGCTGGATCCGCTGGACGTCGTGGAGCCGCTGCACGCGCTGCGCGTACGCCTCGCGCCGTTCCTCGTCGACCATGTCCGGGCTGATCCTGGCCCCCACGTCGTACGCGCGCCGGCTCAGCTGCTCGATCAGGTCCTCCGGCAGCTCCTCGGCCTCCTCGATCTCCTTCAGCCGCCGCTTCGCGGCCTTGGCGGCGCGGATCGCCAGCTGCCGCTCGGCGTCCCGCCGGGCGTCGGTGTCCTCCTCCACGCCCAGGCGGCGCACCAGCCACGGCAGGGTCAGCCCCTGGCACACCAGGGTCACCATGATCACCGCGAACGCGATGAAGATGATCTCGTCCCGTGCCGGGAAGGGCTCGCCGGAGTCCGTCTTCAGGGGAATGGCCAGGGCCAGGGCCACCGAGGCCACCCCGCGCATCCCGGCCCACCACATCACCACGCTCTCCCGCCAGCTGAGCGGGATCTCCTCGTCGTAGTCGCGCCGCTGGTGCAGCTTCTTGGCGAGCCACCCGGCCGGCAGCAGCCACGCCAGCCGTACGCCGACCACCACCGCGACGACCACCGCCGCCCATCCGGCCATCTCCCACACGCGGTCCTCGGCCGTCCCGAAGACGTTGTGCAGCTCCAGCCCGATCAGCCCGAAGGCGACGCCGGTGACCAGCGTGTCCACGACCTCCCAGAAGGTGTGCCCGGCCAGGCGCCCCAGCACGTCGTCGGCGTCGGAGGCGTACTCGGCGAGGAACAGGGCCGTCGTCAGCACGGCCAGCACCCCCGACCCGTGGAGTTCCTCGGCGACCACGTACGAGACGAACGGCACCAGCAGCGTCAGGCCGATCTGCAGGGTGGCGTCGCCGAGCCGGCCCATCAGCCGGTGGGTGGTCCAGCCGAGGGCCAGGCCGACGACCACGGCGACGACGGCGGACAGTACGAACTCGCCGAGCGCGTCGGGCCAGGAGAAGCTGCCGCTGACGGCGGCGGCGATCGCCACGTGGTAGAGCACGATGGCCGTCACGTCGTTGAAGAGCCCCTCGCCCTCCAGGATCGACACCATGCGGCGGGGCAGCCCGAGCGATCCGGCGACGGCGGTGGCGGCGACCGGGTCGGGCGGGGCCACGAGCGCGCCGAGCGCGACGGCGGCGGCGAGCGGCAGCGCGGGCACCACGGAGTAGGCGACGGCGGCCACGGCTGCGGTCGTGACGAACACCAGGGCCACGGCCAGCAGCAGGATCGGCCGCACGTTGGCGGCGAACTGCCGCCACGAGGTCCGCTGTACGGAGGCGTACAGCAGCGGCGGAAGCACCAGCGGCAGGATGAACTCGGGCGGGACCTCGACCTCCGGCACGGCCGGCACCAGGGCGAGGACCACCCCGCCGAGGGTCATCAGGACCGGCGCGGGCAACCCCAGCCGGTCCCCGAGCGGCACCATGACCACGGCCCCGAGGAGGAGCACGAAGAGCAGAGCGAGCTGATCCACTCCCCCACCCTGCCAGGCCGCTGCGCTCGGCGGTGCGGTGACGGGTCCGCGGTTCCGTGTCGGGCTCCGCCCGCACCCCCTACGGCGCTACGCGCCCGGCTCCCGGCCACGGGAGGGAGCGTCGCATGGCGCGGTGGGGGATGCCCGCGTCCTGGAACTCCGGGCCGTGGGCCACGTACCCGAGCCGCTCGTAGAAGCCCGGCGCGTGCGTCCGCGCGCCGAGGTCGACCGCGGTCAGCGCCGGCCGGGCGCCTCCCGGACGGCGATGCGGACCTCGGCCGGCGAGGTCACTCGCTCTCGGCGCGGATCACGTCGAGGGCGTGCTGGAGGTCGGCCGGGTAGGTGCTCTCGAACTCCACCCACTGCCCGTCCGCCGGGTGCTCGAAGCCCAGCCGGACCGCGTGCAGCCACTGGCGGGTCAGCCCGAGCCGCTTCGCGACGGTCGGGTCGGCGCCGTAGGTCAGGTCGCCGACGCACGGGTGGCGGTGCGCGGACATGTGCACGCGGATCTGGTGCGTACGCCCCGTCTCCAGCTTGATGTCCAGCAGCGAGGCGGCGCGGAAGGCCTCGATCAGGTCGTAGTGGGTGACGGACGCCTTGCCGTCCTGGGTCACCGCCCACTTGTAGTCGGCGCTCGGGTGACGGCCGATGGGCGCGTCGATCGTGCCGCTCATCGGGTCGGGGTGGCCCTGGACCAGCGCGTGGTAGCGCTTGTCGACGACCCGCTCACGGAACTGGTTCTTCAGCGAGGTGTACGCGCGCTCCGACTTGGCGACGGCCATCAGGCCGGACGTGCCGACGTCGAGGCGGTGCACGATGCCCTGGCGCTCGGACGCGCCGGAGGTGGAGATGCGGTAGCCCGCTGCGGCGAGACCACCGATGACGGTGGTGCCGGTCCAGCCGGGACTCGGGTGGGCGGCGACGCCCACGGGCTTCATGATGACGACGATGTCGTCGTCGTCATGGACGATCTCCATGCCCGGGACCGGCTCGGCCACGACCTCGACGGGCCGCGGGGGCGCGGGCATCTCGACCTCGAGCCAGGCACCGCCGTGCACGCGCTCGGACTTCCCGACGACGCTGCCGTCGACCGACACCTTCCCCTCGGCCGCCAGCTCGGCCGCCTTGGTCCGGGAGAAACCGAACATACGGGCGATGGCGGCGTCGACGCGCTCGCCTTCGAGGCCATCGGGAACGGGCAGGGTGCGGATCTCGGGAATCGTACTCACCCGTCGAGTATGCAGGACTCGACGGACGGGCCGTCCCGCGATCAGTCCTTGTGGACGGTGCCGTCCGGGTCCAGGCCCTTGAAGGACAGCAGCACGATGAGGATGCCGCCGCACACGATCGCCGAGTCGGCGATGTTGAAGACGGCGAAGTGGGCCGGCGCGATGAAGTCGACGACCGCCCCGCGGAACACGCCCGGCGAGCGGAAGATCCGGTCGGTCAGGTTGCCCAGCGCACCGCCCAGCAGCAGACCCAGGGCGATGGCCCACGGCAGGCTGTAGAGCTTGCGGGCCAGGCGCACGATCACCACGATCACGGCCGCCGCGATGGCGGTGAAGATGATGGTGAAGGCCTCGCCGAACCCGAACGCGGCGCCCGGGTTGCGGACCGCCTCGAACTTCAGCAGGTCACCGATGATCTCGATCGGCGGCTGGTGCTCCAGCTTCGCCACGACCAGCATCTTGGTGCCGAGGTCCAGCAGGTAGGCGAGCACCGCCACGACGAGCAGTGCCGCGATCCGCCGACGCCCCTTGGGCGCGACCGACTCCGGCTGGGCGTCGTCCCCGACCTCCGGCGTACCGATGATGCGCTCCGCCTCTGCCACGTGAGTCCCTCGAACTAGCCGACCCAGGCTCCTCCTGGACCCTGACCAGACGAGGGTACGTCAGGGCCCCCGCGCAGCGCCCGTCCCACCTCCGGCCCCCGCGGAAGGCCGCTAGTGCCGCCGCTCCTGCTTCTGCTTGCAGTCCACGCACAGCGTGGCCCGCGGGAAGGCCTGCATCCTCGCCTTGCCGATGGGCTTGCCGCAGTTCTCGCAGAGCCCGTACGTGCCCGCCTCCAGCCGTTCCAGGGCCCGCTCGGTCTGCTCCAGCATCGAGCTGGCGTTGGCGGCGAGCGCCAGCTCCGACTCCCGGGTGATGTTCTTGGTGCCCGTGTCGGCCTGGTCGTCGCCGGCGCCGTCGCCCGAGTCCCGCATCAGGCCGGAGATGGCCACCTCGGAGGCGTCCAGCTCGGCGCGCAGCCGCAGCACCTCCGACACCAGCTCCGCGCGGGCCTCCTCGACCTCCTGGGGCGTCCAGGGGTCCTCCCCGGGCCGTACGGCGAGCTCCCCGGGGGCGGCGGCCGCCGCCGTGACCCGGGTCTTGGGCAGCCCGCTCGTGGCGGCCGCAGCCGTCTTCCTCGCCGCACCGGTGCTCTTCTTGGCAACCACGTTCCGGACTCCCGTCTCCTTCGCGGCGTGCGCCGCCCCCTCGGCCCCGGCCTTCTTGGCCGTGGCCGTCCGCTTCTCGACGGCGGTCGTCTTCCTGACTGCGGTCGTCTTCTTCCCGGCCGCGGTCGCCTTCTCGGCCGGAGCCTTCCCGGCCACGGCCGTCTTGTTCGCCGATGCCTTCTTCGCCGGAGCCTTCTTCGCCGGAGCCTTCTTGGCGGTCGCCTTGCCGGCCGCCGTCGCCTTCTTGGCGGGAGCCGGGTCCCCGGAGACCGCTGTCTTCTTCGCCACCATGGCCGCGGCCCCTTCACATACTGTGATTTTGCTCGCGAATCGTGCCGGAACGATAAATCGGCTCCGGCCCCGCGGCAACGGGGCACGCATCCGTCGAGGTCAACCTGCATCCGTTGTGCCCATCCGGAAGCCCGGTAATCCGCCACTCCCGCCCCACCGCCCCCGCCCCGCCCCCCGCGCCCGCGCCCCCGCCGCGCCGTGGCCACGGGCCCCGCAGGGGCCCCCGTAAAGCGGTCTGCCGCGTGCCCTCCCGGCCCGTACACTGGGCCCAGCGAAAGGCATGGACGGGGACGAGTAGCGTCGGACGCAGCCAGGAGCGACCCGGGGACGGTGAGAGCCCGGGGGCGAGCGCGACGTGAAGGATCACCCCTGAGCCGCCGGAAGAAAGCCGCGGGTCCCCCGCTGGGCGAGTAGAACCGGCTTCGCACCCCAATGAGGGGGCCACCGGATCCGTCCGGCGGCCAAGGAGGGTGGTACCGCGGGAGCAGCAGTCGGCTCTCGTCCCTCCGGACGGAAGTGACACCCCGCCGGAGGAAGAGTTCAGCCTCATGACCACACCGCCGCAGTACCGCCCGGTACCCGCCCAGGTCGACCTGCCTGCCCTCGAGCACGCGGTCCTCGACTTCTGGCGCGAGAGCAAGACCTTCGCCAAGACCCTGGAGCAGTCCGAGGGCCGCCCCGAGTGGGTCTTCTACGAGGGCCCGCCCACCGCGAACGGCATGCCCGGCGCGCACCACATCGAGGCCCGCGTCTTCAAAGACGTCTTCCCCCGCTTCCGCACGATGCGCGGCTACCACGTGGCCCGCAAGGCCGGCTGGGACTGCCACGGCCTGCCCGTCGAGCTCGCCGTCGAGAAGGAGCTGGGCTTCAACGGCAAGCAGGACATCGAGGCGTACGGCATCGCCGAGTTCAACGCCAAGTGCCGCGAGTCCGTGACCCGCCACACCGACGCGTTCACCGAGCTCACGACCCGCATGGGCTACTGGGTCGACCTGGACGACGCCTACCGGACCATGGACCCCGAGTACGTCGAGTCCGTGTGGTGGTCGCTGAAGGAGATCTTCAACAAGGGTCTGCTCACCCAGGACCACCGCGTCGCCCCCTGGTGCCCGCGCTGCGGCACCGGCCTCTCCGACCACGAGCTGGCCCAGGGCTACGAGACCGTCGTCGACCCCTCCGTCTACGTCCGCTTCCCGCTGACCTCCGGCCCGCTCGCGGGCGAGGCCGCGCTGCTGGTGTGGACGACCACCCCGTGGACCCTGGTGTCCAACACCGCCGTGGCCGCGCACCCGGAGGTCACGTACGTCGTCGCCACCAATGGCGAGGAGAAGCTGGTCGTCGCCCAGCCGCTGCTGGAGAAGGCCCTCGGCGAGGGCTGGGAGGCCACCGGCGAGTCCTTCACCGGCAAGGAGATGGAGCGCTGGACGTACGAGCGCCCCTTCGAGCTGGTCGAGTTCCCCGAGCCCGCCCACTACGTCGTGAACGCCGAGTACGTCACGACCGAGGACGGCACCGGTCTGGTCCACCAGTCCCCCGCCTTCGGCGCCGACGACCTCGCGGTCTGCCGCGCGTACGGCCTGCCCGTCGTGAACCCGGTCCGCCCCGACGGCACCTTCGAGGAGGAGGTCCCCCTGGTGGGCGGCGTCTTCTTCAAGAAGGCCGACGAGAAGCTGACCGCCGACCTCGACGCGCGCGGCCGGCTCTTCAAGCACATCGCCTACGAGCACAGCTACCCGCACTGCTGGCGCTGCCACACGGCCCTGCTCTACTACGCGCAGCCGTCCTGGTACATCCGCACCACCGCCGTCAAGGACGCGATGCTGCGGGAGAACGAGAAGACCAACTGGTTCCCGGACTCCGTCAAGCAGGGCCGCTTCGGCGACTGGCTGAACAACAACATCGACTGGGCGCTCTCCCGCAACCGCTACTGGGGCACCCCGCTGCCGATCTGGCGCTGCGAGGAGAACCACCTCACCTGTGTCGGCTCGCGCGCCGAGCTGAGCGAGCTGTCCGGCCAGGACCACTCGAACCTGGACCCGCACCGCCCGTACATCGACGACGTCACCTTCAGCTGCACGCACGAGGGCTGCTCCCTCGAAGCGGTCCGCGTGCCGGAGGTCATCGACGCCTGGTACGACTCGGGCTCGATGCCGTTCGCGCAGTGGGGCTACCCCTACAAGAACAAGGAGATCTTCGAGAAGCGCTACCCGGCGCAGTTCATCTCGGAGGCCATCGACCAGACGCGCGGCTGGTTCTACACGCTGATGGCGGTCGGCACCCTCGTCTTCGACAAGTCGTCCTACGAGAACGTGGTCTGCCTGGGCCACATCCTCGCCGAGGACGGCCGCAAGATGTCCAAGCACCTGGGCAACATCCTCCAGCCGATCCCGCTCATGGACCAGCACGGCGCGGACGCGGTCCGCTGGTTCATGGCGGCCGGCGGCTCCCCGTGGGCGGCCCGCCGCGTGGGCCACGGCACGATCCAGGAGGTCGTCCGCAAGACCCTCCTCACGTACTGGAACACGGTCGCCTTCCAGGCGCTGTACGCCCGTACGTCGAACTGGGCGCCCTCCGCGGCCGACCCGGCCCCGGCGGACCGCACGGTCCTCGACCGCTGGCTCCTCTCCGAGCTCCACGCCCTCGTCTCCGAGGTCACGGAGGCGATGGAGTCCTACGACACCCAGCGGGCGGGCAAGCTCCTGTCCGCCTTCGTGGACGACCTGTCCAACTGGTACGTCCGCCGCTCGCGCCGCCGCTTCTGGCAGGGCGACGCTGCCGCGCTGCGCACCCTGCACGACGTGGTCGAGACGGTCACCCGGCTCATGGCCCCGCTCACCCCCTTCATCACCGAGCGGGTCTGGCAGGACATGGTCGTCCCGGTCACCCCGGACGCCCCCGAGTCGGTCCACCTGTCGACGTGGCCGACGGCGGACACCTCGGCGATCGACCCGACCCTCTCCCAGCAGATGCAGCTGGTGCGCCGCCTGGTCGAGCTGGGCCGCGCCACGCGCGCCGAGTCGGGCGTCAAGACCCGCCAGCCGCTCTCGCGGGCCCTGGTCGGCGCGGTCGGCTTCGACGCGCTCTCCCCGGAGCTCCAGGCCCAGATCACGGAGGAGCTGAACGTCTCCTCCCTGGCCTCCCTCTCGGAGGTCGGCGGGTCCCTGGTGGACACCACGGCGAAGGCGAACTTCCGCGCGCTGGGCAAGCGCTTCGGCAAGGGCGTCCAGGACGTGGCGAAGGCCGTCGCCGCGGCCGACGCGGCGGCGCTGTCGCTGGCCCTCCGCTCCGGCGAGGCCTCGGTGGAGGTGAACGGCGAGCCGGTCACCCTCACCCCCGAGGAGGTCATCATCACGGAGACCCCGCGCGAGGGCTGGTCGGTGGCGTCCGACTCGGGCGCGACGGTCGCCCTGGACCTGGAGATCACCCCGGAGCTGCGGCTGGCGGGCCTGGCCCGTGACGCGATCCGCCTGATCCAGGAGGCCCGGAAGAACTCCGGCCTCGACGTGGCCGACCGCATCGCGCTCCGCTGGTCCTCCGCGGACCCGGAGGTCGTCACGGCCCTGACGGACCACGCGGGCCTGATCGCGGACGAGGTCCTGGCGACGGACTTCGCGTCGGGCGAGGCCGACGCCGCCTACGGTGACCCCTTCACGGACGAGCCCCTGGGCCTGACCTTCCGCCTCCGCAAGGCGTAGCCGAGGCCGAGCGGCCCGCCCCTTCCCTCCCGGGAGGGGTGCGGGCCGTTCTTGCGTCTGCGGGCCGGTGGCCGCCGCTGCCCTGGCCGGGCGGTGCCGTTGTTCTTCCGCCTGCGGGCCGGTGGTCGCGCCTCAAGCGCCGGCGGGGCCGGGTTCGGCCGCCCGGTCGGGGTCGGGACAGGGGGGTGGGGGTGCGGGGCCGCCGGGGGGTGTCTCCTCGGCTCGCGCGGGACCGTCCTTCTCGGCTGT
>NZ_JOAK01000045.1 GCF_000720455.1 Streptomyces virginiae | reverse complement strand
GCTCGGGGGAGTACGGGGGAGTACGGGGGAGCAACGGGGGAGCAACGGGGGGACGGCGGTCGCGGTGGCCCGGAGGGGGAGCCACCGCGACCGCCGCACACGTATGCCCGGGCGGACGCACGGGCGCGGCATAGGCTGGGGGCGTGTTCTCCTCCCACGGGCCGAGCGTCCGCGAACTGGCAGTGCAGGGCCTCTCCTCCGTCGAGCGGGGCTACGACCTGCTGGCGCCGAAGTTCGACCACACCCCCTTCCGCACCCCGGACCGGATGCTCGACGCGGTCGAGGAGACCCTCGCCCAGCGGGAGGGCGGCTTCGATGCCGGCCTGGACGTGTGCTGCGGCACGGGCGCCGGAATCGGCATGCTGCGCCGGCTGTGCCGGGACCGGGTCACCGGGGTCGACCTCAGTGCGGGCATGCTCGCCGAGGCGGGGCGCACGCACGCGGACGACGACCGCGTGGACTTCGTACGGGCCGACGCACGAGCCCTCCCGACGCAGCTCGCCGGCCGCTACGACCTGGCGGTCAGCTTCGGGGCCTTCGGCCACTTCCTCCCCTCCGAGCGGCCCGCGCTCTTCTCCGGGGTCCGCTCCGCGCTGCGCGAGGGCGGCGTCTTCGCCTTCCCGATCGGCGCCCCGATCCCGGCGAGCTCGCCGGTGTGGTGGGCGGTGGCCGGTTTCGACGCCGTGATGCGGGTGCGCAACGCGGTGTGGCGGCCGCCGTTCGTCATGTACTACCGGACCTTCCCGCTGAGCGGGGTGCGCGCGGACCTGCGGGCGGCGGGCTTCACGGTGGAGACGGTCGCGCTGGAGCACTTCGGCCGGCTGCCCGGCGGCGCCCCGCGCTGGCGGCTGGTCCTGGCCCGCCGCCTCTGAGAGTCGGCGGAACGGCTGCGTCACCTTCAGGACACAGGGCACAATCCGTGAGGAACCGTCAGGCAGCCTGCGCACCACCCTCACTCCTTGGAGCAGCCGGTGTCGTCACAGGAAATGCTCATAACGATCACTCCGCAACAGGCCGCCCACGGTGTGATCCTCCCCGTGGAGCTGCCCTCCGGCCCGGTCCGGCTGCGCATACCGCCCTGCCGGCACGGCGACCTCGTCAAGGTCCGCGTCGGCGCGGAAGAGGTCATGCTGCGCATCCACGTGTCCGGAGCGGGCGCGGCCTGGATCGCG
The DNA here is from genome assembly GCF_000720455.1 of Streptomyces virginiae. Classification (GTDB taxonomy): domain Bacteria; phylum Actinomycetota; class Actinomycetes; order Streptomycetales; family Streptomycetaceae; genus Streptomyces; species Streptomyces virginiae. The sequence goes on along the minus strand of NZ_JOAK01000045.1, from coordinate 45,141 downwards.
GGGGCCGGCGGCGTCACTCCCCCGCCGACGGCGGGAACGGTCGCGCAGCAGCCCGTCCCGGCCCCCTCGACGGGCGGCGGGCGCGGCTGCCTGGTGGGGCTCGCCGTCGCGGCGGCCCTGGTCATCGGCTTCTTCGTACTGAGCGACGGCGACGACGGCTCGGACGCCAAGCCCACCGCCGACTCCACGCCCACCTGGTCGGCCTCGTGGTCGCCCAGCCCGTCGCCCACCCCGTCACCCTGGCCGTCGACCCCCGAAGCGGCGGCCACCACCCCCTACGTCCCCGAACCGAGCGTCGAGCCGAGCCCCGAGCCCAGCCCCTTCGACCGGGGCACCTGCCTCAACGGCCAGCTGCCGGACTCGACGACGCCCCGCAGCGTCAGCGGCGTCGAGGAGGTCCCCTGCTCGGCCTCCGACGCGCACTACCGGGTGATCGAGAGCATCCCCGGCACCTCGGACCTGAACGGCTGCAACGACAACCCCAAGACCCAGTACGCCTTCTCCTACCGCTACATGCGCGGCTCCATCGTCCTGAACCAGTACGTGTACTGCCTCGTCGGCATAGGCTCCTACGCCCGCTGACCCCGGTCACCCACCGCCCTCAGCGGGCGCGGAGTTCGCGTTTGAGGACCTTGCCGCTCGCGTTGCGCGGGAGTTCGGTGACGAACTCCACCGCGCGGGGGACCTTGTAGTTGGCCATCTCCCGCCGGGACCAGGCGATCAGGTCGTCGGCGGTGAGGGTGGAGCCGGGGCGGCGGACCGCGTAGGCCTTGCCGACCTCGCCGAGGCGCGGGTCGGGGACGCCGACGACCGCGACGTCTGCGATGTCCGGGTGCAGGCCGAGGAGTTGCTCTATCTCGGCCGGGTAGGCGTTGAAGCCGCCGACGATGAACATGTCCTTGATCCGGTCGGTGATGCGCAGGTTGCCGTGCTCGTCCAGGACGCCCACGTCGCCGGTGTGCAGCCAGCCGTCCGGGGTGATCGCCGCCGCCGTCTCGTCGGGGTCCTCGAAGTACCCCTGCATGACGTTGTAGCCGCGGACGGCGATCTCGCCGGCGCGGCCGGCCGGCAGGGTCCGTCCGGCGCCGTCCAGGACCGCCACCTCCGTGTCCGGGATGGCCCGGCCCGAGGTGGCGGAGATGGTCGCGGCGGGGTCGCCGCGGCGGCACATGGTGACGATGCCGCCCGCCTCGGAGAGCCCGTAGGCGGTGAGGACGGTGGCGATGCGCAGTTCCTCGCGCAGCCTCTCGACGAGCCGGAGCGGGACCACGGCCGCGCCGGTGACGACCAGGCGCAGGGCGGACAGGTCGTGGTGGTCGCGCTGGGGGTGGTCCAGGAGGGACTGGTGCAGCGTGGGCGGCCCGGGGAGTACGGAGATCCGCTCGGCGGCGACGTTGGCGAGGACGGTGTCCACGTTGAAGACGGGCTGCGGGACCATCGTCGCCCCGCGCATGAGGCAGGCGATGATCCCGGCCTTGTAGCCGAAGGTGTGGAAGAAGGGGTTCACGATCAGGTAGCGGTCGCCCTCGCGCAGGCCGGCGAGTTCGCTCCACACGTCGTAGCAGCGCAGGGACTGGGCGTGGGTGATGACCGCGCCCTTGGGGCTGCCGGTGGTGCCGGAGGTGAAGATGATGTCGGAGGGGGCGTCGGGGCTGATGGCTTCGGCGCGCTCGCGGACCGCCTGCGCCGTGACCCGGTCCCCGCCCGCGAGGAAGTCCTTCCAGGTGCGGAAGGTGTCGGGGGCGTCCTCGGCGAGGACGACGACCTGTTCCAGGTGCGGCAGCCCGGGCAGGGGCCCGCGGCCGGCTCCTTCGGCGGCGGCCCGGCGCAGCGAGGCGACGTAGGAGGTGCCGAGGAAGGTGCCGGTCACGAAGAGCAGCCGGGCCCGGCTGCGCCGCAGGACGTACGCCGCTTCCGTGCCCTTGAAACGGGTGTTGAGGGGGACGAGGACGGCGCCCGCCGAGACGGCGCCGAGCGCGGAGACGATCCAGTCCAGGGTGTTGGGGGCCCAGACGGCGACCCGGTCGCCCGGCTGCACCCCGGCGGCGACGCAGGCCGCCGCGGCGCGCTCGACGCGCTCCCCGAGCTGCGCGTAACTGATCCGGACGCGCCCGTCGACCACGGCCTCGAGGTCGGCGTACTGTGCCGCCGCCGACCGGACGAGCCCCGCGATGGTGCCCCAGCGCCGGTCTCCGCGCGCGTCCTCGCGTACGCCTCCGCGCGCGTCCTCGCGTGCGTGCCCCCGCAGCCCGTCGTCGCCCATGCGTGCCACCCTCCCGCGAACCCAGTAGCTGACTATCCGTCAGATTAGCTGTAGCCTTCGCGGCTGTCAGTACTGGCGCACCCCGGAGGTGGCGATGGCCGCAACGCTCAAGGACGCTACGGCGATAGTCGGCATCGGACAGACCGCCTTTGCCAGACATCTGCCCCAGTCCGAGAAGGAATTGGCCTGCCGGGCGATCCTGGCGGCCCTGGCCGACGCGGGCATCGACCCCGGCGAGGTCGACGCCTTCTCCTCCTACACGATGGAGGAGACCGACGAGGTGGAGGTCGCCAAGGCCATCGGCGCCGGCGACGTCACCTTCTTCTCCAAGATCGGCTACGGCGGCGGCGGTTCCTGCGCCACCGTCGGCCACCTCGCCGCAGCCGTCGCCACCGGCCAGGCCACCGTCGGCGTCGCCTGGCGCTCCCGCAAACGCGGCTCCGGCCCCCGCCCCTGGAAGAACACCGCCGTCCAGCTGCCCACCCCCGGCCAGTGGACCCGGCCCTTCGGCCTGCTGCGCCCCGCCGACGAGATCGGCATGCTGGCCCGCCGCTACATGCACGAGTACGGCGCCACCCGCGACCACCTCTTCAACGTGGCCATGGCCTGCCGCAACCGCGCCAACGAGAACCCCACCGCGATGATGTACGAACGCCCGCTGACCCGCGAGATGTACATGACCTCCCGCATGATCAGCGACCCGCTCTGCCTCTTCGACAACTGCCTGGAGACCGACGGCGCACTGGCCTGCGTGATCGTCTCCGCCGAACGGGCCCGCGACTGCCGCCACAAGCCCGTCTACGTCCACTCCGCCGCCCAGGGCCTGCCCTCCCAGCACCACGGCATGGTCAACTACTGGAACGACGACCCCCTGTCCGGGCCCGCCTGGACCGCCGCCCGCCACCTGTGGAAGCAGGCCGACTTCGGCCCCCAGGACGTGGACGTCGCCCAGATCTACGACGCCTTCACCCCCCTCATCCCGCTCTCCCTGGAGGGCTACGGCTTCTGCGGGCGCGGCGAGGGCGCCGCCTTCACCGAAGGCGGCGCCCTCGAACTGGGCGGGCGGCTCCCGATCAACACCGGAGGCGGCGGCCTGTCCGAGGCCTACGTGCACGGATTCAACCTGATCAACGAGGGCGTCAAGCAGCTGCGCGGCGTCTCCACCGCCCAGGTGCCGGACGCCACGACCTGCCTGGTCACGGCCGGCGAAGGCGTCCCCACGTCCGCGATCCTGCTGAGGAGCTGACCGAGCGATGACCACCGCACCCGAAGCCGCCGCACCCGCTGACGGCCTGCTCCTGCCCGTCCCCGACGAGGACGGCGCCCCCTTCTGGGAGTACGCCGCCCGGGGCGAACTGCGCGTCCAGGCCTGCACCGACTGCGGCCGGCTGCGCTTCCCGCCGCGCCCCTGCTGCCCGCACTGCCGGTCCTTCGACAGCGAGTGGCGCCGCATGAGCGGCCGCGGCCGCATCTGGTCCTACGTCCGGCCCCACCCGCCGCTGCTGCCCGCCTACGCCGCGCAGGCCCCGTACAACGTGATCCTCGTCGAGCTCGCCGACGCCCCGCACATCCGGCTCGCCGGGAACCTGGTGACCTCCGCCGACGCCCCGCTCGACTCCGTGGACCCGGCCAGACTGCGCATCGGCGCCCGCGTCCACGTGGTCTTCACCGAGCTGGGCGGGATGAGCGTGCCGCGCTGGCTCCTGGAGAAGTCATGACCCTGCGGGTGGAACGCGACAAGGCCACCGGGGTCGCGGTCGTCACCCTGGACCGGGAACACCGGCACAACGCCGTCGACCTGGCCACCGCCGGGGAACTGGGCGAGGCGTGGCGGGAGCTCCGGTTCGCCGAGGAGGTACGGGCGGTCGTGCTGACCGGCGCCGGAACGGCCGCCTTCTGCACCGGCATCGACCGCGGCGTCGAGGTGCCGCAACCCGCCTCGCCCTACTCCGCCGACGACCCGCTCATCACGATCGGACCCAAGTCCTGCGACCTGTGGAAGCCGGTGATCGCCGCCGTCAACGGCATGGCCTGCGGCGGAGCCTTCTATCTGCTGGGCGAGTCGGAGTTCCTCATCGCCTCCGAGACGGCCACCTTCTTCGACCCGCACACCACCTACGGGATGGTCAGCGCGTACGAGGCCGTCTACATGGCGCAGCGCATGCCCTTCGGCGAGGCCGCCCGGATGTCCCTGATGGGCACGGCCGAACGGCTCTCCGCGCGCCGGGCGCACGAGATCGGCCTGGTCTCGGAGCTGGCCGAGCCGGCCGGGCTGCTCCCGGCCGCCCTGCGGGCGGCCCAGACCCTGGCCGGCTTCCCGACGGAGGCCGTGCAGGGCACCGTACGGGCCCTGTGGTCGGCGAAGCAGGCCGCGCTCCACCAGGCCCTGGCCCAGGCCCCGGCGCTGATCGCCCTGGGAAACCTGCCGCCGCACCGCCAGGCGCAACTGTTCGCGGACCGCCGCACGGCCCCGCAACCCCGGCTGCGCTGACGCGTCCCGTCAGGGGGCCTTGCCGGCCCGGGAACGGCGGCGGCCCCGGCCCCCCGGAGGGGGCGGGGCCGACCGGCCGTACAGGCGGATGGGATCAGGCTTCGACGACGCCGGAGGCCGCGATCTCGACCTTGCCCTTGGGGGCGCCGGACTGGGAGCCCAGGGCCTCGATCTGGTCGACGAGGGCCTGGCCCTCGACGACCTCGCCGAAGACGACGTGCTTGCCGTCGAGCCACGGGGTGACGACCGTGGTGATGAAGAACTGCGAGCCGTTGGTGTTGCGGCCGGCGTTCGCCATCGACAGCAGGTACGGGCGGTCGTGCTTCAGGTTGAAGTTCTCGTCCGCGAACTTCTCGCCGTAGATGGACTTGCCGCCGGTGCCGTTGTGGTTGGTGAAGTCACCGCCCTGCAGCATGAACTGCGGGATGACGCGGTGGAAGCCCGAGCCGGCGTAGCCGTAGCCGTTCTGGCCGGTGGCCAGCTCACGGAAGTTGCGCGCCGTCTGCGGCACGACGTCGTCGAAGAGGTTGAAGACGATGCGGCCGGCGGGGGCGCCGTTGATGTTGATGTCGAAGTAGACGTTGCTCATGGGGTCCATCCTGTCACTCCCGGTGCGGTGCGCTACCCGGCGGGGCCGGACCCGGCCCCTGTCGGGTCACCCGCTCGTACGGGTGCCCGTGCCCTTCGCCGCGTCCAGGGCGTACACGCAGCGGTCCTTGCTGCACGCGTACACCACGCCCGCCTCCGCGACCGGGGCGCCGGTGATCTCGCCGCCCGTGGCCAGCTTCCAGCGCAGCTGGCCGCCCGCCGCGTCCAGGGTGTAGAGGCAGTGGTCGGCCGACCCGAAGTGCACCCGGCCGTCCGCGACCGCAGGGAGACCCGTGATCTCGCCGCCCGCCGCGAACCGCCACTTCGGGGTGCCGGTGACCGCGTCGAGCGTGTACAGCGCGCTGCCCGCCCCCAGGTGGACGTTGCCGCCCACCACCAGCACCGGGTCGGAGGACTGCCGCGACTCCGTCGCGATCCGCCAGCGGTCCTGGCCGGTGGCGGCGTCGAGGGCGTAGACGGTGCCCAGGTAGTCGGCGAGGTAGACCCCGCCGCCCGTGACGGCCGCGCCCGGCGCGAAGGCCGGCGGGGCCAGGAAGACCGCGGGGGCCTCGAAGTGCCAGCGGACCCGGCCCGAGGCCCGGTCCACCGAGAGCACCCGGGTGCCGGCCGCGACGTACACGTTGCCGTCCGGGGCGGGCGTGACCCGGACGGGCACGTTCCCGCAGGAGCCCGCGTCGCCGATCGGGTACGACCAGGACTCGCGGCCGCTGCGGGCGTCCAGGGCGCGCAGCCGCGCGTCCTGCCACACGTACACCGTGCCGTCGTGGAGGACGGGGGCCGCCTCCGGCGTCTCGAAGTCGCTCTGCGCGCCGGTCAGCTCCCACAGCTTGTGGCCGCTGGACGCCTCCCAGGCCTGTACGCCGCCACCGCGCGTGGCGGTGACGACCGTGCCGCGCTCGGCGCGCAGCGCGTACACCCAGGCGTCGGTGGACAGCCGCCACCGCTCGGAGCCGTCGGAGCCGTCGAGCGCGTACAGGGAGGGCCCGTCGGAGGCGTGGATCCGGCCGTCGGCGACCGCCATGGACCAGGCGACGTCGCGGGTCTTGAACTGGCGGCGGCCGCTGGCCACGTCCAGCGCGTGGACCTCGAAGGAGGTCACGTACAGGAGGTTGCCGGCGACGGTCGGGGTGCCCCAGACCTCGTTCGACATGCGGAAACGCCACGGCCGCCAGCGGCCGCTGTCCGGTGCCGGGCCGGGGCTCGGTACGGACGGCGCGACCGGTCCGGTCGCATGGGCGGGTGCGGAGCCGTCGGGAGAGCGGACCCAGCCGGTCGCCGAGTCCGCGGCGGAGGAGTGCCCGGCCGACGCCGCGGCCGACGCGAACGGGCCGGGCCCGATCGGCACCGGCGAGCCGCCCAGGCGTACGGGCTCGCCCGACGGCACCGGGGACCGCGGCGGGTGGTGCGGGCGCTGCGGCACGGCCTGGCCGGTGCGCGGGTCCACCCAGCCCTCGGCGCCGCGCGGGCGGCGGTGCGTCGCCTGCTCGGACAGCGGCCCGCGGCCCCCCGCGCCGCCTCCGGCGCCCGCGCCGCCGCCGTCACGGCCGGGTGCGGGCACGGCCGCGGCGGGCGTACGGTTGCCCGCGCGCCGGGCCTCGATCATCGCGACGGCCCGCCCGGGCAGCCACGCCGACGCGGTGCCGCTGTCGTCGCCGCCGTCGAACAGGTGCGGGGCCAGCTGCGCCTGCAGGTCGGCCGGGGTGGGCCGCAGCGAGGCGTCCATCTGCATGCAGGACTCGATCAGCGGCCGCAGCTCCTCGGGGAGCCCCTCCAGGTTCGGGCCCTCGCGCAGCAGCATGAAGACCGTCTCCACCGGGTTGGCCCCGTGGTAGGGCGGGTGCCCGGTCGCGGCGAAGACCAGCGTGGAGCCGAGCGAGAAGACGTCGCTGGCGCCCTTGACGCTGCGCGAGTCCTTCGCCTGCTCGGGCGACATGTAGGCGGGGGTGCCGACGGCGACGTTCGTCATGGTCAGGCGGGTGTTCGAGACACCGCTCGCGATACCGAAGTCGATCACGCGCGGGCCGTCCTCGACGACGAGCACGTTGGACGGCTTCAGGTCGCGGTGGACGAGGCCGGCGCCGTGGATGGACTGCAGGGCCTCGGCGATGCCGGCTGCGAGCCACCGTACGGCCTGGGCGGGCATGGGCCCGCACTCGTTGACGATCTCCTCCAGGGAGGGCGCCGGGACGTACGCGGTGGCCAGCCACGGCACGGCGGCCCGCGGGTCGGCGTCGACGACGGCCGCCGTGTAGAAGCCGGACACGGCACGCGCCGCCTCCACCTCGCGGGTGAACCGCACGCGGAACAGCTGGTCCTCGGCGAGCTCGGTCCGCACCGTCTTGATCGCGACCCGCCGTCCGGACGCGGACCGCGCGAGATAGACCAGCCCCATGCCGCCGGCGCCGAGCCGTCCCAGCACCTCGAAGGGGCCGATCCGTCTCGGGTCGTGCTGCGTCAGCTGCTCCACCACTCGCCTCCACACCTCCCCGTACGGGCCACTCACCGGGCCCGCTCCCACCGGCACGGGGCCCTGCCCCGTGCAGCGTCTCATTCCGGGGCGCAGCCCGGGTCGCGCAACCCCGATTCTGTCAGGCCCGGGCCGGGTCCGGCCCCGGCACGGCGAGCAGCGCGGTGTGATCTGCCCGGCGATCCGTCCGCGGCGGCTATCCGTCCGCCTTGGTGCGGGGTTCCGAGAGGAGCCCGAAGACCGCCCCCTGATTGTCCGCGACGACCGCGATCCGGCCGTAGGGGGTGTCGAAGGGGTCCGCGGTGACCCGGCCGCCGAGCCGCTGCGCCGTCGCCACGGACTGGTCGCAGTCCGGGACGGCGAAGTAGACGAGGAAGTGCGCCGGCATGATCTCCGGGAAGGCGTCCGTGATCAGGCTGCGGCCCAGGACGGCGGTGTCGGTGCCGGGCGCCTTGCCGGGCGGCGACCAGATGCGGTATTCCACGCCGGCGTCGTCCTGGTCCTGCGGGACGTAGCCGAAGACCTTGGCGTAGAAGACGTCCACGGCGTCGCGGGCCCGGGTGTAGACCTCGCTCCAGCAGTACGTGTACGGCTCCTGCTGGGCCTCGAAGCCGTGGTGGGTGCCGGGCTGCCACAGCCCGAAGACCGCTCCGCCGGGGTCGGCGGCCATGGCGGCGGTGCCGTACGGGCCGACCGGCATGGGGTCCATCACCATCTGGCCGCCGGCGGCGCGGATGCGCTGGGCGCAGGCGTAGGCGTCGTTGGTGTAGAGGTAGACGCCCCAGACCGTGGGCATCCGGCCGTCGGGCTTGGGGGCGAGGGCCGCGACGTTGCGGCCCCTGCTGTAGGCCTGCGTGTAGTGGCCGTACTCGGCGCCCGCGCTGTCCGCGTAGGTCCACCCGAAGAGCTCGCCGTAGAACCGCTTGCCCGCCTCGACGTCCGGAAGCGAGGCGTCCACCCAGCAGGGTGCGCCTTCCACGAATGCGGCCATGGGCCCGGTTCCTTCCGTTCTGCGGGGGTGTGTACCCTCCCACCTCTCCCAGCCATGATCCGCCCGAAAACTTGTCCACAGCCTGTTGATAAGACTATTCGGGGGAAACTTCGTGGAACCGGGCGACACGCCCGGACCGCGACCACGGGGGCGTGCGGCCCTCGACCACGCGCCGCACCCGGGCCGTGACCGCGCGCCGCACCGGCCTGAATCCGCCTCCGCGACCGCCCGGGACGGCCTTCCACCCAGGCCAGGGACCCCGTAACCCCATTTGCAGGCGGCCGAATAGCGCGCCGATCACCCCTCGGTAAGCTGACGGCATGACAGGACAAGTACGCACCGTCGACGGGCGTGTCGCCGGCCGGCGCGGCCAGGCGACGCGGCAGAAGCTGCTCGACTGCCTCAGCGAGATGCTCAGCTCCTCGCCGTACCGCGACGTCAAGGTGATCGACGTCGCCCGCAAGGCCGGTACCTCCCCCGCGACCTTCTACCAGTACTTCCCGGACGTCGAAGGCGCCGTCCTGGAGATCGCCGAACAAATGGCCACCGAGGGCGCGCAGTTGACGTCGCTCGTCGAGGGCCGGACCTGGGTCGGCAAGTCCGGGTGGTCAGCCGCCGAGGAACTCGTCGACGGCTTCCTGGAGTTCTGGCGTCGAAACGACGCGATCCTGCGCGTGGTCGACCTCGGCGCGGCCGAGGGCGACAAGCGTTTCTACAAGATCCGCATGAAGATCCTGAACTCGGTCACCAACTCCCTCACGGAATCGGTGAAGGAGCTCCAGGCCAAGGGCAAGGTCGACAAGGACGTCAGCCCCGCCGCGATGGCCGGTTCGCTGGTCGCGATGCTGGCCGCGGTCGCCTCGCACCAGAAGGGCTTCCAGGCCTGGGGAGTCAAGCAGGCCGAGCTCAAGCCGAACCTGGCCCTGCTCGTCCACCTCGGCATCACCGGCAAGAAGCCGACCAGGTAACGGCGGGCCCGCTCCGGGTCCGCCGCCCCCGGCCGGCTCCGCGCCGGCGCCACCACCCGCCCGGGATCAGCGACGCTCCAGGCGGAACAGCCGGATCTCACGCTCGATGCGCGCCTGGTACGTCGCGTACGGCGGCCAGAACCTCAGCACCGCCCGCCATGCCGCCGCGCGCTCCTCACCCACCAGCAGCCGGGCCCGTACGGCGATGTCCCTCCCTTGCCAACTCACGTCCGCGTCCGGGTGCTTGAGCAGGTTCCCGGTCCATGCCGGGTGCCCGGGCCGGCCGAAGTTGGACCCGATCAGGATCCAGCTCGTCCCACCGTCCTCCGGCATGCACGCGAGCGGTGTGGTGCGCGGCTCGCCGGTCCGCGCGCCCTTGGCGGTGAGGATCACGCCCGGCAGCATCTGGGCGCTCAGCATGACCTTGCCGCGGGTCAGCTTGTGCACCGCCTTGTCCATGGCGGGGATGAAGTGCGGTGCGATCTTGGCGAACAGCATGGTCGAGGAGACCTTCTGCATCAGCTTGACGCCGGGAGCCACGCGAGCCATCAGACGGCCACCTTCTCTTGTGCGGGCGGGGACGCGGCGGGAGCCGCGGCGGAGGATGCGGGCGCGGGCGGGGCGGCGTCGGCCGGCTCGGGCGCGGCCGCCGGCGCCGCCGCCGGCGCGAACAGGCCCGCGCGGTCCGCGGCGTGCGCCCGCAGCCGGTGCACCGGGCCGAACAGCAGCTCGTCGGACGCGGCCCGCTTGAAGTAGAGGTGCGCGTCGTGCTCCCAGGTGAAGCCGATACCGCCGTGCAGCTGGATCGCCTCCCCCGCCGTCAGCCGCAGCGCCTCCAGCCCCTGCGCGAGCGCGAGCCCGCCCTGGTCCGGATCCCAGGCCGCGTAGTAGGCCGCCGAGCGGGCCGCCTGGACCTGCACGTACAGGTCGGCGAGCCGGTGCTTGACCGCCTGGAAAGAGCCGATCGCCCGGCCGAACTGCTCGCGCTGGCGCACGTACTCCACGGTGCGCGCGAGCGCCTGACCGGCCGCCCCGACCGCCTCGGCGGCGAGCACGGCGGAGGCGGTGCGCCCGGTGGCGGCGAGGGCCCCCGGCACGTCGGCCCCCTCCTCACCCTCGCCCTCGCCCTCGCTCGCGCCGAGCAACTCCGCCGGAACGTCGCGGAGTTGGATCCGGGCCTGCGGGCGCGTCTCGTCGAGCACGGTCTGCCGGGCCCGTACGAGGCCGGGCGCGTCCTCCCGTACGAGGAACAGCAGCGTACGGCTGCGCGCGAAGCCGCCGGTGTGCGCGGCGACCAGCAGCAGGGACGCGCTGTGCCCGTCGAGCACCTGGGCCGCCTCCCCGTACAGCCGCCAGCCGTCGCCGGCCGCGCCGGCCCGGGCCTGGACCCCGCCGGCCCGGCCGCCGCCGGACCACTGGCCTGCGGCGTCCTCCCCGGTCAGCGCGAGGGCGGTGGCGAGCGCCGGGCCGGGGACGGCGAGGGCGGCGGTCAGCCCGCCCGACGCCAGCGGCGGGAGCAGCGCGGAGCGCTGGGCGGCGGTGCCGAGGGCGGCGATCAGGGGCGCGCAGAGCGCGGCGGTGGCCAGCAGCGGCGAGGGCAGCAGCGCCCGCCCGGTCTCCTCGCAGGCCAGGGCCAGGTCGGCGGGCCCGCAGCCGACCCCGCCGTACTCCTCCGCGACGGCGATGCCCGGCAGCCCGAGCTGCCGGGAGAGCTGCTGCCACAGCTCAGGGTCGTATCCGGCAGCGGTGCGGACGGCGGCCTTGACCTCGTCGGGGCCGCAGCGTTTGCCCAGGATCTCGCGCAGGGTACGCCGTATCTCGTCCTGCTCCGCGGTGAAGGCGGCATCCATCGTCGGGCTCCTCCCCGTATCTGACGGGCCGTCATGTTAGGGCGGCGGGCGACAGATGCACAGGGGGCGACGGCGCCGGGTTGCGCGCGGACGGGGGCCCCGGAGGGCGGGGGCGGGCAGCCCGGGAGGGCGAGGGCGGGCCCGGGGCCTAGCATCTGACGATACGTCAGATGTACCGTCCTGGCATGCCTGGACTCACACCTGGAACCGCCCCCCGCCCCGGCCGGCGGGTCGCGGCGGTCGGCGTCGCCCTCTCGGACTGCGGCCGGGTGGACGGCCCCACCCCCTACGCCCTGCACGCACAGGCCGCCCGGCGCGCCCTGGCCGACTCCGGCCTCGACCGCTCCGTCATCGACGGCTTCGCCTCGGCCGGCCTCGGCACGCTCGCACCGGTCGAGGTGGCCGAATACCTGGGCCTGCGCCCCACCTGGGTCGACTCCACCTCCGTCGGCGGCTCGACCTGGGAGGTCATGGCCGCGCACGCGGCGGACGCGATCGCCGCGGGCCACGCCAACGCGGTGCTGCTGGTCTACGGATCCACGGCCCGGGCCGACATCAAGGCCCGGCGCCGCACCTCGAACCTCTCCTTCGGCGCCCGCGGACCGCTGCAGTTCGAGGTCCCGTACGGCCACACGCTGATCTCCAAGTACGCCATGGCCGCCCGCCGCCACATGCACCAGTACGGGACGACGCTGGAGCAGCTCGCCTCCGTGGCCGTACAGGCCCGGGCGAACGCGGCGACGAACCCCGACGCGATGTTCCGTGACCCGATCACCGTCGAGGACGTCCTGTCCGGCGAGATGATCGCCGACCCCTTCACGAAGCTGCACTGCTGCATCCGCTCGGACGGCGGCTGCGCGGTGCTCCTGGCCGCGGAGGACTACGTACCCGACACCGCCAAGGCGCCGGTGTGGGTCCTGGGCTCGGGCACGTCCGTCTCCCACACCACCATGTCGGAGTGGGAGGACTTCACGGTCTCCCCCGCCGCCGTCTCGGGCCGCATCGCCTTCGAACGGGCGGGCCTCACCCCGGCGGACGTGGACCTCGCGGAGATCTACGACGCCTTCACGTACATGACCCTGGTGACCCTGGAGGACCTCGGCTTCTGCGCGAAGGGCGAGGGCGGGGCCTTCGTGGAGAAGGGCCGCCTGCTGCGCGACGGAGAACTCCCGGTCAACACGGACGGCGGAGGCCTCTCGGCCTGCCACCCCGGCATGCGCGGCCTGTTCCTGCTGGTCGAGGCGGTCCGCCAACTCCGCGGCGAGGCGGGGGCGGGCCAGGTCACCAAACCCGGCGGCCGCCTCCCCCAGGTAGCCCTGGCCTCAGGCACAGGCGGCTGGTTCTGCTCCTCGGGCACGGTCCTACTGGGCCGGGGTTAGCGGCGGGGGCCCAGGTGCGCGGAAGACACCCGGCCCGGACCGGAAGGCGGGGACGGACCGGGGAGGCGGAAGACACCGGGCCCGGACCGAAAGGCGGGGGCGGGAGCCGGGGAGGCGGGAGACACCCGGACGGAGTCGGACGGGCGCGGGCGAACCCGGGAGGCAGAAGACACCGGGCCCGGACCGGACGGGCGCGGGGGCTTCGGTGGGCGGGATCTGTGCCGGTCGGGATCAGAGAGGGTTTGGGGGTTTCCCGTCAGTCCCATCGTCTCTCCGTGTCGGGCCGGTCCCTCAAGGGCGCTCCTTCGTCGCGTCGCTTCGCGATGGCCTTCGGCCACCCTTGACCGCCCGCCCCGCCACGGAAATCCGAAAGACTGCCGGGAAGCCCCCAAAGGAACGGGCCGGCCGACAGGGGACCCATCGGGGCGATCGCCCTGCGCGGGCGGAGCCCAGGGCGCGTCCAATCGCTACGCGCTCCTGCCAGACGGCGTCAGCGAGCCTCGTGGGCTGGACATAAGCCGCCACCAATCGCTACGCGCTCCTGAAGGACGGCGCCTGCGAGCCCCTGCGGCTGGACATAAGCCGCCATCGATCGCTACTGAAGGACGGCGCCTGCGAGCCCCTGTGGCTGGACATAAGCCGCCACCAATCGCTACGCGCTCCTGAAGGACGGCGCCTGCGAGCCCCTGTGGCTGGGCATAGGCCGCCATCGATCGCTACGCGCTTCTCGCTGACGGCGTCCGGCCCTTGTCCGGGGCTGATGCGGGCGATATCGGTGGGCGGGAGGGCGATCCATCGGCTCAGCCGATGCCAACCCCCACCAAGGGCACCGTGAGATCCCACCCGCCGGTACAGACATGGGTAATTGGGGCGTATTGGGGGCTCTTTGGGGCGCGCACTCGCCCAGACATGGATGGGCATCGCTCCAGCCGTCATCTGACGCTTTTCCTCCCCTACGACAGGGGCCGGACGCCGTCCGTGGGGTGTGATGGAAGGTTTCTGCGGCTTGCGACCAGCCCCGGACATCTCGCAGACGCGTGATGGGGAGCGCCTGGCGATCGATGGCGGCTTATGTCCAGCCCACGGGGCTCGCAGGCGCAGTCCGGCAGGAGCGCGTAGCGATTGGTGGCGGCTTATGCCCAGCCCCAGACGGACCGCGGACGCGTGATCGAGAAGCGCGTAGCGATCGATGGCGGCTTATGTCCAACCCAAGGGGCTCGCAGGCGCCGTCTCGCGGGAACGCGTAGCGATTTGGGGCGCCCCCCGACCGCCGCCGCGCATCTCCGACGCCCCGTCCCTGAAAAGCTGGGACCGGCCCGTTCCTTTGGGGGCTTCCGGGCCGGCCCGACGCGGAGAGACGATGGGACTGACGGGAAACCCCCAAACCCTCTCTGATCCCGCCCGAGTGGATCCCGCCCACCGAAGCCCCCACGCCCTTCCGACTCCCTCCGGGCGTCTCCCGCCCCCGAAGCCGCCGCCCTGCCCCGCCCGCCCCCGAAGCCGCCGCCCCGCCCCGCCCCGCCCTCTACTTGCGCTCCGCCAGGGTGTCGGCCACCAGGGCGTTCGCGTGGCCGTGGCCCAGGCCGTGTTCCGTCTTGAGCCAGGCGACGAGCTCCATGTGCTTGGTCAGCGGCGAGGACCTGATGAGGTCCTTCCATTCGGCGATCGGCCGGCCGTACTTCTTCTCGATCGAGGGGAAGTAGCTGGCGGGGCCCTTCACGGTGTCGGCCATGGCGTGTCTCCTACGTCTTCGTCGTGGTGCCGTCGCAGTGATGACCGCCGGTGGACCGAAAACTGAGCGACAGGGGCGGGGTGAGCCGCATCACACCGTGGGGTCAGGCCGTCGTCCGGCGGCGGCGGGCCTCCTTCAGCTCGCGGGCGACGGCCCAGGCGTCGGCGACCGGGCCGACGTGGGTGAGCTTCTCGGGGTTGTTCAGGCCTCGGACGGTCCGGATCCTGCCGTCGAGCACGTCGAGGACCATGAGGTGCAGCACCTTGCCGTCGCGGTCGCGGAAGATCGCGCCGGGCTCGCCGTTGACGTCGTGCGGCTCGCACGTCACGTCGATCCGCATCAGCCAGGGGTAGACCGCGGCCAGCAGACGGGCGACGTTCGCCGCGCCCGTGACGGCCTTGGCCAGCTGCGGGGCGTTGCCGCCGGCATCCCCGACGAGCTGCACGTCGGCCGCCAGCAGGTTCTGGAGCCCGCCCACGTCTCCGTTCTTCAGCGCGTCGAAGAACCGCGTCGCCAGTTCCCGCCGCTCCCGCCGGTCGGCCGTGAACCTCGGTCGGCCGGCGTCCATGTGCCGGCGCGCCCGCACCAGCAGCTGGCGGCACGCCGCCTCCGACCGCCCCACCGCGGCGGCGACCTCGTCGAAGCCGAAGCCGAAGACCTCCCGCAGCACGAACACCGCCCGCTCCAGCGGGCTGAGGCGTTCCAGCAGCAGCAGCGCCGCCATGGACACCGAGTCGGCCAGCTCCACCGCCCGCGCGGGGTCCTCGTACGGGTCGCTGAGCAGCGGTTCGGGGAACCAGGGGCCCGTGTACTGCTCGCGCCGCACGCGCGCGGAGCGCAGTACGTCGATCGAGATGCGTGTCACGGTCGCGGACAGGAAGGCCTTGGTCGACGTGGGCCGGGTCGCCGAGGCGTCGAAGCGCAGCCACGTCTCCTGCACGGCGTCCTCGGCCTCGCCGACGCCGCCCAGGATCCGGTAGGCGATCGAGAACAGCAGCGACCGCAGTTCCTCGAATTCCTCGACCTTGCTCACGCCTGGTTCCCCCTGAAGTCCTCCGGCCCGGCCGTGTCCACCGGCGCGGGCGTCCTGCGGTGATCATCCGGACCGGCGGTGGCCCGTCACAAGGGCCGGGGCCCTCGTCAGTGGAGCTGCCCGGGCTGGTAGTCGCCCGCCGACTGCCGGGCGATGACGTTCAGCCGGTTGGCCATGTTCATGAAGGAGATCAGGAGCGTGAGGGCGGTGAGCTGCTCAGTGTCGTAGTGCTTGGCGGCGTTCGCCCACACCTCGTCGCCGACCCCGCCGGCGGCGTCCGCCGTCCGGGTGCCCTCTTCCGCCAGTTCCAGGGCGGCCCGCTCGGCCTCGGTGAAGACGGCGGCCTCCCGCCATGCCGCCACCAGGTGCAGCCGCACCGGGGTCTCACCGGCCGCGGTGGCGTCCTTGGTGTGCATGTCGATGCAGAACGCGCAGCCGTTGATCTGGCTCACGCGCAGCGCCACCAGCTCCTGCGTGGCGGCCGGCAGCGGCGACTCCTTGATCACCTTGCCTGCCGCGATGAGGTGCTTGAGCGCCTTGCCGGCGGTCGGGTCGGCGAAGTAGTCCAGTCGCGCGTCCATGGTGTGTGCCTTCCGTCGTCGTCAGTGGCTACGTCCCTGAGACGAGGTGGCCCGGCGCCCTGTGACACGGACGGCGCCCGGGCGGGTGTGACCTGCGTCTCCACCCCGACCGCCGGGCCGGCACGGCCGCGTGCAGGCCGTGTCTTCCGGATCGGGCCGGGCTCGCTGTGACCGGTGCTACCCGATCCGGCCCGATCCGGCCCGATCCTGAAGAGACGACCTAGCCTGGGCGCCATGAGCAGCGAGATCAGCGAGATCAGCGACGAGGAATTCCGTGCCGTCCTGCACGGCCTGCGCGTGTGGGACTCCCCGCTCCCCGGGTTCGACACCGGGGCGGCGCCCGGAGAGCCGGTGGCGTTGTTCCGGGAGTGGTTCGTGCACGCCGCGGGGGCGGGGCAGCCGGAGCCGCACACGATGAGCCTGGCCACCGTGGACGGCGAGGGCCGGCCCGACGTACGAACGCTGATGCTGCACGACGTCGACGGGCGGGGCTGGCACTTCGCCTCGCACGCGACGAGCGCCAAGGGCGTGCAGCTGGCCGCGCGGCCGGAGGCGGCGCTCGGGTTCTACTGGCCGTCGGTGGGCCGGCAGGTGCGGGTGCGGGGCGAGGTCACCGCGTGCGGCCCGCAGGAGAGCCGGGCGGACCTGGCGGTCCGTTCGCGCGGTGCGCTCGCGGCCGCGCTCACGGGGCGGCAGAGCGAGGTGCTGGGTTCCGTGGAGGAGCTGGCGCGGGCCTCGGCGGCCGCCTGGGAGCGGGCCGGGTCGGAGCCGGACGCGCCGGCTCCGACCTGGACGCGGTACGTACTGGCCCCCGCCGAGGTGGAGTTCTTCCAGGGGGACGCCGCGCGCAGGCACACCCGTCTGCGCTACCGGCGCGCCGCAGGCGGGTCCTGGGTCCGCGAGCTGCTCTGGCCCTGAGGCGGCCACGGCGCGGTGCCGGGTCGGAAGACCGCCACCCACACCCCGTCCGCGGCCTCGCGGAAGGTGACCGTCAGCGGCATGCCGATGCGCAGGTCCGCCGCGTCGCAGTCCACCACCTCGGTCATCATCCGCGGGCCTTCGGCCAGGTCGACGACGGCCGCCGTGTAGGGGACGCGCGCGGCGAACGGCGGGAGGTCGTTGCGGTGGATCACCGACCACGTGTGGAGGGCGGCCCGGCCGCTCGCGGTCTCCCAGGTCACCCGGTCCTCGCCGGCCCAGCAGTGGGGGCAGAACTCTCGCGGGTAGTGGTGTGCCCGTCCGCAGTCGCCGCACCGGCGCAGCAGGAGCCGGCCCTGAGCCGCCGCGTCCCAGTAGGGGCGGGTGAAGTCGTCGGTCTCGGGGAGGTCGTGGCGCGCGGTGCCGGTCACGGGAACAGTCCGATCGCCGCGTCGAGGGACCAGGTCTGCCAGGACATGGCCATGAGCGCGACGAGCGAGATGAGCGCCATCATCGCGTTCTGTCCCTGCTCGGCCCAGTCGTGGATCATCAGCACCAGGTAGAGGAGGTTCAGCAGGAGTCCTCCGATCAGCGCGACCGGGGTCAGGAAGCCGAACACCAGGCCCAGTCCGAGGGCGAGTTCCGCGTAGACGACGATGTACGCCATCGCCTTGGGCCGCGGGGCGACGACCCGGTGGAAGCCGCTCTTGACGAAGGTCCAGCGGTGCTTGTTCGCGACGTCGGCGGCCCAGGCGATGCCGGTGCCGCGTTCGAACCAGCCCTTCTTGTCCTTGTGCCGCCAGCTCTCCAGCCACCACAGGCCGAGGCCTATCCGGAGCACGGCGAGCCATTCGGCCCCACTGAGCCAGACGGTCTGCATCGGCAGCCCCCACCCCTCTCACCACTGATCTGACGGTACGTCAGTTCAGCGGATGCGGAGCGATCCCGCAAGGCCCCGGCCGGCCACGGCTTCCCTGCACGCGGGTCCGGGAGCCCCGGCCGTGACCGATCCGCAATCGATTCCCTCCTTGTCCGAGACCCATCAACCCAGCGTGGCGATACGATCACACCTCATGCCCGGAGTCCCCGCACCAGCAGTCGACATGACCACCCAGCCCCGCCCCGTGTACGTGATCGGGGCCGGCCCCGGCGGCCTCGCCGCGGCCGCCGCCCTGCGCGCACGCGGGGTCCGCGCGGTGGTCGTCGAGAAGTCCGACACCGTCGGCGCGTCCTGGCGGCGCCACTACGACCGGCTGCACCTGCACACCACGCGCCGACTCTCCGCCCTCCCGGGCCTGGCGATGCCGCGCCGGTTCGGCCGCTGGGTCTCCCGCGACAACGTCGTGCGCTACCTGGAGAAGTACGCCGAGTTCCACGAGCTGGAGATCGTCACCGGCGTCGAGGTGACCCGCATCGAGCCCGGCCCCGAGGGGGAGGGCGGCTGGACCCTGCACGCCAGCGGCGGGCGGGTGCTGACCGCCGCGGCCGTCGTCGTCGCCACCGGCTTCAACCACACGCCCCGGCTGCCCGACTGGCCGGGCGTGGAGTCGTACGGCGGCCGGCTGCTGCACGCCGCCGACTACCGCAACCCCCGGCCCTACGCCGGCCAGGACGTCCTCGTCGTCGGCGTCGGCAACACCGGCGCCGAGATCGCCGCGGACCTCGCCGAGGGCGGCGCGGCACGCGTACGGATCGCCGTGCGCACCGCCCCGCACATCATGCGCCGCTCCACCGCCGGCTGGCCCGCCCAGCGCAGCGGGATCCTCGTGCGACGCCTGCCGGTGCGGCTCGTGGACCGGCTGGGCGCGCTCGTGGCCAGGGCCTCGGTCCCGGACCTGTCGGCGTACGGGCTCCCGCGCCCCGCCACCGGCCTGTACAGCAGGGTCAGGGAAGGCGCGATCCCGGTCCAGGACGTGGGTCTGGTCGACGCCGTGCGCGCCGGCCGGGTGGAGCCGGTGGCCGCCGTGGACTTCTTCGACGGGCCGGAGGTGGTGCTCGCGGACGGCTCGCGCATCACCCCGGACGCGGTGATCGCGGCCACCGGGTACAGCCGCCGGCTGGAGGGGCTGGTCGGCCACCTCGGGGTGCTGGACGAACGCGGCCGGCCCCGCACGCACGGCGCCCGTACCGGCGAGGGGGCGCGCGGCCTGTACTTCACCGGCTTCACCAACCCCATCAGCGGCATGTTCCGGGAGATGGCCCTGGACGCGGAGAAGATCGCCAAGGCGGTGGCGCGACAGCCGGCCGACCGCCAGGGAGCCAACACCTCCTGAGGGTGCCCGGCAGCGCGTCACAGCAGGTGGTCCAGGTCGTAGAGCCGCCGGTGCCACCAGGCTCCCGTGCGGTGCGGCTGCCGGTGGGCGAAGGGGTCGGGCACGGTCCGGCGCCACAGCTCCCCGTCCAGCCAGGCCAGCAGGGCCTCCAGTTCCCGGCGCGGCCAGGGCGGAAGCCTGTGGACGGTCAGTTCGAGGAGGTCCCGGGCCACGGCGATGTCGTTGCGGAGGTCGCACTGCTCGCAGGCGCAGTAGTCCCGCTGCAGGTAGAGCCGGCGGCCCGGAAGAGCGAGGAAGGAGCGACAGGTCGCGAGGGCCGTCGCCGTCGCCCCGGGCCAGAGCCCTTCGTCGTACGGGCGCCGGGACTCCTCGCGGTGGATCGCGGCGACCGTACGGGAGGAGAGCCGGTCGATCCGGGTGGGCCACGGCATGGGCGGCCGGCGGCTCCGACAGTGGTCGGTGCCCGCGTACATCGGTTGCGGCAGGGACAGTCGTGCGCGCAACGCGCTCGGCCGCTTACGCGGCATGGGCCTTTCGGACAGCAGTCATGCGGTAGATGATCACACCGCTGCGGGGAAACATCCAGGGCCGCGGGCGGCGAGCGCGCCGACCCGGGCCGCGGGCGGTTGATCTCGGCCTGAAGTGCACTCTGGACCGGGTCCGGCGGCGTCTGCCACCGTTCACCACATCACCTCCACCAGCTTTCCTGCGCAGCCCTGTTCCTGACGGCACGTCAGTTCAGTAATCTGACTGCACGTCAGTTATCGAGTTCCATCGAGGTTCATCGAGCAGGAGCGGGCGGAACGATGCTTGGATCTACTCA
Source organism: Streptomyces virginiae (assembly GCF_000720455.1). GTDB lineage: Bacteria > Actinomycetota > Actinomycetes > Streptomycetales > Streptomycetaceae > Streptomyces > Streptomyces virginiae. The sequence continues at coordinate 24,763 of NZ_JOAK01000045.1, read as the reverse complement.
CGGCACCCTCACCACCGACTTCCGCGCACGAGTCGAGGCCTGCGGGGAGACCCCCAGGGCGGCCGTCCACTCGTCGGCGGCCCCCTCCGCCGACGACGCGGTCCCCGTGGACGTCAGCGGACGGCCGCTGCACGCCGACGTACCCGACCTGGACCGGTTCTTCCGGCCCGAGTCCGTGGCCGTCATCGGCGCCTCCGACGCCGAGGGCAGACCCAACACCGGCATCACCCGCCAGCTCATCGCCTGGGCGGAGCGCGTCGGCGCCCGGATCCACCCCGTGCACCCCAGCCGCACCACCGTCTTCGGGCTGGCCTGCCACGCGTCCGTGGCCGAGCTGCCCGAACAGGTGGACCTCGCCGTCCTGCTGGTCTCCGACCCGCTGCCCGTCATCGAGGAACTCGCCGACACCAAGGTGAAGTTCGCCGTCGCCTTCGCCTCCGGCTTCGCGGAGACCGGCGGGGCCGGAGCCGCCGCCCAGGAACGCCTCGCCGCCGCCGTCCGGCGCTCCGGCCTGCGCCTGCTGGGACCCAACACCAACCTCAACGCCTTCGAGGAGTTCCGCGACGACCTCGACGGCCCGGCGATCGCCCTGATCACCCAGTCCGGCCACCAGGGCCGACCCCTCTACACCCTCCAGGAACTGGGCATCCGGCTGTCCCACTGGGCACCCACCGGCAACGAGGCCGACCTGGAGACCTCCGACTTCATCTCCTACTTCGCCGAGCGGCCCGAGGTCGGCGCCATAGCCTGCTACGTCGAGGGCCTCAAGGACGGCCGGTCCTTCCTCCTCGCCGCCGACCGGGCCGCCCGCAACGGCGTCCCCGTCGTCGCCGTCAAGGTCGGCCGCACCGAGACCGGCGCCCGCACGGCCGCCTCCCACACCGGGAAGCTGACCGGCGCCGACACCGTCGTGGACGCCGCCATGCGCCAGTTCGGCGTCATCCGCGTCGACGGCCTCGACGAGCTCCAGGACACGGCCGCCCTCCTTGCCCGGGCTCGCAGGCCCAAGGCCGACGGCGTCGTCGTGTACTCCATCTCCGGCGGCACCGGCGCCCACTTCTCCGACCTGGCCACCGAGGCGGGCCTGACCCTGCCCGCCCTCTCGCAGGCCAAGCAGGACGAACTCCACCAGTGGATCCCGCCGTACCTGAACGTCGCCAACCCCGTCGACAACGGCGGCCACCCGGTCGGCGACTGGCGCGGCCGGAAAATCATCGACGCGATCCTCGCCGACCCTGAAGTGGGCGTCCTGATCTGCCCGATCACCGGCCCCTTCCCCCCGATGAGCGACAAGCTCGCCCAGGACCTGGTGGACGCGGCCGAGCAGACCGACAAGCTGATCTGCGTGATCTGGGGCTCCCCCGTCGGCACCGAGGACGCCTACCGCACCACCCTCCTCGGTTCATCCCGCGTGGCCACCTTCCGCACCTTCGGCAACTGCATCACCGCCGTACGCGCCTACCTCGGCCACCACCGCTTCACCGCCGGCTACCGCTCCCCCTTCGAGGACGCGCCCCGCACGCCGTCACCCTCGTACCGCAAGGCGCAGGCCCTCATGCGGCCGGGACAGCAGCTCAGCGAGCACGCCGCGAAGCAGCTCCTGCGCGCCTACGGGATACGCGTGCCCCGCGAGCAGCTGGTGACGAGCGCGGCGGCGGCGGTCCGCGCGGCCGGGCTGGTCGGCTACCCGGTGGTGATGAAAGCCTCCGGCCCGCAGCTGGGCCACAAGACCGAACTCGGCCTGGTGAAGATCGGCCTGACCTCCGCGAGCCAGATCCGCGACGCCTACCGGGAGCTGACCGACATCGCCCGCTACGAGAACGTCCCGCTCGACGGGATCCTGGTCTGCCAGATGGTGGAACGCGGCGTGGAGATGGTCGTCGGGGTCACCCAGGACGACCTCTTCGGCCCGACCGTCACCGTCGGGCTGGGCGGCGTCCTCGTCGAGGTCCTGCACGACGCGGCGGTCCGCGTCCCGCCGTTCGGCGAGGACCAGGCCCGCGCGATGCTCACGGAGCTGCGCGGCCATGCCCTCCTGGAGGGCGTCCGGGGGGCGCCCCCGGCCGACGTGGACGCGCTGGTGGAGGTCATCCTCCGGATCCAGCGCATGGCCCTGGAGTTCGGCGACGAACTCTCCGAGCTGGACATCAACCCCCTGATGGTGCTCCCCCGGGGCCAGGGCGCGGTCGCCCTGGACGCCCTGGCCATCTGCCGCTGACCCCACGGGGCGCCGCCGCCTCCGTTGCCGGGCCCCGCCCGGCGTTCGAGGGCACGGCCGCGACCACCGACCACGAACGGAGCCCCCGTGCCCACCGCCCCCGAGGACACCGTCCTGCACCGCACCGAGAACAGCGTCTCCTGGATCACCCTCAACCGCCCCGAGGCCATGAACGCCGTCACCTGGGCCCAGCGTGAACGCGTCATCGCGCTGCTCGCCGACGCCTCCGCCGACCCCGCGGTGCGGGCGGTCGTCCTCACCGCCACGGGCAAGGGCTTCTGCGCCGGCGCCGATCTGCGCGGCGGTCCCGCGACCGGCTCCACGACCGGCCCCGCGACCGGCCCCGGCGGCGGCGATCGCGTCGCCGGGGACGTGGCCCGCACGATCCGCCTCGGCGCGCAGCGCCTGATCACCGCGGTCCTCGACTGCGAGAAGCCGGTGCTCGCCGCCGTCAACGGCACGGCCGCCGGCATCGGTTCGCACCTCGCCCTCGCCTGCGATCTCGTCATCGCCGCCGAAGGGGCCCGCTTCATCGAGGTGTTCGTGCGCCGCGGCCTGGTTCCCGACGGCGGCGGCGCGTACCTGCTGCCCCGCCTGGTGGGCCCGCAGAAGGCGAAGGAGCTGATGTTCTTCGGTGACGCCGTCCCGGCGGCCGAGGCCGCACGGCTCGGCCTGGTCAACAAGGTGGTGGCGGCCGAGGAGCTCCAGGACACCGCCCGGGAGTGGGCCGAGCGGCTCGCCCAGGGCCCCACGCGGGCCCTCGCCATGACGAAGCAGCTGGTCAACGCCTCCCTGGACGGCGACCGGGCGGCCGCACTGGCCGCCGAGGCCACCGCTCAGGAGATCAACATGACCACGGCCGACGCGAACGAGGGCGTGGCGAGCTTCGTGGAGCGCCGCACGCCCAAGTACCTCGGCCGCTGACCGCGGCCCCTTCGGCGGGCTACATCCGCGGGTCGGGCTTCAGCAGGGCGAAGACCGCGCCGGAGGGGTCCGCGAGCCAGCCGATCCGCCCGACGTCCGGTACGTCGGCGGCGGGCATGAGGACGGTGCCGCCGTTGTCCCGGGCCCGGGCGATGGTGGCGTCGACGTCCGCCACGTGGAAGTAGGGCACCCAGCGCGCCTCCTGGCCGTCGCCCGCGCCCTCGCCGAGCGGGGCGACCCCGCCGAAGGAGGCGTCCTCCTGGTCGCCGTCGGCGGTGCTCAGGACCCGGTAGGTCATCCCGGGCGTCTGCATCTCGGCGTGCCGCCACCCGAACAGTCCGGCGTAGAAGGCGATGTCCGCGACCGGGTCCGGTACGTGCAGCTCCGCCCACACCAGGGTGTTCTCGGCGGAGGCCACCCCGAAGCCCTCGGTGTTCCCGGGCTGCCAGCAGGCGAACTCGGCGCCCTGCGGGTCGGTGTACTGCGCCAGCCACCCCTCTCCCATGACGTCCATGGGTTCCATCCGCACCGTCCCGCCACCGGCCCGGACGGCCTCCGTGGTGGCCCGGATGTCGGGGGTCATGAAGTGGTGCATCCAGGCCGAACGGGCGCCCTCCTCGGTGAGCGGCCCGAGCGCGGCGACGGTCTTGTCGTCCTGCCGGAAGAAGCCGTACCCGCCCGCCTCGGGGCCGGCGGAGACGAACTCCCAGCCGAAGACGGCCCCGTAGAACGCGGCGGCCGCGCCGGTGTCGGGACTGCCGAGGTCGAGCCAGTTGGGTGATCCGGTACGGAAGTCGGTGCCGAGCATGTGCCCTCCGGGGTACGGCGGCGGTACGGGTCGCAGCCACGATGCCGAGCCTCCTCCCCCGGCCGGGCCCGCGGAGCCGCCCGCCCGGCCGGATTCACCCGTGCGGGTGCGTCGCCGTGGCCGCGCCGGTGCGGCGCAGGATCCGCAGGTCCCCGGTGTCCGGGTCGCCGATCCACTGGAAGAGCTCGGGACGCGCCGCGGTGCCTGACACCTCCCAGGTCTCTCCCCATCGGGAACAGCCGGGTACGTCGATCTCCACGCCGGCCCGCGTGCCGTACCGGGGGTCCTCCGCCCGTGCCGTCCAGGTTCCGGTGCCGGTGCAGGCGGCACCGTTGCCGCCGAAGCCGCTCGCCTTCACGCGTTCGACGGCGGCTCCTCCGCCCTCGTACAGCCGGATCACCTCATCGCCCTCCCCGCGCCACTCACCGACGTATGCGGCGCGTTCCAGGCTCGGCGGCTCGTAGGTGTCGAAGGCACCGGCGTCGCTCATGCCGCTCACGGCCGCCAGGGCCACGAGGACGAGCACGGGAGTGGCAACACTCGTCCTGGCCACCACCGTGCCGGGCCGTGTTCCCGCCCTGAGCGCCAGATGGGCCACCAGCAGCGGCGGCACACCGATGCCCGCGATCCAGGCCAGGGCGCTCGCGTACGGGGCTCCGGCGCACCGAACCACCAGGGCGGACGCGGCCGACGCCGACAGGAGCCAGGCCACCGCGGCCACGCCCCGGCCGGTCCGCCGGGCCAGGGCGAGGGCCGGCCGGGTGAACACGACGGCGTGCAGGACACCGAGGCAGAGGAGCACCGGGACGGACACTCCCGACACGATCACGAACCCGAAGAGCACGCCCGCTCCCCAGCCTCTCTGGCCATAGCTGTCGCCGGAGCCGGGCAGGGCGACCAGAAAGGTCAGGGCGACGATCGCCTCCCCGGCGAACACGGCCTCCGCACCCGGTGCCGACGACCACCACGAAGCCTGTTCCTCCTCGGGACCGCATGCCGTCCGCGCCACCGCACCCACCCCCCGCTTGAACATGTTCAACACTCTGACTCCGGACCCTACACCCTCCCTTGAACGTGTTCAATCAAGGTCGAAACCCGTACCACCCTTCCAATCTGACGAACCGTCAGCTTCAATCGGAGATGTGATGGGACATGCAGGGATGGCGGCCACCGTCGTCCGATACCTCAGGTCAGTCGGCTCCCCCACCTCCGCCCCGGCGCAGCGGGAACCCGAGTCCGTCGACGCCCTGCCGCGTCCCGACCTGCGGGCCGTCGGCGAGGACGAGCGCGCGCCGGTCGGCCCCGCCGAATTCCGGGCGGTGCTGGGGAACTTCGCGAGCGGGGTCACGGTCATCACCGCGCCGCCCGGCGAGGACGGGGACGGGGACGGGCCGGCCGGCTTCGCCTGCCAGTCCTTCGCCTCGCTCTCCCTGGACCCGCCCCTGGTCACCTTCATGGTGGCCCGCACCTCGACGACCTGGCCCCGGATCGCCCGCGCCGGGGTGTTCTGCGTCAACATCCTCGGGGCCGAACAGGGTGAGCTGTGCCGGTCCTTCGCCGTCAGCGGCGCCGACAAGTTCTCCGGAGTGACCCACACCCCGGCCCCGGTCACCGGTTCACCGCAGCTCGACGCCGTGCCCGCCTGGATCGACTGCCGGATCCACGCCGTCCACACCGGCGGGGACCACCTCATCGTCGTGGGCCGGGTCGTGGCCATGGGCGCGGCCGGGGAAGGCGATCCGCTGCTCTTCCACAAGGGCCGCTTCGGCCGCCTCGCCGACTGAGGGTGCTGCCCAACCGACGACTGCCGGTCCACCCCCGGGGGGCGGACCGGCAGTCGTCGTACCGGACGCGGATCAGAAGGTGAGCACCCCGCGCGCCACCCGCCCGTGGTGGGCGTCGTCGACGGCCTTGGCGAAGTCCTCGACCGGATAGACCTCGGTCACCAGCTCGTCCAGCAGCAGCCTGCCCTGCCGGTAGAGCTCCGCGTACAGCGCGATGTCGCGCTGCGGGCGCGAGGACCCGTACCGGCAACCCATGATCGTCTTGTCGAGGTACATCGACGAGACGAGGAAGGACGCCTCCTCCTTGAAGCCGGGCACGCCCAGCAGCACCGCCTGGCCGTGCCGGTCGAGGAGGTCGACGGCCTGGCGGATCAGCTTGACGTTGCCCACGCACTCGAAGGCGTGGTCCGCACCGGTCGGCAGGATCTCGCGCACCGCCGCCGACGAGTCGGCCACCGCGGACGCGTCGATGAAGTGCGTGGCCCCGAACTGCCGGGCCACCGCATCCTTCGCCGGATTCGCGTCCACCGCCACGATCGTCGCGGCCCCCGCGATCCGGGCACCCTGGAGGACGTTCAGCCCGATGCCACCGGTGCCGATGACCACCACCGTCTCGCCGTTGTCGACGCGCGCCCGGTTGAGGACCGCCCCCACCCCGGTCAGCACCCCGCAGCCGATGAGCGCCGCCGACGTCAGCGGGATGTCGGCGGGGATCTTCACCGCCTGCACGGCCTTGACGATCGTCCGCTCCGCGAAGGCGGAGTTCGACGCGAACTGGAAGAGGGGCTTGCCGCCCCGCGAGAACGGCTGTCCCGGCATCCCGATCGCCTTGCGGCACATCGTCGGCCGGCCCCGGTCGCAGTCCGCGCACGCCCCGCAGTTGGCCAGCGTGGACAGCGACACGTGATCGCCGGGCACCACGTGCGTGACGCCCTCGCCGACTGCCTCCACGACCCCCGCGCCCTCGTGCCCCAGCACCACCGGCGGCGGGAACGGGATCGTCCCGTCCATCACCGACAGGTCGCTGTGGCACAGGCCCGCCGCCCGGATCGCGACCAGTACCTCCCCCGGCCCCGGATCCCGGATCTCCAGGTCGTCGACCACCTGGGCCTGCTTGCCGTCGAACACGACGCCTCTCACCTGGACTCCTTAGGCAGGCCGAGCACGCGCTCGGCGATGATGTTGCGCTGGATCTCGTCCGAACCGCCGTAGATCGTGTCGGCGCGGGTGAACAGGAACAGGCGCTGCTCCTCGTCGAGTCCGAGCTCGTACGGCAGGTCCGGCGCCCACTGCGCGGGCCCGGCAGCGGCCGCGGCCCCCCGCACCTCCACCGCCAGCTCCCCGAGCCGCCGGTGCCAGCCGCCCCAGAGCAGCTTGGCCACGCTCGGCGCGCCCGGATCCCCCTGCGCGCCCAGGGTCCGCAGCGCGTTCCACCGCATGGTGCGCAGCTCGGCCCACTGCCGTACGAGGCGGTCGCGGACCACCGGGTCGGCCGGCGCGCCGGAAGCCTTCGCCGACGCCGCGTACAGCCCGAGGACCCGTTCCAGCTCGGCCGCGAAGCCGATCTGCTGGACCAGTGTCGAGACGCCCCGCTCCAGGGCGAGCAGGCCCATGGCCACGGTCCAGCCGTCGCCCTCGCCGCCCACGACCTCCGCCGCCACCGCCCCGTCGAAGAACACCTCGTTGAACTCCGAGGTCCCCGACATCTGCCGGATCGGCCGGACCTCCACGCGGCCCGGCTGGTCCATCCGTACGAGCAGGAAGGACAGCCCCCGGTGGCGCCGCGATCCGGGCTCGGTGCGGGCCAGGACGAAGCACCAGTCGGCGTCGCGGGCGAGGGAGGTCCAGATCTTCTGCCCGGTGACGCGGAACAGCCCGTCGGCCGGGTCGCGCACGGCGGCCGTGCGGATGCCCGCGAGGTCGGAGCCGGCGCCCGGCTCGCTGTAGCCCTGGCACCACAGCTCCTCGCCGCGCGCGACGGCGGGCAGGAAGCGCCGCTGCTGCTCCTGGCTGCCGTAGGCGATGAGGGTGGGCGCGAGGAGGTTCTCCCCGATGTGCCCGACCCGGCCGGGGGCGCGCAGCGCCGCGTACTCCTCGGCCCACACCACCTGCCCGGTCAGCGAGAGCCGCCGCTGCCCGTACGCCCCTTCCGGGGCCTGCCAGCCCTGCCCGATCCAGCCGCCGCGGCCCAGTTCCCGCTCCCAGGCCCGCCGGGCCTGCACCCCCTCGTGCTCGCTGCCCGGCCCGCCGAGGCCGACGGCCTGCGCGTAGGGGCCCACGAGGTGCTCCGTCAGCCACGCCCGGGCCCGGGTGCGCAGCTCCTCGTCCTCGGCCCCGAAGCTGAAGTCCACGCCGCTCCCCCCTCGTCAGGCGTTGGGGCGGTCCTTGGCGGCCGCCGCCCTGGCCATGGCCTCCAGCTGCGCCAGCATCGGCATCGGGTCGGTGCCGACCGTCCCGGGCAGGAAGTCGGCGATCTTCTCCGGGGTCCAGGAGCCCTCGGCGTATCCGGCGCGCAGCTCGCGCGGCTGCGCCCACACGGCGATCTTCGGGCCGGCGATCGTGTAGACCTGTCCGGTGATCCGCTCGCCGCCGACGGCCACGGCCTTGTCGGAGAGCAGGTAGGTGACGAGCGCCGCGACGTCCTCGGGCTCGCCGATCTCCTTCAGTTCCATGGGGACGTTCGCGGACATGCGGGTACGGGCGACGGGTGCGACGGCGTTGGCGGTGACCCCGTACTTGGCGAGGCCCAGGGCGGCGGAGCGGACGAGGGAGATGATCCCGCCCTTGGCGGCGCTGTAGTTGGCCTGGGCGACCGAACCCTGGTGGTTGCCGCTGGTGAAGCCGATCAGCGTGCCCGATCCCTGGCGGCGCATGACGGCGGAGGCGGCGCGGAAGACGGTGAAGGTGCCCTTGAGGTGGGTGGCGACCACCGGGTCCCACTCCTGCTCGGACATGTTGAACAGCATCCGCTCGCGCAGGATGCCGGCCACGCAGACGACCCCGTCGATGCGCCCGTACCGGGCGAGCGCGACGTCGACGATGCGCTGGCCGCCCGCCATGGTGGAGATGTCGTCGGCGACGGCGACGGCCTCCCCGCCGGCGGCCTGTATCTCCTTCACGACGCCGTCGGCGATCTCGCTCGTGGGCTCTCCGCCCTCGATGCCGACGCCGTAGTCGTTGACGACGACCTTGGCGCCCTCGGCGGCCGCGGCGAGTGCCACGGCCCGTCCGATGCCCCGGCCGGCGCCGGTGACGGCGACGACCTTGCCTGCCAAGAAGTTCCCCACGTCGGCCCCTTCCCGCGTTTTCTGACGGACCGTTAGATTCTATGGGTAGTCAGATGCACCTGCACAAGCCCCCGTTACCGCATCCACATCCGCATCCGCATCCATGCGAGGAGCTGTCGACGCCCATGACCCTGCCCGCCGAGTTCCACGACATCGCCAAGCGCGTCAACAACTGGGGACGCTGGGGCGCCGACGACGAGATCGGCACCCTGAACCTGATCACCGACGAGGTGGTGCGGAGTGCGGCCGCCGAGATCCGCAGCGGCCGCCGCATCCCCCTGGCGCTGCCGCTCAAGGAGGACGGCGTCCAGGTCGGCATGATCCCCGGCCGGATCAACCCGCTGCACACGATGGTGCAGATCAACCAGGAGCTCTTCGGGCCGGGCACCGTGGCGTGCAGCGACGACGCCGTCAGCATGGGCCTGCAGGCGGGCACCCACTGGGACGCCCTCACCCACGTCTCGCACTCGGGCCGGATCTACAACGGCCGCCCCGCCGGCACCATCACCGCCCACGGCCGGGCCGAGTTCAGCGGCATCGACAAGGCCACCCCCATCGTCTCGCGCGGGGTGCTCCTCGACGTGGCCCGCGCGAAGGGACTGGACCGTCTGCCGGGCGATCACGCGGTGACCCCGGCGGACCTGGCGGAGGCCGAGGAGTTCGGCCGGGTCACCGTCCGCGCCGGCGACGTCGTCCTGGTCCGCACCGGCCAGATCCAGGTCTACCTGGCGGGCGACAAGCACGGCTACGGCTTCCCGTCGCCCGGGCTGTCCGTCCGCACCCCGGAGTGGTTCCACGCGCGGGACGTGGCGGCCGTCGCGAACGACACCCTGACCTTCGAGATCTTCCCGCCGGAGATCGAGAACCTGTGGCTGCCGGTCCACGCCCTCGACCTGGTGGAGATGGGCATGCACCAGGGCCAGAACTGGGACCTCGAAAAACTGTCCACAGCCTGTGCAGAAGAGAACCGGTACGCCTTCCTCCTCTCCGCCATGCCCGAGCCCTTCGTGGGCGGCACCGGCACCCCCGTGGCCCCGGTGGCCGTCCTCTGAGACCCGTCCCCGCAGGTGGCGAGGGGCGGGGCGACCCCGGCGGCCCGGGCGCCACACCGGGTGGAACCATGTTGTGTCCATGACGCGTCACCGTTCTCGCGTCACCCCCCGCTCCTCACCACCCTCAGCACTGGAGAAGCGCATGTCCAACCCGTACCAGGCGTCCCCGCCCCCGCCGCAGCCGCCGCCGTTCACCCCGGGGGCCCCGCAGCGGCGCGGGAGCAACAAGTTCGTCGTCTTCCTGGTCCTGGCCCTGGTCGTCGGCGGGGCCTACGGCGCCTCCAAGGTGCTCGGCGCGGACAAGGGCAAGTCGTCCACCTCCACCTCCGCCTCCGCCTCCCCCTCCGCCAAGCCCACGGCGAAGGACCCCGGGTCCCCCGAGTCCTCCTCCGACACCTCCAGCGCCTGGAAGGTCGGCGACTGCGGTGGACCCGACGCCTCCAAGGGCGCCGACGCCTACAAGCGGACGGGCTGCTCCGACTCCGGCGCAAGCTTCAAGGCGATCGACATCAAGGAAGCCAGCATCCTGCCGGGCTCCATCCAGTGCCCCGCGGGCACCGACGTGATGATCGAGGTGAGCATCTCCTACAACGGCGGCAAGTCGAGCGGTATCCCCACCAACACGGTCTGCGGCCGCAACCTGTCCAACGAACACCCCGGCGACGCCGGCGCCGGCGGCGGCCAGCTCGTCAAGGGCGACTGCGTGACCTCGCAGGCCAAGGAGGTCCCCTGCGGCGGCTCGGGCGCGCTCAAGGTCCTCGGCCTGGTCAAGACGAAGGAAGAGTGCCCCTCCGGCACCACCGATCCGATCCGTCTGACCATCTCGGTGGGCCGTCCCTACGACGTGATCTGCACCGACGGCTGACCTCCGCCCGGCGCCCGCCGCGCTCCGCCACCCGGACCGCCGGGCCGCGGAGCGCGCCGCGGTGTGCTGCGGGTGGCGGCGGCGCGCATGCACGCCCCGAGCGCGGCACGGCAGCCGCCACCCCGCGACCCGCACTCGTCAAGGCGTGTCCTTGGCGTCCCCTCGCGTCGAATCGCTCCACACCAGGGTGATCAACAGGTGACGAACCGTCAACACCTCGTTAGAGGTACAAGCGCGGTTCCCGCACGGGAGTGTGAACTTCCGGCGTGCAGCACGAGGCGTCCGCCGAGGCACCGCCCGTCGCGGCGTCCGACTCCGCCTTCCGCGCGCGGTCGATCTCGCACCAGATCCGCTTGCCCGCGCCCTCGCGCTGCCAGCCCCACCGGTCGGCCAGGCCGTCCACCAGCTCCAGGCCGCGCCCGCCCGTGTCCTCTCCGCAGGCCTGCCGGCGGGCCGGCGCCCGGTCGCTCGCGTCGGCCACTTCGACACGCACCCCCGGCCCCCCGAACAGCATGCGCAGCACGGCCGGACAGCCCGTGTGCACGACCGCGTTCGTGACCAGCTCGGAGATCAGCAGGATCAGCGTCTCGGCGAGCGGCTCGTCGTCCCCTATGCCGGACCCCGCCAGCCGCGACCGCGCCCACCGGCGGGCCCGGCCGACCTCGGCGGGATCCGCGCCTACCTCCAACTGAACCTGAAGCACCTGCACCGCTCACACCATCCGAACCGGCGGACACTTCGCCTCGCGACGGGGCGGGGTCACCAACCGTGACCCCCTTGCGTAGCAGCATGGTTGACGTACAGTCACCACAACAAGCGCTTCGGGCATATTCCCGCGCGAATGAGTAGGCGTGGTGCATACTGTGCGACGCTCCCGCCGCTCAATCGCTCGCATTCGTCGGAGCGTACCGGAGCAGGCCCCTGACTCCGGGCCGTAATGGGGCGGGCGAAGGACACAAAGCGATATCAACTCTCTGTAATCGGACATGCGTCCCGCGGTGTTCCTCCCGTACCCCTCTCGCCCCACCCGTCACACCGCGCAGGACCGCCCACCCGGGGCCGGACCGCCCCACCCGGGGCCGGCGGGCTACCCCGCCGAGTCCAGCAGCTCCTCCGCGAGCAGCTCCTCCGCCTCCGCCGCCGTCCGCCACTGCTCGGCCCGCACCCAGGCCCGCTTCAGGTGCAGGTGCACGTCCGCCTCCCACGTGAAGCCCATCCCGCCGTGCACCTGCAGGCAGTCCCGGGCGTTGTCGACGGCGGCCCCGTCCGCCAGCAGCTTCGCCGCGGCCACCTCCCCCGCCCCGCCCGTCACCGCCGCCGCGTACACCGCCGTACGGGCCACCTCCGCCCGCACCAGCATCTGCGCGCACAGGTGCTTGACCGCCTGGAACGCCCCGATCGGCTGCCCGAACTGCTCGCGCTCGCCCGCGTGGCGCACCGCCAGCTCCACCGTCCGCAGCGCGCTCCCGACCTGGAGCGCGGCCGTCAGCAGCGCCCCCTCCGCCACGTACGCGCCGACGTCACCGCGCCGCGGAACCCGGTGCGGCGCAACCCGGTGCAGCGGCGTCAGCGGGTCCGCCGCGCGCACCGGCTCGCCGTCCGGCAGCCCGGCCGCGCCGAGCACCGCGTCCGCCTCCCCCAGGTGGGCGACCAGGTCACCGCCCAGGTCGAAGGCGGTCACCACCGCCGTCCCCGCCGCGGCCCCCGGCACCACCCCGGCGGCCAGGTGCGTCGCCACCAGCGGCCCCGGCACCAGGGCCCGCCCGGCCTCCTCGAAGACGAGCACCGCCTCCGGCAGCCCCAGCCCCACACCGCCCTCGGACTCCGGCAGCCGCAGCGCGAAGAAGCCCGCCTCGCCCAGCTCCCGCCACAGCCCGCGGTCCACCGCGACGCCCGTGTCCACCGAGGCGCGCAGCGCCTCCCGCCCGTACCGGCCCGCCAGCAAGGCCCGTACGCCCGCCCGCAGAGCCCGCTGGTCCTCCGTCGGCCGGAAGTCCATCCCGCTCACCGGCCCTTCGGGAGGCCGAGGATCCGCTCGGCGACGATGTTCCGCTGGATCTGCGAGGTGCCCGCCGCGATCGTGTACGAGAGGGAGGAGAGCCGGTCCAGGGTCCACTCCTCCTCCAGGGACAGGGACGCGGCCCCGAGGACCTCCGCCGCCGCGTCGTACAGCTCCTGGCGGGCGTGCGAGTAGGCCAGCTTGAAGACCGAGCCGCCGATGCCGGGGACCCCGCCCGCCGACCGCTCGGCCTCGCTCACGTTCCACTGCGTCAGCCGCCACAGCGCGCCGAACTCGCCGTACAGCCTGCCCAGCCGGCGCCGCAGCGCCGGGTCGTCCCAGCGGCCGTTCGCCTTCGCCGTACGGGCCAGCTCGCCCAGGGTCCGGCGGCAGGCGACGACCTCGCCGACGAAGGCGGTGCCCCGCTCGAAGGACAGGGTGACCATGGTGACGCGCCAGCCGTCGTTCTCCGCGCCCACCCGGTCGGCGACCGGGACCCGCACCTCGTCGAGGAACACCTCGGCGAACTCCGTCGACCCGGCGAGCGTGCGCAGCGGCCGTACGGTCACCCCCGGCGCGTCCATCGGCATGGCCAGCCAGGAGATCCCGCGGTGCTTGGGGGCCTCGGGGTCCGTGCGTACGAGCAGCTCGCACCAGTCGGCGACCTCCGCGTGCGAGGTCCAGATCTTCGACCCGGTGATCACGTAGTCGTCGCCGTCTCGGACCGCGCGCGTGCGCAGGGAGGCCAGGTCGGAGCCGGCGTCCGGCTCGCTGAAGCCCTGGCACCACACCTCGTCGCCGCGCAGTACGGGCGGCAGCCAGCGCGCCCGCTGCGCGGCCGTGCCCTCGGCGGCGATGGTCGGGCCGGCGTGCAGCAGCCCGACGAAGTTCGCGCCGACGTACGGGGCGCCGGCGCGCTCGGTCTCCTCCAGGAAGATCAGGTGCTGGGTCGGGGTGGCGCCGCGGCCGCCCGCGTCCACGGGCCAGTGCAGCCCGGCGTACCCGGCCTCGTACAGCCTGCGCTGCCAGCCCAGGTCGTAGGCGCGCCGGCCCGGCCAGTCGTCCGGGGACGGCCGGGCGGGCAGCTCGGGGAGGGTCTTGGCGAGCCACTCGCGCAGCCGCGCCCGGAAGTCCCGCTCCTCGTCGGTGTACGTCAGGTCCATCAGCGGCCCGTGCCCTTGCTGCGGTCCTTGTCCATGTCGAGGCCGAGCATGCGGATGGCATTGCCGCGCATCAGCTTGTAGACCGTCTCCTCGTCCAGCCCCCGCACATGGTCGAGGGCGACCTCCTTGGTGTGCGGGAAGGTCGAGTCCACGTGCGGGTAGTCGGTCTCGAAGGTCGCGTTGTCGCGGCCGACGACGTCGAGCGAGGCGATGCCGTGCTTGTCGCGGAAGAAGCAGCAGAACATCTGCCGGTAGTAGTAGGTCGACGGCGGCTCGGGGATCAGGTCGCGCACTCCGCCCCAGGCCCGGTGCTCCTCCCACACGTCGTCCGCGCGTTCCAGGGCGTACGGGATCCAGCCCATCTGCCCCTCGCTGTAGGCCAGCTTGAGCGTCGGGAACTTCACGAGCACCCCGCTGAAGAGGAAGTCCATCATCGAGGCCATGGCGTTGTTGAAGCTGAGCGACGCCTGTACGGCGGGCGGCGCGTCCGGGGAGGCCGCGGGCATCTGCGAGCTGGACCCGATGTGCATGTTGACCACCGTGCCCGTCTCCTGGCAGACGGCGAAGAAGGGGTCCCAGTAGCCGGAGTGGATCGACGGCAGCCCCAGGTAGGTCGGGATCTCGGAGAAGGTCACGGCGCGCACCCCGCGGGCGGCGTTGCGCCGGATCTCGGCCACCGCCAGGTCGATGTCCCACAGCGGGATGATGCACAGCGGGATCAGCCGGCCGCCGCTGTCGCCGCACCACTCCTCGACCATCCAGTCGTTGTAGGCGCGCACGCAGGCGAGCGCGACCTCCTTGTCGTGCGCCTCGGCGAAGGTCTGACCGCAAAAGCGCGGGAAGGTCGGGAAGCACAGGGAGGCCTCGACGTGGTTGAGGTCCATGTCGGCGAGGCGCGCCTTGGGGTCCCAGCACCCCTGGCGCATCTCCTCGCGGGTGATCCCCTCCAGCGTCATGTCGTCGCGGTCGAAGCCGACGGCGGCGATGTTGCGCTTGTACGGGAACTTCAGGTCCTCGTAGATCCACCAGTCGGTCGGGGGGCCGTCCGGGTCCATGGAGATCACGTACTTGCCGCCCGTGTACTGGAGCTCGCCGATGCCGGCCGTGAGCGCCTTGGGGCCGCGGTCGCGGTACTTGGCGGGCAGCCAGACGTCGAACAGGTGCGCGGGCTCGATCACATGGTCGTCGACGCTGATGATCCGAGGCAGTTCCATGGGCTCCCCAATCCGGTGCCAATCCCGTGCCGATCCCGTGCCGATCTGATGGATCGTCAGAAA
This sequence comes from Streptomyces virginiae, assembly GCF_000720455.1. GTDB lineage: Bacteria > Actinomycetota > Actinomycetes > Streptomycetales > Streptomycetaceae > Streptomyces > Streptomyces virginiae. The sequence continues at coordinate 9,386 of NZ_JOAK01000045.1, read as the reverse complement.
CAAGCTAGCCCCGCCACCCCTGGACCGACAAGCGTCGGCGCTCTACGCTCTGCGCCAGATCTGACTAACCGTCAGTTATTGGCCGATGGCCGAAGAGAGGTCTGGGATGACGGACACCGCGACCGCGACAGAACTGAGCCGCTCCCGCACCCTGTGGGAACTCATCACCCGCCGGGCCGCACTCACCCCGGACACCCCCGTCCTGATCGAAGCCGCCGAAGACCCCACCGCCGACCGCACGCTCACCTTCGGAGAACTGCGCGACCGCTCCGAACGCGTCGCCGCGGGTCTGTACGACATGGGCGTGCGCCCCGGCACCGTCGTCGCCTGGCAGCTCCCCACGCGCATCGAGACCGTACTGCTCTGCGTCGCCCTCGCCCGGATCGGCGCCGTCCAGACCCCCGTCATCCCCTTCTACCGCGACCGCGAGGTCGGTTTCGCACTCCGCGAGGCCAAGGCCGACTTCCTCGCGATACCCGGAGTGTGGCGGGGCCACGACTACCCCGCCATGGCCCGGCGGCTCGGCGCCCGCGGCGTCTTCGAGGCCTACGCCTCCCTCCCCGACGGCGACCCGGCCGTACTGCCCCCGCCGCCCGCCTCCGGCACCGACGTCCGCTGGATCTACTGGACCTCCGGCACCACCTCCGACCCCAAGGGCGTCCTGCACACCGACCGCTCCCTCATCGCCGGCGGCTCCTGCCTCGCCCACGCCCTGCACCTGACCCCGTCCGACGTCGGCTCGATGGCCTTCCCCTACGCCCACATAGCCGGCCCGGACTACACCGTGATGCTGCTGCTCTACGGCTTCCCCGCCGTCCTCTTCGAGAAGTTCGCGATGCCGGACGCCCTGGACGGCTACCGCCGCCACGGGGTCACCGTCGCCGGCGGATCCACCGCCTTCTACTCCATGTTCCTCACCGAACAGCGCAAGGCCCCGGACGTCCCCCTCATCCCCACCCTCCGCCTCCTCGCGGGCGGCGGCGCCCCCAAGCCGCCCGAGATCTACCACGCCGTGGTCCGCGAACTCGGCTGCCAGCTCACCCACGGCTACGGCATGACCGAAGTCCCCATGATCACCATGGGCGCCCCGGACGACACCACCGAGCACCTCGCCACCACCGAGGGCCGGCCCCCGGAGGGCATGTCCATCCGCATCACCACCCCCGCCGGCACCCTGCTCCCCGCGGGCACCGACGGCGAGGTGCGCCTGCGCGGCGAGGCGGTCTGCCAGGGCTACCTGGGCCGGGACCGGTCCGCCGAGGTCTTCGACCACGACGGCTACCTGATCACCGGCGACCTCGGCCACCTGACCCACGACGGCTACCTGGTCCTCACCGGCCGCAGCAAGGACGTCATCATCCGCAAGGGCGAGAACATCTCCGCCAAGGAGATCGAAGACCTCCTCCACCGCCTCCCGGGCGTCGCGGACGTAGCGGTCATCGGCCTCCCGGACCAGATCCGCGGCGAACGCGTCTGCGCGGTGATCGAACAACCCGAGGGAGCCGCCCCCCTCACCCTCCCCCAACTCACGGCCTATCTCCGCACGGAAGGCCTGGCCACCCACAAACTCCCGGAACAACTGGAACTCCTGACCCCCCTCCCCCGCAACGAAGCCCTCCGCAAGGTCCTGAAATACAAACTGCGCGAGCGATACGCGTAGGGGGGCGGGGCCACTGGGCGACCTGTGCGGCCTATGACCGGCCTCAGACGGACCGCAGACGCGTGGTGCAGGAGCGCGTAGCGATCGATGGCGGCTTATGCCCAGCCACAGGGGTTCGCGGACGCCCTCGTGCAGGAGCGCGTGGCGATTTGGGGCGCCCCGGGCTCCGCCCGGGCATCTGCGACGCCCCGTCTCATGATCGATGCCCGGCCCGTTCCTTCGGGGGCTTCCCGGCTGTCCTCGTATGTCCGGGGCGGGACGGGCGGTCAAGGGTGGCCGAAGGCCATCGCGAAGCGACGCGACCGCAGGGAGCGCCCTTGAGGGGCCGGCACGGCCCGGAGAGACGATGGGACTGACGGGAAACCCCCAAACCATCCCTGATCCCGCCCGAGTGGATCGGCCTCACCGAAACCCCGCCCAGCCGGCCACCGGCTTCCGCTCCACCGCCGCCGGGGGCGGGGCCCCCGCCCCCGCCCCCGCGCCCCGCCCCGTACCCCCTACAAGCGGCTCAGGGAGGCCGCCGCGAACAGGACGTCGCGGATCGCCTCGCGGTCGCCGTGCTGGCCGACCGCCGCGTCCTCCGGCGAGATGTGGCCGGCCGCCAGCTGGCAGAACTCGATGCCGTCCAGGGCGATCTCCGCCACCGTGCGTTCCACCGACGGCTTCGCCCCCGGCGAGTCCAGCGCGATGTCCCAGCCGCCACCACCCGCGCCCTCGATCTCCAGGTGCAGGGTCCGCCCGGGCGCTCCCGCCGCGACCAGGCCGCGCGCCGGGGCCGCCAGGCCCGCGCGTCGCCGCTGCGCGAGTGCGCCCGGCAGCATCCGCGCCGCCAGGTCGATCATCCGGTGCAGGTGCGGCCCGGACGGCGGCTCGTACGGGTAGTCCACCGCGTCCGCGATGTCCCACGCGTGCACCCAGCGCTCGAAGGCCCGCTCCAGGAAGGCGTCCCCGAGCGGCAGTGCGAAGCCGCCGTAGTCCACGGCGAGTTCGGCGACACCGCGCCCCGCGAAGGACACCGTACGGACCAGCGTGTGCCCCTGTTCCCGCCACGGCTCGCGCACCTGGCGCGTCGTCGGATACGACGACGCGCCCCAGAAGTACTCCGTCCGTACGGTCGGGCCGCCCGGCGGCGCCTCCGATCCCAGCGGATCGTCCAGCCCGAGCGCGGTGGCGATCAGCCCGTCGACCGTCAGGAGGTGGCCGATCACGCCGGCCACCGTGGTCCGCTGCGACCGGCGCCGTTCCTCCTCGAACCACTTCAGGCGTACCGGGGTGTGCCACTCGGAGTCGCCGAAGTCCTGCAGCAGCGCGTCGAGCCGCGCGGTCTCGGTGTCGTACGGGCTCGCCCACGCCGGCACCGGAATGCGGGCCGGCCGCTTGCCGAGGCAGTCCTCCAGCACGCGCGAGCGCAGCAGCGGTTTGAGGTCGAGGGTCTCCTCCGGGTGCAGCAGCCCGACCGCGTCGCGCAGCCGCAGCGCCTCCTCCGCGCAGGGAGCGCACTCGGTGAGGTGGTCCTCCACCGCCCGGGTCTCCTCGGCCGAGCAGGCGGCCAGCGCCCACGCGCCGAGCAGGGACTTCAGCACGGCGTGCGAGGGCGGCGGTGACGGCGGCGCCTGCGGCAGCGACAACGGCAGCGGCCGCGGCGCGTGTCCCGGGTCGAGGTCGTCGGCGGCCCCGCGCGGGCCCGGTATCCGGGCCTGGCCGCCGGGACGCTCGTATCCGTCGTCGGGCGACTGGGCGGGGCCGTTCATCGGGGTGTTCCGTATTCGCGCGGGCCGTAACCGGGCTGGGCGGCGTCCTCCTGCGGGAGGGCGTTGGCGGTCGACAGCAGCTGGAGCCCGAGCCGCAGCCTGCGGCGCGCCTCGTCCTCGCTGATCTGGAGGTCGGCGGCGGCCTGGCGGTAGTCGCGGCGCTTGAAGTACGCGAGTTCCAGCGCGGCGCGCAGCGGCGCGGGCATGGAGGTCACGATGTAGTCCGCGCGGGCGGCGGCGTTGGCGCTGCGCACCTTCTGCTCCAGCTCCTCGCGGGAGCCCCGGCCCAGTTCGGCCTGGCGCAGCCGGGCCACCGCCTGGCCCTGGGTGATGCGGGCCACCCAGGAGCGCATGGAGCCCTGCTTGGGGTCGTAGGCGTCCGGATTCTCCCAGATGTAGCCGAAGACCTCGCGGGTGATCCGGTCCGCCGCCTTCTCGTCGCCCAGCACCCGGTGCGCCAGGCTGTGCACGAGCGAGGCGAAGCGGTCGTAGAGCTCACCGAGCGCGGCGGCCTCGCCGCGGGCCAGGCGCTGCTGCATGCGGCGGTCCCAGCGCGGTGGTACGTCCTTCGGCATAAGTGCCCCCAGCCGTGTGTCGACGCATCGAATGTAGTGGGCACATGGCGGATCGCGCCTGTTTTGGACGAAGCTCCCCTCGGAAGTGGGCCCTGCGTGATAGGGGCGTTGCAGGGCGTGAACGGTGGTGCGGCCGAGGGCACATGGGTACACGCGTACGCGCCCCGCCGCGCTCCCCGTGCGCGGGTTCGATGCGGCCGCCTGCTTGACCGCTTCGCTTAACGTGCAGGCCAACTAGGCCTTACGCTCCTGCCTTGTCTTGATCTGAACCCCACGCAACGTGAAGGTGGAACGCCGCATATGGACAGCGCAGAATACGAGCGCAAGATCGCCGCCCGATTCGCCACCTTCGACCAGGACGGGTCCGGCTTCATCGACCGGGAGGACTTCAGCGCGGCCGCGAAGGCCGTCCTGGCCGAATTCGGTACCGCCGCACGGTCGGAGAAGGGCCAGGCCGTCTTCGGCGGCGCCGAGGCGTTCTGGCAGGGAATGGCCGGGATCGCGGACGTCGACGGGGACCAGCGGGTGTCCCGCGAGGAGTTCATCACCGGGGCGGCCAAGCGGCTGCGCGACAACCCGCAGCGGTTCGCGGAGATCGCGCGGCCGTTCCTGCGGGCCGTGATCGCGGTGGCGGACGAGGACGGCCTCGGCGCGACGCCGCCGGCCGCGGCCCGGGTGCTGCGCGTCCTCGGCACGGCGCCCGAGCTGGCCGAGCAGGTGGCGCTGGGCCTCGACACCGACGGCGACGGCCGCATCTCTGAGGACGAGATCCTGGCGGCCTTCGCCGGGTACTGCGGGGTGGAGGCCCCGGACGCGTAACGCCTACGGCGAGCTCGCACGAACCGGGTGGACCGCCCGAAGCCACGCCGCCCGCACAGCGGTGAAGGACAGGCGGCCCGACCTGGTGCTGCCGTGCGACCGGCCGAGGACGAGGAGCGGGACCAAGACCGGCACCAGGACCAGGACCAGGACCGGGGCGGGTCCCGCCGTCCCGCGCCCCGGCACACCACGGCCCCGGCCACGGCCCCGGCCCCGGCGAACCGCGGGCCGGGCGCAGACCGGTCACCGGCCGTGGGTCACGGGCCGTCGGTCACCGGCCGAACGCGCCGCGAGCCGCAGGCCCCGAACCGCGAGCCGGTCACGGCCGGGCCGGGCCGGGCCGGGGCGCGGCCCGTTCGACGTGAGGCGCCCGTCAGGCGAAGACCACCGTGCGGGAGCCGTTCAGCAGGACGCGGTGCTCGCTGTGCCACTTCACCGCGCGCGCGAGCGCCTGGCACTCGACGTCGCGGCCGACCGCCACCAGCTGGTCCGGGGTGACCTCGTGGCCCACCCGCTCGACCTCCTGCTCGATGATCGGCCCCTCGTCGAGGTCCGCCGTCACGTAGTGCGCGGTGGCGCCGATCAGCTTCACACCGCGCGCGTGCGCCTGGTGGTACGGCTTCGCGCCCTTGAAGCTCGGCAGGAACGAGTGGTGGATGTTGATGATCCGCCCGCTCAGCTCCTTGCAGAGGGTGTCGGACAGCACCTGCATGTACCGCGCCAGTACCACCAGCTCGACGTTCTCGGCGCGTACGAGTTCCAGCAGCTGCGCCTCGGCCTGGGCCTTCGTGTCCTTCGTGACCGGGATGTGCACGAACGGCACGTCGTACGAGGCGACCAGCTCGGCGAAGTCGGTGTGGTTGGAGACCACGGCCGCGATCTCGACCGGCAGGGCCCCGATCCGCGAGCGGAACAGCAGGTCGTTGAGGCAGTGCCCGAACTTGGACACCATCAGGATGATCCGCATGCGCTCCTCGGAGCGGTGGATCTCCCAGTCCATCTTGAAGGACTCGCCGATGGCGGCGAAGCTCGCCCGCAGCTTCTCCACCGTCACCGCAGGCTCGGCCTCGAAGTGCACCCGCATGAAGAAGAGCCCGGTCTCCCGGTCTCCGAACTGCTGGCTGTCCACGATGTTGCAGCCGGTCATGAACAAGTAGCTCGACACGGCGTGCACGATGCCCTGCTTGTCGGGGCAGGACACGGTCAGGACGTACTGGGGCTGCTGCTGGGCCTGGGCCTCGTTGTGCGGGTCGCTCATGACCGCACAGCCTTTCACACCGCGCGGGTGAGGATCTTCAATACTTCCAGCGAGGTGGGGCGTACGTCCGGGTCGTCCCCGTCGGCCTGCGCGAGCCGTACGTGCGCCTCGCGCGCGGCACGGACCGCCTCGGGCCACGCGTGGTGCTCCAGGTAGACGGAGACGGGGGCGTCGGGGCCGACCTGGTGGAGGATCCGGAGCACGCGCAGCACGGCGAGGTCGACGAGGGCCGCCTCCTGCGAGTCGCGGAAGATCGTGCCGACGTACTTCTCCGCCGACCAGCTGTCGAGCCACGTGTCCTCGACGAGCCGGTACACGGCGTCGGTGACGTCGCCGTACCCTTCGTCGCCGGCCAGCCAGGTGTCCTCGTGGAAGGCCGGGTCGGAAAGCATGTGCAGCGCCGAGCGCACGTTGCTGCGCCAGCGCCACCACGGCATGTCGTTCAGGGGCATGCCGCCCATGGTGGAGGAGCGGCCGCCGCGTTTGGAAGAGTTCTTCGAACCTTGGGCGAATGTCACGCTTTCGATCGTACGTTCCTGTTCAGTGCGATCTTGAAGCGCCTGCAAGTGACAGCACCCCCGTAATTCACCGCGACGTCACCCGATGTTGTGTCCATCTCACTCGACAGTTACCTGTGGGGCGGAATGGTGCATGGACATGACCATCTCGCGACGTGCAGCATCCCTCTCGCGCACCTTCGTGGCCACGGCGATGGGGGCCTGCCTCGTGGCCGGGTGCGGGACGCTACCCGGGGGCTCGGGGGGCTCCGGGGAAACGATCACCGTCATGACCTTCGCGCCGGAGGCGACCAAGGCCACGAACATGCCCGGCATGACCGGCATGGCCAAGGCCTACGAGCGCTGGGTGAACGCCAAGGGCGGCATCAACGGTCACAGGCTCCGGGTACTGACCTGCAACGAGAAGAACACGCCCAGCGGCGCCGCCGACTGCGCCCGCAAGGCCGTCGCCGAGAAGGCCGTCGCCGTCGTCGGCTCCTACAGCCAGCACGGACGCGCCTTCATGGCCCCGCTGGAGGCGGAGGGCATCCCGTTCATCGGCGGCTACGGAGTCTCCTCCGAGGAGTTCCAGTCCCCGCTCTCCTACCCCGTCAACGGCGGCCAGCCCGTCCTGATCGCCGGCGCCGGCCACCAGCTGAGCCGTGCCTGCAACCAGGTGGCCCTGGTCCGCCCCGACACCCTCGCGGGCGACACCCTGCCGGTCCTGCTCAACGCGGGACTGCGCGCCAACAAGATGGCCGACGCCTCCGACATCCGGGCCGCCGAGGACTCCGCCGACTTCAAGCCGCAGGCCGGCGAGGCGATCGCGCACACCACCGGCTCCGGCAAGGAGAAGGAAAAGGAGAAGGGCTGCGTCACCGCGGTCCTCGGCGAGCGCACCGAGACGTTCTTCGACGCCTTCCGCCGCACCGAGCCGCAGCGCAAGAAGCCGCAGATCTCCTCCGTGCTGGGCAGTGTCAGCCAGTCCCTGGTGGACCGCACGGGCGGCCGGGAGAGCCCCTTCGAGGGCGCGTACCTCACGAGCTGGTACCCGGTGGCGTCCGATCCCCTCTGGGAGCCGATGCGCAAGGTCGTCACCGACTTCGCCTTCGGCGACGACACCGTCGACCCCGACGACAGCGGGGCCCAGACCACCTGGATCGCGTACACGGTGCTCGGCGAGATCGTGAAGCGCTTCGACAAGGGCGAGAGCATCGACGCCCGCAAGATCAAGCGGTCGCTGAACGAGTCCCAGCCCGTGAAGACCGGCGGCCTCACCCCGGACCTGAGCTGGCGCTACCAGGACATGCGGGCCGTCGCCGGCTTCCCCCGCATCGTCAACGGCCAGGTCACCTTCCAGATCGTCCAGTCCGGGCGGCTCGTGGCGCAGCCGGGTGAGCAGCCCCTGGACATGACGCCGACGCTGGTACAGGCCCCGCGCACGGCCTGACGGGGCCGGAGGTCAGAGCTGGGACTTGTCGCGCTTGGTGAGTCCGTACTTGGCCGCGATCGTGTTCCACATGGTCGCGGCCGACTCCTTGGCCTTGGTCGCCTCGCCGCTCGACTTGTTGCCGTCGGAGGCGTTCTTGGTGGCCTTGGCCTTGCCGTCCTTGCACTTGTCGTCGTCGACGTCGTCCGCCCAGGCGGCGTAGCTGTTGTCGGCGTCCGCCGAGGCCTGCCAGGCCTTGGTCAGGGTGGCGGACAGCCTGGCGTGGTCGGGGAGCTTGTCGACCTTCAACTCCTGCAGGCGGGTGATCAGTTCCTCGCGCTGACGGGCCGCGTCGCGCAGGTCCGAGGACGCCTGGTCGAGGTTGGAACAGCCCTTGATGTCCTCCACGGCCTTGATCACCGAGGCGCGGCTGTCGTTGCTGTCCGCGAGGAGCTTGTCCAGCTGGACCGCCTGCGGGCGGGCCGGGTCGACCGGGGCCTCACCGGCGGGCGCGGCGGATCCGCCGCTCGCGGTCGGCGCGGCGGGGACGGCGCCGGGGTCGTTGTTCTGGGGCTTGCCGTCGCCGAGCAGCGATCCGACGCCGAGGCCGATGACGGCGAGGCCGATGACGACGGCGCCGATGATCGCGGGCGAGACCTTGCGGGTCGGCTCCGCCGGTGGGGGCGGGGGCGGGGCGTACTGCTGCTGCTGGTGCGGGTGTGGTTGCGGTTGCTGGGGCCGCTGCGGCGGCCGGCCGCGCAGGACGGGCTCCTGCACGGGCGGCAGGTGCTGGGTGTGACCGGCGGAGTCGTCTCCCCGGAAGAGGCCGTCGAAGCCCTCGACGGCGGAGGCGGCGGGGGCTGCCGGGCCTGCCGGGACCGGCGGGATGTACTGCGTCGCGGCTTCGCCGTGGTCGGCCGGTACGGGCGGTACGGGCGGTATGTACTGGGTCGCGGCCTCGTCGTGCCCGGGAGTCGCCGGGACGGGTGCGATGAACTGCGTCGCGGCCTCGGCGTGGTCGGGGGTCGCCGGGACGGGCGGGATGTACTGGGTGACGGCCTCGGGCAGCGGCGGATAGCCGTAGCCGTGCGGTGCGCCGGGGCCCTCGTAGCCGGGGCCGACCACGTGCCCGGGCTCGGACTGCGGTGCGGGGTAGGCCTGCGGGTAGCCGTAGGCGGCCCCGGGGTGCGGCTGCTGCGGCTGCTGCGGCTGCTCCGGCTGCTCCGGGTACGCCGGATACCCGGACGCCGGGTCCGGATCCCACGGGGCACCAGGTTGCGGCGCGCCCCCTTGTCCGCTCTGCGTCACCGGGACTCCTTCTCCGACTCGCCCGACCGTACGGAACCGTCCGGCAACGCTACCTGCTCGCGGGGCGGAGCGGGGGCGGGGTCCGGGGG
>NZ_JOAK01000044.1 GCF_000720455.1 Streptomyces virginiae | reverse complement strand
ACCCCCCACCGTCCCCACACCCCCACCCCGGCGGTCCCGGCCCGTCCCGGACGGAGCGGGGCCGTGGGCTGGGGACACTGCACGGCCGGGACGGGCCCGCGCGCGCCGAGCCGAGGAGAGCCCCCGGAGGGGCACCACCCCACCCGAAGCCACCACCAGGGCCGCGCCCCGGGGCCGGGGGACACCACCCCGGCCCCGCCGGCGATTGAGGCGCGGGGCAGAGCCCACGCAGCGGTGCCGCGGGCGGGAACGGGAACGGGCCGGGCCCGGTGCCCCCTTGGGGGAACCGGGCCCGGCCCGAACTGCTGACGCGCCGCGAGGCGTACCGCCTAGTTGTCGTCCTCGTCGATCAGGAAGCCCCGCATCGGCGACGGCGCCTGCATCGGCTGCGGCGCAGCCGGCCGCACCGGAGCCATCGGCTGGGTCATCGCCGGGGACATCTGCTGCTGACCGCCGTAGGACGGACCGGCACCCATCGGGGAGGGACCGCCCATGGACGGACCGCCCATGGAGTGGCCCATCGCACCGGCCGGAGCCATCGAGGGCGACGGCGACGGGGGCAGCGCGGGACCGGCCGGGTTGCGCGGCGGGGCCAGCGAGTCGTCCGCCTGGGTCTCCAGCTGGCGCAGCTGCGACTCCAGGTAGGACTTCAGACGCGTACGGTACTCACGCTCGAAGCCCCGCAGGTCCTCGACCTTGCGCTCCAGCGTGGCGCGGGCGGACTCCAGGGAGCCCATCGCGACGCGGTGCTTCTCCTGCGCGTCCCGCTCCAGCGCGTCGGCCTTGGCGCGGGCGTCCCGCTCCAGGCCCTCGGCGCGCGACCGGGCCTCGCCGACGATCTTGTTGGCCTCGGAGCGGGCCTCCGCGATCGCCTGGTCGGCGGTCTGCTGCGCCAGCGACAGGACGCGGGCGGCGCTGTCGCCACCGGGGCCCTGCTGCGGGAGCTGCGGCTGCTGCATCTGCTGCATGGGCTGACCCATGGGCTGCATCTGCTGACCCATCGGCTGCATCTGCTGGCCCATGGGCTGCATCTGCTGGCCGAGCGGGTTCTGGCCGCCCATCGACTGCTGCTGCATCTGCTGCTGCTGACCCATGCCCTGCGGTCCACCCATGGGGTGCTGCTGCATGGGTCCGCCCATGGGGCCGCCCATCGGGCCGGGGCCCTGCTGGCCCTGGCCGCCGGGGCCCGGCGGGAGCTGCGGCGCGCCGCCCGGCAGCTGGGGCGGGCCCATCTGCGGGTTCTGCTGCTGCGGCGGGCCGGATATGGCCGCGGGCACGGGGGCGCCGGGGCCGCGCTGGTCCTGGGGCTCGGGCTTGCGCATGCTCTGCTGCTGCTGGTTCTGCGCGGCGGCACGCGTGGCGGCAGCCAGCTTGGCGCGCAGGTCCTCGTTCTCGCGCAGCAGGCGCGTCAGTTCGGACTCGACCTCGTCGAGGAAGGCATCGACCTCGTCCTCGTCATAGCCTTCTCGGAGGCGGACGGTCGTGAACTGCTTGTTCCGCACGTCCTCGGGAGTCAGCGGCATGTCTTCTTCACCTCTACGTAGTCGTCGGCAGTCGGCTGGACCGTATCGGGACCGTCCCCGCGCGTACGGGGAAGCTCATCGTTCACACGCTTCTCGCAGCGGTGCTCACGAAGCTGATGAGGATGTAAACGATGATCATCAGAACGAAGAAGGACAGGTCGAGTGCCACGCCGCCGAGACGCAACGGCGGAATGAACCGCCGAAGGAGCTTGAGCGGTGGATCGGTGACAGTGTAGGTGGCCTCCAGAACGACCACCATCGCCTTGCCGGGTGTCCATGAACGTGCGAACTGGAACACATAGTCCATGACCAGTCGGAAGATCAGCACGATCAGGAAGCACATCAGCACGACGTAGACCACTTGCAGTGCGATGCCCATCCCGCGCTTCCCTCTCCCCGTTTCCCGATCTGTTCCCGGTCCCGTATCTGACGGATCGGTCTAGCTTTGGTTGAAGAACCCGCCCTCCGCGATGCGGGCCTTGTCCTCCGCCGTGACATCGACGTTAGCAGGCGACAGCAGGAACACCTTCTGTGTCACGCGTTCAATGCTGCCGTGCAGACCGAACACGAGTCCGGCGGCGAAGTCCACCAGACGCTTCGCGTCCGTGTCGTCCATCTCCGTGAGATTCATGATCACCGGAGTGCCCTCACGGAAGTGTTCCCCGATGGTACGGGCCTCGTTGTAGGTCCGGGGGTGCAGTGTCGTGATGCGGTACGGCTCCCGCTCGGAGACGACCTTGGGCATGATCACGGGGGCGTTCTTCTCCAGGTTCGTGCGATCAGGTGTGATGGATGCCACGGGGGCAATTCGCGCAGGACGTCCGTTTTCCACCGGAATTGGGATGGGTTCCCGCTGCGCCGGAGGCTGTACGGCTCGTACCGGTTCGTCCGATACGGGCGACTGGTGCACGGGCTGCTGTCGGCGATCCCGCTCCCGAGCCCGCTCCATCTCCGGCTCGGGCTCGAACTCGTCGTCGGGGTCGTACCCCGGGTTGTCGTACCGGTCGTCCTCCACGAGGCCGAGGTAGACCGCCATCTTGCGCATCGCGCCGGCCATTCTCCGAGTCCTCCGCTCTGTGGTGGATCGCCCTGTCGCAGGTGCCGCCGTGTCACGAATGTCACCAACTGCCCGCGATCCACGTGGTCTGCCCGCTCATCGACGGGAATGACCATATTTTCTGCTGTGGTCCGACTTTCTTCGCGACGTTACCCGAGCCGGGGTCTCGCGCCGAGTACCGCAGTGCCGACGCGTACATGTGTCGCACCGGCCGCAACGGCCTGTTCCAGGTCTGCGCTCATCCCGGCCGACACCATCGTGGCAGTCGGATGGTCCGCGCGCAGGCGGGATGACAATTCCATCAACCGCTCGAAGGCGGCCTGTTCGCGTCCCGCGTAGTGGCCGGACAGGGGTGCGACGGTCATCAGTCCGTCGATCCGCAGTCCCGGTGCCCCGGCGACGAGGTCCGCCAACTCCGCGAGCTGCTCCGGTGCGGCACCGCCCCGGGTCCCCCGCTCGCCCGACTCGGCGTCGAGGGCGATCTGGACGAGGCAGCCGAGTTCGCGGCCGGCGCCGGTCGCGGCCGCCGAGAGGGCGGTCACCAGCCGGGGCCGGTCGACCGACTGCACCACGTGCGCGTATCCCGCCACGGAACGGACTTTGTTGGTCTGCAACTGGCCGACGAAGTGCCAGCTGAGCGGCAGATCCGCGCAGGCCGCGGCCTTGGGGGCGGCATCCTGGTCGCGGTTCTCAGCAACATGACGGACGCCCAGCTCCGCCAGCAGTCGTACGTCGCTCGCGGGGTAGGTCTTGGTGACCACGATGAGGGTCACCTCGTCCCGCTCCCGCCCCGCCGCGGCGCAGGCGGACGAGATACGTTCCTCCACCCGCGCCAGGTTCTCGGCGAGCTCCGACTTACGATCCGTCATTCTTCTTTTCCCCCGGGGTCCGGGGGTCCTCCCCCCGGGAAAGCTCCGTCAACCAGACATATCCGGCCAGGCGGCCGGTGACCCGGTCGCGGCGGTACGAGAAGTGGTCCCGCGACTCCAGTGTGCAGACCGGTGAGCGCAGGCCGTTCACCACCCCCGCCTCCGCGAGCTGCGCGTGCACCCCCGCGACCACGTCGACCGCCGGTGTCCCCCAGCTGGTCTCGGCCCGGGCGGCGGGAACCGCCGCCGCCACCGAGTCCCGCATCTCGGCCGGCACCTCGTAGCAGTGCCCGCAGACCGCGGGTCCGGTACGGGCGACGATCCGCCCGGGTTCGGCCCCGAGGGAGACCATCGCCTCCACGGCCGCGGGCACCACCCCGGCGACCAGTCCGGGCCGCCCGGCGTGGGCGGCCGCGGCGACCCCGGCGACGGGGTCGGCCAGCAGGACGGGCGTGCAGTCGGCGGTGAGCACGGCGAGGGCCAGTCCCCGACGGGCGGTCACCACCGCGTCCACCGCCGGAATCGCGGTGTCCGCACCCCACGGGCCGTCGACCACCGCGACGTCCCGGCCGTGCACCTGGTTCATCCAGACCACCAGGTCCGGGTCGATTCCCAGGGAGCGCGCCGCCAGGGCCCGGTTCGCGAGAACGGCGGCCGGGTCGTCTCCGACCGCGCCGCCGAGGTTGAGCTCTTCGTACGGAACGGCGCTCACTCCGCCCCACCGGTCGGTGAAGGCGAAGTGGGCGCCGCCCACGTGGTGCTGCTCCGGTGTCACTTCAAGAAGTCCGGGACATCCAGTTCCTCGGCCGGGCTGTCCTGGTACGGCCGGGCCGTGGGGACCTGCGGCGCGGGGGCCTGGACCTCGATCGGGGCCGCCTCGACGGGGGCCGGGGGCTCCTCGCGCGGGGGGACCGTGCCGAGTCCGCCGAAGGCCGGGCGGGCCGGCTCGGCGGCGCGGACCGGAGCCGGGGCGGGCTCCTCGCGCTTGGTGGACGCGGCGCCGATGACGTTGTCCCGGCGGGCCGGGGGCTGTCCGCCGTCGAACCCGGCGGCGATGACGGTGACCCGTACCTCGTCGCCGAGCGCGTCGTCGATGACGGCGCCGAAGATGATGTTCGCCTCGGGGTGCGCGGCCTCGCTCACCAGCTGCGCGGCCTCGTTGATCTCGAAGAGACCGAGGTCCGATCCGCCGGAGATGGAGAGCAGCACGCCGCGGGCGCCGTCGATGGACGCCTCCAGCAGCGGCGAGGAGATCGCCATCTCGGCGGCGGCCACCGCGCGGTCGTCGCCGCGGGCCGAGCCGATGCCCATCAGGGCCGAGCCGGCCTCGGACATCACGGACTTGACGTCGGCGAAGTCGAGGTTGATCAGACCCGGGGTGGTGATGAGGTCCGTGATGCCCTGGACGCCGGAGAGCAGGACCTGGTCCGCCGACTTGAAGGCGTCCAGGACGCTGACCTGGCGGTCCGAGATGGACAGCAGGCGGTCGTTGGGGATGACGATGAGGGTGTCGACCTCTTCGCGGAGCTCGGCGATGCCGTCCTCCGCCTGGTTCGCGCGGCGCCGGCCCTCGAAGGTGAACGGCCGGGTGACCACACCGATCGTCAGGGCGCCCAGCGAGCGCGCGATGTTGGCGACGACGGGTGCGCCGCCGGTGCCGGTGCCGCCGCCTTCACCCGCGGTGACGAAGACCATGTCGGCCCCCTTGAGGACCTCCTCGATCTCCTCGCGGTGGTCCTCTGCCGCCTTGCGACCGACCGCCGGGTTGGCGCCGGCGCCGAGGCCGCGGGTGAGTTCACGGCCGACGTCGAGCTTGACGTCGGCGTCGCTCATCAACAGCGCCTGCGCGTCCGTGTTGATGGCGATGAACTCGACGCCCTTGAGACCGACCTCGATCATTCGGTTGATGGCATTGACACCACCGCCGCCGACACCGATGACCTTGATGACTGCGAGGTAGTTCTGCGGTGCTGCCACGTCGAAGGCCTCTCGCCTCGAGTTACGTGTCGCCGCCTCGCGGGCCTGCGTTGCGACGACTGATGCCGAAATAGGGACGGTCCGAACGCGCCGACCCGAACCCTCACCCTGAAGTTTAGGGTTAGGGGTGTGTCTGTTCCTTGGACTCTTCCGAACAGGACACTAAGTCGACAAGTAGCGCGTGTTCAACGAACACGCCGAACCTCCCGTTTTTCTTTTCACCCTATGTGATCACCCGTATCGCTGGCCAACCAGGGTGCGTCGCTGTTCGACCTGACGTCAACTCCCGGCCGCCGCAGGGGCGGTGGGAACGCTCACGTCGAAGTGACCGGCCTTCGGCGCGGCTTTCAACAAAGCGGTCAACGCGCGCCCCTTCGCGTCGCTCTGTTCGCCACTGCCCCACCGCACGGACCGGCCCCCGGTCAGCTCCAGCACGATCGAATCGTAGGAACCCACCTTGACCTGCACCGTTTGCCTGGCGACCGGCGCCGGGAGGGATCCGGCGACGAGCACGGCCTCGTGCAGCAGCCGCTCTTCGTCGAAGCGGCGGGCGCTCGGGGAGCCTCCCGCGTTCAATTCGAGGACCGGAACGCCCGCGGGTGCTTTCGGAACCGTGTCGAATCGCACACCCGATGCGTCCACTTCCACGAAGTTGGCGTCCTTTTTGATGAGCAGGACGGGTTTGCGCTCGGTCACCTTCAGTCCGATTCCGTGCGGCCAGGCCCGCACCGCATCGACCGAATCGATGCGGGGCAGACGGCCCCGTACGCGGCTCTCGATCTCGTCGGTGTCGACGCTCACGAGGGGCGCGCCCACGGGCACCGCCGCGGCGGCGAGCACCTGCTCGGGGGTGAGCACGTCGGTGCCGGTGGCGGTGACCTTCTCGACGCGGAGCCAGGAGGACCCGTAGAGGACCCAGCTGCCGCCCGCGACGAGGAGGACCGCGGCGGCCAGGGAGGCCAGCACGGGGCCCCGGCGCAGCTGCTTGCCGGGGCCCCGCGGGGCGGTCCTCTTCACGGCCTTCGCGGGCTTCTCGGGCTTCGCGGACTTCGGGCTCTTGGGCGGCTTGGGAGAGCCGGCGCCCTTGGCGGGCGGCCGGCCGGGCCGATCAGGAGACGGTGTTCCGCGCTGTGCGGTCGTCGCTCCGGCCACTCCTGTGCCTCCTGCGTCCGTGCTCCCGCGTCAGCGGGATCGGTTGGCTGCGATCGCCTCGTACACCATGCCGACCAGCAGCTCGTCGGCGTCCCGGCGGCCGAACTCACCGGCGGCGCGGGACATCTCGTACAGGCGGTGCGGGTCGGACAGCACCGGGAGGACCTGGCCGAGCACCCAGTCGGGCGTCAGTTCCGCGTCGTCCACGAGCAGGCCGCCGCCGGCCTTGACCACCGGCTGGGCGTTGAGCCGCTGTTCGCCGTTGCCGATCGGCAGCGGGACGTAGGCGGCGGGCAGCCCGACGGCGGACAGTTCGGCGACGGTCATCGCTCCCGCGCGGCACAGCATCATGTCGGCGGCGGCGTACGCGAGATCCATCCGGTCCACGTACGGTACCGGCACATAGGGCGGCATCCCGGGCATGTTGTCGACACGCGGCAGTTCGTTCTTCGGCCCGACGGCGTGCAGGATCTGCACGCCGGAGCGCTGGAGGGTCGGAGCGACCTGCTGGATGGTCTCGTTGAGGCGGCGTGCGCCCTGCGAGCCGCCGGAGACCAGCAGCGTGGGCAGGTTGGGGTCCAGGCCGAACGCCGCGCGCGCCTCGGGGCGTACGGCGGCCCGGTCGAGGGTGGAGATGGAGCGGCGCAGCGGGATGCCCACGTAGCGGGCACCGCGCAGCTTGCTGTCGGGCGTGGAGACCGCGACGGCGTGCGCGTACCGGGAGCCGATCTTGTTGGCCAGTCCGGGCCGGGCGTTGGCCTCGTGGACGATGATCGGCACCCCGAGCCGCTTGGCCGCGAGGTAGCCGGGCAGGGCCACGTAGCCGCCGAAGCCGACGACGCAGTCGGCCTTGGTGCGCAGGAGGATCTCCTCCGCGGCCTTGATGGTGCCGCGCAGCCGTCCGGGGACGGTGATCAGCTCAGGGGTGGGCTTGCGGGGCAGCGGTACGGCGGGGATCAGCCCCAGCTCGTAGCCGCGCTCCGGCACCAGGCGGGTTTCGAGTCCGCGTTCGGTGCCCAGGGCGGTGATGCCCACTGAAGGGTCCTGCCTGCGCAGGGCGTCCGCGAGGGCGAGCGCCGGCTCGATGTGGCCGGCGGTCCCCCCACCGGCGAGTACGACATGCACCGAAATTCACCGCTCTCCGGACGGACGCTTCTTGACGCGCCGTCTCATCGACTTCCATCTCACCCCGGTCCGCCTCCAGCCGGTCTTCGGCTGCCGCATCGCGAGGGCCGCGCGCGCGGCCGGCTCCTCCCGCGCGAAGGCGATGAGCAGTCCGACCGCGAACATGGTCGGCAGCAGGGCCGACCCCCCGTAGGAGAACAGCGGGAGCGGGACTCCGGCGATCGGCAGCAGGCCGAGCACCGCACCGATGTTGATCACGGCCTGCGCCGTGATCCAGGTGGTCACGCCTCCCGCGGCAAACCGTACGAAGGAGTCCTCCGTGCGTCCGGCCACGCGGATACCCGCATAGCCTAGAGCCGCGAACAGGGCGAGGACCGACAGCGTCCCCGCCAGTCCCAGTTCCTCCCCCGTGATGGCGAAGATGAAGTCGGTGTGGGCTTCGGGTAGTTGACCCCATTTTTCCACACTTGCACCCAAACCGGAACCGAACCAGCCACCCGATGCGAGGGCGTAGATCCCGTGTACGGCCTGCCAGCAAAGGTCGTTCTTGCCCGGTTCTGTCGCGCCGATGCACTCCAGCCGGTCCATCCGGTGCGGACTGGTCTTGATGAGCAGTGCGACGATCGCAGCCGCGAAGGCCAGTACGCCGACGAACATCCGCGTCGGGGCGCCCGCGAGCCAGAGCAGGCCGAACAGGATGGCACCGAGGATCATCGCGGTGCCCATGTCACCGCCCAGCATGATGAGGCCGAGCAGCAGGAAGGCCACGGGGACCAGCGGCACCAGGAGGTGCTTCCACTGGCTCAGGAGGCCCTTGTCGCCCTTGCGGGCCAGCAGGTCGGCGCCCCACAGGATCAGCGCGAGCTTGCCGAACTCGCTGGGCTGGAGCATGAACGGGCCGCCGAGGGAGATCCAGTTCTGGTTGCCGTTGATCGAGACCCCTATCCCGGGGACCTGGACCAGGACCATCAGGAACAGCGTGCCGGCGAGCACCGGATAGGACAGCGCCCGGTGCAGCTTCACCGGCATCCTGGAGGCGACCAGCAGCAGGCCCGCGCCGATGAGGGCGGCCAGGAACTGCTTCTTGAAGAAGTACGCGTCACCCAGGCCCAGCTGGAGCGCCTTGATCATGGAGGCGGAGTACACCATCACCAGGCCGAGCACGGTGATGAGCAGGGAACTGCCGAAAATCAGGTAATAGGCGGTGAGCGGGCGGTCCCACGCCCTGCGCACCTGCTGCTGCGTACGCCGCAGACCGGCCAGCGGCCCGCGCCCGGCGGGCCGTGCCGGGCGCTTCGCACTCACGCCGGGGCGCTTGCGGCCCTGCGCCTTCACGGCGGACGGCCGCCGCCCCGGCAGCATCTGCTTGGCCGGCATCTGTGATCTTCCCCTCCACTCGTACGAGGCGAGCATCCGGCCGGAGGGAACCTGTCCCGGCGCCCCCGGCCTAGGCCGTGTCCGCGGCGCTCTCGGCGGCCAGTTCGCGCACCGCGTCGGCGAACGCTTCCCCACGCTTGTTGTAGTTCGCGAACATGTCCATCGAGGCGCAGGCCGGTGCCAGCAGGACCGTGTCGCCGGGCTCGGCGAGCGCGGCCGCCTCCCGGACCGCTGCGAGCATCGCCCCAGTGTCGGTCCGGTCGAGGTCGACGACCGGGACCTCGGGGGCGTGTCGCGCCAGCGCCTCGGCGATCAGCGCCCGGTCGGCGCCGATCAGGACGGCGCCGCGCATCCGCGCGGCCGACTTCTGCACGAGTTCATCGAAGGTCGCGCCCTTGGCCAGACCGCCGGCGATCCACACGACCTTGTCGAAGGAGGCGAGGGAGGCCTCCGCCGCATGGGTGTTGGTCGCCTTGGAGTCGTCGACGTAGACGACGGAGGCGACCTCGTCCACCCGCGCCACCCGGTGGGCGTCCGGCCGGAAGTCGCGCAGTCCGTCGCGGACCGCGCGCGGCTCCACGCCGAAGGCGCGGGCCAGGGCCGCGGCGGCGAGCGCGTTGGCGATGTTGTGCGGGGCCGGCGGGTTGACGTCCTTGACCTCGGCGAGCTCCTGGGCGTTCTTCTGCCGGTTCTCCACGAAGGCCCGGTCGACGAGGATGCCGTCGACGACGCCGAGCATGGAGGGGCCGGGGGCGCCGAGGGTGAAGCCGATCGCACGGCAGCCCTCTTCGACGTCGGCCTCGACGACCAGGTCCTCGGTGGCCTGGTCGGCCACGTTGTAGACGCAGGCCACCGTGTTGCCCTCGTAGATCCGGCCCTTGTCCGCGGCGTACGCCTGCATGGAGCCGTGCCAGTCGAGGTGGTCGGGCGCCAGGTTGAGGACGGCCGCCGAGTGGACGCGCAGCGAGGGCGCCCAGTGCAGCTGGTAGCTGGAGAGTTCGACGGCGAGCACGTCGTACTCCTGCTCCCCGAGCACCACGTCGATGATCGGGGTCCCGATGTTGCCGACGGCTGCGGTGCGCAGCCCGGCGGCCTTCAGGATCGACGCCAGCATCTGCGTGGTGGTGGTCTTGCCGTTGGTTCCGGTGATCGCGAGCCACTCGGCCGGCCCGGCCGGGGCCCGGTCGCCGGCTGCGGCCCCGTCATTCCCTTCGCCGGCGCCCTGCGCCGCGGCCCGGCGGGCGGCACGGAGCTCCGCGCCGGCCCCGCGCAGCCGCCAGGCGACCTCGACGTCACCGACGACGTCGACGCCCGCCGCGGCGGCGGCCAGGAAGAGCGGGCTCTGCGGCTGCCAGCCCGGCGAGGTGACGACCAGTTCGGTGCCCTCGGGCAGGGTCTCGCCCGCCCGGGCTCCGTCGGGGAGGTGGCCGAGGCGGACCTCGATGCCGAGCTCCGCCAGCTCGGCGGCCCTGGCGCGGTGCGCGTCACCGTCGCCGTTGTCGACGACGGTGACGCGCGCGCCCAGCCCGGCCAGTGCCCGGGCGGCGCTGATGCCGCTGATGCCGAGCCCTGCCACGGTGATCCGGCCCGGCAGGCCGAACCGGCCCAGGGCGTCGGGGCCGAGCACGGCGGCCAGGTCGGTGGAACTCACTTGTCGGCTGCCCATCCCGCGTAGAAGAGACCGAGACCCACGATCACGCACATGCCCTGGATGATCCAGAAGCGGACCACGACGAGGACTTCGGACCAGCCCTTGAGTTCGAAGTGGTGCTGGAGCGGCGCCATGCGGAAGACGCGCTTCCCGGTCAGCTTGAAGGAGCCGACCTGGATGACGACCGACATCGTGATGAGCACGAAGAGGCCGCCGAGGAGCGCCATCAGGAACTCCGTGCGGGAGCAGATGGCGAGGCCGGCGAGCGCGCCGCCGAGGGCCAGCGAACCGGTGTCACCCATGAAGATCTTGGCGGGCGAGGTGTTCCACCACAGGAAGCCGAAGCAGGCGCCCATGAGGGCGGAGGCGACGACGGCCAGGTCGAGGGGGTCTCGCACCTCGAAGCAGGCGTTCGGGTTCGTGAGGTCGGCGGCCATCGCGCACGACTCCTGGAACTGCCAGACGCCGATGAAGGTGTAGGCGCCGAAGACCATCACGGCGGCGCCGGTGGCCAGACCGTCCAGGCCGTCGGTCAGGTTCACGCCGTTGGACATGGCCAGGATCATGAACAGCGCCCAGACCACGAAGAGCACCGGGCCGAGCGACCAGCCGAAGTCCGTGACGAACGACAGCTTGTCGGAGGCCGGGGTGAGTCCCCGTGAGTCCTTGAACTGGAGTGCGAGCACCGCGAAGGCGATGCCGACGATCAGCTGGCCGGCCATCTTGGCCTTGGCCCGCAGACCCAGCGACCGCCGCTTGACGATCTTGATGTAGTCGTCGAGGTAGCCGACCAGGCCCATGCCCGCCATCAGGAAGAGCACGAGCAGGCCCGAGAAGCTCGGCTCGGAGCCGGTGAGGATCTTCGTCAGGGCGTACGCGACGAGCGTGGCCAGGATGAAGGAGATACCGCCCATGGTGGGCGTGCCCTTCTTGCCGGCGTGGCCGCGCGGGCCGTCGTCGCGGATGAACTGGCCGTAGCCCTTGCGGGCGAGCAGCTTGATCAGCAGCGGGGTGCCGATGACGGTCAGGAACATGCCGATGACACCGGCGAACAGGATCTGCCTCATCGGCCGGCGACCTCGCCCTCGACAGTGCCCTCGAGCAGGGCCTGCGCCACCCGCTCCAGACCGGCCGACCTGGAAGCCTTCACCAGCACGACGTCACCCGGGCGCAGTTCACTGCGCAACAGGTCGACCGCCGCCTGCGCGTCGGACACGAGCACCGACTCCTCACCCCACGAACCCTCGTTATATGCGCCCAGTTGCAGCCAGGAGGCTTCCCTGCCCCCGACCGCGACGAGCTTGCTCACGTTGAGCCGGACGACAAGTCGTCCGACCGCGTCGTGCTCGGCGAGAGCGTCGTCTCCGAGCTCGGCCATCGGGCCGAGCACCGCCCACGTGCGCCCCCCGTTCGCCCTGCCGCCACCGCCCATCGCGGCGAGCGCGCGCAGTGCGGCCCGCATGGACTCCGGGTTCGCGTTGTAGGCGTCGTTGACGATCGTCACACCGTCCGCCCGCTCGGTGACCTCCATCCGCCACCGCGACAGCGTGCCCGCTCCGGAGAGCGCGGTGGCGATCTCCAGGGCGGACATGCCCAGAACGTGGGCGACGGCGGCCGCGGCGAGCGCGTTCGACACGTGGTGCTCACCGTACAGCCGCAAGGTCACGTCGCTGCACCCGGTCGGTGTGTGCAGTGTGAAGGAAGGCTGTCCCTTGTCCGTCATGCGGACTTCCGTGGCCCGGATTTCGGCGTCCTCGGCCTCGCCGAACAGCACCGTACGGGCCTTCGTGCGCGCGGCCATGGAACGAACCAGCAGGTCATCGGCGTTGAGGACGGCCACGCCGCCCTCCGCCTCGGCCGGCAGCGCCTCGACGAGCTCGCCCTTGGCCTGTGCGATCTGCTCGCGGCCGCCGAACTCGCCGATGTGCGCGGTGCCGACGTTGAGGACCAGACCGATCCGAGGGGGCGTCAGTCCGGTGAGGTAGCGGATGTGGCCGATGCCGCGGGCGCCCATCTCCAGGACGAGGTGCTGGGTGTCCTCGGTGACGCGCAGCGTCGTGATCGGCAGGCCGATCTCGTTGTTGAGGTTCCCGGGGGTCCACACGGTCGGCGCGTGGTGCTGGAGCACCTGCGCGATGAGGTCCTTGGTGGAGGTCTTGCCGGCGGACCCGGTGAGGGCGACGACGTCGGTGCCCAGGCGGGCGACGACGGCCCGGGCGAGCGCACCGAGGGCGGCCACCACGTCGGGGACGACGATGGCCGGGACGCCGACGGGCCGGGTGGCGAGGACGGCGACGGCGCCGGCGGCGAGTGCGCGTTCGGCGTAGTCGTGGCCGTCGACCCGCTCGCCGACGAAGGCGGCGAACAGGCTGCCGGGCCGGACCTCGCGGGAGTCGTAGACGACGGGGCCGGTGACCTGGACGGACTGATCCGGTATGTCGTGGGGCCGCCCGCCGGTGATGTCGGCGATCTCGGCGAGGGAAAGGGCGATCACTGGTTCACCTCGGCCTGTCGGACCTGGGTCGTTCGATCGAGCACGAGTTGGCGTTCGATCGCGGTGCGGAGCACCGTGCGGTCGTCGAAGGGCCGGACGACTCCTGCGGTGTCCTGGCCCTGTTCGTGGCCCTTGCCCGCCACGAGCACGGTGTCGCCGGGCTCGGCGCGCGCGACGGCTGCGGCGATGGCCGCCGCCCGGTCGGCGTCGACGAGTACGGTTCCGCGCTCGGCGGGCGGTACGGACACGGCGCCGCCGAACATCGCGGCGAGGATCGCGAGGGGGTCCTCGGAGCGCGGGTTGTCGGAGGTCAGGACGGCCACGTCGGCGAACCGGGCGGCTGCGGCGCCCATCGGGACGCGCTTGGTGGTGTCGCGGTCGCCGCCGCAGCCGAGCACGATGTGCAGCTTGCCGGTGGTGACCTCGCGCAGTGCGCGCAGCACCGATTCGACGGCGTCCGTCTTGTGCGCGTAGTCGACGACGGCGAGGTACGGCTGTCCCGCGTCCACCCGCTCCAGGCGGCCGGGGACCCCGGGGACCGCGGCGACGCCGTCGGCGGCGGTCTGCGGGTCGAGGCCGGCGGCGGCGAGCGTGACGATCGCGGCGACGGTGTTGGCGACGTTGAACGGGCCGGGCAGCGGGGCCTTGGCCCGTACGCGCTGTCCTTCGGGGCCGACCAGCGTCAGTGTGGAGTCCATGTGCCCGGTGACGACGTCCTCGGCGCGCCAGTCGGCGGCCGGGTCGCCCGCGGCGGAGAAGGTGACGACCGGGACGGTCGCCTCCTTGGCCAGGCGGCGGCCGTACTCGTCGTCGAGGTTGACCACGCCCAGGCGGGAGCGGCGGGGGGTGAAGAGCCCCGCCTTCGCCTGGAAGTAGTCCTCCATGTCGGAGTGGAACTCCATGTGCTCGGGGCTCAGGTTGTTGAAGACGGCGACGTCGAAGACGCAGCCGTCGACGCGGCCGAGCACCAGGGCGTGGCTGGAGACCTCCATGGCCACGGCCTCGACGCCGCGTTCGCGCATGACCGCGAAGAGGGCCTGGAGGTCGGTGGCCTCGGGGGTGGTGCGCTCGGACTTGATGCGCTCGTCGCCGATGCGCATCTCGACGGTGCCGACCAGTCCGGTGCTGCGGCCCGCCGCGCGCAGGCCGCCTTCGACGAGGTACGCCGTGGTGGTCTTGCCGGAGGTTCCGGTGATGCCGATCTGGAGCAGGTCCTCGCCGGGGCGGCCGTAGATCGCGGCGGCGAGCTCGCCCATCCGGCCGCGCGGGTCGGCGACGGCCAGCACGGGCAGGCCGGTCGCGGCGGCGCGCTCGGCGCCGGCGGGGTCGGTCAGCACGGCGGCGGCGCCGAGGCCTGCGGCCTGGGCGGCGTAGTCGGCGCCGTGGGTCCTGGCTCCCGGCAGGGCCGCGTACAGGTCTCCGGGGCGGACCGCACGGGAGTCGTGCGTGATCCCGGTGATCTGTGCGGCGCCTGGCGACGGGACGCCCAGCAGCGTGGCCAGCTCGCCCAGCGGGCTCGGAGCGGCGGACGCGGGCCTGGGCGGTCCCGGCGGCGCTGCCGGGGCGTCTTGCTGGGTGGTTCTGGGCTGATCAGCGTGGGGCACGGCGGTGAGCGTACCGGGCCCGGCGGCCGGGCCGCGAAGTGAGGGCCCGGCCCCGGCTGCGGCGTCCGGTCGGTTCCCGGGTTTCGGGGTGATCGTTGTCACTGATGGTGCCTCACGCTTTTCTGGCGGGCAGGCCGCGGCCGTGGGTCACTGGCCGGGCTGCGGACTGGGCTGCGGGGCGGGCTGCTGGGCGGCCTGCGGGCCGGGCTCGTAGGTGACCGGGAGCCCTGCGGGGGCGGTGCCGGTGGGGGCGACCTGGAGGGTCTTGAGCGCGAACTCCATGACCTTCTTGTAGATGGGGCCGCAGATCTGGCCGCCGAAGTAGCTGCCCTTGGTGGGGTTCTGGATGGCGCAGTAGACGGTGATGCGCGGGTTGTCCGCCGGGGCGAACCCGGCGAAGGAGGCGGTGTAGCCCTTGTAGCGGCCGGTGGCCGGATCCACCCGGTTGGAGGTGCCGGTCTTGCCGCCGACCCGGTAGCCGGGGATCTTCGCCTTGGTTCCGGTGCCCTCCTGGTCGTCGACGACGGATTCGAGCATCTCGGCGAGGGTCTTGGCGGTCTGCTGGCTGATCACACGGTTCTGTTCGGGTGCCGGGGCCGGGGTGAAGCGGCCGTCGGGGCCCTTGGTACCGCGGACCAGCGTGGGCTCGATGCGGACACCGCCGTTGGCGATGGTCGAGTACACGGAGGCCGCCTGCATGGCGTTGAGGGACAGTCCCTGGCCGAAAGGGATCGTGTACTGCTGGGAGGTGGACCAGTCCTGGGGCCGGGCGAGGATGCCGCGGGACTCGCCCGGGTAGTTCAGGCCGGTGGGCCGGCCGATGCCGAACTTGGTCAGGTAGGAGTGCAGGACCTCGTTGGACTCGGCCTGGGTGCGGCCGAGCTGGCCGGTGGCCAGGATGGTGCCGATGTTGGAGGACTTGGCGAGGACCCCGTTGAGGGTCAGGTACCAGGTCGGGTGGTCGATGTCGTCCTTGAAGAGCCGGTCGCCGCGGTGCAGCCGGTTGGGGACCTCGACACGGGTGTCGGGGGTCGCCTTCTTCTCCTCCAGCACGGCCGCCATCGACATGACCTTGGCGGTGGAGCCGGGCTCGTACACGTCCTGGAGCGCGGCGTTGCCCATGGCGGCGGAGCTGGCCCGGGTCAGGTCGTTGGGGTCGAAGCCGGGGGCGTTGGCCATGGCCAGCACCTCGCCGGTGCGGGTGTCCTGGACGATGACGTAGCCGCGGTCGGCCTCGGACTTCTGCACCTGCTCGGCGATGGCGCTCTGCGCCGCCCACTGGATGTCCCGGTCGATGGTCAGCTCGATGTCGTCGCCGGGGACGGCGGGCTTCTCGCTGGAGCCGGCGGTGGGGACCTTGCGGCCGCCGGACTGGGCGTAGGTGATCTCCCCGTCCTTGCCGGCCAGCTTCTTGTCGAGGGAGGATTCCAGGCCGCCGCCGCCCTTGCCCTCGGCGTTGACGTAACCCAGTATCCCGGCGGCGAGGTCACCGCCCGGGTACACGCGCTTGCTGCTGTCCTCCTTGAACACGCCGGCCAGGACGTTGGCGCCGGGGGCGTTGTTCTTCTTGTCGGCGCTCGCCTTCTCCGAGAAGACCCGCTTGAGGTCCTTGATCTGGTTCCAGACCTGCGGGGTCTGGCGCTGGGCGAGGACCACGTACCGGCTGTTCTTGGTCCGGAGCTTGTCCGCGAGCTCCTTGGCGTCCTTGCCGAGGATGGGCGCGAGCAGTGCGGCGGCCTGCTCGGGGGCGTCCGGGGCCTTGCTGTCCTGCGGGGTGAACATCTTGGGGTCGGCGGTGATGTCGTACGCGTCGACGCTGGTGGCGAGGGCGACACCCCTGCGGTCGGTGATCTCGCCGCGTTCGGCGGCCAGCTTGACGTTGGTGTAGCGGTTCTTGGAGGCCGCCGCGGAGAAGGACGAGGCGTCGACGGCCTGCACCTGGAGCAGCCGGACGACGAAGGCGAGCATGACGAGGGTCAGGCCCACGCCGACCAGGCGCAGCCGGGGCCGGGGGCTGCCGAGCCGGATCGTGTGGGGCTTGCGGGGGCCGGCGGGGCGGCGGGTCGCCGGGCGCGAGGCCGGACGGGCGGTGGCCCGGGCCCGGTCGCCGGGCCGCGACGGCCTGGCCGGTCCGGGCACCCGCCGGCGCGGCGGGTCCTGCGGGCTCACCCGGTCACCGTCCGCGGCATGCCGGCGGCGGTGCCCCGGCCGCGGCGGAGCGGGGCCACGGGCACGTGCCTTCCGGGGCTCCGCCCCGGACCCCGCGCCTCGATCGCCGGCGAGGCTGGTTCAGACGGGATCCGCGTCACGACGTCACCTTCCAGGAGGCTGGTTGGGCTGCTGTGTCGGGCCGGGCGCCGCCGGGGCACCCGAGGGGACGGGCTGGTTCGAGGCGGCCGGGGCCGGGGGCTGGCCCGCTCCGGCCTGCGCGGGCGGCGGGGTCGGGGTCGGCGACGGCGGCGCCTCGGCGGCCGAGGCGCTGCCGGCGACCTTGCCGTCCGGGCCGATGAAGACGGGGCTGCCGCCCGGGACCAGGCCCAGTTCCCGCGCGCGGCGCTGGAGCGCGTCGGGGGCCGAGTGGGCGTCCACGTCGCGCTGGAGGGCCTGCTCCTCGTCGGTGAGGGCGGTGGTCTCCTTCTTCAGCCGGGAAAGCTGGAAGGAGCCCTCGTTGAGCGCGGAGTTCAGCAGCAGCAGGCTGATCAGCCCGCCGGCGAGCAGGGCCACGACCAGCAGGACGAACGGCATCCGCGCCGCCTGCCCGCCGGGCCGCGGCCGGGCCGGGCGGGCGCCGAGGGCCCGGCCGATGCGGGCCGCCTGCCCGCGGGTCAGCGTGGCGACCTTCCCGGCCTTGGTCACAGTCGCGCCTCCCGGATGCGTTCGACCCCCCGGAACCTCGCCGGGGCGGCCCGCCGGTTCTCGGCGATCTCCTCCTCGGTCGGCAGCTCCGCCCCTCGCGTGAGCAGTTTGAGCTTCGGCTGGTACTTCTCCGGCACCACCGGCAGCCCGGGCGGGGCGGTGGAGGTGGCGCCCGCCGAGAAGACCTGCTTGACCAGCCGGTCCTCCAGCGAGTGGTACGAGAGCACGGCGATCCGGCCGCCGACGGCGATCCGGTCCACGGCGGCCGGGATGGCCCGCTCCAGCCCGGACAGCTCGCCGTTGACCTCGATCCGCAGCGCCTGGAAGGTGCGCTTCGCCGGATTGCCGCCGGTCCGCTTGGCGGCCTGGGGCAGGGCGTCGCGGATGAGCTCGACCAGCCGGGCGCTGTTGCTGAAGGGGGCCTTGTCGCGTTCCCGGACGATCGCGGACACGATCCGCTTGGCCTGCTTCTCCTCGCCGTACTGGCGCAGGATCCGTACGAGCTCGCCGGGCGCGTAGGTGTTGAGGACCTCGGCGGCGCTGATGCCCGTCGTCTGGTCCATGCGCATGTCCAGCGGCGCGTCCTGGGCGTAGGCGAACCCGCGGTCGGCCTCGTCCAGCTGCATGGAGGAGACGCCCAGGTCGAAGAGGACGCCCTGGACGGTCGGGAGGCCCAGACCGTCGAGCACCTCGGCGAGGTCCGCGTAGATCGCGTGGACGAGGGTGGCCCGGTCGCCGAAGGGGGCGAGCCGTTCGCCGGAGAGCCGCAGGGCCTCCTTGTCGCGGTCGAGGCCGATCAGGCGGGCCTCGGGGAACCGGGTCAGCAGGGCCTCGCTGTGGCCGCCGAGACCGAGGGTGCAGTCGACGACGACGGCCCCGGGCCTCTCCAGCGCCGGGGCCAACAGGTCCAGGCACCGCTGGAGCATCACCGGGACATGTCGGGACTCGCTAGTCAAAGCGCCCTCTCAGATAACGGCGCGGCATGCGTACGCACCGCCCGCTCCCCCGGCCGGTGAGCGGAAGAGGGCCGGGCCGTACGTACGCGCCGCGCACGCGGAGTCTTCATCGGTGGCCGGCGGCCGGTCAGGGCCGGGCTCCGGCCGGTTCGCGTCACTTTAGTGCAACGGTCGCCGCGGTCAACGAACCGGCCCGCGCGCCGTACGCGCCTCTCGGACCGAAGCCCCAAAAGCCCCCGAATCACCCGGGCGGCCGACTACCGCCCACCCCTGTGGGTTAGCTCACAACAAGCCCCGTTGACGTTCTTTGTCCAACCTCACGCGCGGCCGTCGGCACCCGTGACCACTAACGTCGTACCCATGACGACTTCCGCATCCCTGCCTGCAGACTCCGCCCCCGAGGCATCCGTCGGCGGATCCGTCACCGACCGGCTGGTCGAGGCGAATCAGCGTTACGCCGCCAAGTTCACCGACCCCGGCATGGACGCCCGCCCCGTCCTCCACGTGGCCGTCGTGGCCTGTATGGACGCCCGCCTCGACCTGCACAAGGCCCTCGGCCTGGAGCTCGGCGACTGCCACACCATCCGCAACGCCGGCGGCGTGGTCACCGACGACACCATCCGCTCCCTCACCATCAGCCAGCGTGCCCTCGGCACCCGCACGGTGATACTCATCCACCACACCGGCTGCGGTCTCGAAAGCCTGACCGAGGACTTCCGGCACGAGCTGGAGGACGAGGTCGGCCAGCGCCCCTCCTGGGCCGTCGAGGCGTTCCGGGACGTCGACCAGGACGTCCGCCAGTCCATGCAGCGGGTCCGCACCAACCCGTTCCTGCCGTACAAGGACGATGTGCGAGGCTTCGTCTTCGACGTGCACACCGGGCTCCTCCGGGAGATCGATCCCAGCTCCTGAGTGACACAAGGCCGTAACGCCGTCAAGAATGCGGGGGGACACCACCCGGGAAACCCCGGGACCGGTGTCCGTGTTTCGGGGTGGGCCGGTCATGCGCCAAGGGCGTCGGCCCTGAGAAATGGGCCGAGGAGAACCAGGTGACGACGTATGACGACCGAGCGAGCCTCGCGGATCTGACCAGCACGGCGGAGCGGGTCCGCCGGTCGGTCGAGAGCGTGATCGAGGGCAAGCCCGAGGTCGTCCGCCTCGCGCTGACGGTGCTCCTCGCCGAGGGGCACCTGCTGATCGAGGACGTGCCGGGCGTGGGCAAGACGATGCTCGCCAAGACGCTGGCCAAGTCCATCGACTGCTCGGTGCAGCGCATCCAGTTCACGCCGGACCTGCTGCCCTCCGACATCACGGGCGTCAGCATCTACGACCAGCAGCGCCGCGAGTTCGAGTTCAAGCCGGGCGCGATCTTCGCGCAGATCGTCATCGGCGACGAGATCAACCGCGCCTCGCCGAAGACCCAGTCGGCGCTGCTGGAGTCGATGGAGGAGCGCCAGGTCACCATCGACGGCACCACCTACACGCTGCCCAGCCCCTTCATGGTCGTCGCCACCCAGAACCCGGTGGAGATGGAGGGCACCTACCCGCTGCCCGAAGCCCAGCGCGACCGCTTCATGGCCCGCGTCTCCGTCGGCTACCCCAGCCCGGAGGCCGAGCTCCAGATGCTCGACGTGCACGGCGGGGTCAGCCCGCTCGACGACCTCCAGTCCGTCGCGCACGCCCACGACATCGTCAAGCTCATAGAAGCCGTGCGCGAGGTCTACGTCGCCGAGCCCGTCCGGCGCTACGTCGTCGACCTGGTCTCCGCCACCCGCAGCCACCCCGACCTGCGGCTCGGTGCCTCCCCCCGGGCCACCCTGCACCTCCTGCGCGCCGTGAAGGCCTCCGCCGCGCTCGCCGGCCGGGACTACGTCCTGCCCGACGACGTCCAGTCGCTGGCCGCGCCGGTCCTCGCGCACCGGCTGCTGCCCACCGCACAGGCCCAGCTGAACCGGCGCACCTCCGAGCAGGTCGTCGGCGAGATCCTCCAGCGCACCCCCGTCCCGGCCGCGCACGCCCGCGGCGAGATGCCGCCCGGCGCCGGCGCCCGGAGCTTCTGATGGGCGCCGGTGCCCCACGCGGCGCCGGCGGCCCGGGAGACGGCGGCGGACTGCGCGCCTCACTGTCCGGGCTGACCACCCGCGGCCGCTCGTTCGTGGCCGCCGGGATCGCCGCGGCCGCGTGCGCCTACGTGCTCGGCCAGGGCGCACTGCTGCGCGTCGGCCTGCTCCTCGCCCTCCTGCCGCTGATCTGCGTCTACGCCCTGCACCGCACCCGCTACCGGGTCTCCGGCAGCCGCCGGCTGACCCCCGGGCGGGTGCCCGCGGGCGCCGAGGCCCGGGTGCAGCTGCGCATGGACAACGTCTCCAGGCTGCCCACCGGTCTGCTGATGCTCCAGGACCGGGTGCCCTACGTACTGGGCCCGCGCCCGCGGTTCGTCCTGGACCGGGTCGAGCCCGGCGGCCGCCGCGAGGTGTCCTACCGGGTCCGCTCCGACCTGCGCGGCCGCTACCCGCTGGGCCCGCTGCAGCTGCGGCTGACCGACCCCTTCGGGCTGGTCGAACTGACCCGCTCCTTCAGCACCTACGACACCCTCACCGTCATACCGCGCACCGAGCCCCTGCCGCCGGTCCGGCTGACCGGCGAGTCCAACGGCTACGGCGACGGCAGCCGCCGCTCCCTGGCCCTGGCCGGCGACGACGACGTGATCCCGCGCGGCTACCGGCGCGGCGACGACCTGCGCCGCGTGCACTGGCGCTCCACCGCCCGCTACGGCGAGCTGATGGTCCGTCGCGAGGAACAGCCCCAGCGCAGCAGGGCCACCGTGCTGCTCGACACCCGCCGCCTCGCCTTCGACGGCGCGGGCCCCGACTCCGCCTTCGAATGGGCCGTCTCCGCGGCCGCCTCCAGCCTCGTGCACGTCCTGGAACAGGGCTTCTCCACGCGGCTGCTCACCGACACCGGGAACTCGGTGCCCGGCGAGGGCGGCGGCGGGTTCTCCGCCGGTGGGCAGGAGTCCGCGGAGGCCGCCGGGCTGATGATGGACACCCTCGCCGTGGTCGGGCACTCCGACGGCGCCGGGCTCTCCCGCGCCTACGACGCGGTGCGCGGCGGCGGCGGCTTCGGCGAAGGCGGCGGCGACGGGCTCCTCATCGCCTTCTTCGGCGACCTGGACGACGTACAGACCGAGCTGGCGGCCAAGATGCGCCAGCGCACCTCCGGCGCGGTGGCCTTCGTACTGGACACCGGCGCCTGGGGCGGACGGCCCGAGCCCGGGCACGACGTGGTCCCGCTGGAGGAACGGCTGCGCAGGCTGCGCGACGCGGGCTGGACGGCGCTGGCCGCCACGCCCGGGGTGGCCTTCGGCGAGCTGTGGCGACAGGCCGGTGCCGGACGCGTCGGAACGGGAACGAGCGGAGGCCGGGAATGAGCGGACGGGCGAAACTGACGGTGTTCGCGGCGCTCGCGACGCTCCTCACCTCGTGGTCGCTGAGCCCGCTGGTGGAGTCGCAGGCCTGGCTGCTCCAGGGCGCGCTGCTGCTGGCCGTGCAGAGCGCGGTGGGCGCGGGGGCCCGGCGGGTGCCGCTGGCGCGGTCGCTGACCGTGGCCGCACAGCTGCTGGTGTCGCTGCTGCTGCTCGCGCTGCTCTTCGCCGGAAAGGTCGAGTCCTCCGGCAGCGGGCCGCTGGCCTACTTCGTGACGGACTTCGGCTCGCTGTTCGCGCAGGGGGTCCACGACGTCGGCGAGTTCGCGATACCGGCACCGCTGACGGACGGCATCCAGCTGCTGCTCGTGTCCGGGGTGCTGCTGATCGGCCTGCTCGTGGACCTGCTGGCGGTGACCGCGCGCACGGCCGCCGCGGCCGGGCTGCCGCTGCTCGCGCTGTACTCGGTCGCCGCGGGCCTGTCGGGCGGCGGGAATGCCTCCTGGGTCTCCTTCCTGATGGCGGGCTGCGGCTACCTGATGCTGCTGCTCTGCGAGGGCCGCGACCGGCTCGCCCAGTGGGGGCGGGTCTTCGGCGCGGCACCGCGCGGACGCGGGCCGGCCGACTCCGGCCTCAGCCCCGGCGGCGGCCAGGCGACGGCCCCGGTGCGCTTCGGCCGGCGGATCGGCGCCATGGCCCTGGGCCTCGCCCTGGTGGTGCCGGCGGCGCTGCCCGCCCTCGACGACGGGCTGCTCGGCGGTCCGAACGACGGCGAGGGCAGCGGCGGGTCCGGCGGCACGATCTCGGCGGTCAACCCGCTGGTCTCCCTGCAGAGCAACCTGAACGCGCAGGACAACCGCGTGGTGCTGAGGTACCGGACGGACAACCCGCAGCAGAGCGAGCAGTACCTGCGCATCCTGGCCCTCGACGAGTTCAACGGCGTCAAGTGGGAGGCGTCGGGGCGGGCCCTGACCGACGTGCCCCAGCAGCTGCCCGTTCCGCCGGGGCTCGGTGACCAGGTCCGTCTCGGCGCGACCGAGGTGACCACGAACATCACGGCGTCGGACGGCTACAGCCAGCGCTACCTCCCCATGCCCTACCCGGCGACCGCGGTGGACGTCCGCGGCAAGTGGCGCTTCGAGCCGGTCGGCCGGACCCTGGTCGGCGACCAGCTGGGCAGGGACAAGTACCAGACCGTCCAGGGCGCCGAGTACAACGTGCGCAGCCTGCTGCTGAAGCCGACCGCGCAGCAGCTGCAGAAGGCCCCCGCGCCGGACCCGGCGATCCGCGAGGAGTACACGAGGGTCCCCGACAACCTGCCGCCGGTGGTCGCCGAGACGGCCCGCCAGGTGACGCAGGGGACGAAGGACGACTATGCGCGCGCGGTGAAGCTGCAGGACTTCTTCGCCGTGAGCGGCGGGTTCCGCTACGACACGCAGACCGCTTCGGGGACGGGGCCGCAGGCCGTGGCCCGGTTCCTCGCCGACAAGGAGGGCTTCTGCATCCACTTCGCGTTCTCGATGGCGGCGATGTCCCGCACGCTGGGCATCCCGGCGCGCGTCGCGGTGGGCTTCACCCCGGGCGAGAAGCAGTCGGACGGCGTCGTGAACGTGTCGATGCGGGACGCCCATGCCTGGCCCGAGCTGTACTTCCAGGGCGTGGGCTGGACCCGGTTCGAGCCGACGCCCCGGACGGGCCTCAACGTGCCGGACTACTCCCGCACGCAGGCTCCGGCGGCCCAGCCGTCCGCGCCGGCGCCGCTGCCCTCGCAGGGCGCGGTGCTGCCGGCTCCGGCGCCGTCGGCGTCCGTCGAGTGCCCGCCGGCGCTGAAGAAGCTCGGTGAGTGCGGGCCGACCGCACCGCAGCAGGCCGCGGCCCACGACGACGGACCGTCGCCGGCGACGGTCCTCGGCTGGGCGGCAGTCGTGGCCGCGGTGCTGGGCCTGCCCCTGCTCCCGCTGCTGTGGCGCAGCCGGCTGCGGGCCCGGCGCCTGGGGACCGGGGAGGTCCTGGCGGCCTGGCAGGAGCTGGGCGACGCCGCCTGGGACGTGGGCGTGGCCCCGGACGAGGCGCTGTCCCCGCGCCGGGCCGCGAGCCGGATCGTGGACCTGGGCCGCCTGGAGCCGGACGGCGCGGCGGCGGTGCACCGGGTGGCGGGCGCGGTGGAACGGGCCCTGTACGCGCCGCCGGGCGCGGAGGTCTCGTACGCGGGCCTGGCGGACGACGTCCTGCAGGCCCGGGCGGGCCTGCAGGCCGCGGCGGACCGCCTGCCCCGGCTTCGCGCGCTGCTGCTGCCGCGCTCGGCGGCCCGGATCTCCTGGGCGGTCTCGGCCCGCCGGTCGGCCCTGGCCTCGGCGGTCTCAACCCGCCTCGCGGCCCTCCGCCTGCGCCTCCCCCTCCGGGGTCGCGGCTAGTTTCGGCCCCGCTCTCTCGGCCCCGCCGGCGTTTGAGGCGCGGGGGTGCGGGGGCGGAGCCCCCGGGGCGGCGCCGCACCCGGCACCGGAGAACTGCCGAACCCGCGGACGCGCGGACGCGGCAAGGCCCGATCCCCCCGGGCCCCGCCGCGTCCGCGCTTTCCCACCGGGCCCCCGTACCTCCTCCCGGTGCCGGAAGGAGGTACCCGGTCCGCTCCGCAGCCCCGTGTCGGCGGTGCGGACCGGGTCTCCTGTCCGTTGCTCCCAGTCTGGCGTCCGCGCAGGTGGGAGCCCATCCGCGTGCGTACTCATTTCCGCGCCTAGGTACGGGTACTCAGCGGCCGCGGCGGGCCCCACCAGTTGTACGGGCTGGCGTGCCCGCGCGGCACCGCCGACTGGGGGGTGCCGCCCGGTTCAGCGGTTGCCGCTGACCCGGCCGCGCAGCAGCAGCGACAGCGCCGAGTGCACGTCGTCGAGGGACCGCTCCCGCTGGAACGACTGCCAGTCCAGGGCGGCCACCAGGACCATCCCCACCATCGCGGCCGCGGTGAGCTGGACGTCGATCTCGGAGCTGAGCTCCCCCCGCTCGACGCCCTCGCGCAGCACCTTCTCCACGACGGCCACCGCCTCCTGGCGGACCACCATCAGGGTGGACTGCCAGGTGCGGTTGGTGCGCCACAGCTCGGCGACGTACAGCTGGGTGAAGGCGGGGTAGCGGTCGATGAAGACGAGGCCGGCCCGGATCATCGCGTCGAGCGCCTCGACCCGGCTGCCGCCGCGCGCCTCGGTCTCCTCGGCCGCCGTCCGCAGCGATGCCGTCAGAAGCCCGACGCCGTGCCGGAGCAGCTCCTCGAAGAGCTCGTTCTTGCTCGCGAAGTTGTAGTAGACGGTGCCCTTCGCCACGCCCGCCCGCTCGGCGATCTCATCGACCGTGGTCGCGGAGAAGCCCTTCTCGGCGATCAGGGTGACGGCCGCCTCGTAGAGCTTCTGCCGGGTGGCCCGGCGACGACCCCCGCCGGTACCCGTACCGGTGCTGCTGCTGTCCATGGCGCTGATTGTCACAGGTCAACACATCCCTACAGGCTCAGTTCCGGGTGCAGTCGGTCCATGGTCCACACCTGCTTGCCGCGGGCGGCGAGCGCGGTCAGGGCGAGGGCTCCGACGGTGAAGGCCACCAGGACCAGGCTGCCCTGCCAGACCGGGGTGAGGTCGCCGCCGGTGATGAGGCGGCGCAGGCTCTCCACGACGTAGGACATCGGCAGGTACGGGTGGACGGCGTTGAAGAAGTCCGGACTGGTCTGCACGGGGTAGGTGCCGCCGGCCGAGGTCAGCTGGAGCATCAGGA
Organism: Streptomyces virginiae; assembly: GCF_000720455.1. Taxonomy (GTDB): domain Bacteria; phylum Actinomycetota; class Actinomycetes; order Streptomycetales; family Streptomycetaceae; genus Streptomyces; species Streptomyces virginiae. The sequence goes on along the minus strand of NZ_JOAK01000044.1, from coordinate 14,089 downwards.
CGGCGAGGACGAGGATCCGCCCGGCCGCGCCGAACTTGGCGTTGAGCCACTGGATGATCGCCGCGAAGCAGCCGGTGACCAGCATCAGGAAGCCGATGGTGAGGGCCGGGTTGGCCATCTTGAGGCCGAGGTCCGGGGCCCAGCGCAGGACGGACATCAACAGGGTGACCTGGGCGGCGCCGATCCCCATGACGGGCAGCCAGCCGGCGAGGGCGACCCGCCAGGGCGAGGCGCCGGCGGACAGGGCCCGCTTGTTCATCGGGGTGATCAGCATGTAGGCGACCATCGCGCCGACCCAGAGGGACAGCGGGATGAAGTAGGGCGCGAAGCCGGTGCCGTAGTTGGGCGCCTTGTGCAGGGACTGGTTGGCGAGCTTGACCGGGTCGGCCATGACCTCGGTGCGGGCGTCCCGCTGCTGCTGGTCGTAGTCGGGGATCTTGCCCACTCCCTCGTGCAGACCGCCGGCGAGTTCGCCGGTGCCGTCGACGAGCTTGTACATGCCGCCGTCGAGGCGGTGGGCGCCGTCGCCGAGCTTGCCGACGCCGTCGCTGAGGGCGCCGGAGCCGGTGGTGGCGGTGCCGAGGCCGGTGTGCAGTTCGGCCATGCCGGTGGCGACCTTGTGGGCGCCGGTGTTGAGGGCGTTGACCTTGGCGACGGCCGCGTCGAGGTCGGCGGCGAGGTGGGGGGCCTTGTCGGCGAGGTCGCGGGCCTTGTTCTCGAGGTCGGTCAGCTGGGTGCGGAGCTTGGAGACGTCGCCGCCCGCGTTCTTGGCCAGGGCGCTGACGTCACCGCTGAGTTCGGCGGCCTCCGCCATGTCGTCCCGGACCTTCTTCAGGTCGGGGCAGGAGGCGAGGTGCGGTTCGCCACCGGGGGTGACGCAGTGCTTGGTGTAGTAGGCGTCGGCGCCGGTGGAGGCCCGCTTGGCGGCGGCCGCGGCGGCCGGGGCCTTCTCGGCGAACTTGTCGAGGTGGTTCTTGACCACCTTCGCGCTGTCGGCGACCAGCTCGGCGGTGGCCGCGAGGCTCTTGGGGTCCTTGACGAAGGGGCGGGCCTTGTCGGCCGCGCCGTTGACCTTGTCGGCGACGAGCTGGGTGCCGTTCGCGACGTCCCTCGTGCCGGTCTCCAGTTTGGCGGCGCCCGAGTTGAGCTTCTTCAGGCCGTTGGCGAGCTCGCCGCTCTTCTCCCCGGCGGTGTCGAGGCCGTCGGCGAGCTCCTTGGCGCCCTCCTGGGCCTTGCCCGCCCCGTCCTTGAGCTTGTCGGCGCCGTCGGCGGCCTCGGCGGTCTTGTCGTGCAGGTCGGAGAAGCTGACGAAGATCTTGTCGAGGAAGCCGCGGGAGGCGTTGGCGGACGCCGCCGAGCGGACCTCGGAGAAGACGGTGCGCGAGATGGAGCCGACGACGTAGTTGTTGGCGTCGTTGGTGCGGACCTGGAGGGCCCCGGTGGTGGGGTCCTCGCCGGAGCTGGAGGCGATCTTCTCGCTGAAGTCGGCCGGCATGGTCAGGGTCAGGTAGTAGGTGCCGTCCTCCAGGCCCTTCGCCGCCTTCTCGGGGCTCACCTCGCGCCAGTCGAAGGTCTTGCTGTCGCGGAGCTTCTTGGTGATCTCACCGCCCGCGTCCAGGTGTTTGCCGTCGACGGTCGCGCCCCGGTCGGAGTTGACGAGGGCGACGGGCACCTTGTCGAGGCGGCTGTACGGGTCCCAGAAGGACCAGAGGTACAGGGCTCCGTAGAGCAGTGGCAGCAGGAGCAGCGCGACGAGGGCGGCCCGGGGCAGCTTCCCCCGCCCGAACCGCTTCAGCTCAAGCGCGGCCAGCTTCGGCGAGCGCATCGTCCGCCCCCTTCGTGTCGTCGTTGTCGGTGTCGTTCTCGGTGGCGTCCTCGGTACCGGAGCCGTCGTCGGTGCCGTCCTCGGCGCCCGTGTCCGGCTCCGTGTCCTTCTCCGTGTCCGCTCCGGCGTCCGTTGCGGCGCCCTCGGCGCCCTCGGCGCCGTCCTTCGCCCCCTTGCCCCACGTGATCTTCGGGGTGTCGGCGGTGGGGCCGGACGGCGTCGCCTCAGGTGCGCCGTCGTCCGCCTCCGGGCCGGTCCGCAGGACCACGGCGTCGGCGGGGGCCTCGCTGCACACCGCCAGGACGGTGGTCCCCCGGGCGGCGATCGAGCGCAGCAGGGCCCAGACCTCGGTGCGTTCGGTGTCCGAGAGCTTGAGGTCGAGGTCGTCGAGGGCGAGCAGCCGCGGGGAGCCGAGCAGGGCGATGGCCACCGACAGTCGTACGGACTCCAGCCGTTCCAGGTCCCGGACGGTGGTGCGCCCGGCCTTGGGCAGGGTGGCGAGGTCCAGTCCGGCGGCGTCGAGGGCCGCCTCGATCCGGGCGGAGGCGGCGGCGCGGCGCTCGGCCCGGGGCCGCAGCAGGGAGCGGACCGGGGCGCCGTAGTGGCGCTGGAGCAGGGCGCCCTCGCGCAGCTGCTCGGCGACGGTGAGGGACTGGTCGAGGTCGTTGACCCCGGGGACCGGGCCGAGCGCTGCGATCCGGCGGACCGCGGCCATCTTCTTCGGCAGCCGGTGACGGCCGATCTCCGCGTGGCCCTCGCTGGGTTTCATCCGCCCGGTGAGGGCAAGGAGCAGACAGGTCCGGCCGCTGCCGGAGGGGCCTTCGACCGCGATGAGCGAGCCGGGTTCCGCGTCGAGGCCGATCCCCCGGAAGACCCAGCCGCGCGGGCCCTTGAGTCCGAAGTTCTCGGCCTTGACGGCCGCGCCGTGCGGGCTGTCCACGCCGTCCCCCTTCTTTTTGAACTGACCGGTCAGTTCAAAAACTACCACCTCGTGGCGCACCAGGCGTGCAGGAGGGGGCAGTTGCTGTGCATATGGCGGAAAAGGCGCAGGTCAGGGCGATTGTCAGTGGTGCCCGTCACGATGGGTGCAACGCACGACGCATCGACAGGAGGTTCGTCATGGCCACACCGTCCCCGTCCCCTGTCCACCCCGTCCTACGGAAGTCGGCGGCCCCTCCGGCCGCCCTCGACCTCCTCGCCAAGGCCCGCAGCGGCCTGGCCGAGGCCGCCCGGCTGACCCGGCCCAACGAGCGCTACGCGACGGCCCACCTCTCCGCACTGCGCACCGCCGCGGCCGTGCTCGCGGCGCGCGGGCGCCCCGAGCCGGTCGGCCCGCGGCGCCGGCCCCGGATCCGCAGCGCGTGGGAGGTGCTGCCGGAGCTGGCACCGGAGCTCGCCGAGTGGAGCGCGCTCTTCGCCTCCGGCGCCGCCCGCCGGGCCCGGGCCGAAGCGGGGATAGCGGACGCGGCGAGCGCCCGGGACGCGGACGACCTGCTGCGCGCCGCCTCGATGTTCCTGCGCCTGGTGGAGCGGATGCTCGCCGTACGGGTGTCCGCCCAGACCCCGCCCCAGAGCCCGGCGCAGACCCTGCCCCAGCCACGGCCGGAGCGTCCGGACGCGGGATGACCTGCCCGGCTGCGGAAGGCAATAGGGTGGGGCACTGACCGCTCACCCTTACTTACCGCGCCGAGGAGCCATCAGCCGTGTCGGACACTTCCCGCCCCCGTGCCTCCCTCCGCACCGCCGTGGTGTGGGAGGTCCTCAAGGAGGCGCTCGACCGCCGGGTGAAGGCGACCGGACGGGACGTGCTGGACGTGCTCGACACCGGCGGCGGCACCGGCAAGTTCGCCGTGCCGGTGGCCCACCTGGGCCACCGGGTCACCGTGGTCGACCCCAGCCCGAACGCCCTGTTCGGGCTGGAGCGCCGGGTGGCCGAGGCCGGCGTCGCCGACCTGGTCCGCGGCGTCCAGGGCGACGCCCAGGGCCTGTTGGACGTGGTGGACCGGGACGCGTACGACGTGGTGCTCTGCCACGGCGTCCTGGAGTACGTGGACGACCCGGCCGAGGGCGTGGCCAACGCTGTGGCCGCCCTGCGCCCCGGCGGCACGCTCAGCCTGCTGGCCGCCGGCCTCGGCGGGGCCGTCCTCGCCCGCGCGCTGGCCGGGCACTTCACCGAGGCCCGTACCGCCCTCACCGACCCGGCCGGCCGCTGGGGCTCCGGGGACCCGGTACCGCGCCGCTTCACCGCCGAGCAGCTCTCCGAGCTGGTCGGCGGGGCCGGCCTGGCGGTCGGCGCGGTGCACGGCGTGCGGATCTTCGCCGACCTCGTTCCGGGCGTCCTGGTGGACACCGAGCCGGGCGCGGTGGAGGCGCTGCTGCGTCTGGAAGAGGCGGCGGCGGAGCTGCCCGCCTTCCACGCGGTGGCCACGCAACTGCACGTCCTGGGCGAGAAGCAGGTCTGAACTGCGCTCTTCCGCGCACGGAGTCTGCCGCCGACCCTCCGCTTCGCCGGTCCGCCCCGTATGATCGGGAGCAGTGACCGGCATGGTGAACGGACCATTGGGGAATAACGGCCTCAGTGACCGCTCCCGCGGCGGTACGGTTTTCACGCAGTGGCTTTACCGGCTGTGTCTTTCTGTGCTTTGTCAATTTGGAACGTGCGTAGAGGGCGGGTGTCACGGGGGCGATTCCCCGCCTATCCTGAAGGGGACCCCTGGTCGCTACCCCCGCGACCGACGGATGAGGAGGACTCCCGTGCCGCTCTCGGAGCACGAGCAGCGAATGCTCGAGCAGATGGAGCGAGCGCTGTACGCCGAAGACCCCAAGTTCGCGACAGCGCTTGAGGGAAGCGGACTGCGTACGTACACCCGGCGACGGGTCTACCAGGCAGTCGCAGGCATTGTGGTGGGTATCGCGCTCCTCATGACCGGTGTGATCATTCCGAACGTGCTCTGGATCAGCGTGGTGGGCTTCCTCGTCATGCTGGGATGTACGGTCCTGGTGGTCACCGGTTGGCGCAAGGCACCCAAGCCCGGCGAGCAGCCCGTCTCCGGAAGTACCGGCGGTTCGGCCCGCGGCCACAACCGGCAGCGTCGGTCGATGATGAACCGCATCGAGGACCGGTGGCAGCGCCGCCGTGACGAGCAGGGGCAGTAGCCCGCGAACTGCATGAGTGAGGGGATGGCCGCCGCGTGCGGCCATCCCCTCACTGTTCTGCGTTCTGCGCAGGCCTGCGGTCCGCGGACGCCCCCGTACGGCATGATGATCCGATGAGTGTGCTCCCCCTGGTCTTCACCAGCGGCTGGGCCAGTGGGATCAACGCTTACGCCGTGGTCCTCCTGCTCGGCATCTTCGGCCGTACCGGCCTGACCGACGACGTTCCCGCGTCGCTCCAGCGCACGGACGTGCTGATCGCCGCCGCCGTACTGTTCCTCTGCGAGGCGGTCGCCGACAAGATCCCGTACGTCGACTCGATATGGGACACCGTCCACACCGTGATCCGCCCGCTGGCGGGTGCGGTGATCGGCGCCCTGCTGGCCGGTCAGAGCGGCTCGCTCTCCGACATCACCGCCGGGGCGGTCGGCGGCACCACGGCGCTGGCCAGCCATTTCGTGAAGGCCGGCACCCGGATGGCGATCAACACCTCGCCCGAGCCGTTCACCAACGTGGGGATGAGCATCGCCGAGGACCTCGGCGTGGCGGGCCTGGTCACCTTCGCGATGTTCCATCCCCTCGCCGCCGCGATCATCGCGGGCTCCCTGCTCGTCGTCGGGCTGGCCATACTCTTCTTCCTCTGGAGCCGGATCCGCCGCTTCCTGCGCCGGCGCGCCCAGCGCCGCGAGGAGAAGCGGCTGGCCACCGAGGCCCGTCAGGTCACCGGGGCCCCACCCCGCTGACCGCGGGCGCCCGCGCGGGGCCATAGGCTCGCCCGCATGGCACGAATTGCGGTGATCGGCGCCGGCATGGGCGCGATGGCGACGGCGGCCCGGCTGGCAGTGGCGGGGCACCAGGTGACGGTGTACGAGCGGGGCGCGACCTACGGCGGGGCCGTCGGCCGGTACGAGCGCGAGGGCTTCGCCTTCGACACCGGGCCCGGGCTGCTCCACCTGCCGGCCGTCTACCGCGACCTCTTCGTGAAGACCGGCAAGCGGCCGCTGGAGGCGTGCGTCGACATGGCTCAGGCCGACCCGGCCGTCCGCCACGTCCTGCCCGGCCACGGCATCGACGTCACCCTCCCCGGCGCCTCGCACGGCGGTGTCGCCGCCGCCCTCGACGCGGCGTTCGGCCAGGGCGCCGGTGAACGCTGGAACGGCGTGCTGGGCCGTGCCCGGGACGCCTGGGACGCCACCCGCCGCCCGCTGCTGGAAGAACCCCTGCGGGACGGCGCCCGCCGGACGCTGGGCGGCGACCCGTACCCGGCCCTGCGGCGCAGCGGCCTGCTCCGCCGCCGTACGCCGACCCTCGCCGAGGTCGCCGGGCGGGAACTGGGCGGTCCCCTGGCGGAGGTGCTGACCGGGGTGGTCCGGGGCTACGGGGTCGACCCCGCCACGGCTCCCGGCTCGGCGGCCGTGCTCCCGTACATGGAGCAGACCTTCGGCAGCTGGTACGTGAGCGGCGGGATGCGGGCGCTGGCCACCGCCGTGTACGAGCGCTGCCTGGAGCGGAAGGTCGCCTTCGTCTTCGGGGCGGAGGTGCGCGAGGTCCTGGTCCGCGGTGGCCGGGCGGCCGGCCTGCTGCTGGCCGACGGAACCGAGGCGGCCGCCGACCGCGTCGTCTGCGGGATCGACCCGCGGCAGCTGCCCGCCGGTTCGGTCCCGTGGCCCGCCGACGCCGTACCGGCCCGCGGCGACGGGGTGCCCGGCCGGATCACGCTGCTGCTCGCGCTGCGCGGGGCCCGCCCGGCCGGGACCGTGCACCGCACCCTGGTGCACTCCGCCGGGGCGCAGGTCACCGTCATGCGGCCCGACGATCCCGCCACGCGGCCCGACGCGGAGCACGAGGCGGTCACCGTGAGCGCCGTGCACGGCCCGGGGACCTCGGAGCCCGGGGAGCTGCTCAACCTCGCGGAGAAGGCCGTACAGGGCCTGCGGGAGCGGCTGTTGTGGCAGGAGGTGCGCACCCCGGCCGACGTCGAGGCGGCCACCGGTGCGGTGGGCGGCGCGGTGCCCCCGCCCGCCCTCGCGGGCGCGGGCGGCCGGCTGCTGTACCCGGCCAACTCCACGGCCGTGCCCGGCCTGTACCTGGCGGGCGGCTGGGCCCACCCCGGCGGCGGGCTCGCGCACGCCGGGATGACCGGGGCCCTCGTGGCCGGGCTGATCGTGGAGGGCGCGGGCTTCCGCGGCTCCCAGTGACCCGGCCGCGGTCGGCTCAGTAGCGGTACTGCCCGTACTCCCCCTGCTGGGGGTACGGGTACTGCTGCGGCGGCTGCCCGCCCTGCTCGTCCGCCGGGTAGGACTGTCCGCCGCCGTCGGTGGATCTCTGCTGCGGCACCCAGACGCCGCCGGGCGGGGTGTCGGTGGAGTACTGCTGCTGCCCGTAGTCGGCGTACGGGGTGTAGTCGTACGGCTGGGGCGGGACGACGCCCCCGCCCGTGCCGATGTACGGGTCCGAGTAGGCGGCGTAGACCTGCTGCTGCTCGCCCGTCGCATAACCGCCGGAGTAGTCGTAACCGCCCTGGCTGTGCTGGTCGTAGTACGCCGCGTACTGGTGGGCGTCCTGCTCGGCGGTGGTGAACGGCGAGGCGAAGGCCGCCGTCTGGCCGACCTCGGGGGCAGGCGTCGTGAAACTCTGTATGCCGTAGGACCCGGTGTCCTCGGGCACCGGCTGCGGGCTGTAGACCTCTTCGGCCGCGGCCTGGAACGGCCGCTCGTCCGCGGACCCGTCAGCGTCCCCGTACTCCAGGGCGGTGACCTGGAGCGCCGGTTCCGGCTTCGCGGTCCCTCCCCTGCGGCGCCTGGCCTGGCGTACGGGCTCTCCGCCGCGGCGCAGCGCCCAGCCGGCGACGAAGCCCTTGCGGAAGGAGAGCGTCACCAGGGTCTGGCCCACGGCGAACGCGGCGGCACCGGCGCCGATGACCGGCACCGAGGGCAGTATCACCCCGGCGACCACGCCGAGGAAGCCGGCGAAGGCGAGCAGGCGCCAGCGGAGCCGGGCCTTGTACTGCATCAGTACCTCGGCAAGCAGCCACAACGCGACGATTCCGAACGCGATGTAGAGGACCGTCATACCCATGCAAGGCCCCTCTCGGTACGGCCGTCACACGGGTACGGCCGGTCAGGCCCGCTGGTGCAGGCCCAGGTTCTCGTAGATCTCGAGGGTCGCCGTGGAATTGTTCAGCGTGATGAAGTGCAGTCCCGGTACACCTTCGGACAGCAGCCGCGCGCAGAACTCCGTGGCGAACTCGATGCCAATGGAGCGTACAGCGGCCGGGTCGTCCTTGACGGCGAGCATGCGCTCTTTCACGTCGGCGGGGAAGACCGCGGTGCTGAGCTGGGGCAGTCGGTCGAGCTGCTTGATGCCCACAACAGGCATGACCTCGGGGATGATCGGGGTCTCGCAGCCCGCCTTCTCGACGCTGTCGCGCAGCCGCAGATAATTCTCGGGATCGAAGAACATCTGGGTGATCGCATAGTCCGCGCCCGCACGGCACTTGTCCACGAAGTGCCGGATGTCCGTATCCCAGTCGGTCGATCGCGGGTGCATCTCGGGGAACGCCGCGACGCCGACGCAGAAGTCCCCGGACTCCTTGAGCAGCCGCACCAGGTCGGCGGCGTAGTGCACGCCCTCGGGGTGGGCCACCCAGTCGGCCATCGGGTCGCCCGGCGGGTCACCGCGCAGGGCGAGCATGTTGCGGATCCCGGCGTCGGCGAACTGGCCGATGACGTGGCGCAGCTCGGCGATGGAGTGGTCCACGGCGGTGAGGTGCGCGACCGGGGTCAGCGTGGTGTCCGCGGCGATCTCCTGAGTGGCCTTGACGGTGCCGCCGCGGGTGGAGCCGCCGGCTCCGTAGGTCACGGAGACGAAGCTCGGGGATACCGCCTCGACCCGGCGGAGGGCGTTCCAGAGGTTGCGTTCGCCCTTCTCGGTCTTCGGGGCCCAGAACTCGAAGGAGTACGAGCGCCCGGACGCGAGGAGGTCGCGGACCGTGTGTGCACGGTCCGACCAGGTGGAAGCGGTACCAGAGGCCATGTGGGCAGGTTAGACGCGGCCCGGCGCTCCCCGAAGCGGCGTCCGCCTTTTGGACACGTTTTTGGACACCCGCGGGCTCTCCTCTGGCCCGGAAGGGTCTCTACGGGCTATGGCGGCGCGGAATGCCACCGACTGTCCGGGCGGACGGGACCGGGCGGCACCGGACCGGGCGGGACCGGACCGGACCGGGCGGCTCAGCCGAGCCGGGCCCGGACGCGCTTGGCGAGGTCGGCGGCCGCCGCACCGGGGTCGGAGGCCTCGGTGAGCGCGCGGACGACAACGACGCGGGTGGCACCGGCGTCCAGCACCTCGTCCAGGTTCGTGGCGTCGATGCCGCCGATGGCGAACCAGGGCCGGTCCTGCTTCAGGGAGGCCGCGTAGCGGACCAGGTCCAGGCCGGGGGCGTGGCGGCCGGGCTTGGTGGGGGTGGGCCAGCAGGGCCCGGTGCAGAAGTAGTCCACGCCCGGTTCGGCGGCGGCCGCGGCGACCTCGTCCTCGGCGTGGCAGGAGCGGCCGATCAGCACCTGGCCGCCGAGGATGGCGCGGGCGGCGGGGACGGGGATGTCGCCCTGTCCGAGGTGGAGGACGTCGGAGCCGATGGCGTGGGCGACGTCGGCGCGGTCGTTCACGGCGAGGAGCCTGCCGTGGCGGCGTGCGGCCTCGGCGAAGACCTGGAGGTGTTCGAGCTCCTCGCCCGCCTCCATGCCCTTGTCGCGGAGCTGGACGATGTCCACGCCCCCGGCGAGGACGGCGTCGAGGAACTCGGGGAGGTCACCCTGGCGCTTGCGGGCGTCCGTGCACAGATAGAGCCGGGCGTCGGACAGCTGCATGGGTGTACCCCCCGTGGTGGAGGCGGTGTACGGGCACGGGGCCCGTACACCGCGGTGGAGCCGGCTACTGCGGATCAGGTCAGAGGGCGAGCGCCTGAGCGCGGCGCTTCACCTCCGTGCCGCGATTCTCGCTCAGCGCCTGGGCGGGGGTGCCGGGCAGGGTCGGGTCGGCGGTGAAGAGCCACTCCAGGATCTCCTCGTCGGAGAAGCCGTCGTCGCGCAGGACGGTCAGCAGGCCGACGAGGCCCTTGACCACCTTGTCGCCGTCGATGAAGGGGGCCGGAACCTGCAGGGCCCTGTTCTCGCCCCGGCGCACGGCGATGAGCTGCCCTTCCTTGACCATCTGGCGGACCCGCGTCACCTCGACGTCCAGCATCTCCGCGATGTCGGGGAGGTACAGCCAGTCGGGGACGAGGGAATCGATCTTTGCGTCAATCTCGGTCACAGGCCAAGCCTGCCACCTCCCACCGACAGCCGGTACCCGGGCGGCCCGTCCGTGGCGCGCCCCCGGGCCGCCTGCTACGCCGTGGCCGATTTCAGCGGGGTGCCGGGGTCCGCGATCTTCGCCGGGTCGACCGGGACGCCCGTCTCGATCAGCTTGCGGCCCTGCGCCAGGTCCCTGGGCCGCCCGACCGCGAGGAGCGCGACCAGGGCGCCGTCCCGCAGCCAGCACACCGACCAGGTCTCCTGGGCCGGGTCCCCGCGCCGGACCAGGGCGTCGGCCCCGCCGTGGTGGCCGGCGTACTGCACGAAGCGCCCGAACTGCTCGGACCAGAAGTACGGCACCGGGTCGTAGACCGCGGCGGGTTCCCCGGCCAGGATGTTCGCCGCGACCGCCCTCGGGCCCTGGAGCGCGTTGTCCCAGTGGTGCACGAGCAGCCGCGCCCCGTACCGCCCGGAGGGGAAGGAGGCGCAGTCGCCGACCGCGTACACCCCCGGCAGGGAGGTCAGCAGGTGCGCGTCGGCGGTGACCGAGCCGTCGGCGCCGCGTTCCACGCCGGACCCGGCCAGCCAGCCGGTGGCGGGGCGGGCGCCGATCCCCACGACCACCGCGTCGGCGGGCAGGTCCCGCCCGTCGTCCAGGAGGACCCGCCCCTCCTCGACGCCCGCCACCTTCGCGCCGGTGATCAGCTCGGCGCCGGCCTGCCCGTACCAGCGCGCCATCGGCTCGGCGACCTCGGCGGGCAGGGCGCCCGCCAGCACCCGCTCCGCCGCCTCGACGACGGTCACCGCGCAGCCGGCCTCCCGGGCGGCGGTGGCGAACTCGGCGCCGATCCAGCCCGCGCCGACGACCACGACCCGGGAGGCGGCCGCCAGGACCGGGCGCAGCCGCGCCGCGTCGTCCAGCGTGCGCAGCAGGTGTACGCCGGGGACGCCCTCGGCGCCGGGCAGGGTCAGCGGCTGCGCGCCGGTCGCCAGCACGAGGACCCCGTAAGGGACCGGTCCCGCCTCGGTGTCCAGCTCGCGGTCGGCGGCCCGCAGTCCGGTGACCTCCGTCCCGAGGCGGAGCTCGATGCGCAGGGCCTCGAAGTCCACGTCGAAGGCGGAGTCCTCGGCCTTGCCGAGCAGCACCGCCTTGGACAGCGGGGGCCGGTCGTAGGGCTGGTGGGGTTCGGCTCCCAGCAGGGTCACGGGGCCCGTGAAGCCCTGCTCGCGCAGGGCGACCGCGGTCTGCACCCCGGCCATTCCGGCGCCGACGATCACGACGCCGCGCTGATTCTGTTCCGTCTGCTCACTCACGCGGCCACCCTAATCATCTGACGCTCCGTCAGGAATAGGTGCCGCCTTACCCGCCGTCCACGGCCGGGATAGTCTGGCAACCGTACCTATCGCGGGAGTCCGGCGCACCGGGCTGAGAGGGAGGCTGGCCGGCCTCCGACCGTACGAACCTGATCCGGGTCATGCCGGCGAAGGGAGGGGCTGGACGCCCATGCACTCATCTCGAAACGGATCCGGCCGGGGATCCGACGTCCTCGTCATCGGGGGCGGGATCATCGGCCTGGTCACCGCCTGGCGGGCCGCGGAGCGCGGACTGAGCACCGTACTCGCCGACCCGGCACCCGGCGGCGGCGCCGCCCGGGTCGCGGCCGGAATGCTCGCCCCCGTCACCGAACTGCACTACGGCGAGGAAGCCCTCCTCGGACTCGGCCTCGCCTCCGCCGAACGCTATCCGCGGTTCGCCGCCGAGCTCGCCGAAGCCACCGCCGGCCTGGACATCGGCTACCGCGCCTGCGGCACCCTCGCCGTCGCCCTCGACGCCGACGACCGCCTCCACCTGCGCGAACTCCACGCCCTCCAGCGCCGCTGCGGCCTGGAGTCCGAATGGCTCACCGGCCGCGAATGCCGCCGCCTGGAGCCCATGCTGGCCCCCGGCGTACGCGGCGGCCTGCGCGTCGACGGCGACCACCAGGTCGACCCGCGCCGGCTCGCCGCCGCCCTGCTCACCGCCTGCGAAGGCGCCGGAGTGAGCATCCACCGGGCGGCCGCCGAGCAACTGCTCACCACCGCGGACCGGGCGACGGGCGCCCTCCTCGACGACGGCACGGAGCTGCGCGCCGACCAGGTCGTCCTGGCCGCGGGCTCGCTCAGCGGCAGACTGGCGGGCGTACCCGCCGAGGTGCTGCCCCCCGTACGGCCGGTCAAGGGGCAGGTCCTGCGGCTCACGGTGCCCGCCGCGTACGCACCCTTCCTCTCCCGCACCGTACGGGCGGTCGTGCGCGGCAGCCACGTCTACCTCGTGCCCCGCGAGAACGGCGAACTCGTCATCGGCGCCACCAGCGAGGAACTCGGCTGGGACACCACCGTGACCGCCGGCGGGGTCTACGAACTCCTGCGCGACGCCCACGAGCTGGTACCCGGCATCACCGAACTCCCGCTGACCGAGACCCGGGCGGGACTGCGTCCCGGATCACCCGACAACGCCCCGCTGCTGGGCCCGACCGACCTGCCCGGCCTGCACCTGGCCACCGGGCACTACCGCAACGGGGTGCTGCTGACCCCGCTCACCGGCGAGGTGATGGCCGAGCTGCTGGTCACCGGCGAACTGCCCGAGATCGCGCGCCCCTTCACCCCCCGCCGCTTCTCCGCCGCACGTCAGGAGTCGTACGCATGACCATCTCCGTCAACGGCGAGCCGCGCGAGGTCGCGGCCGGCACCACGCTCGACACCGTCGTCGCCACCCTGACCGCGGCCCCCTCCGGGGTGGCCGCCGCACTCAACGAGACCGTGGTCCCGCGCGGGCAGTGGCCTGCCACCCGCGTGGGCGACGGCGACCGCGTGGAGATCCTCACCGCGGTCCAGGGAGGCTGACCGGCATGGCCGACGACCTCTTCACCCTGGGCGGCCGGACCTTCTCCTCCCGCCTGATCATGGGCACGGGCGGCGCCCCCAGCCTGGACGTGCTGGAACGCGCCCTCGTCGCGTCCGGCACCGAACTCACCACGGTCGCGATGCGGCGACTGGACCCCACGGTCCAAGGGTCCGTCCTGTCCGTACTGAGCAAGCTCGGCATCTCCGTCCTGCCGAACACGGCCGGCTGCTTCACCGCGGGCGAGGCCGTCCTCACGGCCCGGCTCGCGCGGGAGGCCCTCGGCACCGACTGGATCAAGCTGGAGGTGGTCGCGGACGAACGGACCCTCCTGCCCGACGGCGTCGAACTGCTGGACGCCGCCGAGATCCTGGTGGACGAGGGCTTCACCGTCCTTCCGTACACCAACGACGACCCGGTGCTCGCGCGCAAGCTGGAGGACGTGGGCTGCGCGGCGATCATGCCGCTCGGCTCCCCCATCGGGTCGGGCATGGGCATCCGCAACCCGCACAACTTCGAGCTGATCACGGAACGGGCCCGGGTCCCGGTGATCCTGGACGCCGGCGCGGGCACCGCCTCCGACGCCGCCCTGGCGATGGAACTGGGCTGCGCGGCGGTGATGCTGGCCTCTGCGGTGACCCGCGCACAGGAGCCGGTCCTCATGGCGTCCGCCATGCGGGACGCCGTCTCGGCGGGCCGCCTCGCCCACCGCGCGGGCCGCATCCCGCAACGCCGCTTCGCCGAAGCCTCGTCCCCCACGGAGGGCCGCGCCACCCTGGACCCGGAACGCCCGGCGTTCTGAGGGGCGGGATCCGAGCACGGCGGAAGACGCCGGGGCGGGGCCGGGGGGGCCGGCCCGACGCGGAGAGACGATGGGACTGACGGGAAACCCCCAAACCATCCCTGATCCCGCCCCAGCGGCTGCCGCTCCCTCACGCC
>NZ_JOAK01000043.1 GCF_000720455.1 Streptomyces virginiae | reverse complement strand
GCGGGTGTCCTGACCCTGCGGATCCCGATCGCCGAGCGCGCCAAGCCCCGCAAGATCAGCATCGGCGGCGAGTCCGGCCGCAAGCAGATCTCCGGCTGAGCACCCCGCCCCGGCGGCGGAGGACGGGGACACCGATCCCCTCCGGCACCCCGTCCTCCGCGCCCCCTCGCACCTCACCCCAGCCCTGCCCCGGAGGTGATGTGAATGCCGATGCGCCCGGAAGCGTTCCTGGACCACGTCCGCGAACGCGGCGAGTACCCGACCCGGGCGGAAGCCGAGCGGGCGGCCCGCGTCGTCCTGGCCCTGCTGGGCGCCCACCTGGTGGGCACCGTGCGGGCCGAGCTGGCCGCCAGGCTCCCCGAGACCTACGCCCTGATCCTGCTGAACCCGCTGCAGGCCGCCGAACCGCTCTCCCCGGAACGCTTCGTCCGAGCGACCGCGGCCTGGATCGAGGGCGCCACCGAGACGACAGCCCTGTGGGACATCGGCGCGGTCCTGTCCACCGTCGCCGCCGCGGCGGGCGACACCCTCACCCGCGAGGTCCTGCTCCAGCTCCCCGTCGGCTACGACGTCCTCTTCGGCCACCCCCGGCCCGTCTGACCGCCCGCCGCCACCGTTGCCGCCACCGCCGTCCCGAGCCGGACCTTCGAAGAGAAAGGCAACCGCAGCACCATGTACGACCGGCCCCGCCCGAACCAGACCCAGCCCGCCATGACGTTCGACCGGATGCTGGAGCGCGTGCGCCACGAAGGCGCCTACCCCACCCGCGAACGCGCCGAAGAAGCCGTCCGCGCCGTCCTGGCCGCCCTCGGCCGGCAGGTCACCGCGGACGAGCGCGTCGACCTCGCACAGGCCCTGCCCGTCGAGGCCGCTCTCGCGCTGACCGCCCAGATCCCCGACGCCGAACCGCTCACCGGCTGGGGCTTCGTCAAGGACCTGGCGGCCCGTACCGGCACCAGCCCCGCCGTCGCCCGCTGGGACACCGGAGCCGTCCTCGCGGTCGTCGCCCGCCTCGCCGGACCCGGCCTCCTCGCCCGGATCCTGCACCGGCTCCCCGACGGCTACGCCCTCCTCTTCGGGCAGGCACAACTGCGCAGGCCCGAGCCTGCCGCCGCCTGATCCCGCCCCCGCCCGCGGTCCCCGCCCCCGCCCGCCCGCGCCCGGACGCGGTCCGCGGGCGGGGGCCCGCCGTCAGCCCCCGGTCCCGGCCCGGTCCGCCGGCCCGTCCCCCGTGGTGGTCCCGGCCAGCTTGGAGTGGCGGTAGGAGTAGGTGAAGTAGATGACCAGCCCGATGAGGAACCACACCGCGAAGCGGATCCACGTCTCCACCCGCAGGTAGGTGATGAGCCAGATCGAGGCCACCACGCCGAGGGCGGGAGTGAACGGCATGAGCGGGGTGCGGAAGGTGCGCGGCAGGTCGGGGCGCCGGTAGCGCAGCACGATGACCGCGGTGCACACGACGGCGAAGGCGAGGAGGATGCCGATGTTCGTCAGCTCCGCCGCCTCCCCGATCGGGACGAGGCCGGCGATGACCGCGGACGCCACACCGACGATCCACGTGACCCGGGTCGGCACGTGCCGGGTCGGATGCGTCTTGGCGAACCAGCGGGGCAGCAGCCCGTCGCGGCTCATGGAGAACCACACGCGCGTCACACCCAGCATGAACGTGAACATCACGGTGAGGATGCCGATGATCGCCCCGACCGCGATGATGTCCGCGACCACGTCCAGCCCGACGGCCTTGAACGCGCTGGAGAAACCGCTCTCCGGGTCGATCTCCGTGTACTTCTGCATACCCGTCAGGACCAGGCAGGCGAGCACGTACAGGACCATGGCGATGGCCAGGGAGTAGAGGATCGCCCGCGGCATGTGGCGCTGGGCGTCCTTGGACTCCTCCGCCGCCGTGCTCATCGCGTCGTAGCCGAAGACCGCGAAGAAGACCGTCGCCGCGCCGGTGAAGGCACCCCCCACCCCGTAGGGGAAGAAGGGCGTGTAGTTGGAGGTGTCGATGTGGAAGAAGCCGACGACGATGACCAGGAGGACGACCAGGACCTTCAGGACGACGACGACCGTCTCGAACCGTGCGGCGCTCTTGATCCCCAGGTTCAGCATGTACGCGGTGAACAGGCACAGGACGGCGGCGATCATGTCGAAGCGGTGGCCGTCACCGGTCCCCGGCGCCCCCAGCATCCAGGTGGGCAGCGCCGCGCCCGTCTCGACCAGGAGGAAGTTGAAGTAGCCCGAGATCCCGATGCCGACGACCGCCACGATGGCCGTGTACTCCAGCAGCAGGTCCCACCCGATGAACCAGCCCACCAGCTCGCCCAGGACGGCGTACCCGTAGGTGTAGGCGGAACCCGCCTTCGGGATCAGCCCGGCGAACTCCGCGTAGGAGAACGCGGCCGCGGCGCTGGCCACACCGGCGATCAGGAAGGAGACCAGCACGGCGGGGCCGGCGACACCGTTGGCGACCGTCCCGGCCAGGGTGAAGATCCCGGCGCCGATGATGCCGCCGACCCCGATCGCGGTGAGCTGCCACAGGCCGAGGGTGCGCGTGAGCTGCTCGCTGAGCGCCCCTTCCGGTTCTTCGATGTGCTCGATCGGTTTGCGGCGCAGCACTCCCTGCCCCGCACTCAGCCTGGCCATGCGCACGTCCTTTCCACGAAGGGGGGTGACGGCACGTCATCATCGCGGCGCAGGCAGTCATACGGAACGAGGCGCCCCGCAGGGGGCGGCCGCTGCGTCGGCGGCGGGGGAGCGGCGCCGGCGGGCGCCGGGGTGCGCCGGGGCGGCCGGCGTCCCCCCGCCTCCGGGTCAGACCCGCGCGCCCGCGTCGGCCGGCGCGGGGACCGGGCCGCCCGACATCGCGCGGGCCATCCACGCGGAGGAGCGCAGGGCCTGCGCCACGAAGGCGCCGCGGCCCACCCCCAGCGCCCGCAGGGCCGGGCCGTGGTCCACCGCGACCAGGGCGGCGGCGCCGGCCAGCAGTCCGCGCCACCCGGCCGTCACCGCCCGGCGGGCGGGCCGGGGCAGCACGGCGAGGCCCTCCCGCAGGCGCAGGCAGTGGAAGGGGACGTGCCGTTCCTCGTCCGCCAGGATCCGCCCCGCGACCTCGCGGGCCAGCGGGTCGGCGGCGCCGTCGCGCAGGGCCCGGTAGTACCCCAGCGCCACCACCTCGGCGAGCATCAGCACCAGCAGCTCCACCCGCAGTCCGAGCAGCCGCCGCACCCGGACGAAGGCGGCGTCGCTCCAGTGGCCGTCGAGGGTGCCGGCCCCGCCGGCCTCCAGCAGCAGCTTCAGCATCCGCGCGTGGTTCTGCTCCTCGGCGATGAAGAGCCGCACCGCCTCGGAGTAGAGCGGATCCCCCGCGCGGTCGGCCTTGCCGCAGAGCGCGGAGCCGTCACCGTCCTCGCCGACCTGGAACTTCTGGATGCTGCGGACGATCTCGGCGGGCAGCAGCGCGCCCCCGCCCCAGTCGGGATCGCCCACAGCGGCCCGCCGCTCCCGCTCGGCCTCGAACTCGCGGACCCATGCCCCGTACCCATTTTTGACCATGTTCAAGAACCTAGCGATTGTTGAGCATGTTCAAAAGTGCTGGTGTGTCATGGACCCGTAACAGAACGCCACAGAGCCCGCCCCGGGCCGGTGGCCGGGACGGGCTCTGACGTCACTACGCGCAGCCACGACCTCAAGGGCCGCACCCCGTTCCGCTATGCGGCGAGCTTCTGCGACCGCTCGGCCCGTGGGGCCATCGCACGGCGCAGCAGCGGAGTGAGCGGCCGCTCGACCAGGCGGTGCATGAGCCAGGCGATCACCACCATGCCCGCGATCACACCCAGCAGGGTCGGCCAGGCGCCCCACTGCTCGTTCCACCGCCAGATCACCCGCACGCCCAGCGACTGGTGCACGAGATAGAGCGGGTAGGAGATCACACCCGCCACCGGCAGCCAGCGCCACTGGATCCAGTCCAGCTTCCCGAGCGCGATCAGACCCATCACCGCGTACATCACCGTGATCGCGCCCAGGCAGACCTTCCAGTCGATGCCGTGCCCCTCGCCCGCCATGATCTCCGGAAGGCGGTGCTGCATCAGCAGCCACGACAGCGCCAGGATGCCCACCGTCTCGCCTTCGAGCCGGCCGGACCGGCGGACGAGGTAGAAGGCGATGCCGGCGATGAAGAACGGCGCCCAGCGCGGCATCAGGAGCTGGTCCAGCAGCGGAATGCCCGACGCCGGTGCCATGACCGAGCCCAGCGCCCAGATCCAGCAGAAGGTCGCGACCCGGCGGTAGCTGCTCCCCACCAGCACGACCAGCGAGAAGAGCAGGTAGAAGCGCAGCTCGACCCAGAGCGTCCAGTAGACGTTGTCCACGTGGTGGACGCCCAGGGGCTCGTTCAGCATCGTGAGGTTGGTGAGCATCTGACCGACGGTGACCCTCGGCTCACCCGGAACGTGCGGACCCAGCCGGGCCGCCGCCGAGGAGAGCACGACCGCCGCCCAGTACAGGGGGAACAGCCGCAGGATCCGCCCCTGCCAGAAATGCTGGAGCGACTTGCCCCAGCCGGACATGCAGATGACGAATCCGCTGATCATGAAGAAGAAGGCCACGCCCAGCCAGCCGAACTGGGCTATCCGGTGCAGCGCGGGAAAGAGCTCGCCCGCGGTCCGCTGCCAGGGGATCGCCCCGTAGCCGGCCAGGTAGTGGAACAGCACCACCGACAGCGCGGCGAGCAGCCGCAGCCCGTCCAGCACCGCGATGCGCGGCGCCCGCCCGGACCCGCTCCCGCCGGCCCTGCGGAACACCTTCCACGGCCGCGCCCGGCCGGGAGCCGCCTGCGGTGCTTCGGCAGTCACCGGGACACGGTCCCCGGCAAGGGCAAACCTGTCGGACATGACACCTCTGGTTGATCCTGCGGTGTCGCGACACCGGTACGTTTCTGACGGCAGAACCCAGCGATCTTAACGACGCCGCGCCCCCGCTCCGGCGCCCGGCCCCCGGCCCCCGGCAGCCGGGTGCACCGGCGCGCCCCCCGCCCGGACCCGGACCGCCGGCGGGGGCCGGGGCGGCCAGCGCCAGCCGGCCCATCGCGTTCCGGGCGAAGCCGAAGCCCTCCCCGCTACGGCGCGCCCCGCGCGATGCCCGTCACGAGGAACAGCGGCCCCGCGGCGACGGCGCCGCCCCGCCGCGCCGCGGTACGCACCACCGGACGCGAGACGACGGCCGTACGGGCGGCCGTACGGGCGGCCGTACGGGCGGCCGTACGGGCCGCGCGGGCACGGGCGTTGGGCGTCCGGACCACGCTCGGGGCAGGCCGCACCGCCGGGCCTGCGGCTCCGCCGCGCGCCCCGGCCGCACCGGGCAAGACCCCGCCGTTCGGCCCATCAAGGCCACCGGCCCCGGCACCGAAAAACATCAAGCGGCACCCCGGCCGCCACGGCCCGGAGGAGATCCCGCATGCGCGTCATCCCGCCCCTGACCGCGCTCGCCACCACCGCGCTCCTGCTCCTCACGGTCACCGGCGCCACCCCCGCAGCGGCAGAGCGCAACCCCGACGGCCCCGGCACCGCACCCCTGACCCGGGTCTCCCACACGGACCCGTACGCGAACTGCACCATCGGCGCGAGATCCCCCGACAGCGTCGCCTACCCGGGCACCGAGGTCGAGCCGTACCTCTCCGTCGACCCGCGCGACCCCCAGCGCGTGGTCACCGTCTTCCAGCAGGACCGCTGGAACGACGGCGCCGCCCGCGGCCTGGCCGCCGCCTGGACCACCGACGGCCGCACCTTCCACACCAGCACCCTGCCGTTCAGCCTGTGCGCCCCGGGCGGCGCGGACTTCGAACGCGCCTCCGACCCCTGGGTGAGCACCGGACCCGACGGCACCGTCTACGCGAGCGGCGAAGGCGTCGACTTCACCCGCAGCACCCGCAGCGCCCTCCTGACCGCCACCTCCCGCGACGGCGGCCGCACCTGGCAGGACCTCACCACCACCCACGTCGACGAGGAGCCGTTCTTCAACGACAAGCCCTCGCTCACCGCCGACCCGGTCCGCAAGGGCACCGCCTACCAGGTCTGGGACCGCCTCGACAACGACCCGCCCGGCCCCGGCTCCCTCGACGGCCCCGGCTACATCTCCCTCACCCGCGACGGTGGCCGCACCTGGACCAGGGCCCGGCCGTTCGTCGACACCAGCGCCGTCCCCAACACCCAGACCATCGGCCACGTCATCGTCGTCGACCCGCGCACCGGCACCCTCTACGACTTCTACGACCAGATCACCCACTCCGACGACCTCGCCACCGTCGTCGAAGCCCACTACGCCATGGTCACCTCGGCCGACGCCGGACGGACCTGGAGCGCCCCGGTCACCGTGGCCCGCGACACCTCCGTACCGGAGGTCCACCCCAACGACCCCACCAAGCTGCTGCGCGCCGGCGCCACCCTGCCCAGCCCGGCCGTCGACCCCACCACAGGCACCCTGTACATGGCCTACGAAGGCTCGGACTTCTCCGGCGGCAGGTTCGACTCCGTCCAGCTCGTGCGCTCCACCGACGGCGGACGCACCTGGGGCGGGCCGCAGCTGATCAGCCCGCGGGACGCGGCGGGCTTCTCCCCGTCGATCGCGGTCGACGAGCGGGGCACGGTCGCGCTCACCTACTACGACCTGCGCTTCCTCAAACCGGGCGACACCACCACGCTGCCCACCGCCTACCAGCTGGCCACGCTCCCGCACGGAGACCTCGCGCTCCGCAGCGAACGGCGGATCTCACGGGTCTTCGACTGGCTGCAGGCGCCGTTCGCCGGCGGCTACT
The DNA here is from genome assembly GCF_000720455.1 of Streptomyces virginiae. Taxonomy (GTDB): domain Bacteria; phylum Actinomycetota; class Actinomycetes; order Streptomycetales; family Streptomycetaceae; genus Streptomyces; species Streptomyces virginiae. The sequence goes on along the minus strand of NZ_JOAK01000043.1, from coordinate 36,672 downwards.
TCCTCGGCGACTACCAGGGCCTGGCGACGGACGGCAAGGGGGGAGTACGGGCGGTCCTGACCGAGGCCAACTCCGACGCACCGGACAACCGCACGGACGTGTACACCGGAACCTTCCGCACCCGGTGACCCCCGACAGTGCCCGCCCCGCCCGGCACGGGCAGGGGCGGTCACCGCCTCACCGCCGTGGCAGGGCCGTCGGCCTGGCCGAAGTACCAGGTCCGGTCGTCGTTGCCGTTGCACGACCACTGGATGGCGGTCCGGCCCCACTCGCCGCCGCCGTTGATGCCCAGGCACAGGTCGGAGTTCCCGTTGAGGACCTGGTCGGCGGCCGCGGCCCCCGCCGGCGCCGCACCCCCGCCCCGCAGCGCCGCGCCCTTGTGCGAGAGCGCGCGGCGCCACGGCGCGCGCGGCCCCGCCCGCACCCGGCCCGCTGTCAGCGGCCCCGCTTACGGTTGCCCGGTGAACGGATCGAACGCACAGGCCAACCCCGACGCGCTGCTGCCCCTCCTGCACACCGATGAGGAAGCCGTCGCGTTCTTCGCCTGCGTCGCGGACCTCGACGCGACGGACCCCGCCTCCCACGCCCTGGATGACGGGGTCCGTCTCGCCTCCGGGGCCCGGTTGGAGCAGTTCGCGCGGGCAGCCTCCGGGGACGCGTTCTGCTTCGTCGGCGAGGGCGGGGAGGAACGCCCCGTGGTGTACGTGAGCCTCGACGGCGAAGCCGGACCGCTTGCGCTCGGACTGCCGGAGCTGGTGCGGCTGTGTCTCGTGGTGCCGTGGTGGCAGGATGCTCCCGGGCGGACCCCCACGGAACTCCAGGCGCTCGCCGACGAGTACAGGGAGGGCTGGCCCGACCTCGACCGGCGGCGCGACCGTGCCGCCCGGGCGCTCGGTCTCGATCCGGCCGGACTCCCGTCCGAGGCGGCGGCCCTCGCCCGGCTCGTGGAACTGTCCCAGGGGCCGGTCGCGGCGTCCTGCCTCGTCATCGGCTACGAGGGCGAGCCGCTCGACCCACTGTTCGGCACCCACCACCCCTGACCGCCCGGCCGCCCCCGCTCCGGCCCGTGGCCCGCCGACCTGCGCGGCCGTGTCCGAAGGTAGGGGCCGCCCCCCCCGCACGGGGGAGGCGGCCCCACGGCGGTTCGCTGTTCAGGCGCCGGACGGGGCGTCCCGCCTGACCGCGGCCAGGGCGTTCTTGACGTCCTGCGCCACGCGGGCCGCGTCGTCGGGGTTGTTCACCACATCGGTGTTGTTCATGTCGACGATGAGGACCTCGCTGGCCGAGTAGTGCTTGTGCACCCAGTCGTCGTAGCCGGACCACAGCGTCCGGTAGTACTCCACGAGGCTCTCGTCCTGTTCGAAATCGCGCCCCCGCAGGCCGATCCGGTGCAGCACCGTCTCGAAGTCCGCCTTGAGGTAGACCATGAGATCCGGTGCCTTGCGGTACGGCAGGCCGTCGATCTCGCGCATCATCTCTTCCAGCAGCCCCTCGTACACCTGCATCTCGAGGGAGCTGATCCGGCCCAGGTCGTGGTTGACCTTGGCGAAGTACCAGTCCTCGTAGATGGACCGGTCCAGGACGTTGTCGCCCTGCTTGTACGCCTCCTTGATCGCGGCGAACCGCGTCTGCAGGAAGTACAGCTGCAGCAGGAAGGGGTAGCGCCTGGCCTGGATCTCCTCGGGGCTCGCGGTGTAGAAGAGCGGAAGGATCGGATTGTCGTCCACGCTCTCGTAGAAGACCTCGCTGCCCAGCTCCTTGGCGAGCAGCTCGGCCACGCTCGTCTTCCCGATGCCGATCATGCCTCCGACGCAGATCACTGCCATACCTCACTTCTCCCTGGCGGTCTTATGTGCGTGGGCGTGCGGGCTGGGCATCTCACACCACTGAGACGCACGCCGACGGCACGCGATTCCCCGGGAGCTTCATGATCAGCGTCAGACGGTCCCCGTCCGGACCGGACCGAGAACCCCTGACACGGGCCGCTCTCACTCGACCGGCCGGCCTGGCCCTTCCGCGACCGCCACGCCAGCGACGAGCCGCGGCCCCGCGGCCAGCCTGAATCTTAGATGACGATCTGCCCGCGCCCGGCCCGCACTGACCCGCGCCCGGCCCGTGCCGGCCGATGCCGCGACGCGCCGGCCCCGCACCCGCACCCCTGCCCGCGGGGACCACACCCCCCGGGCCGCGCCCGCCCACACCGCGGGCCTGCGCCCCGCCCACGGCGCGGCCTCCTCCAGCTGCGCGGCGAGCCGGAACAACACGCCCTCACGTCCGTAGCCCGCCGCGAACCGGACACCGAACGGCAGGCCGGTGGCCGGGTCGCAGGCGAGCGGCACCGACATCGCGGGCGTGCCGGCGATGTTGAAGGCGGCGGTGAACGGCGAGCGGTGGAACCCGCACCCGCTCCGGCATCGGAGCCGGAGCCGGAGCCGGAGCCGGCCGGACGTGAGCGTCGCGCCGGTCCCGCGACGGGCTGCTGCCGCCGGGTCCGTTGCCCGGGGGGCGGCGGTCTGAGCGCCGGTGCCGGGGGTTCGCCGGACGGCCCCGGGCCACCCGACCGGGCAAGAAGGCCGGGGCGCGGGGTCTCCGGGTGCCGGACGGATCCGAGCGGCAGCCCGTCGTACGGGCGAGCCTGCCGCATGACGGGGAGGGAGGGCGTCATGCGGCGGGGCCCGCACCGAAAGCGCCCCATCCGCAGGGTGTGCTCCGCTTCCGGTATCCACGCGTCTGTCCGGGGCGCCCGCCCCCAAACCCCATGCGCTCCGCGGAATGTGAGAAGCCGTCATGCGGGCCACGCTCCCGCACCGCCCTCCCGCACCGCCCTCCCGCACCGCCCTCCCGCACCGCGCGGCCGGAGCCCCGCCGGCCCGTCCGGTACGCGGGGAGGGCACCGGATGCCGTACGGGCCGGTCCGCCGCACCGTGGAGGTATGGCGGACCAGACGGAGATCGTGATTCACCCCGTGTCCCCGCGGGGCGGCCGCAAGGTCACCGTGCACGCCCTCGGCGTGGACGCGGACCTCGGCCGGGCGTACACCCCCGCGGACGTGTCGGAGTTCCTGCGCCGGGCCGGACTGGAGGACGTGGAGCTGTCCGAGGACGGGCCGATCCGCTGGGAGGGGGGCGGCCCCGAGGTGTGGACCGGCGCCGTCTGACACCGCCCGCCCCCGGGCGCGGCACCCACACGGACCCGAAACGAGCCCATTCCTTAGAGTGACGGACCGTAGCTGTACGTGTGCGCCCGGGCCGGGCGCGGAATGTTCGATCCCGAAAAAGGGGGCCGCCACGGACCACGTGACGGCCTCACCGTTCGACGAGCCGGCCGAGCACGGGCGGGATGACCCACGCGACCCGCGGTGCGAGAAGTCGACCCGGGCGCCGCCCGTCGACGCGGTCGGCCCGCACCCACGAAAGGAAACACATGAGGAAGCTCGCTTGGGCTGCCCGGGGTACCGCCGCAGTCGCGGGAGCCTTGCTCGCCGGAGCGCTCGTGGCCCCGTCCGCGCTCGCGCACGACGACCCCACCCCCAAGGACACCCAGGCCCAGGGCCAGGCCGACGAGTCCAAGCGATGCTCGGTGTCGCGGGACGTGAGCTCCACCGTCGTCGACTACTCCGGAGCCGGCGGCCTGTTCGAAACCGTCTTCCGCGCCGCGACCGACCGGCAGGGACACGCCTTCCTCAACGACAGCCGCAACCCCGGCGTGTGGATCAACCTCGGGCTCCTGGCCGGAGCGCCGCAGTGCGTCTCGGGCACCGCCGTGTCCGTCACCGAGGAAGACCCCGGCAACCTCTACATCACCCTCCTGGCCAGCAACGGAGTGATCCGCCAGGCCGTCTGCACCACCGCGTCCGGAACCCCCTTCACCCCGGCCAACCTGCCGGCCGCCTGCGGCGCGGGATTCGCCCCCCTGGCCTACACCCCCGTCATCTGACGCCGGCGCACCACACGACCGGCTGAAGGGCCGCCACCTCCCAAGACGGCGGCCCTCCAGCACGTCCTGGCACACCCGCAACCGGGCCACGACGGGGAGGCGTCCACCACGTCACGCCCCGCGGCCCGACCACGCCGCGGCGGACACCGACCACCGGCACCTGAAGCAGCCGGCCCCTGGCGCTCAGCCGGACGGAGGCCTCCGTACTCCGGCTGCCGACGACGCCGACCGCGCAACAGAACCTCCGCGCGACGCGAAGCCCCCCGCAGCGCCGGACGGCCCGCCGGCCCGGACCCGCTGCCGCCTGAAAGCCGGGACACCCAGCAGCCCGAAGCCCAGGACCGCCGCCACGAGATGCCCGACCGTGGTGAAGTCCGGCAACGGCCCGGCCGCCCACTGCGCACCCCCAAGCGGCCACCCGAGCACGAAGACGACCCACGGCACGCGCCCCCACCGCGGCAGCGCGAGCGTGCCGACCGCCAGCACCGTCTGCGCACCGTAACTGACCCCGAAGTCCAACTCCTGCCGCACGGAGTCCGGATACCAGCCCTGCCGCAGCGCGACGGCGATGACCGCAGCGGTGAGCAGCGTGGCCGCGACATGCCCGCCGAGGAACACCGCCACCGCGCGCACCGCTCCCCACCGGCGCTCCGCCCAGGCCAGGAAGCAGCAGACACCGAGACCCAACGTGATCAAGGTGCCCACGAAGCCGGTCGAGGCGACGTCCGTGAGCGTGCCGTCGAAGAACAGCACACTGCCCAGCAGCGCGGACAGCGGATGATCCCGCAGGTTGTCCAGATTGGTGCTGACGTGACCCAGCACCCCGGCCGACCGGCCGGCGGACAGCCCGTAGCCGATCCAGGCATGCGTGACCAGCAGCAGACAGACATAGGCGAGGGTCAGCGGCGCACGGCGCGGATACCCCCACAGGGCGCGCAGCGCTCTGCCCGGGGCACCCGACGGCGACTGAGAGTTCATACCGGGGCTGTCTCCAGATCGAGTTGAAGGCGGGACCGGCGGGTGACGGCCACCGTCCCGGCCCACCCCTACAAGGTGATGCGGTTTGCCGCGCCCGGGTTCCAGCTGCTCCGCACGGACAGCCCCCACCGGGCCGTCTGTTGACGGTTACTCAAAGTGCCTGGTGGGAGGGGGTTTCCCGGGAGTTTCCCGTTGCCCGATGCAGTGGGCGACCCGCGCCTCCTCGACACACGGGGGCGCCGGGGAACAGTCTCGAAGTGCCCGGCGGACAGCCGGTGCGTGCTCCGTACGACGCGAACACCACGACGGGCACCACGGACACGACGACACCACCACCCGCGGGACACCGCGCGGCGGAAACGGGGGACCGGACATGACGATGCGGAGAACGGCGGTGGCGGCGGCGACGGCGGCGCTCACGCTCCTGGCCGCCTGGGAAGGCGCCCACAGCGCCACGGCGGCCACGCCGGCCCCGGCCCCGGCAGCGAAGACCGCGAAGGCGGCGAAGACCGTGGAGACCGTGGAGACCGCGAAGACGGCGAAGGCGGCGAACGCGGCGGGCACCTGCGCCGTGCTCGCCCCCGGCGCCTCCGCCGTGGCCGAGAAGGCCGTGGCAGCCGCCTGCGAACAGATCGGCGTCTGGTACACCTGGGGCGGCGGCCACGGACCACAGCCCGGGCCGACCTACGGCCAGGTCGACCCCAGCGACCCCGACAGCGCACACGACCCGGAGCGGCTCGGCTTCGACTGCTCCGGGCTGGTCCGCTACGCCTACGCCCGCGCGGCCGGCGGCGACCCGCTGACCGGCAACGCACACCACCAGTTCCACTCGCCGCGCGTGCAACAGCGGTTCACCGCCGCCCAGGCAACCGGCCCGCTGCTCCCGGGCGACCTCCTGGCCTGGGGTTCCGGGGGCCCCATCCACCACATCGCGATCTATCTGGGCGCGGGAAAGATGGTCGAGGCCCGCGAATCGGGCACCCGGATCACCGTCAGCGACGTACGGCTGGACGGCGACTACGCGGGAGCGGTCCGTATCGCCCCGCCGGCGGCCGCACCCGGCACGTTCAGCACCTGGGGCACGGACGTGTGGACCCACAGGGAACCGTCCACCACCAGCCCGCGCGTGCACAAGTTCCCCGGCCCGACCACGGTGCGCATCGAGTGCCAGAAGCACGCCGAACCGGTGACCGCCGAGGGCTACACCAACGACGCCTGGTCCTACCTGCCCGAGTACGGGGCGTGGATCACCAACATCTACATCAAGGGCGCGGCCTGGCTGGACGGCGTACGCACCTGCCCCTGAACACCCCTCGCACCACACCTCACGCACACCCGTCACCCCGGCTCCCGAGGAGGGAGCCCTTCCGAGGAGGAAGCATGTACGCAGGCAGGAAGATCGCCCTGGGCCTGGCCACCGTCGCACTGGCGGGCGGCATGGCCACCGTGACCGGGCCCGCCGCCGCGACGCCCGCCGCCGGCCGGAGCGCGGCCGCCGAATGCGGCGTCCGCGCCGACGGCAAACTGTGGTGCGGCAACCGGGTCGGCGCCAAGGGATACGAGCACCGCCGCTACAACTCCGCGGTGCGCGGGCCGCTGAACACCAGCCCCAGCTGGTTCCAGTGCTGGGGCCGCGGCGACCAGCACGCCGGCGGCAACAACGTCTGGTACTGGACCCAGCTGGACAACGGCCAGTGGGGCAACGTCGCCGCCGTGGACCTCCACACCTCCGTCGACCCCGCCCCGGGCCTGCGCGAGTGCTGACCTGACGCCCTGGACACGACTGCCGCGGGCCCTCATCGGCGCAACCGACGAGGGCCCGCGGCCGGGTTTCAGCCGTGCTGGTGCTGCTCGGGCAGCCGGCTCTCCGGATGCGCCCACACCACCACGTTCGCGGGCCGCTCGTCGCGGAAGAAGTCGAGCACGTCCTGGTCGCAGTGGCGCAGGCTGAAGTGGGTCAGGACGAAGAGGGTGTCCGGACGGGACTCGACGACGGGCTTCAGCCGGCTCCACACGGTGTGCCCGACCCGGTCGGCCCGCGCCAGCTCGGCATCGTCGAGGAACGTGCACTCGGTGATGATCACCGGGTACTCGAACAGCCACGGATTCTCCTCGAAGACGCTCACATGGGTGTCCCCGAGGAACGCGAACAGCGGCCTGAGCACCTCCCCTTCGACCACCGCGCCCTCCGCGCGGCGCCGCGCGAGGATCCGCCCGAACTCCGCACCCCGCCCCGCCTCCACCAGGCCGCGCCGCAGCTCCTCGTACTCGGGCAGCAGCGCCTTGCGGGTCTCGGAGAACGCGTACCCCACGCACGGCACCTTGTGGACGCAGTCCACCACCCGCACGCGGTGGCCCCGCCGCCCGAAGGTGAACTCGTCACCGCCGCGCACCCCGTGCAGCCGGCAGCCCGCGGCGAGCGAGGCGTCGTAGGCGGCGCCGTGGTTCAGCTCGGCCGAGGCCCGCAGGAAGGACTCCACGTACGGCACCGCCGCGGCGGGCAGGTGGATGTCGACACCGCCGGGCCTGGCGGCGAGGTAGTCCAGGTCCTTGGAGTGGTCGTGGTGGGTGTGGGTGAGGAAGACGGTCTCCGGCTGACGCCCCTCCGCCAGGCCGGCGTCGAGCGCGCAGCGCAGCTCCGGGACGTGGAAGAACGTCTTGTCGTTGGCGCGCGAGTACCCGGTGAGGGTGAGCTCGGTACCGGGTATGCGCCAGGTCTTCCACTGGCGGAACGGGTGCCCCCGCTCCAGCCGTTCGGGATGGGCGGCCGGTGCCGTCCGCACAGGGGCCAGTGTCATCGGTGCCTCCGTCGGACCGCCACGATCGGGTGAAGGGGCCGATCGTAACGGCCCGGGCACCACGGCGGCCCCCGGATTTCCACCCGTCCCGCCCGGCCGCGCGGGCGGGCCCGCGTCAGTCCCGCCCGCCGCGGACCGGGGCCCCCGGTTCCGCCCCGCCCACCCTGACACCCCCGCCCCCGGCGGCGTCCCCGGCGGCGTCCCCGACGACTCCTCCGGCGGCGTCGGCGGAGGGCCGTACGGTGCGCATCCGCACGTACGCGTACACGCAGCCGGCCAGGGCCAGGTCGGACAGCAGCATGAACCCGATCGAGTAGGAGCCCTTGGCGCTGTAGACGGCGCCCATGACCAGGGGCGGCACGAACCCGCCCAGGCCGCCGACGGCGCCGACGATGCCGGTGACGCTGCCCACCTGCGGTTGCGGCGTCACCTGGGACACCAGGGCGAACACACTGCCGCTGGCCGTGCCGAGCCCCGCCGCGATGCACAGCAGACAGACCGTGCCGACCGGATCCAGCGGCGGGTCGAAGGCCTGGACGATCGCGAGGAGGGCCACGAACCCGAGGGCGCCCGCCGTCACCACCGCGGGGTGGACCCGGTCGGCCAGCCAGCCGCCGAACGGGCGGGCGACCACGGTCAGCAGCGCGAACCCGGCGGCCTTGGTGCCCGCATCGGTCGGCGTCAACCCGTACCCGCTCTTCAGATACGTCGGCAGGTAGACCCCGAAGGCGACGATCCCGCCGAACCCGATCGCGTACAGCGCGGACAGCTCCCACGTCACCCGCAGCCGCCCGGCCGAGGCCAGCCGCTGCCCGAGCGAAGCGGCCGGCATGGGCCGGTCCGGCCGGTCCCGCAGCAGCAGCGCCGCCAGCACGGCGTACACGGCCAGCGCGACCGCCACCACCACGAAGGGCAGGTGCTCGCCGCGCTGCGCGATGCGCGGGGTGAAGTAGCCGGAGAGCGCCACCCCGCCCATCCCCATCCCGAACACCCCGAGCGCGAACCCGCGCCGGGCCGGCGGGAACCAGGAGTTGACCAGCGGCACCCCGATGGCGAACGTCGTGCCCGCCAGCCCCAGCAGGAACCCGACCGCCAGCGTCGCCGCGTAGGAGTCCCGGGCGGGAATCAGCAGCAGCACCGGCACCACGGTGAGCGCGGACACCAGGGGGAACATCCGCCGGGCCCCGTAGCGGTCGGTGAGCGCACCGACCGGGACCCGGCCGAGAGAGCCCACCAGCACGGGCACCGCCACCAGGAGCGACTGCTGCACCGAGGTCAGGCCGAGCCGGTCGTGGTAGTCGCTGCCCAACGGGGCGATCAGGTCCCAGGCCCAGAAGGTGAGGGTGAAACCCACCGTGGCCACGATCAGGTTCCGCCAGGCGGCAGGTGCGGGGGCGTCGGCTGTCTCCACAACGCCACGCTAGGGAGCGGGCCCGCCCCCGGCGCGCCGAACTGGGCTGTTCGGACCCAACAGGACACCACCGCCCGCCCCCGCGCCGCCCGCCCCCACGCCGGCGGCATCCCGGCGGCACGGCACAGACTTCAGACCGCGTACCGGTCCGGCGCGAACAGCGAAGGATTCGCCGCGATCCACTCCGAGGTACGCCCCAGCCCCTCCTCCAGACCGACCCGCGGCCGCCAGCCCGCCCAGTCCCGGGCCCGCGCATTGTCCGACAGCAGCCGCTGGACCTCACTGCCCGACGGCCGCAGCCGCGCCGGGTCCACCACCACCCGCGCATCCCGCCCCGACACCTTGACCAGGGCCTCCGCCAGCGCGCCCACGGAGATCTCCTCACCCGTACCGAGGTTGACCACCTCACCCAGCGCCCGGTCGCACTGCGCCACCGCCAAGAACCCCTCCGCCGTGTCCGTCACGTACGTGAAGTCCCGGGTCGGCGTCAGCGACCCCAGCCGGATCTCCCGCGACCCGGCGTGCAGCTGGGCCAGGATCGTCGGAATGACCGCGCGCGCCGACTGCCGCGGCCCGTAGGTGTTGAACGGACGCACCACCGTCACCGGCAGCTCGAACGCGTGGTGGAAGGAGAGCGCCATCATGTCCGCACCGATCTTCGACGCGGAGTACGGCGACTGCGGCTGCAGCGGATGGCTCTCGGAGATCGGGGCGGTCAGCGCCGTCCCGTAGACCTCGCTCGTCGAGGTGTGCACCAGCCGCCGCACCCCGTGCCGCCGGCAGGCCTCCGCCACGTTCTGCGTACCCGTGACGTTCGTCTGCACGTACGCGCCCGGCGAGTCGTAGCTGTACGGAATCCCGATCAGCGCCGCCAGATGGAAGACCGTGTCACAGCCGGCCACCGCGTCACTGACCCGGCCCGCGTCCCGCACGTCGCCCGCCCACATCTCCACCGGCCCGCCGGGGTCGGCCAGGTAACGCGCCAGGTGCCCCTTCTCGGCGTACGGCTTGTAGTGGACGAAGGCACGCACCCGCGCCCCCCGAGCCACCAGCAGGTCCACCAGCGTCGAGCCGATGAAGCCCTCCGCGCCGGTGACGAGAACGGTACGGCCGGTCCAGCTGTTCACATGCGCTCCAGATCAGAGGTAACAGAGAGAGGGGCGGGGGCGGGGGTGAGGCCGGCGACGCGCAGGACCTCGGCCGCCAGCAGCTCGGCGGCTCGCGCGTGCGGGCCCGGCTCGGCGGCCCCGGCCATCGCCGCGAGCCGGGCCGGATCCGCCAGCAGCGGCCCGACCAGGCCGGCGAGACGCTCGGCGGTGGTCTCGGCGTCGGGCAGCAACAGCCCCGCGCCCGCGTCGGACAGCACCCGCGCGTTGTGGGTCTGGTGGTCACCGGGCGCGTACGGGTAGGGCACCAGCACCGCCGGGACCCCGGTCGCCGCCAGCTCGGCGACGGTCGCCGAACCCGCCCGGCACACCACCAGGTCGGCAGCCGCGTACACCAGGTCCATCCGGTCCAGGTACGGCACGGCCCGCGCGATCCGCTGCCCGCCCGACGCCGCCAGATCGGCCACCGTGTCCGCCAGCGCGGCCGGCCCCGTCTTCACCAGCAGCTGTACGTCGTCCCGGTACTGCCACAGACCGGCCAGCGCGGCCGCCGCCCGGGTCAGGCGCACCGCGCCCAGGCTGCCGCCGTTGAAGACGACCAGCCGCCGCCCCGCCGGCACCCCCAGCGCCCGCCGGGCCTCGGCGCGCAGCGCCGCCCGGTCCGCCCCGGGCAGCTCCGCCAGCCCGGACAGGGCCGCCGAGATCGGCATCCCGGTCGTCAGTGCCCGCTCCCCGCCCGCCAGATGGGCCCGGCTGCGGTCGAAGGCCACCGCGATGTGCGGGGTGAGCCGGGCCGCGAACTGGTTGGCGCGGCCGGGCACCGCGTTCGACTCGTGGATCACGGCCGGCAGACCCGCCAGCCGGGCACCGAGCACGGCCGGCGCGCTCGGGTACCCGCCCATGCCCACGACGGCATGGGCACCCTGCGCCCGGATCACCGAGCGCGCCTGGTGCGCCGAGCGCAGCAGCGCCGCCGGCAGCAGGTACCGCTTCGCGCCCAGCGCGGGATCGAAGGGGATCATGTCGACGGTGTGCAGGCGGTAGCCGGCACCGGGGATCAGCTCGCTCTCCAGGCCCCGCTCGGTCCCGATGAACGAGACCACGGCGTCGGGCACCGCGGCCCGCAGCGCCTCCGCGAGCGCGAGACCGGGATAGATGTGCCCCCCGGTGCCGCCCGCACCGATCACGACGGAGAGCGCCCCGGCCGCAGGCCTGTGTGGTGTGGTGGTGGTCATGCGGGCACACTCCCGGTGCGCCCTAAGAACGTTCTAAGAGGTTCTCTCAGAAGCCTTTGGCAGGCTGTGCCCCCATGAGCTCCATGAACACCCCGAACACCACAAACAGCACAGACGGCCCGGCCGGCCCGGGCAGCCGGCAGCGCATCCTCGTCGTCGACGACGAGCCCGAGGTCCGGGCGGCCGTCGAGGACGGACTCACCGTCGAGGGATACCAGGTGCGGGGCGCCGCGGACGGCCTCGCCGCCCTCTCCCAGATCGCCGCCTGGGAACCCGACGCCGTCGTCCTGGACGTCATGATGCCCGTCCTCGACGGCCTCGGCGTCTGCCGCCAACTGCGCGCCATGGGAGACCGCACACCCGTCCTCGTCCTGACCGCCCTCGACTCCGTCAGCGAACGCGTCGACGGCCTGGAGGCCGGCGCCGACGACTACCTCGTCAAACCCTTCGCCCTCGACGAGCTCATCGCCCGCATCCGCGCCCTCCTGCGCCGCGCCGCACCCGGACCCGCCGGCACCGCCGCCCCGCTCGCCTTCGCCGACCTCGTCCTCGACCCCGAGACCCGCACCGGCCGCCGGGGGAGCCGCCCGCTGGAGTTCAGCCGCACCGAAGCCGCCCTCCTCGAACTCCTCCTGCGCCACCCCGGCCAGGTCCTCCCGCGCGAACTCATCCTCGAACTGGTGTGGGGACGCGACTTCGGGCCCGACTCCAACTCCCTCGCCGTCTACGTCGGCTACCTGCGCCGCAAACTGGAAGCCGCCGGCGAGCCCCGGCTGGTCCACACCGTCCACGGCGTCGGCTACCGGCTGGACACCCCGTGAGCGGCGGCCGCCGCCTCGGCCGGGTCTGGCGCCGCCGCGGCCCCCTGCGCACCCGCCTCGCACTGTCCGTCACCGCCGCCGTCGCCCTCGTCGCGGTCGGGGTGTGCGCGGCCGCCTACCTGGTGGTCCGCTCCGCCCTCTACGAACAGCTCGACCTCAGCCTCACCCAGTCCGCGCGCCTCGCCGCCCAGCGCAACCCCGGCTCCGCACCCGGCGTCCTGGCGGGGGAGTGCCGCTTCCTGGCCGCACCCGCCTGCGCCGAAGTCGTCCCCGCCGACCCCTCCGACGACCCCCGCCCGCCCGGACAGCTGCCCGTCGCCCCCGCCGCCCGCAAGGTCGCCGCAGGCCGCCACGCCCCCTACTACACCAACATCACGGTCGCCGGACACCCCGCCCGGATGCTCACCACCGACTACGCGGGGGGCCGCGCCCTCCAGGTCGCCCTGCGCGCCGACACCGTCCGGGACGGCATCGAGGAAGCCGCCCGCTGGCTGGTCCTGACCGCGGCCGCCGGCGTCCTGCTGGCCGCCCTCCTCGGACACTGGGTCTCCCGCACCGGCCTGGCCCCCGTCGCCCGGCTCACCGCCACCGCCGAACGGATCGCCGCCACCCGCGACGCCCGCCACCGCATCGAACTCCCCCCGCCGGGCCGCGAGGACGAGATCACCCGCCTGGCCACCAGCTTCAACACCATGCTCGCCGAACTCGAACAGTCCGTCGCCGCACAGCGCCGGCTCGTCGCCGACGCCTCCCACGAACTGCGCACCCCGCTCACGGCACTGCGCACCAACGCCGAACTCCTCGCCCGCGCCGACCGCCTCACCCCCGACCAGCGCGAACGCGCCTCCGCCGCCCTGGGACGCCAACTGCGCGACGTCACGGGCCTGGTGGGCGACCTCATCGAGCTGGCCCGCGACGAAGAACCACAACCCCTGGTGGAACAGGTCCGCCTGGGCACCCTGGTGGAACACTGCGCCCAGGCCGCCCGCACGCACTGGCCGGCCGTGCCCTTCCACGTACGGGTACCGGCCGAGCCCGTCGTGGTGCCCGGGGTGCCCGCCCGCCTGAGCCGCCTGCTCGGCAACCTCCTGGACAACGCGGCCAAGTTCAGCCCCGCCGGCCTGCCCGTCGAAGTCGACCTGACGGCGGCCGCCCCGGGCCGCGGCCCGGAGCTGACGGTCCGCGACCACGGACCCGGCATCTCCCCGCAGGACCTGCCCCACGTCTTCGACCGCTTCTACCGCGCCGGCACGGCCCGCGCCCTGCCGGGCTCGGGCCTGGGCCTGGCCATGGCCCGCCAGATCGCCCGGGCCCACGCGGCAGACCTGACGGCAGAACCCGCCCCCGGCGGCGGCGCCCTGTTCCGCGTCACGTTCTGAAACCCCCGGCCGGCCCGCAGCAGGCGGATTCGTCCACGGGAAAGCGGTGTTGCACATACGGGGAAACGATACTTCCCCTTGAGTTCCGAGATGAATTACCGGCGATTCAAAACCGATTGCACAAATCGCACATTCAACAATTGACTTGGGCGACCAAATTCCAAAAGGGCCGGCCGCCTGTGTCGATCATCCATATACGTCCGGGCGTATCGCATACTTCTCGGCGACTGCAGCACCGAGTCGTCCGTAATGCCCGTTCGGAGCCCAACGGAGGAATCATGACCCCGCCGGAGAACAACCCGATCGCTGAACAAGTCATTGCGGCGCCGACCTATCTGGCGGATATCCGATTCTTCTTCCGGCCCGAAGACGTGGCACACATGGCCGCCAAGGGGATCGAACTCGGCACCTACGACGGACTGAAGAGCAACGCGCTGTCGGTCCACGCACAAACCGCCCCGCCCAACTCGCTGATGCCCCCGGACGCGGGGGGAAAGTGGAGCGCCGCACGCTCACAGACGTTCAGGAACTGGATCGTCAACGGATTCCCCCTCGGTACGGCCACCCCCGCCGAACCGCCGACGAACGGCCAGACCCCCACCCGCCTGCGCAAAGACGTGACGACGCTGAGCGACGCCGAATTCGACCTGCTGGCCACGGCGTTCAGAGGCCTCATGGACCGGGACCGGGAAGACCCCGACAGCTACTTCGCCCTGGCCGGGCACCACGGCCTGCCGCACAGCTGGTGCCTGCACCATCAAGACCGCTACAACCCCTGGCACCGCGCATACCTGCGCGTGTTCGAAGACGCCCTGCGCTCCGTTCCGGGCTGCGAGGCGGTGACCATTCCCTACTGGGACATCTCCACGCCGCTACCGGAGCGGCTGCAGCAGCCACCGTTCGACGCCTACGTCCTCCCGGCCGACCCCGGCGCCACAGCGACACCGCCCGTGACCGGATACTTCCCCTACACCACCCAGCGCTTCCCGGCCGCGGAGATCGCACAGAACGTCACCGACTTCGAGGTCCTGGAGGACATCGCCACCTCGTTGACCCAGTCGCTGTGGGGCGCGTTCAACGTGAACGGCTACCAGGACTTCTCGATCCAGGCCCACGACAGCGGCCACGGATCGATCGGACCGACGATGGGCACACCCGAAGTCGCCTCCTACGACCCGGTGTTCTGGTTCTTCCACTGCAACCTCGACCGCCTCTGGCTGAGCTGGCAGACGAGGGTCTCCGCGACCACGCTGACCGGCTTCCGATCCACACTGGGGGAGGACACCGACTGGCTGACGGCGCCGTTCAACGCACTGCCTCCCTACAGCACGACCGCGGACCAGACGATCGAAACCGAAGTCACCTACGACCGGCTGGAACTCCTCAGCCCCGTGGAGGGCCCGTTGGAGAACCTCTCCGGAAACATCGACGCCGCCCACACCTTCGCGTTCCGGAGCACCAGCCCGGTCTCGGTGCGGGTGAAGGGGATCCACCGGCTCAACATCCCCGGGTCCTTCGTCGTCACCCTGCTCGCCGACGGCGAGCCGGTCGCGAAGCGCTTCTTCTTCCAGCCGACCAATCCGCCGGGCTGCGCCAACTGCGTGCAACACGGCATCGTCAACATCGACTTCAGGATGCCGCAGGAGCGGCTGCTCAACCGGGCGCTGACCGTCCGCATCGATGTGCCCGGGCACGCCGAGGAGATCGGCACGACCTTCCCGCTCGCCCAGGCCGGCAACCCCACCATCAACGCGCGGCTGCTGGTGGAAGAGGCATAGCCGTCGCCGCGCCGGCCCCCGCCACACACCCGCCGCACCCCCGCCGTCCCCCGGTCACTGACCGAGCGCCGTTCACGAACGATCCGTCAGCGCGTCGAGCACGTCACCAGCCGCGCCCCGGCTCACACAGCCGAGCGCCCGGCGGATCTCACTGACCGGGTCGCCCTCGTGGTACGGCCGCTCGCTGGTTTCGATGTGGTCCAGGAACTCCTGGTACCGCACCGCGTACGCGAGGTGGAACAGCGGCTCGACCAGTTCCAGCGCGCGCTCCGGCGCCGAGCCGGGCACGTGGTCCCGCCACGCCCGCGCCCACACCCCGGCGACCTGCGCCCACCGTTGACCGTCCACGTACTGACGCGGGCGCAGCCCGTCCAGGGCCGGATGACCGAACGCGGAGTCGGCGTAGTCCACGATCACCGCCCGGGTGCCGTCGCTTCGCCAGTTGCCGGGGTGGAAGTCGCCGTGGACCAGGGTGTCCGGCAGCCCGCAGGCCGTCAGCTCCTCGACCAGCGCCGGCAGCCGCGCGGCGAGCGCCCGGGCGGCCGCCAGCTCCCCGGCCGTCAGCCGGTCCTCGGGCTGCCCCTCGGGCCCCGGCCCGGGCGACGCCGCCTGCTCGGCCGCGAGCCGCTCCAGCAGCGCGTTCACGTGGGCGACCAGCGTGGGCAGGGTACGGTCCCGGAGCCCGGCCGCGGCGGCCCGGCCGTCGGCGGCCAGGGCCGCCTGGGCGGCGACCAGCCGGGGCACCACGGCGACGACGTCCTCGGCGGACGGGCGCCAGCAGTCCTCACCGGACACGTGGTCGAGCAGCAGCCGGCCGTGTTCCGGGTCGGAGCCTAGTACGGTCGGCACCAGCGCGGGGTCGACGGAGCCGAGCAGCGCGATCACCAGGCCCTCGGGGGCGTTGAAGGCGGGGTTGACCGTCTTCAGCCAGGCTTCGCCGCCGTCGGCGGTGCGGAAGCGGAAGAGACCGGACAGGTTCCACGTGCGGACCTGTCCGGGCCGGCCGGCGGCAGGCCGGCCCGCTCCGTCCAGTGTCTCCTCGGCCCAGGCCAGTGCCTCCCGCAGCCCGGCGGTCGTGGCCCAGCCGGCTCGCCGCTCGGCCGGACCGAGCAACGCGGCGACGCCCGGCGTCACCTGACGCGGTGTCGAGCCGGCCGGCCGCTCCAGCGCCTCGACGTGGTAGACCACGTGTCCGCCGTGTCCGCCGTGCCCGCTGCTGCCGTCGCTCGGCGCGTGGGCGAGCCGGACCACCACCACGGGCACCCCCAGCTCCTGCGACACCCGCTCGACGACCGGCGCGGCGGACGACCACCAGCCCCCGTCCACTCCGTACGGGCCCAGCAGGCCGAAGTATTCGCCCCCGTGGGTGAGGTGGACGCTGACCGTACGACCGCTCGCCTGTTGCATCCGGGCAAGCTCTCTCATCCCGCCCCGTCCGCGCGACCCATTTTTCCGCCGGGGCCCCCGGCCGTGCGCCGACGCTGCGACCCGGGCCGAGGCGGCGGACGGTTTCCCGCCCCGGCAGCGTTCATCGCGGTCATGTCACCGCTCTGTGACAG
Source organism: Streptomyces virginiae (assembly GCF_000720455.1). Taxonomy (GTDB): domain Bacteria; phylum Actinomycetota; class Actinomycetes; order Streptomycetales; family Streptomycetaceae; genus Streptomyces; species Streptomyces virginiae. The sequence goes on along the minus strand of NZ_JOAK01000043.1, from coordinate 19,671 downwards.
CGTTGTCCGAGAACGAGCCCATCGCCTCGAACGGGCCCGCAGTCCCCGCATAGTGATCATGCAGCGCCGGGCCGGACCGCCCCGGACGCGACCAATGGTCAACGACCAACGACCGTACAAGGGGATTCATTTCATGTCTGGCAACCGTCGCAAGGCCTTTCTCGCCACCACGGTCCTCGTGGGCGGAGCAATGCTGCTCACGGCCTGCCAGGACACGGACGCGGGCGCGGATGCCGGCGCCCCCCAGACTTCCCCCTCCGCCACCGCGGCGGCCGGGTCGGCCACGCCGTCCGGCTCACCCGCAGCCACTGCCGGGGCCTCCGGGGGCACGGGCAAGGACAACAAGAACGGCGGCGGCACCGGCGGCGGGCAGAAGCCCGTCGGGCAGGTCTGCGGCGCCAACGACATCTCCTGGAGCACCAAGTCCGAGACCCAGGCCGGCGGATACATTCTGGTCGTCGCCAAGGCGAAGCCGGGCATCAGCTGCACCCTGCCCGCCGTGCATCCGACCGTGGCGTTCGGATCCGACGGCACGGAAGCCGGCCCCGCCGAGCAGTCCACCGGCAAGCAGATCACGCTGTCCGGGGAGACCACGGCCTACGCCGGGGTGAACCCGAAGACCACCAGCGCGAACGGTGGCAAGGAACTGGACAGCATCATCGTCGCCATCGGTCACGACGACCCCGAACCGGTCTCCCTGCCCGTCGCCACCATCACCGTCGACAAGCCGGTCGTCACCAACTGGCACACCTCCCCGAAGGACGCCGTCCCCTCCCGGTGAGCACCGGCGTCCTCGGGGGCGACGCCTTTGCGCTCGGACCGCCGCGGGAACGTCTCGACACCCTTGGAGGGTGCCGCCCCCGGCCGGGCGTCTCACCGCCCGGCCGGACCCCGCGGCCCCCGGCGCCGCTGCCCGTACGCCTCCCTGATTGCGCCGGCCAGCCCCAGGAGCACCGCCGCCCCGACCGCCACCTCGGCCGCGGTGCGCAGGCCCCGGCCGTGGACGTCCCCGGCAGCCCTCGGCGAGACCTTGCCCTGCGGGTCGTGCACCACCGCCAGCGACTCGCCCTCCTTCGCGAGCCGCCAGGAGGCGTCCAGGTGTTCCGGGCCGCCCGCGGGGCAGCCCAGGCGGTGGTCGTAGGAGGTCCGGGTCGTGGAGGTCCAGTGGCCCTGGGCGTCCATGGAGGATTCCGTCTCGGTGTGCTCGGTGACCTTCAGCACGAGGCAGCTGATCTCGACGCCCCGGTCCTCCAGCACGCCGTGCCCCACGGACGCGAGTGCCAGGACGGCGCCGAGACCGGCGGGCAGGGCGGACAGCGCGATGAGCGAGGCCCCTCGCCGCGCGGCGAGAGCGGCGTGCACGCCGAGCAGGACCAGGGGGAGCAGCAGCCCACCGAGGAAGAACCCCCAGTCGCCCAACGACCCGTACGCCGACTCCCGCGCCACCGCGAACGCCAGGGCCGCGGCCAGCGGCGGCGCGGCCAGCGCCACCGCGGTCCGCCGGAGCCCGCGCGCCCATCCTCCGTACCGGCCGGCCATGCCCGCCCCCGTGGCTCGTACGTGTGCGCTCCAGGTAACGCTCCAGGTAACCGCGACGGCACGGGGCACGTAAAGGGCGCGGCTGCCCGGCCGGTGGCAGATCGGGGCTGCCGGGCGCCGGGCGGGATGTGTGAAACTCCCTCTGATTGATCACTCGGGGGGAGTTTCGCGTTGAACGCGCTGTTGAAGAGGGTGTGGATCGGGCTGGCCGCGACCTTGATCGTGAGCCTGGCCGCCGTGGTCGCGCCGGACCACGTCCAGATCAACGACGACGGGCGCATCCACCTGGGCGCGCCCGCGCCCACGCCGACGCCGCCCCCGTCCACGGCGGCGCCCGCACCGGAGTCCACGTCACCGCCCCTCACCCGGGACGCCGTTGACGAGGTGATCCGGACCGCGGTCGCCGCGGCGGGCATCGACCCGGCGCAGGGCCGCCCGACCGTCGCGGCCGGCGCCGACTCGAAGAGGACGGGCTGGACGGCCGTCCGCGACAAGAGTGCCGCGCAGTCGGAGATGAACGCGCTCTGCGCGGACCTGGAGCGTCAGGGCTGGACGCTGAACCCGAACCCGAAGGGCGACCGCCCCGACGCCTCCCGCAGCTACAAGCGCGGGGGCTGGTACCTGCTGGTGAGCACCCGCGGCAATTCCCAGGCACCGTCGGCCGCTTCCGCGTTGACCGACGCGCAGACCTACCTGACCCTGACCGGGCTCCAGCTGAACCTTTCCGACATCCCCCTCCCCGAGATCACCGTCCGCATCGGCTGACGCCTCGCCGAGAACTCGGCACGCAAGAGGGGCTTTACCGGCCGTTCTGCGCAGGACGGCGGCTCATGACGGAGCTGGGCCGGCAGTGAGCCGACCGAGGTTGGAAAGGGAGAGTGGCGAAGACCTTGCGGTCCTCACGGCAGGCAGAGCCGTGTCGGGCCGGGACTCCGCACGCGCCGGCCGGAGCTCCCGCGCCCGTACCGCCGCCGGCGCCGGACATTCCGCGGCGCGGCTGACAGCGCCGCCACGCACCATTGCGCGGGGCTTTCGAGGCGGCCGGCTCCGGTCGCGCCACGGATCGCGCGGCTGGGGCCGGGAGAACGCCGCCGCCGCGCCTACCGGCGCAGGGCGCGCCCGGTCCGCATGACCGAATACCACCCCATTGGCCTGCTGGCCGAATGTGGAGCCGCAGTGTTGTCGGGGATTCGGCACCGGGACATGATCACTTCTCGCACGACCCGACCATCCATTCGGGAACCGGCGCAGAGAAGTGAAATCCCGGCCGGTGCCGGTCTCTTGCCGTTCCCGGGCGCATCGAGGCAAAAGCGGGAGCCGGGAGCAGGCCGGCTCCGGCAGCTCTTTCATGCCGCCGCGCGGACGCTTCGCGTTCTCTCATGCCGCTTTTCAATGAAGGGAATTCCAGGCTTTCATGTACAAACGTTCAGGGTTCCTCGCCCTCACCACAGCCGGCATCGTGCTGTGCACCGCCGGTCTCACGCCGTCCGTCAGTCAGGCAGCCGGCGGTACCGGCGACGGGAAGGGTTCCTATGCCGACAGCAACGGCCTGACAGCGGATGACATCAGGCTCATCAACGCGCTGAACGAAGAGGCCCTGGACCTGGGCCGGCCGGGCAAGACCCCCGGCGGGGACCTGCCGAGCGCCACCGAGTCGCTCAGGGCCCCCGCCGCGGCCGACGACAGGGTGACGCCGCCCGCCGAGCCACTGGACCGCCTGCCCGACGCGTACCGGGCCCATGGAGACAGGGCCACTACCGGCATCAGCAACTACATACGCAAGTGGCAGCAGGTCTACAGCCACCGCGACGGACGAGCGCAGCAGATGACCGAACAGCAGCGGGAGCAGCTGTCCTACGGATGCGTCGGCGTCACCTGGGTCAATTCAGGCCCCTACCCGACGAACAAACTGGCCTTCGCGTCCTTCGACGAGGAGAAGCACCGGAACGCTCTGGAGAACACCAGCCCCCGGCCGGGCGAGACGCGGGCCGAATTCGAGGGGCGCATCGCCAAGCAGAGCTTTGACGAGGCAAAGGGCTTCAACCGGGCCCGGGACGTGGCATCCGTCATGAACAAGGCCCTGGACAACGCCCACGACGAGACCACCTACCTGAGCAACCTCAAGGCGGAGCTCGCGAGGAACGACGACGCTCTCGCCGCCGAGGACAGCCGTTCCAACTTCTACTCGGCCCTGAGGAACACCCCGTCCTTCAAGGACAGGAACGGGGGCAACCACGACCCGTCCAGGATGAAGGCGGTCATCTACTCGAAGCACTTCTGGAGCGGGCAGGACCCCCGGAGCTCCTCCGACAAGCGGAAGTACGGCGACCCGGACGCCTTCCGCCCCAACCGGAACACGGGCCTCGTCGACATGTCGAAGGACCGGAACACCTCACGCAGCCCCGCCAGGCCCGGCGAAAGCTATGTCAACTTCGACTACGGCTGGTTCGGGGACCAAAAAGAAACAAACGCTGACAACACCATATGGACCCACGCCAACCACTACCACTCGCCGGAAGGCGGCATGGGGCCCATGCAGGTGTACGAGAGCAAGTTCCGCAGCTGGTCCTCCGGATACAGCGACTTCGACCGCGGAACCTACGTCATCACCTTCATACCCAAGAACTGGAACACCGCGCCCGCCAAGGTGAAGCAGGGCTGGCCGTAAGGTGCGGGGGCGGCGGCGGACGTCGTGCGCCCGGCAGGAGTCCTCGACGCCGGCCCCGGCCCCGGGCCCCGGGGCGCGCCCGTGGGCCGGGTTCCGGCGGCGCGGCCCTGACGGGTCGGCAGGATCACGACTCCGCATCTGATTGGAAAGCGGAAGGGAAGAGTCCCTTTTGTGGTTCCAGGAGCCGGTAACGTACGCGCGTTCGATCACGTACACGTCCCCAAGGAACCCTCCATGGCCACGCCTCCCGCGCCGCAGACCCCCGAGCAGCCCGCCGCTCCCGGCCCGTTCGACGCCTCCGTCGCGCCGTCCGAGCCCGCGAAGAAGAAGGGCGGCCTGGGGAGGAAGATCCTCGGCATCGTCCTGGCGATCGCGGTCGTGCTCTTCTGGCGCCTGGGCCTTCCCTACCTGACGGGCGAGGCCCCGGTGCACGCGGAGGCCGGCGACTGCGTCGTCGTCACCGGCCCGGAGAACGACCCCGAGGTCGAGAGCAAGGGCTGCACCGAGAAGGTGCCCAACCTCTTCAAGGTCGTCAAGGTCGTCGACAACACCTTCGACCTCGACAAGTGCGAGGGCGTGGCCGACGTCGCTCTCGCGCAGCAGCTCGAGACGGACAAGTTCGTCCTCTGCATGGAGCCCGTCAAGAACTGACGCCCCACACACGGCCGCAGGGGCCGGACCCACCGGGTCCGGCCCCTGCGCCGTCCCCGCGGTGACCGCGGTGTCACGAGGTGCCCGCCGACGCCGACGCCGACGCCGGCACCGAACCGTGGCGCTGGAGCAGGATCCTCAGGTCCAGGGGAGCGTGCGCCACGGGCTGGCCGGGTCCGCGGTCAGGGCACGGTGGGTCGCGAGGACCGTCTCGTACCACTCGCCGAACTCCTCCTCGTCGAAGTGGAGACAGCGGCCCAGGACGTAGGCGGCCGAGAAGTCCTCCCACGAGCGGTAGTTGACCTGGACGAGACGGCCGGCCCGCACCACGGCCGCCTCCGCCTCCTGCAGCGAGCACAGGCGGGCGGCGAGTCCCCAGCGGGCCATGCCGGAGGCCCGGCCGTAGTCCCAGGCCTCGACGCTCCGGACGAAACCCCCCTCGGGCAGCAGGCCGTCGGCGCGGAACCGCGCCTCGTAGCGGGCGATGCGGCCGATCAGCCGCTGCAGACCGGTCACCTGGCCCTCCAGCTCCGCGGCGGTGACGGCGCGGCCCGCGGTGACGCCGTCCGCGGTCAGGCGGGGTTCGGCGGCGGCCTCGGAACGCCGGCGCACCACCTTCTCCGCCGCCTGGCGCCAGTGGTCGACGTCGACGGGGCCCGCGAAGTCCAGGGCCATGGAGCGGCGAAGCTGCAGGACGAACTCCCAGACCCCGCTGACCATTGCGGCGCGCAGCAGCCGTTCCTGCGTGTCCTGCCAGTCCTCCCGGGTGGTGACGCCCCACCAGCGCTCCAGCGTGCGCTTCTCGTCGCGGTAGCCGCAGCCGTGGTAGGCCATCGAGTTCCAGTAGCGCCCGTTGTGCACGTTGATGTGCGCGCCGACCGCGAGACCGAAGGCGACCTGGCCGGTGCGGGGGCCGCCCACCTCCAGGGTGTGGATCACGTCCGGGGCCAGCCCCGGCCGTTCGACCGGGGCGGAGTGACGCTGCCACAGGGCACGCCCCTCCGGCCCGGCCGGCAGGACGCCCTCGCAGGGGCTGCCGGGGTTGACGACGAGATACGGCGGGTCGTCCTGGTTCCACACCTCCGCGAACCAGCCCAGGTCGTAGCAGTTGTAGACCGGGTCGGCCACGGGCGGCGGCAGCATGCCACCGGTGTAGACGGCCAGGCACATGCTCTGCGTCTGCGGGTTCCAGTAGGGGTGGAAGCGGGTGTTGCCCGCGTTCGCGTCGACGTACGCCCGCGACTGCATCATGTACAGGTCGGCCCGGGCGACGAGGTCGTAGTACGCGGGCCAGTCGCCGCGCACCTTCGCCTCGTACAGCCCCCGCTCGACCGCGCTCGGCGCCTGCCAGCCCCGCGCCGACACCGTCGGACCGGGCAGGGCTCCTTCCTCGTGACCTGCTGTCAAACTCATGATCAAACCCTAAAGGCCGGCCACCTGCCGCCGACCCGCCGGTCCCGCCGAGCGCGGGTCGACCGGGGCGGGGCCGTCAAGGATTCGCCGGGCTGCTGGAGCGGGTGGCCACGGCGCGGGCGGTTGCGCCAATCCCTCCGCCGGCGCTGGGCTACCGCTTCACTCGTCCGCGAACGGCAAGCACCGCAAGGCCCAGCAGCGCGGCTTCGGTCAGGCGGGATGCCATCTCGACGTAGGTGCCGGTCGTGGTGAGGTTTTGGCCGGACGAGCGGAAGACGACCGAGTTCACGACGATCCGCACGGACTTCTCCCAGCGCTGGGAGGTCAGCCGGGAGCTCAGCGGACCGGACGGGTTCACGGCGGTGGGGTTCGCCGTGGGCAGTGAGATGTCCTGCCCGGTCAGGTGGCCGGTCCTCATGGCCCGTGGAGCGTCCTCCGGGATGCCCCACAGCATCATGATCAGGACAGTGACGGCCATGGCCCCAAAGAGCCAGGCCAAGGCCCTGCTGGCGCGCAAACCGTAGCCGGAAACGGCCCAGTACAGGGTGAGCAGCGCGCGCTCGGAGCGGGGCCGGTCGCCGTCGTGGCGGCGCATCTCCATCTCGCCGTAGTAGAAGTCTGCCGCGTCCGGCTCGTTCTTGGCGTCCTCGAGAGATTTCCGCAGATGGCGGTACACGGGGGCGAGGGAGGAAGGCTGTTGGGGGGACGTCCCGGAAGGCGCGGGCGTCCAGCCGGTTGAGCCCGTGGCGGCACGCCAGTGGTGCTCCTCGGCGAGGGTGCGCCGCTGTGTCCAGCGGGCGGGAAAGGCGCCGCGCCGGTGCAGGCCGGTGGGGGCGGCCTCGAAGGCGCAGCGGCCTTCGAGGCGGAGCTGGTCGAGGTGGAAGGTGCCGGTGAGCCGGCAGCCGGACAGGTCGACGTCGGTCAGCGACAGGTGCGCCGCGTTCACACCGCTCAACGAGGTGATCCGGGCTCTCGGGTCGAGGCCCGTCAGCGCGGACTCGTCGACCGGATGGCGGTCGGAGGTGAAGGCGGCCGGGCGCGTGGCCACGCTCAGCGGGTACTCGAAGACGGCGTCCGTGAGGTCAGCTGTCGCGTAGCGCAGAAGCAGGGTGGCCGTGGAGTCCCAGCGGGTCCTGACACACGACAAGAGGGCCGTTGCCGCCTCGATGGTCACCGGACTGCGGAAACGCGCACCGGAGAGATCCAGCTCCCCCTGGCAGGCCAACGGGCCCAGCCGGGACACGGTCTCGAAGGTCGTTCCGCTGAAGGAGGCGCTGGTGGAGAAGGTCGCCGCGCCGAAGACGGCACCGCCGGAGAAGGCAGCCCGGCGGAAGGTCGCCACACCGCAGAACACCGCCCCGCTGAAGTCGGCGCTGTCCGAGAACTTCGCCCGGACGAAGCGGGCACCGCCGGAGAACGCCGTCCTGTGGAAGGCGGCCTCGCCGGAGAACGCCGTGGCGTCGAAGCGGGCGCTCCCGGCCAGTGTCGCCGCGCTGAACCGGGCGCCGCCGGAGAAGGTCACCGCGTCGAACCACGCGTCGCCGGAGAAGGCTGCCCTGCGGAAGTCGGCGCTGCGGGAGAACGTCGCCGCGCCGAAACGGGCGTCGCCATCGAACCGAGTTCCGCCGAACCTCGCGTCACCGGAGAAGACAGCCCCGCGCAAGTTCGCCGCCGCGGAGAACTCCGCCCCGTCGAAGAGGGCGCTGCCGGAGAACGCCGTCCTGCCGAACCCCGCGCTCCCTGAAAAGACCGCACCGCGGAAGTCGGCTTCGGTGAACGCGGCATGGTCGAAGTGAACGTCATGGGAGAACGCCGCCGCCCCGAACCAGGCGTCACCGGAGAAGACCGCCCCGACGAACGCAGCGTCGGTGAACATCGCCTTGTCGAAGCGGGCGTCATGGGCGAACATCGCCCCACCGAAGTCCGCAGCACGGGAGAACACCGCCTTGCTGAACCCGGCGCTCCCCGCGAACACCGCCCTCCTGAAGTCGGCGCTCCCCGCGAACTTCGCCCCGCGGAAGACGGCATCGCCGGAGAACGTGGCGGCTTCGAAGCGCGCGTGGCTGACCATCGGCCGCCCGCTGTTCGGGTCCCGGAGCGCGTGGAGCAGTCGATGCAGCAGATCACCGGTGAAGGTGGTGCCGGAGTGATTGATCTCGGTGTCGGGGGCCAGGCCGGCCAGGTACGTCGCGCGGAAGGCTTCCGGCAGGTGGGCCAGGCAGGCGTCGTACGGGTCGACGACGAGGCCACGACAGCCCACGGGATCCTCCGGGCTCGCTCCGACGGCGCAGTGGGGCCAGGGTGGCGGCTTCAGGTTCGGCGAGGTCGTCGTCACCAGGAGAAGAGATCAAGCGGGAGTACTGATTGCAAGGAACGTGGCTGACGCCTGACTCCTGACTCCTGTCTCCGGCGTCTGCGGCACCGCGCCGCCCCCCTGTGAGTTGTCCTGAGCCTCACTCGGTTGCTGGTCGACGCGCGGTGTCCTGGCAGGTGTCGGGCGTTTCGGGGAGCGGGCGGGAGACTTCCGGGCACGGATGTGGAGGCGGTGGCGGTGGCGTCGTAGGAGCACGTGCCGTCGGAGCCCACCGCGGCCCGGGGACGCGTACTGGCCAAGACCCGCAGGACTGGAGACGAGCCCCTCGCCGCGGCGATCGGAGCGCAGTGGGCGGAAGGCCGGCTGACGAAGGCCCCGGACACGGTACTGGGTTTGACCACTCCGCCGAACGGATCCGAGGCGGATCACCTTCCGACTCCGGAACCGGACACGGGCAGGCGGACCGTGCAGGCGCGCCGCGAGCGGGTGAAGGACCCGCGCGGAGTTGGCCGAGACCCAGGCGGAGGCGGAGCGCCCGGAGCGGCACAGGCTGTCGCGCAGGAGCTGGGCGGACCACTCTGCCACCGCCGTGGCGCAGTCCGAGGTAGGCGTCGGCACCGGCTCCTGCCTGCTGCCGGCCGCGGCCGCGCGAGCCCCGGGACGGCGCCGCCCGCTGACCGGCCATCGGCTGGAGTGCGGGCTGGAATTGGCTGGCAGGTGCATGACGGGACAGTGGGGTGCGGGACTACCTTCTTAGGGCTCCGGAGGGGCGGCTGTCCGAACTCGCGGGCCACAGGCGGGCGGTGGCGGCGCCTCCAGTGCCCCGGCTCCGCTGAGGGGCCGGGTCCCCCCCCCACGCGTGAAGGAAGACGACCATGTCTCTGGGCACCTGGCTGAAAGTCGGCACCTCCGCCGCCGCGCTGGTCCTCACGGCGGCAACCGCCGCGACCGCGGCACCCGCACCCACACCGGACGCCACCGCAGCGGTGGTGACACTCCGTTACGACGACAGCCGGGCCGGTGGCTGGGAAGCCGCCATCGCGGCCGGGGTCGCTTCCTGGAACGCGAACGTCACCAACGTACGGCTGGTGGAGGCCGCCCCCGGGGCCCGGGCCGAGATCGTCATCGTGGCCACCACCGGCTGGCCGCAAGCCACCCTCGGCCCGGTCCGTCCGGGACGACAGGTCCGAGTCGAACTCGGCGCGCAGGCCGTGAGCCAGGGGTACGACAAGACGCGCATCGCCGCGCACGAGCTGGGCCACAGCCTGGGCCTCCCGGACACCAAGCCGGGGCCGTGCTCCCAGCTGATGTCCGGATCCAGCGCCGGCACGGCCTGCACCAACGCCGTGCCCAACGCGACGGAGCGGTCCCGCGTGCAGAACGCGTACGCGAACGGGCTCGCGGCAATCGTGCCGACCGACGGCCGGGTACTCATCGACGCCCCCTGACCGGCAGGTCGGCGGGCCGGCGGATGGGCCGGCGCGGCGCCCCCGGCCGGGACGCAACTCCCGGAGGGCGGCCGTGCCGGTCCACTGCCGGGCCTTCATAGGGAACCCGGTGAACTTCGTGGGTCACCTCCACGCAGTCAGGACACGGCGTTTCCCTGCTGGTGCCGCGCGCCCAGCGGAGCACCTGAGGGGGGCAAGCCTGTCGGAGCCGTATGGCAGGCTGCGCCGACGCACCGGACCCTCGACCCGGACGAGGCAATGACCGCGCTGGAGCGCGTCGTCCCCGGGCTGGCGCCATTGCGCCGGCAGAAGCGGGCCGTTTTCGACTGGCGGGCCGTCGAGGAGGAAGCCGGAAGGGCCCTGCCGTCCGATTTCAAGTCGCTCGCCGAGTGGTATCCGGCTTTCGGCCTGGACGACTTCCTGGTCATCATGCTCCCTTGGCCCGGGGAGGAAGCCGTGACGGCCGAGGCCCGGGGGAGGCGATCGGAGAGGTGGGACTGCGACTACCCCGCCGATCTGCGTCCTGCAGAGCTCGTTTCGACGCCCCTGATCCCCTGGGGGGACTCGGCGGAGGGCGACCAGTTCTTCTGGAGCGTGCTCGGGGACGACCCCGAGCACTGGCTGGTCACCATCTGCTCCCGCAACGGCCCCTGGTGGCACTACGAGGGCGGAATGGTCCAGTTCCTGGCGGAGTTCTGCGCCGGAGCCCTGGAGCCGTGGGCGCTCCCCCCGGTCAAGCCCGAGATCACAGGCTGGGCCGTCGAGGGCGGCGGCTGGCGGCACGGCCTGAGCAACCCGCCTGATGCCGCCGAGTCCCCCCGGCCGGCGCTCGCCGGGGCCAAAGCGGCCGGCACGAACGACGTGGAACCGATCAACCCCAGCAGTCCGTAGCGGGGACGCCGGATGCCGCGCTTGCACAGCGCCCTGCCGTGCTCCTCGAACGGACACCCGTGCCCGGGCGGGCCGCCGTTCAGGGGACGGTGTATCCGCCGTCGACGGGGAGCGCGATGCCGGTGACGAAGCCGGCCCTGCCGGAGGAGAGCCAGACCACGGCGTCGGCGATCTCCTCGGCACGGGCGATCCGACCCAGCGGGTGGGCGGCATCGAGTGATGTGCGCTGGTCCGGGTCCAGGGCGGCGATCATGGGGGTGTCGACCAGGCCAGGGCACACGGCGTGGACGCGTATGCCCTGGGGTGCCACCTCGACCGCCGTGCTCCTGGTCATGCCGATCTCGGCTGCCTTGGTGGCCTCGTACCCGGAGAAGCCGGGAACCCCGATCAGCCCGGCACCGGAGGACATGTTCACGATCGACCCGGATCCCTGCACGCTCATGTGCCGGAGCTCGTGTTTCATCGACAGCAACCCCCCCCGCGTACGTTGAGGGCGATCATCCGGTCGAGCATGTCGGTGGAGTAGTCGCGGGTGAGCTGGTACTTCCCGTCGTATCCGGCGTTGTTCACCGCGATGTCGAGACGGCCGATGTCGGCGACGGCGGCGTCGACGGCCTTTTCCACCTGCGCCGCGTCGGTGATGTCGGCCACCACGTAGCGGGCCGCACTTCCGGAGGCCTGGATGGCGTGCGGGCTGACCGTGTCACGGCGTTGCCCGCCCCGCGGCCTGGGCGTCGGTGGCGGCGCGTTCTTCGCCGACGTCCGCGGCCCCAGCGGCCATCCGGTACCCGCGAACGGCGCCGGCTGACCTCTGCGGGGGAGGGGCCGGGGCCCCGGGACCGCACAGGCGGCCCGGGCCCCGGCCGGATCAGCTGCGGGCGCCGCCCCGCCGCCGCAGACGTTCGCTGCCTGCAGGAGTGCTGTTCAACCGCAGGTGCGGGCCACCGGAACGTGGCTGGGCCCCGACCCGGGGGAGAGGGTCGGGGCCCAGCACAAGGGGGCAGTGCGTCCGAACACCTAGTGGCGGAAGGTGTCCTTGATGTCTTCCTTGGCATGGCGGGCGTTGCCCTTGGCCTGGTCCGCGTGGCCTTCGGCGGTCATCCGCTCGTTGCCGGCCATGCGGCCCATGGCCTCCTTGGCCTTGCCCTTGGCCTGCTCGGCGTGTGCCTTGGTCTTCTCCGTGCCCGACATCGGGACCTCCTCGTTGCTGTACCGGGTTGGTCGTGACCACTCGCCTGCTCACGATCCGCGCCGGCAAACCTGGTCGTTCTGGCGGGCGGGCGGGCGGATCGGGATGCGGGGCCGCCGCGCTGCGTGGCCCGCGCATCGGTGCTCCCGCGCCGGTGCGGGGCGTTGGCCGGAGGGAAGGGGCGGTAGGGGCTGTTCCTGCTGCCCGCCTGCGTGGATAAGAAACCCGTAAAACCCGTCTGCATGGTCGGGAGTCGGTCGGGCACGCGGTGGGTCGGAGGTTGATAACCATGGTTCCCCTGCTTCTTGTTCTTCTGCTCGTTCTGATCCTGTTCGGTGCCGGTTTCGCGGTGAAGATCCTCTGGTGGGTCGCGATCGCGGTGCTGATCCTGTGGCTGATCGGCTTTGTCGCCCGCCCGAAGGGCAGCAGCGGCCGCTGGTACCGCTGGTAGCTGTAGCGCGGCATCGCGCACCAGGCAACGGCGCGGGGCGCCCACCACGTGGTGGGCGCCCCGCGCCGTTCTGCCATCCGGCCGTATCCCGCCGCCGCAGTCCACAGGGACCCCGCCGCACCCCCACCGGGATGCGGCGCACTGGTGGGAACGAATCAGGGAAGGCGCCTGTTGGGGGTGTGCGCCGGCCAAGCCGGGCCGGTCGTCGTGACGCAGCAGGGGACCTGCTCGCCTCCAACGAACGGCGGCCGCCCGTACGGTGCGGTCTGTCAGCGGGCGTGGTGGTGGATTCCCCGCGGGCGGGGGATGTCGTCCAGCCGCGAGGCGGCGCGGCGGCGGGCGGCCCGGTTGCGCCGGCCGGGCACGGGGTTGCGGCGTGCGGGGGCGGTGGGGGCCAGGGCCAGCAGGCCGACCAGGGCGGCGACCGCGACGAGGATGAGGGCGGTGACGAGGGTCATGTTCCTGCCTTCCGTCGGGTTCGGACTGTCTGTAGCTACTTATTGTTACCGGAATGTGCGGCCGTAAACACGGTGGGTGACATTCGTTGAGGCGTCGGGGCCGGCCTGCGGCATGCGGAAGGTGACCTGAAACGTTTCGTCCAGCACTCCGTGCGACCGGCACCACAGGTTCGTCGCTCCATCGGGGACTTGGGCCCGGCAGATAGGCGAAGGCGTCCTTGCAGGGCACCGTATGCATCCTGGGACACCGCCAGGAGCACCCCTCCGACGGTCCAGACGATGGACAGGGCCAAAGTACTCACGTGCCCCCGGCCAGACGGACTCGCGCGAGGTCCGCGCACACAGGCTGCGGGAGGCCGAGGGCCGGCACCTCCTGGAAGGAGGCGTCGGGTACTGCCTTGCTGGGCCGCCTCGTGGCCGGGACCCTCCCGGCCCCGGCCCGCTCCACCACACCCGCTGCTCGGTCCCCGGTCAGCCGGCCCCGGCCGAAGCAGCCGTCCCCGCCCACCAGCAGCAGGCCTCGCCTGCCAAGGGCGCGGAATACGGCCGGTGAGCAGGCCGTACGATTCGCGGGGCCGAGGTGGCGAGGGAGTTCGGTCACGGGAGGGGGACGGGCATGAGGTTTTTCTCTGTGGAGGCCCGGGAGTACGCCGCCCTCACCGTGCTCGGGAGCGACGACTTCGACGCTCTGGAAGTGGTGGAGATGACCGCTGCCGGGCGTGGCGCCCTCTTGCTGGAGTTCCGGATGGACGAGGAGACGGCCACGCTGGTCCACCTCGGCGCGGAGGTGGGTGTTCCGCTGCTCAGGGCCTCCCTGGAAATCTTCCGCACGGACTTCTTGGAGCCGAGGCGCGCGGCGGGGCTGCCGCTGCCGCCCTGGTAGCCGAGCCGGCCCGCGCCTGGCGTTCCGGTTGCCCGGTACGGCGGGCTGCCGCAAGGCCGGGTCCTTTCGACCGGGCCGGCCGCTGGGGCCGTATGTCAGCGCGCGGTGACCGAATACGCGGCGAGTGCGCGGTTGCCGCGCGGCTTGGCAAGGGCCCGGAGCACGTCCGCCTGACTCAGGACGAGCTGTCGCACCGGCTCGGGCAGCGCGGCCAGACGCCCGTCGCTTCCCAACAGGTCGAGGCAAGCTGCGATTTCCCAGTCGCCGTCCTGCAGATCTCCGGTATCGACCGGCTCGCTGCCGTCGGCCGTCCAGCCGGCCTCGGGCAGGAGCCGCAGCAGGCCCTCACGGGAGAAAGGTGTGCGGACGTTGCCCTCGCCATGCGATCCCGCGGCCTCGGTCTGCCCCTGGATCAGCACGGCGAGCAGGTGCGCCAACTGGTCGTCAGAGGAAGGCGTGAGGTCCCACTCGGTGAACCAAAGTCGCCGCGCCCACGGCCGTACCCGGGCCAGCGTGTCTCGCAGTTGTCCGAGCGAGGCGAAGTACCAGGAGCAATGTGCGAGCACCACATGGTCGAAGGTGCTTTCGGGGAAGTCGACCGATGGGTCGAGGACGTCGGTGCCGAAGCGGAAGTCGATGCGTGGCCCGAGTGGGCCCGCCGCGAGCCGGGCTGCCGACTCTCCGAGCGTGACCGGCGCCCCGTAGGAGGGTGCGGCCACGTCAACGGCCACCACACGCCCGTTGGGCCCAACCACCTCTGCAAGGACGGCGGTCATGTCGCCCTGGCCGCAGCCCAGCTCGAGGACGGCTGAGCCGGGTTCGATGTGCCAGCTCGCCACGAGCGCGGCACGGTGGCGAGTCTGGGACAGCTGGCTGTCCGGGCTGTGATCGGCGGCGGCCATGCCGGCCGCGAGCGAGGGGGCCTTGGCGAGGAGATCGGAGTGATTCACAAAGTCCTTGGTGATGTTCGACGGGTCGGTGCGAGCCGAGGGTATGAGACGCCCGGGTAGTGGCGCCTTTCGATTTCCTGGAGCGTCCGTGTACGTGGGCGAGCGCGATGGCCACAGCGGCGAGTGCTTCCCGCAGGTGTTCCAGCCGCTCGACCTCACCGACGGGCTGAGCTCGCGGTGAGAGGTCGCCGCCAAGGACGGCCTTAGTACCGGTGGGGGACCACGCGCGCGCTGCTCCGATGGCGCCGTGCGGGGTGTGGCCACGATCGCCGCGGCGGTGCGGCGATCGTGGCCGCCGGAAGCGGCACCACCCGCTGAGCGGCTCGCGCGGGCGGGTCAGCGGGTGGACGGGCGCGCCCCGCGGGGCTCCGGTTTTGTTGATCAAGGGCGGCATGACGGATATGAACTCCACCCCGCGACGCATTTTGGGCATCCCTGATGCCTAATTCGCATCGCTGGGGCTAGAGTTGCATCATGGTGATGGGTACCGAAGAACTGCTCAGGCTCACGGTCGCTGCGTTGATGGCGCGTACGGGTGAGCGTCAGAACGTCGTCGCCGAGGCCCTCGGCCTGTCGCAAGCGCAGGTCTCCCGTAAGCAGGCAGGGCGGCAGCACTGGTCGTTGGAGGACGTCGACGGCCTGGCCGCCCACTACGGCCTGCACGTCCTGGACCTGCTGGCCGGCCCCACGCACGCGGTCGGCGTCCTGCACGGATCGATTCCGCCCCTGCGCCCCGTCGACGTCGCCGCCCCGCCCGTACAGCTCCCCCGCGGCCGCGCTCAGCAGCTCCCCGTCCAACGGCCCGCCACGCCCGCGCTGTCGATGGTCCTGCCCTGCGTGCTGTGCGGGCAGCCGACCAGCGACGAAATCGAAGGGTTCCCGCAGCACCTGAGCGCCGAGGAGTGCGCGGCCGCCATCGCCACCGCCCCGGTCCCCGCACCGCAGCAGCCTGCCGCCGAACCCCCGGCACCGGCACCGGAGCCGAAGCCCCAGGTCGAGGCTGAGCCGACGCCCGCGGTCGAGCCGGACGCCCCGGACGCCCCGGCCGAGCCGGCGGCCCCGGCCGCCGGGCCACGGGCGCCCCGTACATACGCGTCGGGGTCGCTGGTCGACCAGATCACGGGCCGGGTGCACGAGGCGCTGGAGGAGTGCTCCGGTGACCTGGAAGCTGCTCAAGCCGCGCTCCTCAAGGGCGCCATCCCCGACGTCATGAAGTTCTTCAAGGCCTCGCGCGTGGGTGGCCGGTACGAGCACTCCGAGTTCCCGCCGACCGCCGAGGTCCTGCGCAAGCGCTCCCAGAAGGGCGCGGACGAGATCTGGGAGGGCCGGCCGAAGTGGCGCAACCCCCACGTCTTCAAGGCGGCCAAGCAGGGCGAGCAGTTCGAGGTGACGGCCCTGGACATGAACGCGGCCTACCTCAGCGCGTTCAAGGCGTGGTTGCCGATCGGACAGCTCCGCGAGGACACCAGCGGCGTCCACGACCGCAAGAAGTCCGGCGTTCACCTCATCACGCCGGCCGAGTGGGAGCACACCGACCTGCCCAACCCGCTGGGCAACCGGATGGAGCCGGGCGAGTTGTGGGTGAGCGAATCCACCCTCCGACTGCTCCTCGACTGCGCCCGCGACAACCTCGCCGACGCTCCAACAATTCACCGCTCACTCGTTTCCGGCGGCACCGAAGTCCTTTTGGAAAAACTCCGCCGCGCCCTGGCCGAGGTCCGGAAAGACGCCCTTGCCGAGGGTGACGAACTGACCGTGAACTACGTGAAATCCATGTATTCTAAGCTGGTCTCCACCCTCGGCGAATCCACTGCAAACCGTGATATGCGACGCCCCGACTGGATGCACATTATGAGGGCAAAAGCATTTGCGAATCTGTGGATGAAAGCCAACAAGATCCACAAAGCGGGACTTCAGGTTGTGGAGATTTCAGGAACGGATGAACTTCACGTGATCGGTGACTGGCGGACAGTTTTCACCGAGGGCCGAGACATGAATCAGGTGAAGGAAAAGAGCATTTACACGCTGGGGGGTAAGAGCTGATGTCGGGATCCGACGACCTGTGGGCCCGGTGGGGCGACT
Source organism: Streptomyces virginiae (assembly GCF_000720455.1). GTDB lineage: Bacteria > Actinomycetota > Actinomycetes > Streptomycetales > Streptomycetaceae > Streptomyces > Streptomyces virginiae. The sequence continues at coordinate 2,734 of NZ_JOAK01000043.1, read as the reverse complement.
GGGGCAAATACGACGCCCGCGGGGTGAAGGGCGGGGAAGCGCTGATCCTGGAACTCAACCGGATCGTGCACTCCTCCGGCATCACCTCGACCGTCACCACCCGCCGCGGCCTCGCCGCCCGCCTGCGCTACCTCGACAGCCCCGCCGGCCGGGAAGCCCTGGCGCAGCAGGGCATCACGCCCCGGACGTTGCGCTCCTGGATGAAGGGCAAGGCCGCGCCCTCCCCGGCGAACCGCGAGCGGGTTGACCGCGCGTACTGGGAGCGGCGGCGGGAGAACCTGATCCGGTCCGGGTGGCTCGCCCGGCACCTGGACAACGGCGGCCGCGGCCGCCGCATGGAGATCTACCCCGTGGACCAAAGCCACGTAGACGGCAAATTCCGGCGCCCCCTGAGCGACCGCTCTATCACCGTCCGCTATATCTGGGGCGATCTGGTCAAGGCCTGGGCCGACCGCGACGAATCCCTGATTGACGAAATCTGGGACGACGTCATTTCCGACCTCGACTCGGAATACGCGGCCTACGCATACGTCTCCTCCATCGGAATCGGAGCCTGACCCGTGCGGGCCGCCGCCCTCGCCGGGTAGCGGCCCGCACTGCTGCACTCAGGCCCCATCGAGGTCCGGGGACCATACGGCCGGTCCGCCGCCGCGCCACTCGATGAGCAGCGCGTCGTCCAGGCGGACGTCATCAGGGTCCAGGCCGGCCCGGCGCAGGAACTCCAGCAGGTCACCGGGGCCGAGGGCGCGGCCGAGGATCTCGCCGTCGACACGGATACGGCGTCCGCCCTCGGCGTCCGGCGGGTAGACGATGACGCGCAGGTCAGGGCTCATCCCTCCACCGTGCCGGTACCTGCTCACTCCAGCACTCCGAGAGCCGTGTCCGGGCGGCAGTGGATACAGGCGGGCACGCCCTGGGCGAGGAGCTGTCGCACCTGCTCGGCGGCGGCCGGGACGCACCGCCTGACGCACCTTGACTCACGGCATCACGCCGCCCTCGACCGACGACATCCCAAACGGTCAAGGCGGGATTACACGCCCTTTAAGGCGTCTTGGTGAAGGCCCCCGGGGCAGCGCCGCCCCGTAGGGCACCCGGCCGGACCGCAGCGTGGATGGCCGCGATCACCAGGCGTTGATCGTTCTGCCGCATCATGGTCAGCGGGACCTTGAACTCCGGTTCGCCGGCCTGACGGCAGCGGATCACATACCCCAGGCGCCCCGCCTCCTCCACCTCGACGCTGTCGAGGTCGGCCAGCGGTAGCCGCTGTGGCCTGAGGCCCCGGCGCACGGTGATGTGTCCGTCCGCTACCGAGACGGCGAGGAGCCAGTGCAGGGCGAAGGAGAAGACAGCGAATGCGGCCCCGAGGGCAAGCCAGACCGGCCTCGGCAGCACCTGGCCGTCGCTGGTGAGACCTTGCGTGAGCGCCACGAGAACTGCGGGGGCAGCAGACACCAGGAGGCGGCGCGGGTCGGGGCGGACGAGCACGGACTCGCTGTGTGCAGGCATGGAAGGACTCTTCCCTCTAGGTGGTGGGGGGCGAGACCCACTCGGGGCCGACCGGGCCCGATCCTTCGCACACGCACGGAGCCTGGTCAAGTTCCCGCCGGCCGCTTTCTGCTGTTTGGGTGCCTGGGGTTGGATGCCGCTTGCCGGTGTCCCAGCAGTCGCCGGTGTGGAGGCGGGCCGGGAGCCGGCCCGCGCCTATGCCGCGCTCCACCAGCCACGCGGGAGGCTCGGGCGCCGGCTGCTGGCGGACCGCGGCGGCCTCGCGCTCCTCGGCCGCGGTCAGGGCGCGCTCCGCGCGGCCCAGCTCGCCGCGCAGGTAGGTGACCAGGGTTTGCAGCCGGGGCAGATCCGGCGGCAGCACGGACATCCGGTCAGCCTCCGTTCTGCGCCCGCCGAGCGGCCCTGCACGTCTCGCACAAGGGGTTGGCTGGAGCCCCGTACCGCGCGCACGGACGCCCGCATTTGGCACAGGGGCCGGTCTGACTCGGCGCCCAGGTGACGGGCTGCGGTCGGCCGGCGGGGGGAGTGGGGGAGGTCATGATGCGCTCCTGGTGACGGAGAGGACCCGCAGACTCATATGTTCGATTTCTAGACCTAGGTAGATCCGCTGAGCCGCGCGGACCGGTCACCCGGACATACCTCCGCATACCTGTGCCATCTGGGGCGGGATCGTGTGCCACTCATGTGCCTCCGCCTGCGAGCGCCCGTAAGGGGTGGAGAGGGGCCACACGGGCTCTGACCAGGAAGGCACCAACATGAAGCGCATCAGCCGCTGGTACACCTCGCTCACCGCGGACGGCCGCCCGCTGCGTTCGCCAGCGCCGAGCAGCCGGGCACGGTCATCCCCGTCCGGCGGCCCGACGGCCGCGTGGAGCGATTCCGGCTGACCGACACCCCGCTGTACGGCCCCCACCGCGGCACCCTCGTGGCGGACCGGGTCGACTATCTGTAGGCCGATCTGAGCCCCCGGCGAATGCCGGGGGCTCTTTTTGTGTTTTTGGTATGGGTGGCTGGGTGGTGGTGGGGTGGTTTTCGGGTTTCTACACAGGTGGGGTTTTGATGCGTCATTTTGGGTGTGTGGGTGGGGTGTTGGGGGTTGTGTTTTTGGTGTGGGGTCAGGGGGTGTGTCTGTTTTGGTATTTGGTGGGTTTTCAGATTGGGGAATGCATTCGAAATGGGGTGTGGGGTTGCTGCTGGCGTGGGTTAGTGGTTTAGACCTGTGGTGGGG
>NZ_JOAK01000042.1 GCF_000720455.1 Streptomyces virginiae | reverse complement strand
CCCCCGCCCCGCCCCCCGCCACTACGTGCCCGTCTGTCAGACCGTGCCAGAAGGGTGGCCTCGGTGGGCGTTTCTGACGTACCGTCATATCCGCCCGCGCCGCCCCCCGATGTCAGCCGTCCCGGAGGTCCGTCATGCCCGTAGACCGGCCCGTCGCACTCGACGAGTACCCCATCCACCAGGCCCCCTTGTCGATGAAGCACCTCGTGAGCGGCGACCGGAACGCCTACGACCGGTGCATCTTCCACGTCTTCGACCACGCCGGCCGCGCCGTCCTGATCCTGGGCCTCGGCGTCTACCCCAACGCCGGCGTCATCGACGCCTACGCCACCCTCCGCATCGGCGACGAACTCCTCGCGGTCCGGGCCTCCGACGCCCTCACCGACGACCGGATGAACCTCTCGGTGGGACCCCTGTCGATCGTCGTCGACGTGCCGCTCAAGCAGCTCACGCTGCGCTGCGCCCCCGACTCCGACGACCCGCACGGGCTCTCGTACGACATCACCTGGACCGCGGAGTTCCCCGCCGTGTGGGAGCCCCACCACATCCAGCGGCGCGGAGACCGCCTCATGCTGGAAGGGCGCCGCTTCGTCCAGGCGGGCAACGTCACCGGCACCATCCGTGCCAAGGGCGAGGAGTTCACCCTGACGGCGGGGGAGTGGAGCGGTACGCGGGACCGCAGTTGGGGCGTACGGCCGATTCCCGGGGAGGAAGGGGGCCGGGCGGCCGAGGAGTACCGCCCCGACGGCTTCCACTGGCTCTGGATCCCGGTCCGGTTCGCGGACCGCTTCGTCATGGTCATCGCCCAGGAGGACGCCGACGGCCACCGCACCCTGAACGAGGCCGTGCAGGTCTTCCCCGAGGACAGCGGTCGCGCGGACGTCCAGCTCGGCTGGCCGCACACCGAGATCCGCTATCGCCCCGGCAGCCGGCATCCCGTAAGCGCCGTCGTCCACCTCACCGACCCGTCCCGCAAGCCCCTCGAACTGGGCGTGGAGATACTGAACTCCTCCCCGCTCGCCGTCGGCGCCGGCTACCCGCCCGCCGGCGACTGGCAGCACGGCACCTGGCAGGGCCGCGGCTGGAGCGACCGGCGCGTCTACGACCTCTCCCACCCCGCCGCCCACCCCATGGCGGCCTTCGGGGTCACCGACCACTCCGCCCGCTTCACGCTCGACGGTCAGACCGGGCACGGCATCTTCGAGCACGGCAGCTTCGGCCGCCACGACCCGAGCGGCTTCGCCGACTACTCCTCCGTCGCCCCGTGAGTCCCCGCAGGTCCAGTTGCCAAGTCCAGGCCCAGGCCCAGGTCCAGGTCCAGGCCCGAGAAGGAGAAGGAGAAGGGGTCCCCATGGCAACCGCACCACGTCCGCGCACCTCCACCCGAGAGCCCGAGGAACTCGGCCGCCGCCTGGCCGCCTGGCTCGACACCCGGCTCCCCGGCGCGAAGGTCACCAACGTCTCCGTACCCGGCTCGAACGGTATGTCCAGCGAGACCCTGCTCTTCGACATAGAGCACCCGGACACCCCGCTGCACGCCTGCGCGCTGCGGCTCGCCGCCGACCCGGCGGCCTACACCGTCTTCCCGACGTACGACATGCCGCGCCAGCACCGCGTGATGAGCCTGGTCGCCGACCACACCGACCTGCCCGTCCCGCGCGTGCAGTGGCTGGAGGAGGACCCCGGGCCGCTGGGGGCGCCGTTCTTCGTGATGGCCCGCGCGGAGGGCCGGGTCCCGCCCGACGTCATGCCCTACACCTACGAGGGCAACTGGCTGCACGCGGCGACCGACGCCGAACGCGGTGCGCTGCAGGAGGCGAGCATCTCCCTGCTGGCCCGGCTGCACGACCAGTTCCCCGCCAAGGAGGCCGAGTTCCTGCTGCCCGAGGGCGAGGGCAGTCCGCTGCGCCGGCACGTGGACGGCCAACGCGCCTACTACGCCTGGGTGGTGGGCGGACTCGCGCCCTCCCCGCTGATCGAGCGGGCCTTCGCCCGCCTGGAGGAGCTGTGGCCGGCCGACGAGGGCCCCGCCGTCCTGAACTGGGGCGACGCCCGCATCGGCAACGTGGTCTACGACGGGTTCACGCCGGTGGCGGTCCTGGACTGGGAGATGGCGGCGTACGCCCCGCGCGAGGTGGACCTCGGCTGGACCGTCTACCTCCACCGGTTCTTCCAGGACCTCACCGTGAGCTTCGGCCAGCCCGGTCTGCCGGACTTCCTGCGCCGCGACGACCTGGAGCGCCGCTACGCCGAACTGACCGGCCACACCCCGCGGGACATGGAGTTCCACACCCTCTACGCCGCCCTGCGGCACGCGATCGTGATGCTGCGCATCGCCTACCGGCAGGCCCACTTCGGCGAGGTCGAGGTCCCGGGGGATCCTGACGGCCTGATCCTGCACCACGCCAGTCTGGCGGCCATGGTGCAGGGAACGTACTGGTAGGGGAGCAGGGGCCGCCGGAAGCGGACGGGCTGCGCGGTACCGGCGGCGCGGGACCGACGGCCCCCGGCCGGCCGCGCGACCGGGCGTCCGGGCGGTCGCGGGTCCTCGGTCCTCAGGCCGCCTGGGCGTGCTGCTGACGCGTCTGCGCCTGCGGCTGCGGCAGAACGGGGCGCACGACGCGGATCGGGCGCGAGCCCGGCCCGCCGACGTGCGAGAACGGCTGCGTCCGCCAGTCCAGACCCTGGGGCAGGGCCGGAAGGGTGAAGGGGTCCAGCTCCAGCTCCTGCGCCTCGGCCGACGGGAGCGCGCCGACGGAGGGGAGGGCGTCCGTGGCGGGCCGGCCGGTACCGGCGCACACGGTGAGCCCGAAGGGGTTCCACGGGGTCAGGCAGAGCGCGTGCTGCGGCAGGTACTCCTCGTCCGCGACGAGGGCGATCGACTGGCCGCAGTCGGGGCAGATCGCGTGGTGGATCCCGAACCCCTCGGCGTCGTCGAGGTATTCGCCGTCCTCGGGGTAGGCGTCGTCCCCGGAGTCGAGCGGTTCGAGAGGCTCCGGTTCGGTGCGACCGGCGCGCTTGGTGTTCAGCATGGATGTACTCCCCCTTGGGTGGGCCGGGCGGGCAGGTTCTTCGGCCTCGGCCACAGCAACCAATTCCCGTCGAGCGTCACGAGTAACCACAACAGACCGGCCTCCGCCTGCATACCCCTGTGGCCTTGGTCACATGCCCGGCGCAGATGCCTCCAGTGGGCGGACAGCACTGGGCCTGGAGTGCCTTTGGCCGTAAGTTGAGCGGCTATGAGCGCAATGGAGGAGCTGGACCGCCAGATCGTTGATCTGCTCGTGCGGGACGGGCGGATGAGCTACACGGATCTGGGCAAGGCCACGGGACTGTCCACGTCGGCAGTCCATCAGCGGGTACGCCGTCTGGAGCAGCGCGGGGTGATCCGCGGCTACGCGGCCGTGGTCGACCCGGAGGCCGTCGGCCTGCCGCTGACCGCATTCATCTCGGTCAAGCCCTTCGACCCGAGCGCCCCGGACGACATCGCCGACCGGCTGTCCGGCGTACCCGAGATCGAGGCCTGTCACAGCGTCGCGGGCGACGAGAACTACATCCTCAAGGTGCGCGTCGCCACCCCCCTGGAGCTGGAGGACCTCCTGGGCCGGCTGCGGGCCCTCGCCCACGTCGCGACCCGGACGACCGTGGTCCTCTCCACCCCCTACGAGGCGCGCCCGCCCCGCGTGTAACCCCGAAGGGGTACCCGGCGGTCGGGAGGGGCGGGGCGACGCGGGACACTGGTCGGCATGACTGACCGCACCGCCCACTCCGCCGAAGCCGCCGGAGCACCGACCCGGACCGTCCTCCTCCGCGGGGGCGAGGTACACAGCCCCGCCGACCCCTTCGCCACGGCGATGGTCGTCGAACGCGGCCACATCGCCTGGGTCGGTTCCGAAGGCGCGGCCGACGCCTTCGCGCAGGGCGTCGACGAGGTCGTCGATCTCGGCGGCGCGCTCGTCACGCCGGCCTTCACCGACGCCCACGTCCACACCACCTCCGCAGGTCTGGCCCTGACCGGGCTGGACCTCACCGGAGCGGGCTCGCTGGCCGCCGCGCTGGACCTGGTACGGGCGTACGCCGCGAGCCGGCCCGGCGACCGGGTGCTGCTCGGGCACGGCTGGGACGCCGCCCGCTGGCCCGAGCGCCGCGCGCCGCGCCGCGCCGAGCTCGACGAGGCCGCCGGCGGCCGTCCCCTCTACCTCAGCCGCATCGACGTCCACTCGGCCGTGGTCACCACGGCCCTGCTCGACCTCGTCCCCGGGGTGCGCCCCGACGGGGACCGGCCGCTGACCGCCGACGACCACCACGCCGTACGGCGGGCCGCGCTCGCCGCGGTCACCCCCGCCCAGCGCGCCGAGGCACAGCGGGCCGCGCTGGACCGGGCGGCCTCCCTCGGCATCGGTTCCCTGCACGAGTGCGGCGGCCCCGACATCTCCTCCGCCGAGGACTTCACGAGCCTGCTCGCCCTGGCGGCGGAGCGGCCCGGGCCGCGCGTGTTCGGGTACTGGGCCGACCGGGACCTGGACCTGGCCAGGGAGCTGGGGGCCGTCGGGGCCGCGGGCGACCTGTTCGTGGACGGCGCGCTCGGTTCGCACACCGCCTGCCTGCACGCCCCGTACGCCGACGCCTCGCACACCGGTACGGAGTACCTGGACGCGGTCGCCGTCGCCGAGCACGTTGCGGCCTGCACCGAGGAGGGGCTCCAGGCGGGCTTCCACGCCATCGGCGACGCGGCGATCACCGCGGTGGTGGAGGGGGTCCGGGCGGCGGCCGAGAAGGTCGGCCTGGCCCGGGTCCGCGCGGCCCGGCACCGCGTCGAGCACGCCGAGATGATGACCCCGGCGACCATCGCCGCCTTCGCGGAGCTGGGGCTCACCGCATCGGTGCAGCCGGCGTTCGACGCAGCCTGGGGCGGCGAGGACGGGATGTACGCCGACCGGCTCGGGGCCGACCGCGCCCGCTCCCTCAACCCGTACGCGGCCATGCTGAGGGCGGGGGTGCCGCTGGCCTTCGGTTCGGACGCGCCGGTGACCGCGCTCGACCCGTGGGGCACGGTGCGCGCGGCCGCCTTCCACCGCACTCCGGAGCACCGGGTGTCGGTGCGGGCCGCCTTCACCGCCCACACCCGGGGCGGCTGGCGGGCGCTGGGCCGCGACGACGCGGGGATCCTCGTCCCGGGCGCCCCGGCCGACTACGCGGTCTGGCAGACCGGGGAACTGGTCGTCCAGGCACCGGACGACCGGGTTGCCCGATGGTCCACCGACCCCCGCTCGGGCACCCCCGGACTGCCCGATCTGACCCCCGGCTCCGAACTGCCGGTGTGCCTCGCCACCGTCGTCGGCGGGCGGGAGGTATTCGTACGCCCACAGGGGTGATCCGGTCGGCCTCGGTTCGGTACGGGCGCTCGGACCCGGATAGGTTCGGCCGGGTCCACCACAGGACGTCGTGCCCGGACGGATCCGTCTGCTCAGCGCGCCCGCGCCTCGGGGGCGAGGGAAGGTTTCGCCGGGCGGCGGGTGGCCCCAGGTCGGGGCCCGGCGGTCCAGTAGACAACGGTCACGGCGGCCCGCAGCCAGCGGGAGTCTGATCGGCCCGAAGGACCGCGGGCCCCGATCACCCCACCGGGCGCCGCGGGGGAGGCCCACCGGCACCGCACCGCCGGGGCGGGCCGCGGCCGATGTTCTAAAGTCATCCTCTGCGACCAGACGTACAGGACGTGCCAAGAGCACAAAAGGGGACTCAGTGAGCGACGGCGGACAGCGGACCTACGGGCCGCTCGGTACAGCCTTGGTGATCATTCCGACCTACAACGAGGCGGAGAACATCGGGCTGATCGTCGGCCGCGTCCGGGCGGCGGTGCCCGAGGCCCACATCCTGGTCGCCGACGACAACAGCCCCGACGGCACGGGCAAGCTCGCCGACGAGCTCGCGGTCGGTGACGACCACGTGCACGTCCTGCACCGCAAGGGCAAGGAGGGGCTGGGCGCCGCCTACCTCGCGGGCTTCGTCTGGGGCCTGGAGGAGGGCTACGGCGTCATCGTCGAGATGGACGCCGACGGCTCCCACCAGCCCGAGGAGCTGCCCCGCCTGCTGACGGCGCTGGCCGGCGCCGACCTGGTCCTGGGCTCCCGCTGGGTGCCGGGCGGCCGGGTCGTGAACTGGCCCAAGACGCGGGAGTTCCTCTCGCGCGGCGGTTCGACGTACTCCCGGCTGATGCTGGACGTCCCGATCCGGGACGTGACCGGCGGCTACCGAGCCTTCCGGCGCGAGACCCTGGAGGGCCTGGGCCTGGAGGAGGTGGCCTCCGCGGGCTACTGCTTCCAGGTGGACCTGGCCCGCAGGGCCGTGCAGAAGGGTTTCCGCGTGGTGGAGGTCCCCATCACGTTCGTCGAGCGTGAGTTCGGCGACAGCAAGATGAGCAAGGACATCGTCGTGGAGGCCCTGTGGCGGGTCACCCAGTGGGGCCTCAAGACCCAGGCGGCCAAGCTGCTCGGCAAGGACACCGGCAAGCGCAGCGGCACGGCCTGATCCGGCCTGGTCGGCGGGGCGCCCCTCAGGGGGCGTCCCGCCGGTCATGCCGGGCTCGCGGCGCCCGGCACCGCGCCTCGCCGCGTTGTCCTCACTCGACGACGCTCCGCGTCGCCTCCCTCGTCCGCCTTGCGATCCACGGCCCCAGACCCCGCTCCCTGATCCGGCCTGATCGGCGGGGCGCCCCCTAGGGGGTGCCCCGTACCTCCGGCTGAGGACACTTTTATCCCGCCCCAGGCACACTGGGTGCTATGACGACCGGCACTGGATCCCTGCGAACGGGCACCCCGACGGCCCCCCGTCGGCGCTCGCCCGCCCGAACCTTCCTCCCCCTGGCCATCGCCGCCTGGCTGATCCTGGAGATCTGGCTGCTCGGCCTGGTCGCCGACGCGGCCGGCGGGCTGGCCGTGGCCGCGCTGATCGCGGGCGGGCTGGTGCTCGGTGCGGTGGTCATCAAGCGCGCCGGGCGCCGGGCCTTCAAGAACCTGACGGACACCTTCCAGCAGGCGCAGCAGGGCGCGCGGCCCACCCCGCAGCAGCCCGGCCAGGGCAACGGCCTGACGATGCTGGCCGGCCTGCTGCTCATGCTGCCGGGCCTGCTCTCCGACGTGGCGGGCCTGGTCCTGCTGCTCCCGCCCGTCCGGGCCTGGGTCGGCCGCAGGGCCTCGCGCTCCCTGGAGCGCAAGATGGCCTCGGCTCCCGCCGGCAGCTTCGGCGACGCCTTCCAGCAGGCCCGTATCCACCACCCCGACGGCAAGGTCGTCCAGGGCGAGGTCATCCGCGACGACCGGCCCGGCCCGCAGGCCGGCCCGGACACCACCTACCGCCCGCCGCTGGCGCCGTAGGCCGCGGGGAGCACGCCGAGGGGCCCCGCCACACGATGTGTGGCGGGGCCCCTCGGCTTGTGCGTTCGTCCGGCTGTCAGGCGGACTTGCGGCTGTCCCGCGGATGCACGGCAATGTTCATGGCGCCGGAACGGAGGACCGCCAGCCGTTCGGCCAGCACTTCCTCCAGCTCCTCGCGAGTGCGTCGCTCCATGAGCATGTCCCAGTGCGTTCGCGCAGGCTTGCCCTTCTTCTCTTCGGGCCCGTCCCCGTCAACCAGGAGTGCCATGGCGCCGCACGCCTTGCACTCCCACTCCGGCGGAATCTCTGCCTCAACCGAGAACGGCATCTCAAATCGATGTCCGTTCTGGCATGCGTACTCCACCGCCTGGCGCGGGGCCAGATCGATGCCGCGGTCCGTCTCGTAGCTGGTAACCACGAGGCGCGTACCGCGGAGAGCTCGCTCACTCATGAATCGTGCCTCCCGGGCTTGTCGCCCACAGGACAGGTGTCGCTGTCGTCGTCATCCGGTCAACGTCCGGTCGGCGGTATAGATTCCCGCTCCGGGTCGTGCGTCGCCCGTCGTACCGCCCCTTGTTGTACCCACCAGTGCCCGTTTTGTCACATCTGGCAGCAGATGTCACCCAACGTCTAGACTTCTTTAGCGCGCAGTAACGGTCCGCCTGGCAGGCCAAAGGCGTACACTACCGGCCCTTCGCCGCAACGTCTAAATCCGTTCGGAATTCGTTCGTGCGTCCGGACCGGAAGCGGGTGTGCGCGCGGTCTCAGATCCGCTCCGGTACAGGATTGCCCGCCGCCTCCACCGCGCGCCGCACCGGCACTCGCGCGAGCAGCAGGAACCCCAGTGCGAAGAAGGCCACCAGCGAGATGATCGCGTCCCGGTAGCTCCCCGTCACCTGGTAGGTCAGGCCGAAGACGAGCGGTCCCACCCAGCTCAGACCGCGGTCGCTCATCTCGTACGCCGAGAAGTACTCGGCCTCCTTGCCCGCGGGCACCAGGTGCGAGAAGAGCGAGCGCGACAGCGCCTGGCTGCCGCCCAGCACCAGGCCGATCATGGCGGCGAGGACGAAGAACCACACCGGCGTCCGTGCCGGCAGGAAGTAGCCCACCGCCAGCGTCACCGCCCACGCGGCCAGCGAGCCCAGGATCGTCCTCTTGGCACCGTAGACCCGGGCCAGCCGGCCCATGCCCAGCGCCCCGCCGACCGCCAGGACCTGCACCAGCAGCACCGCCCCGATGAGCGTGGACTGCTCCAGCTCCAGCTCCTCCGACCCGTAGATGGAGGCCTGGGAGATCACCGTCTGAACGCCGTCGTTGTAGATCAGGTACGCCAGCAGGAACGACAGGGTCAGCGGGTAGCGCCGCATGTCCTTGAAGGTGGCGACCAGCTGCCTCCAGCCGCTGACCGCGGGCGCCGCCCCGGGCTCTCGGACCACGGCCCGGTCCCGCAGCCGGCGCAGCGGGATCAGCGCGAAGGCGCCCCACCACAGGCCCGACGCCGCGAGGCAGATCCGCACCGCGGTCCCCTCGGACACGCCGAAGGAGTCGTGCCCCAGGTAGAGCGCCAGGTTCGCGATCAGCATCAAGGAGCCGGCGGTGTACCCGAAGGCCCAGCCGCGCGAGGAGACGGTGTCCCGCTCGTCCGGGGTGGAGATCTGCGGCAGGTAGGCGTTGTAGAGCACCATCGAGACGGACAGCGAGGCGTTCGCCACGACCAGCAGGAACCCGCCCAGCAGGTACCGCTCGCCGCCCAGGAAGAACATCGCGGTCGTCGCCGCGGCCCCGGTGTACGCGGCCACCGCCAGCAGCGGCTTCTTGCGGCCGGTCCGGTCCGCGATCGCGCCCGCGATCGGCATCAGCAGGACGGCGAGGATCACCGAGGCCGAGACCGAATAGGCGAAGAAGGAACCGGCCCGAACGGGTATCCCCAGCGGGTGGACGAAGCCCTCGGCGTCCGCGGCGGCCTTGGCCACCGAGGTGAGGTACGGCCCGAGGAACACCGTCAGTACGCTCGCCGAATACACCGACACGGCGAAGTCGTAGAAGTACCAGCCGCGCTGCTCGCGCTTGCGCGAGGCCGCCGCCGAGGCCTCCTCGGCCGCGGCGGATCTGCCGTCCTCCGCCCCGGGTTCCGCTTCCTCGGTCCGGCTGCTGTTGTCCGCGCTCACTCGTCGTCCCCCTAGGTGGTCCCGTACCGCAACGGCCGCCGCGTCCGCCGCGACGGCCGGGAGCGGGTCAGGCCCAGGCGCCGCGCCGGTCCAGCACCGTGCGCAACAAGTCGATGTGGTCGGTCATGATGCCATCGACACCCAGGTCGAGGAGAGCCTCCATGCGTTCCGGTTCGTTCACGGTCCACACGTGGACCTGCAGGCCCCGCGCGTGCGCGGTGCGCACGAAGCGCCGGTCGACCACGCGGATGCCCGCCTGGGTCTCCGGTACCTGGGCCGCCACCGCGCCGACGCGCAGCGCCGCCGGGATCGCGTAGGAGCGCAGCCGCAGCCCGACCACCCCGCGCACGCCGTAGGAGGTCGCCAGCCGCGGGCCGGCGATCTTCTGCGCGCGGGCCACCCGGCTCTCCGAGAAGGAACCCACGCAGACCCGGTCCCAGATCCCGGCCCGCGCGATCAGGTTGACCAGCGGGTGCAGCGCCGATTCGGCCTTGACGTCGATGTTCCAGCGGGCGTCCGGGAACTCCTCCAGCAGCTCCTCGAAGAGCGGCAGGGGCTCGGTGCCGCCCACCCGGGCCTCGCGGACCCGCTTCCAGGGCAGCTCGGCGATCCGGCCCCGGCCGTCGGTGACCCGGTCCAGCGTGGAGTCGTGGAAGGCGACGAGCTTGCCGTCGGCCGTGGCGTGCACATCGGTCTCGAAGTACCGGTAGCCCGCCTCGGCGGCCCGGCGGAACGCCGCGACGGTGTTCTCCAGCCCGTCCGCGGCACCTCCCCGGTGCGCGAAGGGGATCGGGGCCGGGTGGTCCAGATACGGATGGCGAAGGCGTACGTGCGTCACGGCGGCAGTATCCCCCGTGACGGCAGGGACCGGTGGTACGCGAGGTGAACGGGATACGGGCGGGCCGCGTACGGCCCTGGTGTAAGTGGACTGACTCGTGGCACGCTGTGCCCCGGACAGCAATCCAATCCAGGCTTCAGACCGCCCGCGTCGAGGCCAATCGGACGAAAGTGGACCGCACGCCATGGCCGAATGGACCTCAGCGGTCGGTGCCGCACAGCTCGCCCGTCTCATCACCTCGCAGCAGGAGCGGACGGCCGTACCCGGCGCCCGCAAGCCGCCCGCCTACCGCACCCTCGCCGACGGGATCCGGCTCCTCGTCCTCGAAGGCCGCATCCCGGTCGCGGCCCGGCTCCCCGCCGAGCGGGAACTCGCCGTCGCCCTGTCGCTCAGCCGCACCACCGTCGCCGCCGCCTACGAGGCACTGCGCGGGGAGGGCTTCCTCGAATCCCGCCGGGGCGCCGGCAGCTGGACCTCCGTCCCCGCCGGGAACCCGCTGCCCGCCCGCGGCCTGGAGCCGCTGCCGCCCGAGTCCCTCGGGTCGATGATCGACCTCGGCTGCGCCGCCCTGCCCGCCCCCGAACCATGGCTGACCAGGGCCGTCCAGGGCGCCCTGGAGGAACTGCCGCCGTACGCGCACACGCACGGGGACTACCCGGCGGGCCTGCCGGCGCTGCGCCGGATGCTCGCCGACCGCTACACCGAGCAGGGCATCCCCACCATGCCCGAGCAGATCATGGTGACCACCGGGGCGATGGGCGCCATCGACGCCATCTGCAGCCTCTTCGCCGGGCGCGGCGAGCGGATCGCCGTCGAGTCCCCCTCCTACGCCAACATCCTCCAGCTGATGCGCGCCGCCGGAGTCCGCCTCGTACCGGTGGCCATGGCCGACGGGCTGGCCGGCTGGGACATGGACGTGTGGCGCCAGGTCCTGCGGGACTCCGCCCCGCGCCTGGCCTACGTCGTCGCCGACTTCCACAACCCCACCGGAGCCCTCGCCTCCGAGGACCAGCGCCGCGCGATGGTCGAGGCGGCCCGCTCCGCGGGAACCGTCCTCGTCGCCGACGAGACCATGCTCGAACTCCAGCTGGAGCCGGACCTGGAGATGCCCCGCCCGGTCTGCTCCTTCGACCCGGCCGGCAGCACGGTGATCACCGTGGGCTCCGCCAGCAAGGCCTTCTGGGCGGGCATGCGGATCGGCTGGGTCCGCGCGGCCCCCGACGTGATCCGCAGCCTGGTCGCGGCCCGCGCCTACGCCGACCTGGGCACCCCGGTGCTGGAACAGCTGGCCGTGAACTGGCTGATGCGGACCGGCGGCTGGCAGGAGGCGGTGGAGATCCGCAGGCAGCAGGCCCGCGAGAACCGCGACGCGCTGGTCGCGGCCGTCCGCCGGGAGCTCCCGGACTGGGAGTTCGAGGTCCCCGCCGGCGGCCTGACGCTGTGGGCCCGCGCGGGGGGACTCTCCGGCTCCCGCCTGGCCGAGGTGGGCGAGCGGGTCGGCGTACGGGTCCCCTCGGGCCCGAGGTTCGGCGTGGACGGAGCCTTCGAGGGCTACGTCCGCCTGCCGTTCACCGTGGGCGGCCCGGTGGCCGAGGAAGCCGCCACCCGCCTGGCGGCGGCCGCGAGCCTGGTCGGCAAGGGCGCGGGCGACAGCGGCGCAGAACCCCCCCGCACGTTCGTCGCGTAGGCGCTCGGAAGCCGGTACGGCCGGCGGCAGCGGGGACTGTTCGGGAAGATCGCCCCAGGTTCGGGGACAGGGCGGGGTGTCGTCCGGGACGTGGAACGTGATGTGTCGGCGCGGTATCGCCCGCGCCGGCGAAGCCCCGACAGGGCGCCATAAATCATGAGTCCCGGACGACACCCCGCCCTGGCACCGGCCCCACCCCACCGGCCCCGCCCGGCCAGGGCCCCGGCACACCGCCAGAGCCAGAGCCAGAGCCAGAGCCGGCGCCAGGGCCACGGCACCGCCCGGCCGGGGCGCCGGCTACGCCCGCTCCGGAGCGTCGAGCACCGCCGCGCCCCCGGCCTTGGCCAGGGCCGGCCCCGGAGCGGGCTGCCGCTCCGGGAGGAGTTCGAGCACCGCCTGCCGGTACCCCGCATGCGTGCCCTCGTCATAGGGGTCCGGCGTGGCCGGCACCTGCAGCCGGTGCACGGCACCGGTCCCGAGCCGCGCGTACCCCCGCCCCGGCGGCACCTGGCTCGTGGGCGTGGTGTGCGGCGGCAGCCCCAGGACGTCGGTGATCTGCTGGATCGCGGCGGGCCCGAGCACGATCCGGGCCCGCGTGTGCTGCCACACCGCGTCGTGCAGCAGCTCCAGGTGGTCGAACTGCTCGGCGACGACCACCGTGACGTGCGCCGGCCGCCCGTGCCGCAGTGGTACCTGCAGGTGGGTCATCGGGTCGGGTCCGCCCTCGGCGACGGCCAGGTGCGCGAGCACGCTCGGCTGGTCCAGCAGGATCCACAGCGGGCGCCGGGTGTCCTCCGGCGCGGGCCGGCCGGCCTCGCGGGCCCGGTGGGTGGCGATGAGCCGCCGTTCGGTCTCCTGCGCGGCCCATTCCAGGGTGGCCACGGCGCCGACCGGCCCGCACTCCACGGCGAGGACGCCCGCTCGGCCGGTCAGGCATGCGTACTCGCCGCTGCCGCCGCCGTCGACGATCAATACGTCGGCGCCGTGCCGCAGGGCCTGGAGCGCGAGCGAGCGGAGCAGGGTGGAGGTGCCGCTGCCGGGCTGGCCGACGGCGAGCAGGTGGGGTTCGGTGGAGCGGGGCCCGGTCCGCCAGATGACCGGCGGGACGTCGCGCGGCTGCTCGCCCTCCAGCACCGGCAGGGTGCGCTGCACGCTCGCGGAGTCGGTGAAGCCGAGCACGCTCTCGCCGGGGGAGGTGACGAACGGCTGGGCGGCGATGCCCGTCGGCAGCGCCGCCAGCACGCTCAGGTCGAGCTGGTTGCCCTCCTCGTCCCAGTCGAATCGGTACTCCCTTCCGCGCCCGGACTTGGCGTGCAGCAGTGCCTCGATCCGGGCCCGTGAGGAGGCCTCGCCGTCGGTGAAGTAGGCCGGGTAGCGGATGTGGAGCCGGGTGAGCCGGCCCGCCTCGTCGAACTCGTAGCCGCTGAAGGCCTTGTCCCACTCCCCGCCGTGGGCGAAGAGCGGACTCGGATCCTCCGGGATGGAGAAGTACGGCACGAGGGCTTCGTAGAGGGAGCCGAGCCGTTCGGCCTCGGCATCGCTGGGTCCGGCCTTCACCGGGGTGCGGTCGCGTCCCCGCCAGGCCGCCGCCGCCATGAGGGTGATCAGGGCGAGGAGCGGGCCGTAGGGGACGAGCGCGACCACGAGGACGCAGGCCGCGCCCAGGAACAGGGCGGGGCCGCGCTTGTCCTTGGGCGTCTCGGACCATCTGCGCCGCCCGGCCGCGGCCAGGATGCGCAGGCCGCGTCCGATGACGAGGAGCGGATGGAGGACGTCCGTGGCACTGTCGGCGGCCGTGCGAGCGAAGTCGCGGCCCCGGGCCAGCGACGCGGTGCCGCTGCTGAGAATGCGGGGGAGTGGGCGCCGGGCCACGGGCGTCTCCTGGAGTTGTGGTGAGCGTGTTCCGGGTGGGGCTGGTGTACCTGCTCGGCGGCGGCTAGAGCTTGATCCCGCCGAGCAGGCTCGCAAGGCTCGCGGTGCTCGCCGTGATGCTCGGGGCGATGGCGGAGCCGGCGAGGAAGAAGCCGAAGAGCGAGCAGACGAACGCGTGCGTCAGCTTCATCCCGTCCTTCTTGAAGAACAGGAAGCAGATGATGCCGAGCAGGACCACGCCTGAGATGGACAGGACCATGAGAGGTTCTCCTGGTTGGTGGGGACAGTCACCATCAGTTGTTCCAGGCTCACAGGAAGTATCAATGCGAAAAAAGGTGCATACGGGTGAATCTGGTGGTTTTTCACTTGACCGGCGCAGTCCGGCTGGCGCGGCCGCCGCACACCGGTCCCGGGTGATCCCTGCCTCGGCCCGACCCGGACATGCCCAGGCCAGGGCGCTACTCTGGCGATTCACCCGTACGGACGCAGTGCCGTGCGCACCCCTGCCCCGCACGGCCTGGGGAAGCTTGATGCCAGCAGCGAGTGAAAGGCGGTACGCACGATGAGCGAGCACCCCGAAGGCACCTCCCCGGAAGGCCCCGACGAGGACGTCATCGAACTGGCGACCAAGATCTTCGACCTCGCCCGACAGGGTGAGAGCGACCGGCTCGCCGCGTACCTCGACGCCGGGGTCCCGGCGAACCTCACCAACGACCGCGGCGACACGCTCGTCATGCTCGCGGCCTACCACGGCCACGCCGACACCGTCGCGGCCCTGCTGGCCCGCGGCGCCGAGGCCGACCGCGCCAACGACCGCGGCCAGACCCCGCTCGCCGGAGCGGTCTTCAAGGGGGAGGAGGCGGTGATCCGCGCGCTGCTCGCCGGAGGGGCCGACCCGAACGCCGGAACCCCCTCCGCCGTGGACACGGCGCGCATGTTCGCCAAGGCCGACCTGCTGGAACTCTTCGGAGCCAAGTAGTCCGCTTTTTGCCGGGCCAGGACCGGTACAGACCTCACAGGTTGGTCACGGCGGCCGTAAATGTGGTCGCGGCGCACAAACCGGCTGGGCCATCATGGCGTCGGATTCGATTCGCGAGCACGGGGGACGGGCAGACGGCCAGGACACGAAGGGTGTCCCGGCCCGGTCCGGCCAACCCTGGTCACGAACCACCGACGAGAGTGAGAAGGCAATGGTCTACATCGAGCGGAACAAGACGGCGGACGTCCTCACATGCTGTTACGCGGCCCTGTGAATCCCGATTCCCGGTTGCGTCCCCAGCTTGATTTGAGGCCATTCCCATGTTCGAACCAGTCATAGCGCCGAGCGGTACCCTGCTCGGCCTCCTCCAGCGGGGCCGTGGCGACGGCACGCTGCACGCACTCGCGGCGCCCAGGGCGGAGGCCCTCGCGGCCCTCAACCAGTGCGTGCTCCGTGATCCGCGCCAGGACTGGCAGGTCGAGAACCGCTCGCTGTACTACGCCAGGCTCTACCTCGACCTCGACGGCCCCCTCGGCGAGATCGAGAGCCACCTCTTCAGCGCCGACGACCTCGTCGACGACACGGACCACCGCACGGGCCTCGCCCTGTCCGTCCTGGGCCACCTGGCCTCGTACGGCCGCGACGACGCGCTCATGCTGCTGCGCCGCTACGCCGCCTCCGGGGCGAACTGGGCCTGGGCCCTCGACGAGCTCGCCCTGCGCGACGACGACGAGGGGCTGCGGTCACTGGCCGCACCCGTCCTCGCCCGCTTCCCCGCCACCGCGGAGGGCGAGGCGCGGCTGGCCGCCGCCGTCCGCGACGCCTACGAGCCCCGGCCGTGGTGCCTGTGGGAGGAGTCGCCGCTGTACGGGGAGCGCTTGAGCGCCGCCCGCCGGCAGGGCTCCTTCGACCGCTGGCAGCGCCAGCTGACGCCGAGCGGCCCCCGGCCCGGCTGGGGCGTCCAGGCCGTCTTCGACTGGGCCGCCGACGGCCTGCGCCGCGGCACCCCCCTGCACGTGCCCGCAGCCCGCTGCCTCGCCGCCGTGGCCCAGCCCGAGGACCGCTCCGCCATCCTCGCGGCCGCCGCCGGCGCCGACGGCGAGGCCGCCCGGGCCACCGCCCTGCACCACCTGGTCCTCGCCGAGCCGGGCAACCCGGCCGTACTGGACCTCATCGAAGCCGCCGCCGACGAGCCCGCCGTCGCCGCGTACGAGCGCATGTGCGGCCCCGAGGCCGTCGAACGGGCCAGGCGCTGGGTGCACCGGCCCGACGCCCTCGGCGAGGCCGCAGCGGCCACCCTGGCCGCCCGGGGCGGAGCCGAGGACGCACCCCTGGTCCTGAGCGCGCTGCGCTCCACCGTCCGCGGCTCGGGCCCCGACACGGCACGCCTGTTCGCGCTGGTCGACGGAGCCGGCCGGCTCGCCATCGGCTGCGCGGCCCCCGTCCTGCGACACATCTACCGGGAGACGTCCTCCTCTCACCTGCGCGGCCGCGCCGCGCGGGCCCTCGCCAGCACGGACCCCTCCTTCGCGGCCGGCTTCGCGGTCGAGTGCCTCTGGGACTGCGAGGAGACCACCCGCGAGGTCGCCGCCCGCCACGCCGAGACGGCCGACGCCCGCGTGGCCCCGCGCCTGCGCCGCCTGGCGGCGGACCCTGCGGAGGAGGAGGACGTCCAGTCCGCCGTCCGCAGCCGCATCGCCCCGGAGTCGGCGGTGTAGCGCCCCCCCGGAAAGCCGACGTCCCGCGCCCGGGCCCCGTGACGACGGAGCCCGGGCGCGGTGCGTACGCGCCCGCGGACACCGCCTCCGCCCCGGCCCCCGTGGTGGGGGCCGGGGCGGAGGCGGTTCTGCGTGGTCCGGCGCGCGGCGGTCAGCGCGGCGGCGGGGGAGCGTCCAGCTCGTAGTCGATCTGGCAGGGCGTGACCTTCGAGTTCTCCTTCACCCCGGCCCCGACCGGACGCGAAGGGTCCGCCGGCTTCGAGAAGACGAGGGTGTACCCGGGCGGGACCGTCTTGGCGTTGATCTTCAAGGTGTCCATGTCACCCCTGGCCCGCAACTCCGCCTCGGGGTCGGCCTGCGGACCGCGGTAGCCGCCGCCCGGATGCGTGCACTCCGCGGCGGGCTTCGACTCGGTCACCGCGACGCTGACCCCCTGCGCCTGCAGACCGCGCACCACTTCGGGCAGTTCGCCGGCCGTGGGCCGGGGGATGCGGATCGTGCCGGCGGGCTCTCCCACGGGATAGTCGGACCCCGCCTTCAGTACCTCGTCCAGGCCTTCGGAGTAGTCGACGCTGCAGGACGGGACCTTGGAGGTCTCGATCACTCCGTAGCCGACGCCGCGGCTCTGACCGAACGGGTAATAGTCCGCCCAAGTGAAGGTGAGCGAATACCCCGGCGGCACCGTCTTGGCGTCCACCTTGAAGGAGAAGCCGTCGGCGGAGCGCTGATCGACCTCCGCGGCGGGGTCCGCCTGCGGCTCGCGGTAGCCCCCGCCGGGCTCCGAGCACTGTGATCGAGGCCGCATCGGGACCAGCACCGCCGGCACGCCCAGCTTCTTCAGCGCGTCCACGAGGGCCGGGACCTGACCGGGCTCCGGCATTCCGAACCGCAACGCGCCGTCCGGGTCCTTCCTGATCTCGGGTGCACCGGTGGCCGACGGGCTCGGCGTTCCCGTGGGGCCGTCGGCCGGCCGGGACCCGTCGCGGGTGCTGCCGGGCACGGTCATCACCGCGACGACCGCCACCGTCGCCGCGCCCACCGCGAGGGGGACGCCGTAGCGGCGGGCGAAGGAGCGCGCCGGGGTCGGCAGCGGGGTCTCCGGGAGGCGGGCCAGGAGCGCCGCCTTCAGGCGGTCCTCGAAGCCGCGGGGCCTGCTGCTCATCGGGCTACCTCCAGCCGGGAATCGCTCACGGGGCCCGAGGCGCGCAGGGCGCGCCGGGCGCGGTGCAGGCGGACGCGGACCGTCGCCTGGGTGATGCCGAGGGCCTGTGCGGCCTCGGCCGGGGTGAGCTCGTCCACCACCACGAGGTCGAGGACGGCCCGCAGCGGCTCGGACAGGGCGGCGTGGCGCTCGGCCAGCTCCCTGAAGGCCCGCTGGGCGTCGATGCGCTCCTCCAGCGCGGCCACGTCCTCGTCGTCCAGCAGCCGCCGGCCGCTCAGGCGCGCCAGCGCACCGCTCTCCCGCGCCTTCCCGCGGGCGTGACCGGCCAGGACGTTCCGGGCGATGCCGAACAGCCAGGCGACCGGGGCTCCCCTGTGACCCCGGTACGTCCCTGCCGACCCCATCGCCGCGAGGAAGATGTCCGCCGTCAGGTCGGCCGCCAAGTGCGGATCGGCGACCCGGCGGGTGACGAAGCCGAGTACGGCGTCGATGTGGTCCTCGTAGAACGTCCCGAATCCCTCGGCCGTCGTGAGATCCGGTGGTCCGGTCTCGTGTCGTGGGCTGCGCACCCGGTTCCTCCCCTGCACAGGGGACCCGGTCGGTCCCCTCACCCGGTACTTGGCCGCAGCCCCCGAAAACGTTTCATCGGGCCCGCACGAACCTGACCGGAGTCCCGGGGCGGGCCTGCGCCGCCGCGTCCAGGGCCGGGCCCGGCCCGACCACGCCGACCACCGGGTAGCCGCCGGTCACCGGATGGTCGGCCAGGAACACCACCGGCAGGCCGTCCGGGGGCACCTGGACCGCGCCCAGCACCATGCCCTCGCTGGGCAGTTCCCCGGCCCGGGCGCGGACCAGCGCCGGACCGCCCTCCGTGCGCAGCCCGATCCGGTTGGAACTCGGCGACACCCGGAACACCGAGCGCCACAGCCCGGCCAGTGACGCCCCGGTGAACCAGTCCGCCCGCGGCCCCGGCCGCAGCGGGAGCAGCAGTTCCGGCGGCGCGGCGGGCAGCCCGTACGCGTCCGCCCCGGGCACCGGGTCCGGGCCGGCCGGACCCACCGGCAGCGTCATCCCGGCCGACAGGACCGGCGGCCCGAGGCCCGACAGCAGGTCCGTGGAGCGACTGCCCAGGACCGGCGCGACGGCGATGCCTCCCCGCACCGCTACGTAGCTGCGCAGGCCCGACTCCGCCCGGCCCACCTCCAGCTCCGCCCCGGCCGGCAGCCCGACCGGCGCTCCCCAGGCCACCGGGCGCCCGGAGATCCGTACCGGACAGGGCGCGCCCGTGACCACCACGACCGTCAGGGCCGCCGCGCGCAGCGACACCCCGTCCAGGGTCGTCTCCAGGACGGCGGCGTCCGGCGGGTTGCCGAGCAGGCGGTTCGCCAGCGCGTACGCCGCCGTGTCCAGCGCCCCCGAGCGGGGCACTCCCAGGTGCGCGTGTCCGGGGCGGCCCCGGTCCTGGACCGTGGTCAGCGCCCCCGGCCGCACCACCAGCAGCTCAGTCACGGCCGGCCTCCGTGAACCGCACCCGGACGCCCGGGGCGAACAGCGCCGCCGGCTCCCGTGCCGGGTCCCAGAGCACCGCGTCGGTGGAGCCGATCAGCTGCCAGCCGCCGGGGGAGGAGCGCGGGTAGACCCCCGCGTACTCGCCCGCCAGCGCCAGTGAGCCCGCGGGGACGGCCGTGCGCGGCGTGTCCCGGCGGGGCACGTGGAGGCGCTCCGGCAGGCCCGTCAGATAGCCGAAGCCGGGCGCGAACCCGCAGAAGGCCACCCGGAACAGGGTGGCGCCGACGATGCCCGGCACCTCCCCGGGGCCCACCCCCCACAGCCGGGCCACCTCCGCCAGGTCCGGCCCGTCGTACCGCACCGGGACGGTGACCAGCGGCCCCTCCCCGGACGTGAGCGGCGGTACCTCCCAGCGGGCGATCCGGGCGCCGAGCGCGGCCGGATCCCGTACCCCGTCCAGCAGTACCGTCCGCGCGGCGGGCACCAGGTCCCGTACGGGGCCCAGCGCGCCCGCGTCCCGGCGGCGCAGCAGCTCGGCGTGGAGCGCGGCGACCTCGTCCGCCGAGTCCAGCTCGATCAGCAGTGCCTGCGAGCCCACCACCAGCGTCCTCACGTGAAGGCCTCCACCCGCACCCCTGCGGCGCCCAGCGCCTCCCTGACGCGCAGCGCGAGCCCCGCCGCCCCGGGGGTGTCCCCGTGCAGGCAGAGCGAGCGCGCGGCCACGGGCACGGGGGAGCCGTCGGCGGCCGTCACCGTGCCCCCGGCCGCCATCCCGACGGCCCGCGCCACCACCGCGTCGGGGTCGTGCACGACCGATCCCGGCTCGCCGCGCGGCACCAGCGTCCCGGCCGGCGTGTAGGCGCGGTCGGCGAAGGCCTCCGGTACGGGAGCGAGCCCCGCCTCCTCGGCGGCGGCGAGCAGGAGCGAGCCGGGCAGCCCCAGGACGGGCAGGCCGCCGGTCGCGCCGGAGCCGGCCGCCAGCCGTACGCCCGCGACGACTGCGGCGGCCTGGCCGGCGTCGTGCACGGTCCGGTTGTAGAGCGCGCCGTGCGGTTTCACGTAGGACACCCGGGAGCCGGCCGCCCGCGCGAAGACCTCCAGCGCGCCGATCTGGTAGGCCACCTCGTCGGCGAGTTCGCCGGGCGGCACGTCCATGGAGCGCCGGCCGAAGCCGGCCAGGTCGCGGTAGGAGACCTGCGCCCCGATCCGTACGCCCCGCTCGGCGGCCAGTTCGCAGACCCGGCGCATGATGGACGGGTCTCCGGCGTGGAAGCCGCAGGCGACGTTGGCGCTCGTGACGACGGAGAGCAGGGCCTCGTCGTCGGTGAGCGTCCAGCGCCCGAATCCCTCGCCGAGATCGGCGTTGAGGTCGATCACCGGAGTGGATGCGATCATGGAATCCATGCGCTGAGCGTAGAGCAGGCGGGCGGACCCGCCGCCGAAGCGGAGGCCGATGCGGCCGCCTTGCGGGGATCCCTCGGGCGGGGGCGACGCCTCGTGCGGATGCCGGGACGATCCGGCCGAACCATGCCGTTTGGGATGTTGTCACTGTCAGCGCCTAGTCTTTGTCCGTGACTCTCCCAGCCCCGGCGAAGACCCTTCCCTCCCCGGCGCCGGGCCCGGCCGCCGACGAGGGCCTGGCCCGGCGGCTGCGCGCCCTCGCCTGCACCGCCCCGCTGCACGACCTCGACGTGCGCAAGGCCAATCTGGCGGGCGAGTACGGCATCTACGCGATGGCGGAGGTCGCGCTCGCCGCGATCGACCTGGTCACGCTCAACATGGACTTCGACACGGGTGCCGACCACGAGCAGATAGTGGCCAGGCTGCTGCCGCGCGTCGCGGCCCAGGCCCCCACCCGCCCGGCGGCCGAACACGAGCGGGTGGCCCGCTGGGTGCTGGAGAACCTGATCAACGTCGGCAGCGTGGACCGCGGCTTCCGCGCGATCTACGGCACCTTCGGCCCGGACGGCGTCTACGTGCGCCGCGACTACGACTTCAAGCTGGTCGAAGAGGTCCCCTACGGCGGCGCGGTCTACCTGCGCACCACCGACGAGGCCGTCAACGTCCTGGTCGGCGCCCTCGACACCGATGTCACCAGCGCCCAGATCGCCGCCGAGGTCAAGCTGGAGGTGCTGATCAGCCGCGGCCGGCTGGCGGACGCCCAGCTGGCCGCCGAGCAGGCCCGCTACCGGACCGTGCAGTACGCCGAGACCCTGCGCCGGACCCTGGACGCGACCCGGCGCAACGTCCGGGCGGTGGACTGGCTCCAGGCCGTCCCGGACATGATCGCCGAGGCCCTCGAACACGTCGCCGACCGCTACCGCCACGAGAACGCGATCCTGACCAACATCCGCAAGGCGCGCGACGAGGCCGAGGAGCCGGAGAACAAGCGCCGCGCCGCCGAGCTCGTCGACATCGTCAAGGACTGCATCCGCCGCCACACCCAGCTGCAGTCCCGGCTGCTGGACGCGGGCCCGCTCTTCCGTGCCGAGCAGGACCGCCAGGCCTTCGCCGCCCCCGCGCCGCGCACCGGCATCGACCTGTACGGCCAGCTCGTCGCCCCGCTGCTGCCGCTCCCCGTGGAGCAGGCGCGCCGGGTGACCGACGCCTTCTTCGCCGCCGGAGCGGGGCTGCGCACGCCCGTCTCCGTGCGGGTGGCCGACCTCGTCGAGATCCTGCTCACCCCGCCGGTGGAGCGCGAGCACCTGGGTGCCGAGATGCCGGAGCCGGACCTGATCGCGACCCCGGACGACAGCCGCTTCACCGAGGAGCAGCTCGCCGCCGCGATGGGACTCCTGGACCTTCCGCACGACGCCCCGCGCCGGCTGTCCGGGCTGCTCGCGGAGGCCCGCCGCAGCGATGCCGACCTGCCGTACCTGGTGGCACTGCTGGCCGTGCACGCCGCGAGCCCGGCCGTGGGCACCGCCTACCGCCAGGGCGAGGAGCGGCTGCTCTTCGCCGTGGACGACGGCACGCAGCTCGACGACCCCGAGTTCGGCGGCGCCGACCTCATCGTCGGCACCGCCCTCCTCGACGCCGCCGGCATGGCCGCCGACCGCGCGGAGGCGTCGTGACCCGGCGTGCCCTTGCTCCGGCCGTACGGGTGTCGGCTGCCGCCTCATCCGTGCCGAACCCGGCTCCGCCGGCCCCAGCTCCAGCCGCGCCGGCGTTTGAGGCGCTGGGTCCGGGGCGGAACCCCGGGGAGCCCGGCTCCGCCGGGCATCCGGCCCTGCCCGGCTCCCGCGCAGGCCGCCACCGAGCCGTGCACCCTGCC
Source organism: Streptomyces virginiae (assembly GCF_000720455.1). Classification (GTDB taxonomy): domain Bacteria; phylum Actinomycetota; class Actinomycetes; order Streptomycetales; family Streptomycetaceae; genus Streptomyces; species Streptomyces virginiae. The sequence goes on along the minus strand of NZ_JOAK01000042.1, from coordinate 23,091 downwards.
CGCACGCCCGCGGAGCCGCACCGCACGCCCGCGCAGCCCGACCGCATCCCCCGTACGCCCCGTACGCCCCGCACCGCCGAGGAGACGCACCCGTGAGCGACCACCACGCCGAGCACCCCGCGTGGAGCGAGCCCGACATGTCGTCGGCTCCCGTCGCGCCCGCCACCGCAGGGGCCGTGACCCCCGCCGACGCCGCCGACGCGGCCCGGCTCGTGGCCTTCGGGCTCCAGCCCAAGCTGGCGCCCGCCCGCGATGCGGAGTACGCCGAACTGCTGCGCCGCTACCGCGAGGAGCCCGCCTTCGGCCGCCTCGCCGACGCCGTCGCCACCGGCCTCGGCCTCGTCGTCCTGGAGGTGTCCCCGCGCGCCGGCATGGCCGTGGCCGCCGACGAGGACTCCGTCTTCGCCGTCCGGATGGGCGACTACGCCCGCCGTACCGCAGCGGACTCCGCCGACCGGTTCCTGCACGGCCTCGCCCACCTCGCCGTCGCCGCCCTCGCCTTCCCGCGCCCCGAGGACCTCGCCGACGACGGCTACATCGGCCGTGTCACCGTCAACGGCGTCGACGCCTTCGTCCGGCAGACCTGCCGCCGTCTGGAGGAGCGCGCCGAGGAACTCGGCGAGAACACCGACCCGGCCTCCGACGCCCCCGGCCTGGAGGCCGCCTGGCGCGTCTACGCCCGCCGCAGCGCGACCGGCGCCACCAAGGACGCCCGCCGCCTCGCCGGTTCCACGACCGGCATCGTCGGCAAGGCCGCCGCCTTCCTCACCGACTCCGGTTTCCTCCAGCGCACCGGCGACGAGGCCGGCGGCACCTACCGCACCACCCCCCGCTACCAGCTCCAGGTCCGCGACATGGCGGGCAGTTCGGCCATGGCCGAACTCCTGGAACTCGGCGTGGTCCCCGTCAGCGACGGCTCCGCCACCCTCCTGCCGCCGCCCGAGGGCGACGACCTGGAGCTGGCCGCCGACGCCGGGCTGCCCTTCCACGCCTGAGTCCTGAACCCCGTAGACCCTGCCGCACCCAGACACCACGAGAGTCCGCCGCCATGTACGAGCTGTCCCGGATCCGCCTCTACTCCATCGGGCCCGCCGGCGCGCGCTACGCCGACACCGTGCTCGACCTGCGCGGAGTCGGCGAGCCGGTGCCCCACCCGGCGCCGACCCAGGCGGAGTTCTTCGAGGAGGAGCCGACCGGACCGCCGCGCCGCCCCGCTCCCGCCGGTGTGCTCTTCCTGGAGAACGGCGGCGGCAAGTCCGTCCTCCTCAAGCTGATCTTCTCGGTGATGCTGCCCGGCCACCGCAACACCCTCGGCGGCGCCAGCTCCGGCGTCCTGCGCAAGTTCCTGCTCGCCGACGACTGCGGCCACGTGGCCCTGGAGTGGCAGCACACCCAGACCGGCGAGTGCGTGGTCGTCGGCAAGGTCAGTGAGTGGCGCGGCCGCCAGGTCTCCAACGACCCCCGCAAGTTCGCCGAGGCCTGGTACTCCTTCCGCCCCGGCCCCGGTCTGAGCCTCGACAGCCTGCCCGTCGCCGAGTCCACCGCCGTGCGCCCGCCCGTCGAAGGCGCCTCCGGTGCCCAGGGCCGCCGCCGCACCATGAAGGGCTTCCGCGACGCCCTCACCGAGGCGGGCAAGGCGTACCCGCACCTCGAGGTCTACTTCGAGGAGATCCACGACCGCTGGAACGAGCACCTCACCGAGCTGGGCCTCGACCCCGAACTCTTCCGCTACCAGCGCGAGATGAACGCCGACGAGGGCGAGGCGGCCGGCCTCTTCGCGGTCAAGAAGGACTCCGACTTCACCGACCTGCTGCTGCGCGCCGTCACCGACACCCGCGACACGGACGGCCTCGCCGACCTCGTCCACGGCTTCGGCAACAAGCTCGGCCGCCGGGCCGAGCTGATGGCCGAACGCGACTTCACCGCCGGCTCGGTGGAGCTCCTCACCAAGATCGTCGAAGCCGCCGCGACCCGGTCCCGGCTGCGCGACGTCCACGCGGGCGCCGAACGCCGCACGCGCACCCTCGCCCGCAGGCTGTCCGCCCGCGCCGCCGAGGAGCGCGGCCGGGCCGCCGACCTCGCCCAGCGCGTCACCGCCGCCGCCCACGACGTCACCGCCGCCGAGTCCGCCCGCACCCGCAGCGCGGCCGTCTCCGCCGAACTCGCCTACCGGCACGCCTCCCTGGCCCTGACCGTCGCCGACAAGGCAGCCGCCGCCCAGCGCCGCGAACTCCTCGAAGCCCGCACCCTGCACTCCGCCTGGCAGGCCGCCGAGACCGTGCTGCGCCACCGGGCCGCCGCCGACCGCTCCGCCCGCGTCGCCGCCGCGATCCTGGAGGCCGAGCGCGACGCCGCCCCGGCCCTGGCCGCCCGCGCCACGGCGGCCGGCGAGCTCGTACGGGCCCTGCACACCGCCGCCGAGGAGGGTGAGCGGCTCGCCAACGAGGAGGAGGAGCGTTCCGCGGCCCTCCAGGCCACCGGCGAGGACTCCCACCGCGACGCCACCGCCGCGGCAACGGCCGCCCAGCGGGCCCGCAGCGAGGCCGAACACCTCAGGGCCAGGCTCAGCGAGGTCCAGCAGGAGACCGCCGAGGCCGTCCGAGCCGGCTGGCTCGACGACTCCGCCCCCGACGCGGACCCGGCCCGCGCCGCCCTCGCCGCCGCCGACGCCGAGAAGGCCGCCGTGGCCGCCTGGGACGAGTCCCGCGAGGCCGCGCGTGCCGCCACCGAAGCCGCCCGTGAGGCCGCCGCCGCGGAATCCCGGGCCGAGCTGACCGCCGCCCGCGCCGCCGACGCCGCGGAGGCCGCCGAAGCGGCCCACGACGCCGAGCAGCGCGCCGCCGCCTCGCTCGCCGCGTCCCCGCGCCTGGCCGAACTCCTCGGGCTGCCCTCGGCCGTGGACCCCGCCGACGTGTCCCTCCCCTCGCCCCGCACCGGCGACGGCTCCACCGGCACGTCCGCCACCGGCGCGTCCGCCGCGGGCGGCCCGCACGGCGAGGCGCAGGGCGCCGCCCGCGCCGCCGTGGCCACCGCCGTCGGCCTGCTCACCGCCGAGGACCTCGACCGGAGCGCCGACGACCTGCGTGAACTGCTCGCCGACGGCGTCGCCTCGGCCGAGCGCCAGCTCTTCGAGCTGCGCACCGCCGCCGCCGACGACTCCCGCATCCTGGGCGCGCTCGGCGACGGCGGCCTGCTCCCGCCCGGCCCGGACGTCCTCGCCACCGTCGAGTACCTCGGCGAACACGGCATCCCCGCGCTCCCCGGCTGGCGCTACCTCGCCCAGGCCGTGGACCCCGCCGACCACGCCGCCGTCCTCGCGGCCCGCCCCGAGCTCGTCGACGGCGTCGTCATCACCGACCCCGACACCCACAGCCGGGCCCGCGAGGTCCTCTCCGGCGCCGCCCTGCTGCCCCGCTCCACCGTCGCCGTGGGCACGGCCGCCGCCCTGCTCGCGCCCGTCCCCCCGGCGGGCCCGGGCGACGAGGACACCGGCGTCTTCCTCGTGCCGCCGAACCCGGCCATGCACGACGAGCACGCCGCCGACGAGGAGCGCCAGGCGCTGCGCACCCGCGCCGGCGCCCGCGACGCCGAGATCCGCGACCTCGCCGCCCGCCTCGCCGGCGACCGCGAGCTCTCCGCCCGGCTCGCCTCCTGGCGCACCGGTTGCCCGCCCGGCCGCCTCACCGAACTCGCGGAGGCTGCCGCCGCCGCCCGGATGTTCGCCGAGGAGACCGACGCCGAGCTCGCGGAGGCCCGTACCGTACGCGCCGAGGCCGACGAGGCCGCCGCCGACGCGGCCCGAGTCCGCGAGGAGCGCCAGGACACCGCCCAGCGCGCCCGCCGCGCCGCCGACGCCCTCGCCGGCCTCGCCTTCCGCCTGCGCGAGCGCGCCGGCTGGCAGGCACGCGTGCGTGAACTCGCCGACGAGGCCGCCGAGTCCGAGGCCCGCGCCGAAGTCTGCCTCGACCGGGCCCGCGCCGCCGACGAGGACCGCCGCGCCGCCCAGCGCGCCGCCGACGACGCCCGCCGCACCGCCCGGGCGCTGCGCGCCGAACGCGCGGAGATCGCCGGAGCCCCCGACCAGCTGCCCGACGGCGACGACGGCCCGCGCGTGCCGCTCCCCGACCTCCGCGAGGCCTACCGCGCCGCCTCCCAGCTCTACGAGAAGGTCGGCGTCGGCGCCGACCTGCGCGCCGAACAGGCACGCGCCGAAAGCGACGAGAGCGCCGCCCTCGCCGAACTCGACCGCCTCACCAACAAGGTCCGCACCCGCGCCGCCCAGCTCCTGGAGGGCACCGACGGCGCCGACGGCCCGTCCCGCCAGGCCGCGGCCGCCCGCGCCGAGTCCCTCGTGCAGATGCTGGAGACCCGGGCGTCGGCCGCCAGCGAGCAGCTCGGCCGGCTGCGCGGCGAGGCCGAACGGCACGCCCCCGCCGAGGGCGAGGCGCACACCGACCTGCCCGAAGAGCTGATCCCCGGGGACGTCGACCAGGCGCAGGCCCTGCTGCGTACGGCCACCGCCCAGCTCGCCGCCCACACCGCGGCCGTGGAGGGCGCCCGCGCCGCCCACGCGGACCTGCTGCGCGCCCACCGCACCGCCGAGGACGGCGCCGGCGGCTTCGACGAGACCGCGGCGCTCCTGCGGGACCTGCTGCGCGACCACACCCACCAGGACGACGAGCAGGAGCCGGTGGCGCACCCCGGCACGCTGGAGGAGGCCCGCCAGTCGGCCACCGAGGCCCGCCGCTCCCTGCGCGGCTGCTCCGCCGACCTGTCGGCGGCGGAGTCCGCGGTGCGCGAGGCGAGCGACATCCTGGTCCGGCACGCCAACGCCACCCGCTACGAGCAGGTACGCACCCCCGCGCGCCAGCAGATCCGGGAACTGCCCGCCTCCGCCCTGCCCGAGCACGCGGCGGCGTGGGCGGCGGCCTTCGCGCCCCGGCTGCGCGTCCTCACCGACGAGCTGGCGCAGCTGGAGCGCAACCGCGACAGCATCGTCGACCGGCTGCGCGGCCTGGTCGAGTCCGCCCTGGCCACGCTCCGTTCCGCGCAGCGCCTCTCGCAGCTCCCCGAAGGCCTCGGCGAATGGTCCGGGCAGGAGTTCCTGCGGATCCGCTTCGAGGAGCCCGACCAGGCCACCCTCACGGAGCGCCTCGGCGAGGTCATCGACGAGGCCACGCGCACGGCCGTGAAGAAGAACAGCGCCGCCTCCTTCGGTGAGGGCCGCCGCGACGGCATGTCCCTGCTGCTGCGGGGCGTCCAGGCGGCCCTGGAGCCCAAGGGCATCTCCGTGGAGATCCTCAAGCCGGACGCGGTGCTGCGCGCCGAACGGGTGCCGGTGGGGCAGATGGGCGACGTGTTCTCCGGCGGGCAGCTGCTGACCGCGGCGATCGCGCTGTACTGCACGATGGCGGCGCTGCGCAGCAACGACCGGGGCCGCGACAAGCACCGGCACGCGGGCACGCTCTTCCTCGACAATCCGATCGGCCGCGCGAACGCCACCTACCTGCTGGAGCTCCAGCGGGCCGTGTCCGACGCGCTCGGCGTCCAGCTGCTGTACACGACCGGACTGTTCGACACGACCGCCCTCGCCGAGTTCCCGCTGGTGATCCGCCTGCGCAACGACGCGGACCTGCGGGCGGGCCTGAAGTACATCAGCGTCGAGGAGCACCTGCGCCCGGGCCTGCCGCAGCAGTCCCCGGAGGGGGAGACCATCCACGGCGAGATCACCGCCACCCGGATGTTCCGCCGCAGCGCCGCGCCGACCGCCTGACGGGCCGCGGGCGCACCCGCGCGCCGTCCCGGCGCGGGGGGCCCGCGAGACGCTCAGCGGCGGCCGAAGCCCGCGAGGGGCCCGTCCTCGCGGGCTATTCGGGCCGGCCCGGCGAGCTTGTGCGCCGTCCGCAGGGCCTTGGCCGCCCGGCGGGCCTCGCGGCGGCGCAGCCGCGCCGTGCTGCTCGGCTCCGAGACGACCCCGTAGCGCTGGTTCCACGTCTGCCGGGTGATCCACACGTCCAGCACGGCCCAGGTGGCCACGACGGTCGCCGCGACCGCGCCCAGCACCATCGGGAAGGCCAGCCAGGAGCCCGTCAGGCTCAGGAAGAACGTGATCGTCGCCTGGGTCAGCGTCACGGCCACGACCAGCACCGACCGCACCGCCGAAGCCCGCACCGGGTCCGGCATCCGACGCCGGCGCGCCGGCTCCTCCACCCACAGGCCGCGCCGCGCCGCACCGGCGCCGCCGCCCTCGTCACTGCTCATGGTCCGCTCACTCCCCACGCGGTCCGCCATACCTACCCCAACACGTCTACCCCGACATGTGCCTCGTACAGACAGACGTCCGACGGCGCCGGGAGATTCCCGAATGCCGGATGCCTCCCGAAGGCCTCTAAGATCGCGGAACGAATAATTCCAGCCATCCATCAAGCTGCGCGAACTGACGCCTCACCAAGTGTCATCTGCCACATATCGGGCTGCACTTGACCGGAAGTGTCGGACAACTGGTGATCTTCCTCGGGGGGTCAGGCCGAAAACGTCCGGACACGCCTTCGAACCTACTCCCCAGCAGTAGTAGGCTCACGCCGTTTAAATGACGGAACACCGACCCCCGGCAACGGGGTTGACCTGGGGGAGGCTGGGGAGGCCATGCGCTTTCGCGGGAAGTCCATCCGCCGGAAGATCGTGGCGTTGCTCCTTGTGCCGCTCGTCTCCCTGACCGCCCTCTGGGGCTTCGCCACGGTCATCACGGGCCGTCAGGCCCTCCAACTCTTCGACGTGGCCTACGTCATCGACAAGGTCGGCTACCCCGTCGAGGACGTCGCCCGCGTCATCCAGAAGGAGCGGCGCCAGACCCTCGTCGTCCTGGGAGACCCCCGGGCCGCCACCGCCACCGCCGAACTCGCCAAGCGCCGCGCCGAGACCGACGCGGCCGTCGAGAAGATCAGCGTGAGCGCCCGCGACCCCAAGGTCGTCGACGAGCTCAGCCCGCAGAGCGCCCAGCGCCTGCGCTCGATCGTCTCCGCCTTCCACGGCATCGGCTCCATGCGCCGCTCCGTCGACCAGAACGCCCTCGACCCCGGTCAGGCCCTGGAGCTCTACAACCGGCTCGTCGACCCCTGCTACGACTTCCTCATGAACCTCCACGGCCTCGACAACGTCGAGGTCGACAAGGAGGGCCGCGCGCTCGTCGGCATCAGCCGCGCCCGCGAGCTGCTCTCCCGCGAGGACGCCGTGGTCGCCTCCGCCCTCGCCGCGCGCAACATCTCCGCCGGCGACGTCCGCCGCGTCTCCGACTTCGCCGCCAACCGCACGCTGCTCTACGAGTTCAACCTCGTGACCCTCCCCGCCGACGACCGGGAGCGCTTCGAGCAGTTCTGGAAGGACCCCCAGACCCAGCCGCTGCGCGAGGCCGAGGAACGCTTCATCTCCGGCGGCGCGGTCAACAAGCCGCGCAACCTCACCGCCGCCCAGTGGGACGAGGCCTCCACCAAGGTCCTCGACGACCTCGCGGACATGAACACCGACGCCGGCGACCGCTACCAGCGGCGCATCGAGCCCGTGGCCATGGACGTCATGATCCAGGCCGCCGGCGCCGGCATCCTCGGCTTCCTCGCCCTCATCGTGTCCCTCGTCCTCTCCGTGCGCATCGGCCGCGACCTGGTCCGCGACCTCTCCCGGCTGCGCAAGGAGGCACACGAGGCCTCCGGCGTCCGGCTCCCGAGCGTCATGCGGCGCCTCGCCGCCGGCGAACACGTCGACGTCGAGACCGAGGCGCCCCACCTCGAATACGAGAAGGACGAGGTCGGCCAGGTCGGCCAGGCCCTCAACACCCTCCAGCGCGCCGCCGTCGAGGCCGCCGTCAAGCAGGCCGACCTGCGCCGCGGCGTCTCCGAGGTCTTCGTCAACCTGGCCCGCCGCAACCAGGTGCTGCTGCACCGCCAGCTGACCCTCCTCGACACCATGGAGCGCCGCACCGAGGACACCGAGGAGCTCGCCGACCTCTTCCGCCTCGACCACATGACCACCCGCATGCGCCGCCACGCGGAGGGCCTGGTGATCCTCTCCGGAGCCGCCCCCTCCCGCCAGTGGCGCAAGCCCGTCCAGCTCATGGACGTCGTACGGGCCGCCGTCGCAGAGGTCGAGGACTACGAGCGAATAGAGGTGCGCCGCCTGACCCGCCTGGGCATCGTCGGGCCGGCCGTCGCCGACGTCACCCACCTCATCGCCGAACTCCTCGAGAACGCCACCGTGTTCTCCCCGCCGCACACCGCGGTCCAGGTGCACGGAGAGCGCGTCGCCAACGGCTTCACCCTCGAGATCCACGACCGGGGCCTCGGCATGACCCCGGAGGCACTGCTCGACGCGAACCTCCGGCTCGCCGAGACCCCCGAGTTCGAACTCTCCGACACCGACCGGCTCGGCCTGTTCGTCGTCAGCCGCCTCGCGCAGCGCCACAGCGTCAAGGTGGTCCTCCAGCCCAGCCCGTACGGAGGCACCACCGCTGTGGTCTTCCTCCCGTCGGCCCTGCTGACCGACGCCCCCGAGACCAGCGGCAGCGGCGTACGGCTGGACGGCCCCCGCGCGGCCAAGTCCGGCAGGGCCGCGAAGGCCGGCCAGATCGGCAGGACGCACTCCGAGCGCCCCGTCACCTCCGCCGTGGAGCGTGCCTCCTCCGGCCGCCCGCTGCCCACCGGCGAACTGCGCGGCCCGGTCGAGCTGGAGGCCCCGCTCGGCGGCCGCGGCCTGGACGGCCTGGACTCCCTCGACGACACCGCCGCCCTCGACGACGGCCCGGCCGTCGCCGCGGGCCGTCCCGGCGCCGGCCGCCCGGCCATGGCGACCCTCGACGACGAGACCCCGCCGAACGGCACCCCGCGCAGCGCCCTGCTCGGCCTGCGCCCGGCGGACCGGCCGCACACCGACCGCCACGCCGAGCGCAACGGCTCGTCGCGCAACGGCTCCTCCCGCAACGGCGACCGCGACCGGGAGCGCGAGCCGCTCGCGCCCACCGGACCGGTCCGGCTGGACACCCAGCGCCTGGAGGCCCCCCGCCCCGACGGCCCCCGCTCCCCGGGAGCCGTACCGCTGCCGCGCCGCCGTACCACCCCGACCCTGGTCGCCGAGCACGGCCGCCGGGTGGATCCCCGCCCGGTGTCCGTGGTCCCGCAGCACGCCCCCGCGGCCGGATCCGACGACACGGAACCCGCCGTCGGCCCGGACACCGGCGGGCTGCCCCGCCGCATCCGCCAGGCCAGCCTGGCCCCGCAGCTCAAGAAGTCCACGTCGTCCGCGCCCGCCGAAGCCGCCCCCGACCAGGTGGCAGACCGCGACGCGGAGGACGTACGCACGCGCATGTCCGCTCTCCAGCGTGGCTGGACGGCGGGCCGCAACCGGCACGCACAGCAGCAGTCCGAGACCGAGGCGGGCACACTCCCCGCCGGCGGTCCCGCGAACGAGAACGAAGGGGACGGTCGATGACCGCACCGCAGACCGGCAACGACACCAGGGGCCGCGGCTCCGGCCCGCTCAACTGGCTCCTCGACGAGCTCGTCGACCGGGTCGGGTCCATCCGCAAGGCGGTGGTCCTCTCCGGCGACGGCCTGCCCACGGGCAGCTCCAAGGACCTGACCCGCGAGGACAGCGAGCACCTGGCGGCCGTCGCGTCCGGGTTCCACAGCCTGGCCAAGGGCGTCGGCCGGCACTTCGACTCCGGCCGGGTCCGCCAGACCGTGGTCGAGCTGGACGAGGCGTTCCTCTTCGTCATGGCCGCGGGCGACGGCAGCTGCCTGGCCGTCCTGGCCGACGCCGACTCCGACGTGGGCCAGGTCGCGTACGAGATGACGCTGATGGTGAAGCGGGTGGGGGACCACCTGGCGACCGCCCCACGCACCGGGCTGCCAGCCGGAGGGTGAGTCGGAAGGCATGAGCGACCCAGGCCAGGACCATCTCGCCGACACTCCCACCGGCATGCCCTTAGACCCGTCCGCCCCAGACCACGCGCACTGGTTCGACGACGACGCGGGTCCCGTCGTACGCCCCTACGCCATGACCCGCGGCCGGACCAGCCACGCGGGCCAGCACCGCCTCGACCTGATCGCCCTCGTCGTCGCCGAACCGGCGGCCGACGATCCGGTCTGGGACATGACCCTCTCCCCGGAACACGCCCACATCCTCGGGCTGTGCCGGGAACGGCCCCAGTCGGTCGCCGAACTGGCGGCCGACCTCGACCTCGCGGTCGGGGTCGTCCGCGTCCTCATCGGCGACCTGGTCGATGAGGAACTGGTCCACGTGACCAGGCCGGTACCCCCGGCAGAACTGCCCGATGAATCCATTCTGCGTGAGGTGATCGATGGCCTTCGGGCGCTTTAGCCGCACCGGTGCCATGCACGCGGTGTCGCCGGTCGAGCCGCTGACCTTGAAGATCCTGGTCGCGGGAGGCTTCGGGGTGGGCAAGACCACCCTGGTCAGCGCGGTCAGCGAAATCAGACCGCTCCGCACCGAGGAACGGCTCTCCGAGCCCGGCGTCGGCGTCGACGACACCGGGGGAGTGGAGGGCAAGAGCACCACGACCGTGGCCATGGACTTCGGACGCATCACGCTCCGCGAGGACCTGGTGCTGTACCTGTTCGGCACGCCCGGACAGGACCGCTTCTGGTTCCTGTGGGACGAGCTGGCCCAGGGCTCCCTGGGCGCCGTGGTCCTCGCGGACACCCGCCGCCTGGCCGACTGCTTCGCTGCGATCGACTACTTCGAGCGGCGCGCGATCCCGTTCGTCGTCGCGGTCAACTGCTTCGACGGCGCGGACCGCCACCCCGTGGTGACCGTACGGACGGCACTCGACCTCGACCCCGGGGTTCCGGTGCTGCTGTGCGACGCACGGGACCGTGAGTCCGTGAAGGACGTGCTGGTGGGGGTCGTGGAACACGCGATGTCCCTGGCGCGCGAGCGGCGCCGGAGCCTGTCCGCCGGAGCCTGAGCCGCACCGGTCCGCGCGACGACAACGGGCGCGGCCCGTACCCCCGCCGACTGGGGTACGGGCCGCAGCTCTCACGGGGGGTTTTCGTGGGCCCGGAGGCGGTGCGGGACCGTGGAGCGAGTGTGAACCCGCCGCCGGGGGCCGTCAAGCACCAGGACGGCACGAGCTGTTCAGCGCACGGCGACGACGGCCGACCCGTGCCCGAACAGCCCCTGGTTGGCGGTGATCCCCGCCCGTGCGCCGGGCACCTGCCGCTCCCCGGCCGTGCCGCGCAACTGCCACGTCAGCTCGCACACCTGGGCGATGGCCTGGGCCGGCACCGCCTCCCCGAACGAGGCGAGCCCGCCACTGGTGTTGACGGGGATCCGCCCGCCCAGGGCCGTCGCCCCCTCCCGCAGCAGCTTCGCCCCCTCGCCCTCGGCGCACAGCCCGATGTCCTCGTACCACTCCAGTTCCAGGGCCGTGGACAGGTCGTACACCTCGGCGAGCGAGAGGTCCTCCGGCCCGAGCCCCGCCTCCTCGTACGCGGCGCGCGCGATCGAGGACCGGAAGGATCCGGCCGCCGGCTCCACGGCCGTCGTCGAGTCGGTGGCGATGTCCGGCAGGTCCAGCACCGTCCGCGGATAGGTGGGCGTCACCGTCGACACCGCCCGGATCCGCACCGGATCGGCCACCCCGCGCGAGCGCGCGAAGTCCATGCTGGTGAGCACCAGCGCCGCGCCCCCGTCGGAGGTCGCGCAGATGTCCAGCAGCCGGAGCGGATCGGCGACCACCGCCGAGGCGGCGACCTCGTCCGCGGTGACGGCCCTGCGGTAGCGGGCGAGCGGATTGAGCCGCCCGGCCGCCGCGTTCTTCACCTTGACCCGGGCGAAGTCTTCCAGGGTGTCCCCGTGGACGGCCATCCGGCGGCGGGCGTAGAGCGCGAAGTACGCCGGGTTGGTCGCGCCCAGCACCCGGAACCGCAACCAGTCCGGATCGTCCGGCCGGTCGCCGCCGGCCGGTGCGAAGAACCCCTTGGGTGCGGCGTCCGCGCCGACCACGAGCACCACCTCGGCCTGGCCCGCCAGGATCTGCGCACGGGCCGCCCCGATCGCCTGGGCCCCGGACGCGCAGGCCGCGTACACGCTGGTCACCCGGGCGCCCTGCCAGCCGAGGGCCCGGGCGAAGGTGGCGCCGGCCACGTAGCCCGGGTATCCGGAACGCACGGTGTCCGCGCCGACGACCGACCCCACGTCCGTCCAGTCCAGGCCCGCGTCCGCGAGCGCCGCCCGCGCCGCGCTGCGCCCGTACTCGACGAAGCTGCGGCCCCATTTGCCCCACGGGTGCATGCCGGCCCCCAGGACGGCCACCTCGGTGCTCACGCGGCCCCTCCCACCGGCTTGAACAGCCAGGTGGTCCAGGTGGTCCCGGCGTCCTCGTGCAGCACGCCGCCCACGACCTCGACCTCCATGCCCACCGCCAGATCGGCGACCCCGACCCCGGGCGCGGCCTGTCCCAGCACGACCATCCCCTCCGCCTCCAGCTCCACCGCGACCAGGGTGTACGGCTCCCAGGGCGCGGCCGGGTCGGACACGTACGGCGCGGGCGGCCGGTAGCGCCCGTCGGTGTAGGACCAGACCCGGCCCCGCGGGGACAGCGGTACCTCGGCCAGCTCCCCGCCGCCGGGGCAGCGCGGGTTGCGGCAGAAGGCGTCCTCGCGGGGGAAGAACACCGCGGTACAGGCCGAGCACCGGGTGCCGAGCAGCCGGAAGCCGCCCCCGTCCGGCGCGTTCTCGGTGAACCACCCGCTCACGACGGGTGTGCGTGTGCGTGCCAAGACCCCTCCCATGCCGAAGAGCTGACGTATCGTCAGAAGTTAGGAGTCTGCCACGGCCGGCCGGCCCGGGTCACCGGTTCTCGGCGAGCCACTTCCGGGCGATCTCGTCCAGCTCGGCGTCCCGCCCGGCCAGCATCATCCGGATCATCCGCGCGTCCCCGCGCAGCGACCACGCCGGGTGTCCGAAGGTGGCCGGATTGTTCCCCTCGATCAGGAAGTGAGCCGGCCAGGCGGTCCCGTACCCGATGAGGGGAAGCGCGGCGAGGTAGCGCCTGCGGCCGCGCGCCACCCCGTAGGCGGTCAGGGCCAGACCGGTGAGCGTGCCGGTGAGGTGCACCCAGCGCGTGGCGGCGCGGGAGTGCATCGCGACGTAGTACGGCCAGAATTCCTCGTACGAGCTGAAAGTCATGCGGGCAAGGTACTCACGGCCGGACCTCGGCGACAGCGACGGGGAAGTCGAAGTACGTGTCCGGGTAGGCCTCCGGCTTGTAGGTGAAGTGCCACCACTCCTCCCTAGGTTCACGAACCCCTGCCCGCCCAGTACCCGTTTCAGCAACTGCCGGTTGGCGCGGGCCGCACCGGTCACCCGCGGATCGTCCGTGTGCGACAACGGATCGAAGAAGTCGAACGCGGTCCCCATGTCGACCTCCCGGCCGGAGAGTTCCACCAGCGTCACGTCGACCGTGCTGCCACGGCTGTGCCCCGACTTCTCCGCGATGTACCCGTCGGGAATCAGCCGGCCGCGCTCCACCCGCGGATAGAACTCCGCCTTGCGCGCCAAGTCGTCCGGACCGTCCTCCTCCCCGGCCCACCGCACGAACCGGTCGACCGCCCGCTGCGGCCGGTAACAGTCGTACACCAGCAGCGAATAGCCCCTGCGCAACAGCACCCGCTGCGCCCGCCGCAACGCCTCGGCCGCCGGCCGGGCCAGCAGGCACTCCGGCTCCTCGTACCCGTCGACCACCCCGCCGGTGAAATTCCGCTCTCCGGCGTACCGGACGTCATGCCGGATGCTCGGATCCACCTCCCGGAGCACCGTGAACCCGGGCGGCGCGGCCGCCCCGCCCGCAAGCAACCCGACCAGCCCCACAACAGCCGTCATCCGCATACCCCTTGGCATACCATCACCGCATGCCGGAACACCTGAGGGACTCGCACTGCTCCACCTGCGGAGCGCCGTACGGTACGACCGCCTGGCCCCGCACCTGCCCGGCCTGCGGAGCCACCGCCTACCGCAACCCCCTCCCCGTGGCCGTCACCCTCCTCCCCGTCGAGGACGCGGACGGCACCGGCCTCGTGGTCATCACCCGGACGATCGAACCGGCCCTCGGCGGCATCGCCCTCCCCGGCGGCTTCATCGACTTCGGCGAGGACTGGCGCGACGCCGTCGTCCGCGAGCTGCGCGAGGAGACCGGCATCACGGCCACCGCGGCGGACGTCACCCTGGCCGACGCCCTCAGCTCCCCGGCCGGCCACCTCCTCCTCTTCGGCCTCCTCCCGCCCCGCCCCGCGCACACCCTCCCCGCCTCGAAGCCGACGGACGAAACCACGGGATGGCACGTCCTGCGCGCCCCCACGACACTGGCCTTCCCCCTCCACACCCAGGCGGCCTCCTCCTGGTTCGCGGGCCGCTACACCTGACCCTCCGGCCCCGCCGGCCTTCGAGGCGCGGGGTCCCGGGCCGAGCCGGTTCCTGAAGCCGCGCCCGTCCGCACCGTCCGGCTACAGCCCCCGCACCACCACCCCCTCCACCGGTGTCCCCGACTCGTCCTCCACCACCACCGTCTCCCCGGCCCACCGCGAGGTGTACCGCTCGACGACGCCCGCCCCGAAGCCCGGCCCCGGGTCCCGGACCACCACCCCGCCGCCCGTACGGCCCCGCGCCGGCGCCCAGACCTCCAGCTCCACCCCGCCCTCCGACGCCGACCCGGACCGCACCGGCAGGACCGCACCCGCCCGCGCCAGCACCGGGATCCGGCCCTGCGGGGCGTCCAGCAGGATCTGGCCCGGCCCCTCGTGCGCCGCCCCGGTCGCGGTGTCGTACCACCGGCCGCGAGGCAGCCGTACCGCCCGCCGGTCCGCCCCGCACTCCAGCACCGGCGCGACCAGCAGCGCGTCACCCAGCAGGAACGAGTCCTCGCAGTCGCGCAGCCGCCGGTCCTCCGGCGCCCCCCACCACACCGGCCGCACGTACGGAGCGCCCGTCCGCCGCGCCATGTGCGCCAGCGTCACGAAGTACGGCCGCAGCCGCTCCCGTTCCGCCATCGCCGCCCGGGCCTGCTCCTCGACCTCCGGCCCGAACTCCCACGGCTCCCGCCGCCCGGCCCAGATCGCCGAGTGCGTGCGGAACAGCGGCAGATAGGAACCGAGTTGCAGCCACCGCACGTACAACTCCGGTGTCGGCGAGCCGCCGAACCCGCCCACGTCCGGCCCCGAGTACGGCACCCCGCACAGGCCCAGCCCCAGCACCAGCGCCAGCGAGGCCCGCAACCCCTCCCAGCTGGTCTCCACATCACCCGACCAGGTGCCCCCGTACCGCTGCATCCCCGCCCAGCCCGACCTGGAGAACAGGAACGGCCGCTCCGCGGGCCGCAGCCGCACGAGGCCCTCCCACCCCGCCCGCGCCATCCCCAGCGCGTACACGTTGTGCCCCTCGCGATGGTCACCGCCCGCCCCGTCCATCGCGTGCCGCGCCGACCGCGGCAGCGTGGAGTCCCCGAACGCCGCGAAGGACACCGGCTCGTTCATGTCGTGCCAGAAGCCGGAGAAACCCTGCGCGAGCCGCTCCTCGTACAGCCCGCCCCACCACTCCCGCACCACCGGATCCGTGAAGTCCGGATAGGCGCACTCGCCCGGCCAGACCTCCCCCCGCACCTCCTGGCCGCGCGCGTCCCGTACGAACGCGCCCCCCGACCCCACCGTCAGCCCGGCCGCGTGCAGCGCGTCACCCGCCTTGACCGCCGGATCCACGATCGAGACGAGCCGCACCCCCTTCTCCCGCAGCTCCCGCGCCAGACCCGGCAGATCCGGGAACCGCTCCTCGTCCACCGTGAACACCCGGTGCCCGTCGTAGTGGTCGATGTCCAGGTGTACGGCCGACAGCGCGAGCCCGCGCGACGCGTACCCGGCGACCACCCGACGCACCTCGGCCGCGCTCCCGAACCCCCACCGCGCGTGCTGGTACCCCAGCGCCCACTGCGGCGGCACCGCGGCCGAGCCCGTCAGCCCCGACCAGCCCTGGAGCACCCGGGCCGGCGTCCCCACCAGCAACCAGCACCGCAGCGGCCCGCCCTCCATGCGCAGTTCGCTCGTCCCCGGACGGTCCGGCCCCGACCCCACGCCCTCCTCGCCCTCGCGCAGCACCACCCGGCCGTCCCAGCAGTTGTCGTGGAACACCAGGTGCGTCCCCGCGTCCGCCACCACCATCTGCACCGGCATGGTGAGGTACAGCGGATCGACGCCGGGCCCGAAGCCCCCCTTCGGATCCGTGTTCCACAACCGGTACACCCCGTCGCGCAGCCTCGGCCCCGCGGCCCGCCCACCGAGCCCGAAGAACCGCGCGTCCGCCGGCACCTCACTGCGCACCACCCACCGAGCCCCGCCGGCGCCCCCACCCGAGGCCACCCCGGGCCCGCCGTCACGAGCCCCGACCGCACCGGAGACCGCCCCCGCCCCTCCCTCTGCGACGGCCGCCCCCGGCCCACGGGAAGCGCTCCCCGCTGCGCCGCTACCGGCACCGTCCTCGCCGGGAGCGGTCCATGGTCCGCCGGGGTGCGCCGCTTCCCCCGCGCGACGCGTCCCGGCGCGACCGGCCCCCTCCGCGGCCTCCCCGGCGAGGGCGACCGGCTCCCACCACCGCGGCGGCGACTCACGCCGCAGCACCGTCCCGCCCGGGGTGCGCACCTCCACCGCCCCGTGCCGGGACACCGCCACCGTCACCCGCTCCGACACCACCCGCCAGCCGCCCCCGGTGTCCGGCTCCAGCACGGCCCGCAGGTCCGGTTCGGGCCCGCTCCCCACCACCGCGTACGACGGCGTCGCCCCGGCCCCGTCCCAGGCCCAGAACACCACCCCGCCCGCCATCACCCGCACCACCAGTTCCGAGCGGGCGAACCGCAGCACCCCACCGCCCGGCCGGGGCTCCGTACCGGTCAGCAGCCCCGGCACCCGCGCCCGCTCCGCGCCCCGGCGCGGGAGCCCCACCGCGTCCGCGCGCCGCCGGCGCCACGCCGAGAGCCAGGCGCGCCGACCGCGCTCCGTACCGATGTCCATCACCGCACGCACCAGATCACGACCGTCCATGCCGATCACCCTGCCACCGGCCCCCGGCCGAGGGGACGGCGTTCAACTGCCGTTCACCCGCCGGCGCGACCCGGCGGCCACCGGCGGCATCCCCCGGCCGGCCACCCGACAGGCCAGGTCCGCCCTGGTGCAGCCGTCGATCACATGGCATCGTCCCTGTGAGCCGCCGCGCGCGCACCCCCCGCGCGATGGCACCGTACGCACACGAAGCGCGAGCCGCAGACTTGACCGGGAGCCGACCCATGACCTCAGCCACCCAGCCGGAACCCCTCTGGGCGCCGGGCCCCGACCGGATCTCCGCGGCCCGGATCACCGCCTTCCAGGCCTGGGCCGCAACGCGCTTCGGAGCCCCGGCGGAAGGCGGCTACCCCGCCCTGCACCGCTGGTCCGTCGACGAGCTCGACACCTTCTGGCAGGCCGTCGCCGAATGGTTCGACGTCCGCTTCACCACCCCGTACGAGTCCGTCCTCGCCGACCGGTCCATGCCCGGCGCGCAGTGGTTCACCGGAGCCACCCTCAACTACGCCGAGCACGCGCTGCGCGCCGCCGAGGATCCGGCCCGCGCCGACGACCCCGCCCTGCTGTACGTCGACGAGACCCACGAACCCGTCCCCGTCACCTGGGCCGAACTCCGCCGCCGGGTCGGCTCCCTCGCCGCCGAGCTGCGCGCCCTCGGCGTACGCCCCGGCGACCGCGTCAGCGGCTACCTCCCCAACATCCCCGAGGCTGCCATGGCCCTCCTCGCCACCGCCGCGGTCGGCGGCGTGTGGACCTCCTGCGCCCCCGACTTCGGCGCCCGCAGCGTCCTCGACCGCTTCCAGCAGGTCGAGCCCGTCGTCCTGTTCACCGTGGACGGCTACCGCTACGGCGGCAAGGAACACGATCGCCGCGAGGCCGTCGCCGAACTCCGCGCGGAGCTGCCCACCCTGCGCGCCGTCGTCCACATCCCGCTCCTCGGCACGCCCGCGCCCGAGGGCGCCCTCGAGTGGTCCGCGCTCACCGCCGCCGACACCGAGCCCGTCTTCGAGCCGGTGCCGTTCGACCACCCCCTCTGGGTGCTCTACTCCTCCGGTACGACCGGCCTGCCCAAGGCCATCGTCCAGTCCCAGGGCGGCATCCTCCTCGAACACCTCAAGCAGCTCGGCCTGCACTGCGACCTCGGCCCGGAGGACCGGTTCTTCTGGTACACCTCCACCGGCTGGATGATGTGGAACTTCCTCGTCTCCGGACTCCTCACCGGCACCACCGTCGTCCTCTACGACGGCAGCCCCGGCCACCCGGACACGGGCGCCCAGTGGCGCATCGCCGAACGCACCCGCGCCACCCTCTACGGCACCTCCGCCGCCTACGTCATGGCCTGCCGCAAGGCCGAGGTCCACCCGTCCCGCGACTTCGACCTCTCCGCCGTGAAGTGCGTGGCCACCACCGGTTCCCCGCTGCCGCCCGACGGCTTCCGCTGGCTCCACGACGAGGTCGCCGAAGACCTCTGGATCGCTTCCGTCAGCGGCGGCACCGACGTCTGCAGCTGCTTCGCGGGCGCCGTCCCCACCCTCCCCGTGCACATCGGCGAGCTGCAGGCGGCCTGCCTCGGCACGGACCTCCAGTCCTGGGACCCCTCGGGCAAGCCGGTCACCGGCGAGGTGGGCGAACTCGTCGTCACCAACCCCATGCCGTCCATGCCGATCCACTTCTGGAACGACCCCGACGGCAGCCGCTACCGCGACAGCTACTTCGAGATGTTCCCCGGCGTCTGGCGCCACGGGGACTGGATCACGATCACCGACCACGGATCGGTGATCATCCACGGACGCTCCGACTCCACGCTCAACCGCCAGGGCGTCCGGATGGGCTCCGCCGACATCTACGAGGCCGTCGAACGACTCCCCGAGATCAAGGAGTCCCTGGTCATCGGCCTGGAGGAGCCCAACGGCGGCTACTGGATGCCGCTCTTCGTCCACCTCGCCCCCGGCGCCGCCCTGGACGACGACCTGCGCGCCCGGATCAAGGCGACGATCCGCGAGGAACTCTCCCCGCGCCACGTCCCCGACGAGGTCATCGAGGTACCGGGCATCCCGCACACCCTCACCGGCAAGCGCATCGAGGTCCCCGTCAAGCGGCTCCTCCAGGGCACACCGCTGGCCAAGGCGGTCAACCCGGGTTCCGTCGACAACATCGACCTCCTCGGCTTCTACGAGGAGCTGGCCCGCACCCGCACCCGAGACTGAGGTCACTGTCAGTGGTCATGGTTACGCTGAGTGAGCAAGTGTTCGCACTCAGGGGGAGCCAGCCATGCCACACGACAACGACACCGGTACCCACCGGACCCGCAGCAATCCCGGTCACCGCAGTACCCGCACTACCCGCGGCACCCGCAGCGCCCACCGGCGCCGCGCGCTGCGCCGCGAGGTCCCCGGAACCGTCGGCCTCCTGGCCGACGCCGGGGACTTCGCGGCCATGTGCGGCTACCGCACCTTCGGCTTCGACCGCCCATCCGACTACGCCGACTACCTCCACCACGTCGACGGCCTGCTCCGGTCCTTCGCGGCCCGGGGCATCCACACCACCGTGGCGCTCTTCGACCCCGACGAGTACGCCGAGTACTGCGGGGAACACGGGCTGGACCCGGACACCTCCGAGACCCGCACCCGCTTCACCGCCGAGCTCGCCGGCAGCGGGACCGTCCTGCCCTACACCGGCCAGCCCATCGACGAACTCGTGCCGCTCCTCGTCGACGAAGCCGTCCGCCACGCCACCTGGGAGTACGCCACCGCCGTCCTCGCCGGGGTGGGCCGCTGCGCGGACTGCGGCGAGGACATCGGCCACGCCTCCTTCGATCGCGCCGCCGACGCGCTCAAACGCCTCGTGGCCGGCGCCGGCCCAGGCCACCACCACTTCGTCTGCAGCGTCCCCACCGAGGACGAGCAGCTCGTCGCGGTCCTCCACGCCGACACCACCGGCGACCCGGACACCCCGCCGCGCATCGAGGGCCGCGAGAGCCTCGACTTCGTGACGGTCCTCGCCGCGGGCCTCGCCCTCGGCGGCCCCGGGGGACTGGTCGTACGCAGCACCACCGAGGGCCATCGCGACCGGGTCCACGGCTGGCGCCTGGACCGCGGCCGCCTCACGGCCCTCTCGGCGGCCGCCGTCTTCAACGCGTACTGCACCGACGCCGACACCGGAGACCTCGTCGCCCCCGAACCGGGCGTCGAGTACTGCCCCGGTTACGAGGTCGACGCCCCAGGCCCGCACCACTGAAAAGCCGTGGGGCCCCCGCCACCGGCGGGGGCCCCACGAACCACACGACACGCCTTCCGGCTACTCGCCGGAGAGCACCGCCTGGGCGGCCACGCGGGCCTCCTCGGCGCTGTCCGCCGCACGCGCCGCCGCGGCGGCACGCTCGCACTGCGCCAGCGTGTGCTTGGCGAGCGTCGCCCGGACGTAGGGGATCGACGCTGCACCCATCGACAGGGAAGTGACACCCAGACCGGTCAGCACACAGGCCAGCAGCGGGTCGGAGGCGGCCTCGCCACAGACACCGCAGCTCTTGCCCTCGGCCTTGGCCGCCCCGGCCGCCATGGCGATCAGGTCGAGCAGCGCGGGCTGCCACGGGTCCTGGAGCCGGGAGACGGCGCCCACCTGACGGTCGGCGGCGAAGGCGTACTGCGCCAGGTCGTTGGTGCCCAGCGACAGGAACTCGACCTCCTGCAGGATCGAGCGCGCACGGAGCGCGGCGGAGGGGATCTCCACCATCGCACCGAACTTCGCCTGGAGACCGGCCTCGCGGCAGGCGTCGGCGAAGGCCTTCGCGTCGGCGCGGTCGGCCACCATCGGGGCCATGACCTCAAGGTGGACCGGCAGGCCCTCGGCCGCCTTCGCCAGCGCGGTGAGCTGCGTACGCAGCACCTCCGGGTGGTCCAGGAGCGAGCGCAGCCCCCGCACGCCCAGCGCCGGGTTCGGCTCGTCCGCCGGAGTCAGGAAGTCCAGCGGCTTGTCGGCGCCCGCGTCGAGCACCCGTACGACGACACGCCCCTCGGGGAAGGCTTCGAGCACCTTGCGGTAGGACTCGATCTGCTTGTCCTCGGACGGAGCCTTCTTGCTGTCGTCCAGGAACAGGAACTCGGTGCGGAACAGGCCCACACCCTCGGCCCCGGCCTCGACGGCCGCCGGCACGTCCGCGGGACCGCCGACGTTGGCCAGCAGCGGCACCCTGTGACCGTCGGAGGTCGCACCGGGACCGGACGAGGCGGCCAGCGCCGCCTTGCGCTCGGCGGCCGCGGCCTCCAGCTCGGCCCGCTTCTCCGCGGACGGGTCGACGAACAGATCGCCCGTGCTGCCGTCCACCGCGATCATGGTCCCCTCGGCGATCTCGCCGGCACCCGGCAGAGCCACGATCGCCGGCACGCCCAGCGCCCGGGCGAGGATCGCGCTGTGGCTGGTCGGCCCGCCCTCCTCCGTCACGAAGCCGAGGACGAGAGCCGGGTCGAGCAGTGCGGTGTCGGCGGGGGCCAGGTCCCGCGCGATCAGCACGTACGGCTCGTCGCTGTCGGGCACGCCCGGCATCGGCACGCCGAGCAGCCGCGCCACGATCCGGTTCCGCACGTCGTCCAGGTCGGCCACCCGGCCGGCCATGTACTCGCCGGCGCCCGCGAGCAGGTCGCGGTAGGCGGCGAAGGCGTCGTACACACCGCGCTCGGCCGTGCTGCCGACGGCGATCCGCCGGTCCACGTCCGCCATCAGCTCGGGGTCCTCGGCGATCATCGCCTGGGCCTCGAGCACGTGCTGGGCCTCGCCACCGGCCAGCTGGCCACGCGCGATCAGGTCGGCCGCCACGGCGCTCACGGCCTGGCGGGCGCGCCCCTGTTCGCGCGCCGCCTCATCGGCGGTGATCTGCCTGGCCGGCGGTTCGAGGACCGCCGTACCCATGTGCCGCACCTCGCCGATCGCCACCCCGTGGCTCACGCCGACGCCTCGCAGCGTTGTCTCCATTTCACCCTTCTCCGATTGGGCGGCGGGCCTGGCCGCCGCGATGGATGTCCGTCACGCCCGTGCGGGGCGGAAGGCTCACTGCCAGCTGAAGAGGACTTCGTCAGCCTTCACGTCGCCGGACTCGACGACGTCGGACAGGGACTCGGCGGTCGCCTCGAGCGCCACGACGGGGCAGATCGGGGACTTGCCGAGGGCCTCGACGGCAGCGGGGTTCCAACGGATGACTGCCTGGCCGCGGGTCACGGTGTCGCCCTTGTTGACGAGCAGCTCGAAGCCCTCGCCGTTGAGCTGGACCGTGTCGATGCCGAGGTGCGTGAGTACACCGTGACCCTCGCCGTCGACGACGACGTACGCGTGCGGGTGCAGGGAGACGACCACACCGTCGACGGGGGACACCGCCTCCGAGGGCTCGCGCACGGGATCGATGGCGGTGCCCGGTCCCACCATCGCGCCGGAGAACACCGGGTCCGGCACTGCCGCGAGTCCGATGGCGCGCCCGGCAAGTGGGGACGTCACGCTGGTCATGGGGGGCCTCCCAGGGGTGGGGCTCTTGTGTCGCCGTCACAGCCTGTTGCGAACGGCGTACTCTTCAGAAGGATAAGTCACTAGATGTGCGGGTTCGTCCGATGTAGGTCCCGATCCGGACTGGGTCCTTCGGCACGGAGACTAGTGGACTAGACCGGTGGACTAGACCATACGCCTGAATCGATTTGCTTGGGCACCCCCGGGCCTGTACTGTCGTGACTCCCGCCAGGACGCCCCGCGTGAACATCTCGCGAACGGCAGATGGACGGGCATCCTCCTCTTCAGCTTCGATCTCGATCTCTACCCCTCATTCGCATGCCCATTCGGGAAAGCGGCGAGTGGTCAGGGAGAAGGAAAACCGCTGATAGAGTCGGAACCGCCGGAAAGAGAAACGCGAAAGCGAAAACCTGGAAAGCGGCCGAGGAAATCGGACACGAAAGAGTCTGATAGAGTCGGAAACGCAAGACAGCAGAACGAAAGCCCGGAG
>NZ_JOAK01000041.1 GCF_000720455.1 Streptomyces virginiae | reverse complement strand
GGGCGTCCACCCGGATCTTCTGCGTCAGGTCGCCCTGGGCGACGGCGGTGGTGACCTCGGCGATGGAACGGACCTGGGCGGTCAGGTTGTCGGCCATGACGTTGACCGATTCCGTCAGGTCCTTCCAGGTGCCGGAGACGCCCTTGACGTCGGCCTGTCCGCCGAGCCGGCCCTCGGTGCCGACCTCGCGGGCCACTCGGGTGACCTCTCCGGCGAACCCGGAGAGCTGGTCGACCATCGTGTTGATGGTCTCCTTCAGCTCCAGGATCTCCCCGCGCGCGGTGACGGTGATCTTCTGGGAGAGGTCGCCCTGGGCCACGGCGGTGGCGACCTGGGCGATGGAGCGGACCTGGGCGGTGAGGTTTCCGGCCATGAAATTGACCGAATCCGTAAGGTCCAGCCAGGCGCCCCCGACGCCGGGTACGTCGGCCTGCCCGCCCAGGGTCCCCTCGGTGCCCACCTCGCGGGCGACCCGCGTCACCTCGGAGGTGAACAGCGACAGCTGGTTCACCATCCCGTTGAAGACGGTGGCGATCTCCCCCAGCAGTCCGTCCGCCCCGTCGGGCAGCCGGGTACGGAAGTCCCCGTCCCGTACGGCGGTCAGCCCGGCCAGCAACTGGCGCAGTTCCGACTCGCCGATCCCGCCGTCGCCCGGCAATGCCGGAGCGCCGCCCAGTGGATCCGCGCCCGCCCGCTCGGCCATCCGTCACCCTCACTCTCGAAACCAACCCGCGCCGACACGCGCACAGGGCAGCGCCCTGGAACCAGGGCATGCCGGAGCGCCCGGTCCCGCGGGATCCGTCCTGACCGCGGCACCGGTTCCGGTGAAGGCTAACGCCGTCGGAGGTGCGGTGGAGCACGGTCGATCACTCCGGCGGCCGACGCGTCCGGCATTCGCGGGAAGGGACTTGCCCGGGCTCCCGGTCCCATCGGCCCGAACTCACGTTCCCACCATGGTGCTTCGGAAATCTTCGGATGCCACCGCCGGCTCCGGGTAGACGAACCGGTATCCAACGGCTCAACGGCAGAAAAGGGGTGAGGACCTTGGCGGTCAAGGCCGTGGGCTGGGCGCGTTCGTTCCCGATTGCGGAGGGCGTCCGGGCAGCGCGGCAGTGGACCGCCGCGCACCTGGCGTCCCTGCCGTGGAACACCTCGGCGGCCGACACCGTGCACTCCGTGCTGCTCTGCGTCTCCGAACTCGTCACCAACGCCCACCTGCACGCCGTCGGCACCGCGCATCTGGTGCTGACCTGGGACGGCCGCTGCCTCCACGTCAGCGTCGCCGACTCCGATCCGCGGCTTCCGCGCACCCGGACCCCCGAGGGCGACGCGAGCGCCACCTCCGGCCGCGGGCTGGGGATCGTCACCGCGCTGGCCGACTCCCTGGACGTGCACGCGTGCCACGGCGGCAAGGCGATCACCGCCTGCTTCCGGCCCGCGGGCGGGCCGGACCCGCATACGGCCGGGCCGTGCGGCGACTGACCCGCAGTCGGGACGGACGCGCGGGACCGGTTCACGCCGCGACGGCGTCCTCGACCGTCGCGTGCAGGGAGAGGACGGTGTCGGCGCCGGTCACGGCGAAGAGCCGTCGCAGCTGCTCGCCCGGGGCGGCGATGCGCAGCGCGGTGGTGTGGTGCAGCCGCAGGAGCAGGTTCAGGAACGAGGAGTCCCCGAAGGTGATGGAGCCGGCGTCCAGAACCACCAGCGGGTGCCGGCCGGCGGCCGCGGTGAGAGCCTCTTCCAGCGGGTTCAGCGTGTCCTGGTCCAGTTCCCCGTGGGCCGCCACCACCCAGCCGTCGCCCGCCGGGTAGCCCTCCCCCACCGCTCCTGGCTGGTACGCGTCCCCGAATCCGCTCATGTCCGCCTCCACGGATCGCCGCCTGTTCGTCTTCGTCAAGGGAGTATGCCTGCTCACGGCGGCGGCACCGCGCCCCCGGTCGACCGGTGCCCCTACGGGCAACCCGTTCGCGACGCGGGAAAAAAAGTCATGCGGCCGAGGTGAATGGAATCGAAAAGACGGGGCACAAGCGCCTCGGCAGCCGCAGTCAATCGGGAGGGAGCGGCCACCATGTCGCGCTCGGCCACCGTTGTAGGCCCCGTTCGTACCACCGACGTGCACGTACCCGTTCGTGACCTGGAGGACCAGGACCCCGGAGTACCGGCGCGGGACGAGGACGTGTCGCGGGTGGAGAACGCCCGCGAGATGTCGCCGTCCGACGCCCGTGAGCTGTCCCGGCACTTCTTCCGGCGGTTGCAGGCCCTGGAGGAGGGGACGCGCGAGTACCAGTACACGCGCAACACCCTGATCGAGATGAACCTCTCGCTCGTGCAGTTCGCCGCGCGGCGCTTCCGGGCCCGCGTGCTCGGCGGCGGCCTCGACATGGACGACATCATCCAGGTGGGGACCATCGGCCTCATCAAGGCCATCGACCGCTACGACCTCGACCGCGAGGTCGAGTTCTCCACGCTCGCCCTGCCGTACATCACGGGCGAGATCAAGCGGTACTTCCGTGACACCACCTGGGCGGTGCACGTCCCCCGCCGCCTGCAGGAGCTGCGGACGGAGCTCGCCAAGGCCCAGGAGGCCCTGACCGACGTCCTGGGCCGGGCGCCGACGGTCAAGGAGGTCGCCCAGCACCTGGAGCTGTCCGAGGAGGAGGTCATCGACGGGCTGGTGGCCGCGAACGGCTACACGAGCGGCTCCCTCGACGCCTCCGGGGGTGACGGCGACGCGCCCTCCACCCCGAGCGGGACGACCCGGCCGCTGGCGGAGCGCCTCGGCGAGGTGGATCCCGCCATGGAGCTCTTCGAGGAGTTCCACACCCTCGCGCCCCTGCTGGAGGAGCTCGACGAGCGCGACCGGCGCATCCTGCAGATGCGCTTCGGGCAGGACAAGACCCAGGCCGAGATCGGCGCCGAACTGGGCATCTCGCAGATGCAGGTCTCCCGCCTGCTGTCCCGGACCCTGGCACGCCTGCGCGCCGGCATGCTCACGGCATAGGCGTGCACCACGACGCCGAGTCCGGGCGGGACGGCGCCGCTGACGGCCCTGCCGCTGCGGGGCCGCCCCGGCGCGCGCCTGAGCGGCAGCTGCGACCTCGACACCCGGCAGGCACTGTCCAGCGCCCTCGGCGTCGTGGCCGGCATGCCCGGCGCGGTCGTCCACCTCGATCTCTCCACCGTGCTCTTCTGCGACGCGGCCTCGGTCGCGGCACTCGTACGGGCATCGGCAGCCCTCGGCGGGCAGGGGCGGCGCCTGTTGCTCCACGACCCGCCGTACTCGCTGCGCAAGGTGGTGGAGATGTTCCCGGAGGAGTGCGCCGCGCTGGAGGTCGCAGCATGATCCCTGTTCCTGCGCCCGCCGGGCCGGGGGCCTTCGTCCATCCCGCCCTCTTCTACCGGGACCTCGACGAGTACGTGACGGGCGTGGGCGGCTTCGTACGCGCCGCCCTCGCGGCCGACGAGCCGGTGCTCGTCGCCGTACCGGGCCCGCGCCTGGACGCCCTGCGCGAGAGCCTCGCCGTGGGCGGCGGCTCCGGGATCACCTGGACGGACATGACGGAACTGGGCCGCAACCCCGGCCGGATCCTGGCCGCCCTGCAGGACTTCGCCGACCGGAACCCGGGCCGGCCGGCGCGGATCGTCGGCGAACCGATATGGCCGGGCCGCTCCCCCGCCGAGGTGCTGGAGGCCACCCGCCACGAGGCCCTCATCAACACCGCCTTCGCCGGCCGGCCCGCGACCGTCCTGTGCCCGTACGACGTCGTCGGACTGGCGCCCGCCGTGGTGCGGGACGCCCGGCGAACGCACCCCACCCTCATGGAGCGGGGCCGTGACGTGCCGAGCCCGGGCTACACCGGGGCCCCGGCGGACCTGGACCGCCCCCTGCCCGAGCCCGGCGGGCCGGTGGCCCGGCTCGCGTACACCCACGGCGGGCTGGCCGAGGTCCGCGAGTACGCCGAGGGCTGGGGACGCCGTACCGGCCTGACCCCGGCGCGGCGCGGCGACCTGATCATGGCGATCAGCGAGGCGGCGGCCAACTCCCTCTCCCACGGTGGCGGGAAGGGCACGCTCCGCCTGTGGACCGTCGACGGACCCGCGGCGGGTGTCGTCGCCGAGATCCACGACGACGGCCGGCTGGCCGATCCGCTGGCGGGGCGGCGCCGCCCCTCCCTCGCCTCGGCCCACGGCGGCCGCGGTCTGTGGATGATCCACCAGCTCTGTGACCTGGTGGAGGTCCGTGCCACGGAGAGCGGCCTGACGCTGCGGCTGCACGTGGCCACGCCCTGAGAGCTACTGTCGCCTACAATGTCACGCGCCTGCCAGGGCGACCACGGGACGCCTGCAGGTATGTGGACTGTGTCGTACATCGATCGTGGCCGCGCCGGGCATACGCCTGTGACAGAGACCAGTGCCAACGCGGGGGTGAGAGAGCTCAGTGGAGACCGTCGGAGCGGAAACGGGTGATCCTGTGGGTGTCGGCCTTCCCGCCGCGGGGCAGCGCCGCCGGCTCGCCCTGACGGGCGTCCGCGGTTCCGTGGCCAAGGGTCGCGACTTCACGCGCCAGGCCCTGCGGGACTGGGGCTGGGACGGGACCGAGACCGCCGAGGACACCCTGCTCCTCGTGTCCGAGCTGCTGACCAACGCGTCACTGCACGCGGGCGGCTGTCACGAGCTCGTCCTCATGAGCGGCAAGGTGCTGCGCATCGAGGTGTACGACGGCACGACGACGCTCCCCCGCCGCGATCCGGCACCCCGGCGCGGCGTCCCCGGCGGCCACGGCCTCCACATAGTGGAGCGGCTGTCCGATCGCTGGGGAGCCGACGTGCACGCGGGCGGCAAGGCCGTCTGGGCCGAGATCGAGGCCACCCGACTGGTGTCCGGCAACGCCACGGGGCGCTAGAGAAGCGTCTCCCTCCGTAGTGGAGCCGCGTCCGCGGGGTATCCGCGGGGCATGGAAACCTCTTCGGATCGGCCGGGCGGCACGCGGCGCCCGATGTGGGGCCGGATCGTCGCCGGCGTAGCGGTGGTCGTGGTGCTGCTGGTGCTCGTGGAGCGCTTCAGCCTGGTACCCGGGTTCGGCGGACTCTTCGGCTCCGACACCAGGGACCGGTCGGGGCCCGCGCTGCTGAAGTCGGTGCAGGACATGGACCGTTACGAGGCAGCGGTCGGAAACTTCCAGGTGGTCGTGGACCTGGAGAAGGACGCGGCGTTCCTGCCGGACGCGATCCGCGGGACCCGCACCCTGTACGTGGGTGCCGGTACGGTCAGCGGCTACGTCGACATGGGCGGGCTGGACGAGCGGGCCGTCACCGTGAACGAGGACCGTACCGGCGCCACGATCCGGCTGCCGCACGCGGTGCTCGGCACGGCGGCCCTCGACCCGAACCGTTCTTACGCGGTGTCGAAGCAGCGGGGCCTGCTGGACCGGATCGGTGATCTGTTCTCCGACAACCCGGCCGGCGAGCAGGCGGTGCAGAAGCTCGCCGCGCAGCACATCGACGCGGCGGCCCGCGACAGCGGTCTCGTCGACCGCGCCGAGAAGAACACCACGTCGATGCTGGAGGGGCTGCTGCGCTCCCTGGGCTTCCGCGAGGTGACGGTCACCTACGGCTGAGCGCCCCCGGCGGGCCGGGCGGGGTCCTCGCGGACGGCCGCGAGGACGAACGCGTGGCCCGCCGGGTCCGCGTAGCGGCGCAGGGTCGTGCGGTTGTCGGGGCGGGTTCCGTCCTCCTCGGCCGCCACCGGGCGCGCCCCGAGGGCCACGGCCTCGCGCTCTGCCTCGTCGAGGGATTCCTGCGCCACCAGGATCCGCAGGTGTACCTCCTGGGAGCCCTCCGGCAGCGGCCAGGTCGGCGTCGCGCGGTGCGGATCCCGGCGGACGCCGAGCAGCAGGCCGGCGTCGCCGGTGACCAGGAACAGTTCGCCGTCGTCGGTGGCCGGGCCCGCCGACGCGCCGAGCAGTTGCGCGTAGAACCGGGCCAGCGGCTCCGGTTCGGCGCAGTCCAGGACGATCACACTTGTCTTGAGTACGGTCATGCCCCCGCGTGTGCCCTGCGTCGTCACCCGTACACGCGCCGTACCGGCCCCTCCCGCCCCGGGGCCGTGCATGGCACCGACGGGGCCGGGTAGCCGCGCTGCGAGACGTCCAAGACGGACGCCCGCACCTCGGGGGTGCGGGACTGCCGACGACAGGGAAGGGGTGCGCATGTCGCACGTCGAGGAGTATGTCGAAGTCAACGTTCCGGTACGCACGGCCTACAACCAGTGGACGCAGTTCGAGGACTTCCCCGCCTTCATGGAGGGCGTCGAGCGCATCGACCAGCGCACCGACACGCTGACCCACTGGGTGACGAACGTGGGCGGCGTACGGCGCGAGTTCGACGCGCAGATCACCGAGCAGCTCCCGGACCGGCGCGTCGCGTGGATGACGGTCGACGGTGAGGCCCGCCAGGCCGGGCTCGTCACCTTCGAGCCGATCGACGCGTCCACCACCAAGGTCGCCCTGCGCATGAACTGGGTGCCCGACGGTCTGGCCGAGGCCGCCGCCGACAAGCTCGGCTTCGTCAAGCGCCAGGTCACAGGTGATCTGAAGCGGTTCAAGCTGTTCATCGAGTCGCGCGGAACCGAGACCGGCGCCTGGCGGGGCGAGGTCTGACCGCCATGAGCGGCGAGGCTGCGAGCAGGGGCGCCGGGACCGTGTCGCGCGGCGGCACGGTCCGGGAGGTCGCGGGGAGATCCGGGCTGGTGGCGCACGGAGTGCTGTACGTGCTGATCGGGGTGCTCGCCGTACGCGTCGCCTTCGGCGGCGGCGAGAAGGAGGCCGACCGGCAGGGCGCCCTCCAGGAGCTCGCGGACAAGCCCCTCGGCTCCGTCCTGATCTGGGCCGTCGGCGTCGGCCTCGTGTGCATGGCGCTGTGGCGCCTGTCGGAGGCCGTGTTCGGCGCGGCCGGACCGAAGGGCGACAAACCCACGAAACGGCTGGCCGCGGCCGCCCGGTGCGTCTTCTACGCGGTGGTGGCCTTCTCCGTCTTCGCGTTCGCGGCGGGCAGCGGCGGCGGCTCCGGGGACGAACAGTCGCGCGACATGACCTCCAAGGCGCTCGGCCTGCCGGCCGGCCAGTGGCTGGTGGGCGCCGTCGGGCTCGGGATCGCCGTCGCGGGAGTGGTCATCGCCGTGCAGGCGGCCCGGCGCGACTTCCGCGAGCACCTGGCCATGGGCGGGTCCTCGCAGGGCTCGCGCAAGGCGGTCGAATTCCTCGGGGTGACCGGTGGGCTGGCCCGCGGGGCCGTGTTCGCGGCGGCCGGCGGCTTCATCCTGTACGCGGCGCTGCGCTACGACCCCGGGCAGGCGAAGGGGCTCGACGACACCCTGAGGTCGTTCTCCCTGACCCCCGCGGGACCGTGGCTGCTGGTCGCGGTCGCCGTCGGACTGGCGTTGTACGGGGCGTTCGACTGGGCGATGGCCCGGTGGCGCGAGGTGTGAGCCGTCCCGCGGGGGCGTGGGGACCGGGAGGCCGCCGGTCTTCAAGGGGGTAACCCGCCTAAGCGGAGCGGGATCCGCGGGTATCTCGGCCAAGTTGTCCGTACGCCCCTGCAAGCCCCCCGCAGTGACGTTCCATCTCCCCCTTACGGGGGCAGCCGCGTGGTGCTGTTGGTTCGTTCACCGAGGAGAGCTCACGATGACGAAGGTCCTGGTCCTGCACAACGTCAGCCTGGTCCGGTCCGCACTGGCCGCCCTGCTGAGATCGGAAGGGCCTTTCGAGGTCACCTCCGCGGGCTGGCGGAGCGCGGCACGGCGCGCGGAGTCCTTACGACCAGACGTGACGGTCGTCGACCTCGACTGTCCGGGGACGACGGCCGTGCTGGCCGACCACGGGCGCGCCGCGGACCGCCAGGTCCTCGCATCCCCCTCCCCCGTGCTCGTGCTCGCGTCGACCGGCGCACCCGGTTCGCTGCACCGGGCCTTCCGCGCCGAGGCCCGTGGGTACGTCGACAAGGACGGCTCGCCGGGCCGGCTGGTCCGGGCGGTGCGGCGGGTGGCCGCGGGGGAACGGTTCATCGACGCCTCGCTGGCCTCCGCCTTCATGGAGGCGGACCCGGTACCGCTGAGCCCGCGCGAGCTGAGCGTGCTGGCCCGGGCGGCGGAGGGCGATTCCATCGTCGAGATAGCGCGCGCACTGCACCTGGCGAGCGGGACGGTGCGCAACTACATGGCCGCGGCGACCCGCAAGACGGGTGCGCGCAACCTCATCGACGCGATCCGGATATCCCGGCGGGAGGGCTGGGTCTGAGTCAGCCGTCCGTGGTCTCGTTCCACTTCCCCACCAGGTCGCGGTAGAGCGGCGATCTGGCCGGGAGTTCCGCGTGCGTGCCGCACACGGCGCGGGTCCCGTCCAGGACGAGGACCCGGTCGGCGCGGGCCGCGGACGAGACCCGGTGGGCCACGACGACGAGGGTGCCGGGCCGGGCCGCGAGGGCCCGTTCGGCACGCTCCTCCGTACGCGGGTCCAGATGGCAGGTGGCTTCGTCGAGGAGCAGGAGCGGCGCCGGCGAGAGGTAGGCGGCGGCGAGCGCGAGCTGCTGGCTCTCGCCGCGGGACAGCAGCCCGGGCCGCACCTCGGCGTCCAGCCCGCCCAGCCGCTCCACCAGGCCGTCCAGTCCCAGGGCGCTGACGGCGTGCCGCACCCGGGCGTCTGCGGACCTGGGGTCGTCGGGCCGGGCGTCGCCCGGGTCCGGGGAGGGGGAGAGGTGGGTGAGGTTCTCCCGCACGGTGCCGGTGAACACGTAGGCCTGCTGCGGCAGGAGCGTCCGCCGGGGGTCCGGTCCGCTCGCGTCCGGTGACCGGCGGGCGGCCGCGCCCGCGACGAGCACCGTGCCCGCGTCGGGTGCGAGCATCCCGGCGAGCAGGGCGGTGAGCGTGGATTTGCCGATGCCGCTCGGACCGACGACGGCGAGGTGCTCCCCCGGCCTCACCACGAGGTCGAGGGCGTCGAGTACCGGCGCCGCGCCGCGGCCGTAGGCGAAGGTGACGCCCCGCAGTTCCGCTGCCGCGGCGGAGGCCGGGCCGGTGGCCTGCTGCGCCTTCGTCGGCGCAACGGCCGGGATCGGGTGCAGCGGGGCGCAGAAGCGCTCCAGGACGACGAGCAGCCGGGTCCCGGCGGAACCGAGGGCCGTCATCAGGGAGTTGAGGGCCGGCAGCAGGGCCTGCACCACGTAGGTGAGACCGCCGGCGAGCGTTCCGGCGGTGACCCCGTGCGTGAGCAGCCAGGGCGCCGCGGCGAGCAGCGCGACCACCGGCAGCCGGCCCGCCGTGCCCAGCGCCAGGGTCCGCAGGGCCGCCCAGCGTGCGAGCCGGCGGGCCAGCCGCTCCTGGGCGGCGATCAGGGACCCGACCCGGTCCTGCGCCGCCGCCTGTCCGCCGCAGGCCACGACGTCTCGCAGGCCCTCGCCCAGCTCCCCCAGCCGGTCCGCGAGCGCCTCGTCGGTGTCCAGGGAGCTGCGTTGCACGGCCGCCATGGGGCGGAGCGTGGCCAGGAAGACGGCCACGCCGAGGAGCAGGGGCGGCAGCACGATCAGCAGCAGGACCGGGGCCAGCGCCGCCATGCCCGCGAAGGCGCCCACGGCGGTGAACACGAACGAGCGCACCGTCAGGACCAGCCCGGCGAAGGAGTCCCGGGCCATTTCCGTCTGCTGGGTCAGGCGGGACACCGCGCCGGCGTCGGGAGCCCGTACCGGGTCGCCCACCGCGCGGTCCAGCGCCTGCCGGACCGCCCGCCGGACCAGGCCGTCCCGCAGCGGCTCGACGAGGTCGGCGAGTCCGGCGAAGACACCCCGCAGCGCGAACCCGCCGAGCAGCGCTCCGGCCGCGGCCGCGGCCAGCCAGGCCAGTCCGGTGGCGGTGCGGCCGGTGAGGAAGCCGTCGTCGAGGGCGCGGGCCACTGCGTAGCCGCCGAGGAAGGTGTGCGCGGATTCGAGGAGCGACCATGCCGCCAGGCGCGCCAGGACGCTCTTGCGGCCGCGCAGGAACCGCCGGCCCTCGGGAGCCACCCGGCGCCAGGCCTCCGTCTCGGTCCCGGTCCCCGTCTCGGTCCCCGGCCCGGTTCCGGTCATCGGCCCGCCTCCTGCCTCCGTGAGGGCGACGGGCGGTCGTCCGCCTCCGTCCCGGGCGTCGCCGTCGCGTCGGCGGCGAACACCTCCCGGTAGGCGGGCTCGCGCCGCCACAGTTCGGCATGGGGGCCGGCCGCCCGTATCCGTCCGTCGTCGAGCCATACGACGAGGTCGGCTCGGGCGGCGGAGGAGAGGCGGTGGGCGACCACGATCCGGGTGCCGGGCCGGATCTCGCGGGCGAGCGCCCGCTCGACCTCCCGGGCGGTGACGGTGTCGAGGCTGGAGGTGGCGTCGTCCAGTACGAGGAGCCTGCCCGCGTGGCAGAACGCCCGGGCCAGCCCGAGGCGTTGGACCTCACCGCCGGACAGCGGGGCGTCGGCGAGGCGCGTCGCGTACCCGTCGGGCAGGCGCCGTACGAACGGGTCGGCGCCCGCGGCCCGCGCCGCGGCCCGCACCGCCCGCGGCCCGGGGGCCGGGCCCGCGCCGAACCCGATCGCGTCGGCGACCGTCCCGCCGAACAGCACCGGCCTGTCGAAGGCGTAGCCCACCTCGCGGCGCAGGGCTTCGGCGGTCAGCTCCCGCAGCGGAACGCCGTCCAGCAGCACCTGGCCGGCGTCGGGGTCGGTGAGCCGGCCGGCCACGGCGGCGAACAGCGTCTTGCCCGCCCCGGACCGGCCCACCACCGCCACGGTGCTTCCTCCGGGGATCAGCAGGCCGACGTCCCGCAGGACGGCCGACCCGCCGCGCACGACGGTCACGTCACGCAGCTCCAGGGTGCCGGGCCCGCCGTCCGGCAGGTCGGCGCGGCCGTGGCCGAGCGGGGGCAGGGCCAGGACTGCGGCGGTCCGGCGGGCGGCGGCCCTACCGCGGACCACCGCCGCCAGCGCGCCGGTCACCGCGCCGACACCGGCGGCGAGGCCCGCGTACCGCAGGGCGGCGAGGAGTTCGCCGACCCCGATGGCCCCGGCCGACAGACGGATGCCGCCGACGGCGAGGACCGCGTACAGGAGCATCGGCATGAGGGCGGAGGACCGGGCCGTCGTGCCGCCGTAGACCTGCCACATGCGCCTGCCCTCGGCGCCCAGTTCGGGCAGCCGCGCGAGGATGCGGGCGCGTTCTCGGTCGGCGGTCCCGGCGGCGGCGATCGTGCGGGCCCCGGCCAGCGCTTCGACGAGGCGTCCCGCGGTCGCGAGCTGGACCTGCTGGTAGCGGGCGACGCTGGTGAGGGTGTCGCGGGTGAAGGCCCGCAGCAGGAGCACCAGCAACGGCAGGCCCAGCAGGAAGGTGAGCGCCGTCCACGGGTCGATGAGGAAGAGCGCGGCCACCGCGCCGAGCGGCGGCAGCAGCGCGGCGACGCCGTGCGCGACGGCCGTAGGGACCTTCCCCGCCTCCGCGGCGTGTGCGGTCAGCCGCGCGGCGCTCTCGCCGGGGGCGTGGCGGGCCGCGTGGTGCGGTGCGGTCCCCAGCAGCCGGGCGAGCCCGAGCCTGCGCAGCAGGGCGGTGGAGCGGCCGTCGACCTCCCCGGTCAGTCGTGCGGCGGCGGCGTCCAGGGCCACTTCGGCCGCGATGACGGCGGCGCACAGCAGGGTCCAGGCGGGGCCCGACGGGTCCGCGCGCAGCAGCAGGTCCAGGGTGTGGCCGAGGACGGCCGGTTCGGCGAGCGCCGCCGCGGCGGCCGCCAGCGTGCATCCGAGGACCGCGGCGGTACGCCCGCCGCTGTGCCGGGCGGCTGCGACGAGCGCCCGGTCCGCGTCGCGTCCCAGGGCGGCCTCCGGCTCCTGCGCCGGTCCGGCGGCAGCGTCGGGAGGGCCGGCCGCGTCGGGAGGGCTCATCGGCGGGATGCCTCCAGTGATGTGGTGCGGGCCCGGGCGGTGAACCGCCCGGGCCCGAGGTGACCCGGGTCAGTTACAGGTCGTGATGCTCAGGCTGCTGTCCCCGCAGAGGAGCAGGCTGGCGCGGCTGCCGCCACCCGTCATCGCGACCTCGGTGGTCTCTTCCTTCGGGGTCTCCATCGACTGCAGGTCAAGAAGCGTCATGTCAGGTTCCTCTTCTTCTCTCGAGTGGTGCGATGGGTCACGGCCCCGGACGGGACCGGCTCGTGGGCCGCTGCGGCGTCGCGCAGCGGCGGGAGGAACGGCAGGTGCGCGCGCCCGCCGGGCGCCGCACTGCCGAGGGCGAGGAGAGCGCCGGCCGTGCCCGTGGTGAGGTCCATGGACAGCCGCATCATCTGCTCGCCGGGGAAGGCCAGATGCCCCTGGTACGGCACGGCGTGCCGAGCCAGTGCGTCGATCTGGCGGGCGATGGCGCCGGGCCCGGTGCCCGGCCCGGGGGTGGTGGTCCGGGCCAGGTGCAGGATCATTCCGGCGGCGCCGCGCATCAGCCCGGGCTGGGCGTAGAAGGTGGCCTGGGCCGCTCGTACGATCTCCAGCCGGGCCTGTTCGAAGCGCTCGTCGGGACCGTGCTCCAGCCAGTCGTCGAGGACCATGCCGATGCCGACGCTGCCCTCGCCGAGGTACGGCATGGTGCGCCAGCCCTCGTTCACCTGGAGGGTGCCATAGGCGCTGGTGACGCAGCGGTC
This sequence comes from Streptomyces virginiae, assembly GCF_000720455.1. Lineage (GTDB taxonomy): Bacteria > Actinomycetota > Actinomycetes > Streptomycetales > Streptomycetaceae > Streptomyces > Streptomyces virginiae. The sequence continues at coordinate 65,912 of NZ_JOAK01000041.1, read as the reverse complement.
GAGGTCCCGGTGGAGTGCGTGGGCGGCCTGGATCAGCAGTTCCTTGTCGCCGGTGCGCTCGTAGAGGCGTACGAAGAGCAGGGCCGGTCCGGAGTTCCCGTACAGCAGGCCGGCGCGCGTGGGCCGATGCTCCGGCCGGGCGAGCAGTTCGGCGCACCGCAGGGCCGCGGAGTGCAGTTCGCGCTCGCCGCTAGCGGTGCCGAGCGCGTCCAGGGCGAGGCCGATGCCGGCGAGGCCGCCGTACAGGTCGGGGCCGGCGCTCTCCCAGGGCTGGTGCAGCAGCCGCTCGGTGAGGGCGAGGGCGCGCTCCGGGTGTCCGAGCCGGTGGAGCGTCCAGGCCGTGCCGGCGAGGCCGTCGTAGAAGCCGAGCGGAGTGCCGGAGGCCGGTTCCGCGGTCCGGTCGAGCAGCCACTCCTCGGCTTCCGGCCAGGTGCCGGCGCCGGTCTCGGCGAGCGCGTGCAGCACCCCGGCGATCCCGTTGCCGAAGCCGATGCCGCCGTGGGCGGTCGCGAACTGGGCGATGTCGCCGGGGACGAAGCGGTCCTCGCGGTGCGGGGTCGCGCTCGCCCGCAGCGCCGTGGTCATCGAGGTACGGGCGGCCGGCCATTGCCGGGGTTCGACGGGGAGGTACGGTCCGGACGGCGCGGGCAGGCGGGCGCCCGGCCGGCCCTCCGGTACGCCGGACAGGATCTCCTCGACGGCCTCGTCGAGGAACCGGCGCGGTACGGGGAACTGCTCGGCGGCGACGGCGGCCAGGTGTGCGGCCTTGGTGCGGTCCATGACGAGCAGGCTGGTCAGCGGCAGGAACAGGGCGAGCCGCAGGCAGGCGAGGGCGTAGCGGTCGACGGCGAATCCGCGCCGCTCGGCGGGGGCGACGAAGGCCGGGTTGGCGACGGTCTGCCGCAGTCCCTCGTCGATGTGCGCGGCGGCCTCGAAGTCCAGCAGGGCGACGGAGGGTTCCCCGGCCGCGTCCTCGGCCACCATGATGTTGAAGAGGTGGAGGTCGTTGAAGACGACCCCTCGGGCGTGGACGGCGTCGACGGCTTCGGTGACCCGCTGGTGGATCTTCAGCGCCCACGCCGTGTAGGAGGCGAGTTCCGCCGGGGTGGGGTCCGCCTCGATCAGCGGGTGGCGGCGGGCGAAGTAGGTGTTGAGCGGTTTGCCGTCGAGGTGTTGCAGGACCAGGAAGTGGTGGTCGCCGACCGTGAAGGTGCCGCGGACCGCCGGTACGCAGTCCAGGCCCGCCAGCCGTTCCAGCGCGGCCCTCTCGCGGTGCAGCCGGGTCACGGCGTCGGCGCCGTCGGCGGCGAGTCCGGCGTGGGGCCGGGCCTCCTTGAGGACGACGGCCTCGCCGGTGCGGGTGTCCTTGCCGACGTAGACGCCGCCGCCGTTGGAGAAGTGCAGCGCCCGCTCCACCGTGAAGGGGATGTCGGTCAGGGTGACGGCGGAGCGCGCCCGGAGGTGGGGCGCCAGGAAGGCGGGCAGTTCGAGCCACTCGGGCGGCTGGAAGGCGGGACCGCGCCGGTCCGGGACGAGCCGGCCGTCGGGGGTCTCGACGGCCGGGACCAGTTCGCCGTGCTCGTCGTAGCAGTGCCGCAGGGTGAAGCTTCCGTAGCGCACGTGGACCGGGCCGGCGCCCCAGCGCAGATCGCTGAGGATGTACGGGCCGGCCGCCCCGGCCAGCGCGGCGTCGAGGTCCTCCGCGATGCGGCGGCACTGCTGCTCGTCGGCGGGGTACACGGTGATGAACTTCCCGCTCGCCGCGCGGTCCGCGTACTTGGCGTTGCGCAGGTGCAGCAGGTAGCGGCTCGGGATGAACTTGAAGGCGATGTCGCGCTCGGTGCAGTAGGCGTACACCGTCCCGAGCACCGACTCGGCGTTGTCGAGCGTGGCCGAGACGTGGATCTTCCAGCCCTGCGCGGGCAGTTCGGCGCCGGCGGGGCGCAGGGCGAGCCAGTCGCCGCTGCGGTGCGAGCGCCAGCCCGGCGGGACGGGGGCGAGGGCGGCCGGGTAGCTCTCTCCGGCCCGCCGGTACGGCGCGTCGTAGAACCAGCGGTCTGCGTCGCAGAAGGCGGCGTACCCCTTGTTCACACCTGCTCCCTCGGTCGGTGGCAGACCCGAAGGTGTCACGCCCGGCGCGGGGTGCGACAGTCACCGCTGTCACCGACGGGGTGTGCAGTACTCACGAGTCACGAAGGGCGGCGGTGCCACCAGTGCCTGCGGCGCGGGTGCACGGCGCGGCCCAGCCGCAGGCCGATCAGGAGGTAACCGAGGAGCGCGCCGGCGGTGTTGAGGATGACGTCGTCGATGTCGAAGACGCGCCCGGTGACGAGGGCTCCCTGGATCAGTTCCACGAGCGTCATCAGGCACACGGTCACCACGGCGACCCGCAGGAGTCCGCGGGCGGGCGGCAGCAGGACGGGCAGGAGCACGCCGAACGGCACGCCGAGCAGGAGGTTGCCGCCCACCTGGCGGGCTGCCTCGACCGTCGACGCGCTCTCCAGGTAGGCGCCGATCGAGCGGCCCGGCTGGAGATTGGCGTGCACGAGGGCCGCCGAGGCGGCGGAGGGTTCCAGGGTCAGCCGGGCCAGGACCACGCTGAACAGGACGGTTCCGGCGAAGGCGGCCAGCATGGCCAGTGCCCGTACGGCCGGGTGGGCCGGGCGGGTCTTCGTACCGGTGTCCGGTCGCACCGCTTCCTGCGGTTCTTCGTCGCGCCGTCGCGCGTAGCTCCACGTCATGGGGGCGCGTCTACCCGGCGGTCGGGCCGGTACGCGGGGCCTCACGGGCGCATGGGCGCGGGTCCGGGAGGGCACGCGCACGGGGTGACCGACATCCCCCGCACCACTTCGCGCCGAGGCTCTCCGCCCGCCGCCACCTCCACCGTCCCCGGCCTCGCGGCGCGCACCCGCGCCGAGTTGCGGCGTACGGCCGTCCGCGTGTGGACGGACAACCTGGCCGACCACGCGGCCGCCCTCACCTACTACGCCCTGCTGGCGCTGCTGCCGGCGCTCGTCATCGCCGTCTCCGTCGTGGGGCTGCTGGGCGGGACGCGGCGGGACCGGCTCGTCGCCGACCTGACGGCGTACGCGCCGCCGCAGTCGGCGCAGGTGCTCCGGGAGGCGCTGGGCAGCCTCCCCGAGGGGCATTCGTCGATGTGGGCCCTGCTGCTCGGCGGGGTGGTGAGCGCGCTGTGGTCGGCGTGCAGTTACCTGGCGGTGTTCCGCCGCGCCCTGCACACGATGCACCGGGTGCCGGACACGCGGCGTCCGCTGCGTGCCGCGCACACCCTCGTCGCCCACGCGGCGCTGCTGCTGGTGCTGCTCGTCGTCGGCGCCGTGGGCCTGGTGGTGTCCGGGCCGCCGGCCCGTTGGGCGGCGCGGGCCGTGGGAGCGGGCGGTGCGGAAGCCGTCGCGTTCCTGCGCTGGCCCGTGCTCCTGGTGGTCGTGACCCTTCTGGTGCTGGTCCTCTTCCGGACCGGGCCGGCCCAGAGCCGGGGCACTCGGCGGGGGCTGCCCGGCGGCGTACTGGCGGCGCTGCTGTGGCTGGCCGCCTCGGCGCTCTTCACGCTGTACACGCAACTGGACACGTACGGCCGCCTGTACGGGTCGCTGGCCGGGATCGTGGTCTTCGTGGTGTGGCTCTGGTTCGCCAATCTGGCGCTGGTCACCGGAGCCCAGTTCAACGCCGAGCGGGCGCGGCGGCCGGCGGCCGGGCAGGAGGCCTGAGGCCCCGCGGCCCGGCCGCGCGGGGGCCTACTTCGTGCGCCGGGCCCGTCGGGCGCGGCGGGCGAGCACGGCGGCGGTCAGTACACCGGCGACGGTGGCCAGCGCGGTGCGGTTGGCCCGTGCCAGGGTCGCGGCCCGGGCTGCCCTGGCCTTCGCGGAGTCGAGGTTGCGGTGCCCGGCGAGCCGTCCGGCGCGGGCGGCGGTGTCCCGGACGCGCGTCGCCGTGCGGATCGCCCCGGCGAGGACCGGATCGGGGGTCTTGTCCTCCACGAGGCGCCCGACGTGCACGGCCGTGTCCCGGAGCCGGCCGGTCGCGCGGGTGGCGTACCGCCGGAGCTCCGCCGGGGTGGGGACGGACTTTTCGTTCGCGTGCGGTATCAGTGTCATGGCGATGTCCTCTCCTTGAAACAGTCGTTCTCGGCTCGGAGTTGTCAGCGTTCGGTGTGTGCTGCGCGGGTACCCGGCAACGGCCCGATCACGCGCGCGGGGCCGGGATGCGGTGATGCGGGGATGCGGTCCGTCAGCCCGCTCCGCCCGGGAGGATCTCCTTGGCCTTGGCGACGGCGAAGCCCCATGCCTGGCCCACGGTCGGCTTCGCGGGGACGGCGACCTCGTCGGGGTTGGTCGTGACGTCCAGCAGGACGGGACCCGGGGTCTCGAAGGCCTTGCGCACGCCGTCGTGGAGGTCGTCGGGGTCGGTGACGCGGATGCCCGTGAGTCCGAGCGCGGTGGCGACGGCGGCGAAGTCGGGGTTGTCCAGGACGGTGCCGAACTCGGGCAGCCCGACCTGTTCCTGTTCGAGTTCGACCATGCCCAGGCGGCGGTTGTCGAAGAGGACGATCTTCACGGGCAGCCGGTGGGCGGCGATCGTCATGAGGTCGCCCAGCAGCATGCTCAGGCCGCCGTCACCGCAGAGGGCTACGACCTGCCGCCCGGGCGCGCGGAGTTGAGCTCCGAGGGCCTGGGGCATGGCGTTGGCCATCGACCCGAGGTTGTACGAGCCGATCAGGCGGCGGCTGCCGCGCATGGTGACGAAGCGGGAGAGCCAGACGGTGGCCATGCCGGTGTCGGAGGTGAAGACGGCGTCGTCGGCGGCGTACGCGTCCACCGCGGCGGCCAGGGCCTCGGGGCGGACGGCATGGTCCCGGTTGTCCAGGGCCGCCCGCAGCCTGCCGGTCAGGCGCCGGTCGTGGGCCGGGTCGGCCAGCCGCCGCTGTCCTTCCCGCCATGTCGCGAACCGGTCCCGGGCGTCGTCCAGGTGGGCCCGGTCGGGTGCCTTCTCCAGCAGCGGCAGCAGGGCCCGCAGCGTCGCCCCCACGTCTCCGGCCAGGCCCACGTCGACGGGCACCCGGCGCCCCAGGTGCTCCTCGCGGACGTCGATCTGGACGACCTTGCGGCCCTTCGGGTACCAGTCGCGGTAGGGGAAGTCGGTGCCCAGCATGAGCAGCGCGTCGCCGCGGTCGAGGGCGTGCGCGGCGGCGGGGTTGCCGATCAGGCCGGTCTGGCCGACCTCGTAGGCGTTGTCGTGCTCGAAGCCCTCCTTCGCCTTGAGGGTGAGCACCATGGGCGCGGCGAGCAGCTCGGCGGTGCGGAGCACCTCGGTACGGGCTTCGCGGGCTCCGCGGCCGACCAGCAGGGTGACGCGGGAGGCGGTGTTGAGGAGTTCGGCCGCCTCGGCGAGGGCCGCGTCGTCAGGTCGGGTGACGGCGTGGCCGAGGGCGAACCGGACGGGCCGGTCCTCGCTCAGCTCCATGTCGCCGAGGTCCGCGGGCACGGTGAGCACCGCCACTCCGCCCTGGCCGACGGCGGCGCGGACGGCGGACTCCAGCATGCGGGGCATCTGCTCCGGGGAGGTGACGGTGGCGCGGTAGACGGCCACGTCACGGAAGAGGAGGTCGTTGTCGACCTCCTGGAAGTAGTCGCCGCCCATCTCGGCGAGCGGCACCTGGCCGCAGATCGCGAGCACCGGGGCACGGCTCTTGGCCGCGTCGTACAGCCCGTTGAGGAGGTGTACGGAGCCCGGTCCGACGGTGCCCGCGCACACCCCGAGGACGCCCGAGAGCTGGGACTGCGCGCCGGCGGCGAAGGCGGCGGCCTCTTCGTGCCGGCAGCCGACCCAGTCCAGGCCGTCGGTGGTGCGGATCGCTTCGGTCAGTGGGTTCAGCGCGTCTCCGACGACTCCGAAGACGTGCTGGACGCCCAGGCTCTTCAGTCCTTCGACGATGACGTGGGCGACGGTGCGTGATGCCACAGGAGTACCCTCCGGTCGGTTCGGTACGTACGGCTTCCCCTCGGTGCGGGTGCCGGGTTCAGTGGGCGAAGCGGTCCGGGTCGGCCGCCTGCCAGTCGGATGCCCAGTCGGCGGGCGCGGATGCGAGCAGCTGGCCCGGGGTGAGCCAGGTGTGGAGCTCGGCGTAGGAGCGGACGGTGTGCGGGTCCACGCGCTGGAGCAGCATGTGGGGGCGAAGGCCGCGCGGGTCGTCGACCCCCAGCGAGGCCATGATCTGCAGGGCGCTCTTGACGGTGGCCTCCTGGTAGCGCCGTACGCGCTGCGACTTGTCGGGGACGTCGACGGCGCGGGCGCGCCGCTCGTCCTGGGTGGCGACCCCGACGGGGCAGGTGTTGGTGTGGCAGCGCTGGGCCTGGATGCAGCCGACGGCGAACATCATGGCGCGGCCCGCGTTGGTGTAGTCGGCCCCCTGGAGCAGCCGTTTGACGAGGTCGCTGCCGGTGGCGACCTTGCCGCTGGCCCCGATCCGGATCCGGTCGCGCAGCCCGACGCCCACGAGGGCGTTGTGCACGGCCATCAGGCCCTCGCCGAGCGGCAGGCCGACGTTGTCCACGAACTCCAGCGGCGCCGCGCCCGTACCGCCCTCGGCGCCGTCGACGACGATGAAGTCCGGGGTGCTGCCTTCCTCGAGCATGGCCTTGCACACGGCGAGGAACTCGCGGCGCGAGCCGAGGCACAGTTTGAATCCGACGGGCTTGCCGTCGGCGAGTTCGCGCATGCGCGCCAGGAAGCGCACCAGCTCGCGCGGGGTGGAGTACACGCGGTGGAAGGGCGGCGAGATCACGGTCTTCCCCTGCGGGACGCCACGGACCCGGGCGATCTCCGCGTTGACCTTGGCGGCCGGCAGGACGCCGCCGATGCCGGGCTTGGCACCCTGACTGATCTTCAGCGACACGCACTTGACGTGCTCGTGGGCGGCCTTGCGGGCGAACTCCCGCTCGTCGAAGCCGCCGTCGGGCGTCCTGCAGCCGAAGTACCCGGTGCCGATCTCCCACACCAGGTCCCCGCCGGGGCGCAGGTGGTACTCCGAGAGGCCGCCCTCACCGGTGTCGTGGGCGAAGCCGCCGAGCCGGGCACCGGTGTTGAGTGAGAGTACGGCCCGGGCCGAGAGCGAGCCGAAGCTCATCGCCGAGACGTTCAGCAGGGCCATGTCGTAGGGCCGGGTGCAGTCGGGGCCGCCGATGCGGATCCGGGGCGGGGTGGTGCTGACCGGCCGGGGGGCCATGGACGGGGTGAGGTACTCGCTGCCGGCCCGGTAGAGGTCGAGTTCGGTGCCGAACGGCTCCTCCGCGTCGGTGCCCTTGGCGCGTTCGTAGACGATGTCGCGGGTGTCGCGGTCGAAGGGGCGGCCGTCGAAGTTCCGCTCGATGAAGTACTGCTGGAGTTCCGGCCGCAGCTTCTCCAGTGCGAAGCGGAGGTGTCCGAGCACCGGGTAGTTCCGCAGGACGGAGTGCCGCCGTTGCAGGACGTCGTGGACGGCCGTCGCCGCGAGCAGGAGCAGCGGGGCGGCCGCGGCCGACCACCAGGGCGAGACGAGGACGGTGGCGGCGCAGGCGACCACCGCGAGCGGGACGAGGACGGCGACCACAAGTAGTTTCAGCACATCGCGCTTGTGTCCCGGAGCCGGGGAGCCATGCGGCCGGACGGCCGGCGGTGCCGGTCGTCGCGGGACGCGGGACGCGGGACGCGCACGGCCGTGGGCCCGAACTCGTCGGAGTTCGGGCCCACGGCCTCGCAGCGGTCGGACTCGGGCCGGTCAGAGCGGCGGGAGGCCGAGACGGGTGGTGGCGTAGTAGGTGCCCAGTTCCTGGTGGTAGTCCCGGTCGCCGAGGTGCTTCTCCCGGTGGAACTCGGGGGCGTCCTTGATCTGGCCCTTGGTGCGGTCCACGTAGACGATCCGCTCCTCCGGGTCGATGCTGACGACGGTGCTCGCCGGCAGCAGGACCTCCTTGCCGAAGATCCAGACCCCGGTGTCCACGACCAGGTAGGCGTCACCGACCTCGTCGGAGTGCTTGTCCACCTTGCCGATGCCGCCGTCGGTCGCCTCGACCTTGTAGCCGGTCAGATCGGTGCCGGCCAGGTGGCCCGAGGTCGACTTGTAACTCCACACATGCTCAGTCACGCGGAAACAACTCCTCCGATGGACGGGGGACGGCGGGGCAACCCCCGGCCGTCCGTCCTTCTTCGTACGTCGTGCACGGGGTGTTCGTGCTCCCCGTGAACTCCGCCTGCCCCGCCTCCGGCCCCTCATGCATGCGGACGGAACCACTCGGTCCGCGAGGCCCCGGCACCGCCGGGCCGGCCCGGACCCTATGCTGCGGGGATGATCAGGCCGATTGAACTCGTCATATTCGACTGCGACGGCGTGCTCGTCGACACCGAGCGCATCGCGACGCGCGTCCAGGTCGCCCTGGGGGCGGAGCTGGGGTGGCCGCTCACCGAGGGCGATGTGATCGACCTGTTCATCGGGCGGTCCAACGCCTCGGTACGGGAGCAGGTCGCGGCCCGGCTCGGCGAGGAGACGGCCGACGTCTGGGGGAAGCGGTTCGAGCAGCTGCACCGCGAGGCGGTGGACGCCGGTCTGACCGCGGTCGAGGGGCTGCCCGAGGCGCTCGACGCGATCACCCTGCCGACCTGCGTCGCCTCCAGCGGCTCCCACGAGAAGATGCGGCACACCCTGGGCCGTACCGGTCTCCACGACCGCTTCGCGGGCCGCATCTACAGCGCCACGGAGGTGGCGCGCGGCAAGCCGGCCCCGGACCTGTTCCTGTACGCGGCGCAGCGGATGGGCGTCGACCCGGCGGCCTGCGCGGTGGTGGAGGACAGCCGTCCCGGTGTCGACGCGGCCCGCGCCGCCGGGATGCGGGCCTTCGGTTTCGGGGGCGGGATGACCCCGGCCGAACGCCTCGAAGGCCCGGGGACGCGTGTGTTCCACGACATGCGGGACCTGCCCGGCCTCATCGCGGCGGGATGACCGGGCCGGCCGCCCCACGGGCAGGCGGCCCCCGGCGCTGCCACGGCCCCTGAGCAGGGCTTCGCGGCGTTTCCTCTAGAGTGCTTCCGGCCCCTCTTCGCGCCTGCGGCCCGCCCTCGGCGCGAACCGAACTGTCCGCGGGCCCGACCGAGGAGCAATCGTGACCGACCAGGCGTCCATATCGCTGCAGCAGGAGATCGCCCGGGACCTCCAGGTGAGCGCGTCCTTCGACGCCTCGCAGGAGATCGAGCGCCGCGTGGCCTTCCTCGCCGACCGGCTGGTCTCCACCGGGCTGCGCTCGCTGGTCCTCGGCATCAGCGGTGGCGTGGACTCCACGACCGCGGGCCGGCTGTGCCAGCTGGCGGTCGAGCGGGTGCGCGCCGCCGGGCACGAGGCGACGTTCTTCGCGATGCGGCTGCCCTACGGCGTCCAGGCGGACGAGTCGGACGCGCAGCTGGCGCTGGAGTTCATCCGGCCCGACCAGGTCCTGACCGTCGACGTCAAGGCGTCGAGCGACGCCGCCCTCCAGGCGGTGCTGGCCGGCGGCACGGTCTTCCGTGACGAGCACCAGCAGGACTTCGTGCACGGCAACATCAAGGCCCGGCAGCGCATGATCGCCCAGTACGCGGTGGCGGGCGCGCACGCGGGCCTCGTGGTGGGCACGGACCACGCCGCCGAGGCGGTGTCCGGCTTCTTCACCAAGTTCGGCGACGGTGCGGCCGACGTGGTGCCGCTCACCGGCCTGACCAAGCGGCGGGTCCGGGCCACGGCGGAGGCGCTGGGCGCGCCGTCCACGCTGATCTGGAAGACCCCGACCGCCGATCTGGAGACGCTGAAGCCGGGTCTGGCCGACGAGGAGGCGCTCGGCGTCACCTACGACGACATCGACGACGTCCTGGAGGGCAAGCCGGTCGACGCGGCCGCCCTCGAGATCATCGTCAACCGCTACCGCGCCACGGAACACAAGCGCCGGCTGCCGATCGCCCCCTGATCCGCTCCGGTCGGCCCTGTCGGTGCCCGCGCCTACGGTGGGGTCCATGAGCATGATCGGGAAGTACCTCCGCCTCACCCCCGCCCAACTCGACCGCGCCTCGCGCGACCCGGACTGGGCGGCCGAGCACGCGCACGGCCTGTACGACCGTGACGACGCGGCCGCCGCCGCGCGCGTGCACGAGACCGACAAGGCGTGGCACGCCCTCGACTTCCTGCTGACCCGGCGCGGCTTCCCGGTGGACGTGGTCTTCGGGGAGGCCGACATGCCCTGGCCGGCGGGCCGGGACTGGGGCTACGGCCCGCCCCGGCTGCTGACGGCGGACCGGGTGCGCGCCGCCGCGGACGCCCTGGACGCCCACTCCCCCGACGGTCTGGCCTACGGCGTCGCCCCGGCCGATCTGGCCGCGGCGAACGTCTATCCGCAGACCGTCTGGGAGCGGGGCGAGGATCCCGCCTGGGTCGGGTCCCACTGGGCCTCCCTCGCGGCCTATCTGCGTGCGGCCGCCCGGGACGGCGACGCGCTGCTGATCTGGATCTCCTGAGCGGAGCCAGGACCCGGTCGGAGTCCCGGCCCGCGTCGGGGAGCGGATCACCGCCCGCTGAAGGGCGCTCAGGCGGAGGTGGACAGGATGGTGTCCTGCGGCCTGCGGGCCGTGCGCCGGGCGCTGCCGGCGACGATCAGGGCCAGTAAGACCGCGGCCGCCTCGCTCTGCAGGATCCACGCGGCCTGTTTCAGCCGGCCCGGGTCGGGGACGGGGATGGACAGGGCCACGCACTCCGGGTTGCGGCCGGCGGTGATGGGCACCGCCGCGCACACCGTGCCGAGGGCGTACTCCTGGAGGTCGAGGAGCGGCGTGTCGGGCGGCCGGCCGTCGAGTTGCCTGAAGAGGACCCGCTCACTGGTGAGGGTGTGGGTGGTGAAGGGCGTGAGCGGGTGGCGGGACAGGTGGTCGCGCCGGTCGTCGTGGTCCAGTTGGGTCAGGAGCGCCTTGCCCACCGCGGAGGCGTGCGCGGCGGCACGGAAGTCGACCCACTCCTCGACCGCGGGTGCGGCCGGGCCGTCCGCGTACTGGGTGATGGCGACCTCGCCGTCGGTGTAGCGGGCGACGTAGACGGCGGCGCCGACCGCGTCCCGTACCCAGGCCAGCGTCTCGCGCAGGTGCCCGCGGCCCTCACCCCCGTCCGTCTCGCTCAGCAGCAGGGCGTGGCCGGCCACATAGGCGTCCGGTCCGATCGGCGTGGCCAGGTCGGCGCGGATCAGCTGCTCGACGGCCCGCGCGAGGACCAGCTGCGGCAGCTTCGTCTCCCGGGCGATCTGGGTCAGGTTCACCCCGCCCGAGTGGCGGTTGACGACCTCCAGGACGCGCAGGGCCTGGTGTACGGATTCCAGCGCCGCCGGGGCCGGGCGTCCTTCGGGGGACGTACGGGCCGCATGGGTCAACTGCGGCTGTTTCAGCGCTTCGAGTGACCACCCGCTCGCCTGCTCCGTGAGGTGCAGCGGATTGAGCCGGGCGTTCTGGGCGACGGCCACGGCGACCTGCGGGCCGGGGGTGTAGACCTCCCCAAGGTCTGGGTGCTCCTTGCGGGGGCGTCCCGTGAGGGCCTGCCGCAGTCGCGCCGGGAGCCGCAGCGGCGGCCTGCAGGCCCGTCCCGGCCCGCCGGCCAGGGAGGTGAGGTCCTGGGTGGTGATGGGCGGGGACGTCCAGATGACGGAGGCTCCGAGGGCCTCTTCGAGGTCGGGCGGGAGCTGGGGCAGGGGCGGCAGGTGGTCGTCGGGCGGCAGGGCATGGGCCTGGCGCTTCCAGTACCGGGCGGTCGCGACCTCGGCGCGCGACAGGTGGTGGAGGTAGAGGCAGCGGGCGGCGGTCTGCGAGCCCGCCCCGGCCGCGTACTGGAACCAGAACTGCGCGCCCTCCGTGCGGTCGGCGAGGTGGAGCAGGCAGCCGAACAGCAGCGCCGAGTCCATGCCGTGGGGCCAGGAGTCGGCGGCCAGGGCGAGTTCGGCGAAGTCCCGGCTCTCCACGAGGCACCAGGTGAGGTCGTCCAGGCCGCGGGCGGCCCGTACGTGGCAGGCGGCGTCGAGGACCAGGTCGTCGGTCTCGGCAGGGGCGGTCCGCCCGAGTCCGGACGCGGCCGCGCCGGCGGCGGTTGCGGTCGCCGAGCGGGCGCGGTCGGCGGCGATCCGGCGGGCGATGCGGCGCCGGGCGGCTCCCTCGTCGTATCCGGCGTACTCCTCCGCGAGCACCGTCGCGTCCGCCAGGGCCGCGTCCAGTTCACACAGCGGCATGTCGCGGTGGCGGGGCATGTCGCTCACTGGTCCTTCTCCTCTCCGGGGATCCAGTCCACCCCGAGTTTGCGGGACAGGGTTCGGCGTGCGCCGCGGATGTGCGATCGGACGGTGGCGGGGGAGATCCCCATCATCCGGGCGACCGTGTCGCAGTCGTTGCCCAGCAGGAAGGCCAGCAGCACCACGTCGTACTGCCGCTCGGACAGGCCCGCGATCGCCGCGTACAGCCCGAGCTTCGACTCCAGCAGCTCCAGCCGTTCCCGGGAGGAGCGGCGCAGGGCGGCGAACCAGGCCGTCTCCACCAGGGCCACCTGCCGGCCCAGGACGGCCAGCCGCCGCTCGACGTGCTCGCGCAGCACCGCCCAGGCGAAGCCGTGCAGGCTCGCCTCCTTCAGCGCCTGGCGCCACACCTTCAGCAGGAAGGTGAAGACGTCGTCGACGACTTCCTCGGCGTCCTTGGGATTTCCCAACTGCAGGTGGGCGTAGCGCAAATAGGCGCGGTGCTGCTGGGAATGGAAAGCGGTGAACTCCACCGGCAGCACTCCGGCCAGTTCGCTGGAGACGGCGCGGTCTCCCGATGGGTCGAATTCCCCTTCGTTCATACGCTCCCCCACAGCTGTTCACGGCCACCCGTCGGGGTGGCGGGGACTTGACGGCGGCGGGCCGCGGGAACGGCCGGGAGACGTTCGGAGGACGGCCCGTCGGCTCCTCTCCCGGCCCCGCGGCCCGGCAGGCGCATGCGCGCCCGGAACACATCGGCTGCGTCAACGCTGACCATGGTGGTGACCGACAGCGCGCGGGCGACCGTCTCGGCGACATTCACTTCGGAGCGAACCTTCCCAGTGGAGTGTGCGTGAACGGCTGCCTGCCCCCGCACCAGCAGCCGCGGAGCGCCGGGCGCTCCCACTCACCACCCCATCGGAAAACGAGCCCGATCGTGCAAGCCGGTCCTCGGAAATCCCGGGAACGAAGCGCATTCGCTTCTCCGCGCGCCCCTGACCCCCCGCGCACGCCCCGGCGGGCCGCTCATCGCACCGGACGGGGCGGCGCGGAGTTTCAGTAACGTGGTCGGCCCGGAGACGACCCGGCGCGGGTCCACGGGCGGTGTCGTCCAACAGCGGGCTGTCAGGAGGCGGTTGTGCGGGGCGGAACGATTGCGGTGGTCGGCGGGAGCATCGCGGGCTGCGCGGTCGCCACGGCGGTGGCGCGGGCGGGTGCCGGGCACGTGGTGGTCCTGGAGCGTACGCGCGGCCGGCTGGCGGACCGGGGCGTGGGGTTGTGCGTGCACGACGAGCGGGCCGTCGAACTCCGCGCGAGCGGCGCCCTGCCCGCCGGGATCGAGGCGCACCGGCTGCGGCGGCGCCGCTGGGTGGTCCGGGACGACGCCGAGGGCGCCGGCGGGCGGCTGCTGTGGCAGCAGCCGTTCCCCTTCCACTCCTACCACTGGGGGCTGCTCTGGCGCGCACTGCGCGAGTCCGTGCCGGACACGGTGGTCTACCGGCAGGGCGAGACGGTGACGGCCGTCGAGGCCGCCGGGAGCGGAGCCGACGGGCGTGACGGGGCGCGGGTGCGGCTCGCGGGCGGTTCGGTGGAGGGGTACGACCTGGTCGTCGGCGCGGACGGCTACCGGTCGGTGGTGCGCGCGGCGCTCTGCGCGGACTCCCGGCCGCACTACGCCGGGTACGTGTGCTGGCGCGGGAACTTCGACGCGGCCCGCCTGCGCGAACTCGGCGCTCTCGCGGATCCGGTGCCCGAGGCGGTGACCACGGTCTGCTTCCCCGGCGGGACCTGCGTCGTGTACCGGATCCCCGGGCCCGGCGGCCCCCGGGTCAACTGGGTGCTCTACGCGGCTCCCCCGCAGGACGGGCAGCTGCGTCTCGACGACCCCACGAGCTTCCCGCCGGGTGCGCCGACCCCCGGACTGGCGGAGCACCTCGACGCGTTGCTCGAGCGGGAGTTCCCGCCGTACTGGCGGAGGGCGCTCGCGCTGACGGACCCGGCGGACACCTTCGTCCAGCCCATCTACGACCTGGAGGCGGCCCGCACCGCAGGCGGCCGCCTGCTGCTCGCCGGGGACGCCGCCAGCGTCGTACGCCCGCACAACACGAGCGGTGCCGCCAAGGCCCTCCAGGACGCGACCGCCCTCGCGGACGGCTGGCGCCGCTCGGAGTCCTTCGAGGAGCTGCTGGACGGCTACCAGCGGGCGCGCGGGGCCGCCGGCCGGGAACTGGTCGCGCTGGCCCGCCGCCTGGGCCGGGCCCAGGTGGAACGGACCCCGGCCTGGGCGGCCATGGACGGCGACGGCATGGCGGCCTGGTGGCAGGGCCAGCTCGACGGGGCCCCCGGCATCGGGGGCCGGGCCATGTCGCCCTGAAGCGTTCGCGAAGTGGCGCCGCCCGCCCGCCCGGAGGGCGGGCGGCGCGGGGCAGACGGGACTCTGCCGGGGCGCCCCGCGGAGTGTCTAGCCGCCGAGGGCGGTGTTGCCGGTGATCGTGCCGTCCGTGCCGGACACGGTGACCGCGTGGCGGACGCCGTCGGGGCCGAGGACCACGGCCAGCCATGCGCTTCCACCGCCCTCCTGGGCGACCGCGCGCAGGCTCTCCACCTTGCCGCCCGACACGGCCGTCGCGGCCTTGGCGGCCGCGTCGCCGATGGACAGGGACGGCAGCGGCGCGGGCGCCTGGGCGCCCTTGCCGGAGCCTGCGCGGCCCTCGAAGCGGCCGGGAGCGCCGGGGAGACCGGGGGCGTCGGGGTGGCCGAAGCGCTCGCGCGCCTTGGGCCCGTCCTCGCCGCCGGGCGCCTTGCGCGCGCGCTCGTCGTCGGGCGCCCCGCCCTGCGGCCCCCGCTTGGGCCCGCCCCCGTGGCCGGAATCGAAGCGGAGCATGTGCGGTGCCCGGTCGGCCCGCTCGTGGTGGTGGTGCTCGGCCACGGCGACCGCCGTGACCCCGCCGCCCACGACCACCACGACCGCGCCCGCCGCGACCCAGCGGGCACGCCGGCCTCGGGGCACCAGCCGGGACAGCACCACGCGCCGCCGCGCGCCGGCCTCCGGTGCGTTCCCGGGCTTCTGCTCGGGCGGCGGCGGAACGGATTCAGACATACGGTTGCTCCTTCTGACGACCGGACGCGGTGCCCGGCTCGCCCCAGAGCATGCTGAGAGGTTGCTGAAGCCCAGCTGAAGCCACCTGAAGACCTCTTCAGCCGGGCGCCGCGGGGGCCTGCGATCCTGTTCGGCATGCGCGTACTGGTGGTGGAGGACGAGCGGCGGCTCGCCGTGGCCCTGCAACGGGGTCTGCAGTCGGAGGGGTTCTCGGTGGACGTGGCCCACGACGGGCCCCAGGGCCTGTGGATGGCGACCGAGCACGACTACGACCTGATCGTCCTCGACATCATGCTCCCCGGGCTGAACGGCTACCGGATCTGCGCGAAGCTGCGCGCGGCCGGAAACGAGTCGGGGATCCTGATGCTCACCGCCAAGGACGGCGAGTACGACGAGGCGGAGGCGCTGGACACCGGCGCCGACGACTTCCTGTCCAAGCCGTTCTCCTACCTCGTGCTGGTCGCCCGGCTGCGCGCGCTCGGCCGGCGTACGGGTGGCCGGCGCCCGCAGGTGCTGCGGTTCGGCGACCTGCTGATCGATCCGGCCCGGCGCACCTGCTCCCGTGGCGCGACGGAGATCCGGCTGACCGCGAGGGAGTTCGCGATCCTTGAGTACCTGGGCCGCCGGTCCGGCGAGGTGGTGTCCAAGCGGGACATCCTGGAGCAGGTGTGGGACGCCGCCTTCGACGGTGACCCCAATGTCGTCGAGGTGCACGTCAGCGCGGTCCGCCGCAAGGTCGACGCCCCGTTCGGCCGGGCCGCGCTGGAGACCGTACGGGGAGCCGGATACCGGCTGGCGGCCGACGGTGGCTGAACCCTCCCGCCTCCGCGGACGCCTGGGCGGCGTCCTGCGCTCGCTCCCCCACGCCGCCCAGGGCCGGTGGCCGGTCCTGCGCCGGCTGTGGCCCACCACGGTCCGGGCCCGGGCCACGGCGGGCGCCGGCCTGGTGGTGGGCGCGGCCCTGGCGCTCGCCTCGTTCTCCCTGCTGGGGCTGCTGGAGGCCAATCTGCTGCGCAACGCGGAGAACGACGCGCGGCGGCAGGCCGAGACGGTGGCGCAGCTCGCCGCCACCGGCAAGCTCGGCCGGGCCCGTCCGGCGGGCCGCGCGGTGGAGTTCGTCCAGGTGGTGAGCGCCGACGGAAGGGTGCTGTTCTCCAGCCCGAACCTCATGGGGGTGCCCGCGTTCCCGCCGGCCCCGCCCGAGACGCCGGGGACCCGGCTGCACACCTGGCGGGTCCGACCGGTCGACGGCGATCACCGTCAGCGGGTCGTGCAGGTCGTCACCCAGACGCCGGACGGCCCGGCCACCGTCTACGCCGGTGCCTCGCTGCGGGACGCGGACGCCGCCGACGACGTCACCACCGCCGCGCTCGTCATCGGCATGCCGCTGCTGCTGGCCACCGTCGTCCTCGTGACCTGGCGGGTCACCGGGCACGCGCTGCGGCCGGTGGAGGCGATCCGCGCGGAGGTGGCCGGGATCTCCGACCGGGACCTGCACCGCCGGGTACCGGTCCCCGCCACCCACGACGAGGTGGCCCGGCTGGCCGAGACCATGAACGCCACCTTGGACCGGCTGGAGGCGTCCGGCATCCGCCAGCGGCAGTTCATCGCCGACGCCTCCCACGAACTGCGCAGTCCCATCACCGTCCTGCGCACGCAGCTGGAGGTGGCGCTGGCCGTCCGGGACGCGGAGCTGTGGCCCGAGCTGATCGGCGGCGCCCTGGAGGACATCGAACGGCTCCAGCGCCTCGCGGCGGACCTGCTGCTGCTCGCGCGGATCGACGCGGCCCAGCCGGTGACGGCCGCCCCGCTGGACCTGGGCGCCCTGGTGCGGGAGGTGGTGGAGGCCCGCCTCGGCGACCGGGTGCCCGTACGGGTGGACCTCGCAGCAGATGTGGTGGTCACGGCGGGGGCCCTGTGGCTCGGCCGTGTCATCACCAATCTGGTCGACAACGCGCAGCGGTACGCCGAGCTGGGCGTGGACGTGACGCTGCGCACCGCGGGCGGCGGCGCGGAGCCGCGTACCGCCGTGCTGGAGGTCGTCGACGACGGCCCGGGGATCCCCGGGCCCGACCGGGAGCGGGTCTTCGAACGGTTCACGCGGCTCGACGACTCGCGCAGCCGTGACCACGGCGGAGCCGGCCTGGGCCTCGCCATCGCACGTGATCTGAGCACGCACCACGGGGGAACGCTGACGGCGCAGGACGGTGCGGGCGGCGGCGCCCGGCTGGTGCTCAGGCTGCCGCTGACGCCGCGGGCCGGCCGTGGTCCCGCCGGCGAGCAGGCATTCACGGCGGGATGAAGGGCAGGTGGGGCGTATGACCAACGAACGAGAGACCCACGCGCCCGGGACCGCCGAACCGGAACTGCCCGCCAGGGTTCCGGAGAACGGGGACGCCGTCACGCCGGACCTTCCCCCGCTGGACCCTCCGGCGCCCGACCTGTGGACCGCCGGAGAGTCCGAGGATGCCGGGGACGCACCGCGGGCCGACCCGGATCACCCGGCGGACGCCGAGAAGCCCGAACCTCAGGAGCCCACCGACTGAGCCCTGGGGTTCAGCGGGTATGGCGGTGCCGGCCGTGCTTGTGCGGGTGGTGGTCGGTCGTCAGCAGGACGAGAGCCAGTCCGAGCGGCAGCAGGAAGAGCAGAAGAAGTGTCATGGGGCGCTTGTGCCCAACCTGCTGCGGCCGACACGGCCGGCCACCCGTCCGGCGTTGCGGGGCCTTCCCGGGCCGCCCTTCAGGGGGTCTATAGTTAGGTCACCCTAACCGGGGTTCCCGCGCGAGTTCCCGCATGCGCCCGAGCCCTGCCGAGCAGAAACCGGAACCTGTATGAGACCCGAGTCCACCGCCCTCACCTCTCCGCGCGCCGACGTGCTGACCGAGACCGTCGAAGGTTTCGGCACGGTCCGCTTCACCCCGGTCGACCCCGCCACGGACTCCGCCGTGCTGCATTCCTGGGTCGTCGAGGAGCGCGCACAGTTCTGGGGCATGAACGGCGCCAGCCGGGAACTGGTCCAGGAGATCTACGAGGACGTGGACCGCCGCGACACCCACCACGCGTACATGGTCCGGCTGGACGACGAGCCGGTGGCGCTCTTCCAGACGTACGAGCCGTCCGAGGACCGGATCAGCGAGTGCTACCCGGTGCGGGAGGGCGACATCGGCGTCCACCTGATGCTGGCGCCGGTGACCGGCCGGCCCCGGCCCGGGTTCAGCAGGACCCTGATCGGGTCGCTCATCCGGTTCACCTTCCGCGACCCGGCCGTCCGGCGCGCGGTGGCCGAGCCCGACGCCGCCAACGACAAGGCCGTCGCCCTGATGGACCGGCTCGGCTTCGCCCGGCAGGGGGAGATCACCCTGCCCGAGATCGACCTGCCGGAGGTGTACCTGCCCGAGAAGCGGGCCGTCCGCCCCCGCCGGTCACGGCGGGCGTCGGCGGGCGTCGGCGGGCGTCGGCGGGCGTCGGTGTTATCCGGCGGCCACCACCTCGCCCGCCGTGACCTGGGGAGGTCTGGGGAGCAGTGACGCGAGGTTCTCCCGGACGAAGTCGGCCGCTTTGACTACCGATTCGTCGGCCCCGGCCCGGTCCTCGAAGACGCTGGTGGACACCATCACCCCGTCCCCGGCGTCGACCCAGTAGTAGGCCACGAATCCCGGGACCCGGCGGAGGATGGGCACGAAGCCCTCGTCCACCAGGCGTCCCGCCTCGGCGGGGTCGGTCACCCCTTCGTAACGCCTGATCACCGCATACACGGCCGGCCTCCTCACTTGTCGAGAAAGAGGATCTCGTCGGAGGGACGGGGCATCCTCAGGGTCTTCCCGTCCTCGCTGATCTTGATCAGTCTGTGCAGTCCGGTCTGCGTCTTGCCCTCCGGCAGGAAGCGGTACTCGTCGGCCGCTCCGGCGAGGTAGGCGGAGAAGCCCGCGAGCGAGGTGATGTCCGAGCCGGAGTCCAGGTAGTCCTTCAGCCGGCGGAACAGCTTGGGCAGGATCACCACGCCCGTGTCGTCGTCCGTGATCGATCCGATGTCGGCGATCAGCGCCCCTTCGACGGTCTTGTCCGCGCCCCACAGCCCCTTGGGCGGCACTGCGGCGCGGGCCGCCCGGGCGGCGTCCCTGAGGACGTCGCGCAGATATCCGGGCAGGCCCGGATAGAACATCGGGTACGCCAGACCGTCTTCGACCAGGCGGTAGTTGGCGCTCCTCTTGAGCAGGTCCTCGTCGACCGCGACCTCGTAGCCGCTGTACACGGGCGGGCGGACGCTGCCGTCGAAGGCCAGCGCGATGCAGCGGCCGTAGGCGTCGGCACCGCTGGTGAGGATGAATCCCGGGACCTGCACCGGATCGGTGGTGACGGTTTCGTTCTCGTGACGGTCGATGCCGGTGAATCCGAGGTACCTCAGCAGCGCGTCGGCGGCCTGGCGCCCGAACTTCCGCGGCTGGTGGCGCTCGGGACCGTAGCCCGGTTTCCTGTAGTGCGTCTCCAGCGCGTCCACGCCCTCCAGGCGCACGGCGGCTCGGCCGTCCGCCTTGGGCACGACCCTGGCGCGGCCGCCGACGAGCTTCCAGTCCGCCACGTCGTCCGGGATGAAGGGGAGGGTGTCGCCGTCCGGTTCGGCACCGCCGTCCACCCGGAACGACCCTCTGATCAGCAGCATGGACATGATGACTCCCCGGAGACGCGCAGACTGTCACTTTCCGTAGTTCAACGTCACTCACGGTACATGCAGTTCCCGAAAAAATGCGGTGCCCCGGCCCCGGCCGGTCCCTAGACTCGCCGTACGCGCTGCCGACAGGGCCTTGCGCGCCTCATGCCGAGTCCGAAGAGAAGGGGAGCAGCGCCATGTGCACGTACCGCACCGCCGCCTTCGCTCCCCCGTCCCGGTACGACGTGATCCCGGTGTCTCGTGACGCCCGGTGCCGGCTGCGCGGCCGTCACCGCATGCCCGTGACGCACCTTTAGGTCCCGTCCCCCTCCCCCGTCTTCCGTACGCCGCCGCCCGCCCGGACCCGCTCCGGAGGGGACGGCCGTCCACGGCTGCCGGTCGCGGGTGACGGGCCGTCGTCAGGGGATTCGCGCCGCCCTCTTCCCCCTCTTCACTCGAAAGGCCCCGGGCCATGCGCGCCAACGGACGCCCCCTCACCACCACTTCCCCCACCGCGGTCCGCAATCTGGGCATCCTCGCCCATGTGGACGCCGGCAAGACCACGATCACCGAACGCATCCTGTTCGCGACCGGTGCCATCCACAAGCGGGGCGAGGTGCACCACGGCACGACCGTCACCGACTACGACCCGCAGGAACGCGACCGCGGCATCACCATCTTCGCCGCGGCCGTGAGCTGCACCTGGGGCGGTCACCACGTCAACCTGATCGACACCCCCGGGCACGTCGACTTCTCCGACGAGGTGGAACGCAGCCTGCGGGTGCTCGACGGCGCCGTCGCCGTGTTCGACGCCGTCGCCGGGGTGGAGCCGCAGAGCGAGACGGTGTGGCGTCAGGCCGACCGGCACGGTGTGCCGCGGATCGCGTTCGTCAACAAGCTGGACCGGGCGGGCGCCGACCTCGACACGGCCGTCGCCTCGATCCGCCGTCGCCTGGGTGTCGTCCCCCTGGTGGTCCAGCTGCCCATCGGTCAGGAGGACGCCTTCACCGGGGTCGTCGACCTGGTGACCATGCGCTCGCTGCGCTGGACGGCCGGCTCCGCCGACTTCGAGTCGGGTCCGGTCCCCGAACCGCTGCGGGAGGAGGCCGGCCGGCGGCGCGGGCTGCTGGAGGAGACGGTGGCCGAGCTGCACGCCGGGGCGCTGGAGGAGTTCTGCGCGGATTCCGCGCTGAGCGACGGGACGCTGACCCGTGCCCTGCGGGAGCTGACGCTTCGCGGGGACGGCGTCGTGGTGCTGTGCGGCTCGGCGTACCGCAACCGCGGGATCGAGCCGCTGCTGGACGCGGTGGTCGCATACCTGCCGGCGCCCGCCGACATGCCGCCCGTACGCGGCATGGCGGACGGGTCGGAGCAGGAGCGCGCCCCCGACCCGGCGGAGCCGTTCGCGGCGCTCGCCTTCAAGGTGACCGCGACGCCGACGGGGCGGCTCACCTACCTGCGCGTCTACGCCGGCACGTTGCGCAAGGGCGGGACGGTACTGGACGCGGCCACGGGCCGTACGGAGCGGGTGGGCCGGATCCTGCGGGTCCAGGCCGACCGGCACGAGGACAGGGAGGAAGCGGTGGCCGGTGACATCGTCGCCGTGATCGGGCTCAAGTCGGCCCGGGCGGGCACGACGCTGTGCGCGCCGGGCGCACCTGTGGTGCTCGAACCGCCGACGGTGGCCGAGCCGGTGGTGTCGGTGGCCGTCGAGGCCGGGCAGAACGCCGACACCGGCCGCCTGGCGTCGGCACTGGCGCGGCTCGCGGAGGAGGACCCCTCGCTGGTGGTCCGGTCCGACCCGGAAACGGGGCAGACCGTGCTGTCGGGGCTGGGCGAGCTGCATCTGGAGGTGGCGGTGGAGAAGATCCGCCGCGGCCACGGGGTGGAGGTCGTGGCGGGCCGCCCGCAGGTCTCGTACCGGGAGACCGTCGCGCGCGGGGTGACCGGCCTGGTGCACCGGCACGTCAAACAGGACGGTGGCGCGGGCCAGTTCGCGCACGTCGTGCTGGACGTCGAGCCGCTGGAGGAGCCGGCCTTCGAGTTCCGCTCGACGGTCGTCGGCGGCCGGGTGCCGCAGGAGTACGCGCGCGCCGTGGAGGCCGGTTGCCGGGACGCGCTCGCCGCGGGCCCGCTCGGCGGGTATCCGGTGACGGGGCTGCGCGTCACGCTCACCGACGGGGCGACGCACTCCAAGGACTCCTCGGAGATGGCGTTCCGGGCGGCGGGCCGGTTCGGGCTGCGCGAAGCGCTGCGGCTCAGCACGATGGAGCTGCTCGAGCCGATCGCGGAGGTCACGGTGAACGTCCCGGAGGACGCCGTCGGCAGCGTGCTCGGTGACCTCGCGGCCCGCCGCGGCCGGGTCTCGGGCCAGGCCGCCGAAGCCGGCACGGCGGTGATCACGGCGGCCGTGCCGCTGGCCGAGCTGTTCGGGTACGCGTCCCGGCTGCGGGGCCGGACCCAGGGCCGGGGCGTCTTCACCACCCGGCCGGCCGGTCTGGCACCGGTACCGGCCTCGGTCGCGGGGGCCCTGCCGGGCCGGTGACCCGCGCCGTGCCCCCGCCCCGCCCCTGCTTCGGGGGCGGGGCGGGGGCACACCCCCTATGCTGCTGCGGATTCCGCTTCCGGTGGGGCACAGCGGCAGACAGGCAGGGTGAACATGTTCGAGTCGGTGCAGGAGAATCCGTACCCCGACAGCCACGTCCTCGGCGAGGGTCCGGACCCGCATCCGCTGCTGGAGCCCGTGCTGCCGCTGCTCGGGCGCTGGCACGGCCGGGGCCAGGGCGAATACCCGACGCTGGAGAAGGACTTCCGCTACGCGCAGGAGGTCACCTTCAGCCACGACGGCCGCCCCTTCCTGCGCTACGAGGCACGGGCGTGGCTGATCGACGACGCCGGGGCTCCGGTACGGCCGGCGGGACGCGAGGCGGGGTGGTGGCGGGTGACGCCCGACGCCTCCCTGGAGGTGGTGCTCGCCCACCCCACCGGCATCGTCGAGACCTATGTGGGGCGGGCCTCCGGTACGGAGTTCGAGATCGAGACCAAGGACGTGTCGCTGACGCCGCTGGCCAAGGAGGTCACGGGCACGCGGCGCCGGTACACCGTCCGGGAGGACGGTGGGCTGACGGTCGTTCACGACATGGCCGCGGTGGGCCTGCCGCTCCAGCACCACCTGACGACGCACCTGCGCCGGCGGGCCTGAGGCGGTTCACCCGGCTGCGCGGCCGGGGCTGCGGCGGCTCCGGCGTGTGCCGCCGCAGACTCGTGGCAGGCCCGTGCCGACGCGCGCCGTGCCGGAGGGAGCGACCGTGGTGGACACCGGACGACGCGCCGTGCTGGCGGCGCTGCTCGCCGCAGGCCTCGTACCGTGCACGGGCGCCCGGGCCGCGAACGGCACGACGGTCCTCTCCGGTCCGCACCCGCCAACCTCGCTGCTCGGCAGTGAGATCCGCCGGCTGCCCACGTCCCGCAAGGTCGTGGCGCTCACCTTCAACGCCGCCTGGGACGAGGCCGGGATCGACACCGTCCTGGCGGAGCTGCGGCGGCGCGGGCTGCCCGCCACCTTCTTCCCGACCGGTGCCTTCGCCGACGCGCACCCGGGGGCGGTGCGCGCGATGGGCGCGGCACACGGCCTGGGCAACCACTCGTACAGCCATCCCTACTTCGAGGACCTCAGCACGGCGCAGCGAGTGCAGGAGGTACGCCGCGCCGACGCGGCGATCCGGACGGCCTCCGGCGCGGAGCCGCTGCCGTTCTTCCGCTTCCCCTACAGCGCCACGACGCGGGACTCCGTCGCCGACGTCAACGACCTGGGGTACGCGGCGATCGAGTTCACCGCCGACACCAACGGCTACCTCGGCCCGCAGGGCGGTATGAGCGTGGAGGCCGCCGCCGAGCGCGCCATCGACGCCCTGGCCCCCGGAGCGATCATCCAGATGCACGTCGGCAGCAACGGCGACGGCGTCGTCCTCGACGCCGAGGCCCTCCCCCTGATCATCGACGCCGCCGAGGCCGACGGTTACACGATCACCGACCTCCGCGCATTCCTCGTCCCGTGACCGGGCCTGACGGTGACGGGGGCGAAGTGGCGTCCCCGGGTGGGACAACAGGGCTTGACCTCAAGTGAGGTTCAGGTCGGAGGCTTCTGCGTAGCCCCCCGCCGGACGGCGGGCGCGGCCACTCATACGTGGAGGAAGTCTCATGTCCAGCAGAACCGTTGCGAATTCCGGTCCCTCCGTGCCCGCGACCGCCGCGCCCTCGGCCCGCCGCTCCGGCTTCGGCTGGTGGCAGGTGCTGGTCACCGGCGCGGTCGGCGCAGCGGTGGTCAATCTGGTCGTCTTCGCCGTCGCCAAGCTGGCCGGTGCCTCGCTCGTCGTCCCGGACGCCGGCGAGGAACACGCGGTCACCGTCGGGGGCGTCATCGGTTCGTCCGTCGTCCCGCTGCTCGTCGGGGCGGGCGCCGCACTGCTGTTGGCCCTGTGGAAGCCGGTGTTCCTGCGGATCGCGCAGTACGTCGGCAGCGGTCTGGCACTGCTGTCGGTCGCCGGCCCGCTGTCGGCCGACACCGACGGCGGTACCGTCGCGGCCCTCTCCCTGATGCACATCACCCTCGGCGTGGCGGTCTTCACCACGCTGCGGCTGCACCGCCGCCACCGCTGAACACGCGGCCCGGCGCAGCCCGGGCCATGTCCGTGGACGTGAGCGGATCTCATGATCACTTACGATTCCGCAATGATCGAAGGAAAATTGGTCAGGCTGCGCACGCTGCGGTCCGACGACGCGGAGCATCATCTCCGGTGGCGCAACGACCCCCAGGTGGTGCGCTGGGCCGCCGCCGGCGACCCGTGCTTCGGCCCCGTCACGGCCGAGGCGGTCGGGCTCGGCTTCGACACCATGCTGAGGCTCGTCCCGAGGGAGTCGGCCGTGTTCACGGTTGAGAACCTGGAGGACGGACGGGTCATCGGCATGGCCGACTACCGGGACATGGACCCCTACGCCGGGGTGGCGACGCTGGGGGTCACCATCGGCGAGCGGGAGTTCTGGGGCCGCGGGCACGGCAGGGACGCGCTGCGGCTGCTCGTGGACCACCTGTTCGGCGCCTACCCCTTGAGCCGGCTGGAGCTGGACACCTGGAGCGGCAATGAACGCGCAGTGCGTGCTTTCACCGGGTTCGGCTTCCGGGAAGAGGGCCGCCGCCGGTCGGCCGTGATGGTGGAGGGGGAACGCTACGATCGCGTGCTGTTCGGGATGCTCCGCGAGGAGTGGGCGAACGGGGCGTGACCCGGTAGGGCCAGCCAGCCGCCCCGCCCCCGATCGCCACTCCCCTCGCCAACTCAACTGCTCGCGCGGCCCGTTGGCCGGTGGACTATCGTCCGGACCCGGACCGGCCTTCTGACACGGGGGATGTGACGGGTGAGCGGCAAAGAGATGCCGGCGCGGCGGTTCGAGGAGCACCGGCCCCACCTGCGGGCGGTGGCCTACCGGATGCTGGGGTCGCTCAGCGAGGCGGAGGACGCCGTGCAGGAGGCGTGGCTCAGGCTGAACCGTTCCGACGCCGGCGCGGTCGAGAACCTGGGCGGCTGGCTGACCACCGTGGTCGGGCGGGTGTGCCTGGACATGCTGCGCTCGCGTACGACACGGCGCGAGGACCCACTGCACGACGAGGAAGGCCGGATCCGGCTGCCCGACCCGATCGTCAGCCGGGCGGACGGCCTCGACCCGGAACAGGAGGCCCTCCTGGCCGACTCGGTCGGCATCGCCCTGATGGTGGTCCTGGAGACGCTCCCTCCCGCCGAACGCCTGGCCTTCGTCCTGCACGACCTGTTCGCCGTGCCCTTCGACGAGATCGCCCCGGTCCTCGGGCGCAGCGCGGCCGCGACGCGGCAGCTCGCCAGTCGCGGGCGCCGCCGGGTGCGGGGCGTCGTACCCGCTCCGGATCCGGACCCGGCCCGCCTGCGTGCGGTCGTCGACGCCTTCCTCGCCGCCTCGCGCGGCGGGGACTTCGCCGCCCTGGTCGACGTCCTCGACCCCGAGGTCGTGGCCCGCTCCGACGGCGGTGCGCAGTTGCCCTCGCCGGTGCGCCGGGGCGCGGCCGAGGTCGCCTCGCAGGCGATCACCTTCGCCCGTTTCGCCGAGGCCGCACGTCCGGTGCTGGTCAACGGACTTCCCGGTGTGGTCGCACTGGCGGAGGGCCGGGCGATGTCGGTCATGGCGTTCACCGTCCGGGACGGCCGGATCATCGCGCTCGACATCCTCACCGACCCCGAGCGCCTCGGACGCATCGACCTGAGCGCCGCCTTCGACGACGACTGACACCACCGGCACGGCGCGCCCGGCCCACTCGGAGACGGGCCGACCGGTGGGTTTCGGCAACTGGCGGGCCGCGTACGGGAGCAGGTGGCCCTCCGGGCCCGAGGCCGGGCGTCGACCCTCACCGCTCGTGACGGAGAGAATTCGGCAGGTAGTAATTAGGTGAATTCCTGACTGAATTCCCGTCAACAAGCTTCCGCATCGTATCTCGATTTGATAACAACCCGCCCCGAAAGGACTGGACCTTTCGCGTGCGACGCGCGTAACTCGCCTTTATTTCCTGCAAGTTGAGTGTTCGTCAAATCATGCCGACAGGTAACGGAATGATTTCCCGGACCGCGCCCCCGTTTGTCCGAATTCTCCGCCGCATTCGTCTGGCAGGCTTCCGCGCACCCCACTAGTCCGACAACGATTTGAGGTGCCCATGACAGGACGTCGCAGACGCACTGCAACCGATCACCGCCGCAAACCCCGGCGCTTGATACTCGCCACCGCCGCCGTGGCAGCGGGGGCGGTGATCGCCGCGGGCATCGCCTACTCCGGGCTCGGCGACGGTGCCCAGGCCGCCGGATCCGTCGAGGCAGCCGCCTCCGCTCCGGCCGCCGCCCCCGCCCGGGACCAGGAGCCGGAACCCCTCTCCGCGGCGCCCGCCAACGAGAACACGCGCGGCATGGTCTACGACGGCCTGCAGCCGGCGCCCAAGGGCGACCGCTGCGTCGGCGTCTACCGCACCGGGGACGGGCTGTGCACGCACGGCCCCGACGCCCCGCCGAAGGGCGTCGACATCACGAAGGAGATCGCGCCGGCCGTCAAGGAGACGGCCCCGGCGGCCGATCCGGCCAAGCCCTCCACCGACGACCCGGCCAGCAAGGAAGGCGGCGGGCGTCCTCAGGACGCGCCCGCGGCCGACGCCGCGGCCACCAAGGCCACCGCGCCCGCGCCCGCCGCCGCCGAAGGCGGCCAGGCCGTCGCCGCGGGCCCCGCCGGCCAGACCGTCCAGTGCGACGGCGACGGCAGCACCGGCAACCGCGTTCAGGTCGTGTACGTCCACGCCCCGGGCAAGGACCGCTACTCCGAGTACGTCGCCTCGTTCCGCAAGTGGGCGGCCGACGCCGACCTCATCTACTCGGCGAGCGCCAAGGAGACCGGCGGCGTCCGGCACATCCGCTACGTGACCGCCGCGGACTGCACTCCCACCGTGCTCAACATCGAGCTCCCGGCCAACGCCCTCGCCGAGTTCAGCGCGACCAACAACGCGCTCGCCGCCAAGGGCCTCGACCGCCGCGACCGCAAGTACATGATCTTCGCCGACAGCCAGGTCTACTGCGGCATCGGCACCTTCGCGGGCGACGAGCGTCCCGGCCAGGCCAACCAGAGCAACTTCGGCCCGTCCTACGGCCGCACCGACTCCGGCTGCTGGGGCGGTCACACCGCCGCGCACGAACTCGGCCACAACCTGGGCGCCGTCAACAACAGCGCCCCGAACACCAGCCGCGGCGCGCACTGCACCGACGAGTACGACGTGATGTGCTACTCGGACACCCCGTACTACCCGCAGATGCGCAACATCTGCACCAACCAGGCGTCCGAGAACATCCTGGACTGCAACCACGACGACTACTTCCACACCAGTCCCAAGGCCGGCAGTTACCTGGCCACGCACTGGAACATCGCGGACAACCAGTTCCTGATGAAGACCAAGGGCGGTGGCGGCGGCACGGACCCCGGTCCCAACCCGAACCCGACGCCGACGAAGAAGCCCTCGCCGACGCCGACCAAGAAGCCCACCGGCGGACCGACGGCGACGGCCGCCCAGATCCAGTCCAACTCCGTCGTGGTGAGCTGGCCGAAGGTCGAGGGCACCGCCTGGTACCAGGTGATGCTGAACGGCAAGCACCTGGCCTGGGTCCAGTCGCAGGTGCTGCGCATCTACAACCTCCAACCCAACACCTCGTACACGGTGACCGTGTCCGCCCGTGACGGCTCCGGCCGCGACAGCGGTCCCGGCAAGGCCGCGACGTTCCGTACGACCGGGGCCGGCGGCGGGGCGACCACCCCGGGCAGCCGCTACACGCTCGGCAACGGCAGCACCGGCATGGCGGCAGAGGTGTGGGGCGGCCGCACCGCCGACGGCACCGTGCTCGTCGGCGGCCGCGCCAACGGCTACGCCCAGCAGCAGTGGTACTTCGACGACGCGGGCAGCGGCCAGGTCCGCATCCGGTCCGCGGCCTCCGGCAAGTGCCTCCAGCCGGGCGGCACGCCCGCCGCGGGCATGTGGGTCTCCCAGCAGCCCTGCGACAAGAACAACGGCGCGCAGGCCTGGAAGCTGACGTCCCGCGGTGGCGCGGTCACCGTGACGGACCCGAGCGGCGGCTTCGCCCTCACCGTCAGCAACCGCCCCTACTACGGGAACTGGCTGCTCGACCTCCAGCGTGCGGACGGCCGCGCGGCGCAGGCCTGGACCCTCCAGAAGTCCGGCTGAGCACTGCCGCCACGCCCGGTGCCGGGGCGTACCCCACGCCCCGGCACCGGGACCACCCCGTGACGCCGTGATCCCGCCCCGGCGGACGGCCGCCCCCGTGCGGCCGTCCGCCGGTTCCCCTCATCTCGACCGGAGCACCCCGACGATGCGCATACGAATCGCTCTCTCGGCCACCCTGGCCGCACTCGGTCTCATGTTCCTGATCCCCGCTGCGGCCCACGCCCACGGAGACACCCTGAAGGTGGTGGTGACCGGACAACGCACCGGCCACGTCACCGCCGACGTCACCTGGGAGAACGACGGGGACGCCGTCGACGAGACGGTCGCCGCCACCGTGAACGCGGTCAGCGTCGACGGCTCCCGCACGATGGGCCCCTGGCGCCTGGTCCGCGACCCGGCGGCGGCGCCCGCCGGCTGGACCACGGCCGAGGCGCTGCCGCCCGGTACGTGGAAGGTCAGCGTCGAGGTGGGGTTCCCCGCACTCGGCAAGGGTGAACTCGAAGTCGGCGTACCCGTGGTGGACCCGGCTCCGACCACCGGCGCGGGAACCACCGCCACGGGCACGACGGACTCCGCGACCGGCGGCACTCCGGCCGTGTCGGCCCCGACCCCCGCCTCCGCTTCCGCCTCCGGCTCCGGCTCCGACGCCGCTCCGGCGCCCTCCGGGACGCAGGCGACGTCCGGTGGCGAGGGCGCCGCCGTCTGGTGGACCACGGCGGGTGTCGCCGCGACCGCCCTCGCGGGAGCGGGCGTGGGCCTGCTGCTGCGCCGGCGCCGGATGCGCGGCGCGTGCAGGACGTCGTAGCGGGCCGGTAGCCGGACGGCGGCCCTACGCCTCCCGGGCTGCCGCCGCCACCGCCAGGGCGAGCCGCTCCGGTCCCCGCGGGTCGAGCCCGAGGAACAGGTTCGGCTCGATGAGCTCCAGTTCCATGAGCACCGGTTCCCTGGACCCGTCCAGTACGAGGTCCACCCGGGCGAACAGCGGTTCGCCCGGGGCGGGAACCGCCGCCAGCGCCGCCCGCGCCGTCCGGAGCTCCGCCTCGGTGGGCATGTGGAGCGCGGCCCCGGGGTGCGCCGCGCGGTCGTTGTCCATCTCCCCGGGCTCGGTCAGCAGGGCCTGCTTGCGGATCGCGTGGCTGAAGGTCCCGGCGAAGAAGACCAGGGCACGCTCCCCCTCCTCCACCAGCGGCAGGTACGGCTGGACCAGCGCGGTGCGGCCCTGCCCGAGCAGCATGCGGGCGTGCCGTTCGGCGTCCGCCCCGCGTCCCGGTTCGTAGCGTGCGGTGTCCCGCGCGCCCGCGGACACCGACGGCTTGACGACCACCCCGTGCGTCCCCTCGAAGTCCTCCTCGACGTAGGTGTCCCCCGGTGCGATGCAGCGCGTCGGCACCACGGGAACGCCTCGTCCGGCGAGGTCGAGCAGATAGCCCTTGTCGCTGTTCCAGCGCACGAGCGGTGCGGGATTCCACAGCCGGGTCACGCGGGCCGCGGCATCGGCCCAGGCCAGGAACTCGTCGATCCGTCCCACGTAGTCCCACGTCGAGCGGATGACGGCCAGGTCGTATCCGGCCCACCCCCGCCGCGGGTCCGTGTCCCAGGCCGCCGGCTCCGCGGACAGGCCCGCCGAGCGCAGCGCCTCCAGCAGCAGCGGCAGATCGGTGTCCTCGTCGAGTCCGGTGGCGCTCGTCACGACCGCCACCCTCGCTGCACCCATACGGCCCTCCCGTCCTCTCACCCCGTCGGCGGCCCCTGCGGTGCGGCCTGCGGTGCGGCCCGCGGGAACCCCGGCGGCGGATCACGCGTCGTAGCGGGCGACGTCGTGCTCATTCTGCGGGACGGGAGCGGTCCGGGACGGATGGGCGGGGCATTGGCGAAGCGGGTGGGTGAGCGGGCCACCGACAGGGGGGCCGACAGCGGGGTCGGCGGTGCGCCCGGCGGCGCGCGCCGCGGCGGCCGCCGGCAGGGGGCCACGGCCGGGCGCGGACGGGTCCTCGCCCCGGCGGCCCTGCTGACCGCCGCCGTGCTGACCTTCCACTCCGCCGTGCCCAATGTGGTGGGCCGCCTCGGCAGCCTGCTGGAGGCGTTCCTGCCGTGGCTCGGCCTGGCGGTGCCGCTGCTGCTCGTGGCGGCGCTCGTACGCCGCTCGGCCGTCGCTCTGGTGGCCCTGCTGCTGCCCGCGCTGGCCTGGCTGGGCCAGTTCGGCGGGCTGCTCCTCCCTGCGGAGCACGGCGGCCACGGCCTCACGGTGGTCCAGCACAACGTCAGCGACGAGAACCCGGACCCGGCGGGCACCGCGGCCGCGCTGGCCGGAGCCGCGCCGGACCTCATCGCCCTGGAGGAGCTGACCGCCTCCGCCCTGCCGGCCTACGAGCAGGCCCTGGCGCCGCGGTATCCGCACCACGCCGTCGAGGGTACGGTCGGCCTGTGGTCGAAGTACCCGCTGACGGGCGTACGGCGCCCGGACATCAAGCCGGCGGGGATCGGGGAGGGGTGGAGCCGCGGCCTGCGGGCCGGCGTGACCACGCCGCGGGGCGAGATCGCCGTGTACGTCGCGCACCTGCCGTCGGTCCGCATCCGGCCGTCCGGCTTCGCCTCGCAGCTGCGGGACGAGAGCGCGCGGCTGTTGGGCGCGGCCGTCGCCGCCGAGCCGGTGGACCGGGTGGTGCTGCTCGGCGACCTCAACGCCACCGTGGACGACCGCGGGCTCGCTCCGGTGACCTCGCGGATGCAGGCGCCCCGGCGCGGGTTCGCCCTCAGCTGGCCCGCGTCCTTCCCGGTCTCCCGGATCGACCAGGTCCTCGCGCGCTCGGCGACCGTCGCCGGCATCCGCACCCTGCCCGCCACCGGAAGCGACCACCTGCCGGTCGTCGCCCGCGTCACCTGGGACGGCTCATAGCCGGATCGCGATCTTGCCGCGTACCCGGCCTCCTCTCAGGTGGCGGATGGCGTCGGGCACCTCGGCCAGCGGGTAGCTGCGGTCGACGACCGGGGTGACGGAGCCGTCCTCGATGAGTTCCGTGAGGGCCCTCAGGTCGCTGTGGTGCTGCTCCATGACGGCGAGCGAGCGCAGGCGCTGGCCGACGAAGGGCGAGAGCAGAAGGGCGCCCAGCTGGCGTTCGTTGCCGCCGAGCCATCGGCCCCCGCCTTCCCCGCCGACGATGACGAGGGTCCCGCGGGCGGTGAGGGCGTTGCGGAGCCGGGACAGCGGCCGGTTGCCCGCGATGTCGAGGATGAGGTCGTAGCGGCGGCTGCCGTCGACGGGGTCCTCCTGCCTGTAGTCGACGGCCTCGTCGGCCCCGATGGAGCGGACCAGGTCCGTCTTGGAGGCGCTGCAGACCCCGGTGACGTGGGCCCCGAAGGCCTTGGCCAGCTGCACGGCGTACGTACCGACGCCGCCCGAGGCGCCCAGTACGAGGACGCGCTGCCCGGCGCGGACCCGGCCGACGTCTCGCAGGGCCTTGAGGGCGGTGACCCCGGACACGGGCACGGTGGCCGCCGCCTCGAAGCCGAGGCCCTCCGGCTTCGGGGCGAGGGCGTCCTCCTTGGCGCACGCGTACTCGGCGAACGATCCCTGGCAGCTGCCGTACACCTCGTCGCCCGGCCGGACGCGGGTGACGTCCGGCCCGACGGCCTCCACCCGGCCGGCAAGGTCCATGCCGGGTGTCCGCACACGAGGTGCCCGGAGGCCGAACACGGGGCGCAGGGCGTACGGCAGGCCCGTCACGAGGTGCCAGACGCCCTGGTCGACCGCGGCGGCGTGGACCCGTACGAGCACTTCGCCGCGCCCCGGAACCGGCCGGTCCACCTCGTCGAGCCGCAGCACGTCCACGGGGCCGTACCTGTCCTGCACGATCGCCTTCATGCATCGTCTCCCTCGGTGGCGGTGGCGGTGTACTGGAACACCGAGTCGAGCGGTACGGCGAAGACGCGGGCGATCTCGAAGGCCTTCTCCAGCGAGGGCGAGTAGCGGCCCTGTTCGATCGCGATGACGGTCTGCCGGGTGACGCCGATCCGGCGGGCGAGTTCGGCCTGCGTCATCTCGCCGGTGGCGAAGCGCAGGGCCCGGATCCTGTTGGTGACCCGCGTGGGCCTCACCACGGCTGGAAGCCCGTCCGGTAGGCAACGATCTTCGCCGTGGATCCGAGCAGCGCCGACAGGACGAAGGCCAGGTAGACGGCGTTGGCGATCCAGAACCGGTCCGCCTCGGCCATCGCCAGGACGAGCGCCGCCACACCGCCCACGACGACGAACGACTGGCCGATGTGGTCGCCGAAGTGGTGGATCTCGCGGTCGCGCTGGTCCTTGGTCCTGCCTTCCTCGGGCGACAGGAGGGCCACTGTGACGTGCAGGGCGATGGAGGCGGCGATGGCCGAGCCGACGGTCCACAGCAGCGCGGCGACGTAGGGCTCCCGGGTGATCGGGCCGGCCCCGGAGCGGCCGAGGACGACGGCCAGGTAGGCCGTGTAGGACACCACCGTGACCACGATCATGATCCAGGCGCGTTTCTCTTCGACGGCCACGGCCACCACTCCCCATGTAAAGAAAACCTGACACTCGAAGTGTCAAGCATGCCGTACACCGTGTCAATGATTCTTTACTTCGCGGCCGGAGCGGGATCCGCGGGGTCGTCAAGCAGCTCGGGCCCGTTGTTGCGCACGTTGTTGACCGCCGTCGACACGGGGCGGACATCCAGCCGGCCGTCTCCGGGGGCGGCGAGCAGAGCGCGCAACGCGTCCGCGTCCTGGTGGGAGGGGTCGAGCCAGGCCTCGTAGTCGGCCGGGGCGAGCGCGAGCGGCATACGGGGGTGGACGCGGCCGGCCGCGTCGGTCGCCTCGGTGGTGATGATCGTGCAGGTCGCCCACCACGCCGCCGGATCGTCGTCGTCGGCGACGCCCGGGTCGCGCCAGAACTCGTAGAGCCCGGCCATGGCCATCACGGCGCCGTCCTCGGGGCGGATGAAGTACGGCTGCTTGTACGCCTTCCTTCCGGCGGAGGCGGGGACGGCCTGCCACTCGTAGAACCCGTCCGCCGGCAGCAGACAGCGGCGCTTGGCGAAGGCGCGCCGGTAGGCGGGCTTCTCGTGCACCGTCTCCACGCGCGCGTTGATCATCTTCGCGCCACCGGTCGCGCTCTTCGACCAGGACGGCACCAGCCCCCACCGCAGCGGCCGCAGCCTGCGCGTCAGCAGCCCGCTCTCCCGGTCGGCGCGCTCCAGCACCGCCCAGACCGCGTCGGTGGGGGCGACGTTCCAGCTGGGTTCCAGCGCGTGCCCCGGATCCGGGGGCGCCGCCTGGAAGAGGCCGGAGAGGTCCTCGGGACCACGGGTGGAGACGTAACGGCCGCACATGCCTTCCACCCTGCCACCTGTCGCCGCCTTCCGGCGGCTGCGCCGCGAACCGCGTCAGGCGGGGTCAAGGGGCGGGCGGGCCGGAATCGTCCGGCCGCTGCACGCGCAGGACCCGCAGGGCGAGTTGGAGCTCCAGGGCCCGTTCCGGACGCGTCCAGTCGCGGCCGAGCAGCCGGCCGGTCCGCTCCAGCCGCTGCACCACGGTGTTCACGTGCACGTGGAGGGCCTCGGCGGCCCTGGACGGGCTCGTGCCCTCGTCGAAGTAGGTCCGGAGGGTGTGGACGAGTTCGGTGCCGCGTTTCGCGTCGTAGTCGAGCAGCGGGCCCAGGGTCCGGCGCACGTAGCCGCCGAGGTCCGTCTGGTCGCCGAGCAGTACGCCGAGGAAGCCCAGGTCGTCCGCTGCGGCGCCGGAGCCCTCCCGGCCCAGCGCGCGCAGGGCGGTCCGGCAGCGGAGGGCTTCGGCGTGGGCGTCGGGGAACGCCCCCGGCCCGCCGACCGGGCCGGCGGCGCCGACCGTGACGGGTCCGGCGAGGGCCAGGCCCAGCTCGCCGGCGAGGCTGGCGGCGGCGGGACCGGGGTGCTCGGCGGGGAAGACCAGGATCACGTCGTCGTGGTGCAGGCCCGCCAGGCCCTTGCGGACGTGCGCGATGCGGGCGGCGGCGGCCAGCAGCCGCTGCCTGGGCGCGGCGGCGGAGTGCAGGACGAACACCGCGTGCGGGTGGTCGAGGTCCACGCCGACCCGGCGGGCGCGTGCGGGCAGGCTCGCCGGGTCGGCTGCCCCGGTGAGGAGGTCCCCGAGGAGTTCGCCGCGTACCCGGTCCTCGGTCTCGGCGACCGAGCGGCGCTGCAGCAGCAGGAGGGCCGTGACGACTCCGGCGCGCTCGAAGAGGCGGCGGTCGGCGTCGCCGAGGTCGGGGCGGCCGGTCAGGGCGATGCTGCCGAGCAGCTCGGGCCCGGCGAGGACCGCGCACACCCAGGTGCCGTCGGCGGGCACGGCGCGGCCGCCGGCCCGGGACGAGGCGACGGCCCGGGCCGACGGCCGGCCGGAATCGGTGCCGGCCCGGGCGAGTTCGGTGCCGTCGGCGTCGTGGATCAGGGTGCCGCCCTGCAGGACGGTGCCGATGGCGGTGGCGACCTCGGTGATGCCGGCGCCGCGCAGCACCAGATCGGTCAGCCGGTCGTGGGCGTCCTCGGCTCGCCGCATGGCGTCGCTGTGCGCCTCGATGGTCCGCGACGCTTCGCCCAGGTCGACGAGTGCGCTGCGGGTCTCGTCGAGCAGGCGGGCGCTGTCGATGGCGATGGCGGCGTGGTCTGCGAGGGAGGACAGCAGGGCGACCTCGTCGGGCGTGAAGGCGCGGGCGGTACGGTCGGCCGCGTACAGGACGCCGATCACCCGGGTGCCCAGGCGCAGCGGTACGCCCAGGATGGCCCGTAGCCCCTCCTCCGCGACGGCGCCGTCGATCGTGGCGGTGTGCCGGAAGCGCTGGTCGTCGCGGTAGTCCCCGGTGGAGTAGGGGCGGGCCGTCTCGGCGACCAGACCGCCGAGGCCCTCCCCCATGCCCAGGCGGACCTGCTGGAACGCGGCGGAGACCGAGCCGTCGGTCACCCGCATGTAGGTGTCGCCCGCCTCGTCGTCGTTGAGGGACAGGTACGTGACGTCCGTGCCGAGGAGCAGCTTGGCGCGGTGGACGATGGCCTTGAGCACGGCGTCCGGGTCCCTGAGCCGGGCCAGGTCTCCGGCGGTGTCGAACAGGGCGGCGAGTTCGGCCTCGCGGCGGCGGTGCTGGCCGAGCGTGCGGCGGATGCGCAGTGCGACCCGGGTGGCCTCCGCGACCACCGCCGCGTCGGCTTCGTCGAGGTGCGGGCCGTGCGCCGGGGCGGCCGGCGGGGCGAACTGCTCGGCCGGCGCGCCCTGGTCGAGCAG
Source organism: Streptomyces virginiae (assembly GCF_000720455.1). Classification (GTDB taxonomy): domain Bacteria; phylum Actinomycetota; class Actinomycetes; order Streptomycetales; family Streptomycetaceae; genus Streptomyces; species Streptomyces virginiae. The sequence goes on along the minus strand of NZ_JOAK01000041.1, from coordinate 29,829 downwards.
GTCCAGCAGGTGGCGCAGGTGCAGCAGTGCGCTCCGGGCCTGAGCGGTTCCGGGGCCGGCGCCGGTGCTCGCGGTGTGTGCGGTGGTGGGCATCGGCCGCTCTCCGTCGTGGTGGTGGACTCGCACGGACCGGCGCGCCCGGTGCGGTTCAGTTGTCGGCCGGTACCGGTTCGTGCCCGGTCGTGCGCGGGGCCGGCACCGAGCCGCCTGCCGGGGCGTGTTCGCGGGCCAGGCTACGCCCGCGGGTCTCCTTGGCGACCAGGACGGTCAGGGTGGTGACCGCCGCCGCCGCGCCCAGGTAGACCGAGACGGGTACGGAGGAGCCGTAGTCCTTGAGCAGGGCCACGGCGACGATCGGGGCCAGCGCGCCGCCGACGATGGAGGCGAGCTGGGAGCCCATCGAGGCACCGGAGTAGCGGACCTCGGTGGCGAACATCTCGGAGATGAAGGCGGCCTGCGGTCCGTACATCGCGCCGTGCAGGAGCAGCCCGACGGTCACGGCGGCGACGATCACGGGGAAGGACTTGGAGTCCAGCATCGCGAAGAAGGCGAACGCCCAGCCGATCATGCCGACCGAGCCGATGAGGGTGACGGGGCGGCGGCCGATGCGGTCCGAGAGCGCCCCCCACGCCGGGATGGCGGCGAAGTGGACGGCGGAGCCGATCAGGACGGCGTTCAGGCCGTCGCTCTTGGGCAGGCCGAGGTGGCTGGTGACGTAGACGAGGAGGAAGGCGGTGATGACGTAGTAGGAGATGTTCTCGCCGAGGCGCGTGCCGATCGCGGTCAGGACGCCGCGCCAGTTCGTACGGAACACCTCCGCCACGGGCGGCTTCGCCTCGACACCGGCGGCGGCCTGCCGCGCGGCCCTGGCCTGAGCCTCCAGGAAGACCGGGGACTCGGAGACGGATATCCGGATCCACAGGCCGATCATGACGAGCACGCCGGAGAGCAGGAAGGGGATGCGCCAGCCCCAGGCGAGGAAGGCCTCGTCGGACTGCAGGGCGGCGAGGAGGGCGAGTACGCCGGTGGCCAGCAGGTTGCCGCCGGGCGCGCCCGCCTGGGGCCAGGACGCCCAGAATCCGCGGTGCTCGTCGTCACCGTGCTCGGAGACGAGCAGGACCGCGCCGCCCCACTCGCCGCCGAGCGCGAAGCCCTGGATCAGGCGCAGGAGGGTGAGGAGGACGGGCGCGCCGACGCCGATGCTCGCGTGGGTGGGCAGCAGGCCCATGGCGAAGGTGGCGCCGCCCATGAGGAGCAGGCTGAGGACGAGGAGCCGCTTGCGGCCGATCTTGTCGCCGTAGTGGCCGAAGACGAGGCCGCCGAGGGGGCGGGCCGCGAAGCCGATCGCGTAGGTGAGGAAAGCGAGGAGGGTGCCGACCAGCGGTTCGCTGTCGGGGAAGAACAGCTCGTTGAAGACCAACGCGGCCGCCGAGCCGTAGAGGAAGAAGTCGTACCACTCGATGGTGGTGCCGATCAGGCTCGCTGCGACGATTCTCCGGATTCCGGTTGCTGATGGTGCGGCTGTTGCGGGGGAGGTCATGTGCACCACTTCCGGTGTCTGCGGGGACGATTGGTGTGGCCACACCGTAGAAGCCCGCAGGTCGGCGGCGTATGTGGCGGGACATCACATTCAGGTACCGCCCTGTGTGAGTGGGCACCACACCCCCGGCCTCGACAGCCGCCGAAGGCACGACCTTCACCCGGTTTGGAAGCCACTGTGCTGACTCTCGTGCTGGCGCGGTGCCGTGCCCGGTGCGCAAGCGCCGTGGCGGGCAGCCGGACAGGCTCCGCCGGCAAGTGGCTCGCCCAGCACCACCAATCCCTCCCTCTGCTCTCGGTCCCAGGTGTCGCGGGACGCTTCGCCCCCAGCTGCCCCCTCAGGTTTCCCCGCAGTTTCGCCCCCAGCTTCCCCTTCGCCCAGTAAGGCTCACTCAGCAGACCCAGCAGGCAAGGTGGGGCTGACAACGTAGGCAGCTGGCACCAGGCACGTTCCGTGCCCCCTTCCCGTGTTCGGCGGCAAAATGCCGCCGTGTGCTGGGGGGCCGTCCACTGCCGCGATGGCCTCCCTCAGCGTGGGCGGCCCAGCGAGGGCCGGGACCAGGTCATTTCCGTTCAACAGCGGGGCGGTTTCAGAGCCCTGGCAGGCCTGGCAGGCGGCAGCCCAACCAGCCCGCTCGAAGGAAGTCACCCACAGGACGGCGGCGATGCGACGGCCGACCCAGGCTATGGGAACCGGAATGGTGACTACAGAAATGGGCGGGGCCGGTCAGCTGGTCCCGGCCGTGCCCGGTGGTGGGCGAGCGGAACCCGGCCGCTGGCGGAGGGACCCGGGGTGGGGCGGCGGCCGGAGGTGAGCCTCACGTCGACGAGGCGGCCGGCCAGGGACCGTGCCGTGCCGGTGGCTGCTGCCACGGGGTGTCGGCGGTCAGGCGGTTCAGGTGCCCGGCGCCCCGGAACAGGACGGTCCCAGCGGGCGGAGCGCCCGGGAGTGAGCTTGGAGCTTTGTCAGTAGGTGCTGCCAGCATCACGGCCATGATGCGATTCGATTGGCGTCCTTTCCTCGAGCGGTGGAGCGTGGAGTGGGCGGACGCCTACGACCCGGAACGCGACGGACATCGGGGCGGAGAGGAGTGCGCTGCGGCCCGATGGCTGGGCCGTCAGGCGGCGAACACGGCCGGGATCGCCGCAGCCGAGAGCCGCCTCGGCGTCGCGCTTCCCCCCTCCCTGCGTTCCTTCCTCGCCGTCACCGACGGCTGGCACAACGCAGGCACTTTCGTCTGGCGGCTCGCCGGCTGCGCAGACCTCGACTGGTGCGGCGATCCGCACGGCATGCGGGAAATCTGGCTGGACGGTACCGGAGACGACGCCCACGAGGACCTTGTCCGTATGGCAGGCACATGGTCGCGCTCCCTTCAACTGGCCACCGAGTCCGACATGGTGGACGTTCTCCTCGATCCCGGGGACGTGGACGCACGGGGAGAGTGGGCCGTCTACACCTGGGCTCCCTGGCGGGCGAGCCCCCCGGAACGTCACCCGTCCTTCCGACACTTCATGGAGGACATGTACCGGCAGTTCCACGCCATGGCCTCGGACCGGCCCGGCTTCTCGAACGACACCACCCGGGCCCTGGACGAGCGGGTCGAGAGGGCGCGGCTTGCTGCCCTGCGCGGTGAGTACGAGGCGGCACGGGAAGCCCTGTGCGACGCCGTCGCATTCGGTCGGCCGAGGGCGTCCCGGCTCCGGGCCCAAATCGACGCTTTGTGCGGCACGGCCACGGGAGCCGAGGCGGGAGGCTCGCTCGCCGACCCGTACATCGCTCACGAAGCGGTGCCATTGTCCTGCCGGGCGGAGCCGCCGTACGGCATGCACCGGGAGGAGTCGCTGACGCGGCCGTACCCCGAGGCGGACCGGCCCGCGGTGGCCGAGACCCTGCGGGCGATTGAGGAGGGGACGTTCCAGTACTGGGCGGATGGCGTTTTCGGAGAGGCTGTGAAGACGGCGCGCGCGCTGGCCCGGCGTGCGGAACCGGAGGCCGCCTGGCGGACACTGGCGGCTTCGGTGCACGCGTGGACCCCTCGCTCCGCCGACCACATCGCCCCCGTCGGCCTGCTCGCGGACCCATACCTGGGGCCGGTCCTCACCCCGGAGCGCGGCCGTCTCCTGCTGTCCACCCCCCGCGGCCCGGGCGCCACCGGGCCTGCCCCGCATCCCGTGGGGGCTGCTCCCGCGGACGGTCTGGGCTGGCTCGCGGACGAGTCCCGTCACGGTTTCAGGATCGTGCTGATCGCCGATGTGGAACCGTCTGAGGTCCCCCAGCTTCTGGGTGCCCACGACGCGATCGCTGTCCAGCCGGCTCTGACCGTGGGCGAGGCCTGGCAGGCCGAGCCGGGTGGAGAGCCCTGGGAGGCCCGGACGGTAGTCCGGTTCGGTGCGGCAGGTGAGGGCTGGGTCTTCGCCCATTGCGGCCGGGGCCCGGACGCCGCTCAGGAACGCTTCGAGTCGCCTGCCGCACAGGCCTCTCGCGAGACACGGGCCGTGACGGTGACGTACGAACCGCAAGGAGACACCGCAGACACCGCCACCTTCCACCTCTCCTACGCCGAGAAGGGAGAGCCGCGCTTCGGTGTGACATGCCGGGGTGACTCGTGGAAGACGACCGGGGTGATACCAGCAGCACTCGCACCCGTAGCCCTCTTCACGGGGCGCACCGTTACCGAAGGCCTTCGTGGAGCGCTCGACTCGATCGCCTCGTACTTCGGGGTCACAGTCTCCCAGGAGGCCGTATGCCACGGCCGCCTGGACGGCGTCGAGACCCGCAGCTGGCTCCGCGAGCCGGCTCCCGGGGAAGGGTGGGCCTACTGGACCCGGACCTGAAGCGCGGGAGCGCGGCGCCCTGACACAAAGTCCCGTGCCGACGCCGGCCTGCTGCAGGCCGACGAGTTGGCGGGCCATCTGCGGCCAGTCCGTGTCCTGCATCAGCACGGCCAGGACGTCGTCGCCGAGGTGGCCGCGCAGCCGGCCGGCCAACCAGCCCGACGCCATCTTCTCCGCGTCCTCACCACGTTCCTCCTCCCGTCCGGTCAGGCGTTTCTGGGCGGCGCGGCGGACCGCGTCGGAGATGGCCAGCACCAGGCGGTAGGCCATCGCCGCCGTGTGCGCGGCCTCCCCGAGGGCTTCGACAAACGGCTCGGGCAGCGGCGGGTATCCGGACGTCATCAGCAACGACTCCCTCAGTCGGGCAGGTCAGCGGGTAAGAGCGGACGGGCCCGGCCGCTCCGGCGGGGGCGGGGCGCGGGCGGGCCGGCACACCGGTAACGGGACCCGCGGGCGGCAGGCCACGGCCCGGCGTGCGCACCACTCGACCGGTGCGCGGCTTTGTCGTCGGAGGCGGGGTGCCGGTCAGGCCGGCTGCCTCGCGCAACAGCACGGCCGCGTCGGCAGCAGCCTGTCCGCGTACGAGAGCAGCATCGGAAAGGCGATCAGCAGATGCTCGTCAGAGCCTGGATCGCACAGAGTGATAGACCTTTGGGATGGCGACGTTCATGGCCCTGTTCGACGGCGCGACAACCCCATGGAGGGCCGATCCCGTAGCACTGACATCGGCGATCCGCGCCGTCTGGACCGATGTCGAGGTCGATGCGTCCCACCGTAGCGAGGCGTGTGCTTTCCGATGGACTGTCGAGACGGAAGAAGGTCCCGTCGAGGCATACCTGCATGAGGACGGGACGTGTCTGTACCTGGACACATCCCTGGCAGACGCCGCGCGCCTTGCCTGTCTCTTCCGCCGCTTCGTCCCCCCGGACATCGAGCTGGTCCTCTGCGACGAGGGATACAACTTTCACATCTCGCTCAGGCCCGGCATCGACAACGCCGAACTCATCGAGCAGATGAACGCCGCCGACTGAGGCTGTCCCGTACATCGCGCCACGGCCGCGACGACCTGGACCAGGCGAACGGTCGGGCGGGGTCAGCGGGCACGGGTCGGCGGACCCGGCCGCTCCGGCGGCGGCTGGCCAGGGCGCGGGGCGGGCAGGCCACGGCCCGGCGTACGCACCACTCGACCGGTGCGCGGCTTCGTCGTCCGGGGGCGGGGTGCCGGTCAGGCCGGCTGCCTCGCGCAGCAGGACGGCGGCGCCGGCGGCGGCTTTCGCCTGCGCCCGGTGCTCCTGCGCGCGGTGCCAGGTGGCGGCGGCCTCCACCGCCTCCACCAAGGCGATCAGCAGGGTGAGGACGACCGCGGCGCCTCCCCCGCGGCCGGCACGCGGGGCATGCTCCAACGCGCGGGTGGAGGCCCGCCATCCGGCACGGGCCCGGCCCTCCAGGCTGCGGGCGGCCTGCTCGAACGCGTCGGCCGCCGCGCGGACGCGGTCACGGACCAAGGCCGGGGCATGCTCGGCGGCGACGGCCAGGAGGTCACCGAGCGCGGCGACATCACCGGCACCGTCAGCTCGTCCGGCGCGGCCCAGAAGCGCGGAGGCCCCCCGGATCCGGTGTTCGGCCAGCGCCCAGTCCGCGGGCGCGACGTGAGGGGTGAAGCGTTCGCGGACGCGGGGCAGGGACAGGTCGTAGGCGAGCGTCGACCCGGAGAACCACACCGGCCGGCTGCCGCGATCGGCACGGTCGCCTGGCAGCGCCACCGCGTAGCCGACCAGGGCGCCGTCGTCACCGTGGCGCTCCCGCACCCGTAGGCCGGCGTCGCGGAGCCGGTCGAGGAAATCGGCGTCGTCGTGCGCGAGCGCGGCCGCGGCACGCACGGTGCGCTGCAGGGGCTCCCGCGCGGTCTCGGCCAGGCCGCGGCGGGCGGCCTTCTCGGCCTCGCCGGTGGCGGGGCGGCGGCGCGCGGTCTGGTCGAGCGGGGACATCGGCGTGAGGCCCCAGCGGGCTTCGAAGAGGCGGGCGGCGGAGTGCATCGCGGGGATGTCCCCGCGCACGCGGGGGTGCCGGCCGTCCTGACGGGCGAGGGTCGCCGTGATGTGGATGTGGTCGTCCGCGTGGCGTACCGCGACCCACCGGCAGGCCTGCTCATCACCGGCCGGGGCGATGCCCGCGGCGTGCACCATGGCGGCGGCGACCTCCGCCCATTCGGCGTCCGACAGGGTGCGGTCGCCGGCGTGGTTGCGGACCGAGACATGCCACACGTGCTCGGCCGGGCGCGGGCCCCGCAAAGCTTCGACGGGAGCGTCCAGGAGCAGGCCCAGACCGGCGGTCCGGGATCGCCAACGCCCGCGGCCTGAAGGCCTGCGCCATCACCCGCGCCTCCGGTAAGGAGTCCAGCATGAGTTCTTCGACGCGGACTCCGCAGTCCTGAGTCGTTGCTCCTCGAGACGGCGGCAGCCTGACCAGCGAAGACGCCTTGCTCGTGATGGCGAAGGCGGCCGATCATTCGCGCATGAGACCCGAAGTGCAGACGTTCGTCACCGACGGCCCGCTCCCCGACTGGGACGCGAGCGAAGAAGAGATCGAAAGGCGCGTGGAGCAGCTCGAAGCGATTCAGAAGCCGGTCACAGGAGAGGAAGCCCGTGCGCTCGTGGCCTGCTTCGGCCCGGACGACTGCTACGGCGTTGCCTGGACGCTCCTCCACCTCATCGAGACGGGGTCGAACCCCGTACTGGTCACCGACCCCGGGCCGGACTCCAACGAATGGCACCAGCGCCTCTACGGCCGCGCCGTGAACGGAGGACTCATCCCCTGAACTTGACGGCAGAGCAACGTGAGGTGTCCGCCTCCCGGTCCTGGTCGAAACGGGCGCGCGGCGAAAATCCTCACCGCGCTCGCCGGGACTGAAGAGGTACTCCAGGAGCTCGACCGTCTCCAACCCGCCCGGCGCCTTCTTCGGCATCACGACCGCGAGCGCCTCTCCCGCATCACCGCCACCGTCGCCGCATCCACCCGCGCCACCGCCGCCAGGGCCCGCGCCACCACCTCGGCGGCCGGCTCCGGCAGGGCGGCCGCGGCCGGACCGCCAGCAGCGGGCGGGCCAGCGGCGGCCAGGGCGCGGAGCGCGGTGACGGTCTCCCGCAGATACACCCGGGCCGCGACCAGCTCCCGCAACACATCACCGGCATCCCGGGAAACCGGCACCAGCACGTGCTGCGCAACCGCCATCACCTGACGACCCGCCCACGACGCGGGCGAGGAAGACCACGACACGGGAACGGTCCTCCCCGGCCGCGACGTCCTTGGCCGCGGGGACAGACGCACCGCTTTGATGGTCCACAGCGGTGTGGGGGACGGAAACGGTCAGACGTCTTCCGCCCGTGCACGCAGCTCCGCCAGGCCCACGGGCCCCGCGGTGTCGCCCAGCGCTCGTCCCGTCAGCTCCGTGAGGGCCTGGCACGGTGACAGTCCCCGATCGGAGGCGGAGCGCAGGCGGTCCAGCCACGTGAGCGCGGTCCGGTACCTCTCGTCGTCGTCGAGATCGAGGGGCTCGAAGCTCGCCGCAGGCTCGGTCTCAGAGGCCCAGAGATATCCGAGCACCCCGCGGTCGTCGGTCACCGGCACGTACCGGACCTCGCCCGGCACCGAGCGCCGGTATCCAATGTGCCCGAATCCGGGGGCGTGGGTGAAGACGTCGTACCGCCGGGCAACTTCGTACCGGTCCCAGGAGTCGGACGGAGTTCCGTCCTGGTCGGCATGGGGAACGACGCCCGTCTCCGTCGGCGTGCCGAAGTAGGTGGGGTCCTCGGGGTCCAGGTCGGATCCCAGCACTTCGGTGAGCTCCGCGAGCACGGACGCCAAGCGAGGCGCGTTCGCCTCGTAGACGGCGGACTGGGAACGGCCTCGGAGGTCGTACGGCATCCAGGCATCGGAGTATGTGACCAGATCCACTGTGGCGAAGCTGGGGTCCACGAAGGCGGTCAGGTCGAACACTCCTTCCGTCCGGATCTCCTCCGCACCGGTGGACAGCGAGCCGGTCACGGTGCACCGGGCATCCACCGATCCGATGCGACCGGGGCGCATGGCAGACCTGATCGCGCCGGCCAGTTCCTCGGCGGATCCGGTAGCGGTGAGTTCGCTCCGGAACAGCATGCCGGCCGGTGTGCCGGCCTCGGGGATGGAGAGACGGAAGGTCGGCTCGCCGAGTGCGAGCCGGTGGGAGGCCAGCACGGACCGAGCCGCCATCAGGTCTCCGAGGCACCGGACCAGCGGGTCCACATCCTCGATGAAGTCGCCCCACGTCCATCGGGCGACCGGCGTACTGGCGATCACGGTGCCACCTCCGGCATGAACTTACCGTCCCGGGGGACGAATATGACTCCGTCCGGCGTGCGGATGACGAACTGCACACCCTTGGTGTCGTACTTCTCCTGAAGACGGGCGAGTTGCGTCTCCATCTCGCCCCTCGGGATCATGCGCTGGACCGACTTCCCCGCGATGGGCGACGACTCCGGTCCTGTCATGTCCTTGAACTGCCAGCCGTGAACCCTGCCAGCCGCGTCCCTGGCCATCACATTGAGATCGGTCTTTTCGCCCGTGAAGACACCGGGCCTGATCTCGTTCCCGCCCTGCTTGACCTCGAAGGAGACATCGGTGACACCACTGTCATGCAGTCGGTTACCCAGACGCATCGCCTCGAGGCTGCCCGGGATCTCAGAGGGCCGGACGAGGTTGGACACCACGGTCTTGAAGCCATCGGCGTCCGTGAAGCGGCCCGAGGCGATGGTGTCGGCCATCTCCCTGCCGAAGGGGGACTCCGACAAGGTCTTCAGGACCGGTTCGATGTCCGGATGCTTGACCTTGACGGCGCGTATCTGGTCCCGAACCTGCTGTTCCAGTTCGCTGCCCCGGGGGAGCGGGCCGGTTCCGTTCGCGAGCCGCTCCCAAGCGGCAGGACCGTTCGGTCCGTCAGGACCAGCGAGCCCACCGGTGCCCGGACCGTCGCCGAGGCCGCCGCCCGAAAGGGTGTCACCATGGCCACCGCCTGTGGGCGGAGGCTCGTGGTTACCGTCGCCGTGGCCGCCGCCCGGGCCGTCCGTGTGGCCCGCCGTGGACGGGGCTCCGGGTGGCCTCCCGTACCCGGGGAGTGGTGGTCCGCGCTGTTGCGCGGCATGCCGTCCGGGTTGTGGCCGCCCGGGGTGTGGTCGCCCGCGCGGACCGTGGGGGTGTTGTCGAGGCCGTGGGCGCCGTTGTCCACCGTGCGGACCGGGTCGGAGATGTCGCTGCCGACGCGGACGACGTCGTCGCTGCGGCCGCCGACTCCCGCCAGGACCGGGGTCTCCCGGCGGACCGGGACCTCCGTCCTGGGGTCTTCGCGCCGGTGTCGATCTTCGGGGACAGCTCAGGCGTGGCTTCGCCGACCTTCTGGTAGAGGCTGCCGTCTTCCTTGTAGAGATTGCCCGCCGCGTTGGCGTACTTCGCGGGGCCGTCGAAGGGCCACTTGACCGTGCCCGGGGGCAGGGAGGCAGTGCCCTCGGGGAGCTTGATGATGTCGTCGGAGACCTTCATGGCCCCCTCGGGCGTCGGGGTGCCCTTGGGAAGCTGAATCGTTCCGTCAGGCAGTTCCACGGCGCCGGATCGGCGCGCCGGCCCTGGGGCATGGTCGGCGCCCGCCCCACGGGCCGGAGCGCCGCCCGCCCGCCACGGTCATACGGCGGCCGCTTCTATGCTGGCCCCGGCCCGGAGACCAGTGCGGCGAACCCGCCGCTGCAGTAGTGCGCGGGCCACCGGTCGATTGTGCCTCGTGAGCGACCGCCCGCCAGGGGACTCACCAGTGGGCGCTGTCGTCCCAGGGCTCGAAGCCCGCGAACTCGACAGGGTCATCGTCCTCGTCCAGGGCGGCGAACCCACGGGTGACGAGCGTGCCGCGCTGCCAGTCGAGGAGGATGTCGATCAGGCCGCCGTCGAGTGGCGGTCCCTGGTCCACGTGGCGGGGCCAGACGATCAGCGGCCAGGTGTCGGGATCCCCGCCCTCGGTGAGCCAGCCGAAGTAGTCGCCGTCGATGGAGTTGGCGAAGGGGAGGAAGCCGCCGGGCTCGGGCCAAATAGCCAGCGGGTACCAGCGCGGGTGGCCGTCCTTGAGCTGCCGGTAGGCGTCCACGGTGTCCTCGACATGCGTGAGGAAACGCCGCTCGCCGGTCCGCAGCGGGGTGTGGAAACGCAGCCACCCGCTCCAGATGCCGGCGCCATACCCGTCCATGAGCCGCACGTATTCCCCGGGCAGCCGGGTACCCAGCTCGGCGAACAGCGCCTCCCAGGAGCCGTCGCCGAGGTACGGCCGCTCGGGCGGCGGCGACAGCACCCGTAGCCCGTCAAGCCCGGTTCCGGTCTCCAGCGCGATACGACGCTCCGCGCCGGTGAGCCGGGGCGGGACCGGCGCGGGCGGAATCCACGCCTCGGCCTCGGGAAGAAAGGCGGTCCGCGCGAAGGTGCCCGGCAGCGGGCCCAGCAGCGGGCCGGGAGGAGAAGGGAGCTCCCAGGCGTCACGGACGGTGTGCCGCAGATAGTCGGTGAGCGTCAGGTCGTACCCGTGCCACCGCAGCAGGCCACTGCCCGGCACCGCGCCACAGTGCTGCACCACCACGGTCCACTGGTCGGGGTCGGCGGAGGCCGAGGTGTCCCAGAACAGGACGTCGCTGTCCCGCGTGCAGCCCCAGGCCAACAGTCCGCCGGGCTCAGGGTGGAACACCGGCCGCTCGGCTTCGGGTAGCCCCCGCGCCCCGATCCGGGCCTCCCGGTGAGTCGCATGCAGCCACTGGCCGTAGTCGAAGCGCTCGCGCTGTACGCACGGCACGTGGATCCACACGTACTCACCGAAGTCCAGCGGCCCGTACCGGTCGGCAAGCCGCTTGTAGTCAGCCGGCAGTCGCAGCCCGAGCCAGTCCTCGACGGCCGCCCAGTCGACGGGTACAGAGACAGGCGAGCGCCTGGCAGAAGGAGTGGCAAATGTGCCTATGTCCGATGTCAACTGACGTCCTTCCAACGTGCGCCATGTACTCGGCCGAGTCTGCTGTCTCCGCGAACCAGGAGGAAATCGAGCGGCAGCAGGCACGCTGCGCGGCTCCACCGGCGCGCCTGGATCCACGCCGCGGCAGGCACACACTCATGCCGCCCGTCCGGTAGGCGCGTCGAAGGCGACAGGCTTCCTCGATTTCGGCAACAGATGAGCGGCGGTGAGGGCAGCCGTACCACCGCGTCGCTGCCCGGATCCGTGAGCAGTTCGGCCTCGATGAGTTCCATCGGGTGGTCCAACAGCAGGTGCCAAACCTCATCCAGCCGTAATCGTCACGGTTCGTCACCCCTGGAAGATCTGCCAGGTTGTCCCGGAAGCCTCATCGCGGGTCGCGAGGTGGCCCAATGGCAGGGCCGGCAGGCTGTACAACAACGGATCGCGCTCCAGCAGGTGGGCTGCGTGAAGCAGCCGCGGGCGCCCGAACCAGCGTGGTTCGGCACCCGAGAACGCCTGCCAGTCTCCGTCCTCATCAAAATGCACCCGCATGACCGGCTGCCCACGGAACACCCGCTTGGACACGAACACGTGATCATCCGGGGAGAGATGCTGCACCGGGCCACAGCCTTCGTGCGCGCCGCTGTCCGTCTTCCCTCCCTGGTCGAAGGGCCCCATCTCAGCACACCCCTGAACATGGGTGCATCGGCGCTGCTCAAGGAGGCGGCTCCGCTAGATCCGTCGGACAGACCCTAACGCGGTTCCCAGATCCTCACAGAGAACCACCGCTCCTGATCGAACTCCTCATACCCTCGCCAAGGAGAAGCCAGCGAACAGAGCGAGTTCCACGAGAACATCACCTTCCAACGGACCAGCTCCTGGGGCCCCGAATCCTCCCCAGCAAAAGAGAAGCAATGCTCGAGCGTGACAACGTGATGCTGGAGTGCGTTCCGTACCGCTCGTGCCGTTCGACGCTCATCGGTCCCACGGTCAGCCTGCTCCGTGCGGGCCCGTAGAAAGGCACCCAATCGCTCTACATCGCCGGGAGTGATCTCCGCACCGCAGGTCAAGACTCCCTCACCCGCTTGATCACCACTCGGTGAACGCTTCACGATCTCTCCCATACTGAACGGGCTTATCGAGGACGACATCGTCTGTCTCAGCACCCCTCTGCCAGTGCCCGGTGGGGTGCGAGGAGGTTGAAGGGCGCAGGGGGCCACTCCAGGCAGGGGCCGGCGGCCTCCCCGCGGTACTGGCCGCCGCAGGAGCAGAAGCCGCCCTCGTAGGCGTAGCAGTACCGGAAGTGTCTCCCGTGCGGGTGGCCGGGAATCGTCTCCACGGGCTACATCCCTTCCAGTAGTTCGTCCTCACGGCGTCGAACAGGGGATGAGCGGTCGCCCTCCCGGGCGCCTGCGCCGCCGACGGGGCGCGGCAGCCACGGGGAGGCGGGGGCGGCCCCGGCCGTACCGCGTCCCATAGGTGGGGACCGGGGCCTATCCCGCGCACTCCATACCGGTACGGGCCGCGATGGAGCCTAGTCCGTAACGTAATTGCAGTTCAGCAGGTTTTCGGTCGCCTGTACGATCCCGGGCGTGATCGTTGCTTCTTCCCTCGACCCCACCTCGCAGGCCTGGGCCTTCGGCGAGATCGTCGGCTACCTGCTCCCCGCCGCCATAGGCATCGGCATGCTGTGGCGGCTGACCCGCGCCTGGCGCGCGCAGTCCACCCCGCCCGGCAGCGATCCGGCACAAGCGGCGCGGGGGAAGAGGAAGCGGACTTGGTTCATCGCGGGCGTGAGCGTGTTCATCGCCGCCGTCGCCGGCGGGAAGGCCTTCGCCGAGTACAACCCCGAACCCCGGGCCTTCGAGACGGTCGCCGCGGACGGGACCGCAGAGTACCCCGTCATCATTCTCCCGGAGCTCTTCGACCGCTTCCGCCTGCTGAAGGGCGAGGACGCCACGCGCGCCGAAACCGAGGCCCTGGCCGGCCGGCAACTGCCGCACAGCCTGCGGACCGGCTACTACGACCAGGACGCCGACGGCGCCTACGACCTCTTCGTCCTGGTCACCAGCGCAGACTGGGACCCCAAGGTCGCCGAGTCCAAGGCCACCAAGTCCATCTCCCAGGAGTTCCGCAACGTCTTCGCCGCAGCCAAGGCCCGCGACGTGACCCGCTTCGCCCCCGGCCGACACGGGGGCGGCCTCGGCTGCGGCCACGTCACCGGATCCGACGGCGACCAGACCCTGTGCGCGTGGAGCGACGCCGCCAACCTCGTTCTTGTACGCCACGTCTACGAAACCGACCTCGCCGCCGCCGCACGCACCACCCTCGCACTGCGCGACGCAGCCAGCAGCTGAAGCCTGGAGCGGTCAGTCAGACCCTCCACTACCCCAGGTTTTAGCGCTTGCTAGCCTCCGAGCATTCGCTACGACGCTCGGAGGCACCTTGAGCACGGCCCTCGTCCTGCTGACAGTCGGACTCACTCTCTTCACCGCGGGCAGCTGGGTCGCGCTCAACATCCGCGGCGCCGCCGCCTCGCTGGAGCGCAGGGCGGCGGCCAACGCCGAGCTCGCCATGCACGCCCGGGGAGATCTGGGTCCGGCCAGGCGAGTAGCCTCCGCCGGCTTCTACCGGTTCCTGGGCACAGTGATTGCCCTGTGTGGGACCGTCCTCACCCTGGGCGGCCTCCTCGAATCCCTCTGACGGGGGCCGAGCCGAGTCCGCCAGGAGGCAGGGTGGATGCCGCCGACCGGGGCGGTACCGGCGACGTGTGACGGCAGCCGGGCCTGCCCGCAGCCGACAGCGCCACAGGGGGCCGGGAGCAGGCCGCCCGAAGGGCGGCTCCACAGCAGTCTCCATTGCACCCCTCGCCTGCGTGCGGCCGGGCGTTGCCGCGCGGGGCGAGGGGTGAGCCCCACCCGGACAGAGTGCTCTCCCCCGGCCGACCGGGGCGACCCTCTCCGAATGGCCGAGGCCCCCGCGGCCGTCTGCGCAGCGTCGCCGGGCGGCCGGTCAGCCCGCCAGTGCGTCGATGTCCTCGCACCCGGTGTTGGCGGTCGTCTCGGGCGAATTGGCGATCGCCGCCTGCCAGTGTTCCCTCTCCCCCATCAGGCCCCGGTCGGCCGGCTCGGCGTACCAGGCCCACGCCTCACTGCCCGCGGCCCGCGCTGGCCGGCCGGGCAATCGCCCGGCGGCCAGGGCGCCGAAATAGGCGGCACGGCGGTCGATGCCCTCGTGGCCATCGGCCGGGTGTGCGGGGTCGCTTTCGGGCAGGCTGTGGGCGGCGACCCGCGGGAGCGCAGCCACTGCTGGACGTCGAGCCGTGGTTCGGCTGCGGGGCCTTAGGGCAGCGGCAGCTTCCTACTGGGCACGGTGGGGTTTGTGCGTGGTCGAACTGCTGGAGAGCCAGCAGACGGACCAGCCTGGTGCAGGGCCCGTTCCGCACTGCCGCCCGACCCTCGCCGACCGATGGAGCCTGGTGGGCTGGGGTGCTCAGCCAAGCCAGAACCTGTCCAGGACGGAGAGGCGCCGCAGTTGCCGGTTGACGAAGTAGATGATGGACAGGCGGCCCGCGGACGCGATCGGGACGTCTTCGCCCCTCACGTGAGTCCTTCGCGCGGACACGAGCACCGGTGAGGAGTTGCGGGACGAGCCGCGGCGGGTGTTCGGCGCCCTGGGCGGTGGCGAAGTCCCACAGGAATGCGGGTGCCGGGATCGGCAAGGCCGATGCCCACCCGAGCTCGCCGATTGGGTAGCGTGTGCGAATTGGGGGCTGTCGCGTCGGGCACCCTCGGAGAACGGGGCACTTCATGGGACTGGCCGAGGAGATATCCGCCGTGCGCAGCGGATCGGGGCATGCGGGCCGCTTGCTGGGGGAATTTCGTCGCACCGCACTGCTCGTGCCGCTGTCGGAAGGTGATGGCGGTGGTTTGATGTCGGGGGGGCTGGGCGGTGTGCGCTGGATTTACGCGTTCACGGACGAGGAGGCGCTGGCTCGTTTCGCGGTGGCGCGTGGTGCTGGTGCGCGTGAGTGGGAGTACCTCTCGATCCTGGGTGCCCGTCTCGTTGACGCTGTGATTCCCACGGTTGACGGTCCGACCGGCGTGGCGGTCGATGTTGCGGATGAGGACGGTTCGATGCTGTTCCCGCCTGTCGTGGGCATCGTTCCGGACGCGTATGCCGTGGATGCCGAGCCCGACCGTGCGGATGTCGCCTGATGGCGGGCGATGCGGATCTTGAGGTTTCGCCGACTGCGGTCAAGAACATCCAGGACGGTCTGCGCAAGGCCATTGCCGAGTTGCGCGAGTCCGGGGATGCGGCCGGTGCCTCTATGGGCGCCGGTTTCAGCGATCTGTCGATGACCGGGATGGAGGCCGGACACGCGGGCCTGGCCACCGACTTCGAAGACTTCTGCGAGCGCTGGGAGTGGGGCGTGCGCAGCCTCGTGCAGAACGCCAGTGCTCTCGCCGGCAACCTCGGCATCGCCGCGGGCACGGTGTGGGAGGAAGACCAATACATCGAGGGTGCTTTCAAGGTCGTCGCGAATGCCGCGTATGGGAATCCGCATGCGAGTGAGGGCGAGATCGAGAGGAAGAGCTGGGACGACATCTGGCGTGCGGATGTCTACAGGCCGGACTACAGCGATGAGTCCTTCGACAAGAGCGACGCGGACATCAAGCAGACCTGGTCGGACACGGGCGAAACACTGACCTCCAGCGGGAGGATCGGCTCGCTGAAGGATCTGCTGGACCAGGCCGACGGGGGCGGCAACTGATGGGCTGGAGGGATTTCGTACCGGACTCGGCGGAGGACTGGGTCGAGGATCGGGCCGGGGATGCCGGGGACCTGCTCGAGTGGGGCGGCGACAAGGTCGCCGGCGCGGCCGACAAAGTGGGCTTGGACGAGGCGGGCGACTGGATCCGCGACAAGAGCCGGTCGGCTGCCAACCAGCTCGGCGCTGAGGTCTCGGAGCTGGAACTGGGACAAACCGAGGATCCGAACAAGCTGATCTACGGCAGCGTGTCGAAGATCCGTGCTCAGGTCTCGCACCTGAACGACTTCAAGTCCTCCTTCACGACCGTCGGAAACGGGCTGAAGGGCCTGGAGGGCGACGGGCTGAAGGGCGCTTCGGCGGACGCGTTGCGGAAGGCGATAGCCAAAGAACCTCCACGCTGGTTCAGGGCGGCCGAGGCCTTCGGCAAGGCGGCCGACGCCATGGGCCGCTTCGCGGATACCGTCGAGTGGGCACAGAGCCAGGCCAAGGAGGCCCTGGAGGAGTACAACGCCGCAAAGAAGGTCTCGCGGGACGCACGCACCGCTTACGACAAGTCGATCGCCGAATACAAGGCTGCGGTCGACGCGAAGAAGGACACACTACCGCCGCGGCCGGCCGACGACTTCGCCGATCCTGCCGATCCCCTTTTCCAGGCGGCAGAGGACAGACTGCAGACTGCGCGCGCCCAGCGCAATGAGGTCGCAGAGACGGTCCGTACGGCGGTCTGCTCGGCCCGCGACGCGGCCCCACCCAAGCCCTCGTACTCCGAGCAGCTCGACGACGGCATGGACTACCTGGATCTCGCGGAAACCCACCTGGCCGGCGGCGTCCTCAAGGGGACGGCGGGTCTCGCCAACTTCGTCCGCGCGGTCACGCCCTTCGACCCGTACAACCTGACCCACCCCGCCGAATACCGGACCAACCTCAATTCGACGGCCGCCGGCCTGATCGTGGCGGTCAACGACCCCGTGGGCGCGGGTAAGAAGATGCTCGACGACTTCATGAGGGACCCCAGCGAAGGCGCGGGCAAGTTCCTTCTGGAACTCGCAGGTACTAAGGGCTTCGGTGCCGGGAAGCGGGCTTCATCCGTCGCCGGACTCGCCGACGACGTACCAAAGGGTCCCGCACGCCAAGGCTTGGACAGCGACGGCCCGGACGTGCACAAGACACCGGACGGGGACAAGTGCAAGGGCGACACCGACCCGGTGGACCTCGCCACCGGAAGGATGTATCTGCCGCAGACCGACCTGGTCCTCCCCGGCACCCTCCCCATGACGTTCACACGCCGTGCTGAGTCCGGATACACGGCCGGCCGCTGGTTCGGCCCGTCCTGGGCCTCCACCGTCGACCAGCACCTGGAGATCGATGCCGAGGGCGTCGTGTTGGTCAGCGATGATGGGCTTCTCGTCGCCTACCCGCATCCGGCACCCGGTCTCCCGGTCCTTCCAGCAACCGGGCCGCGCCATCCGCTGGAACGCACACCGGACGGCGACTGGACCCTGACCGATCCGGCGACCGGCCGAATACGCCGGTTCTCGCCGGCGGCGGGCTGGGACGGCGAGGGGGACGGTCTGGCGGCGATCGCTCAGCTGGAGGACCGCAACGGCAACATCATTACCTTCGAGTACGACCACGCCGGCACCCCGCTGGGGATGGCCCACTCCGGTGGCTACCACCTGCGCTTCGAAAGCGCCGGGGGCCGCATCACCGCTCTCCGGCTGACCGGCGGTCCGCGCGTTCTCGCGTATGGCTACACCGACGGGAACCTGACGGAGGTCACCAACTCCTCCGGTCGGCCCCTGCGGCTGGTGTACGACGACCGCGGCCGGATCACGTCCTGGACCGACACCAACGGCAGCTGCTACGAATACACCTACGACGACCAGGACCGCTGCATCGCGGAAGGCGGCTCCGAGGGACACCTCGCCCTCACGCTCTCGTACGACGAGCGCGACCCGGCGACGGGCCAGCGCGTCACGGCGGTCACCACCGCCGACGGGCACACCCGCCGCTACCTGATCGACGAGCGGTGCCGGGTCGTCGCCGAGATCGACCCTCTCGGCGCTGTCACCCGCTACCAGTACGACAGCGCCGGACGCGTGATCAGCCGTACCGACGCGCTGGGCTCCACCTCGCTCCAGGAATACGACGAGGCGGGAAGGATCACCCGCTCAATCCGGCCCGACGGCCGCACAGCGGGCACCGAGTACGACGAACTGGGCCTGCCCGCAAGGGTGACCAACGCGGACGGCACGGTCATCCGCCAGACCTTCGATGAGCGCGGCAACCGCAGGTCGCTCACCACTTCGGCAGGTGCCGTCACCACCTTCGCCTATGACGATCGCGGTCACGTCGTTACGGTGACCAACCCCCTGGGCGCCGTCACCCGCTTCACCACCGACGCGGCTGGCCTGCCGGTCACGATCACGGACCCTCTCGGCGCCACCTCACGGTTCGAGCGGGACGCCTTCGGTCGCCCCGTGCGCGTGACCGACCCGCTCGGCGGGGTGACGACCTTGGAGTGGACCCCGGAGGGACGTCCTGCCCGCCGGGTGGACCCGGACGGCGCCGAGTCGGCGTGGACGTACGACGGCGAGGGAAACTGCACCGCCTACACCGACCCGGCAGGCGGGGTGACCCGCTTCGAGTACACCCACTTCGACCTCCTCGCCGCTCGGACCGGGCCTGACGGCGTACGCCACGAGTACACCTATGACGCATTGTTGCGACTCAAGGGCGTACGCAACCCCCAGGGCCAGGTCTGGGAGTACGCGTACGACGCGGCGGGGCGGCTGATCTCGGAGACCGACTTCGACGGCCTGACGCTGACCTACTCCTACGACCCGACCGGGCGTCTGCGCTCACGTGTGAACGGGCTGGGCGAGGAGATCGCTTACGAGCGGGACGTGCTCGGCCGGATTGTCCGCAAGACCTCCCCCGCCGGTATCGCGACGTTCGAGTTCGATGTCTTCGACCTGCTTGCAGCGGCGGTCTCCTCCGACGGCACCAAGCTGTTCCGCATCCGCGACCGGCACGGTCGGCTCGTCGAGGAGCAGGTCGACGGCCGTACCGTCCGCTACACGTACGACGAGCTGAGCCGACTGGCCAGCCTGACAACCCCCACGGGGGCGCTGACCCGCTGGACCTATGACGAGGGCGGCCACTGCAGGGAGATCACCGCCTCGGGCCGGACGCTGAGCTTCGAGCGTGATGCAGCCGGACGTGAACTGACTCGGCGTATCGGCGACAGCACAGCGCTGCACCAGACCTTCGACGCGGTGGGCCGACTCACCAGCCGGCACATCACCGGATCGGACCAGCGGATCCTGCTTCGCCGCGGCTACAGCTACCGTGCCGACGGCAACCTACTCGCCATCGACGACGAGGCCACGGGGCAGCGGACCTTCACCCTGGACTCGGCCTCCCGAGTCACCGCCGTGGACGCCGCCTCTTGGTCGGAGCGCTACGCCTACGACGAGGCGGGCAACCAGACCTCGGCCGCCTGGCCCGAGCAGCTGGGTTCGGATGCCGTCGGCGAACGCGCCTACACCGGGACGCGGATCACCCGCGCGGGCCGTGTCCGCTACGAGCATGACGCCCAAGGCCGCGTGATCCTGCGGCAGAAGACGCGGCTCTCCCGGAAGCCGGACACCTGGCGCTACACGTGGGACGCGGATGACCGGCTCACGGAGGTGACCACCCCCGACGGGACGCGTTGGCGCTACCGCTACGACGCTCTGGGCCGCCGTAGCGCGAAACAGCGGCTCGCGTCGATCGATGCTGCATGTGAAGGATCGCCGCAGCCGGATGGGATCAGCCCGGTCACGGAAGAGACGCTCTTCACGTGGGACGGCCCGACCCTCATCGAGCAGACGACGCGCTCTGCCGACAACCCGCACGAGGTCACGCTCAGCTGGACACACTCCGGCCTGCAACCGCTCACCCAGGTGGAGTCCATCCGCCAGGCGTGGCCGGCCTCACAGGAGGAGATCGACAGCCGGTTCTTCGCCATCGTCACCGACCTGGTCGGCGCACCTACTGAGCTGATCGACGAGCAGGGAGAGGTCGCCTGGCACACCCGTTCCACGATCTGGGGCACGACGAGCTGGAACCGGGACGCCTCCGCCTACACCCCACTGCGCTTCCCGGGCCAATATCACGACCCCGAGACCGGCCTCCACCACAACTACTTCCGCACTTACGACCCCGAGACGGCCCGCTACTTGACGGGCGACCCGCTTGGGCTCGCGCCGTCCCCGAACCCGGTCGCCTACGTCACCAACCCGCTCGTGTGGGCGGACCCACTGGGTCTCAGCGCTTGCCCGGAGAAGGGGAAAGAGCAGAAGGCTCTTCCCCCGGCCAGGCGTGAACCGCCGCACCTGGAGGGGTCGCCGATCCTCGCGCGATTCGCCAAACCTGGGGAGGAATTCAACATGGTGATCTCGCAAGGCCAGACCCGCCCCGGAGGGTTCGGCACTTTCGACGACGTCCCCAACCAGCAGTATGTTCGAGATCAGCTAGCCGTCCGCACCGACTGGAAGGAGGATGTCTCGCTCCTGCAGCGCTACCGCATTTCGGACGGTGATCCGATCCTCGTGCAGGAGAGCATCATTGGACCCCAGATGGACCCGAAGCTAGGCCATCTACCCGGGGGCGGAACTCAAATAGAGATCATGGAATTCGGAGACCGAGCCCGGCTGATCCCAGTCGGCCCACCCACGGAGATCCCCAAGTGACAGAAGAAAACCCCGGCGTCGTGCTCACCTGGGCCCAGGGCGACACCACAATCCGGTGGAGCGGCCCCGCCGGGAACGTCGAGAAGTCGTACGAGCTTCCGCCCCAGGACGTCATGGTGTGGCGGGAGTACGATGAGACGCTGGTGCTGGTGGTGGAAGCCATCAACAGCGCACCGTTCACCCCGTCGGACAACGCGGTGGTCTACCGAGCCGACGGCTCGGAACTGTTCAGGCTGCAGCCCCCACACGACCTACTGAGGGACCCGAACGACGTCCACGGCTTCTACACCGCTTTCCCACAGGACGGCCGACCGCTCGTGATCATGGTCACGCGCAACGCAGGTGACTTCCAGGGCCGCATCGACGTGGAGACCGGCGAGATCGTAGACACCAACGCCTGGCGCTGAGTACCTGATCCATACCCTTGCGTCCCCCGAGCCGGTGCCGGTCCCCACCCGAGTGCTGCCTGTCCGAGGACCGGAGTCGTCGCCGGCATCTGGACGTGGTCGTGCGCAGGGGCAGCGGACGCGGCAGGCAAAGCGGCGCCTGGGCGCGGGCTCACCAGGTCACGAACGGTGTGTGATGTCGGCCGGGGTGTAGAGGCAGTGTGAGGTGTCCGGGCCGCTGCCGATGGGCTTCGGTTCGCCCTTGGTGACGCCTTCGAAGCGCTGGCAGATGCTGATGGGGTGGCCGCTGCTTGTTCTTGCGCAGGGCGTAGTTGGTGTGCGAGTTCATGCCCATCGGGCCCGGGCGGTACAGGGCCGAAGCAGGACCGGGCCCGTCCACCGCGCCTGTCAGGAACACGGACCGGCAGGCCCGGGAACACCGCGCTAGAGCCCCCGCTACCGACAGCCAGGCCCGCGTTGACCTGATCAGGCGAGCCCGAGAGGCGCGGGGCTAGCCTCGGCAGGGTTGGGGCGCCAGGCTGTCGAGCAGCACGTCCAACATCTCGTCCATGCAGCCAACAACGCCCGCCCACGCACCGGAGTCACCCCGGCCGGCAACAGAGTGCCGGCGCTCGCAGGGGCGTCGCCCGCGCAAGGATGCGTGGGCGACGGCGGGTCGGCTGCGGCCGGCCCGCGCCCATCCGGCGTTTCGGCGGTGAGCTGCGTGAGCCGTGGCGTTTGGTACAGGGAGCCGACGGGGTCGGCGCGGGGGTCGGCGTCGATGTGGCGGACGGTGTGGACGATCGCGTATACGCGATCGTCCACAGTCTGAGGCCGTGCCCCGTGCGTCAGCGCTTCTCACCATGTCACAAAAATCCCAGAGGAGACCGACAGCGGAAACGGAATTTCGATCGGCCGAACAGGCCCCGACTCGGCTTGTGCGAGCTGCGCTGGCAGTCGGTCACCGGAAATAGGCCTTCCGTAGCCACGGTGATCCTCACGCGCCGGTGTCGTGCGAGCGGATACGCGACGCTTCAACGGCGAGCCCACCAATCCCGAGGCCGGACCTCACCCCCCGAGCGGCCGGGGGGCGAGGCCGTGCACCGGTGTCAGTCGAGCAGCGCCACACACTCCCGGAGCAGGGGTTCCAAGCGCAGCAGGTGATTCTGCTCCCGACCAAGGACCTGGAGGGCGTCGAGGCAGGTGACGACCCAGCGGGCCTCGTCCTCGTCCTCGATCCGGAAGGCTACGGCGGCCACCGCGCTCTCCAGGTCGAACAGGGTCTCTTTGAACTCTTCATCGAGGGCCCGGTAGCCGGTCGCGAGCACAGGGTCCGCGAACACCCCGGTCGCCTCGACGAAGGACCTGGCGGCGACCCGGTCCCGACGCAGGCCGGCCAGGCTGTGCAGGGCCGCGTCCGGGTCGCTGAGTTCGCCGTGGAGACGGTGCGCCCTATCGACCAGGACCGGCCAGCCTCCGGTGAGCTCGTGGAGTCGGTCCAGGCGGTCCTCCGTGTGGAACTCTTCGACGCGCTGGGCCCAGCCGCGCAGGCTGCCGCGGTCGTGCCGGCGCAAAACGACGGGAGCGGCCGAGGTGGGTTCGGTGCCCGTCAGCAGGGGGCGCCACAGTCCGAGCTGGTTGGGGTCGGTCACGACAACCACGGCGCGTGTCACGCCGGATGTGGTGGGCAGCATTGTCTCGGCCTGGTCGACCGCCTGCCGAGGAGCCTCGGGGCGGGCGTCCGGGTAGCGGGCGAAGTCGCTGATGACGACCCGCCGCTCCCGGGGGCGGCCGCCCGTCAGCTCCTGCCTGTAGGCACTGGGCTTGCCGACGGGCGGCAGGGTCCAGTCGGGGATACGCCCGGCGAACGTACGGAGGGTGTCGCCAACGTCCCTGACACCGGTCGCGGTGGTGCCGAGGACCACTCTCGTCTGGTTCGACCTCCCGCCCAGGAGGTAGTCCAGCTGGGTGATGGTGAGCGGCCCCGACCGGCCGTCGGGCAGGTCCGGACGGCTCTCCTGGACGATACTTTCCTGGAGCTGGCAGTCCTGAGCAGCCCTGAGTAGGCGGGCCTCCACCTCGTGGGAGGTGCCGATCATGCGCAGGGCGTTCGGGCCGCGCAGGTGCCAGCCCTGGCCGTCGTGGTTGGGCGCGAGGACGCCGAGGCCCACCATTTCGGAGAGGTAGGCGCGGAAACCCTCGGTGTCGAGCTGATCGAAGCCCTTGGGCCAGAACGTCTCACACTCATCGCGCAGCTCGGCATCGCTCAGCCGTACCTCCAGGCCCCTCTGGCGGGCGTGGTAGGCCAGGACGTTGGCGATCACGTCGTAGCGGTGGTCGAGGCTCAGGGTGTCCTTGAAGGCGGCCGAGATGCTGTCCCGCAGCCCGGTGTCTGACTCCACGACCTCGATGTCGCCGATCTCCACCGCGTACGGGGGTCCTTCGGTCCCGCGTCGCATCCGCTTGCGGTGCATAAGCTCCACCAGCCGGTGGCCGAACATCTGGAGCAGGAACGGCTGGTAGGAGCAGTAGCCGAGCACGCGGTTGACGAGGTCCATGTCCTGGAACTCGAAGCCGAGCGCCCGCATCGGGTCGACGAGCAGTTCGGCGGCGGATTGGGGCGCGAGCGGGCCGATCACCTTCGGGGTCTGTGCGAGATGGCTGAACGGCCCGTTGCTGGCGAGCTTCGTGAAGCGCTGCACGGAGTGCAGGCCGGCGAAAACGACCTTGGCGCGGTCCTTGGTGTCGGTTCCGAGGCCCTTGAGCTTCTTGGTCTGGTCGAAGCGGGGGGCGTCGGCTTCGAAGAACTGGTCGCACTCGTCGAGCAGGATCAGCAGACGGCGACGGGAGTCCCCGTCGAGCCAGGCGCCGATGCCGGCGCGCACCCGTTCGGAGATGTCCTTGACGGACTTGCGGCCCTGCTGCCCGACCAGGACCTCGGCCTTCCTGAGCTCCCGGTCGAGGACACTCCACAGCGCTTCAAGCCCCAGGGAGCTGCCCTTGCCGATGTTCTCCTGGTCCACGTTCACGTACACCGCCAGCTGGTAGCCGGGGCGCTGCCCTTCGAACCGCTCCCCCGCATCGCTGAGGAGGGCGGACTTGCCGAGCCCGCGGCCGCCGAAGATGACCTGCGTGCCAAGCGGGTCCAGAACGCTCTTGCGTTCGGCGTCGCGGCCGTAGAACATCTCGCCGCCGATGCGGCCGCATTTCTCCCTGATGTAGGGGTTGACGCCGGAGAACGGCAGCAGGGTCTGCGTGGCGGTGCTGACCTGGCGGTTGCCGCGCGCCGCGAGGTAGGCCAGGGCGGCGTCGTCCACGACCAGCATCGGCTGCAGCCGGCTGGAGCCGGCGGCGAGTTCGATGCGCGCCCCGCGGCTCAGCGTGCCGAAGTAGGCGACGAGGAGGCTCGTACCGCTCGTGTCGCTTTCGGCCAGGCTCATGACGACCTTGGCGGGCGGGCGGCCCCAGACCAGCAGCACGCGGAGGGTGCCCCCCTGTTCGCGGATCTGCGAGCCGAACGCGGGCGCCTTCGCCCTGCCGTTGATCTCGACCTCCGTCGCTTCGAACAGACGGTACTCACGCCGGCGGTGAGACCTCTCGTCCAGCGGCTTGGCACTCTTGGCGTCGTAGCCGAGGAGCTTCAGGGCCGGGAGCAGCTGCCTCCGGGCGGATACCTCCAGCCGGTCCTTCGGCTCGGTGACGCCCAGCGCCCGCCACTCCTGAAGGGCATCTGCCGCCAAGGCCGCCTCGTCGGTGGAGAGAGCGCTGTAGTCCAGGACGGAAATCTCCGGGTGCATACCGCCGGACCGGACGAGGTCGACGAGAGCCTGGTCGATGCCCTTAGGTAGACCGTCGGGCACGGTCGGGAAGAAGTCGGTCAGGTGGGACTCGCCAGCGTCGATCTCCGGGACTTCCTCGCCGATCTCCAGGAAGTAGACGAGGTCCGCTGCCGTGGCCAGGCCCCCGGTGTCCAGGTGCCTGAGGACCTGTGCGCGCAGCTCCTCGCCGGGGCCCAGGGCGTCGAGGCGAGCGCGGATCCGGTCGGCGGCCTGCTTCCGAAATTCGGGAAGGGAGTCCCGTACGGTGTCGAGGGCGCGCCGTACGTCCACGAGGTCGTACGTGTCGGAGTCGTCGAGCCGCCGGACGGCGTCGGCGAGGAGCTCCTGCAGTCTCAGGTCCTGGTCATCGGTGACGGCGCCGTCGGCCTGGGCGCGGTGTAGTTCGGCGACCGGTCCCGGTGCCTTTCACGCAGCTCCGCGCGTCGGGAGGCCGCCCGGGCATCGATCTCGGCCACCGCGGGCAGGGGGAGCGCCCCGGGCTGCGGCCCGGGCAGCAGCCCCCGTCCCGCCAGTTCGACGAGCGTCCGCGCTGCGACGAACGCGTCGTGGTCCAGCCGCTCGGCAAGGGCGTCCTGCCAGCTCCGTTCGACCGCCGTGAGCAGCAAGGCGAGCGACGGGCGTTCGTCAACGCGGTCGCACACTTTGAGCAGTACCACGTCCAGGACGAGTTCCGGGTCCACCGGGCTTTCGGCAGGTGCGGCCGCTGTCTCGTCGCGGTTGTGACGGTCAGCGCGGGCACGGCGATGCCGGCAGCTGCCGACACCGATCTGCCGGAGTACCTCACGAAGATGCGAGCTCCGCAGATGTGGAAGGTCGCGGACGGCACCGGCATCACAGTGGCCGTCATCGACAGTGGAGTCAAGGACCTCCCGGAGCTGGAAGGGAGAGTCCTTCCCGGCGTCTCGTTCATGGAGCCGCCGGTCAGCCGCCCGGAGGAGAAGTACCCGGTCCACGATGATTTCGAGGGGCACGGGACCAGCATGATCGCGGCGATCGTCGGCGACGGCTCGGGGGGCGGCCCGCACGGTCTCGCTCCCGGCGCCAAGGTGATGCCCATCCGCACCAGTATCGGCTCGCCCATGGCTTTCGGCGCGATCGGTGAAGCCGGCAAGGGAGTTCGGTACGCGGCCGACAACGGCGCCAAGATCATCAACCTGTCCATCGGCGGGTGGTGGTCGCTGGACAGGATCGGACCGGCTATCGAGTACGCCCAGAGCAAGGGCGTACTGGTCTTCGTCGGCATGGGAAACGACGGCAGCAAGATGAGCAACCCCATCGCCGCCCTGCCGGGAGCCTTCGGCGTGGGAGCCGTCGACATCGACGGCGAGCCCCTGCCTTCGTCCTCCGACGGACCGGCAACAGACTTCGCCGCCTTCGGTGGCAAAGTCCCGATCCGCTGCAAGAAGAACACCGCCTGGTGCATGCAGGACGGAGGGACCTCGTACGCCACAAGTATCGCCTCCGCCTCCGCCGCGCTCGTCTGGTCGGCCCACCCCGACTGGACCGCGAACCAGGTGACCCGCGTCCTCCTCCAGACCGTCGGCACCCCCCCATTCCGGCGACAAGCGCAATGACTGGGTCGGCAACGGAGCCATCCGCCCCAGCAAGGTGATCCTCGACCGCCAGGGAGACCCAGGGGCACCCGACATCGACCCCCTAGCCAGCCCCACCCCCCAGCCCCACCCCCCGAGCGCCGACCCGGCAGCTGTGGTGCCACCCCAAGCGGAAGCCGCGGCCACCGAAGCCAGCCTCTCCTGGAAGTGGCCGGCGCTCGGCGCCGCCCTGGCCGTGACACTCGGCCTCGGCATCACGGTGACCCTCAAACGCCGTCGCCGCTGACCTCTCCGGGCCCGCCACCCAGTCGGCGACGTACGCACTGCTCGATCGCGAAAGCTGTTAAGAGGACGACCTTGAGAATAAAGATCATCACGGCGCTCGGTGCCCTGTGCCTGCTGGCCACCGGATGCGGCGGCGGTACCGGCACCGCCGCGAAGCAGGAACCGATAGGTCCGCTACTGCCGCAGAAACTGACCAAGCCGGAGATGGGGAGCCTCGAACCGACGGCCTCGCCGGCCGCCGACGCCACCTTCGCCGAGAACGTGATCTACGAACTGCAGCGCAAGACCCTCACGATGGCCAACGCCCCCGGCACAATGAGCGGCGAGTGCCCGAAGGACATGGAGTCCAAGCCCGGCACGACGGTCACCTGCACCATCACCTACGAAGGCGTACAGGTCGCCTGGAACGTGACCATCGGCGAGAAGGGCTGGTCCCAGAACGTCGTGGAGTACACGGCCTTCCCCCGCCAGGGCCTGGTGACCCGCGACGGCGTCGCACGCCTCATGTTCGGCAACAACTCCACCCTCGACCACGCCCTGTGCAACGACATCCCCAAGGCCGTGCTCGTCCCCTTCGGCAAAACCGACTACAAGTGCGAGAAGGTCTCACAGGGCAAGGAACCAATCGGCTACAACGAAACCGTTCACATCACCACCACCGGCCTCATGGTCCACTGACCACACGGCGCGGCCCACGCGCAGGGAGCCAGCTCAGCGGAGCTCGCCCACGTCATCGACCTCCTACGCCCCGACAACCACCGGCTGCTCGGCTGACGGCTCACGGCTCACGGCTCACGGTCATCCACCTTTGCGCGCAGCCGTACGGGCCGTCGCCTGGTGAGGCGACGGCCCGAACGGTTCCGTCACGCAGGACCCCGGGATCGTGCAGGGCCTGCGCAGGAAGGGGGTTAGCGGCGGCGGCCCCAGGTCTCGGTGTCGACGGTGCGGCCGCGGTCGTCGCGCAGGGTGGCGGTGTCGGAGCGGTTGTCCCAGACGTAGTCGCGGCGGTCCTGGAAGAGGTCGGTACGGGTGTCACGGCCGTTCCCGGTGTGGATACGGATCGTCGCGCGGCCGGCGACGCGGACGTTGTCGAAGCGGTAGCGGTTGCCGTCGTTGTCACGCAGGGTCCAGCCCCGCAGGTTGATGGCGTCGCGGGTGGTGTTGGTGATCTCCACCCACTCGGCGTTCAGGGAGCGGTTGGAGCGGTTGTCGCGTCCAGGGCTGTCGGCCTGGACCCGGCTGATCTCCACCCGCGGGTGCCGCTGCTCGTGACGATCCCCGTCGTGCGCAGCCGCCGGCAGCGCCGCAGCGGAGACGATCGCACCGGCCGCCAGGACGGTGGCGGCGATACGGCGTACGGAGGAAGAAGCAGAAGACATGCGTGGCGCCCCTCAAGAACAGCACCCCACCAGCCGAAACAGGGTGGTGAAGGCCTTTGCGGATTCGGCCCGGATGAGCCGAGGGCCACACTCTCGACCTTTCCGGACTAAGACTTTGGTGCCTGTGGAGCTGCTGGGAGGATCATGTTTCATGACTTCCGCCACCTGGAGTACTCACTGCATCGAGCTCAAGCCCCACAGTGTGATCAAGAGGTTTAGACGTGGGAGCCGCGAGGAGTGCGAACGGGAGTGGCGAGCGCTGACCCTGCTCTCCGCGTATGCACCGGGCTTGGCTCCTGCTCCGCAGAGTGCAGACCTTGCGGCCGAGGAGCCGGTCGTGGTGATGTCACGGCTCCCAGGTAAACCGCTTCGCGGTCAGGTGCTCAGCGAGCAGCAGCTCAAGGCGTTGGCAGCGGCAACAAGCGAGATATATGCGGCGGTGCCGGCAGAGGCACTGGCGAAGGTCCCGGACCGGCCCGGCCAGCAGCATGAACTCATTGCCAAGATCCGAGCTTGGACACCACGGGCTCGCCCCCGCGTCAGCACTGAGGTGGGGAAAGCCATGGATTGCGGCCTGGACTGGTTGGCTCGCTCAGGCTTCGACCAAGTCGCTTCGCCGGACGTCCCACGGGTCTTTGGGCCAGGTGACGGGAACCTCGCCAACTATCTGTGGGACGGCTTTCGCGTGCGGATCGTTGATTTCGAGGAGTCCGGTGTCAGCGACCGGCCTTTCGAACTGGCAGAGATCACGGAACACGTAGCCAGCTGGGTTGAGCAGCCGCTAGATGTCGAGACGTTTCTGGATCAGTTCGATCTGAGCGCCGCGGAACGAGCGCGACTGCTGGCGTGTCGTCGGCTACTGGCCCTCGTGTGGTTGTTCCTCCTGTCGTTCGACGACCCTCAGCGTCCGCGCAACCCGCCTGGGACGGCTGAGCGGCAAGCCGTCCGGCTGTCCAGGCTTCTCGATCGGGATCTGCGGGCTGTCCAGGGCTGATCAGATTGGCCCCGCGTGGCGCGGGGCCAATCGGTTGCTGCGGTGATGCAGGTGATCAGCCTTGTGGTCCGGGCTCTCCTGCATCCGGTTGAGGCGGTGCTGCGTCGTTGGTGAAGACGGGCATGCCGAAGGTCGACCAGTTGGGGCCGGCCGTCGATGGGGATGTCCTTGAGGCACTTGAGCTTGGCCATCGCGGCGTCGAAGCTGACCTGGAGTCCCTCAACCTCGCCGAGCCAGCCGTTGGCGCGGGCATCGCTGATGCGTTCGCGAAGATTTTGGATGATCTCGATGAGGCGGGGCTTCTGCCGGGGGTCCATCTGGAGGACCGGGCAGCGGATGCAGGCTTCTCTGAACTTGCGCTCGTGTCCGCGTACTCATTGAGGTGCTCAGCAAGGTACGGATGAACGGACTCTGTCGCTGATCTTGTGATCGGCTGGTGGTCAGGTTCTGAGGAGGATCCGGGTTCGCAGGAGGTCGAGTTTGGCTCGGCCGTATCCGGC
>NZ_JOAK01000040.1 GCF_000720455.1 Streptomyces virginiae | reverse complement strand
GGGTGAGGACTGGTGGTTCAACGTGCGTGCGTCGAACACCGAGCCGCTGCTGCGTCTGAACGTCGAGGCCCGTGACGCGGACACCCTGGCCCGTGTCCGGGACGAAGCCCTGAACCTCATCCGCGCCTGACGCCACCGGCGCAGCCGGGTCCCACTATCCGGCCCAGCGGTCCCAGCGCTCCCGCAGGGCGGGCAGCCCCGTGTAGGCGTACGCGGCGGACATCAAGGTCATGTGGTGGTGCCAGCCGGGGAAGGAGCGTCCCTCGAAGTCCAGGAGGCCGAAGTCGTCGGCCAGGACGCCGAGCCTGGCGGCTGCCCGGCCCGACCGCCGTACCAGGCGCAGCAGGTCGCCCATTCGGTGGCGGCTCATGTCGGTGAGCCACACCGCCCCGCCCGCCCGCGCCCCGGGCCCCGGCGCCGGCCCCGCAACCGGAGCCGCGAACGGTTCGCCGAACAGCCGGTACGTCTGGTGCGCGCCCCGGGCGGCCGGGTCCGGTACCCGGACCAACGCCGAGCGGATGTGCGGCCGCTGCGGCTGCCGCGGACGCGCGGCGGGGGCGGAGCCGGAGCGGGCCAGGGTCCACCGCACGGCCCTCGTCTCCGGGGCGCCCGAGCGGGTGTACGCCGTACTGACGGCGCTCGCCGCGGCACACGGGGTGGACGAGCTGATCGTCAACACGCTGACGGCCGACCCGGCCGACCGCCGGCGCTCCTACGAGCTGCTGGCCGAGACCTTCGAACTCCCGGCGGACCGCCGGGAAGCAGCCGTGACGGCCTGACACCGCGGAAGGCGTGGACCGGCGTGCGCGCGGGCGCCGCCCGACGACGCGAAGTCGCTCTGGTGGCGCCGCCTGAGGATCCCTACCATCGGATCAGGGGCGGGGGAGGGGGTGCGTTCATGGCGGCGCAGGTGGGGCGGCTGGAGCGCTTCGTGGCCTGGATGCTGCGCAACGCCGACGTGGTGGTCGCACTCTGCGTCGCGATGGGAGTGGGCTTCCTGGACATCTTCGGAGACGTCGTCAGCGACGACGTCTCCTCCGGCGCCACCCTCGTCGTCCTCGGTCTCCTGGCGACCGGCTCGATCGTGGAGCGGGTGCGCCGGCCCGCCAGCATCCACGAGGCGCTGAGCGGGACCCGCCGGGCCCTGGAGGACCTCGCGATGGTCCGCTCGCTCTCCGGCAACGAGGTCGGCGAGGCGCTGCGCAAGGCCAGGCAGCACACCAACCTCTGGTACTTCAAGGGCGGGACGGGCACCTACCTGAGGGCGGTCACGCTGCCGCTGTGCGTGGCCGCGGCCAAGGAGCAGCGCTCCCAGCTCAACGTGAAGATCGACATCGTCAATCCGGCCGACGAGCGCGCCTGCGCCGCCTACGCCCGGTTCCGGCAGATGTTCGGCGGGCAGCGCCGGGGCGACGAGGTGTGGACCACCGACCGGGTCCGCCGGGAGTCGTACGCGACCGTCCTCGCCGCCTGCTGGTACCAGCGCCAGCTGACGACCCTCGAAATCAGCGTGCACCTCTCGTCCGCCGTGCCCACCCTGCGCTTCGACCTCTCCGAGACCTGCCTCGTGATCACCCAGGACGACCAGTCCCGGGTGAACCTGCTGGTGGAGCGCGGGCAGCCGCTCTACGACTACTACGTCACCGAGTTGCACCAGAGCCGCGAGCAGGCCACCGTGCTCGATCTGCGCGTCGCGTCGCCCCTCGGCCAGGAACCCACCGTCGACGAAGTACGGACGCTGTTCGACGACCTGAGGCTCCCGCTGCCGCGCGTCTTCACCGACAGCGACATCGGCAAGATCATCGAGAAGGCCCTGCACGCGGAGGACCCCTACAGGAGGTGAGGCGCTCCGGCGCGTGCCATGGACTACGAGCTCCAAAGGACCCTTGTCTCCCTGGAGGAGATCGCCTCCGGGGACCGTGAGTTGCGTGCCGTCCGCCATCCACTCGGGTTCCTGTGCCTGCCGCTGCTGAGAGAGGGCCTGCGCGGGATCTGCGTACACCTCTTCGAGGCCGACAACCGCGCCGAGCCGGACGCCTCCCCCCTGCACGCCCACAGCTGGGAGCTGCGCAGCCGCGTGCTGTACGGCCGCGTCGCGAACGTGCCGGTGCGCACCCGGGTGGTGCGGGACGGCGAGGACGGCGCCACCCACCGGGTGTTCGAGGTGCACAGCCGCAGCGACGGCGTCGACGAGATCCGCCCCACCCCCCTGCTGGTGCGCAGCGAGCCCGGTCCCGCCCACATCAGCTCCGGCGGGGAGACCTACACCCTGCCCGCGGGGGAGTTCCACGCCACCGCCCTGGAGGGCCCGGAGCCGGCGGCCACCCTCGTGCACGGGCTGTCGGTCCCCGGCCGGCGCGACCTGTCCCTCGGGCCGCTCGACGGCCGGCCGCGCCGCACGACCCGCCGGCTGTGCGACAAGGCGCAGACCGTGCGCAGCGTCCACACCGTCCTCAGGAGGATCGATGCCCAGCAGCGGGCCTGATTTCGACCGCGAGAGGCGGGTCGCCGTCGCCGCGGCGCAGGAGGCGGGCGGCCTGCTGCGCAGGCGCTTCGGGGCGGCGTACTGCCTGCGCACGAAGGACGAGTCCGGGGACGTGCAGGTGGACCTCGACCTCGCCGCGGAGGAACTCGTCCTCGGCCGGATCCGGCGGCACTTCCCCGACGACCGGATCCTGTCGGAGGAGGCCGGCCTCCTGGACGCCCCGGGCGAACGCACCTGGCTGGTCGACCCGCTGGACGGCAGCAACAACGTCGCGATCGGACTTCCCGCCTACGCGGTCGGCATCGGGCTGTGCCTGGGCGGCGCCCCGGTGCTGGGCGTGGTGCACGAACCGGTCACCGGACTGACCTGGCACGCGGTCAGGGGCCACGGGGCGCACGGCTCCGCCGGGGCGCTGCCCGGGCCCGCCCCCGGCCTGCCGCGCCCCGGCCCCGTCGTCGCCTGGACCCAGGGATACGCCGTGCGGCGCGGTGACGTGACGGCGGTGGCCCTGCGCGGTGCCCTGGAGCTGCACTGCAGACGGGTCCTCCAGCTGTGGGCGCCGCTGCTCGGCTGGAGCCTGCTGGCGCGCGGCACCATCGACGCCTTCGTCGGCTATCGCGCCGAGGGCGTGGACCTGCCGACCGGGGCGCTCCTCGCGGCCGAGGCGGGGGTGGAGCTGCGCACGCTGTCCGGGGCGCCTTTCACGCCCGGCTTCGCCGGGGACGACTCCGGGCGCAGCTTCGTCGCGGCGCGCGGCGAGACCCTGTCGTACCTGCTGCGGGAGGTGGGCGCCGTCGCCTGAGGGCCGGCGCGCCGGCTCAGCTCGTGGCGGCCAGCGCCAGCGTCGCCGACACGGTGCCGGCCACCGAGAGGACCAGCCCCGTACCGAGGAAGCGGCGCAGCTCGATGCGGGTGCCGTGCCAGCGGCACCGCTCGAACCACAGCAGGGTCGCCAGCGAGGCCCACGGCGTGACGACCGGGCCGACGTTGACCCCGACGAGCAGCGCCAGCAGCTGGTGGTGGTTGGCCTCGGGGACGGCCGCCTCGCCCGCCATGTACGCCGGCAGGTTGTTGAGCACGTTGGAGAAGCCCGCACCGACCGAGGCCGACCGCAGCATCCCGACGAAGCCGTTGTCCGAGCCCATCGCCGCGGCCAGCAGGTCGTGCAGCCCGTGCGCGTTGACGGCCTCCACGACCAGGAACATGCCCGGGACCAGCACGAGCAGCCGCCACGGGACCAGGGACAGGCGCAGCGCCCCGCGGTCGCGGACCGCGAAGGCCACCACCACGACCAGCGCGGCCGCCATCGACGCGGACCACAGCGGTACGTCGGCCAGGAGCAGCGCCACCAGGAAGCCGCCGCACGCCAGCGCCGACACCCGGAACAGCACCCGGTCCTTGGGGCGCGGCGGCGCCGGGGGCGCGTAGCTGACCGCGCCGCGCCGTCCCGGGCGCCAGTAGAAGCCCCACAGGCAGGCCATCGTCACGGCCACGGCGGCCAGCTGAGGCGCCCACATGGTGGCGGCCATCTCCGACGGGGCCAGCGCCACCCGGTCCGCGGCGAGCAGGTTCGTCAGGTTCGACACGGGGAGCAGCAGGCTCGCCGTGTTGGCCAGCCACACCGTGGTCATCGCCAGCGGTACGGGCGCGATGCCCACCCGGGCCGCCAGCGCCAGCATCACCGGTGTCAGCAGGACCGCCGTCGTGTCCAGGTTCAAGGTGATCGTCGTGACGGAGGCGAAGGCGACGCAGAGACAGAAGAGCAGCGCGTAGTTGCCGCGGCCCACCCGCGCCACCCAGGTGGCGACCACGTCGAAGACCTCCGCCCTGCCGGTCAGCTCGGCGAGGACGATGACGGTGGCCAGGAAGACCACCAGCGGCCCGATGCGTTCCATGACGTCCCCGGCGGGCGCGCGCGGCAGCAGACCGGTGACGACGCAGAGCACACCGAGTGCGAGCAGCCCGCCGGCCAGCCAGTCGAGGGGATGCAGACGCCTGAGGAGAGACACGGCGAACAGCGTCGCACAGACCCGCGCCGGGCCGGCAGGCGGTCCCGGCGGGATCCGGACACGCCCGCGCGGGCACGGGCTCCCGCCCTACCATGGTCCCATGACGACGGACGGGCAATTCGGGGTGCCGGTACGGGAGTTCGACTTCTTCATCAGCTACTCGCCGGCGGACGAGCAGTGGGCCGCATGGATCGCCTGGACCCTGGAGGAAGCCGGCTACCGCACGGTCGTGCAGGCCTGGGACTTCGTACCGGGAACCAACTTCATCGACTTCATGGACCGCGGCGTCAGCGAGTCCGTCGCGGTGATCGCCGTCCTGTCGCGCCACTACGAACGGTCCACCTACGGTCGCATGGAGTGGCAGGCAGCGCTCCGGGCCTCCCCCGAGTCACCCGAACGACGCCTCCTGACCGTCCGGGTCGACGAGATGCCGATCGAGGGGCTCCTCGCCACGATCACCTACGTCGACCTGGTGGGCGTCGCCGACACCGACACCGCCCGCTCCCTGCTGCTCACCCGGGTCGGACAGGCCGTCGACGGGCACGCCCGCCCCGGCCGCCGCCCCGGCTACCCCGGCAGCGCCACGGGCGGCGGCTCGGGCGGTGTCCGCCTCCCCGAGCAGGCCCACCCGGGCCGGCTGCGGCCGAGCGCGCTCGCCGGCCCCGGCTGGGCGGGCCGCCGCCGTCCCGCCCGGGCACCCCTCTACCCGCAGGCCGCCCCGGCCGGCACCGCCGGCAACGGCCACGACGCCGTGACCGTCCTGCACCTGGCCGGCCCCGATTTCGGGCGGGGCCGCGAACCCGACTCGCTCAGCCGCCAGATCCGCGGCGACCTCATCATGCTCCGGGACGCGGGAGCACCGTCCCCCGACCTCATGGTGGTCACCGGCGACCTCACCGCCTCCGGCAGCCCCCGCGAGTGCGACCAGGCCCTCAGCTTCCTCACCACCCTGCGGTCCCAGCTCGACCTGCCGCCCCAGCGGGTGATGGTCGTACCGGGCGCGCAGGACGTGAACCAGGCCGCCTCCCAGGCGTACTTCCACACCTGCGAGGCCGACGAAGTGGCACCGCAGCCGCCGTACTGGCCCAAATGGCGCCACTACACCCGGCTGTTCCGCGGCCTCTACCAGGGGCTGGACACCGTCTTCGACAGCGACCAGCCCTGGACCCTCTTCCCGGTGCCCGAACTGAGCACCGTCGTCGCCGGATTCAACTCCTCCATCGCCTACAGCCACCGCCCCGAGGAGCAGTACGGCTTCATCGGCCGCGACCAGGCCGCCTGGTTCGCCGAAGCCATGCGCCGCTACGAGGAAGAGGGCTGGCTGCGCATCGGCGCGCTGCGCCACCCGCTCACCGACGGCCGCCGCCCCGGCGACGCGGTCGGCGGCCCCGGCGGACTGCGGGACGCCGACACCCTCGCCCGGCTCGCCGCCCCACGGCTGCACCTGCTGCTGCACGGCCCGACCGGCGGCCCGCGCACCCTGTCCGCCGCCCCCGGCCACAGCCGGCTCACCGGACCCGCAGGCGGGCTGCCGCTCTTCGGCTCCGCCGCCCCCGCCCGCTTCCAGCTGCTGCAGGTCACCGCCGAAGCCGTCACCCGCTGGGACGACCGCATCACGTCCGAAGCCGAGCGGTTCCCCGGTGAATGGCGCCACACCCGCCGCGTCTTCCCCGTCCCCGAACTGCCCCCCGTGATCAACGTCGAGCACGCCCAGGGCCGGGCCCCCCTCGACGACCCCGCCGCCGCGCTCGCCGAACGCGTCAAGGAGATCTGCCGGGTGCGCAGGGCGGGCGTGCGGCTGCGCGACGTACCGCGCCGCGAGCCGGCCGACATGGTCCAGATCATGGCCACCTGGCAGGAGCAGGAGGACGACGTCGTCCAGCAGCAGCGCATCGCCGTCCACCCCGGCACGCCCACCGAGGAGGAGCTCGACCGGTTCGTCGGCCAGGTGCACGCCACCGACTCCGGTTCCGAGGCCGTCATCGTCTACGGGGGCGACGCGCCGCCCGGCGGGCTGCGCCACCGGGCGGCCGGCCACGGCGTACGCGTCAGGGTGCGCAGCTTCATCGAGTTCCAGGGTCTGCTCGACCTGCGCGGCTACGTCACCGCGCAGACGGCCCGGCTGGCCGGCAGCGAGCAGTACGCCCCGGGCCTGTACCTGCCCCAGCGCTACCGCGACGCGGACCGCCCCGACGGGCAGGAACGCGACGGCCTCGTCGAGGAGCTCCTGGAACTCCTGGAGTCCGACCACGGCCGCTTCGTCCTGCTCCTCGGCGACTTCGGACACGGCAAGACCTTCGCCCTGCGCGAGCTGGCCCGCCGCATCCCCGAACAGCTCCCGCACCTGACACCGCTGCTGATCCCGCTCAACACGCTCGACCGGGCGCACAGCCTCGAAGGGCTCGTCGCCGCCCACCTCGCCGGCCACGGCGTCGACACCATCGACCTGCGGGCCCTGCGCTACATGCTCGCCCAGGGCCGCGTCGTCCTGCTCTTCGACGGCTTCGACGAACTGGTCCACCGGGTCAGCTACGACCGCGCCGCCGACCACCTCCAGGTCCTCCTCGACGCCGCCGTCGACAACGCCAAGATCGTCGTCAGCAGCCGCACCCAGCACTTCAAGTCGCACGCCCAGGTCCTCACCGCGCTCGGCGAGCGCGTAGGGCTCCTGCCGCAGCGCCGCGTCCTGTCCGTCGAGGGCTTCACCCCGGCGCAGATCCGCTCCTACCTCGTCCGCGGCTACGGCGACGAACACGCCGCCGACCAGCGCTACCAGCTCCTGCGCAACATCCCCGACCTGCTGATGCTCTGCCGCAACCCGCGGCTGCTCTCCTTCGTCGCCGACCTCAGCCAGGACCAGCTGCGCGCCGTCGCCGGAGCGGGCCGCGCCCTCAGCCCGGCACGGCTGTACGAGGACGTGTTCACCTCCTGGCTCGCCTACGAGGAGACCCGCGGCCAGGGCGGGCCCGGCGCCCCGCCCGGGCTCACCGCCGGTGAACTGTGGGCGGCGGTGACCGCGCTGGCCTGGCGGCTGTGGGAGAGCGGCCGCAGCGCCCTGCGCCTGGACGAACTCACCGAGACCGTCGCCGCCACCCTCAGCGAACTCACCGAGTCCCCGCTCACCCCGTCCGAACGGGCCCAGGCGGTCGGCGCGGGCAGCCTGCTGGTCCGCAGCTCCGACGGCGTCTTCCAGTTCATCCACGGCTCCGTCGTCGAATGGCTCGTGGCGCGCGAAGCCGCCCGCCAGCTCGACCGCGGCCGCCACACCCTGCTCGTCGCACGCCCGCTCAGCCAGCTCGCCGTCGAGTTCTTCTGCGACCTCGCCGACCACGAACTGTGCGCCCGGTGGGTGCGCGAGGTCCTCGACTCACCCGGCCGCGGGGTCAGCGACGCCGCCCGCGCGAACGCCGTCCGCATCAGCGACCGGCTGCGGGTGCCGGCCAACGCGGACCTGCGCGGCGCCAGACTGGCCGGCGAGGACCTCTCGCACCGCGACTTCTGCGGCGTCGACCTCTCCGACGCCGATCTGACGGACACCCGCCTGATCGGCGCCAACCTCTCCGGAGCCCTGCTGCGGGGCACCCGGCTGACCGGCGCCCGCCTCGACCGGGCCGACCTGAGCGGGGCCGACCTGAGCGGCGCGAACCTCAGCCGGGCCCGTCTGACCCGGGCCGACCTGCGGGGCGCCGAGCTGACCGGCAGCCGCTGGCACCGGGCCGCGCTCATCGACGTCGCCATGGACGACGCGGTGCGGGCGGCCCCGGAACTGGGGACCGCCGCGATCGCCCCCGGGATGCCGGTGGACGCCGGGTTCCGGCCGTCCGCGGTCGGGGTCCCGTACGGCTTCGGCATGCGCACCAGCCGCCTGCCCGAACCGATCGCCTACAGCGCCGACGGTGAACTCCTTGCCGTCGGCAGCGAGGACGGCTCCATCCTCGTCTGCGGCGCCGACGACGGCCTGGCGGTGCGCACCCTCCAGGGGCACGAAGGACGCGTCTACGCGGTGAAGTTCCGCCCGGACGTCATCGCCACCGGCGGATCCGACGGCACCGTACGCCTCTGGGACCCGGTCACCGGCGCCTGCCGCCACACCCTGGAGATCCATCCCGACGGGGTGTGGCCCGTCTCCTTCGACGAGGCCGGCACGCTCCTCGCCACCGGCGACAGCGAAGGCCTGGTCACCGTCTGGGACGTGGCCACCGGCCGGCCCGCCCACCGGCTGCCCGGCCACACCGCGCCCGTCTACACCGCCGTCCACAGCCGGGACGGCATGCTGCTCACCGGCGACGCGTCCGCGAGGGTACGGCTCTGGGACCTGGACACCGGGACGTGCGTCCGGGAGATCGACGGACACCAAGGGGCCGTCTACCGCGCCCGGTTCAGCCCCGACGGCACCCTCTTCGCCACCGCGGACCGGGGCGCGGGCGGCCGGGGCGGCACGGTGCGGATCTGGCGGACGTCCGACGCCAGGCTTCTGCACGAGTTCACCGGACACACCGGCCGCGTGTACGTCCTCGACTTCCACCCCGCGGGCAACCTCCTCGCCAGTGGCTGCACCGACGGCCAGGTCCGGCTCTGGGACCCGGTCGTCGGCACCCCCGCCGGTGTCCTCGAACGCGGCACCGGCGCCGTCTACCAGGTGCTGTTCGGCGACGACGGCAACCTCCTCGCCGCCTGCGACAGCAACGGCGCCGTCCGGCTGTGGACGGTCACCGGGGGCCCGCACGGCCACACCATCGCCCTCCACGCACAGCAGCCCGCCCCCCACCGCGGCACCGCCTGGGCGTGCGCGTTCCGCCCCGGCGACAGCCAGCTGCTCACCGTCGGCAACGACGGCGGCGCACGGATCTGGGACTCCGCCACCGGCCAGGGCAAGCGCATCCTGCGCGGACACGGCCGCAGGATCAGCGGCGTCGCCTTCAGCGCGGACGGCTCCCAGCTGGCGACCGCCGGCAACGACGGCGTCGTACGGCTCTGGGACACGCGCACCGGGCGGCGCACGGAGGAGCTGCTCGGCCGCGGCGACCGGCTGGTCTCGGCGGCGTTCAGCCCCGTCGAACCCCTCCTGGCCACGGCCAGCAACGACGGGGACATGTACCTGTGGGACCCGGTGGGCGGCCACTACCTGCGCGAACTCGACGCCGAGACCGAGCACGTGTGGGCGGAGGCCTTCAACGCCGACGGCACCCTGCTCGCCACCGCCAACGACGACGACTCCGTCCACGTCTGGTTCCGCCCGACCGGTTCACCCGTGTCGAACCTGACCGGACACCGCGGCCGGGTCCGCTCCATCGCCTTCCGCTCGGACGGCGACCTGCTGGCCACCGGCTGCGACGACAGCGTCGTACGGGTGTGGGAGGCCAGGAGCGGCCGCCTGGTGGAGGAGCTCGGCGGCGGCGCCGGCCACGCGGACCGGGTGTACGGCGTCGCCTACGGCCAGGACAGCGCCTGGCTGGCGAGCGCGAGCTGGGACGGCACCGCCGTCGTCTGGCGCGACGGCGAGGCGCGCCTGCGTCTGCGGGGCCGCGGCGGACGGCTTTGGGCCGTGGCCGCCCACCCGCGCCGTCCGCTGCTGGCCGCGGCGGGCGACGACCGGGCGGTCGCCCTGTGGGACGCCGACACGGGCGAGCGGGTCACCGACCTCGTCGGCCACACCGGCCGGGTGCTCTCCCTCGCCTTCTCCCCGGACGGCACCACCCTGGCCAGCGGCGCCGAGGACGGCACCGTACGGCTCTGGAACATCCCGGCGGACGGGGAACCGCCGTCGCTGCGCGCGACGCTGATGGGCATGGCGGACGGATGGGCGGCGCTGACACCGGCCGGCGGCTACAAGTACGAGGGCGACGTGGCCGGCGAGTTCTGGCACGTGGTGGGCATGTCCCGGTTCACGCCGGGGGAGCTCGACGAATACCTGCCGGGCATCCACCGGCTGCCGCTCGGCGAGGAACTCTGACGCGCCGGACCGGCCGCCCCGCGACTCAGCCGAGGTCCGAGGCGGTCGGCACGACCACCCCGTAGAGGTCGGCGATGGTGGCGAGGGCACCGTGGTGGACCTGCTCGGCCGGCAGCCCGGCGACCGCCGACCGCAGCGGCCGGGTCGCGCAGGCGTCGGCGACCACGGTGGGCCGGTTGCCGCGCAGGAAGGCGCCCTCCGCGGTGAAGGTCACGCACATGTGGGTCATGAACCCGACGACGATGACGTGCTCGTTGCCCGCGGCGTCGAGGAGCTCGCCCAGGTCGGTGCCGACGAACGCGTTGGGGGCGGCCGTCTTGACGACGACGCTCTCGCCGTCGAGCGGAGCCACCCGGGGATGGATCCGGCCGATGTCCTCACGGACGTCGTAGGGGGTGCCCGCGCCGCCGTCGTGCTGCACGTGGACGATCTTCGTGCCGGCGGCCCGGGCGCGGGCCAGCAGGTCGGCCGCGGCGTCGAGGGCGGCCTCCCACCCCGTCAGCTCCAGCACACCGCGGGTGTAGGTGTTCTGGTAGTCGACCAGGATCAGCGTCGCCTCCGCCAGCGAAGCCGGGGTCTGGTCGAGGCCGTTGAGCTCGCGCAGGGTGGTCGTGGTCACGGGCGTGGTCACGGGCGTGGTCACGGGCGTGGTCACGGACGTGGTCATGGAGGTGCCCCCCTCGGGCATGGTGTCGGACGGTTCCGGCCGCATCGTGCGCCGGCCGTGCAATGAACGCTATGAGCCCCCGGTAGTGTCTGCAATGTCATCCGACTTGCAGAAACAGACATGCCCGCGAGGGTCTGCCGCCTCCCGGCCCACCGAACGGAGAACCCGTGAGCAGCGCCGCACGGTTCGTGGTCGTCCTCCTCTTCGACGGCGTGGACCTGCTCGACGTCACCGGCCCGCCGGAGGTCTTCGCCCTCCTGCGCCGCGAAGTGGGCGACGCCGAGGGCTACGACGTCGTCCTGGCGGCCGAGACCGCGGACCCCGTCACCACCTCCGCCGGGGTCCGGATCCTGCCCGACACGACCTTCACGGAGCTGGAGCTGTCCGGCAGGGGTATCGACACCCTGCTGGTCCCGGGCTCGGTCGAGATCGACGACAGCGGCCGGGCACGCGCCGTCGCCGACCCCGCCGTCGTCGACCGGGTGAAGGCACTCGCCGGCCGGACCCGGCGGGTCGCGTCCGTCTGCGTCGGGGCCCACATCCTCGCCGAGGCCGGACTCCTCGACGGCCGGCGCGCCACCACCCACTGGTCGACCGCGCAGCAGCTCGCCGCCGACCACCCCGCGGTCGAGGTCGACGCCGACCCGATCTTCATCCGCGACCGCGACGTGTGGACCGGCGCGGGCATCAGCGCCTGCCTCGACCTGTCCCTCGCCCTCGTCGCCGACGACTTCGGCGAGAGCGTCGCCCTGCGCGTCGCCCGGCAGCTCGTGATGTACCTCAAGCGGCCGAGCGGACAGAGCCAGTTCAGCGTCCCCCTGGAACCCCTGTCCGCCACACGGCGCACGGAGGACCTCCGCCACTACGTCACGCGCAACATCACCGGACGGCTCTGCGTCGCCGACCTCGCCGAGTACGCCCACGTCAGCGAACGGCAGCTCACCCGCATCTTCAAGACGGAACTGGGCACGACCCCGGCCGCCTACATCGAATCGGCCCGCGTCGAGGTGGCGCGCAACCAGCTCGAATCCACCGACGCCACCCTCGACCGCATCGCGTCCGCCTGCGGCTTCAACACCACCGACACCCTCATCCGGGCCTTCCGACGCACCCTCGACACGACCCCCACCGAATACCGGAACCGCTTCCGCTCCCCGGTCCGCTGAAGAGCGCACACCCATACGGGCCACCCGTGCATCCGTCCTGCCCGCGATCGTGGAAGAGATCAGGGAACCAGAACCACCCCGGTCGACGGCGGAACGGAGCACCTCCATGACCGACACGCAAGGCCACCCGGCCCAGCCCCCCGGCCGGCTGCCGCCTGGTTCGCTGTGCCTGGTCACCGGCGCCACCGGCTACATCGGCGGCCGGCTCGTCCCCGAGCTGCTCAAGGCGGGTCACCGCGTCCGGTGCCTCGCCCGCACCCCCGAGAAACTGCGCGACCACCCCTGGGCGGGGCAGGCCGAGATCGTCCGCGGCGACGTCACCGACGCCGGCTCGCTCGCCGCGGCCCTGCAGGGCGTCGACGTCGCCTACTACCTCGTGCACGCCCTGGGCAGCGGGCGCGGCTTCGAGGAGACCGACCGCAGGGCCGCGCGCACCTTCGCCGACCAGGCCCGCGCCGCGGGCGTACGCCGCATCGTCTACCTCGGCGGGCTCATCCCGCGCGGGGTCCCCGACCGCGACCTCTCGCCCCACCTGCGCTCCCGCGCCGAGGTCGGCCGCATCCTCCTCGACTCCGGGGTGCCCACCACCGTGCTCCGCGCCGCCGTCATCATCGGCTCCGGCTCGGCGTCCTTCGAGATGCTCCGCTACCTCACCGAGCGGCTGCCCGTGATGGTCACGCCCAGCTGGGTGCGCACCCGCATCCAGCCCATCGCCGTCCGCGACGTGCTGCGCTACCTGGTCGGCAGCGCCACGATGCCCGCCGACGTCAGTCGCGCCTTCGACATCGGCGGCCCGGAAGTCGTCACCTACCTCGACATGATGCGCCGCTACGCCGAGATCGACGGGCTGCCCCGGCGGCTGATCCTGCCCGTGCCGGTCCTCACACCGCGCCTGTCCAGCCACTGGGTCGGCCTGGTCACCCCCGTGCCCCGGTCCATCGCCCGCCCGCTCGCGGAATCCCTCAAGTACGAGGTCGTCTGCGACGAGCACGACATCGCCGACTGGGTGCCCGATCCGCCCGGCACCCCGATCTCCTTCGACAGGGCGCTCTCGCTCGCCCTGCAGAAGGTCCGCGACGCGCAGGTCGACACCCGCTGGTCCTCGGCCTCCGTGCCCGGCACGCCCAGCGACCCGCTGCCCACCGACCCCGACTGGGCCGGCGGCAGCCTCTACACCGACGTCCGCGAGCGCACCGTCGACGCCCCGCCCCAGGCGCTGTGGCGGGTCGTGGAGGGCATCGGCGGCGAGAACGGATGGTACTCCTTCCCGGTCGCCTGGGCCGTCCGCGGCTGGCTCGACCGCCTCATCGGGGGCGTCGGACTGCGCCGGGGCCGGCGCGACGCCACACTCCTGCGCATCGGTGACTCCCTGGACTTCTGGCGGGTCGAGGAGATCGAACGCGGGCGGCTGCTCAGACTCCGCGCCGAGATGCGGCTCCCCGGCCTCGCCTGGCTGGAGATGTACGCCGAGCTCGACGACGAGGGCCGCACCCGGTACCGGCAGCGGGCCCTCTTCCACCCCCGGGGCCTGGCCGGACACGCCTACTGGTGGAGCGTCTCGCCCTTCCACGCCCTCGTCTTCGGCGGCATGGCCCGCAACATCGCGCGCACGGCGGAAGCGGCAGCCGGCGGCCCCACCCCAGGAGCGAAGCCATGAGCGCCTCGGTCGTCCTGTTCACCTCGGACCTACGGATCCACGACCATCCGCCGCTGCGTGCCGCGCTGGGCCCGGGCAACGAGACCGTCCCGCTCTTCGTCCGCGACCCGGCGGTGGACCAGGCCGGTTTCGCGCCGCCGAACCGCCTCGCGTTCCTCGCGGACTGCCTCGCCGACCTCGACCAGGGGCTGCGCCGGCGGGGCGGCCGGCTCGTCGTCCGCTCGGGCGACCCGGTCGAGGAAGTGTGCGCCGTCGTACGGGAGGCCGACGCCGACGAGGTGCACATGGCCGCCGGGTGCAGTGGCTTCGCCCTGCGGCGCGAGCAGCGGCTGCGCCGCGCCCTGGAGGCCGACGGCCGTCGCCTGTACGTCCACGACGCGGTCGTCACGGCCCTGCCGGCCGGCGCCGTGACACCGAACGGATCCGATCACTTCGCCGTGTTCACCCCGTACTTCAGACGCTGGTCGGCAGAGCGGCTGCGCCCGCCGCTCGCGGCCCCGCGCGCGGTCCGGGTGCCGCCCGGCATCCGCTCCGAGGCCCTCCCCGCCCGGCCGGCCGCCGGAGCCGTCTCGGCGGGCCTGGCGACCGGGGGCGAGGAAGAGGGCCGCAAGCGGCTCGC
Source organism: Streptomyces virginiae (assembly GCF_000720455.1). Lineage (GTDB taxonomy): Bacteria > Actinomycetota > Actinomycetes > Streptomycetales > Streptomycetaceae > Streptomyces > Streptomyces virginiae. Next base: position 63,264 of record NZ_JOAK01000040.1, on the reverse strand, counting down.
GTACTGGCTCGACCGGCACGCCGACGCCTACGAGGAGGGACACGACGACCTCGCCGCGGACACCACCTCCCGCCTCTCCCCGTACTTCCACTTCGGCGCGCTGTCGGCCGCCGAGGCCGTGCACCGCGCCCGCGACCGGGGCGGAGCGGGCGCCGAGGCCTTCGTACGGCAGCTCTGCTGGCGCGACTTCCACCACCAGCTCCTCGCCGCCCGTCCCGCCGTCGCCGACGCCGACTACCGCAGCCGGGCCGACCGGTGGCGGCGCGGCCGGCACGCGGAGGCCGACCTGCGGGCCTGGCAGGACGGCCGTACCGGCTATCCCGTCGTGGACGCGGCCATGCGGCAACTCGCCCACGAGGGCTGGATGCCCGGCCGGGGCCGGCTGCTCACCGCCTCCTTCCTGACCAAGACGCTCTACATCGACTGGCGCGCCGGAGCCCGACACTTCCTGGACCTGCTGGTCGACGGGGACGTCGCCAACAACCAGCTCAACTGGCAGTGGATGGCCGGTACCGGCACCGACAGCCGCCCCAACCGGGTCCTCAACCCGGTGATCCAGGGCAAGCGGTACGACCCGGAGGGCGCGTACGTACGCCGGTGGGTGCCCGAACTCGCCGGGCTGCGGGGCCCCCGGATCCACGAGCCGTGGAAGCTGGACGCCCCCGAACGGGCCCGGTACGACGGCTATCCCGATCCGCTGATCGAACTCCCTGACGGGCTGGCCCGCTTCCGCAGGGCCCGCGGTCAGGACTGACCCGCGGCCGCCGTGTCGCACAGCCCGCGCAACAGGGCCAGGGCGTCCCGCAGTCCGCCGGGCCGCAGCGTGCCCGGGGCGAGGGGCTGACCGGCCCAGCCCGGGCCCGCCGGCAGCACGGCGGGCCGGGCGCGGGCGCCCCGGACGCCCCACACGGTGTCGGCGACGTGCCGGGCCAGCGGAGGGTTCGCGGTCGACCGGGCCTGGGACCACAGCACGACCGCGGCGGGACCGGTCCGGCGTACCGCCTGGTCGAGCGCCTCGGGCGGCACGGCCGGCCCGAACATGAGCGTGGGCAGGCCCAGTTCGGCCAGCCCCGCGGCCAGCGCCTCCAGCGCCAGGGTGTGCTGCTCGCCCGGCACGCAGGCGAGCAGCACCGGGGGTACGCCCGCCCTCGCCCCGGACGGCGGGGGCCCGGCGGCGCGGCGCAGTGCGCTCGACACGTGCCAGGACAGCAGGTGCTCGACCTCGACGTACCGGTCGCCCGAGGTCTCCCACTTGCGGCCCACGGCGTGCAGGGTCGGCGCCATCACCTCCTCCCAGGCGGCGACCAGGCCGTACTCGGCGACCACGGAGGCCAGCATGTCGTCCACGGCCCAGGCGTCGAGGCGCACCGCGGCCCGCCCGAGCCCGCGGCACTCCTGCCGTACGGCGCCCAGGGGCAGGCCGTTGCCCGAACCGGGCCCGCGGGCCGGCCGGGGGAGCGGTTCCCCATCGGCGGGCGGGGCGGGCGGAGCGGGCGGGGCGGGCGCCGGACCGGCGAGGGCGGCCCGCGCGGCCTCCGCGGGCGGGATCCCCGACGAGGTCAGCCGACACATCTCGTGCAGGACGGCGACGTCCTCGGGGGTCCACCGCCGGTGGCGGCCGTCCTCGCGGGCGGCCGGTCCGATTCCGTAGCGCCGGTCCCAGGAACGCAGCGTCGTCGGGGCGACCCCCAGCCGGCGGGCCACCGCCCCCGTGGTCAAGCCGTGTGCAGACTCCGTCATGAGTCCATGATGCGACGCACAACCGATGCGAGTGGTGCCGAAGCGCGCACGGGCCGGAATCTGGAGGGGCCCGGCCCCCGCACTCCACGGGGCGCGCCCGTCCGAGGAGCAGCCGCCATGACCCTGAGCGCCGCCGTCCAGCCGTCCCCCGTGACCGGGGACGGACTCCTCGACCACGAGGTCGCCGAGGGCTTCGTACGGGGCGACGAGCAGTGCCTGACCGTCGCGTACCGTCGCTGGGGCGGCCTCGTCCAGGCCCTGGCGGCCCGTAGCCTCGGCGATCCCCGGGAGGCCGAGGACGTCAGCCAGCAGGTCTTCCTGGCCGCCTGGCGCGGCCGGGCCGGCTACCGGCCGGAGCGCGGCGCCTTCCCCGGCTGGCTCGTCGGCATCACCCGGCGGAAGATCGCCGACGCGCTCGCGGACCGCACCCGGAGGCTCGCCCTGGTCACCGCGGCCGGCGCCGCCCTGCCCCCGCCGGACGAGCCCGCGGTCGGCCCCGAAGCCGTCCTGGACAGGCTGCTGATCACCGGGGAGCTGGCGAAACTGCCCGGCCCGCAGCGGGAGGTGCTGGCCATGGCCTTCTTCGGGGACCTCACCCAGACCCAGATCGCCGAGCGCACCGGGATGCCGCTCGGCACCGTGAAGAGCCACACCCGGCGGGGCCTGCACCGGATGCGCCACCGCTTCACCGCCGCGGCCCCGGCGGGGTGCCCCTAGGTTCTGCCGAGGGTGCGAAAATACGGGCGAGGCGTACGGCGGAGGGAGCAGCGGTGGCGGAGACGGACGACCGGGTGCCCGGCCCGGCGCCGGTACGGGTGGACGGGCGGACCGAGCGCGGCCGCCGCACCCGGGACAAGATCGTGGACGCGTTGCTCGACCTGCTGGACGAGGGCGTCGTGGAGTTCCCGGCCGAGCGGGTCGCCGAACGCGCGGGTGTCTCGCGCCGGCTGGTCTTCCACCACTTCGCCGACATGTCCGAGCTGGTGGACCTCGCGATCACCCGGCGGCTGGAGCAACTGGCCGAGCAGATCAGGCCGTTGCCCGTGACCGGGCCCCGCCGGGTCCGGGTGGAGGCACTGGCCGAACAGCGGGCGCGGATCCTGGAGTGGATCACCCCGGCGCGGCTGACGCTGATGCGGATCGACCACCCGTCGCCGCGCATCCAGCAGGTCACGGACGAGGCGTTCGCGGACGCGCGGCGCAAGGTCGCGGAGATCTTCGCGGAGGAGCTCGGCCGCCTGGACGAGAACCGGGCGGCCGAACTCCTCGACGGTCTGGACGCGGTCACCACCTGGGGGGCGTGGCACCACTGGCGCTCCGGCGGGAAGAGCCCGCAGCAGGCGCGCGCGGCGATGGAGGCCACCGTGCTGAACCTGCTGGCGGCGGGCGATCACCCGCGCGGATGAGCGGCGGGCCCTCGACAAGCCCTCAGACCTGGCGGACGTCCTCGGCCCGCGCGGTCACCGTCACACCGTCCGCGCCCACCGACACGCCCGCGGGCCGCAGGCCCAGGGGCAGCTCGGGCAGGGTCCGGGTCTGCCGGGCGAGCGCCTGCGCGATGAGCGGGCTGGCCGGGTCCAGGGTCCGGCCGGCCATCGAGGCGGCCGTCGGGCGCAGCGAGACGACGCCGTCGTGGAGTTCGACGCCCGCCGTCAGGACCACGGGCGCGCCCAGCACGCTGCGGCGGATGAGGAGCTGGCCGTTGCCGGCGTCGGAGATCCGGGTGTCGCCGTCCGGTCCGTCGCCCAGGGAGGAGTACGGGGCGGTGAAGCGGGCCGATGCCGAGTCCGCCTTGAAGCCGTCGCCCTCGCGGGTGACGTTGTCGAGGGTGACGTCGGCCTTGACCCGGCTGCCGCGGTCGGTCGTCGCGTCGGCCCGCACCCGTACCTCGGGGTAGGTGTCGCGGGCGGCCTGGAGGAGGAACGGCAGCCCCTCGATGGACACGTCAGGGCGTCCCGCGAGGTTGGTCTGACGCTCGCTGATCCGGTCCGCGAGCCGCCCCTCGGCCAGGCCGCGGGCGACCGAGTCGGTGACGGGCAGCGCGAGCAGCAGTACGCCGGCCAGTCCGGCCGCGAGCAGGACGCGGCGGCGTCCGGACCGGGGCGGCCGGGCGGCGGGCCGGGCCGGGCGGCGGCCCGCGGTGTCGCCGGGCCGTGCGGTGGTGCGGGGGAGCATACGGAACCTCACCGGGTGGGAAGGGGACTGGTGGCGGTGGAATCGCCGGGTCCGCCGGCCGCGGGAGCGGCGACGGTACCGGGCCGTTCGGCCGGCAGGGTGTGGGCGCTGCCCTCGATGTCGAGCTCCGGCAGGATCCGGTCGAGACGGCGGGGCAGCCACCAGCCGCGGTCCCCGAGCAGCGCCATGGTGGTGGGGACCAGCAGCCCGCGTACGACGGTGACGTCGAGGGCGACGGCCGCCGCGAGCCCGGTGCCGAACATCTTCACCACGGGGTCGTCCGAGAGCAGGTACGCGAGGAAGACGCTCACCATGATCAGTGCGGCGGAGGTGATGATCCGGCCCGTCGAGGCGAGGCCCGCGACCACCGCCTGCCGGCTGTCGCCGCTCGCCAGCCACTTCTCGCGCACCGAGGTCAGGAGGAACACCTCGTAGTCCATGGAGAGCCCGAAGAGGACGGCGAACATCAGCAGCGGTACGTAGCCGGGCACGGGCACCGGGCCTTCCAGGCCGATCAGTTCCGCGCCCCAGCCCCACTGGAACACCGCGGTCAGCACCCCGTACGCGGCGGCCACCGACAGCAGGTTCAGCACGGCGGCCTTGAGCGCGAGGAGCGGCGAGCGGAAGGCCGCCAGGAGCAGCAGTCCGGCCACGAGCACCACGGTCCCGATCACGGCGGGCAGCCGGTGCGCGAGGCGGTCGTTGAGGTCGGTGACGGCGGCCGCGGCCCCGCCGACGTGTGCCGTCCCCGCCCCGTCGGCGGTGGCAGCGGGCAGGGTGTCGCCGCGCAGGGTGTCGACCAGCCGGGCGGTCGCCGGGTCGCCGGGGCCGGTGGCGGGCGTGACCTGCCAGCGGACGGTGCGGCCGTCGGAGGTGAGCTGCGGCGGACTCACTGATGCCACGCCGGGGGTGGCGGCCAGGGCGGTCGACACCTTGGCCACGCGGGCGTCCTGCGGGCCGGCGGCGGGCGCGGCCAGCGTGTCGGTCACCTGGAGGGGGCCGTTGACGCCGGGCCCGAACGCGTCCGAGAGCTGTTCGTAGGCGGTGCGGCTGGCCGAGCCGGCGGGCTTGTCGCCGGCGTCGAGCTGCCCGAAGGACAGCTGGGTGGCGGGAGCGGCGAGCAGCAGGAGCAGGGCGAGGCCGGCGAGCAGGTGGCGCCAGGGCCGGGCCGTGACGCGTTCGGCGATCCGCTGCCAGCCGCGGCCGGCGGGGGCGGGCGCGTCCGTCCCGTCCGGTGCGGTGGCGCCCTCTTCCCGGGCGGCGCCGAGGAACCGGGCCAGCAGGCTCAGCAGGGCGGGCAGCAGCGTGAGGGTCGCGGCCACGGCGACGAGCACCGCGACCGCGGGCGCCAGCGCCAGGGCCCGCAGCAGCGGCAGCCCGCCCAGCGCGAGCCCGGCCAGCGCCGCGATCACGGCGCAACCGGCGAAGGCGGAGGCCTTCCCGGCGGTGGCCGTGGCCAGGGCGGCGGCCTCGGCGGCCGGCACGCCCCGGCCGCGGAACTCCCGGAACCGGGTGAGGCAGAACAGCGTGTAGTCGATGCCCACGCCGAGGCCGATCATCGCGGCGATGGTGGTGCCGGAGGACGGCATGTCCACGAGGTGCCCGGCCAGGCCGATGGCGGCCAGCGACGCGACCAGCCCGGTGACCCCGATGACCAGGGGCAGCCCGGCCGCGGCCGCCTTCCGGAAGCCGACGAAGAGGATCACGGCGGCGGCCGCGAGGCCGATGAGCTCGCTGTGTCCGGTGTCCGGCCGGTCCACGGCGGCCGCCAGGTCGCCGCCCGGGGTGACCTGGATCCCGGCGGCTTCGGCCGGTCCGGCCGCGTCGGTGATCCGCTGCGACAGTTCGGGGGTGATGTCCCGGCCGGTGACGTCGAGGCCCACGGTGAGGTAGGCGGTGTGCCCGTCGCGGCTCATCGCGGCGGCGCCGGCGCGTTCGTAGGGCGAGGTGACGCTCACGACGTGCGGCACCTCGGCGATGGCCCGGGCGCTGCGCTCGACGGCCTCCCGGGTGCCTTCGCCGGTCAGGACCGGGCCGCCGGGTCCGGTGCGCAGGACGAGGGGCTGGTTGCCGGAGGCCGGGCCGGGGAAGGCCGCCGCCGCCGTGTCGAGCGCGGCCTGGCTGTCACTGCCCGGGATGGTCACCGCCTCGCTGGTCACACGGCCGTACGCCATGACGGCGCCTCCGAGCACGAGGAGCAGCAACAGCCAGGCCCCGATCACCCGTCTCGGCCGACGGGCGCACCAGCGCCCCAGCGTCAGGAACATCCCGGCCTCCATGATCCGATGACAACATATTGCACTCACCGTGCAGTTTTACGCTTGCACTTCGAGTGCAAGAATGTCAATCGGACGAGGAAGCGGCGCCGCAGGTCCGGTCCTCCTCCGGCAGCTTCCCGGTGGCCAGATAGGCGTTGACCCCGTCGTCGACACAGGCGTTGCCGTACTCGCCGTACAGCCCGTGCCGGTTGGCGTCCTCCAGGGTGATCAGCCTCGAACTCGGCAGCAGCCCGTGGAGCCCGACGCTGCTGCGGTACGTGGTGCGGGGGTCCCCGGTGGCCGCGACGATCAGCACGGCGGCGTCCCGGCGGACCCGGGTGCGCTCCTCGCGCGGCCGGTCCCAGAAGGCGCACGGGTTGACGTTGTTGGTGAGCGGCCCGAACAGCGGGTGCGCGGCCCGGCTGCGCTCGATGTCGCGCCAGTAGACCTCGGGATCGCGCGGAGCGCCGACGTCCCCGCAGATGATCGCCGCCTGGACGCCGCCGGTCGCCGCCTGCTCACCGGTCAGGACGTACCGCAGCAGCTGGACGAAGTCCGGCGACAGCGGCGCGGGCCGGCCCTGCGCCGCCTTCGCCAGCGCCGACACCTGCTCGGCGAGGGCGGTCCGCGCCCTGTCGGTGTCGTCCGCGATCCCCATGAAGAGGAGCAGCGGGACCTGGGTGTCGTCGAGCCGGAAGACGTCGGGGGCGGCGCCGACGGTCAGCGGGCCCCGTGCCGACGCCGCGACGATCCCCTCGACGGTGGCGAGGACCTCGGCGCGGGTGCGGCCCAGCCCGTGGGTGTCGTGGCGGTCGGCGGCCCAGTCGGCCCAGTCCGCGAGCGCCCGTTCGTTCTCGGGCTCGGCGCCCTGCATCAGCCGGGCCTTGTAGTCGCCGGGGGCGACGGCCCCGTCGAGGACGACCCGGTCGTAGCGGCCGGGGAACATCTGCGTGTAGACCGTGCCCAGATAGGTGCCGTAGGAGTAGCCCAGGTAGGAGATCCGGCGTTCGCCGAGCGCGGCGCGGATGACGTCCATGTCGCGGGCGGTGTTGCGGGTGCTGATGTGGGGCAGCACCGATGCGCCGGCGGCGCGGCACCTGCCGGCCAGGTCCTTCTGGAGGGCGACCTGGCGCTCGAAGCCGGCCCGGCCGGAGCCTGCCGAGAACCACGCCGTGCCGACCGGCCAGCCGCAGTCCAGCGGGGTGCTGCGGCCGACGAAGCGCGGGTCGAAGCCGACGATGTCGTAGCGCGCGCCGACCTCCTTCATCGCCTCGCGGACGTGCGGCGGGGACTCGACGGCGGTGCCGCCGGGGCCGCCGTAGTTGATGAGGACGGCGCCGATGCGCCGACGGGTGTCGGTGGCCTTGAGCCGGGAGACCGCGACGGTGATCGTGCGGCCGCGGGGGTCCGTGTAGTCCAGCGGGACGGTCACGTCGGCGCAGCTCGCGCCGGACCGGTCCAGGTCGCGGCCCGCCGCGTCGTCCGGGCCCTTGACGCAGCTGCCCCAGTCGAGGCGCTGGCGGTGGTAGCGGTCGAGCCCGTCACCGGCGCCCTGTGCGGGGGCGGGCGGCGCGGCCGGAGCGGGCGGAGCGGGCGGCGGCGCCGCGTACGCCACCGGGACGCAGGCGGCCACCACGATCGCGGCCAGGGCCGGTGCGACCGCGTACCACCGCCCCCGCCCCGGCCCCGGGCCTGGGCTGTGTCCGCAACGTCCCGCCTGCCCGGCGGGGTCACTCCCTAAGGGCTCGCACTTCGCGCCGTGTTGTCCGTGTGTCACGTGTGTCATACACGTGGACGCTAGGTGCGGGGGAGGTGTCCCCTCACTACGGCTGTCCCCCGAACCGGAGTACGGCTGTCCCCCGGCCCGCCCGTTCAGTGCGGGAGCCGCACCGACACGTAAGGCTCCAGCGCCCGCAGGAAGTCGGGCGCGTCGAACATCGCACCGGCCGACGCGACCCCCGTGGTCCGCGTGCGCCCGGACAGCACGCGTTCGAGGGCCTCCACCACCAGGGGCGCGGTGACCGCGTAGATGTCCCGGCCGCGGGCCGTTGCCCGGCGCTCGACGCCTCCCGAAGCCACCACCACGTCCACGACGAACGTCTGGTCCGACCGCCCCAGGTCGTCGGCCGGTTCAGGCGCCGGGGTGTCCTCGGCGGCCAGGTCCCTCGCGGCTTCGACGGTCATGTACGTACGGACCTCCGGCACCGCCAGGTGGCTGGGCACGGTGACGGCGTCGGCCATGGTGAACTCCGCGATCACCGACCGCCGGCCCAGCGGCTCCGGGAATGCCCAGTCCTGCTCCACCACCGCGTCGTCGTGGTACCGCAGCGCGCCGTCCGCGAAGCGCACGCGGCGCCCCGCGCGGCGCTCGTGGGACACCCGGCCCGCCGCCCGGGTGCCGGACGTCGGGTGCCAGCTGCTCAACCCGTAGGCGACGTGAGCGATTTCCGCGGAGGTCCACTCGCCCATCGCCGCCGTCACCAGCAGGTCGCCCAGCCCGCCGAAGAACGCCATCGCGGGCACCACGGGCGTGCCGGCCGCGGCGGCCGCCCGCTCGTGGCCGGCGAACGTCGCGACGTTCGCCTCCAGTTCCGCCGCGACGTCCAGGTACGGGATCCCCGCCCGCAGGGCCGCCTCGACGACCGGACCCGCCGTCACCGCGAACGGCCCGGCGCAGTTGATCACGGCCGCCGCGCCGGCCAGGGCCCGGTCCAGCGAACCGGCGTCGTCGACGGTCGCGGGGCGCACCTCCACGTCCCCCCACTCCGCGGCCAGTGCCTCCAGCCGGGACGCGTCCCGGCCCGAGACGACGGCGGCGAATCCGCGCCGTCGCAGTTCGGCGACGACGAACCGGCCGGTGTGTCCGGTCGCCCCGTAGACCACCACTGCCGCTGTACCCATGGTTCCCCCTGCTCTCGACGTGCCGACGGGCCCAGTCTCGCCGTGGCAGGAGCCCGGCCGTGATGGTCCGGAACGACGCCGCCCGTACACTTTCGGACATGCCGACCGTCGTGCTCCCCACCGCCGGTGACCTCCTGCACTTCGAACTGGGCGTCGCCTACGAGATCTTCGGCAACCCGCCGCGCGAGGCGACGGACGGCTGGTACGACGTACAGCTCTGCGGGCCCGGCCCGGTGCGGGTCGGCCCGTTCACGGTCGAACCCGACCACGGGCTCGACCGGGTGGCCGCCGCCGACACCGTGATCGTGCCCGCCTGCGCCGACGTGGACGTGCCCCCGCCGCCCGAACTCGTCGACGCCGTCCGCGCCGCCCACGAGGCCGGAGCCCGCGTCGCCTCCCTGTGCACCGGGGCGTTCGTGCTCGGCGCCGCCGGCCTGCTCGACGGCCGGCGGGCCACCACCCACTGGGCGCACGCCGCGGAACTCGCGGCACGCCACCCGCTGGCCCTCGTCGACCCGGACGTGCTCTACACGGACAACGGCAGCGTCCTCACCGCCGCGGGCAAGGCCGCAGCCGTGGACCTCTGCCTGCACCTGGTCCACCTCGACCACGGCGCCGCCGTCGCCAACGCCGTCGCCCGCCGCCTGGTCATGTCGCCGCACCGCCCCGGCGGCCAGGCCCAGTTCGTGGGCACCCCCGTCCAGGCCGGCGGCGACCACCGGCTCGCCGACCTGCTCGCCTGGGCCCAGCAGCGGCTCGACCGGCCACTGACCGTCACCGACATGGCGCGCGAGGCGCACACGAGCCCCCGCAACCTCGGACGGCAGTTCCGGTCGGTGGTCGGCCAGACCCCGATGCAGTGGCTCCTCACCCAGCGCGTGCGCCGCGCCCAGGAGCTGCTGGAGGCCACCGACGAGAGCGTCGAGGCCGTCGCCCTCGCCACCGGCATGGGCACCTCGACCACGCTGCGCCGCCAGTTCAAACGGATGGTCGGAGTCCCGCCCGCCGCCTACCGGCACTCGTTCCGCGGCTCCGGCCCCGCCTGAAGCGGGCCCGCAGCCCGTCCGACCGCCGCCCGAGACCCCCGCGGGCGGTGAAATCGGGCCTCGGCCGACGACCGACCGTCCGGGACGTGCCTTACTGACGTGCACCTGCTGGGGCAAAATGCCTGGTGTCACTGGCAATTGCGGGCTTCGCGGCTCATCCGTCCCCTACGGCACACCCTCTGGGACCCCGCGCCGCCCACGGCTTGGGGAGGAGTGGTCCTGGCGTTGCAGTCCTTACAGATACGCCGCATACGAGCACTGCGCGGAACGACCTCCGTGAGGTCGGGGACAGACCGGGCCCAGTCCTTCCTGATCGTGGCCACCCTGCTCTACCGGGGCAGCCACCTCACGGTCGCCGTCATGGCCGTCGCCCACCGCCCGTGGCACCCGCCCCTGCAACACCTGGGCCTCGCCGCGGCCCTGGGGCTCAGCGCGCTGACCTACGGCACGGCCCTGCGCCGGGGCCGGTTCGACCGTCGGCACATCTGGGCCGACATCCTCGTCACCGGATGCGTCCTGCCCCTTGCCCTGTGCGCCTGGGGAGGCGTGCGCGAACCGCCCACCATCGCCTGGGCGATGCTGCTCGGCGGATCGGCCACCGCCACCGCCGCCATCGCCCTCGACCGCCTCCACGCCCTCGTCGTGGTGGCGCTCCTCGTACTGACCCACTTCATCGGCTACCAGGCCGTGGACGCGACCCCCGCCGTCGTCGTCGGTCACCTCAACTCGCTGGTGTCGTCCGCCGTGATGACCTACGCATTCCGCTGGTACCTGCTCCGCCAGGGCCGGCTCCTCGACGAGGCCAACGCCCGCGCGCTGGCCGCGGAGGCGCACAAGGCGCGCTACGCCGAACGCCTCGAACACCACCGTGCCCTGCACGACACCGTCCTCGCCACCCTGACCACCCTGGCGGCCGGCACCGTCGACGCCAACGCCCCCGAGGTGCGGCAGCGGTGCGCCCGCGAGGCCGCCTACCTGCGCCGCCTGATCCAGCAGACGGCCGAGGAGACGCCCCACCGGGAGATCGGCGCCGCCCTGGAGGAGGCCGTCGGATCCGTGGAGAGCCTCGGACTGCGGGTCACCGCCCAGTACCACGCCCTGCCGCAGGTACCCCCCGAAGCCGCCGCCGCGCTGGGGCACGCCGTACGGGAAGCCCTCAACAACGTCCGGCGCCACGCCGGCACCGGCCACGCCTACCTCACCGCCACCGCGGACCCGGACGGCGGCGGCGGAGCCGTCGTCACCGTGGTCGACCGCGGCCCGGGATTCGACCCCGCCCGGTGCGAGCCCGGCCTCGGCCTGCGCGGCTCGGTCCACGGCAGGATGACCGAGGCGGGGGGCCGGGCGACCGTGGACACCGCCCCCGGCGAGGGCGTACGGGTGGAGCTGAGATGGCCCGGGTGATCACGGTCGCGGTGGTCGACGACGACCGGATGCTCCGCGACGGACTGCGGGCCTGGCTCGACGGCGTACCCGACCTGCGGCTCGTCGCGACCGCCGCCACCGTCGCGGAACTCCTCGCGGACCCCGGCCGGTACGGCGACCCGCAGCGCGCCCCGGCCGACGTCGTCCTCCTCGACCTCGTCCTGAGGGACGGCTCGGACCCCGCCGACAACATCCGCAGGCTGCTGCGCACCGGGAGCCGCGTCCTCATGATCAGCACGGTGCCGGACCGCTCCCGGATCATCGAGGCGATCCGGGCCGGCGCCGACGGGTACCTGACCAAGGACCACGACCTGCCGACCCTGGTCTGCGCCGTCAAGGACCTGGCGGAGGGCCGGGGCGCCCATTCCATGGAACTCGCCTTCGCCTGCGCCTACGACGACAGCCCCGCCCGCCCCCGGCTCTCGCCCCGGGAACGGCAGATCCTGCTCGACTACGCGTCCGGCATGACCCTCAAGTCCGCGGCCCGGCGCGCCGGCATCACCGTCCACACGGCCAAGGACTACCTGGACCGCGTCAAGGCCAAGTACCAGCAGGCGGGACGCCCCACCTACACCAAGCTCGACCTCGCCCTGCGGGTACGGGAGGACAGCCTCGACGGGGGCTGACCCCCGGCGCAAGCCCCCCAAACGGACGGCTTCAGGGGGCACCCCCGCCCCTCGTACAGTCGTCCCGGCGGTGCCTCGGACGGCCCGCCGGGAAGGGGACGAGCCGGTGACCGCACTCTGGTCGGGAGGGCCGGCAGGGCCGGCCGAGGACCGCACCGCCACGGGCCACGTCTGCGGCCCGCACCGGGGGCGGGGCCGTCTCGTCGGGCGTACGGCCGAGATGGGACGGATCGCGGCGGCACTGGCCGCCGCCCGGTCCGGGCGGGGCGGAGCCCTGTTCGTCACCGGCGAGCCCGGCGTCGGCAAGACCCGGCTCGCCACCGAGGCCCTCGCCGAGGCCGCCGCGGCGGACATGGTCACCGTACGCGGGCGGGCCAGCACCGTCGGCCCGCCCGTCCCCTACCGGCCGCTCGTCGAGGCACTGCTCCTGCTCGCCCGCGCCGGACTGCTGCCCGATCCGGAGGAACTGGGCGGCTACGGCCCCGTCATGGCCCGTCTGCTGAGCGACACCCCGGGCACGACGCAGGCTCCGGGCACGGCGGACGCTCCGGGCACCGTGCACCGCGGCCCGTCGCCCCTCACCGTCGCCGAAACGATGCTCCGCCTGCTCGCCGCCGTCGGACGCCGGCGGGGCTGCCTGCTCGTCCTCGACGACCTGCACGACGCCGACCCCGGCACCCTGGCCGCCGTCGAGTACCTCCTCGACAACATCGGGCACCAGCCGGCCGTCCTCCTGCTCGTCGCGGGGCACACCCCCCGCGCGGCGGCCGAACTGGCCCTGCGCGCCCGCCAGCGGGAAGCGGCCGAATCCCTCGACCTGACCCCGCTGACCCACCCCGACGTACGCCTCCTCGTCGCGGCCGAGCTGGGCGCCGCACCGGAGGAGGTCTGCCCCGAACTCCTGCACCGCGCGCTGACCGGCAGCGCCGGCATCCCGTTCGTCGTCAAGGAACTCGTCCACGACCATGCCGGCCGCCCCACCCACCACGGCGGCCGGACCCCGTCCGTACCACCCACCGTCGCCGACGACGTCAGACGCCGGACCGCATCGCTCGGGCCGCTCGGCCTGCGGTTCCTGGGCGCGGCCGCCCTGTTCGGCCGGCGCTTCCCGCTGCCGGTACTGGAACACGCGATGGGCGTCGACCACACGGCCCTGTCCGAGGTCCTGCGCGCCGCCCTCGACTCGTCCCTGATCACACCGGACGGGCCGGGCACCCACTGGTACGCCTTCCGCTACCCGCTGGCGGCCGAGGCGCTCCTCGACGACCTCGGCCCGGGCGAACGCGCCCGGCACGCGCGGAGCGCGGCGCGCGCACTGGCCCACCTCCACCCGGGACTGCCCGGAGCCTGGCGCGCACACGCCGCCCGGCTGCACGAACACGCCGGCGAAGCCCGGGAAGCCGTACGCCTGTACTGCGAAGCGGCGCGGTGGGCGACGGAGGAGACCACCCCGGAACAGGCTCCGGACGAGGCCCTGGACCTGCTCACCCGGGCCCACCGCCTCCTCGAACCCGGCACCGCGGCTCCCGAACTGCACGCCACGGTGCTGGAAATGCTCCTGGACGCCGTCGCCCGCACGGCCCGCCTCGACCGGTTACCGGCGCCGCCCGCCGTCGACCAGGGCATTCCCGCCGCGCGTCGGGCCGGGATCCACGCCCGGCTCAGCGCCATCGCCACCCTGACCGGCCGCCCCGCCGAAGCCCTGCGCCACCTCGACACCGCCCGCTCGCTGCTCCCCGGCCGTCCCGCCGACGGCCACAGCGCCCTCGTGGACCTCGCGGCCGCCCACGCCGAGCTGGGCAGGCCCGCCCCCGACCGGCTCCACACCGCCGCCCGGCTCGCCCGCCGGGCCGTGGGCGCCGCCCGCGCCGGCGACCAGCCGGACGCCGCGTGCGGAGCCCTGCTGCTGCTCGGACAACTGGCCCGGCAGCACGACGAGTCCGCGGCCGCGGCCCACTTCGAGCGGGCCCGCGCGATCGCCCTCGCCCACCGGCTCCCCGTACCGCGCACGGCGGCCGACGTACAGCTGGCCATCACCGCGGCCGGAGAGGACGAGCGGCCGACCCGCCTGGAGCAGGCCCGGCAGGAGGCCCGGCGCAGGGGACTGCTGCCACCGGCGCACGAGGCCGGTTTCGCCCTCGCACTGGAGCGCGTCCGGCGGTGCGCCTTCGACGAGGCCCGCGACGAAATCACCGAGGGCACGGCCGAAGCGTCCGGCCTGGGACTGGACCGGCACCTCGCCCTGTTCCGGCTCGCCGACGCCGTGCGCTACGCCCACCAGGGACGCCGCGCCGAGATGAGCGGGGCGCTGGAGCGACTGGAGCCGCTCCTGGACGCCGCGCCCGGCTTGCGCGCCATGTCCTACGGGCTGGCCCGGGCCTTCTGCTCGCTGCTGGAGGAACGGCACGACGCCGCGGAACAGGAGCTCGCGCGAGCGCTCGCCTACGACAACGAGAACCCGGCCACCGGCGACTTCGGCCGGCACGGCATCGTCGTACTCCTCGGCGTACTGGCCGGACGCATGGGCCGCCGGCACTGCGCCGGCCCCGCGGACGCCGGCGCCGGCGGCACCCGCTGGAACCGCCAGTTCGCCGGCCTCGCCCACGCCGTGCTGCTCGGCCGTGAAGGCCACCGCGAGCAGGCGACGGCCGCCGCGGACGAGGCGCTGGCGGCGGCCGCCCCGTACCCCATGGCCCGCCGCCTGTGCCTGAGGCTGGTGGCCCGGCCGGCGTACGAGGACGGCTGGGGCGCGCCGGTCGAGTGGCTGCGCGAGGCCGAGGAGCACTTCCACGCCGCCGGCCACCACCAGGTCGCCGCCGCCGGCCGGGCCCTGCTGCGCGGGATGGGCGCGTCCGTCCGGCAGCGGCGCACGGGCACCGAGCAGGTGCCGCCGCACCTGCGCAGGTCCGGCATCACCGTCCGCGAGTTCGAGGTGGCCCGGCTGGTCGCGGAACGGATCAGCAACAGGGACATCGCCGGCCGTCTGCACATCTCGCCGCGCACCGTCGAGAAGCACGTGGCGAGCGTCCTGCAGAAGACCGGCCACCCGAACCGCGGGGCCTTCGCCACCGCCGCCCGCGACCTCGTCCCCCGCGTGCCGGCCTAGGGGGTGTCTTGCCGGTCAGGCCGGGCTCGCGGCGGGTGGTGCCGCGCCTCGCCGCGTTGTCGTCGGTCGCCGATGCTCCGCATCGGCTCCCTTCTCCGCCTTGCACACGCACCGGACCCCGCCGCGGCGCTTGCCTGCCGAGAATCCGGGCAAATCGTCCTGAGTCGAGTCGGTCCGAGCCTGCCGCTCAGGGCTCGGTCACCTTGTGAAACAACCTTTAGGGCGGCCCCACCTCGTCGAGGAGGAAGTCGGCCGTGCCACCGGAGTTGACGCGGTGCAGCACCCGCAACACGCCCGCCGAACCGGTCAGGTAGTCGGTGGAGCAGCGCAGCAGGTCCTCACCGGGCACCCCCAGCAGGGGCCGCCCGTCGGGGTCGCGCACACCGAAGCGTTCGGCGGGCTCGAAGAGGAAGACCTGCCTGACGAAGTCGAGCTGCCGCAGCGCCGTCGCGCGGTACGAGGGGTCGCCGGTGAACTCCGCCGCGTCCAGCAGCGCGTCGGCGACCCCCGAAAGCCCGCGGGCGTACCCCGGGCGCGCCGAATACCGCAGGTCCAGGCCGCGCAGGACGGTGCGGGCCGAGGCCAGGTCACCGTAGCGCAGCAGTACCTTCGCCAAGCCCGCCGAACCCGCCTCGACGGACGGGTCCGGGCTCCCCGCGGCGCCGGCCGTCGAGGCGCGGGCGGTCTCCCCGGCCAGTGCCTCCCGCCCGAGCCCCAGGTACTGCTCCTCGCCCGAGATCTGGTGCATCCGCAGCAGGAACATCGCCACTCCGGCCGGCCCGGAGCCCAGCCCGGTCAGCGGGCTCCGCGCGCGGGACCCGGCCGGCCAGTACGCGTGGCCGCCGTCGCGCCGGGCCGCGTCGTACAGCGCACGGGCGCAGTGCTGGGCGGCGGCCAGGTCGCACGGGTCGCGGCCGCGCAGGAAGAAGTGCAGGTTCGTCATGCCCACCCCGGCCAGGCCGTGATGGAAGGTGGGGTCGCCCTGCGCCACCACGCGCCGGTTGGCCCGGTCGAGCAGTTCCCTGGCCTCGGTCCCCAGCCCGAGCGCGTCGGCCGCCCAGGCGATGCCGGCCAGGCCGTTCATGAGGCCGTCCGGGTAGTGCGCCGGGTCGATCCCCGCCAGCGCGGTGCGCAGCCGGTCGAGCCACTGGGGCCGGACGGGCACGCCGCAGGAGTGCAGTGCCCACAGCACGCCGCTCGCCCCGGTTCCGAGGCTCAGCGGGTTGGTGACGTGCGCGAACGGGTCCACGGGGAAGAGCGTGTCCCGGCGGGTGTCGGCGGCGGCCTCGACGAACGCCGCCACCGCGGCCTGCGCGGCGCCCGGATCCGGTGGCGCTTCGACGACGGGTCGCGGCGGCGCCGCCCCGACCGCACCGAGCAGCTCCCTCTCGTCCTCCAGGGCGTCGATCAGGGCGCTGAGGCCGAGCCGGCCCCGGGCCAGGTCCGTGAGCAGCCGGTGCAGCCGCTCCGGCCAGCGCAGGCCCTCCGTGACGGGCTTCCGGTACAGCTCCAGGACGTCCTCGCGCAGGGACGACATCGCCGTGATCGGGAGGACGAGGTCCGCCATGGCGTACGCCAGGGCCGAGCGGTCCCCGGCCTCGCCGCCCCCGGAGCCGGTCCCGGTCCCGCTCCCCGTCCCTCCTCCCGGCCCGGTCAGCCGGCCGGACCGCAGGCCGACGAGGCGTACCCCGAGGGTGTCCGGGTCGACGAGGACGTCCGAGGCGGTGAAGCCGCCGAGGACCACGCCGCGGTCGTGCGCCGCCCGCACCGCGCGGGCCACCCCCCGGAAGACGGTGAGGAAGGTCCGCAGGTACTCCCGCGACCGCTCGACGTCGAAGCCCGGGCGCGCGAGCGGGTCGAGCCGGCGCAGCAGCGGTTCGAGTCCGACACCTTCGACGAACTCCGCGACGACGTAGTGGTGTTCGCCGTGCTGGAACTTCGCGACGGGAGCCGGGAAGGAGCCGGAGGCGGCCAGCAGGTTCAGGAACATCCACTCGCGTCCCAGGAGCTCCACGGCGTCGGCGTGGCCGGCCTCCTTGAGCAGCACCTTCCGGTCGCCGTGCGCGGTGTCCTCGGCCGTGTGGACGCCTCCGCCGCAGGAGGACCGGATCGTTCCGGTCAGCCGGAAGCGGCCCCCGGGCAGGCCGTCCCCCGCGTCCTCGTCGGCCGGCTTCCAGTCGTCGAACGGCCAGGGCGCCGGGGCGCCCGGCAGCGGGCGCCCGAGGACGTCGACGGCGCGGGCACCGGGGAACGGCCCGTGGCGGAAGTACAGCGCCTTGCTGTCCCGGTAGCGCACGGCCGACGGGACGCAGGGGCCCTCCACCCCCTCCAGCAGACGGGCCAGACCGGCCAGGCAGGTCCTGAACTCCCCGTCGTCGTGCGGGTAGACGGTGGCGAGCGCGCCGCCCCCCGGGAAGGCGGACCCGGACCGGAGCACGGCGAGGACGGTGGGATCGAGAGCGATCTCGAAGTCGGTGGCGCGGGCCGTCAGGTGCCGGATCACGCGGGCGGCGACCTCGTGCGCCTCGCGCAGGCCCGCGGAGACGTGGATCTGCCAGCCCCGCTCCGGCGGGGCCGGGTCGTGGCGGTGGCTCCAATGGATGCCGCTGCGGACGAACCGGGCCCGTGTCTCCGCGTCGAACCCGGTGAGGAAGTGGTCCGGGTCCGGCTCGTGGAAGACGTCGAGCGGGTCAAAGAACAGTGTGTCGTTCCAGGTGAAGAGGGAGCGGTGGACCCGTCTTTCGTTGCGCATCTGAGCTGTCAGCCTCTGTGATCGTCCGCGGGGCCGCCGCCGGGAGCAACCGGTGGGAACGACGGGATCCGGGCC
Organism: Streptomyces virginiae; assembly: GCF_000720455.1. Taxonomy (GTDB): domain Bacteria; phylum Actinomycetota; class Actinomycetes; order Streptomycetales; family Streptomycetaceae; genus Streptomyces; species Streptomyces virginiae. The sequence continues at coordinate 45,160 of NZ_JOAK01000040.1, read as the reverse complement.
GGGGCACGGGGGAGCGCCCCCGCCCGGATCCGTCGGGTCAGTTCGGGTATCCCGGGCCGCGCTGCGTCCTGCGGGCCTCCGTGTGATGGGGCTTGAGTACGCTCACCCGGTTCACCTCCTAGAAAGGTCGAATGCGCGGGACGCGCGGCTGAAGTCGGACTGGCGCCGGCCGATCGGCACCCCCGAGTCAACGCCGTCCGCGCTCCCGGCACATGCGCGTCGGCCCCGCACTTTCCCCGGCCGGGCCACCCGTCGGGGCACCGGCCGGTAGGCCTCCGAATGGTGGTGGTCCACCCCCTTCCGCCCCCACCCGAGTTGCGGTACGGCCGGTTCCCCCGGGGGCGGCCCGGCGACGGGGCCGCCGGGCCGGCTTCCCCGTCGGGCGGGGGCAGGGGGCACTCGATAGAATTCCAGCTGAGGAAGGGGGCGCCTGATGGGCGCGGACCTGAGCCAGTACACGGGCCGGCCCTCCGGGCTGGTCGGGCAACAGATCGCCGGATACAAGATCGAGCGCATGATCGGCCGAGGTGGCATGGCCGTCGTCTACTGCGCCAAGGACCTGCGCCTGGACCGCACGGTCGCGATCAAGCTGATCGCCCCCGAGCGGGCCCGCGACGACACCTTCCGGCGCCGTTTCACCCACGAGTCGAGGGTGGCCGCCTCGATCGAGCACCCGCACATCGTGCCGATCTTCGAGGCCGGCGAGACCGACGGCGTCCTCTACATCGCCATGCGCTACGTACCCGGGCTGGACCTGCGGGGCCTGCTGGACCGGGAGGGCCCGCTCCCCGTCCCGACCGCCCTGCGGATCGCCGCGCAGGTGGCGTCCGCCCTCGACGCCGCACACGACCACGACCTGGTGCACCGGGACGTCAAACCCGGAAACATCCTGGTCGCGGCGGGGACCGACCGGGACCACCCGGAGCACATCTACCTCACGGACTTCGGCCTGACGAAGAAGTCGCTGTCACTGAGCGGGTTCACCACCGCGGGGGAGTTCGTCGGCACGCTCGACTACATGGCGCCCGAGCAGATCTCCGGACGGCCGGTGGACGGCCGGTGCGACCTCTACAGCCTGGCCTGCGTCGTCTACGAGACCCTCGCGGGCGGGCCGCCCTTCGTGCGCGAGGAGGACGCGGCCCTGCTGTGGGCGCACCAGTACGACGCGCCGCCTCCCCTGACCGAGCGCAGGCCGGACGTCGCCCCCGCCGCCGACGAGGTCCTCGCCAAGGCCCTGGCCAAGGTCCCCGAGGACCGGTACGGATCCTGCCTGGAGTTCGTGGCGGCCCTGCGGGCCGCCGCCGAGAACGGCCCCCGGCCGGACGAGAAGCCCCGGCGCAGCACGGAGGTGGTGGCCGCACCGCCCCCTGAGCCCCCGGAGTGGGCCCTGCCCGTCTTCCGCGGCCCGGCCGGCACCCCCTAGGGAGGGTCCCGCACCCCCGCTAGAACTCGAGCAGCGACTGCTCGGCCCAGATCGTCTTGCCGACGGGGGCGTGCCGGGTGCCCCAGCGCTGGGCCAGCTGCGCCACCAGCAGCAGACCGCGCCCGCCCTCGTCGAAGGTCCGGGCCCGCCGCATGTGCGGGGCCGTGCTGCTCGCGTCGGACACCTCGCAGATCAGGGTGTCCTTCTCGTGGATCAGCCGTAGCTGGATGGGCGGCTCGCCGTACCGGATGGCGTTGGTGACCAGCTCGCTGACCAGGAGTTCGGTGACGAAGGAGGCATCCTCCAGCCCCCACGCCGTCAGCTGGTCCGTGGTCTGCCGGCGGGCCTGGGAGACGTCGGAGGGGTCGGAGGTCAGGTCCCACACCACGACCTTGTCGGCGTGCAGGGCCCGCGTCCGAGCCACGAGCAGGGCCACGTCGTCATCGGGCCGGTGGGTCAGCAGGGCCGTCAGCACGCGGTCGCAGACCGTGTCCAGTGTGGACGCGGGCTGCGCGAGCGCGCCGAACATCGTGTCCAGTGCCTCGTCGATGTCCCGCTCGCGGGGCTGGAGCAGCCCGTCCGTGTACAGGGTCAGCAAGCTCCCCTCGGGAAGGTCGACGTCCAGCGTCTCGAAGGGCAGGCCACCCAGGCCCAGCGGCGGGCCGGCCGGCACGTCCAGGAGGTACACCGAACCCTCCGGGGAGACCACCGCCGGCGGCGGGTGACCGGCCCGGGCGAGCGTGCAGTGCCGGGTGACCGGGTCGTAGACCACGTACAGGCACGTCGTGCCGATGCCGCCGGCGCTCTCGTCGACGGCCTCCCGGCCGCCCTCGTCGGCGGACAGGTGGATGATCAGGTCGTCGAGGTGGGTGAGCAGCTCGTCGGGCGGCAGGTCGACGTCGGCCAGCGTGCGGACGGCGGTGCGCAGCCGGCCCATCGTCGCGGAGGCGCGGATGCCGTGGCCGACGACGTCGCCCACGACCAGGGCCACCCGCGCACCGGAGAGCGGGATCACGTCGAACCAGTCGCCGCCCACACCCGCCTCGGTGCCGGCCGGAAGGTAGCGCGAGGCCGTCTCCAGCGCGGGGTGGTCGGGCAGTGTCTGCGGGAGCAGACTGCGCTGGAGCGTCATGGTGCTGGTGTGCTCCCGCGTGGACCGGTGCGCCGTGTGGATGCTCGTGGCCGCCTTGCCCGCGAGTTCCTCGGCGAGCGTCAGGTCCTCCGGCAGGAAGGGCTCCCGGCTGCCGCGGCGGCCGAAGACGGCCACGCCGAGACCGACGCCGTCGGCGTGCATCGGCACCACCAGCATCGAATGGGCCCCGTGCGCACCGAGCCAGGCGGCCGCCGGGTCGCGCGCCATCCACTCGGCGACCGCGGGGGCGGTCGCCGCGTACACGGCACCATGACCCGAGGCCAGACATTCGGCGGGCGGCGACAGCGGCGCGTAGACAGCCGTCTCACCGACCGCGACCCGCCCCTCGGAACTGCCTTCGACGGCCGACCGCACCGCCGTTCGGCACACGGTGACCGGACCCGACGCCGGGCCGGAGGAGTGGCCGTTGCCGCGCGGCAGTGGGTCGAGCAGGTCGACGACCGCGAAGTCGGCGAGCCGGGGGACCGCCACGTCGGCGAGTTCCTGCGCGGTACGGGTGCTGTCCCCGGTCGTCCCGATGCGCGCGCCGGCGGGGTCCGGAACGACCATCTGCTGCGTCTCGACCTCGGCCCCGGTCCGGTCGTGCGCGGCGAGGCACACGGCGCGCACGACACCGTCCCGGTCGCGCAGCGGGGCCACCGACGTCGCCCAGCCGTGCTCCGCGCCGACCCCCGTGGCGCGGACGAAGGCCTCCATGTGCTGCGGCTCGCCGGACTCCAGCGCCAGGCGCATCCTGTGCTCGGTCTCCTCGCTCACCGGGTCCGGGGCGATCTCCGGCAGACGCAGCCCGAGCATCTCGGATTCCGTGAGGGACAGCGTGCGCTCCATGCCCGCGTTCGCCCGTACCAGCCGCAGATCGGCGTCGAACACCGCCAGAAAGCAGGGGGACTGGGAGAACGACCACTCGTGCAGCGGATCGCCCCACGAGGAGCCGTCACCGCCCCGCCCGCCCGCCACCGCGGACACCACGTACCACTTGGTGCTCCCGCCGGTGGACGTCCAGCGGTGCGCGAGCAGCCCCTGCTCCAGGCGGCTGCCGTCCCGGTGGCGCAGCGCCACGGTGCCGCTCCACCGCTCCTGCTCGGGAGGGATCCGGCGCGCCTCGTCCCCGACGGGATCGGCCAGCAGGAACTCGGCGGACCGCCCCACCACCTCGGCGGGCGCGTAACCGAGCAGGCGAGTGGCGCCTTCGCCCCACTCGGTCACGATGCCCTGCTCGTCGACGGCGGCCGTCGCCGTGTACGCGCGCTGCTGGGGGGCATCGGTCTGCTCCGGCCGCTCACCGGGAGGGGTGGGAAGTTGCTCCATCGCCGCTCATCTCGCCCTCGGTAGATCCGTCACCGCTGTCCCACGGGACCTGCACGGCCAGGGGCCCCACTGACAAGCATCATCCGCCGGGGCAAGGAGCACCAACGCAACTCTGCCGGGAGGGGTGCCCGGCCGGCCGGTGCGCCAGCACGAGGGCGAGGACGGTGTCGTCCGCCCGCCACACCATCGCGCGGCGCCGTCCGCCGAGCAGGGGCGGCCGGAGGCCGAGGAGTACGACGCCGCGCGCAGCCGCGCCGAAGACGGAGCGCCGGTCCGCCTTGACCGCGGCCTCCTTCAGCGCCCAGGCGGCGACCTCGGCCCCGGCACCGGCCGCGGCGACCAGGGACAGCTCCCCGGGGGACAGGACGTGGTCCGCGACGCGGCGTACCGCGGCCGCCGAGGCGGTCTCGCACAGGTCCACCCCGACCGGATCCGGCGCGAGGGCCGCCGCGACGTGCCGGGCGGTGTGGCTGATCGACACGTGCACCGCCGGCATCGGGACGCCGCCGACCACGACGCGCGGGCTGCCGTCGTCGCACGGGAGGACCTCCACCTCGCCCGGCGGCACGGACAGCGCCTCCCCCACCAGACGCTTGGCGAGCAGCCTGCCCCGCGTCCACTCGGCCCGCCGCCACGCCGGCAGCACCTCCAGCACCCGCCGCTCCGCCCCCGAGAGCGGCGGCGGCCGGTACGGGCCGGAGCGCCGGGCCACCAGGAGGGCCGCTCCGCCCCACCGGTGGACCCGGCCCGGCGCGAGCGCCGGGAAACCGGGCCGCACGGCGCTCTCCCCGGTCATGCGGCACGCACCGCGTCGAGCCCGCTCAGCTCCTGGGCGAGTGCAGCCACGGTGTGCCGGATCTGCCCGGAGGTGTGGTCACGGGTGACGAAGAAGCGCAGCCGGGCCATTTCCTCCGGCACGGCCGGGTGGAGGATCGGGTTGACGCTGATGCCCCGCCGGAACAGCGACTCCGCCAGGCGCAGCGCCTTCGGCGAGTCCCCGACGATGCACGGTACGACCGGTGTGCCGTGGCTGTCCCCGGTGGCGACGCCCGCCTCGCGCGCCAGGCGGACGAAGAGCGCGGCGTTCTCCGCCAGCCGGGCCACCCGCTCCGGCTCGTCGCGCAGCAGCCGCAGGGAGGCCAGGCACGCCGCCGTGTCGGCCGGGGTCATGCCCGCGCTGTAGACGAATCCCGGAGCGGTGTAGCGCAGGTACTCGACGACCGGACGGTTCGCCGCGACGTAGCCGCCGCAGCCGGCGAGGGCCTTGGACAGCGTGCCCGACCACAGGTCGACGGCCCGGCGGTCGATGCCGAAGTGCTCGCCGACGCCGGCTCCGCTCGCACCGGTCGTTCCGAGGCTGTGCGCCTCGTCGACCATCAGCAGGGCGCCGTGCCGCCGCTTGACCTCGACGAGGGCGGGCAGGTCGGCGATGTCGCCGTCCATGCTGTAGACGCCCTCGATGACGACGAGGACCCGCCGGTACTGGTGGCGGACCTGGTGCAGGAGGGCGTCGAGGGCGGCGGCGTCGTTGTGGGGGAACGGCCGCCGGGTCGCGCCCGACAGCCTGCAGCCCTGGAGGATGCTGTCGTGGGCGAGCGAGTCGTGGACGACGAGGTCGCCCGGCCCGAGGAGGTGGCCGATCACGGTGACGTTGGTGGCGTGCCCGTTGGCCAGGGTGACCGAGGCCTCGCACCCGAGCAGGCCGGCGAGCTCGGCTTCGAGTTCCAGGTGGAGCGGGCGGCTGCCGGACAGCAGCCGGCTGGCGGACACCGAGGTGCCGTAGGTCTCGATCGCCTCCCTGGCGGCCTCGATGACCCGGGGGTGAGTGGCCATTCCCAGGTAGTTGTAGCCGGAGAAGGACAGGAGCTTGCGGCCGTCGACGACGGTCGTGTCCGTCAGACCGCCCTCGTGCACGACGAAGTACGGGTTGGACAGGCCGGTGCCGGAGAGCGCGCCGACGCGTTCGCCGTGGGCGGTGACCTCCGGGAAGCGGTCGATGCGCGTGTGCTCCTCGGACGGCGCGGCGGGCTCGGGGACGGGCTCGGGTGCCGGCTCGGGGACGGGCTCCGGGGCGGCCGGCCCCGGCGGTACGCCGCCTGCGGCGCGCTGCTCGGGGACGGCCCCCGGCGCGGGGTCCCCGGTGACCCCCGCGACGGCCGCCGCGACACCCCCGACGGTCGGCCGGTCCGCGGCCCCTTCGTCGAAGGTCCACAGCGGCCACTGCCGCTTCAGGGCGGTGAACAGGTCGGTCAGCATCAGGGAGTCGAAGCCGAGGTCGTCGACCAGCAGCTGTTCGTGGTGCAAGTGGCCCACCGGGAAGGCGCTGATCCGGGCTATGTGCGCGAAAACGGCCTCCGTGACCGCGCCCACGTCCCCGGCCGGTGCGGGCCCGGCGACGGGCACCGCCGGCTCGGCGCGGGACACCGCCGGCTCCGTGTCGGGCTCCGCGGGCCCTGCGGCCTCCGGCCCGGGGTGCGGCGGGACGGACCCGGCTGCGCCGACGCGGGACATGAGGTCCACCTGCCGCCGGACCATCTGCCGCAGATCGTCCATGGGGTGGAGCACCGGGTCCGCCGGTGCCTCCTTCGACGGGGCCCCCCGCCCGGCCCAGTAGGACTGCGCGGCGAGCCTCGCCACCGGCAGGTCCACCAGCCTGCGGTCTTCCGCCGGGACCAGGACGCGCGGGTCGACGGGCACGCCCAGGACGGAGAGCCGGGCGAGGGCCCGGACGAAGCCGCGTCCGCCGTCCGGTTCCGTGCCGCTCGCGGCGACGACGTGCACGTCGGCCCGGTCGACGAGGTTGCGGCGGACCGGGTCGAGGAGCGAGCCGCCACCGCTGACCTGGAGGAACAGGCGCGCCCCCGCGTCGTACGAGGCGCGGACGGCATCGTCGAACCGCACCGGGACGGAGGCGTGCCGCGCCCACAGCTCGCGCAGCTCCTCGGGGTCGGCGCACAGCTCCGCGTTCACGGACGACACGAACGGCAGGACCGGGGCGCTCAGGCGGCGACCGGCCAGGTCCGCGCGCACGGCCTCCTCGGCGCAGGCGAGGCGCGGGGAGTGGAAGGCGTTGGAGACGTCCAGCTCCACGGTGACGACGCCCGCTTCGGCACAGGCCCGCCGGAGGGCGGCCAGGCCCTGCCGCGTACCGCTGACCACGACCTGCCGCGGCTGGTTGAAGCAGGCCGGCCACACGTCGTCGATGCCGACGATCAGCTGCCGGCAGGTCTCCTTGTCGGTCTGTACGGCGACCATCCCGCCCCGCAGACCGCTCTCCGCCCGCCGGAGGGCCTCGCCCCGGCGCACCAGCAGCCGGACGGTCTCCTCCCCGCCGAGCGCTCCGGCCGCCGCGGCCGCGGCGAACTCCCCCGCGCTGTGGCCGAGCGCCAGGTCCGGGGCGACACCGCAGTCGGCGAGCAGCCGGGTGGCGGCGATCTGGACGGTGCCGAGCAGCGGCTGGCACACCTCGGTGCCGGCGAGCCGCCGCCTGAGCTCCTCGTCGTCGCCGCCGTACAGCAGCCCGGCGAGGTCGAGGTCAGCGTCGCCGCGGGCCACGGAACCGAGGGCGTCGAACGCGGCCCGGAAGCCGGCGAACCCCTCGTACAGGTCCCGCATCATTCCCGGACGCTGGCTGCCCTGACCGGGGAAGACGAAGGCGATACGGCGCCGCGCGGCCGGCAGGGGGGCGTCCGCCGCGAAGGCACCCTCGCCGAGGTCACCGCGGGCGCCGTCGGCGAGCCGAGCGCGGCCGCGCGTCAGCCGCCGGGCGAACTCGTCCGTGTCGGAGGCCACGATCGCGAGCCGGGCCTTCAGCGGCGCGCGCCCGCCCAGGGTGTGCGCCAGCGCTCCGACCGGCGTGCGGGGAGCGCGTTCCAGCGCGTCCAGTACGTCGCCGATGTGCAGGTCGAGCAGTTCGGCGTCGCCGGCCGAGAGCAGGAGGACCTGCGGTGCGCCGCCCGCGCCGCCCGCGGTCACGGTGGTGCTCGCACCGGCCGCGGGGGAGGGAGCCGGGGCGGTCGCCGGGGAGGGCGCCGCCTCCAGCACCACGTGGACGTTCGTACCGCCGAAACCGAAGGAGCTGACCGCGGCCCGCCGCGGACCGCCCGTACGGGGCCAGGGCCGCGCGGTGTCGGCGAACCGCAGGCCCGCGGCGGAGATGCCCAGGTCGGGATGGGGGGTGGTGCCCGGCTGCGGCACGATCGTGCGGTGGTGGACGACCAGAGCCGTCTTGATCAGCCCCGCCATGCCCGCGGCGGCCAGGGAGTGCCCGATGAGGGCCTTGCCCGCGCCGAGGTAGCACAGCGAGGGGTCGTCGTCGGGCCACTCGGTGCGCAGCCGGCGCAGCGCCTCGACCTCGGCGCGGTCGCCGGACCGGGTGGCGGTGCCGTGGGCCTCCAGGAAGTTCACGGAGGACGGGGGGACGCCGGCGTCGTCGTAGGCCCGGCGCAGCGCGCGCAGCTGGCCCTCCGGGGCGGGAGCCAGCGGGCCCGGTGAGGCGCCGTCGTTGGCCGAGCCGACGCCCTTGATCACGGCGTAGACGCGGTCGCCGGAGGCGAGCGCGTCCACGAGGGGCCGGATGACGACGGCGCCGGCGCCCTCGCCGAGCACGAAGCCGTCGGCCTCCTCGTCGAACGGGCGGCACGTCCCGGAGGCGGACAGCGCGCGCAGCGTGGAGAAGCCGATCAGGCTGTCGGGGGTCAGGTTGACGTATACGCCGCCGACGACGGCGATCCGGCAGCCGCCCTGGCGCAGCTGGGCGACTGCCTGGTCGAGGGCCACCAGGGAACCGGAGCAGGCGGCGTCGACGGCGAAGCTGGGACCGCCGAGGTCGAACTGCCGGCTGACGGTGCCGGCCGCCATGTTGAGCAGGCTCCCGGGCAGGCTGAAGGGCTGCACGGTGCCGAGGCGTCCGGCGTGCTCCCTGACCGCTTCGAGGACGCCGTCGTCGTCGGCCGCGGACCGCCGCGCCTGGTCGGCCAGGGCGATGGCCCGGATGGGGGCCGTCATGACGTCCTTGTAGTCGGACACCGACATCGCGCAGAAGACCCCGGTGTTCTCCCGGTCGAAGTCGCCCCGGCCCAGCCCCGCGTCGTCGAGGGCCTCACGGGTGACGTCGAGCATCAGCCGGTGTTGTGGGTCCATGGCCCGGGCGCGGGCGGGAGGCACCCCGTAGTGCAGGGCGTCGAAGCGGTCCACGTCGTCGAGGAAGGAGACCTGGTCGGTGTAGGCGGCATGGGGGGCCGACGGGTTGCCGGGCTCGTGGAAGGGGTCGTGGTTCCAGCGTTCCGCCGGAACCGCGGAGAACTGCCGTTCTCCGCTCATCAGCAGCTTCCAGTAGGCGCGGACGTCGCGGGCTCCGGGAAAGCGGCAGCCGAGTCCGACGATGGCGATGTCGTTCATGACGGGTCTTCCTTGTCGTGGTGCCCGGGTCGGACGACAGCCGGGTTGGTGGGGACGGTGGGACAGGTGGGGCAACTGAGGACGGGGACCGTGACCGGGACCGGGGTCGGAACCGCGGCCGGGGAAGGCGGCGGTGCGGGCCGGGGCCGGCACACGGCGCACTCCGGGAGGCGCGCGGTGGGTTTCGGGCGCTGCGGCGGCGGACGGGTCGCCGGGCACGGCACCCCGCGCCGCAGCGGCCACGGCGCCCACCAGTTCAGGGCGCCCGCCAGGCGCATCAGCGCCGGAACGAGGACGCCCCGTACGAGCGTGGCGTCGAGGAGGACGCCCAGGCCCGCGCCGATCCCGAAGAACTGCAGGAGCGAGACCCGGGAGGTGCCGAAGCCGAACAGGGTGAAGGCGAGCAGCGCGCCGGCCGTCGTGACGATGCCGCCGGTGCGGCCGATGCCCGAGACGATGGCGGTGGCGTCGTCCTGCCCGGCGTCGTGCGCCTCCTTGACGCGTGCGAGGACGAACACCTCGTAGTCGACCGACAGCCCGAAGACGATGCAGAACAGCAGCACCGGCATGGTGGTGCTGAGCGGTCCGGGGGTGAAACCGAGCAGGTGGTGCAGATGCCCCGCCTGGAAGATCCACGTCATGGCTCCGAGGACCGCCGCGAGGCTCAGGGCGTTCAGCGCGATGGCCTTCAGCGGCAGCAGCAGACTGCGGGTGAAGGCGAGCAGCAGCACGAAGGTGGTCGCGGTGATCAGGGAGAGGGCGAGCGGGATCCGGTCTCCCACCGTGGCCTTGGCGTCGACCAGCACCGCGCTCGGCCCGCCGACCAGGACGTCGGTGCCGGCCGGGCCGGGGGTGGCCCGGACGTCGCGCACGAGCTGCTGGGCGGCGCGCGACTGCGGGTCGACCAGCGGTACCACCGACAGCCGGGCGGGGCCGGCGACGACGTCGGCGGGCCGGACCCCGGCGGACCGGGCGGAGCCGGGGAGCGGGGCGGGCGATCCGCCCCGGAAGGTGCCCTCGGGCGTCACGACCTGCGCGACCTGCGGCAGCGCGGACAGCCGACGGGCGTGGTCCTCCCGCGCCCACTGGGTCGCCGCACCGGTGGTGACGACGGTGAGCGCGCCCGCCCCCTTCATGTCGAACGCGTCGCGCACCAGGTCACCGGTCTGACGGCCGGCCGAAGCCGTCGGCAGCGCCCGGTCGTCGGGAGTGGCGAACCCGGCGTGGGCGAACGGCCCGGCGAGCAGTGCCAGCAGCCCGATCACCGGCAGCGCCGCCAGCAGCGGGCGGCGTACGACGATCCGCGCCAGCCCCTCCCAGAACCGCGAGCGCGACCCGGAGTGGACCCTGCGGCGCCAGGGCACCGCCCAGGCGTTCACCCGCTTGCCGAGCAGCGCGAGCAGGGCGGGCAGCACGGTCACGGCGCTCACCGCGGCGATCACCACGACGGCGATGCCCGCGTAGGCGAAGGAGCGCAGGAAGTACGGCGGGAACACCAGCAGGGTGGCGAGCGCTGCGGAGACGGTCGCGGCGCTGAAGGCGATGGTGTGGCCGGCGGTGCGCACGGTCCGTACGGCGGCGGTGCGCGGCTCGTACCCGGCGGCGAGTTCCTCCCGGAACCGGGAGACGACCAGCAGCCCGTAGTCGATGCCCAGGCCCAGGCCGAGCGCCGTGGTGAGGTTCAGCGCGAAGACGGACACGTCGGTGACGCTGCCGAGGACCCTGAGGGCCAGCAGGGTCCCGACGATGGCGAGAACGCCGATGAGCAGGGGCAGGGCGGCGGCCACGACACTGCCGAACACCAGGACCAGCAGGATCAGCGTGCCGGGCAGGACGACGGCTTCGGCCCGCTTCAGGTCGGACTCGGAGAGGTGCTGGAGCTCGGTGTCGACGAGCGCGGGCCCTCCGACCCGCACCGTCAGCGGCGCCGTCGTCGTCCCGCCGGCGTCGGCCGGGGTGGTCAGTTCCCCCCTCAGCCGCTCGACGTGGGCGCCGAGCCGGTCCCCCTCGCCGTCCACGTGCGCGACCAGCATGGCCGCGCGCCCGTCCCGGCTGCGCAGCTCCGCCGCACCGGCGGTCCAGTACGAGGTCACCGCGTTCACGTGCGGTTCGGCGGCGAGACGCCTGGTCAGGGCTTCGCCCGCGCTGCGGGCCGCCGGGTCGTCGACGGTGCCGCCGCGGGTCTGCGCGACGACGACCAGGTTGGGGGAGGCTCCGGAATGCCGGGCGGCGACCACCGCGGCGCGGCTGGACTCGGACCGCGGATCGTCGTACCCCTGCGTCTTGAGCAGGCCGGTCGCCCCCGCGCCGAACACGGCGGACAGCAGGAGGAACACGAGCGCGGCGAGGAGGACCAGTCGGGGACGACGGGTCACGAAGCCCCCTGCACGACGGAACATCGCGGGCCTCCGTTCCGGATGGTGTTTCGCTCCTGCATTTCCGCAGGACGGTCGATTGCCACCCTGCCCGGGGCGGGGGAAAGGCCGTAGTCCCGGCCATTCGTTACTTGACAGAAGGTGAAAACACCGGGAAAGGAGGTTCGCCGGAGTGCTGCCGGGCTCGCCCGCGGGCGTCAAGTCACGCGTTCCAGTGGCATGACGCCCCACGCGAACCGGGGTGTATTCGAGAGGTGCCTTCACCGGAAATCCCGGGAGCCGGTCTCCGAATCGAATGGGAGAATGGTCGTGTTCGAGTTTTCCTGGATCCGCGGTGTCGTTCTGACAGGCGCCGCCGTCACTTTGGTGGGCAGCGGCATCGGCCTGCTGGCGACCTCGATGGCCGCCCCCACCGCGACCCCGCGCCCCGCCGTCCTGCTCCTTCCCCTGGACGGCTCGGGCGCCGTTCACACCGGGTATTCCACGGTGACCGTGAAGAAGCCGGATTTCGAGGAACGCCTCAAAGGGGACCTGAAGCCGGGACCGCGGCCCGGTGGGTGAAATGCTCAGAAGTACGCGGCGCAGTAATCCTCGTTGATCAGCGGCACGGCCTTGTCGAGGTCGGCGATGCACCTCCAGAGGTGGGCCGCCCGCCGGCCGTCCGTGTCCGCTCAGCGCAGTACGGCCGCCAGCAGGTCGGCGCCCAGCGCCGTCAGGTCGGGCAGGTTGAGGGTGTAGCGGACGTACCGGCCGCGCCGCCGGGCCGTGAGCAGACCGGCGCGGCGCAGGACGGCGAGGTGACGGGACACCTCCGGCGGTGACAGTTCCCAGGCGTGGGCCAGCTCCCGGGTGGTGTGCGGGCCGCGGGCCAGCGTGCGCAGCAGCCGTAGCCGTACGGGGTGCGAGAGCGCCTCCAGCCGGAGGGTGACCGTTTCCAGCGACACCGGTTCCGACGGGCTCGGTTCGGCCACCGGGTACTGCACCACCGGCTGCCATCCGGGCGCGTGCACCACCGCCAGGTGGGGGCTGCCGAAGACGCTGGGTATGAAGGTGACTCCGGTGCCGTGCGCGGCGGTCGCCTTGTCCAGGAGCTTGTCCACGACGATGCAGTCGCCCTCCGGTGCCAGGGAGACCGCGCCGGAGACCGATGCGAGCGCCGTCCCCACGCCCTCGCGCCTCAGCAGGTCGTTCTTCACGCGCAGGTCGGTGGCGAGCCGTACGGCGACGTCCGCCCAGGCGGCGTCGAAGAAGGCCTCCGCGCACTGTTCGAGGGTGCCGCGCACCCGCGCCCGTACGACGGCCGGGTCCGCCAACAGCCGTTCCGCGAAGGCCTCCTGCCGCACACCGCGGGCCTGCGCCAGGTCCAGGGCGCGCTCCCGCGCGACCCGGTCGGTCAGCGGCGACGGCGCCCCGAACCGGACCCGGTTGCTGCCGCAGGTGGTCACGAGCGCCGCGGTCACGTACGGCTCGTCGTCGATCCGGTCCACCTCGTCCAACTCCTCCGCGAGGGTGGGCCGGGGCCGGGCGGGGAGCAGGAAGTCGGCCTGGGAGGAACGCCAGAGGAAGTCCGCCTCCCGCAGGCGCTCGGCCAGCTCCGGCCGCATCCCGGCCCAGACCTCCCCGGCCCAGTCGGCGAACTGCGGATGGTGCCCCGGCTCCGCCAGCACGTGCAGCATCGCGGTCAGTTCGGCCAGCGGGGACGCGGCGAACCGCAGCCGCCCGGACGGCAGCCCGCCGATGTCGATCCTCAACGTCACCCGCTCAGCATTGCCGACCGCGCGGCCCGTGGCGACAGCGGGTTGACGATGTCCGTCAACCCACGTGCCCGGCCCGGCGGTCGCACGCACGTTGACGCCATGGAAACCATCACCACGATCCGGCCGCGCGCCCTCGTCCGCGCCTCCGGAGGTCCCCGCTATGCCGTCGCCCTGGCCGTGGACGCGCTCGGCACCGGCCTGCTGCGGCCGTTCCTGCTGCTCTACGGGGTCATGGTGCTGCGGCTGCCCGCGCCCGCCACCGGCATCGCCATGACGGCCGGCATCGTCGTGGGCCTGGTGTGCATGCCCGCGGTGGGCCGCTGGCTGGACCGGGGCGCACGCAGCACGGTCGTGGCCGCGTCGATGCTGGTACGGGCCCTGGGCGTGGCGGTGCTGCTGGCCACCCCGGCCGGACACGTCTGGCCGTTCGCGACGGCGGCGCTCGTCCTGGGCGTGGGCAACCAGGCGTGGCCCGCCGCCCACGCGGCCCTCGTGGCCACCGTCGCCCACGGCCGGGAACGCGACACCGCCCTCGCGGCCGGCCGCGCCCTGCGCAACGCGGGCCTGGGCGTCGGCGCGCTCCTCGCCACCGCCTGCCTGGCGGGCGGCGCCACCGCGCTCCGGGCGATGGCGGTCGCGACCGGGATCGCCTACCTCACGGCGGCGGCACTGGCCTGGTCGGTCCACCTGCGGGCGCGTCCGGCCGCCCAAGAGGCCGAGGGCGGGACCGAGCCGGGGCCCGCGCCCCGGATGCGCGCGCTCCTGGCCGCCAACGTGGTCTACGTCTTCTGCCTCAACGTGCCCGAAATCGCGCTCCCGCTGGTGCTGGTGACGCAGTTGCACGCCTCCCCGGCGTGGTCGGCGGCCGTCTTCGTGGCCAACACGGTGCTCGTGGTCACCCTCCAGGTCCCGGTCACCGTCCTGATGTCCCGCTTCCCCCGCCGGACCGTGCTGGCCGTCGCAGGCGTGGTGCTCACCGCGTCCTACCTCGGTTTCCTCGCGGCCACCTCACTGGGAGCCGGCCGGGCCGCCCCGGCCGTCGCCGCGGTGTCCGTCGTCTGCACCCTCGGCGAGATCGTCTACGCCGGCAGCGCCACGGCGCTGGTCACCGCCCTCGCCCCGGCGCACGCCCTCGGGCGGGCCCTCGCCCGCTTCGAGCTCTCCACGGGCTTCGGCCTCGCCGTCTCGCCGGCGGTCATCACCGCGCTCGCACCCCACGGCCCGGGCGCCCTCTGGGGCGGGCTCGCCGGTGCGACGCTGCTCTCCGCCTCCGCCGTCGCCGCGGAGAAGGACGGCACCGGGAAGGGCGGGACCGGGCAGGGCACGGCCCAGCAGGGCCGGGGGGCGCGCCTCAGCCGGAGGTGACGGCCCGTTCCAGCAGGCCGTGCAGGACGTGCTGTTCCTCCGGGGTGAGGCCGGACAGCGGGGAGTCGGCGTGGAGGAGTTCCAGGAGGCGTCCGCGCAGCGCCGTGCCCTCGGGCGTGAGGACGAGGTGCTTGGCGCGCCGGTCCGTGGGGTGCGGGTGGCGCTCGATCAGGCGCTGCTTCTCCAGCTTGTCGACGACGAAGGTGGTGTTGGAGGGCTCGCAGCTCATGCGTTCGGCGAGCTCCCGCATGGTCATCGGCCCGCTCATCTCCCGCAGGGCCGTCGCCTGTGACGCCGTGAGGCCGAGCGTGGCGGCCCGCTCCCTCACGTGCTCGGCGATCCGCTGGGCCAGGCCGTTCACCAGGCCGCACAGCTGTCGCTCGGCGATGGCCTGCGGATCGGTGGGCGTCGTCATGCGGCCACCCTAGCAAGTCCATCAAGGCCAAATATTTCCAGCTTGAATGATTCAAGCTTGATGCTTATGGTTGCCGTCGTCGCCGCGGCAGGTCGTGGCGACGACCTGACCACGACTCACAGGAGAGAACCCATGACTGACTTGACGGTGGATCAGGGCGTACGACTGCGCCGGCCGGCGGGCATCCGCTCCATCCGGCTGGGGGAGACGAAGGTGTCGTACGTACCGGACGGCGACGTACGGCTCCGGCCGCTGGAGCTGCTGCCGGACACCACCGCAGAGGTGTGGGCCGCGCACCCCGAATACCTGGACCCCGCGGGCCGCCTGGTGGGAAGCGTCGGCGCCCTGCTGGTGGAGCACGGCGACCGCGCCCTCCTCATCGACGCGGGCTTCGGCCCGCAGTCCCTCCAGCTGCCCGAGGGGCCCCTCGACACGATCCACGGAGGCGCCCTGCCGGCGGCCCTGGCCGACCTCGGCCGCCGCCCCGAAGACGTCGAAGCGGTGGCCTTCACCCACCTGCACGCCGACCACCTCGGCTGGGCCTGCCACCCCGCCCCCGGCAGCGACCGCCTCGCGTTCGCCCACGCCGACCACCTGATCTCCGGGCCCGAGTGGGAGCGGCGCGACCTCCTGGAAGCCCAGGGCATGGCCGAGCAGGTCAGGACCCTCGCGCCCCGCGTGCGCACGGTCGCCGACGGGCAGGAGGTCTTCCCCGGCGTGCGGGTCCGGATCACCCCGGGCCACACCGTCGGGCATGCCGAGTACGTCATCACCGGGGGCGGGCGGCGCCTGATCGCCTTCGGCGACGCCCTGCACTCGCCGATCCAGGTCGACCGTCCGGAGTGGTCCTCCGGCTTCGACCACGACCGCGCCCTGACCGCCGATCACCGCCGCCGCCTCGTCGCCGAGCTGGCGGAGCCCGGAACGCTCGGCTTCGGCGTCCACTTCGCCGACGTGGTGTTCGGCCACGTCCGCCACGACGGGACGGGCCCGGCCTGGCGCCCCCTGGACGCCTGACACCCTCTAAACCGTGCTTGGCGATCAGCCCGGGCTGATCCGGCCTGATCGACGCGACGCGGCCCAGGTCAGGAGGGCGCGGGCCAGGAACGGGTCGTCGTGCGCGCACCACAGGGCCCCTGCGCGACGAACACCGCGATCGGCGCGCAGGGGCCTCCTGCCGGTGGTCCCCGGGCGGCGAGAGCCGCTCGACCGCCGGGGAGCCGGTGCGCGTGTCAGTCAACCAGCGTCGCCCCGCCGGGGCGATGGGATCGAGACACGGAAGCGGACCCGAGCGGCCCGCTCGGCACAGTGAATCATCCGAGAGGTGAAAGATGCCTTGCTTGTGCACCGAGCGGTCAGTTCTGGACCGGCAGGGGCTGGGGCGGCTGGGGGGTGAGCCGCTTGAGGCCCTTGCGGTCGTAGTAGGCGGTCATCGCGAAGCCGAACAGGAGCGCCAGCACCGTACCCAGCGCGATCATGATCCAGGAGCGGGTGAGGCCGGCGTCGCCGCGCGCGTCGAAGTAGAGGATCGCCCGCACGCCGTCGCTGAGCTGACGCATCGGTTCGAAGTACGAGAGGAAGCGGTAGAAGCCGGGGACGGCCTGCAGCGGGACCGTCGCGCCCGACGAGGGCAGCCCCAGCACGATGAACACGAACATCGACACGAGCTGCCCGATGCCGCCGAACGCGGCGTTGATGGCCTGCACGCCCAGACCCACGGCGAGCGCCGCGCAGTACGAGTACACCCACAGCAGCGGCAGGTGGGTGGCGTCCATCCCCAGGACGCCGACGCACGCCACCATCACCAGCGTGGTGCTGACGAGCGTGATGCCGGCCGTCATCAGCATCTTCAGGAGCAGCGTCTGCGTCCGGTCGATCGGCACCGTCGGGCGGCGCGTGTGCCAGGGACCGATCTCGTTGTCGGCGTAGCCGAGCGCGGTGTCCACGCCGTTGCTGATGACGTTGCCGCCCATGAATCCGGCCAGCACCAGCAGCAGGGTGTAGTAGAAGGCCGTCAGGCCCAGCCCGCTGCGGGCGCCGATCGGGTGCCCGACCTGTGTGACCACGTCCACCGGATCGGCGAGCAGCAGCTTGGTGGCGGGAGGGGCGGAGGCGCCGGCGGCAGCCGTGAGCTGTTCCCCGATGGCGTGGGACGCGCGCGCCGCGGCCTGCGTCGTGATCCGACCGGCCAGCGAGGATCCGAGGCTGCCCTTGCCGGGGTTGGTGAGCACGGTCAGCGTCGGCAGGCGGGTGGCCGCGGCCGTGGGCAGCGCCGTGACGGTGTCGGTGAAATCGGCGGGGACCACCAGCGCGCCGTAGACCTTGCCGGAGTCCAGCTGGTCCCGCGCCTGCGCGAGGCTCAGCCGGCGCCAGTCCGCCTTGCCGCCCGCCGGGTCGGCGGTGATGGAGGCGGTGATCTGCGCGCCCAGGTTCTGCCGCTGCCCCGGCGGCGGCTTGCCCGTGTCCTCGTTGACCAGGGCGATGGGGAGGTCCCGCAGCTGCGCTTCGGGATTGACGATGCCGCCCATGTAGAGGAGGGACAGCAGCAGGGCCAGCAGCCCCGTGAGGATCGTGGGCACCAGCCACAGCTGGGGGCGGCGCACGAGGGCCGCGGCGGTGGCCTCGGGGGCGACGGTCGGGGACATCGGTCTCCGTAGCTGCCCGGCGGGCCGGGCTCGAACGACGGTGGAGGCGGCCGGGCCGCACGGGATCCCAGGATCTCCCCGCACCGGCGAAGGCCGCCGCGCACCTCGCGCGGCGCCCCCGAACCCGCCCGACGGACCACCGGAACAGCCCACGCCCGATCGCGCGGTGCCCGACGCCCCGGGGTGCTACCAGGTCCAGCGGAAGCCCGCCGCCGCGTGCTCCAGCGCCGCGACGAAGCGGTGCACCGAGCCCTCCGAGGACACGGCGACCGGCGTTTCACCGAGGACGGTGCCGTCCCGGTGGTGGTCCCACACCGTCCACCACAACGGCCAGCTGCGCGGCATCGTCGCGGCGACTACTGTGCGGTCTTCGCCTGGGCCGAACTGGCCCCGGACTTCGCCAAGTCGCAGATTCTGCTGGCCGTCGCGGAGGACGGCAAGCCCTTCGACGACGAGCTCAACCAGCTGTGGGTCGGCACCGTGGACGCCGCCGACGGAGCCTCCGGGCCGGAAACTGCCCCCGAACCGGCCGTCGCGCAGGACGGGCCCGAGCACCGCCGGTTCTACCGGCGGGCGCTGCTCGCCGCCGGCGCCGCGGCCGTCGGCGGGGTCGGGGAGGCCGCCTCCGCCCCGGCCGTCCCCTCCCACGGCCCCCGGCAGGCCGGGATCCTGACACCTCGACAGAGCCACGTCCGGCTGGCCGCCTTCGACCTGGGCCGTGCCCGTACCGACCGCCCCCGCGCCGCACGAGCCTGACGGGTGATGTGTCTGCGTGACGGCCAGGCCGTCATTCGGTCCATGTGGCGTTCGAGCTCGTCGGTCACAGCCGGGCTCACCGGTGAGTCCCCCGGGCCGTGAGCGGATCGGTGCGGTGCGGCAACCCTTTCGGTGGCGGCCCGAAACGCCGCGCGGCGACTGTCGTCCCATGCCTTCCGTGACCGCCGCCGCCCCGCCCGCACCCGTAGCCGCACCGGCCCTCGCGCCCGCCGGGCCGCCGCGGCCCGGGGAACTGTCCTGGGCGCAGGCCCGGATGCGGGCCCACGCGGCGCCGCGGCCGTGGCCCGCCCGTACGGTGCCGCTCGCGGACGCCGTCGGGCTCACGCTGGCCGACGCCCTGCGCGCCCCTCATCCGCTGCCGGCGTTCGACACGGCCGCCATGGACGGGTACGCGGTCGCGGGCCCCGGCCCCTGGCGGGTCCGGGGAGCCGTCCGGGCGGGCACGGTGTGGCCGGGAGCGCTCCACGCGGGGGAGTGCGTGGGTATCTCCACCGGCGCGCAGGTCCCGGCCGGAGCGTGCGCCGTACTGCCGGTGGAAGCGGCCCTGGCGGGCGGCGACGGCCTGGTGTCCGGACCCGTGCCGCCGCCGGGCCGGCACATCCGCAGGACCGGTGAGGACACCCCGGCCGGCGGCCTCCTCGCCCCGGCGGGCACCCCGGTCGGCCCCGCGCTGCTCGGACTCGCCGCGTCCTGCGGCCACGACACCCTGCCGGTGCGGCCCGCGCCCCGGGTCCGGGTCCTGGTCACCGGCGACGAACTGGACCACGCCGGCCCGCCCGGGCCGGGGCGGGTGCGCGACGCCCTCGGGCCGGCCCTGCCGGCCCTGGTCGCCGCACTGGGCGGCGAGTGCCGCGAGGTGCGGCACGTCCACGACCGGCCGGCGGGCTCACTGGCCGCGGCCGTGCACGGCACGCGGGACGCCGAGGTCGTGGTGGTCACGGGCTCCACCTCCGTCGGCGTCACCGACCAGCTGCGCCGGCTGCTGACCGAGGCCGGGGCCCGGCCGGTCGTCGACACGGTCGCCTGCCGCCCCGGCCACCCGATGCTGCTCGCCGAACTGCCCGCCGGCGGCTGGGTGGTGGGGCTGCCCGGGAACCCGTACGCGGCCCTCGTCGCCGCCCACACCCTGCTGGGCCCGCTGCTCTCCGGCCTCTGCGGCCGGTCCCTCGCACCGCTGCCCCTCGTACCCGTGACGGGGTCGCTGCGGCCCGCCGCCCCCGGACTGACCCGGCTGGTCCCCGTCACCTGGGACGGCGCCGGCGCCCGGATCACCGCGGGCCACGGCGCGGCCTTCCTCCGGGCCGCCGCCGTCGCGGACGCGCTCGCCGCGATCCCCGCGGACTGGACGGACGGCACCCCCGTACCGCTGCTGCTCACCGGTTAGGGGGCGCGTCAGGGGGTCGCGCGTACGAGGACGAGGGATCCCTCGTACGCCGGCAGGGTGCGCAGGTGGCCGAACTCCGCGTCCCAGGCGCCCGATTCCAGACGCGGCGCAGGGACCGGTCGAAGCGCTCGCGCACGCCGTCGTCGACGAAGCTCCACGCCGAACAGGCCTGCCGGGCCGCCGGGTCGAGCAGCAGCTCGGGGCGGACGTAGTACGCCTCGTTGAACCCGTCCGTGCAGTCCGGCGGAACGGGTACGGTCCGGACGGTCCCGCTGCCGCCGAGCGCGGAGGCCAGCTCCTCGACCGTCGGATGGCGGAGCGCCTCCGTGTCGAGGACCTCGGGCGCGTACCGGTACAGCCAGAACTCCCGCACCAGGTCGGGATCGCAGGACAGGACGGCCACCGGACCGCGCGTCACGCGCCGCATCTCGCGCAGACCGGCCCGCACGTCGGACCACTGGTGGACACTGAAGAGCGTCATCGAAGCGTCGAACTCGCCATCGGCGAAGGGCAGTTCCTCGGCGACCGCGTCGATCGCCCGGGCGAGCCGGACCGGGCGCCGGGCCCGCATCGACTCCGAGGCGTCCACCGCGGTCACCGCACGCGCCGCGCTCTCGTACGACCCGGCGCCCGCGCCGACGTAGAGCACGGTGCGCGCGTCACCCAGGGCCTCGGTGATGAACCGGGCCATCGCTCGTCCGGCCGCGGGACGGGGGAGCGGTCGGAGCCGGCGGCTGCCGCGCCGGCGCCACCGGTGCGGAGGGGCAGGGTGGTCATGGGGGGGGGTACCTCGCCTCGCGAGCAGGGACAGGAGGGGAAGGGGCCCGTACGCCGAAGCGTGGTGACGTCGGCCGTGCGGGCCCCGGGGGAGTCAGGACCAGAGCCGGTACCGCTCCCAGCGGCCGTCGGTCCCGGTGCGCTCGTAGCGCAGCCGGGTGTGGACGCGGCTCTTCGCCGCCTGCCAGAACTCCACCTCCACCGGGGCGAGGGTGTAGGGCGTCCAGGCGGAGTCCACGAGGGAGGGTTCCCGCCCGACCAGGGCCAGCGCCTTCTCCAGGGCGTGGTCGCGCTCCGCCGTGTCCGCCAGGTACTGGCTCTGGCGGGCCGGCAGGGACTCGGCGCGGGCGGTCGCCGACCGGACCCGGGGCGTGCTCCGGCTCGAACGCGCAGAGCGGCCCCGCGAACACCTCGATGCCCCTCAGCCACGCGCGGACGTCACTGCCGTGATCTGGTCGTTGAGCTGCCGCCTCCTCCACGGGACACCTTTCACGTCCCGTCCTGCATCTGCGGCTTATATTCGACAATCACCTTGCAGATGCTCGGCGGATAACCCAACTGGCATTGTGGGTGAGCAGTCGATGTGGGAGATTGCGACAACGCTCCGCCGGCCGGCGGGGGAGGGCCGGCGCCGCGCGGGTCAGCCGACGCGACGGGCCCCCGCCGACGGTACGGCCTCCAGCACGGCCGGCGTCACGAAGCCGGCCGCCGCGAAGGCGTCCGTCACGGCCCGGGCCACGGACGCGGCCGCCGCGGCCGGGACCAGCGCGATCACGGAGCCGCCGAAGCCGCCACCGGTCATCCGGGCGCCCAGGGCGCCGGCGGCGACGGCGGCCTCCACCGCGAGGTCGGTCTCCGGGCACGAGACGCGGTAGTCGTCCCGGAGGGAGGCGTGACCGGCCGTCAACAGCGGCCCCAGCGACTCCGGTTCACCCGCCGCGAGCCGTTCGACGGCCCGGCCGACCCGGGCGTTCTCCGTGACCACGTGCCGGACCAGCGGCGCGAGGTCCTCGGGCAGCTGCGTGAGGACGCCGGGCAGCTCCGCCTCGGAGAGGTCCCGCAGGGCGGTCAGCCCCAGCAGTCCCGCCGCCCGCTCGCACCCCGCGCGCAGCTCCGCGTACGCCCCGTCGGCGAGGTCGTGCGCGACCCGGGTGTCGATCACCAGCAGGCGCAGCCCGTGCCCGGTGAGGTCGAAGGGGACCTGCCGGACGTCCAGGCTGCGGCTGTCGAGGTGCAGGGCGCTGCCCTCGGCGCAGCAGACCGAGGCCATCTGGTCCATCACCCCGCAGGGCACACCTGCGAAGGCGTTCTCGGCGTACTGCGCCACGCGTGCCAGCTCCGGCCGCGACAGCCGCAGCGCGTACAGCTCGTCGTACGCGACGGCGACCGCGCACTCCAGGGCCGCCGAGGAGGACAGGCCGGCGCCCCTCGGCACGGTGCTGTCCAGGTGTACGTCGGCGCCGCCGACGGGCAGGCCCCGCTCCCGCAGCGCCCACACCACCCCGGCCGGGTAACGCGCCCAGCCGGAGACCGGGCCGGGGGCGAGGTCCGCCACCGCCAGCTCGGTGATCCGGCCGTCGCCCTGGGCACTGTGCAGGCGCAGCAGCCCGTCCTCGCGGCGGCCGGCCGCCAGTACGGTGGTCTGCGGCAACGCCATCGGGAGGGCGAAGCCGTCGTTGTAGTCGGTGTGCTCGCCGATCAGGTTGACCCGGCCCGGGGCGGCCCAGATCCCGTCGGGGGCGCGGCCGTGGATGCGTTCGAACTCCCGGCGCACGGCGGCGGCTTGCGCCGCGGGCCCGGTCACAGGGCCTCCCGCAGCCGCCGCGCCGCCGCCTCGGGCGCCACGTCGTTCATGAAGGCGTCCATGCCGGCTTCGGTCCCGGCCGTGTACTTGAGCTTGTCGGCGCTCCGCCGGATCGTGAACAGCTCCAGGTGCAGCGCGAGTTCCTCGCCCCCCACGAGCGGGGCCTGGTGCCAGGCCGCGATGTAGGGGGTGGGCGCGGCCGCCCCGAAGAGCCGGTCGAAACGGCGCAGCAGGTCCAGGTACAGGCCGGGGAACTCGGCGCGCTCCGCCTCGGTGAGCCCGGTCAGATCGGGGACCCTGCGGTGCGGGTGGAGGTGCACCTCGTACGGCCAGCGCGCGGCGTAGGGGACGAAGGCGGTCCAGTGCTCCCCGGCGAGGACCACGCGTTCGGTGGCGGCGCGGGCTTGCGCGAGGACGTCCTCGAAGAGGTTGCGGCCGGTGCGGGCGCGGTGCGCGGCCGCGGCGGCGAGGTGCTTGGCGGTGCGCGGGGTGGTGGTGGAGAAGGCGTAGATCTGGCCGTGCGGATGGGCCAGCGTCACGCCGATCTCCGCGCCCCGGTTCTCGAAGCAGTACACCTGCCGCACGCCGGGCCGGGCGGACAGGGCGGCGGTGCGGTCGGTCCAGGCGTCCAGGACCAGCCGGGCCCGCTGCGGGGTGAGGTCGGCGAAGCCGGCGTCGTGCTCGGGGGTGAAGCACACCACCTCGCAGCGGCCGGCCTCCCCGGCGAGTGACGGGAAGCGGTTCTCGAAGACGGCCACCTCGTAGTCGGCGGCCGGGATCTCGCTCTGGCGGCCGTCCCGGGAGGGGCAGAGCGGGCAGGCGTCCGCCGGCGGGTGGTAGGTACGGGACTGCCGGTGGGCGGCGATGGTGACCCAGTCGCCGGTGGCCGGGTCGCGGCGCAGTTCGGGGGCGCTCTCGACCCGGTCCAGCGGGCGCCGGTCCTGGGCCCCTCGGTCCCGGCCGGGTTCGCTGTCGTAGTAGATGAGCTCGCGGCCGTCCGCGAGTTCGGTCACGGTCCTGTGCACGTGCACGTCCTCGCCTGTCTCGTCAGGGGGTGACGGCCGGGGCCGACGCGTCCTCGATCATACGGCCGTCCGGGGCGGACCGGCCGTTTGCCCTCCTCGCGAAGGGGCAGGCGCAGTGCGCGGGCGGGCCGGGAGGGCGGCCGGGCGCAATCACCGTGGAAGGACGTGACGACGATGAGGGTGGCGTTTCTCGTGGCGCCGGAAGGCGTGGAACAGATCGAGCTGGAGCGGCCGTGGCAGGCCGTGGTGGACCAGGGATGGCAGCCACGCCTCGTGTCGACCGACAGCGGCGAGGTCCAGGCGTTCCACCACCTCGACAAGGCCGACACCTTCCCGGTCGACGACGTGGTCGGCGCCGCCGGACCGGACGACTACGACGCGCTGGTGCTCCCGGGCGGTGTCGCCAACCCCGACGCCCTCCGCATGGACGAGGGCGCGGTCGACTTCGTACGGGGTTTCCTGCGCACCGGCCGGCCGGTGGCGGCGATCTGTCACGCCGCCTGGACGCTCGTCGAGGCGGACGTGGTGCGGGACAGGACCGTGACGTCCTGGCCGAGCCTCGCCACCGACCTGCGCAACGCCGGTGCCACCTGGGTCGACGAAGAGGTACGGGTCTGCCGGGCGGCGCCCGGCACGCTGGTCACCAGCCGCAGGCCCGACGACCTCGACGCCTTCTGCACCGCCTTCGTCAAGGAATTCGGCGCCGGACCGGCCGCAGCGGGTCCGTCCGCGGATGGGGCCTCCGGAGAAGAGTCGTCCGCGGAAGAGTCGTCCGGCCCCTGACGGGCCGTCGGTGCGGACCCGGGCGGCGGGCTGTGACAGGAGGTGGGCCGTGAGCGGCGGCGGTGAGGGCCCGGCAGGCGCCGACGCGGGTGCGCGTACGGGTACGGCCGCGGGCGCGCCGGCCGGCGCCGGGGCGGACCGGGCGGCCGGCTCGTGGCTGCTGGACGAGGCGCTGACCGCGACGATCCGGCGGACCGGGGCGTCCGCCGGCGGGTTCCACCTCTGGGACGGTCCGGACCGCGGCGTCCTGGTGCTCGTCGTGCTGTGCGGCGTGCCGACCGAGGTGGCGCGGCCGTGGCACCGGATCCCGGTGACCGCCTCCACCCCGGTGAGCGACGCCGTGCGCGAGGACCGGCTGGTCTGGACCGGTTCGCAGGAGGACCTGGCCCACGACTACCCCCAGGCGGCGGTCAGCCTGCCGTACGAGTTCTGCCTGGCTGCGGCACCGCTGAAGGGCCGCCGGGGCGCCCACGGCGCCCTGTTCCTGCTGTGGCCCGCCGGCCACGCCCGCACCGCGAGCCTGCGCGAACAGCACCACGTCACCTCCGCCGCCCGCCGTATCGCCCGGATGCTGGACGCGGCCGACGGCACGCCCGAGGTGCCCGCACGGCCCCGCGTCATCCCGGCCGCACCGCCGCGCACGTACGGCGGCCGGCCGGCGCAGGCCGCCGCCGACTGGGTCGAACGCCTGCCCGACGGCGCCCTGGCCCTGGACCTGGAGGGCCGGATCACCTTCGTGGACGGCACCGCCGCGGACCTGCTCGGCCGTACGTCCGGCCAGTTGCTCGGCACCTGGCCCTGGCAGTCCCTGCCCTGGCTGGACGCCCCCCTGGTCGAGGACCGCTACCGGTCCGCCGTCCTCAGCCGCGAACCGGTCGAGTTCACGGCCCTGCGCCCGCCCGGCATCCCGCTGCGCTTCCAGCTCTATCCGGACTCCAGCGGCATCAGCGTCCGCGTCACCCGCCCCGCCCGTCACCTGGAGGCGGTCCGGTCGGGCCCGCCCGCGGGCGGTTCGGTCGCGTACACGGGCCGGGTCCACCAGCTCCTGCACCTCGCGGCCGCCATGACCGAGACCGTCACCGTCCGCGACGTCGTCGAACTGGTCGCCCACCAGGTCCTGCCCGCCTTCGGAGCCGACGCGCTCGTCCTGTCCGCCGCCGACGCGGGGCGCCTCAAGATCACCGGGTACCACGGGTACGACCCGGAGACCATCGAGCGGCTCGACGGCCTGCCCCTGGGCACCGGGCTGACCCCGGCGGGGCAGGTACTGGCCGACGGCGTCCCCGCCTTCTTCGGCGACCCCGCAGCAATGGCCCGCGCACACCCCGAGGCGCCACAGATCAGCGGCAAACAGGCCTGGGCGTTCCTGCCGTTGACCATCTCCGGCCGCCCGGTGGGCTGCTGCATCCTCTCCTACGAGCGGCCGCACGACTTCACGGCGGACGAGCGCGCCGTCCTCACCTCCCTGGCCGGGCTGATCGCCCAGGCCCTGGACCGGGCCCGCCTGCACGACGCGGCGCACGACCTCGCCCACGGCCTCCAGCAGGCGCTCCTCCCGCACACCCTGCCCACGGTGCCGGGCCTGCGGGCCGCAGCCCGCTACCTGCCCGCAGGCCACGGCATGGACATCGGAGGCGACTTCTACGACGTCATCCCGCTGGACTCCACCACCGTGGCGGCCGTCATCGGCGACGTGCAGGGGCACAACGTCGCCGCCGCCGCCCTCATGGGCCAGGTCCGCACCGCCATCCGGGCCGCCGCGGGCGCACCGCCCGGCGCGGTCCTGGCCCGCACCGGCCGCCTCCTGGCGGGCCTGGACACCGAACTGCTCGTGTCCTGCCTCTACCTCCACATCGACCTCGCGAGCCGGTGCGCGACCCTGGCGAGCGCCGGGCATCCGCCGCCGCTGGTACACGCCCCGGGAACCAGGCCGCGCCGCGTGGACCTCGACCCCTGCCCGCTCCTCGGCATCGGTGGCGACAGCCCGTGCCCGGTCACCCGCCTGGAACTGGCGCCCGGGACGCTCCTGACCCTCTACACCGACGGGCTGGTTGAGAAGCCCACCGCGTCCGGCATCGACGCCGAGCGCGGCACCGACGACCTCGCCGCGGTCCTCGCCGAGAACGACGGGGCGGATCTGGACGACCTCATCGAGGCCCTCCTGCACGGTACCGGCGCGGCGTCCGTGCACACGGACGACATCGCGCTGCTCCTCCTGCGACTGTGACCGCGGGAGGAGCGGCGACGGGGACCGGGCCGTGCGCCGGCTACAGGTACGGGTCGAAGGGGATGCCCGCCGGCTTGGCCTCCGCCAGGTGGGAGGCGAAGGAGCCGTCCTTCAGACCGAAGTGCGCGCTGCCGAAGTCGGCCTGGCTGAGCTTGTCCCGGAGCGTCGCCGGGTACCCCGACCAGCCGACGAGCGTGGGGTACTGCCAGGTGCCGCGGTGGTTCTCCGGGGGCTCGTCGTTGGTGTTCGCCGCGCGGAAGCAGTGCGTGCCGACGCCGTCCTTGTGGTAGACGATCTTGGGATGGGTGCCGTCCCAGCGGATCCGGTCGTGCGCGTGGATCTCGAAGTCGCCGTGCGCGGAAGTGGCGACGTACTTCGCCTCGTTGCCCTGGATCCAGACCACGACGTGCTCCCAGTCGTGGCGGTGGCCGCCGAGGCTGATGCCGGGGATCGCCTGGTCCTTCTCGAAGTAGAGCGCGTAGACCACGGCGCACCAGCCGTTGTTGCAGGTCCAGCGCGAGTACCCGTTGGTGTTGGCGAGGTCCGAGGCGTCCCGGCAGTTGCCGTCGAGGGCTCCGGTGGGCTTGAGCCCGCCGTTCAGCACCCCGCTCGGACCGATGGCGGGTGTCGGATAGCAGCCGTCGGTGTCGTAGTCGTAGGCGGGCTGGAAGGTCCGCTCGATCGCCTCGGCCTGGCCGGGCAGCGCCGGGGGCGGCGCCGCGAAGGCCACCTGCGGGACGCCGACGACGAGCGCGAGGGCGGCGCCGACGACGACGAGGGATCTCCGGATGCGACGGTGGGTCCGCACAACAGGCCTCCTGGCCGGTCGGGTTCGGGGGTGGCGGGCCGGAGACGGCCACCGCCGACCGACACGCCCGGAGCATCATTCGCGAACCGGGTCGCCGCGGCAAGGGTCCGCGCAGCGTCTGCTTCATGCGCGGAGGAGTCGAACTCGCCTTAACAGGCGGAGAGTTGAGGAAATGTCAGAAATGACGGCGCGGGCGCCCGGCCGCCGGGGCGGGGGAGGCGGGCCCCGTACGCGCGAGAGGTCCGCCCCCGGGAGCCGGGGGCGGACCGGAACCGCGGCCGGGCGCCGTCACAGGGTCACAGGCCGACCGTGTTCATGAGGATGATGGCCGCGAGGTTCAGCAGGATGACGGCGATGACGACGCCGATCGAGATCCAGGCCCTGCGTGATTCGTCCATGGACGCGGGTCACCTCCCGACGGGGGACGCGCCGCCGCGCGGCGGTCCGGAGGCCGGACGGCGGCCCGGCCGGCCTCCTCCCATGATGACCCCGCCCGGCGAGTGCCCGCAAAGGAGCGCCGGCCGCCCGCCGGACAGGCGGGGCTGCGCGGCGGGGTCCGGACACGTCCCAGGGCGCGGCACATGCCCTGCGCCCCGTGCGTCAGGCTGCGACCCAGGTCCCCGTCATGCCGAGGACGGCCGCGCCGTCCAGGTCGGTCAGCTTGGTCCCGGTGAAGTCGCGGGCCCACTGCGAGGTCTGGATGCGGAAGGCCGGACGGTCGGCGGTCAGCGCCTCCATGACGGCCTCGGCCGCGCCGGCCGGGGTCTGGGCCGAGCCCTCCGTGAACTGGCTGACCGTGCGGTCGATGTAGGTGCGCAGCGCGTCGGCGTACGGTCCGGCCGCGGCGATGCGGGCGTCGAGGTCGAGCCCGATGTTGTTGACGAACTCGGTCGCCACCGCGCCCGGCTCGACGACGGACACGCTCACGCCGAGCGTGCTCGCCACCGGCGCCAGGCTCTCCATGTAGCCCTCCACCGCGAACTTCGCCGCGCAGTAGGCCTCGTTGAACGGCTGGCCGATGACCCCGCCGACGCTCGTGACGGTGATCAGGCGGCCTCCGGTGGCCCGGAGGTGGGGGAGCGCGGCCTTGGAGACGTTGAGCACGCCGAAGAAGTTGACCTCCATGACCTCGCGGACATCGGCCACGCTCTCCAGCTCGAGGGTGCCGAGGTGTCCGGCGCCGGCGTTGTTCACGACGGCGTCCAGGCGGCCGTAGTCGGCGATCACGCCCTCCACGGCGGCGGTGACGGACGCCTCGTCGACGACGTCGAGGCGGCGGATGTCGATCTCGACGCCCGCCTCGGCGGCGGCCTCGCGCAGGGCGTCGGCCCGGCCGGTGTCGCGCAGGGTGGCCACCGTGCGCCATCCGGCGCGGGCCGCGGCGACTGCGGCGGCCAGGCCGATCCCGGAGGACGTTCCGGTGATCAGGACGGTACGGACGGGGGCGTCGGCGGTGGTCGCGGCGGGGGCGGTGGGGGGCGTGGACATGGGGGACCTCGGGAAGCTCGGGTTTATGTGCGTGCACACACACTTTAAGGTTATGTGCGTGTGCACGCAACCTCTAGACTGTGCGACATGCCGAAGAAGCTCACAGAAGCCGAGATGCCGGCGGCCGACTACGCCTTCTACGGGCTGGTCTGGGCCGGCACGACGATGACGGACCGCGTGGACAAGGTCCTCGTCAAGGCACACGACCTGCCCGTGTCCTGGTTCGAGGTCATGCTGTGGCTGGCCTCCAGCCCCGAGCCGGTGCCCGCCTCCGTCCTCGGGAACAGCACCCTGCTCAGCCGCAGCCAGGTCTCCCGGGTCGTCGACGCCCTGCAGAGCCGGGGCCTGGTGACCCGTACCCCGTCGGCGCGCGACGCCCGCTCGGTGGAGGTCTCGCTCACCCCGGCCGGTCGCACCCTCTTCGCCGAGGCCGACGCCACCCGTCGCGAGGCCCTGGCCCCGGTCTTCACCGACCTCCTCGACGCGGACGACCTGGAGGCCCTCGGCAGGGTCTGGCGCAAACTCAAGGCCGCCAAGAACGCTGGCTAGCGGCCGCGGGCCCAGGCCGGGCGGCGG
Source organism: Streptomyces virginiae (assembly GCF_000720455.1). GTDB lineage: Bacteria > Actinomycetota > Actinomycetes > Streptomycetales > Streptomycetaceae > Streptomyces > Streptomyces virginiae. The sequence continues at coordinate 15,670 of NZ_JOAK01000040.1, read as the reverse complement.
CGGGACGACGTGCGAGGTCTGCGGAGCCTGCGGCCGGACGGGGCCGACGCCGCCAGTGAAAACGTCACCGTGATGTGCGCGCCCCCCAGCGGGCCGCGGGTGATGCGCATGGAGCCGCCCGTGGCCGTCGCCGCCCGCTGCGCGATGTCGAGGCCCAGTCCGGTGGACCCGGTGCTGCTCCCGCGGGACAGGGCCCGGTCCGGTTCGGGGATGCCGGGGCCGCCGTCCTCCACGACCAGTTCCACTGCCTGCGCCGTGCGCACCACCTGGACGCCGAACGGGGTCCCCGGCGCGGTGTGCCGGAAGATGTTGCCGATCAGCGCGTCCACGACGGCGGCGATGTCGTCGTCGGAGAGGCTGACGGCCGTCGGTTCCTGGGTCAGGTCGAGGGTGCAGCACCGGTTCTGCTGTTCCGCCAGCACCGACCAGAAGGCCGTGCGGCGGCGCACCACGTCGGCCGCCTCGCAGCGCGGGCCGGAGGCCCCCGTACCGGCCGACGCCCGGCCCGCGGCCGGTTCCGTACCGAGCAGGCCCTGTCCCATGGGGCCCACGGCCAGCGGGGTGCGCGCCGCGGCGATGATCGCCTGGAGCTCCGTCTCCAGCTCGCCGACCGCGGCCTCCACCCTGGCCGACTCCGGCGTGCCGGCCATCCGCTCCGACGCCAGGTGCAGGGCGGTCAGCGGGGTCCGCAGCCGGTGGGACAGATCGGCGACGAGTTCGCGTTCGACGGCGAGCAGCTCGGTCATCCGGTGGGCCATCGCGTTGAAGGCGATGCCCGCGTCGCGCAGCTCCCGGGGGCCCATGGGGTCCACCCGCGTGTCCAGATCGCCCTGGCCCAGCGCCTGCGACGCCTGGGCCAGCCGCTTCGAGGACCGGACGACCTTCGCGCCGAGGCGGTCGGCGACCAGGACGGAACCGCCGACCAGCCCCACGGCGAGGAAGAGCATCACCGCCCACGATTCCTTCACGCCGCGGGTGAGTTCCGCCTCGGGGACGAAGTTCTCGATGACGGCGACCTGGTCACCGGGGAGCACCACCGGCTGCAGGCAGATCCAGCCGTTCGGGATCTCCTGGGAGATGGACTCGCGACCCTGCTGGGCCCGTTCGAGCAGCGCCGCCGGGGCCTTGGACGTGCCGAGTGCCCCCGAGCCGGGCAGGTGGACGACCAGGTGCTCGGCCGCGTCCAGGCTCGCGGCCGACTCCCGCAGCGCGTACGGGTCCGTGGTCAGGGTGAGGACGGGGGCCAGGGCGGCGGCCCGCTGCTCGGCCGCGTTGACGCCCTGCTCCTTGACCAAAGACATCACCAGCAGGGCCAGCGGTATCAGGAAGGAGAGGGCGACCATGGAGGTCACCGCGAGGGCCACTCCGGCCAGGGAGCGCCTCAACGCGGAGCCACCAGTTTGATGCCGACGCCCCGCACGGTCAGCAGATAGCGCGGGGCCGCCGCGCGTTCACCGAGCTTGCGCCGCAGCGACGACAGGTGCACGTCGACGGTCTGGTCGTCCACGTACGGCTCCCGCCAGACCTCGGTCAGCAGCCGGCGTTTGGAGACGACCTGCCCCGAATGGTGGGCGAGGAACGCCAGGAGGTCGAACTCCCGGCGGGTCAGGCGCAGCTCCCGCCCGGCCAGGTACGCGGTGCGCGCACCGGGGTCCACCGCCAGCTCGCCCACGACGGTGGCCCGCAGCGGTTCGGCCGCCGCGGCGACCGGTGCGCCCGCGGCGGCGGCTCCGGCGGGCGGGACGTGGCTGGTGCGCCGCAGGACCGCGGAGAGGCGTGCGACGAGCTGCCCGCCGGAGAAGGGCTTGACCAGGTAGTCGTCCGCGCCCGCGTTCAGGATCTTGATGATCTCGGACTCGTCGTCGCGGGCGGTGGCCACCAGGACGGGCACGGAGGATATGCCCCGGATCATGCGCAGCGCGTCCCCTCCGTCCAGATCGGGCAGCCCCAGGTCGAGGACCACGGCGTCGACCGGCGTCTGGGTGACCTCGCGCAGGGCGCCGAACCCGTCGGCGGCGCTGCGCACGGCATACCCGTGTTCCGTCAGGACCTCGATCAGGGACTGGCGGATGCTGGGGTCGTCTTCCACGACCAGGACGCTCGGCATGCGGACACCTTAGGGGTCGGCGCGCCGGGGCTCACCACCAGTACTGCGGATAGCGGGTTCCGGTGCGGCGGGCGCGCGAGAGGGCGCAGCCCGCGAGGACGATCAGCAGGGCCGCTCCCGCCAGGAGCGGTACGAAGGTACGCGGATCCGGCGTCCGCAGGACGATGACCACGGCGGTGGCGCAGGCGGGGGAGTGCGGGGTCCTGGCCAGGGTCATCACCGCGAGCGCCAGCCCGGCCGCGACGGCCGCCACCCAGGGCGAGCTGCCGAAGGCGGCGAGCCCCGCGTAACCGACGGCGGCGCACAGCAGGTGGCCGGCGATCACGCTGCGGGGCTGGGCCAGCGGCAGACCGGGCACGCTGTGCACGATCGCCGCGGACGCGGCCAGCGGGGGTATCAGGACGGGTTCGTGGAGAACGGCCCCGATGGCCACCAGGCCCAGCATGACGGCGGTGGCACCGCTGACGCTGTGCAGGACGGTACCCGGCGCCGGAGCGGGGGCGCGTCCCACGAGGCGCGACGGGATCCTGGTGCGCGCGGCCGTGCGCGTGCGGGGCCGCGCCGGCTGCGCCTGCTCGCGCTCGGGGGCGATCTGGTCGGTGCTCAAGGGGGATGGCGTCTTCGGGGCAGGGCCGGCGGGCATGCGTCCGTCCGGCGGTGAACGGCGGGGAGGGCGGGATCGCCCGGCAGGCCCGCGCGATCGGCGGGTGGGCGGCCGGCGGGTCCGGTGCGCGGCGGCCCGGAGTGGGGGCGGCCGTGAACCCCCTGGATCATACGAAGCCGCCCGAACCGGGCAGCCGCCGGGTCCGCTCCACGCCGCACCGTGCCGGTCCGGACGCCCGTCACGGAGCCTCGAACGCCGGGCCGTCACCGGTGACGCGCAGCCGCACGGGGTGGTCGGACACCGGAATGGTGCAGCCGTCCCGCGTGCTGCAGCTCGCATAGCCGACCAGTACCGTCGCCTCCCCGTTCCCGTCGGCGCGGACGGGCAGCGTCGTGGTGACCGGGCCGTCCGGGTAGACGGGGACCGGCGCGTCGACACCGGGCACGCTGATCGACCGCACCTCCGCGGCCGCCTTCAGCCTGCCCTCCGCCTTGAGGGCACCGGTGACCCCCACCGCGGTCGGCCGGCCGACCCCCTCGATGCCGGTGGCCGGCAGGTCGGTGCTGTAGAGGTGGAAGCCCTTGGCCTCGGGCGTGAAGACCGCAGTGAGGGTGCCCTCAGAGGCCTTCCAGTCGGACACCGACAGCGTGACGGTGACCCCGTTCTCGGAGAAGCGCGTCGTGGGTGCGGGGCTCGGGCCGGAGCCGGCGGCGTCCGCGGCGGGCTGCCCGCCGCATGCCGAGAGCGCGGCCAGGGAGAGGAGGGCCGCCGCGACGCGTGCCTTCCGGGAATGCCGTACATACAAGGAAATCGTCATCTGTGCCTCTGTGCCTCTGCGTTGCGGGATCGGTTCGAAGCGGGTCGACGGGACCCGGAGGGCGGTCTGGAGGGCCGTCTACAGGGCCGTGCTGAAGCTCGCGCTCCACAGCTGCAGCGTGTAGACCATGTCGTTCCACACCCCGGTGGCGAGCAGGACGCCGACCAGGACGAGCATGCCGCCCCCGGTCCGCAGCACCCACGGGTAGTGGCGCTTGACCAGGCCGAAGGCGCCCAGCGCCCGGCGGAAGGCCAGCGCGGCCAGGACGAACGGCAGCCCCAGTCCCAGGCAGTACGCGGCCATCAGCAGCGCCCCGCGGACCGCGCTCGCCTCGGTCCAGGCGAGGGCCTGCACGGCGGCCAGCGTCGGCCCGATGCACGGGGTCCAGCCGACCGCGAACACCGCGCCGAGGGCCGGGGCCCCCGCGAGCCCCAGCGCGGGACGCCGGTGGCTGCGGAACTCCCGCTGCGTGAAGCCCGGCAGGAAGCCCATGAAGGACAGCCCCATGAGCACCGTGAGGACACCGAGCACCGTGGTGACCGTCTCCTGGTGCGCCAGCAGGCTCCTGCCGAAGTACCCGAACAGGGCGCCGCCGGAGACGAGGACCGCGGTGAAGCCCAGCACGAACAGCAGCGCGCCGGTCGCCATCCGGCTGCGTCGCCCGCCGCGCGCGTCCGCCAGGTCGGCGACCGACAGGCTGGTCACGTAGCTGAGGTAGCCCGGTACGAGCGGCAGCACGCACGGCGAGAGGAAGGAGACGAGTCCGGCGACGAACGCCACGGGAGCCGCGATCGCGAGCGTTCTGTTGATGAGGGAGGACGCGTCCGCGACGGCGAGCGTCCATTGCGCGGCGGCCGCCGTCACGACTCCTCCTGCAGGACGCGTGCGAGCAGGGGCCGCAGCTGTTCGTCGGTGACGGCGCCCCCGATGGCGGCCGCGACGCGCCCGCGACGGTCGATCACGAGCGTGGAGGGGATCGCCTGCGGGTTGACCAGGGAGGGCGGGAACCGGAGCAGGAGTTCGCCGTCGGGGTCGTGAAGGCTCGGGAACGTCATGTCGTGGGCGCGCACGAAGGACCGGGCGGCCGCCCGGTCCCGGTCCCGGGTGTTGATCCCGAGGAACCGGACCCCGTCGGCCCGCGTCTGCCGGCTGAGCCGCTCCAGGTCGTCCGCCTCCGTACGGCACGGACCGCACCAGGAGCCCCAGGCGTTCAGTACGACGACCTGGCCGCGGAAGTCGCCGAGCGCGACCCGCTCCCCCTCCAGGTCGGCTCCGGCCAGGGCGGGTGCGTCCTGCCGGGAGCCGGGGTCCATCACCGTCGCCCCGGCCGCGGCGCGGACCGCACCGGGCCCTCCGGCCGCGGACCCGGCGGCGGAGCCGTCGTCCGTGCAGATCCCGGCGACGGCCAGCACGGCCGCCACCGCGAGGCCGGTACCGGCCGGGACGACGACGGACGCCCGTACCGGTCGTCTCACGACGCCCACTTGCGCAGGAAGGAGTTGATGCCCTCCGAGGTCAGCGACGGGTTGCCCGTGACGTGGGTGTCGGTGCGCACCGTGCCGGACGGCGAGACGACGACCAGGACGGGCATCGTGTAGGTGCCGCCCGAGGGGCTGTACTTGCGCAGGAGCGCGGAGTTGGCGGAACTGTTGCCGCCGATGTCCACCTTGACCAGGTGGTACGAGGCCCCGAGGATCCCGGCGGTCTGCGACTGGGCGAACACCTTGTCGGCGGCCTTGCAGTTGCCGCACCAGTTCGCGCCGAAGTCGAGCAGCACCATCCGCCCGTCGGCCTTGGCCGAGCGCAGCGCCGCGTCGATCAGCTTCTGCGCGTCGGCCGAGCTGTCGTAGCCGGGGCCGGGGACCTTGGCCGGCGCGGGCGCGGCGGACGTACGGGCCGGCTTGGCGGAGCCCCCGGCGGACGAGGTGGAGCCGGACGGTGCCCGCGAGGGGGTCGGCGAGTAGGAGGCCGAGGAGGAGGCCGACGCGGACGGCGAGGCCGACGCGGTCGGGGACGCCTCGGCGGAGGCCGTTGCCGACTCCGAGGGGAAGGCCTGCGAGGACTGGCCGGCCGTGGCCGCGGCGGCGGAGCCGGCGGGCTCGGAGGACGGTCCGCAGGCTGCGGTCAGGCCCGCCGCGACGACGGCCGCGGCGACCAGCGGCAGCCGGCGTCCCAGGAGCGCTGCCGAGCGGGGCGACGCGGTACGGCGGTCGGCGCTGTCGGCGCGGTCGGCGCGGACGGGTCGGAGCATGCGAGAACTCATGGCGAAGACACCCCAGGGCACGGTTCGGACTGCGGGAGGGGCGAAGCGCCCTCCGGCTCGGTGAAACGGCGGCCCGTCGATGCGCGGGGGCGTCGTGCCCCGGAGCCGAAGGCCGCTCGGCTGAGGCGAGCATAGGACCGCTCGGGGCCTGCGGAAGCCTGTCGGCGTGATCTTGAGCTTGCCCTAAGGAAGAGCTCACCTTCCGCTTCGCCGGAGCTGTGCCGGAACGCGACAGATCGCTCGTACCGGTCGTAACGGCAGGGTCGGCGGGAGGGGTTGGCGCGCGAAGACCTCAGAAGGACGATTCGCGGACGCTGGCCTTCGCTCCCGGATCGATCGTCGCCGTGATGACCGACCGGTGATCGGCGCTCGAGAACGTGACCGTGAGGGTGCTGTCCGAGGTCTGCGACGTGGAGGTCTTGAAGCCGCGGCTGGGGATCGCGGAGATCAGGCACACGCCGCGGCTCCCGTACCGCACCGTCACCTTGCCGCCCTGCGAGGGGACGGTGTACAGGCCCGCTCCGCCCTCCTCGCAGTCGACGTTGCGCGGCGCGGCGGTCCTCGGTGCGCCCGACGTGGCCTTGACGGGCGTGGGTGCCGCCGTCGTGGGGGAGGGCCGCTGCGAGGCCGTCGGAGAGGGGCTGGCGGAGACGGTCGGGGACGGCGTGTCCGCCGGCGGGCTCCCCGCCTGCCAGGCGGGAGGCGTGTCGATGACCGTCGGGGCGGACCGTGCGACCGGGGGCGTATGCCGGGTCGAGCCGACCACGAACTGGACCGTGGCGAGCACGGCGGTCACGCTGGCGGCCGTGCACGACAGCCATATGAGCAGGTAGCGCGGAGTTCGGGGCACGGCCCCATAGTGTCCGACGCTCCGGCCGGTCTGTCACCGGCTCCCCCGAAACGGCCCCGGCCCGGCGGGCGAACGCCGACGTCCTCCCACCCGCGGACGGGTGGGAGGACGTGGCTGTGGGGGGTGGTTCAGGGGGACAGGGGAGGACAGGGGGCATTCGCCCCGGATGTCCCCTGTGTGGGAGGTCGGTTACCTCGAGGCGCCGAAGTTCTGGGTCCACCACGGGCCGCCGTCGCCCTTGTGGACACCTATGCCGATCTCCTTGAAGGCGCAGTTGAGGATGTTGGCCCGGTGGCCGGGGCTGTTCATCCACGCCTTCATGACGGCGTCCGCGTCGGCCTGCCCACGGGCTATGTTCTCGCCCAGGTTGGACCACTTGTAGCCGGCGGCCTCCACGCGGCTCGTCATGGTGGACCCGTCCGGCCCGGTGTGCGACATGACACCGGCTCGGGCCATGGTGTCGCTGTAGCCCCGCGCGGCGGCGCTCAGCTTGGCGTTGGTGGTCAGCGCGCCGCACCCGGCGGCCGCCCGCTCCTTGTTGACCAGGGCGAGCACGGCGGACTCGGCGTCGCCGTTGACGGTGCCGCCGCCCCCGCCCGTGCTGCCGCCCCCGCCCGAACCGCCCGAGCCGCCGGAACCGCCGCCGGAGGTTGTGGCGGGCTTCTTCGGGGGCTTGGCGGCGGGGGAGGAGTCCGACGTGGCCGGGCTGCTGCTCTGTTCCGTCGCGGGGTCCGTGGGCGTCGCCGACGCCGAGGCCCCGGCATCGGGCGACGCGGACGCGCTGGCGTTGGTCGAGACCGTGGCGTCGGTGGTGGGCGTGGCGGCGTCGGGGGTCGGGGTCGCCGTCCCCGCGCCCGTCCCGGAGGACGCGCCGGCGGCGCCGTCGGCCCGCCGGTCGGTCCGCGCGTCATCGCCGGAGTCGGCCACCGCGACCCCCACCGCCACCACCGCGGCGGCCGCGGTGACGGACAGCACGATGCGCGTGCGCACCGTCTTCTTCCGCCGGGCCTCGACGCGGGTCTGCGTTTCGGGAGTTCGGCTGCGGCTCATGCCGGTAACACCTCGCAAGAGAAGGGGAGGAGGGGACTCCGGCCGAGCCTAGGCCCGTGACCAGCCCGAATCGCCTCCTGGAGGTCTTCTTCAAGTTCCCTTAAGGAAACCCGCAGGGTCAACACAGGGATGAGTCGGGCAATCGCCCCAACTCCCCCCTGGCGCAAGCCCGGAGGAACACGACCGGCTTCCCCGAGCAGCACGAGCAGGCCCATCTCCGCGTTCTGTGCGGCAACTGGCGGGGCGTCTGCAAGCGGCCGCGCAGGTCAGGGCGGCCGGCGGGCCACACGGCGCGATCATCGGCCATGCTCTGCGTACCCACGGGCGGTTCGGCTTCCGCCCGAGCACCGACTTCGGCATCGTGGGTGGAGAACCGGCCCGGGGGCACCTGTTCCAGATCCGCACCCTGGCCTCCTGCGATCCGTCCGTACAAGGCGAATTCATCTACCGCGCACCCTTCGGGGCCGGCGAAGGCGGTGCCGGTCGCCCCAGCCGCGTTGAACCGGTCCTCGTTCAGGCACCACGGCTCCGACCGGCCCGCGGCACGACGACGGTGCAGAGCGGCGTCCAGGTCTCGTCACGGCGCGCCGAAGTCGGGCAGGACCAGGGAGCCGTCCTCGGTCAGGGTGAAGCCGGGGTTGTTGGCGATCTCCCAGGCGTGGCCGTCGGGGTCGGTGAAGACGCCCGAGTAGAAGCCGATCGCATTGACGGCGGCCGGGCGGGTGACGGTGCCGCCCGCCGCGGCGGCCGCGGCGAGCACGGCGTCCACCTCGGCGTCGGCGCGCACGTTGTGGGCCAGGGCGATCCCGCCGAAGCCGGCCGGCGGGGCGTCCGGTAGGCCGCAGTCGGCGGCCAGCTTCCCGCGGTCCCAGAGGACCAGGGCCAGACCGCCCGCCTGGTGGAACACCGTCTCCTCGACCTCGGTGCCGCGCCAGCCGAGCGCCGCGTAGAAGCGCTTCGCGCGGGCGAGGTCCGCGACCCCCAGGGTGACCAGGCTGATCCGCTGTTCCATCCCGCCACCGTAACGCGTGACGGCCGGGCGGGCCCGCAACCGGCGGCGGGACGCGACACCTTCGGCCCGGTCAAGCCGCGGGCTTGCCCGGCTGGTCGTGCGTCGAGCAGTGGATGCCGCCGCCGCCCGAGGCGATGGTGTCGATGGCGACGGGCACGATGTCCCGCTTGGGGAAGTGCTCCTGGAGGATGCCGCGGGCCCGGTCGTCGGCCTTGCGGTCACCGAACTGGGGCATGAACACGGCGTCGTTCGCGATGTAGAAGTTGGCGTAGGTCGACACGAAGTCGTCGCCCTCGCCCGTGATCCCGTTCAGGTCGGGCTGCGGCAGGTCGATCACCTCGAAGCGCCGGCCGCGGGCGTCCGTCGCCTTCGACAGGACGGCCTTCGCCTGGTCGGCGGAGCGCGACCACGAGTCCGCCGGGGTGCTGGGGTGCGCGCGGTCGAGCAGGACGACACCGGGGGCGGCGAACCGTACGAGGCTGTCCACGTGGGCGTCGGTGATGTCCTCACCGCGGACGCCGGCCAGCCAGACGACCTTCTGGACGCCCAGGGTCTGCTTGAGCTCCGCCTCGATCACGTCCCGGGTCTTGCCCCGGTTGCGGTTGTCGTTGACGATCGAGCTCTCGGTGACCAGCAGGGTGCCCTCACCGTCCGTCTCGAAGGAACCGCCCTCGGCGACCAGCGGCGCCTGGACGCGGGGGATCCCGTACTTCTGGAGGACGGCCCGGGCGACCGCCCCGTCGTTCGCGTGCTCCTGCTTGCCGCCCCAGCCGTTGAAGTTGAAGTCGACCCCGACGACCTTGCCGCCCTCCTCGACGAAGACGGGGACGGTGTCGCGGGCCCACAGGTCGTCCACCGCGAGCGGGATGACCTCGACGTCGTTGCCGCAGGCCCGCTGGGCCGCGGCCACCTGGTCGGGGCGGGCCATCATGACGACGGCCTCGTACTTGCCGACCGCCCGCGCGATCCGCGCGATGTCCTCGCGCACGTAGCGCAGGTCCTGCTCCCACACTCCGGCGGCCAGCGCCGGCCAGGCCATGAAGGTGCGGGTGTGGCTCTCCCACTCTGCACCGAGGCGGCGCCCGTCGGCCGCGGGGGCGGATCCCTTCGTGGCCTCGGGCTGTACTCCGACTGCGGACGGGCCGCAGGCCGAGGCGCCCGCGACGACCGCGCCGATTCCGGCGATGGTGCGAAGGACGGTCCGGCGGGTGGGGGGAAGGAAGGACACGGGGAACTCCGATCGTGGGCTGGCGGAAGGGGTGCATCCGGCCAGGGCGGGCGCGAGTGTCACATAGGCCGACAAACCGGGCCCTACGGACAAGGGTGCGCGCTCCGCACCGCGAACGGCCGCTCTGCACGGAGAAGTGATGCGGCCTCGTGTCGCCACTCTGACACTGACTGGAATTTCAGTCAATTCACGTCGAGGGGAGAACCCAGTCGGCTCGCTTCCACGCCGATCGCCTCGCGCACCAGGTTGCGGGCGTGCGTGAGGGGGAGCAGGCCGCTGAGCCAGCGGACGCTGAGCCCCTCCAGGAGCGCCGTCAGCCGCTCCGCCGCGGCGGTGACGGCGCCGGGCGGTGCGGCCGGGCACAGCTCGGCGAGACGGCCCGCGACCTCGGCCGCCCAGGCCGTGCCCGCGGCGGCGAGTTCCTCCCGCAGCTCCGGGTCGAAGACGGAGTGGGCCCGCAGCTCGCCCCAGGCCGTACTGTTCTCGCGCACCTCGGGCAGGTCCTGGAACTCCAGCAGCAGGGTCCGCTCCAGCAGCTGCCGCGGGCCGGACGGACCGCCCGCCGCCTCCGCGCCCCGCTCCGCCTCCGCCTCCGCGGCGGTGTAGCGGTCCGCCCGGTCGCCGATGAACGCCAGGGCGTGCCGCAGGATGCCTGCCCGGTCCTTGAAGTGGTAGTAGATCAAGGAGGTGGACACGCCGGCCTCGGCCGCCAGGTCCGCCACCCGCAGCCCCCGGACGCCCTGACGTGCGATGACGCGCGCGGCGCCGGTGAGGATTTCTGTTCTGCGGTCGGTCACTGTGTGATCCCTCCTGGCCGAGTGCGTCTCGCATTGTCACACATTGACTGAAACTTTAGTTAGCGGCACGATGCGCGCAGGTCACTGCCGCATCGTTGAAAGAGCAACCGCATGTCCGAGCACCATCCCGGAGCCCAGCCCGCCCCCACGGCGCTGGCCGCCGACGACCCGTACGAGATCGGCGGCTACCGCCTCCACGCCCGCCTCGGAGCCGGCGGCATGGGGGTGGTCTACCTGGCGTACACGCCCGGTGGCCGTCCCATCGCGCTGAAGGCCGTCCGCAGGGAGTTCGCCGCGGATCCGGAGTTCCGCGAACGGTTCGCGCAGGAGGTGGCGAGCGCCCGCCGGATCCACGGCCTGTTCACGGCCCAGGTGGTCGACTCCGGGGTGGACGACCGCACGCCGTGGCTCGCCACCGCCTACGTGCCCGGCCCGTCGCTGCACGAGGTGGTGCGACGGCACGGGCCGCTGCCGACGCGCACGGTGCTGCTCCTCGTCGCCGGCATCGCCGAGGCGCTCCAGGCCATCCACCGGGCGGGCGTGGTCCACCGCGACCTCAAGCCCGCCAACGTGCTGGTGGCCGGGGACGGCCCGCGGGTGATCGACTTCGGCATCGCGCGCGCGGCCGACGCGGCCGCGCTCACCGGCACGGGACTGCGGATCGGCACCGCCGCGTTCATGGCCCCCGAGCAGGCGCTGGGCCTCCAGGTGACACCCGCCACCGACGTCTTCGCGCTCGGTGCGCTCGCCGCGTACGTGGCGGGCGGGGCGCCGCCCTTCGGCAACGGGCCCGAGTCCGGCGCCCTGTACCGGGTGGTCCACGAGCACCCCGATCTCACCCGCGTCCCCCCTGACCTGCACGACCTGATCTCGTGGTGCCTGGCCAAGCGCCCGGGGGACCGCCCCGCGACCGTCGAGCTGATCGCGTCCGTGCACGCGCATCCCGAAGTGGGCCCCCGGCCGGAGTTCACCGAGGGCTGGCTGCCCGGCCCGGTCCGGGAAGAGGTCGGGGGCCCGGTGTGCGCCGGGCCGTCCGCCCCGGTCCATGACCGGGCGACGGGGGCGGCCCGGCCCGCCGACGGGCTCCATGCCCCGACCGTCGCGGAGGTGGCCGCCCTCGCCAAGCCGGGCCCCGCCGCGCCGGGCCCCGCCGCGCCGGGCCCCGCCGCGCCGGGCCCCGCCGCGCCGGGCCCCGCCAAGCCGGGCCCCGCCGGGCCGGCGGTTCCGCTTGCTCCGGGCGGCGGGTCCCGGTCGGGCCGCCGGACGCGGGGGCGCGGGCGGCGGCTCCTGCCCACGACCGCCGTCGCGGTGGCCGCGACCCTGCTGGCCTGCGCGGGAGCCGTGTACTACCTGGACGGCCCCGCCGGGGACGAGGCCGGCCCCGGCGGGCGTTCCGCCACCCCGTCCGACCCGCCGGCGGCCTCCGGCTCCACCTCCGCCTCCCGTTCCCCCTCCGCCGCGGAATCCACCTCCGGCTATGTGCCCGGGTACGTCCGGGCCGAGCTCACCGCCCCCGACTCCGGCTACGAGTTCGACCTGAAGGCGGGGAAGGTGGTGGCCGCGGAGACGGCCGCCTGGTACCTGGCGCGCGACGGCCGGGCGTTCCTGCCGTCCGAGGACTCGGACGCCTTCGTGGCCGAGGCCGGGGACCTGACGGTGGCCGCGTGCGTGCGCGGCATCGAGACGCGGCCGGCCGCCGCGCTGCCGTTCGGCGCGCTCGGCAAGGAGCGGCCGTTCTGCGTGCGCAGCCCGGACCGTGGCGAGATCGCGATCGTGCGACTCGTCGAAGCAGGCGCCGACGGCTCGGTCACGATCGTCGCGGACCAGTACCGCCGGAGCTGAACCGACCCCACTTTCACTCGATCCCCGGCTTGACTGAATTTTCAGTTAACGCAAGGATGCCGAGTCATTCCGCCTCTTCCCCTCAGGAGGACCCATGGACACGTCCCGCACCACCCGCCGCCGATTGCTCCGGTGGGGCGCGGCCGCCCTGCCGCTCGCCGCCCTCGGACCGGCCCTCCCCTCCACCGCCTGCGCGGCACCCGCCCCGGGCGCCGCGACCCTGCGGATGCCGGAGGAGAGCGAGCGCCACCTCCGTACCTACATGGCCTGGCCCGCCCTCACGGCGGTGTGGGGGGACAGGCTCGACGCGGTGCGCGGCGACATCGCCGACGTCGCGTACGAGATATCGCGCTTCGAGCCGGTCGTGATGCTGGCCCGGCCCGGCCAGGCTGCCGACGCCCGGTACCGCTGCGGCCGCGGCGCCCGCCACGCCATCGACGTCATCGAGATCGCCAACGACGACCTGTGGATCCGCGACTTCGGCCCCACCTTCGTCGTCGGCCCCGGGGCCGTCGCCGGCGTGGACACCAACTTCAACGGCTGGGGCAAGACCGGTACGGCCTACGCCCAGCCCTTCGCCAATGACGCGGCGGCCGCCGGCATCCTCCTCGACGAGTACGGGGTGGGGCGGATCCGGGCCGGATTCGTCGGCGAGGGCGGCTCGCTGGAGACCGACGGTGAGGGAACCCTGCTGGCCACCGTCAGCTCGCTGGTCAACCCCAACCGCAACCCGGGCATGAGCCGGGAGCAGGTCGAGCAGGCGGTGAAGAGCGCCCTCGGCATCGACAAGGTGATCTGGGTGCCGGGCCTGGCGGGCCAGGACATCACCGACTGCCACATCGACTGCCTGGCCCGGTTCTCCTCCCCGGGGCGCGTCATCCTGGACCGGCCCGGGGCGGGCGCGGACCGCAAATGGGTCGCCGTCCACGAGGAGACCAAACGGGTCCTGGAGAGCGCCACGGACGCCCGCGGCCGCCGCCTCGCCGTCACGGAACTCCCCGGACCCGACCGGGATCGCATCCGCGGCAGGGGCGCCGACTTCCTCTCCAGCTACACGAACTACTACACCGCGAACGGTGCGGTCATCGCGCCGCAGTTCGGCGACGGCCGGGCCGACGGCCTGGCGTACGCCATCCTCCAGGCCGCCTACCCCGACCGGCAGGTGGTCCAGCTCGCCATCGACAACATCGCGGCCGGGGGCGGCGGCATCCACTGCGCCACCCAGTCCCACCCGGCCGTCCCGCCCGCGGCCTGATGGCCGCCGCGCCCGGCCCGCTCGCCGCGCCCACCCCGCCCGCGCGGCCCGCCCCGGCCCGTGGGCCCGACGACGGGCCGCGTACGCCGGCGCCGGAACGCCCCGGTAAGGTGCGGTCCATGGCGTCTCGCAGCACTCAGATCCTGGAAGCGGCCGCCCGGGTGATCGCCCGGCGCGGGGTCCGCGGGCTGCGCGTGGAGGAACTCGCGGCCGAGGCGGGCGTGTCCACCGCCCTGATCTACTACCACTTCAAGGACCGCACCGGGGTCCTGCGCCAGACCCTCGAGTTCATCAACGACCGCGCCGAGCGCTACACCACGGACCGCGACCCGGACGGCCCGCCGCTCACCCCCCGGGAGGAGCTGGAGGAGACGCTGCTGCTGGAGCTCCAGGACACCGTGGAGGTACGGGAGAACAGCTCGGCCTGGGGCGAACTTCGGGCGAGCGCCGTCTTCGACGAGGTCCTGCGCGAGGACCTGGCCCGGGCCACCCTGGTGTGGGTCCAGGAGGTCGCCGCGCTGTTGGGCCAGGTCCAGCCGATGGCGCCGGCGTCGTCGCTCGCCGCCGCCGCGGAGCGGCTCACCGCCCTGCTGGAGGGGCTCAGCATGCGGTGGCTCAGTGGCGGCATCAAGATCGGTCATGCGCGGGAACTCATGAGCGGCGCCATCGACGCCGAACTGGCCGGGCTCCGCCAGGGCTGATTCCTGCCCTGCCCCCCGTTCCGGCGTCCCGCACCCGCTTTCTCGGGCGACTGAATCCCATCCCTCGGTGGCCGGGACTTTTCGCTGCCCCCTCTATTGACTGAATTTTCAGTCAATGCCACAGTGAGTCGCAGGTCGAGCCGCCGGCAGTTCCGCAGGGTCCCGTTCCGGCCCCGCTCCCGGTCCTCATCTGCTCGCCAGGATTCCCGGTGCCTCCCGCACCCGCACCCGCACGCCCGGACGGCGGACTCGTGGCCCCATCGGCCGCCCACCGCCCTCCGGGGGAAGGAATGATCATGAAGGGTTCGACAGGCCGGAGCCCTCGGGCGGAAGCCCGGTGGCCGTCATGCCGCTGACGCCCACCGAACGTGACCGGCTCCTCCTGTTCACCGCGGCGGAACTGGCGCGGGCCCGCCGGGCACGAGGACTGAAGCTGAACGTCCCGGAGGCCACCGCGCTGATCGCGGACACGGTCTGCGAGGCCGCGCGCGACGGTCTCCGCCTCGCCGACGCCCTCGACCGGGGCCGCGGCGTACTGGGCCCGGACGACGTCCTGCCGGGCGTCGCCGACATCGTCACCGAGGTGATGGTCGAGGCGGTCTTCGAGGACGGATCCCGCCTCGCGGCGGTCGGCGACCCCTTCGGGGCGCACGCCCGCGACGACGGGGCGCCGGGCGCCGTACTCCCCGGAGCGGACACCGTGGAGGCCCTCGCGCCGGTGTCGGTCCTCTCCGTGCGCAACACCGCGGACGTGCCGGTGAGCGTGACCTCGCACTTCCACTTCTTCGAGGCGAACCCGCGCCTGGACTTCGACCGCAGCGCGGCCTACGGCATGCGCCTGGCCGTCGCCGCCGGATCGTCCACCCGCTTCGACCCCGGCTCCACCGCCCAAGTGGGCCTCGTCCCCATCGGGGGCGACCGGATCGCGATCGGTTTCGCGGGTCTGGTCGACGGTCCGCTCGACGCCCCCGGCGCGAAGGAGGAGGCCCTGCGTCGTGCGGTGGCCTGTGGCTACCTGGGTGTCCGCACGGACGGCCGCCCGGAGGGGAGGACGGTATGAGCAGGCAGACTCCGCACACCGATCACAGTGCGCACTGTGCGCCGGGCAGCCGGCACATCGATCCGCACGAGTACGCGGCGGTGT
>NZ_JOAK01000039.1 GCF_000720455.1 Streptomyces virginiae | reverse complement strand
GCCCTCACCTGACCGGGCCCGCACCCCGCACCCCGCACCCCGCACCCCGCACCCCGCACCTCAAACGCCGGCGGGGCCGGATGTGGGTCCGCCCGCCGGGGACGGGGACGGGGTGGGGTGTCGTCCGGGACGTAGAACGTGATTTGTTGGCGCGGCCGGTCAGCCCAGTGCGGCGCGCCATTCGGCGACGGCAGCCGCCGAGACCGGCCGACCCCATCCGTCGGGCCGCGCCGCACCGCCGATGTGGAACGCGTCCACCCCGCCCGCCCTCAGCACCGGCAGGTGGGCGAGCGTCAGGCCGCCGCCGACGAGGATCCGCGCCCCGTACCCCGGCTCGCCACCCCGCCCCGCCTCCGCGAGCAGCACCGCCAGCCCCTCGTCGACCCCGGCCGCCGAGCCCGCCGTCAGGTAGGTGTCCAGGCCGGGCAGGTCCGCCAGCGCCTTGCGCAGCTGGTCCCGGTCCGCCGCACGGTCGATCGCCCGGTGGAACGTCCACGGGCAGCCGTCCAGCTCCGCGACGACCGCCTCGACGGCGGCCAGGTCGGGGCTGCCGTCCGCGTTCAGGAAGCCCAGGACGAACTCCCGCGCCCCCTCCGCCCGCAGCTGACGAGCCGTCGCGGCCAGGACGGACACGTCCCCCGCGGCGAAGCCGTCCGCCTTGCGGATCATCACGCGCAGCGGGATGTCGACCGCCGACCGGATCGCCGCGAAGGTCTCGCGCGCCGGGGTGAGCCCCTCGGCGGCCATGTCGGTGACCAGCTCCAGTCGGTCGGCCCCACCGGCCTGGGCCGCGACCGCGTCCTCCACGTCGAGGGCGATCACCTCCAGGAGCGCACGGTTGCTCATTCGATCCCATCCTTCGAGAAGCCACACAAAATAGGTCTAGTCCAATATCCAGGGTACGTTCCTCCGGCCGCGCTCCACCAGCACAATCACGCCACCCCCACAATGTGCGCATGGACATAGGCACCCCGCACACCGACACGACGGACCTCCGCGCCCGCTGGCGGGCCACCGTCGCCGAGGCCTGCGCCCCCGCCGACCGCGATCCCGACCGCGACCCCGACCGCTACGCCGACCGCCTCCTCGCCGCCTGGGCGGAGCCGCAGCGCCGCTACCACACCACCGCGCACCTGGCCGACGTACTCGCACGCATCGACGTACTGGCCCCGTACGCCGCCGACCCCGCCGCCGTCCGGCTCGCCGCCTGGTTCCACGACGCCGTCTACCGTCCCGACCGCTCCGAGAACGAGGAGCGCAGCGCCGCCCTGGCCGAGCGCGCCCTCCCCGAGCTGGGCGTCGACGCCGCGCGCACGGCCGAGGTGGCCCGCCTGGTCCGGCTCACCGTCACCCACGACCCCGCCCCCGGCGACACCGACGGCGAGGTGCTCTGCGACGCGGACCTGGCGGTGCTGGCCGGCTCCGCGCAGGCGTACGCCGCCTACGCCGCCGCCGTCCGCGACGAGTACGGCTTCGTCCCCGACGACGCCTTCCGCGCCGGCCGCGCCGCCGTACTGCGCCAGCTCCTGGACCTGCCGCGGCTCTTCCGCACGCCCCACGGCACGGCGCACTGGGAGGCCCCGGCCCGCGCGAACCTCGCCGCCGAGCTCGCCGCCCTGACCGC
Source organism: Streptomyces virginiae (assembly GCF_000720455.1). Taxonomy (GTDB): domain Bacteria; phylum Actinomycetota; class Actinomycetes; order Streptomycetales; family Streptomycetaceae; genus Streptomyces; species Streptomyces virginiae. Next base: position 46,275 of record NZ_JOAK01000039.1, on the reverse strand, counting down.
ACCGCCGTCACACGAATGACACGCCCGGGGGAATTCGGGGGCGTTCGCACGGGTTGGTGACAGTCATGCCCGCAGTCGCCGCACGCCCCCGCATGCCCGTCGCCGTCTACGTCCTCGGCCTGTCCGTCTTCGCACTCGGCACCAGCGAGTTCATGCTCTCCGGGCTGCTGCCGCCGATCGCCGACGACATGGGCGTCAGCATCCCGCAGGCGGGCCTGCTCATATCCGCGTTCGCGATCGGCATGGTCATCGGCGCGCCCCTGCTGGCCGTGGCCACCCTGCGCCTCCCCCGCCGCACCACCCTCGTCGCCCTGATCGGCGTCTTCGGCCTCGGGCAGGTCGCGGGCGCGCTGGCCCCCTCCTACGAGCTGCTCTTCGCCTCCCGCGTGGTCGCGGCCTTCGCCTGCGCCGGCTTCTGGGCCGTCGGCGCGGCCGTCGCCATCGCCATGGTCGACAAGGACCAGCGGGCCCGCGCGATGGCCGTGATGATCGGCGGCCTGTCGATCGCCAACGTCCTCGGCGTCCCGGCCGGCTCGTTCCTCGGCGAGCACCTGGGCTGGCGCTCCGCGTTCTGGTCGGTCGCCGCGGCCTCCGCCGTCGCCCTCGCCGGCATCCTCGCCCTGATCCCCCGGATCCCGCTGCCCGCCGAGAGGCCGACGCTCCGCCGCGAGCTGCGCATCTACGGCGACCGCCAGGTGTGGCTCGCGATCGGCATCACCGCACTGGGCGCCGGCGGCGTCTTCTGCGCCTTCAGCTACCTGTCGCCGCTGCTCACGGACGTGGCGGGGCTGGACTCGAAGTGGGTCCCGTGGATCCTCGGCCTCTTCGGGATCGGCGCGCTCGTCGGCACGACCATCGGCGGCCGGGTCGCGGACGCGCACCTGTTCGGCGTGATGATCTGGGGCATCACCGCCTCCACCGTCTTCCTGACCGTGCTCGCCCTGCTGGCCCCGGTCGCCGTCGCCGCGATCGCGCTGTCCTTCCTGCTGGGCGTCTCGGCGTTCTTCACCGCCCCGGCGCTCAACGCCCGCATGTTCAACGTGGCCGGCGCCGCCCCGACCCTGGCCGGAGCGACCACGACGGCCGCCTTCAACCTCGGCAACACCGGCGGCCCCTGGCTCGGCGGCACCGTCATCGACGCCGGCCTGGGCTTCTCCGCGACCGCCTGGGCCGGGGCCGCCATGACGGTGACCGCGATCGCCCTCGCCGTGACCGCCCTGCGCCTGGACCGACGTACGCCGCCGCGCGCGACCCGCGTGGTCGCCGCGGGCGCCGGCGCCACCACGGCGGCCCCCGCCGGGGAGCCCGCCCGCGCCTGACCGCGCCCGAGTCGGCCCGACCGCGTCCGGCCCCGCCCGACGCCGCCCCCGCGGTCCCGGTCGCCGCCCCGGAGCCGCCTTCCTACGATGGGAAGGTCGGCTCGGGGATCCGGATACCGCTCGGGGACGCGCGTCAGAGGTGATCCTGCATGGGCCGGTACCGCACGCCCACCGTCTTGGCCGCCGCCTCCCTCCTGCTGACCGCGCTGTGCGCGGGCCAGGCCCCCGCCGCCGCCCCGCCGGGCCGGGTCGGCATCGACGACGTGATCGCCGAGAAGCTCGACGACGCGATCACCGCGGCCATGCGCGAGGCCGGCATCCCCGGCGTGGGCGTCGGCCTGTGGATCGACGGCGACGACGCCTACGTGCGCGCCTTCGGCACCTCCGACAAGACCACCGGCACCCCCATCAAGACCGACATGCACACCCGCATCGGCAGCGTCACCAAGACCTTCGCCGTCACCGGCGTCCTCCAGCTCGTCGACGACGGGAAGGTGCGGCTCGACGCGCCGATCTCGACCTACCTCGACGGGGTGCCCGGCGGCGACCGCATCACCGTGCGGCAGCTCGCCGAGATGCGCAGCGGCCTCTACAACTACACCGAGGACCCGCGCTGGATGGCCGCCTTCAAGGCCGACCCGTACCGCTCCTGGACCCCGCAGCAGCTGCTGGACATCGCCTTCCGGCACCCCGCCGACTTCCCGCCGGGCGCGCGCTGGGAGTACTCCAACACCAACACCGTCCTGCTCGGCCTGCTCGTGGAGAAGGTCAGCGGGCAGCCCCTGCACACCTACCTGCAGCAGCACGTCTTCGCACCGGCCGGCCTGGACGCGACGTCGCTGCCGACCGGCGCCGAGATCACCAGCCCGTACGTGCACGGTTACACGAACTTCACCCCGGACGGCGCGACCGTCGACGCCTCCCAGTGGAACCCGTCCTGGGGCTGGGCGGCCGGCGCGATGATCTCCACCATCGACGACCTGCACAGCTGGGTCCCGACCCTGGTCAGCGGGCGGCTGCCGGACGGCGACCGGCTGCTGGAGCCGGACACCCAGGCCCAGCGGCTGCGGATGCTGCCCACCGGGCACCCCGACGTGGGCTACGGGCTCGGCATCGCCGAACTCGACGGCTGGATCGGCCACAACGGCGAGCTGCCCGGCTACGAGACCGTCGCCGTCCGGCTCCCGCAGGCCCGCGCCACCATGGTGATCGTGGTGAACTCCGACGTCGACGGGAAGTTCGGCAGCCTGAGCTCCCTCATCGCCAACAGGATCACCAAGATCGTGACCCCGGAGCACGTCTGGGACCTCCCGGCGGCGGCGCAGCCCAACCCGGTCCCGCAACCGTCCGCATCGCCCGCGTCACCTGCGACACCTGCGTCGCCCGCGTCACCTGCGTCGCCCCCGTCGCCGAAGCCGTAGGGCCGTTCGCCCCTGGCCTTCGGCCCGACACGACCTAGGCTGCCGGCCGGCCCTTCGGGCGGCGCAGGCCGGCCGCGGTGAGGCGGCGGACGAGTTCCTTGCTGCCGACCTCCACCGCACCCGCCCCGACCGCGTCGGCGTACCGGTACGAGGGCACGTCGTAGTGGTCCCGCTCGAAGGCCCGCGGCGGACAGCCGATGCCCGCCGCGAAGGCGTGCAGCTCCTCGTACGAGACGTCGCTGACCAGGTGCGACCACATGCGGCCGTGACCCGGCCAGGTCGGCGGGTCGATGTAGACGGTCACCGGCGGCTCACCGGAGGCCGAAGACCGGGCCGAGGCCGCCGACCGCGGCCACTCTCACGCCCGCCTCCGAGCACACCCAGTGCGGGTCGGGTCCCAGCTCCGGCTCCACGTCCAGCGCGTGCGGATCGCCGTGGTTGCAGACCGGGCACAGCGGCCAGCGCCCGTACTTCTCCAGCAGCGAGTCCTGCACGTCCTGGGCGACGAGCCCCGGTAGGTAGTCGACGCCCTCCGGCCACTGCTCCACCCACCACCGGCGGTGCGTGACCGAATCCTCGACGAGGGAGACGACATCGGCATCGGCGACCTCACCTGCGGCGAGATCGGCGAGCACGAGTGCGCGGGCGACGTGCAGCGCCTGTTCCAGGGGGGTCGTTCGGTCCATGGGCCCATTGTGGACCTGCCGGGTACCGGTGAAGAAGGCCCGGCCTGCCGTGGGCCCAATGGCGGATTGACCACCACCCCGCCTGAAAATAGCTTTCAGGCGTGACCAAGGAGCCGAAAGGGCCTCCCGGCCGCCCGCCCGGACGCCCACCCCGCGCCCCCTCCCACGCCCGCAGCGCCACCCCCACAGGCCCCCGGGCCGGGGCGAAGCCGAACCCAGCCCCGCCGGCGTTCGAGGCGCCGGGTCTGGGGCGGAGCCCCAGGAGGCCGGCCGGAAGCCGGGTGCCCTCGCTGCGGGCCGGGGCCGGGGTGGGGGCCGGGCCCGGGGCCGGGCCCGTCCCCGGCGGGGCACAATCCGGCCCCGGCGGGCGGAGCCACGTCCAGCCCCGCCCGCGTTCGAGGCGCGGGGTGCGGGGCGGAGCCCCGGAGGCCGCCGCTACCGAAGCCCGCACCCACCGCCGAACCGCCGGAGGCCCCCGCCCATGACCGCGAACGCCGAACTCCGCGCCCAGCTGGAGACGCTGACCACCGAGGCCTTCCGTCCCGAACTCGCCGAGATCGACCGGCTGTCCACCCTCGACATCGCCCGCACCATGAACGCCGAGGACGCCACCGTCCCGGCCGCCGTCGCCGCGCAGCTGCCGCAGATCGCCGCCGCCATCGACGCGATCGCGGAGCGGATGGACCGCGGCGGCCGCCTCGTCTACGCCGGCGCCGGCACCGCCGGCCGGATGGGCGTCCTGGACGCCAGCGAGTGCCCGCCCACCTTCAACACCGACCCGGCCGACGTCGTCGGCCTGATCGCGGGCGGCCCCTCCGCCATGGTCAAGGCCGTCGAGGGCGCCGAGGACTCCCCGCAGCTGGCCGCCGAGGACCTCGCCGCGCTGCGGATCGGGCCGGACGACACCGTCATCGGCATCTCCGCCTCCGGCCGCACCCCGTACGCGATCGGCGCCGTCGAGGCCGCCCGCGGCCGCGGCGCGCTCACCGTCGGCCTGTCCTGCAACGCCGGCTCGGCGCTCGCCGCCGCGGCCGACCACGGCATCGAGGTCGTCGTCGGACCCGAACTCCTCACCGGCTCCACCCGCCTGAAGGCCGGTACCGCGCAGAAGCTCGTCCTCAACCTCATCTCGACGATCACCATGATCCGCCTGGGCAAGACCTACGGGAACCTCATGGTCGACATGCGCTCCTCCAACGAGAAGCTGCGCGCCCGCGCCCGCCGCATCGTGGCCCTGGCCACCGGCGCACCCGACGAGGAGATCGAGGCCGCGCTGACCGCCACCGGCGGCGAGGTCAAGAACGCCGTCCTCGTCGTCCTCGGCGAGGTCGACGGCCCGACCGCCGCCGAACTCCTCGCCGCCTCCCGCGGCCACCTCCGCGCGGCCCTCGCCCACACCCGGACCCGCTGACCCCACCCCCCTACGGCAAGGCGACCACCACCATGTCCCCTGAGTCCACTGACAAGAACCGCGCCACGGCCGCCGCGATCCTCCCCCTGGTCGGCGGCCCGGACAACGTCACCTCGATCGCGCACTGCATGACCCGCCTGCGCATCTCGCTGCGCGACCGCTCGCTCGTCCAGGACGAGGCCCTCCGGGCCCTCCCGGCGGTGCTGGGCGTGGTGGAGGACGACACCTACCAGATCGTGCTCGGCCCCGGCGCCGTCGCCCGCGTCACCCCGGAGTTCGAGGCGCTCGTCGAAGAGGGCCGCTCGGCCGCGCCCCCCGCCGCCGCCCACCCGGTCACCGCCGACGAACTCGCCGCGCAGGGAGCGGCCCTGAAGGAGGCGCAGAAGGCGCGCAACGCCACCCCCTTCAAACTGATGCTGCGCCGCATCGCGAACATCTTCGTGCCACTGATCCCGGCCCTCATCGGCTGCGGGATCATCGCCGGCCTCAACGGCATGCTCATGAACCTGGGTTGGCTGCCCGGCGTCGTCCCCGCACTCGCCGCCATCGCGTCCGGCTTCATGTCGCTGATCGCGGTGTTCGTCGGCCACAACACCGCCAAGGAGTTCGGCGGCACCCCGATCCTGGGCGGCGCGGTCGCCGCGATCATCGTCTTCCCGGGCGTCGCGAAGATCACCGCCTTCGGGACGGAACTCAGGCCCGGCCAGGGCGGCGTCCTCGGCGCGCTCGCGGCCGCCCTGCTCGCCGTGTACGTGGAGAAGCGCTGCCGGCGCCTGGTCCCTGAGGCCCTGGACGTCCTGGTCACCCCCACCCTCACCGTCCTGATCTCGGGCCTGGTCACCCTCTTCGGCCTGATGTTCCTCGCCGGTGAGGCCTCCGCCGCCATCGGCACCTTCGCCGACCGGCTGCTGTCCACCGGTGGCGCGTTCGCGGGCCTGGTGCTGGGCGGGCTCTTCCTGCCGCTGGTGATGCTCGGCCTGCACCAGGCTCTGATCCCCATCCACACCACGCTCATCGAGCAGTCCGGCCACACCGTCCTGCTGCCGATCCTCGCCATGGCGGGCGCGGGCCAGGTCGGCGCGGCCATCGCCGTCCACTGCCGGCTCCCGCGCAACGGCTCGCTCCGCGCCACCATCAGGTCGGCCCTCCCGGCGGGCTTCCTCGGCGTCGGCGAGCCGCTGATCTACGGCGTCTCCCTGCCGCTCGGCCGCCCCTTCGTCACCGCGTGCGTCGGCGGTGCGGCCGGCGGCGCCTTCGTCGGCCTCTTCAACCAGCTGGGCATCGCCTTCGGCTCCACCGCCATCGGCCCCTCCGGCTGGGCCCTCTTCCCCCTGCTGGACGGCACCTCGAACCTGGGCGTCACCGTCGCGATCTACGCGGGCGGCCTGCTGACCGGCTACCTCGTCGGCTTCACCGCCACGTACTTCTTCGGCTTCACCCGCCAGATGCTGACCGACCTCAACACCGACCCGGCCCCGGCGGCCCCCGACCCGGCCGGCCCCGCCGACCCCGCCGACCCGGCCAAGACACCGGCCATGACATAGCCACTGGCCTGCGGGGCCCGGCCCGGGCGAGGCTGTCCGCATGAAGCTCCCCGTCAGCGCCGTCCGCGCCACCGATCGGCTCGACGTCGTCCGCGTCAGCGCCGGCCCCGCACGCCGGGGCGAACCGATGACCGGCGAGGTGACTGCCCGCTGGGAGGGCGCCGAGGCAGCCGGAGCCCTGACCCTGATCGGGAAGCTTCCCACCGCTCAACAGACGCTCTGCGGCTTCGCCCCCGGCTGGGGCGTCCGGGCGTACGGCGGCGATCCGGCCGCACCGCCTCTCTTCGAGGCCGCGTTCTGCTACGGCTGCGACGAGGCGTGGCTCTGGGGCCCGGCGGTCCCGGAATACCTGGGCCGCCAGCAGTTCGACTCGGGCTCCCCCAACGCCCAGTACCTTCTGCTGCGCTTCCGTGAGGCGGCGGGGATGATCGGACCATGATCGATTCCATACCTCCCGTGGTCCCGTCCGGCCGGATGCGCGAACTGCCGCATCCGGAACTCGCCCTCCCCGGCGGGATGTGCCTGCGCCCCTGGACCGCGGACGACGCCCCCACGCTCGTCGCGGCGTACCACGACCCGGACGTCCGGCACTGGAACCGCCCGAGCCGGCTCGACCTGGCCGGGGCCGAGGAGCGGATCGCCCTCTGGCGCGAACGCTGGCAGGCGGAGAAGGCCGGGACCTGGGCCATCGCCCCCGAAGGCGGCCGGGCCGTCGGCCTGATCGGCATCGCCGACATCGACCTGGCGGGCGGCAGCGGCGAGATCATCTACTGGCTGCTGCCCGCCGGGCGCGGCACCGGAGTCACCGTGAAGGCCACCGACCGGCTGGCCCGCTGGGCCTTCGACGACCTCGGCCTGCACCGCGTGCGCATCACGCACTCCGTCGCCAACCCGGCCTCCTGCGCCGTCGCGACGAAGGCCGGCTTCCCCCTGGAGGGCACCATGCGCGGCGCCCTCCTCCACGCGGACGGCTGGCACGACGAGCACCTCCACGCCCGCCTGCGCACGGACACCGCCCCCTAGGCCCAGCCCGACCCGGCTACGGGACGGACCCCTGTTCCACCACCCACTCCACAGACTGACCTGTGACCTTGGCGATGCCGTCGTAGTCGGCGTCGTAGTGGAGTACCACAGCGCCATGGCGCTCCGCTGTCGCAGCGATCAGCAGGTCGGCGAGCGACGCGCGCCGATGATCACCGCTCTGGGCGAGTAGACCCTGCACCTCGACGGCCCGTTCGCCAATCTCATCAGTGAGCGGGAGCCAGTCGAAGCCTCGGCGTACGGATCTGCCGCGTGCGTGGTCTTCGGCGTTGCGCGCGCTGTACAGAATCTCGAGGTCCACGATGGCGCACGTCGCGAGAAGGCCCCGCTCCAGAAGCGGTATCAGCCGGTCCCGGACTGCTGGCAGATGCATCCGGGCCCATGCACTCTTGTCGACCAGGTACTTGGTCACCGCCACGCACCCCGCATCACGTCCGGGTCGCGCAGGTCGTCGAAGACGCCCTCGTCCATCAGTTCCACGAAGCGCCGCCGCCGGGCAGCGGCCACGAACTCAGCCAGCGCTCCATTGATCGTCGCTCGCTTCGTCGTCGTGCCCAGTATCTCCGCCGCCTCGGCAAGAAGTGCATCATCCAGGTCCACCATGGTGCGCGACATCGGAGCCTCCAGGCATACGGATCGGATCAATTTGTATGCCATCCTACGGCCGAGCGGGCGGGTCCGCCCCTCACGTGCCGGCATCGTCCGCCCCGCCCGCCGTGCGCAGGAAGCGGGCCAGGTCGTCCATCGAGTAGCCGACGTGCGGCCCACGGTCGGCCGCCATCAACAGCAGCCGCCCGACGTTCAGCGCGCCCCGGTCGCCGGGGCCGTCGGCCCCCAGCCCGGACATCAGCAGCCCGTGCTCGTCCCGGATCTCGGCGCACGTCGCGGCGACGGCGTCCAGCAGCCGCCCGCCGGGCCGTTCGCAGCGCAGCGTGAAGCAGCCCTCGGACTCGTCCACCACGCAGCCCTGCGGCGGCCGCGCCCGGAGCGCGTCGTGGCGCGGATCGCCGTCACCGCCGTGGAGCAGCGTGAACCGCTGCCACCCCGGCGGCGGAGGAGCCGGCGGCCCGCCCCTCCACCCGGCGTCGGCGAGGTCCTTCTCCAGCCAGCACAGCTTCCAGGCCAGCTCGAACTCCCAGCTCCCCGCCATCTCGAAGAACCCCTCCAGCGCCGCCTCCACCCGGGGCCGGCCGCACTCGCTCACGGGTGGGCCCGCTCGTGGAGCACGGCGGCCAGCCGGAGCGCGGTGTCCAGGTTGCAGCGGCCCAGGTCGACCAGCGGCAACCCGTACGTACCGGCCGCCGAGACCCGTTCCACGTCCAGGGAGGGGAACACCACGCCCACCCCGTCAAGGGCCTCCTTCAGCTCCCGTACGGCCTCCTCGACCGCCCGGATCCGTTCCGTGGGAGTGAGCACCATGACATGTCACCTTTCTACTCTGAGTGGTCGGGTTCTGCACACAGAGTGGTGATCAGCTGGCTAGCCTTTCAAGGAAGCACCGAGAACAACCCCACCTGTTGGCCTTGGAGTTGCCATGGCAGGTAAGAACCTCGACCCGTCCTCCTCACCCCGCGCCCTGCTCGGCGCCGAACTGCGCGTGGCGCGCGAAGCCGCGGGGCTGAGCCAGGCCGAGTTGGGCGAACCGCTCTTCGTGAGCGGCTCGTTCATCGGCCAACTCGAAGCGGGCACGCGCCGGATGCACATCGAATTCGCCCGCCAGATAGACGACATCCTCAGCACGAACGGCTTCTTCGTCCGCAACTGCGGCGCGGCGGCCAAGTCCAAGTACCCGGACCACTTCGCCGAGGCGGCCGAGGCCGAAGCCATGGCGAAGACGATCCGCGACTACGCGCCGCAGCTGATCCCTGGCCTGCTCCAGACCGAGGCATACGCGCGGGCGGTATGTCGCGCCTACCAGCCGACCGCACCGGAGCAGGTGATCGACGAGCTGGTCGAAAGCCGTCTGGCTCGCGCATCGCTCCTCGTTGATCCAACTACCCCACTGTTGTGGTGCGTGTTTGACGAGGCGGTCATCCGGCGCGAAGTCGGCAGTCGCAAGGTGATGGCCGAAGCCCTGCGGCACATCATTGCCCTGGTCCGAACGCACCGGATCATCGTCCAGGTGATTCCGTTCAGTGCGGGCGCGCACGCGGGGATGATGGGGCTCCTCAAGCTGATGTCCTTCGATGACGCCCCCCAGCTGTCCTACGCCGAAGGCAACGGAACGGGGCGGCTGTTCGACGATCCGGCCACGGTTGCCCGGCACGTGCTGAACTACGATCTGCTCACGGCCAGTGCACTCTCGCCTCGGGAATCATTGACCGTGATCGAGTCCGCGGCGAAGGATTACGAGCATGCCTGAATACGACCTGTCGGCGGCCATATGGCGCAAGTCGAGCTACAGCGGCGGTGACGGCGGCGAGTGCCTGGAGATGGCCACCTGGCCGAAGGACACCCCCGGCGAGGCCAGCGCCAGCGCAACGGTTCCCGTCAGGGACTCAAAGGTGCCCGGCGGGCCCCACCTGACCTTCGGCGGGCCCGCCTGGAAGGCGTTCCTCACCAGCCTGTGACCCGCCTCAGGGCCACGTACGACGGCAGTTCGCCCCCGGGGTCGAGGTTCACGAAGGTGTAGCCCTCGGTGCCCGTCGGGTAGATCTCGAACCGGCGGCCCAGCGGGACGTCCCGCAGGATCGTGGGCTCGGCCTTCCGCCTGCCCGTGGCGCCGTCCAGGTGCCACAGATGTGTCCGTGCGGCGGTCGACGTCACCACGTCGACCCCGCCCGGGGCGCGGCCCTGCGCGAGGCCCAGGACCGTGGCCCCGTCCAGCCCGGCGTGCCACACGCGGTGGCCGTCCAGCAGGGAGTACGCCGAGACCCCCGGGACCTTGCCCTTCACCGGGAGGACCAGCAGGTCACCGCTGACCAGCGGGCCCGGCTCCGTCAGGAGGTCCTCGCTCGGGCCCGACACCGGCACGGCGCCCCGCTCGCGCCCCGCGTCGTCGAACAGCCGCACCGCGTCCCCCGCCCGCAGCGCGATCGGCCGCGCCGACAGCACCCGCAGCTCACCCGAGGAGATCCGCAGCGGGGTCTGCCAGGCCGGCGTGCCGGTCCGCGCGTCCAGGGACGTCAGCCGCGCCGTGCCGGCGCCCGGGCAGTCCTCCACGAACAGGATCCGCTCGGCGACCCCGTCGAGCGCGCGGGCCCGGCAGCCGGACGGGACCGGCATCCGCCAGCGTTCCTCGCCGCCGCGCAGGTCCAGGCCGAGGAGGGCGCCGTCCGTGACGACGGCGGCCGTGCCGTCCACCACCGCCACCGACGGTGAGTTCACGTCGGCGGAGGGAGCCGCCGGAAGGTCCTTGGCCCACAGTTCGTCGTCCTGCCGCAGGTCCACGGCCGACACCCGGGTGCCGCAGCCGCCCGGAGGCCGAGCGGCCGCGACCAGTCCGACGCCGTGCGCGACGGTCCGGCTCAGGGCGCAGAAGGCGGTGCCCTCGGGGGCGGCCCGCCCTCCCGCAGAGCGGCCCTCGCCGTTGTAGATGCGCAGCCCGTCGGTGCGGGCCCGTACGAGCCCGTACGAGGGGAGCTGCCAGGCGCCGACGGGCCGGGCCTGCTCCGGGTTCTCCGCCTGCCACCAGGTCCACGCGTACGCCTGCGGGCCGCGCATCCACGCGTACCCCTGCCAGGCCGGCCACAGCGCGGCCAGCGCGAGCGCCGCCGCCAGCCAGCGGACCGGCGCGCCCCGGCTCCCGCCGCGCCCGCGCGCCAGCAGTACGTACGCGAGCAGACCCAGGGCGGGGGTGAGGAGCAGCAGCCATCCCCTGCCCCGGGTCCATTCGACGAAGGCCATGTGGCCGAGCAGCAGCAGGTACAGCCCGGTCACGGCGGCGACGGCCGTGCCGGAAACGAACAGGGCGCGCGGCATCCACCGCGCGCCCTGCGATGTGTGGTCGTCCATGATCCCCCTCGGGGGCAGCCTAGTTGGCTCGCCTGTCGGGGATCCGGTCACCGGTCCGGGTCAGAGACCAGCGGTGAAGAGCAGCTTGTTCGGGCTGGCGGGGCTGAGCTTGCTCAGCCCGTCCTTGGTGGATTCCTGCTCGATGAACTCCGCGATCTCTTCGGGCGCCGCGCTCGGGTGCGCCTGCTTGTAGAGGACGGCGACACCCGCGACGTGCGGTGCGGCCATGGACGTGCCGTCCAGGGCCACGCTGCCACCGCCGAGCTTGGCGGAGACGACGGCCTGGCCAGGTGCGTACAGGGTGACGCACGAGCCCCAGTTGGAGAAGTCGGTCTCCTCGTCCCACTGGTTGCTCGCCGCGACCGTGACCACCTTCCCAGCCGATGCCGGGGAGACCCCGCACGCGTCCTTCGCGGAGTTGCCGGCCGCGACGACCGGCAGCACACCCGCGTCGGTGACCGCGTCCGCGGCGTTGTTCACGGAGTCCGACCGGTCCCCGCCCAGGGAGGCGTTCAGCACCGCCGGCTGCTTGGCGTTCTTCGCCACCCAGTCCAGGCCCGCGATGATCCCCGACCAGGTGCCCTTGCCGTCACAGCCGAGGACGCGGACGCTCACCAGGCTCGCCTTGCGTGCGACCCCGTACGTCTTGCCCGCCACCGTGCCCGCGACGTGGGTGCCGTGGCCCTGGCAGTCCTGCCCGTTGCGGCCGTCCGCGATGGCGTCGAAACCGAAGGTGGCACGGGTGGCGTCGGGGCCGCCGAATTCGGTGTGGTTGTAGTCGATGCCGGTGTCGAGGATGTACGCGGTCACCCCGGCGCCGTTGCCCTCAACGGTGAAGTTGTCGTCCAGCGGCAGCTCCTTCTGGTCGATGCGGTCCTGGCCCCACGAGTTCGACGGGGCCCGCATGCCCGCGACGGTGCTCGGCTTCGGGACGGACTGGACGTTCGCGTCCTCCTCGACCGACTTCACCCCCAGGCTGTTGCGGACGACCGTCAGCTGGAGCGCGGTCATCGGGACCGCGAAGCCGTTCAGCGCCGAGGTGTAGACGAACGACGGCTTCAGGCCCAGCTTCTGCGCGGCCTTGGCGGCGTCCACCCCCTTGTCCAGCGTCACGATGTACCGGCCGGGTACCGGGTTGGCGGCGGTCTTCAGCGGTGCCGGAGTCGGCTCCGGGGCGGCGGCGGAGGCACTGCCCGCCGCGATCGGGGGGACGGTGAGCAGGGTGGCGGCGGCCAGGCGTGCGAGCAGGCGCATGGAAAGGGCTCTCTGACGGGGTGGACATACGGCATGGATGAGCCGCCCTCACGGCACCGGGTGCTCTTGCGGGGGCGGCTCTCAGCTCCATCGATGCCACCGCCGGGCGGGGCGAACCACCGGCTCACCTGGTTGCGCGGCCGGTGCCTCGCGCCCCCGTGCCGCCCGGTGCGCAGTGCAGAAAGGATTGCCCCGCTGTGCCGTCCCGGCCGTGCTCCGGCCCGCACGGCCGGTGACCGCCCGGCAGGATCACCCGTACGGTCCGCCCCCACTTCAGGGGGCGCACGGCCGGTGCGCCGCCCGTGCACCCGCCACGCCCACCGGGGTCTTTGACCGGCCCGGCCGTGCGTGATGCCCTCCCCCCATGCGCATCCTCATGAGCCGAGCGGGCCGGGCCCTGCCCGCTGCCGTCGCCGTCCTGGCCGCCGTCACCGTCCTGCCCGCGGCCGCGGCCACCGCCGCCACGGCCGCCCCCGTGTCCCGTGTGGCCACCGCCGACGAAGCCCCGTACATCGTCACGGTCCACAAGGACGTCGATCCGGCGAGGGTCGCCGGAATGGTCGGCGCCTCCCCGGACTACGTCTACAGCACCGCCCTGCACGGCTTCTCCGCCCGGCTGAGCCCCGGCCAGGTCATGGCCCTGCGCGTCATGCCAGGGGTGGAGTCCGTCCACGAGGACGGCGGCGTGTCCTCCTTCGGCACGGCCGACTGACCCGTACGCGACGCCGGCGCCCGGGGCCCGCCCCCGGCTCCCCGGCATCACCCCGTACCCGCCCGGCGCTTAGGGTTACGTGGATCAACTCATCGGTTGGTCCGGTAGGGATCGGGGGGAGACCGATGAACAGCGCGACCGAGGCGTTCCAGCCGCTGCGGGCTGACGATCCGCAGACCGTGGGCGGCTACCGCCTCGTCGCCCGGCTCGGGTCGGGGGGCATGGGCCGGGTCTACCTGTCGCACACCCAGGGCGGCCGTCCCGTCGCGCTCAAGGTGGTGCACCCCGAACTCGCCGAGGACCCGACCTTCCGGCGGCGCTTCCGCCGGGAGGTGGAGGCCGCCCGGCGGGTCCGGGGGGCGTACACCGCCGAACTGATCGACGCCGACGCGGAGGCGACACCGCCCTGGCTGGCCACCGTGTACGTGCCCGGTCCGTCGCTGTCGGAGGCCGTCGCCCGGCGCGGTCCGCTGCCCGACGCCGCGGTGGTGTGGCTGATGGCGGGCGTGGCCGAGGCCCTCGTGGCCGTGCACGGCGCGGGCGTCGTGCACCGCGACCTGAAGCCGTCGAACGTACTGCTGGCCGCCGACGGACCCCGCGTCATCGACTTCGGCATCTCGCAGGCCTCCGGCCTCACCGCCACCGCCACGGGCAACACCATCGGCACACCCCAGTACATGGCCCCCGAGCAGGGGCTGGCGGGCGGGACCACGCCGGCCACGGACGTCTTCGCGCTCGGCCAGACGGCGGCCTTCGCGGCGCTCGGCAAGCCGCTGTACGGGAACGGCCCCTCCATGACCGTGCTGTTCCGGATCGTGCACTCCAAACCCGACCTGGCCCAACTGCCGGAACCGCTGCGGCCGCTGTTCGCCCTGTGCATGGCCACCGCACCCGAGGAGCGGGCCACCCCGGCGGAGATCCTGGCGTGGTGCCGCGCATACCTGGGCGAGGAGGCCATCGCGGGCGGCGGACCGGCCGTCTGGCGGGAGGTCGCGGGCCCGGAGGAGGAGATACCGGGTCCCGTCGCACGGCCCGCCACGGCGCGGCCGACGCCGGGGGGCGGGACGCCGGGGAGCGACGCGGACCACGCGACGGCCCTCCCGGCAGGAGCCGCGGCGCCGGAGCCCGGGCAGGCTACGTCCGCCGCGTCGGAAGCCGCGGTCGTGGCGAAGCCGACGGCATCGGAGCCGCGGGCGGCGTCGGACGCGCAGCCGGAAACGGGCGCACGTCCGGGAACGGGCGCTCCGGCGGCGGTGCACAAGCGCAGGCGCGCCGCACGGGTCGCCGGCGTGGTGGCGATGACCGGCGCGCTGACGCTGGCCGGCCTGGGCTGGAAGCTCATGGACGGCACGGACCGGGCGGCCGGACGGGAGACCGCCGCGGCCAAGTCGTCCGGCCCGGCGGCGACACCGGCCGGCACCGCGCCCACGCCGACGCCCACTCCGACACCGACGCCGAGCGCGTCGCAGCCGCCCAAGCCCGTCCCGTACCCCGGGCTGGAGCTGAACGAGAAGAACTCGATCAGCTTCAAGGAGCCCGTCCAGCACGAGGACGGTGACCGCACCGGGGACATCCGCATGAAGTGCGGGATGGCCAGCGGCTGCGTCATGGAGAGCGACGACAGCGTGTTCTCCACGCCGAAGAAGGCCGGCACCGGCAGCCTCGAAACGTGCCGCGAAGAGCTGGAGTTCGCCCAGCGGTCCGAGCTGACGCTGCACGTCCTGGCGGCCGGCAGCGAGGTCTGCGTCAGGCACCCCTCGGGGGACATCGCGCTGTTCGTCATCGGGATCAAGTCCGCCCCGGGCCTGTCGAAGAACCCCAGCTGGCTCAGGGCCGACATGACGATCTGGCGCGCGGCTTCCTGACGCACTCCCGGGGAGCGGCGGGCGGCGTCACACCGCGCCGTGCGGCGCGTCCCCGTCGAGTGCCACGACGAGGAAGGCGTCGGCGTCGAGGTCCATCACGACGGTCGCCCGCAGGCCGCGCTCCCGGCACCTGGCCGCGTACTCCTCGGCGGGCCAACTGCCGTAAGGGTCACCGGCGGGAAAGGAGTTCAGCACCTTCTTACGGCGCACCGCTTCCACCTCCTCAACGACGAAGCGTCCTCACCGCCCTGTTGCCCCGCCCTCCGGATCCCATGCGGCACACCCCCGGCGAAATCCCGCTGGGCTGCTCCCGGTTCACGACCTAGCATGACCCACCGTGCCTCACAACGAAGAGATCATCGAACAGGCCCTGCAGTGCATCGAGACGGGCTACGTCTTTCCCGAGAAGGTCGCGGAGATCGGCGCCGCGATCCGCAGCCGCCGCGCCTCCGGCGCCTACGCGGACCTCGACGGACCGGACCTCTGCCGGGCGGTCACCGCAGACCTCCAGGAGGTGTGCCCGGACAAGCACATGAGGCTCCTGTGGGTCGAGGAGACCCTGTCGCTGGAGCCGGAGGACCAGGACGCCGGACGCTCCGCGTTCCTCGCGCTGCTGCGCGCCGAGAACCAGGGCGTGCGCCGCGTGGAGCGGCTCGACGACGGCGTCGCGCTCATCGAGATCAGCCGCATAGCCGGCACCGACGAGGGCGCGGCCGTCATCGGCGCCGCCATGCAGCTCGCCGCCGGCAGCTCGGCCCTGGTCCTGGACCTCCGCTCCTGCCTCGGCGGCATGCCCGAGGGAGCCGCCATGTGGTGCAGCTACTTCTTCCCCGACGACCAGGTGCACCTGCACGACATCTACGACGGGACCAGCCGGACCACCCGCCAGTACTGGACCGCGGGCCACCTGCCCGCACCCCGCTACCTCGACCGCCCGGTGTACGTACTGACCAGCGCCATCACCTTCTCCGGCGGCGAGGACGTCGCCTACACCCTGCAGGCGCACGGCCGCGCCACCCTCGTCGGCGAGACCACCCGGGGCGGCGCCCACCCCACGGTCCGGCACACGCTCACCGAGCACATCCAGGTGACCGTGCCGATCGCACGCAGCATCAGCACCGTGACCGGCGGCAACTGGGAAGGCGTCGGCGTCCTCCCCGACCTCCCCGCCCCGGCCGACCAGGCCCTCGAAACGGCCCTCAAGGCACTCCGGGCCACGGCCTAGCCCCGGGCGGCGCGCGCCGCCTCGACGAAGGCGCGGATCAGCTCCGGCGACTTCACGCCGCGCTCCCGTTCGACGCCGCTGGACACGTCCACGCCCCACGCCCCGGTGGCCGTGAGCGCCTCACGCACGTTGCCCGGGTTCAGCCCGCCCGCCAGCAGCCAGCGACCCTCGGGCGCGGTGAAGTCCTCCGACCCCCAGTTCCACGGCTTGCCGGAACCGGGGTCGGGGGCGTCGAGCAGCAGCAGGTCCTCGCCGTACTCACCGCAGCGCTCCACCCGCTCGGCGGTCGCCCGCAGCAGGGTGCGGCCCTCGGCGCGCAGCGCCGCGAAGTCGCCTGGGCCCTCCTCGCCGTGCAGCTGCACGGCCCGTACGCCGCTCTCCTCGGCGAGGCGGCGCACCTCCTCGACGGACTGCCCGCGGAACACCCCGACGGTCAGCACCGGGTCCGGCACCCGGGCCGCCAGCTCGCGCGCGGTCGCGGCGTCGACCGTACGGGGGCTGCCGGGCGCGAACACGAACCCGACGGCATCGGCCCCGGCCGCCACCGCGGCGTCGACGTCGGGCGCGGTCCTGAGCCCGCAGATCTTGACGAAGAGGTCAGCCATACGCCCAGCCTATGCGGAGCGGAGCGGAGCGGACCGGAGCGGACCGGAGCGGACCGGAGCGGACCGGCCTTCGTCAGCGGCCGACCTGCACGGGCCCGAGCACGGTCCCGCCGACCAAGTCCGCGAGGTGGGCGGCGCCCGCGTCGTCGGCGGTCGCGAAGTGCACGTAGACGGTGTGCCGCCCGTCGGGATGCTCCTCGTTGAGGTCCAGCTCCACCCGCTGGTTCGTCGGGTCGGCCGACGAGGACGGTATCCCGGGCACGTCCGGCCAGGCCCCCCGCCACAGCATCGTGGCGGCCCCTCCGCGCAGCGCCCGCAGGAACGCCTGCTCCACCGGTCCGGGAGCCGCGTACGCGTCGACGGTCAGCGGCAGCGCCGCCGCCAGCTCCCGGTCGTCGCGTGGCAGTTCGGCACCCAGGTACCAGGTGTCCGCCGCCGCCCAGTAGTCCGACGGATCGAACATGCCCGCCGGCAGCAGCGCCGCCATCCCCCGGGCCTCGGCGACGCTCTCCGTCCGCGCGCACAGCCACATCTCCGGTTCGAGCGGCCTCATCCGCCCGCACAACAGCCGGGCCCGCCGGTACGCCTCACCGAGGTCGTCGGTCCTGTACACCGGGTACGCCCGCGAACTTCCCATCCGGCGCTCAGCCCCGCCCGGGCTCGACGGGATCGGTGGTGCGCGGGACGGGATAAGCGACGGATTGGCCCATGGGCCGTACGGTCACACAGCCCGGGCCGCCCCGGCCAGCGGTTTTCCCACTTCCGCGGCCGGCCCGCTGCCGAGGACCGGGAACGCCCGAGGGCGGCACCCCCGTGGGGGTGCCGCCCTCGTTCGAGAACAGCCGATCAACCAACAGGCCGATCAGAAGTCCATGTCACCGCCCGGCATGCCGCCCGGAGCGGCGGCGGCCTTCTCCGGCTTGTCGGCGATGACGGCCTCGGTGGTCAGGAACAGCGCGGCGATCGACGCGGCGTTCTGCAGCGCGGAGCGCGTGACCTTCGCCGGGTCGATGATGCCCTCGGCGATCATGTCGACGTACTCGCCGGTCGCGGCGTTCAGGCCGTGACCGATCGGAAGGTTGCGCACCTTCTCCACGACGACGCCACCTTCGAGACCACCGTTGACGGCGATCTGCTTCAGCG
The DNA here is from genome assembly GCF_000720455.1 of Streptomyces virginiae. GTDB lineage: Bacteria > Actinomycetota > Actinomycetes > Streptomycetales > Streptomycetaceae > Streptomyces > Streptomyces virginiae. Next base: position 28,095 of record NZ_JOAK01000039.1, on the reverse strand, counting down.
GGGCCTCCAGGGCGAGCTTCACGGCGTTGGCGCCGGTCGCCTCGTCACCCTCGAGCTCCAGCTTCTCGAAGACCGCGGAGGCCTGCAGCAGGGCCACGCCACCACCGGCGACGATGCCCTCCTCGACGGCCGCCTTCGCGTTGCGAACGGCGTCCTCGATGCGGTGCTTGCGCTCCTTGAGCTCGACCTCGGTCGCGGCACCGGCCTTGATGACGGCCACGCCGCCGGCCAGCTTCGCGAGGCGCTCCTGGAGCTTCTCGCGGTCGTAGTCCGAGTCGGAGTTCTCGATCTCGGCGCGGATCTGGTTCACGCGACCGGCAACCTGGTCGCTGTCACCGGCACCGTCGACGATGGTCGTCTCGTCCTTGGTGATGACGACCTTGCGGGCGCGGCCGAGCAGGTCCAGGCCGGCGTTCTCGAGCTTGAGGCCGACCTCCTCGGAGATGACCGTGCCGCCCGTGAGGATGGCGATGTCACCGAGCATGGCCTTGCGGCGGTCGCCGAAGCCCGGGGCCTTGACGGCGACGGACTTGAAGGTGCCGCGGATCTTGTTGACGACCAGGGTCGACAGGGCCTCGCCCTCGACGTCCTCGGCGATGATCAGCAGCGGCTTGCCGGACTGCATGACCTTCTCCAGGAGCGGCAGCAGGTCCTTGACCGAGCCGATCTTGGAGTTGACGATCAGGATGTACGGGTCGTCGAGGGACGACTCCATGCGCTCCATGTCGGTGGCGAAGTACGCCGAGATGTAGCCCTTGTCGAAGCGCATGCCCTCGGTGAGCTCCAGCTCCAGACCGAAGGTCTGGGACTCCTCGACGGTGATGACGCCTTCCTTGCCGACCTTGTCCATGGCCTCGGCGATGAGCTCGCCGATCTGGGTGTCGGCGGCGGAGATGGAGGCCGTGGAAGCGATCTGCTCCTTGGTCTCGACATCCTTGGCCTGGGCGAGCAGGGCGGCGGAGACGGCCTCGACGGCCTTCTCGATACCACGCTTGAGGGCCATCGGGTTGGCACCGGCGGCCACGTTGCGCAGGCCCTCGCGGACGAGCGCCTGGGCCAGGACGGTGGCGGTGGTCGTACCGTCGCCGGCGACGTCGTCCGTCTTCTTGGCGACTTCCTTGACCAGCTCGGCGCCGATCTTCTCGTACGGGTCCTCGAGCTCGATCTCCTTGGCGATGGAGACACCATCGTTGGTGATCGTGGGGGCGCCCCACTTCTTCTCAAGGACGACGTTGCGACCCTTGGGGCCAAGGGTGACCTTGACGGCGTCGGCGAGCTGGTTCATCCCACGCTCGAGGCCGCGACGGGCCTCCTCGTCGAACGCAATGATCTTGGCCATCTGAAGTGGTCCTCCCGGACAGCGGTGGATTGCTCCCAGGACCGCGCCCGCGCCCGCGACGGACGGCCTGCGTGCCCGGCGGTTCCTTCCCACCGGACCCTGCGGGCCTCACCGACCCGGTCCTCGTTTCAGTAGCACTCTCACTCGTAGAGTGCTAACGCCAATGATTAGCACTCGACCCCGTCGAGTGCAAGCGGCTTCGTCGAAGGCCCTGGTGACACGCGAGGGGCCCACATCCCGTGTCCGGGATGTGGGCCCCTCGTGGATCTTCCGGGTCTTCGACGGAAGACCGTGCGTCGGTGGTCGATGCTCCGGGACTAGCCGAGCGCGAGCTTGACCATGTCCGCCTGCGGACCCTTCTGGCCCTGCGAGATCTCGAACTCGACCCGCTGACCCTCTTCAAGGGTGCGGTACCCGTCCATCTGGATGGCGCTGTAGTGGACGAACACATCCGCACCACCGTCGACCGCGATGAAGCCGTAGCCCTTCTCCGCGTTGAACCACTTGACGGTGCCCTGAGCCATGCCTAACTCCCCTATTACTGGCCCTTGCGCGGGAACGCACTTCGCGTTACCGGGTCAGAACTTGCGTCGGAACGCTTCGACCGAGGCTGAATGTATCTGCGCGAGTGCTGTCTGCAACAGGTCAATCCGACGAGAAATCTGGACACCGAGAAACATTGAAATAGAGTGAAAATTTGGCATGTTCCAGGGCAACTCGGGCCCGGCATATCTCGCCAAAGCCCCATACCGCACCCGCACATTGACCCGATGTCGACCCTCGCGCGACCCGTTCATATGCAGCGGGCAAGTCCAGCGGAGGGGACTTCCCCAACTCTACCGTGCCCAATCAAGCAGAATTACCCCCTCCGCTTTTAGCGGAGGGGGTAATTTCGTTTTGTCGGCCGGGGGCTGAGCCCCGGATCAGCAGCCGCCCGCGACAGCCGGAATGATCGAGACGCCGGCGCCGTCCGGCGTCACCGCCTCCAGCCCGCCCTCGAAGCGCACGTCGTCGTCGTTGACGTAGACGTTCACGAAGCGGCGGAGCTTGCCCTGGTCGTCCAGGACGCGCGCGGCGATGCCCGGGTGGTTCTTCTCCAGGGACTCGATGACCTCGGCGAGGGTCGCGCCCTCGGCCGGGACCTCGGCCTGACCGCCGGTGTAGGTGCGCAGGATGGTGGGGATGCGGACGTTGACGCTCATGGCGCTACTGCCTTTCCGGTAGTGCGTGGAGGGTGGTCAGGCCAGGCTGGCGGCGCGGAACGCGTCCAGGCTGGGGCGGATGGTGGCGGTCTGTCCGCTGTCCGCGGCCACCGCCTCCAGGGTCTTGAGGCCGTCGCCGGTGTTGAGGACGACGGTGGTCAGCGCCGGGTCGAGCTGCCCGTTCTCGATGAGCTTCTTCGTCACGCCGACGGTCACGCCGCCCGCGGTCTCGGCGAAGATGCCCTCGGTCTGCGCGAGGATCTTGATGGCCTCGACGACCTGCTCGTCGTTGACGTCCTCGACGAAGCCGCCGGTGCGGCGCGCGATGTCCAGGACGTACGGGCCGTCCGCCGGGTTGCCGATCGCGAGGGACTTGGCGATGGTGTTCGGCTTCTGCGGGCGGACCACGTCGTGACCGGCCTTGAAGGCGGTCGACACCGGGGAGCAGCCCTCGGCCTGGGCGCCGAAGATCTTGTAGGGCTTGTCCTCGACGAGCCCGAGCTTGATCAGCTCCTGCAGACCCTTGTCGATCTTCGTCAGCTGCGAGCCGGACGCGATCGGGATGACGATCTGGTCGGGCAGCTGCCAGCCGAGCTGCTCGCAGATCTCGTACGCAAGGGTCTTGGAGCCCTCGCCGTAGTACGGGCGCAGGTTGACGTTGACGAAGCCCCAGCCCTCGCCCAGCGGGTCGCCGATGAGCTCCGAGCAGAAGCGGTTGACGTCGTCGTAGTTGCCCTCGATGCCGACCAGGTCGCCGCCGTACACGCCGGCCATGACGACCTTGCCCTGCTCCAGGTCGTGCGGGATGAACACGCAGGAGCGGAAGCCGGCCCGGGCGGCCGCGGCGCCGACGGCGCCGGCCAGGTTGCCCGTGGAGGAGCAGGACAGGGTGGTGAAGCCGAAGGCGCGGGCGGCCTCGACGGCGATGGCCACGACGCGGTCCTTGAAGGAGTGCGTCGGGTTGCCGGAGTCGTCCTTGACGTACAGCTTGCCGGTGACGCCCAGCTCCTTGGCCAGGTTCGCCGCGTCGACGAGCTTGGTGAAGCCGGGGTTCAGGCTGGGCTTGGACGCCACGTCGGCGGGGACGGGCAGCAGCGGCGCGTAACGCCAGATGTTGTTGGGGCCGGCCTCGATCGCGGCGCGCAGGGCCTCGGGGTCACCGGTCGGGAGCTCGTAGGCGACTTCCAGCGGTCCGAAGCACTCGACGCACGCGAAGATGGGACCGAGCTCGAAGCGGGTACCGCACTCGCGACAGGAAAGGCCGGTGGCAGGTCCGAGATCGACAGAGGTGGCGACAGTCTGTGCAGCCATGATGGCGAGGCCCTTTCTCCTCATCTTCCCCATGGCGCATTTCGCCATGAGACGGAATTGGCACCTTCCCTAGCCGGGGACCTCGCTGACGAGCGCTGCTGCGCGATCGCGAGAACCGACTGGAGGGTTGCCGGGGCTTCAACGGGCCGTGTCCCTCTGCCCCTCTGGATGAGCGGTATGGCACCGGCACACGCGCTCTGTGGCGCGCCGGTGCGTTTGTACGCGGGGGACCCCGGCATGCGGTGGTCCTTCGCGTTGTTCAAGACTGTAACCGAAGGGGCGGGCGGTTGAGACAGCCGTCCGAACCGCGAGATGGATCACAAAAAGGCGGATAACGCCGATACGCAGGGAGTGCTGAGGGTGCTGGAAGAGGTGGAGCGCTGGCTGGCCGACCGCTCCTGGTCCGCCGCCGACCGACCGCTCGACCAGCTGCTCGACCTCAAACGGGCGGCCGGGACCACGGTCAGCGTGGTGCTGCCCGCGCTCGACGAGGAGGCGACGGTCGGCGCGATCGTCGAGGTGATCCGGCGTGAGCTGATCGAGGGACTGCCGGTCCCCCTCGTGGACGAGCTGGTCGTGATCGACTCGGGCTCGGCCGACCGGACCGCCGAGGTCGCGGCGAAGGCCGGCGCGCGGGTGGTGCACCGCGACGAGATCCTGCCGCGGATCCCGGCGCTGCCCGGCAAGGGCGAGGTGCTGTGGCGCTCGCTGCTGGCGACCACCGGCGACATCGTCTGCTTCGTGGACGCCGACCTGCGGGACTTCTCCGCCGCCTTCGTCTCCGGGATCGTCGGCCCGCTGCTGACCGACCCCGGCGTGCAGTTCGTCAAGGCGATGTACGACCGGCCGCTGGGGGACGCCCCGGGCCAGGGCGGCCGGGTCACCGAGCTGGTCGCCCGCCCGCTTCTGAACCTGCACTGGCCGCAGCTGGCCGGCTTCGTCCAGCCGCTGGGCGGCGAGTACGCCGTGCGCCGCTCCCTGCTGGAACGCCTGCCCTTCCCCGTCGGCTACGGCGTCGAGCTGGGCCTGCTGGTCGACGCGCTGCACACCGTCGGACTGGACGCGCTGGCCCAGGTGGACGTGGGCGTCCGGCTGCACCGCCACCAGGACGGTCAGGCGCTGGGCCGGATGGCCGCTGCGATCTACCGGACGGCCCAGGTGCGGCTCTCGCGCGGGCACCTCGTACGGCCGGAGCTGACGCAGTTCGAGCGGGGTCCGGAGGGGTTCGTGCCACGGACGTACGCGGTGGACACCGAGGAGCGGCCGCCGATGCGGGGCGTGCAGGAGTACGGCCGGCGCCACGTCGCGTGACCGTGTCCATACGTTTGAGCGAGCGCGGGCCGGGCTAGGTTCGCCGCATGGCTTCTCAGGTACTCGTCGCGGCGAACCGCGGCCCGCTCTCCTACGCCCTCTCCGACGACGGCACCCTCAGTGCCCGGCGCGGCGGGGGCGGTCTCGTCTCCGGACTCTCGGCGGCCCTCGCGGAGCAGCCGGGTGCGCTGTGGATCTGCGCGGCGCTCTCGGACGCGGACCGGGAGGCGGTCCGGCGGGACGTCTCCGAGCCCGGTGTCCGGATGCTGGACATCGATCCCACGATGTATGACGACGCTTACAACGGCATCGCGAACTCGGTGCTGTGGTTCACGCACCACCACCTGTACGACGTGCCGCGCGAGCCGGTCTTCGACGCGGAGTTCCGGCGGCGGTGGGGCTCGTACGTGGCGTACAACGAGGCCTTCGCGCGCGCCCTCGCCGAGGAGGCGGCCCAGGGGGCCCGGGTGCTGGTGCAGGACTACCACCTGGCGCTGGTCCCGGGGCAGCTGCGGGAGCTGCGGCCGGACCTGCGGATCGCGCACTTCACGCACACGCCGTGGGCGTCGCAGGAGTTCCTGCGGATGCTGCCCGACGACATCCGCAGCGAGCTGGTGTGGGGCATGCTCGGCGCGGACGTCGTCGGCTTCCACACCTGGGCCTGGGCACACACCTTCATGGACGGTGCGCACCTGGACGACGAACGGGGCATCGCCGAGCCGAAGTCCGCGGCCGGGGTGGAGCCGTCGCACGCGAGGTACGTCCATAAGAACCCGTCGAGTCCGGTGCGGCACAAGCGGACCGAGGTGGCCGTGTACCCGCTGGGCGTGGACGCCGAAGAGCTGCGGGCGCTCGCGCACCGGCCGGAGGTGGACGCGAAGCTGGCCGAGCTGCGGGCGCAGGTCGCGGGCCGCAGGACGATCGCCCGGGTGGACCGGACCGAGCTGTCGAAGAACATCCTGCGGGGCCTGCTGGCCTACCGGGAGCTGCTGACGGTCCACCCCGAGTGGCGCGGCCGGGTGGTGCACCTGGCCTCGGCGTACCCGTCACGGCAGGACCTGAAGGTGTACCGGGACTACACGGCGGCGGTCGCGGAGCTGGCGGCGGAGATCAACGCGGAGTTCGGCACGGAGGACTGGCAGCCGGTGCTGGTGTCGGTGAAGGACGACTTCGCCCGGTCGCTGGCGGTCTACCGGATGGCGGACGTGGCGCTGGTGAACCCGGTGCGGGACGGGATGAACCTGGTGGCGAAGGAGATCCCGGTGGTGTCGGAGGCGGGGTGCGCGGTGGTGCTGTCGACGGGGGCGGGGGCGTACGAGGAGCTCCGCGAGGACGCGCTGACGGTGAACCCGTACGACGTGTCGCAGACGGCGGAGGCGCTGCACGCGGCGCTGTCCATGCCGGACGAGGAGCGTGCGGAACGCACCAAACGCCTGGCGGCGGCCGCGACGGCCCTTCCCCCGGCCCAGTGGTTCACGGCCCAGCTCTCCGCTCTGGAGGCCTGAGGTTGCCGGGCCCGGCCCGGCCCCGGTCCTCAATCGCCGGACGGGCTGGTTCTTTCAGCCTCGCCGGCGTTTGAGGCGCGGGGGCTCGGGGGCTCGGGGGCAGCGCCCCCGCCACGGCGCCGCGCCCGGCAGAGGAGGTCAGCCCCGCAGTGCCACGGCCAGGGCGGCCAGGAAGGAGGCCACGGAGCCCGGTCCGGGGAGGACGAGGTCGGCGCGGGCGGCGAGTTCCGGGACTTCCGCCGAGCCGCTGCACACCAGCAGCCCGGGCAGCCCCTCGGCCCTCCGCTTCTCGACGGCCGAGTACGCGGCGAGGTCGCCCAGGTCGTCCCCGGCGTAGAGCACCGTCTCGGCGTCCCGCTCCGCCAGGAACTCCGTCAGGGCGACGCCCTTGTCCATGCCCGGGGGCCTGAGCTCCAGTACCGCCCGCCCCGGTTCGACCATCAGCCCGTGCCGGGCGGCCAGCTCGGTCAGGGGCTCCCGCAGCGCCGCGAAGGCCGCCGCCGGGTCCTCGGCGCGCCGGGTGTGGACGGCGAGCGCCCGGCCCTTCTCCTCGATCCAGGTGCCGCGCCAGGCCCCGATCGAGTCCAGGAACCCGGGCAGCTCGGCCCGTACGGCCGCCACCCCGGGGTGCTCGGCGGGGGCGTGGACTATGCCGGTCACGGCGTCCCAGCGTTCGGCGCCGTAGTGGCCGAGGACGACGAGGTGTTCCAGTCCGGGCACCCCGGCGAAGCCGCCGTAGCGGACGGCGACGCCCGCGGGCCGCCCGGTGACCACGGCCACCGAGTCCACCTCGGGGGCGAGGGCCGAGAGGGCGGGAACGGCTTCGGGATGTGCCCTGGCCTGGTCCGGGTCCGGGACGATGTCGGCGAGGGTGCCGTCGAAGTCCAGGGCGACCACGGACCGGCGGGGTGCGCGGAGCAGGGCTTCGAGTCCCTCGCGTCCGGCTGCGGTGACGGGCATCGGCAGGTCGTGCGGATGGCTCCCCATAGGCACGACCCTAACGGCCCGGCGGGACGACGGCTATCGCCGGGCTCGCTGGGCTTCGCGGATCCTGCGCAGCCGGTTGACGGTGCCCGGGGCGTGGGCCAGTGCCCGCGGGTCGTCCATGAGCGCGTTGAGCAGCTGGTAGTAGCGGACGGGGGTCATCCCCAGCCCTTCCCGTATGGCCCGTTCCTTGGCCCCGGGCCCCGGCCAGGTGCGTCCCTCGTACGCGAGCACCGCGGCCTCCGCGGCCGTCAGCTGCCCCTCGTCCGTCATACCGCCAGATTAACGCCGCCGTCCGACAGACGGCGGCGTCGGGTCAGCGCGGGTCCGCCGCGCGGGCCGCCGTGGCGATGTCCTCCAGCACCTTGGCGGGCTGTCCGCCGGGCTGGACGGTCTTGCCGATGTCCTGCTTGATGTCCTCGCTGACGCCCGCCCAGGACTTCTTGCCGACCGGGTACAGGCGCGAGCTGGGCAGCGCCGCCAGGAAGGGCTTCAGCCGGAGCGCCGGACCGCTCGTGGCGGCCTGCTTCGCCTGGTAGCCGGTGGTGGTGGCCGGCAGCAGGTCGTACTTGTCGGTGAAGGCCGTCACGTTCTTCGGCTGGTACAGGTAGTCCAGGAACTTGCCGGACTCGGCGCGGTGGCCGTTCTTGAAGGCCATGACCCAGTCCGCGACGCCCATCGCCGGCTGCTGGGAGCCGTCGGACGTCGGCAGCGCGACCATGCCGTACTTCACGCCCTTGGCCTCGGCCTGCTTCATCAGCGTCGGGTGTCCGTTGAGCATGCCGACCTCGCCCTTGGTGAAGGCTTCGAAGGCGGCCTGGCGGTCCAGTTTGCCCGGCTCGACGGGGCCGGTGAGGCCCTGGCCGACCATCTTGTCGCGCAGGAACTCCAGCGACTTGACGTTGTCGGCGGAGTCGATGGAGTAGCCCTCTTCGTTGTCGGTGTAGCCGCCACCGCCCGCGAGCATCCACATCATCGTCTCGGCCTGCGCCTCCTCGCGGCCCAGCGGCAGCGCGAAGGGGGTGGGCACGCCCGCGCCCTTGAGCTTCTTGGCCGCGGCCTCCAGGTCCGCCCAGCTCTTCGGCTGCCAGCCCTTGGCGTCCTTGGCGATCACGCCGGCGTCGGCGAGGAGCTTCTCGTTGTAGAAGAGCAGCCGGGTGCTGGAGACGAAGGGCATGCCGTACTGGGTCTGCTTGACCTTCCCGGCGTCCGCGAGCGGGGCGAGGAAGTCGGCCTCGGTCTTCACCGAGAGCAGCTCGGCCGTGGAGTACAGCTTGCCGGCGGCGGCGTAGTCGGCGTAGGCGCCGATCTGCGCGATGTCGGGGGCCTTGCCGGCCTTGACCATCTCGGCGACCTTGGCGTCGACCTCGGACCACGAGAAGACGTCGACCTCGACCTTGATGCCGGGGTGGTCCTTGTGGAAGCCGTCGGCGAGGTCCTTCCAGTAGGCCGCGGAGGAGTTCTGCGGATTGTCCCCGTAGTCGGCCGCCACGACCCGGAGGGTCACCTCGTTGTCTCCGGTGAGTCCGTCGACGGCTCCGCAGCCCGTCAGCGTCACAGCGGTCAGGCACAGCGCGGCGCCGGACGCGGCCAGGCTCAGGTATCGGCCCTTCACAGGTATCGATCCACCCCTTGTTGTACGTACGATCCACGTAAGGTCTACACCACTTTGGCGGCTCGTCCACATCGGGCTCCCCACCAGCACGCCCGATTTGTATGGTCACTCAACAATCCCCCTCAATGGACTAGACCTTTCCACGCCGAGCACGCGAGACTGTCTCTGTGAAACCCGTGAAACACGTCATCGCCCTCGATGTGGGCGGCACCGGGATGAAGGCCGCCCTCGTCGCCGCCGACGGCACCCTGCTGCACGAAGCGCGCCGGGCCACCGGCCGCGAGCGGGGCCCCGACGCCGTCGTCGAGACGATCCAGGACTTCGCCGCCGAGCTCCTCGCCACCGGCCGGGAACGCTTCGGGCGGGCCGCCTCGGCCGCCGGGGTCGCCGTCCCGGGCATCGTCGACGCCGACCACGGGATCGCCGTCTACGCGGCGAACCTCGGCTGGCGCGACGTACCGCTGCGCGCGCTGCTCGCCGCACGCCTCGGCGGCATCCCCGTGGCCCTGGGCCACGACGTGCGCACGGGCGGACTCGCCGAAGGCCGCATCGGCGCCGGCCGGGGCGCCGACCGCTTCCTCTTCGTGCCGCTCGGCACCGGCATCGCCGGCGCCATCGGCATCGCCGGCCGCATCGAGGCCGGCGCCCACGGCTACGCCGGTGAGATCGGGCACATCGTGGTCCGCCCCGGCGGCCCCGACTGCGGCTGCGGGCAGCGCGGCTGCCTGGAGACCCTCGCCTCCGCGGCCGCCGTCAGCCGCGCCTGGGCGGCCGCCTCCGGCGACCCGGCGGCCGACGCCGCCGACTGCGCCAAGGCCGTCGAATCCGGCGACGCGCGCGCCCGTGAGGTGTGGCTGGCCGCCGTCGGAGCCCTGGCCGACGGGCTGGTCACCGCGATCACCCTGCTGGACCCGCGCACGCTGATCATCGGTGGCGGGCTCGCCGAGGCCGGGGAAACCTTGTTCACACCACTACGGAAGGCCGTGGAGGAGCGCGTGACGTTCCAGCGGCTCCCCCACATCGTTCCGGCGGCCCTCGGGGACACCGCCGGCTGCCTGGGCGCAGGGCTGCTCGCCTGGGACCTACTCGCCACGGAGGTACCGGCCTGATGTCCGGAAGCGCACACAGCACTGTTCTCTCCGGCGCCAGGGTGGTGCTGCCCACCGGGACCGTGGCGGGCGGCCGGGTCATCGTCGACGGCGAGCGCATCGCCGGCAGCGCGCGCGAGGGCGCGGAGATCGTCGACCTGACCGGGCACTGGATCGTCCCCGGCTTCGTCGACATGCACAACCACGGCGGCGGCGGCGCCTCGTTCACCTCCGGCACCGCCGAGGACGTGCTCCAGGGCGTACGCACCCACCGCGCGCACGGCACGACCACCCTGGTCGCCTCCACCGTCACCGGGGACCTGGACGAACTGGCCCGGCGGGCCGGGCTGCTGGCCGAGCTGACGCAAGAAGGCGAGATCGCAGGCGTCCACTTCGAGGGGCCGTTCATCAACCCCTGCCGCAAGGGCGCCCACAAGGAGGACCTGCTCCGCGACCCCGACCCGGCCGAGGTCCGCAAGCTCATCGACGCCGCCCACGGCGCCGCCCGCATGTTCACCCTGGCCACCGAACTGCCGGGCGGCCTGGACTCGGTACGGCTGCTCGCCGAACACGGGGTCATCGCCGCGATCGGCCACACCGACGCCAGCTACGAGCAGACGCGCGCCGCCATCGACGCGGGCGCGACCGTGGCCACCCACCTCTTCAACGCGATGCCCGCGCTCGCGCACCGCGAACCCGGCCCGATCGCCGCCCTCCTGGAGGACGAGCGGATCACCGTCGAGCTCATCAACGACGGCACCCACCTGCACCCCGCCGCCCTCGAACTGGCCTTCCACCACGCGGGCGCGCACCGCGTGGCGCTGATCACCGACGCCATGGACGCCGCCGGCTTCGGCGACGGGACGTACCACCTCGGCCCGCTGGAGGTCGAGGTCAAGGGCGGGGTGGCCCGCCTCGTCGAGGGCGGCTCCATCGCCGGCTCGACGCTCACCCTGGACACCGCCTTCAAGCGCTCGGTGACCCTCGACAAGCTGCCGGTGGAGTCCGTGGTCCAGGCGATCTCCGCCAACCCGGCCAAGCTGATCGGCCTGTACGACGAGATCGGCTCGCTGGAGCCCGGCAAGTACGCGGACCTCGTGGTCCTGGACGCCGCCTTCGACCTCAAGGGCGTCATGCGGCGCGGCGAATGGGTCGTCAGCCCGGCCCTCTGAAGGCCCGCCTGACGGCCGTGCGGCTGGACAGGACGAGGTGGTCGGCCCGTGGGACCGGGCCGACCGCCTCACTCCCCCCGCTACCGCCGGGAGGTACCCCCTGGCATGATCCCGGCAGCAACAGACCCGGGAGTGCCCATGATCCTGACCGTGACGCTCAACACCGCGCTCGACGTCACGTACCGCGTGCCGCGGCTGCTTCCGCACGCCTCGCACCGGGTCACCACCGTCACCGAACGGCCCGGCGGCAAGGGGCTCAACGTCGCACGCGTCCTGGCCGCGCTCGGCCACAAGGTGACCGCGACGGGCTTCGCCGGGGGTCCGGCCGGCTCGCTCGTACGGAACATGCTGGCGGCGTCCTCCGGGGTGGTGGACGCCCTGCTGCCCTGCGAGGGCGCCTCGCGCCGCACCCTGGCCGTGGTCGACGAAGCCTCGGGCGACACCACGCAGTTCAACGAGCCGGGCCCGCACATCACGCCCGCGGAGTGGTCGCTGTTCCTCGCGCACTACGAGGAGCTCGTGGCCCAGGTGCGGGCGGTGGCCCTGTGCGGCAGCCTCCCGCCGGGCGTGCCCGTGGGCGCGTACGCGGTGCTCGTACGGCTGGCCCGCGCGGCCGGCGTCCCCGTGCTCCTGGACACCAGCGGCGAGGCCCTGCGGCGCGGGGTCGCCGCCCGACCCGAGATCATCAAGCCGAACGCCGCCGAGCTGGCCGAGCTCACCGGCTCCCGCGACCCGCTCCCGGCCACGCGCGACGCCCGCCGCCGCGGGGCGCACGCGGTGGTCACCTCGCTGGGTCCGGGCGGCCTGCTGGCCGCCACCGCCGAGGGCACCTGGCAGGCCGCCCCGCCGCGCCCGCTGTCCGGCAACCCCACCGGAGCCGGCGACTCCGCCGTCGCCGGCCTGCTGTCGGCCCTGGCGGAGGGCCTGGACTGGCCGGCCCGCCTCACCCGCGCGGTGGCCCTCTCGGCGGCCACGGTCCTCGCCCCGGTGGCGGGAGAGTTCGACCCCCGCACCTACGAGGAGGTACGGGGGTCGGTGAAGGTCACGCCCGCCTAGAAGGCGGTGGAGCCGATCAGCCCTGTTCCAGCCAGAGCTGGTCGAGGACGACGTCGCACTGGTTGCCCGCCTCGCACGAGATCTTGATCGTGTTGGCGCCCTGCTTGAGGTCCACCAGCGAGTAGGTGTTGGTCCACCCCTTGGCCCAGTCGCCCGGAGCGGCCTTGGAGAAGTTCGCCATGTTGACCGCCCGGGTCTGCGCCTCGCCGTTGACGGTCAGCGTGGTGCTGGCGTCCTTGCCCGGCACCCCGTAGGTCATCTTCAGCTTGTACTTGCCCGCCTTCGGGACGTCCACCGACCAAGTGGCCGCCGCACCCACCGCGTTCAGGCCGGTCACGTACTGACCGTTCTCGCTCTTCGCACCCGGCAGCGTGTTCTGCAGGTTGGCACCGCCCGTGAGGGACATGCCGCTGCCGCCGAAGTCCGCCTTCGGCAGCGGGGCCTGCGAGGGCTTCGCGCTCGGGGTGGGGCTGGCCGGGTTCTGCGGGGCCGCCGACTGCTGGCCGCCGTTCGCGGTGTCCTGGCCCTTGTCCTCGGGCTTGTCCTTGTCGCCGAAGGCGAGGGCAGCGCCGATGCCGATCACCACCGCGCCGACCACCGCGACCGCCGCGATCAGCAGACCGCGCCGGCTGGAGGCACCACCACGGCCGCCGTGCCCGCCGTGCCCGCCCGGCTGCCCGATCGTCTGGGTCTGCGCGGCATGGGGCTGCTGCGGAACACCGTAGCCACCCGCCTGGAGCGCCTCGGGGGCCTGGTACTGGGCCTGGTAGCCGGGGGGCTGCTGCGCGGGGCTCTGCTGGTGCGGGACGGGGCCGCGCTGGCCGCCGCCGTTCCTGCGCTCGCCCACCGTCCGCACCTGGTGGTGCGAGGTACGGGGAACACCGGGCTGCGCACCTGCGTGACCGCCGGCCGCCCCGCCGGGGTAGCCGTACCCGCCGCCCGACGTGGGCGGGGCGGCTCCGGCCGCCTGGCCGTCCTCGTAGAGATAGCCGAACGGATCATCGTCCTCGGGCTTGTTCGCCCCACCGTGCGGGCCGTTGTTCGCGGGCGTCGTCATCGCAGGTCACTCCTTTCGACCCCCGGGAGCCTACCCCGAACAGGTGCGCACACGGGCGACAGACCGTCTCAGCCCGCCCTGCGGTGCGCCTTGGAGCGGGACCTCTTCTCGATGTACATCCGCTGGTCGGCGGAGCGCAGCACCTCGTCCGCCGACATCCCGCAGCTGGCCCAGCCAATGCCGAAACTGGCGCCCACACGCACCGCACGGCCGTCCACGCGGATCGGCGGGATGATCGCGTTGCGCAGCCGGACGGCGAGGTCCGCGGCGTCCGCGGCGCCGAGGCCGTCGGCCAGGACGACGAATTCGTCACCACCCAGCCGGGCGACGGTGTCACCGTCCCTGACGCCCGTCGTCAGCCGCCGGGCGACCTCGATCAGGACCGCGTCGCCCGTGTGGTGCCCGAACCGGTCGTTGATCGACTTGAAGCCGTCGAGGTCGCAGAAGAGCACCGCGAGCCCCTTCGTCCCGTCGTCGACGTCGGTCGCGGGCGCCACCGTGTGGACGTGGTGGTCGTACGGCCCGTCCGTCGGGGCGGTCGGCGCCCCGGGGAAGTCGAAGGGATCGGATCCTCCGTACCGGTCGGGGCCGTCGGACTGAAAGCCGTGCTCACCGGCACCACCCGCCTCCGCCCGCACCTCGTAGCCGTCGTGCCCGACCTGGCCGGCCTGCCCGGCCTGGCCGCCGTGGGCGTCACGCCCCTCGAAGGCCGCGTCCAGGGCCTCGATCGCGCTGGCCCGCGCGGACTGTGGCCTGCGACACAGCCGCGCGCCGAGCCGGGCCCTCAACTCGGCGCTGTTGGGCAGGCCGGTCAGCGAGTCGTGGCTGGCCCGGTGGGCGAGCTGGAGCTCGTGGCGCTTGCGCTCCTCGATGTCCTCGACGTGGGTCAGCAGGAAGCGCGGCCCGTCGGCGGCGTCCGCCACGACGGAGTTGCGCAGCGAGACCCACACGTACGTGCCGTCCCGGCGGCCCAGGCGCAGCTCGGCGCGGCCGCCCTCGGCGGAGGTGCGCAGCAGGGTGCCGATGTCCTCGGGGTGGACCAGGTCGGAGAAGGAGTAGCGGCGCAGTACGGAGGCGGGGCGGCCGAGCAGCCGGCACAGCGCGTCGTTGGTGCGCAGCAGCCGGCCGTGCTGGTCCCCGCCCATCTCGGCGATGGCCATGCCGCTGGGCGCGTACTCGAAGGCCTGGCGGAACGACTCTTCACTTGCGCGGAGCGCCTGTTGCTCGCGTTCCAGCCGGACGAGGGCGCGCTGCATGTTCGCTCGGAGCCTGGCATTGCTGATCGCAATCGCCGCCTGGAAGGCGTACATCTGGAGCGCTTCACGGCCCCAGGCGCCGGGCCGGCGGCCGTTGCGCGGTCTGTCCACCGAAATGACACCCAGAAGTTCCCCGCCGGACGCATACATGGGGGCGTAGAGCCGGTCCTCCGGATGCCACTCGTCCTCGAAGCGCGGATCGGGGCCGTCGGTGTGCCACTGGGGGACGTCGTCCTCCAGGAGGACCCAGCCCTCCGTGTGCGGGATGAAGCGGAGCCCGTCCCAGCACTCACCCATCGTCAGACGGCGCTCCCACGAGGCGCGGGACCCCACGCGACCTGTGATGAGGGCCTCCGCGGCGGGGTCGCCGGCGAAGGCGGCGACGACCAGATCGCCGTCGGGGCGAACGAGGTTGACACAGGCGAGCTCATAGCCGAGGCCCACGACGATGCCGTCCACGACGGTCTGCAGAGTGTCCGCCAGGCTCCGGGCCGTATTGAGATCGGCCACCACCCGGTGCAGCTGCCGCAGGGTCGCAAGACGGACGTACGGCTCCGACTCGGTCTCCATTGCTCGCTCTCCCCGAGACCTCGACAGCAACTCCAGGTTTGTCATCGGCGTTTCGTTGCGGTGTCCCGTCCACTGAATCACAGTGAGCTGTGCGGCAGGTACACAGGGTCAACAAATCTTGCCCTCTGTGACTCAAGTCACATGAGATGAATAACGGTGCGCGTTGAGAGGGTTCGGGCTGGGAGCGCTCCCCCGCCTTCTCGTGAGCAAACGATACGCCGGGGCCTAGGCCCAGGGGTGGGGGCGCGACTCGGACCAGGGCCCGATGTGCCGTACGGGAGGGCGAGATTAGCGTTTCACCGTGCTGAAGACGACCCCCGTACCCGCCCCGCCCGACGCGAACCCCCATGCTGAGGGGGTGAGCAATGACGAGTTCCGCGCCGCGATGTCCCGGCTGGCCGCGGGCGTGTGCCTGATCACCGCCCACGAGACCCCGCTGACGGCCGGCGGCCCGCGCGGGGAGGACGTCGGCATGACCGCGACCGCCTTCATGTCCGTGTCGCTGGAGCCGCCCCTGGTCCTGGTGAGCCTGCGCGAGGGCTCCCGCATGGACGACCTGCTGGCCGAGCAGCCGCTGTGGGCGGTCTCCGTCCTCGCCGACCACCAGCTCCAGATCGCCGGCCGCTTCGCCATGAAGGGCCGCATCAGCGACCGGCTGCTCTTCGCCGACCTCCCGTACGTACGCGGCGAGGCCTCCGGCGCGCCCCTGCTGGACGGAGCCCTGGCCACCCTGGAGTGCCGTACGGAGAAGCGCGTCGAGGCGGGCGACCACACACTGGTGATCGGCCGCGTCCTGACGGCCGCGCTGCCGTCCCCGGACTCCCCGCCGCTGACGTACTTCCGCGGGCGCTACCGGCACCTGGGCTGAGCCCGGGCGGCGCGTCCCGTCGCGGGGGACCCCGCCGCCGCGGCTACCAGTCCCGGCCGGTCCGGCCCCGCTTGGTCTCGGCCCGCGCCTTCTTCTCCCGCAGCCGCCGCTCGTTGATCCCGCGCGGGATCTTCGTCGGCCTGCGCTGCTTGGGCGGCGGCGCCGTCGCCTCGGCCAGCAGGGAGGCCAGCCGGACCAGCGCCATCTCCCGGTTGCGCAGCTGCGAGCGGTGCTCGGAGGCCCGTACGGTCACCACCCCGCCCACCAGCCGACCCGCCAGGCGCTCCAGCGCCCGCTCCTTCCAGACCTCGGGCAGCGCCTTGGTCGCCGCCAGGTCGAACAGCAGCTCCACGCGCGAGTCCGACGTGTTGACGTGCTGCCCGCCGGGCCCGGAGGACCGCGAGAAACGCCAGGAGAGCTCCCCCTCGGGGAGCGCGACCGAACCGCGGATGACATAAGGACCAGGCATGCCCCTATGATCCGCGCCCGCCCGCCCCGCGTCACCCGCATTTGCCGTCACCCGGAATTCACAGCGGGAACCCGACAGGCCTCTCGTCGCGTTATAGAGGTCAGCGGTAGTTTGACCGCCTGTACGTGCATGTCGGATGAGGAAAGGGACATTCCCATGGCTGTCAGCCTGTCCAAGGGCGGCAACGTCTCGCTCACGAAGGAGGCCCCGGGCCTCGCTGCCGTCACGGTCGGTCTCGGCTGGGACGTCCGTACCACGACCGGTGTCGACTTCGACCTCGACGCCTCGGCCATCGCCGTCAACGCGACGGGCAAGGTCGTCTCCGACGGCCACTTCGTCTTCTTCAACAACAAGTCCACCCCGGACCAGACCATCGTCCACACCGGTGACAACCGCACCGGCGAGGGCGCGGGCGACGACGAGGCCATCAACGTCAACCTCGCGGGCCTGCCCGCCGACGTCGACAAGATCGTCTTCCCGGTCTCGATCTACGACGCCGAGAGCCGCAGCCAGAACTTCGGCCAGGTCCGCAACGCCTACATCCGCGTCGTGAACCAGGCCGGCGGCGCCGAGATCGCCCGCTACGACCTCTCCGAGGACGCGGCGACCGAGACCGCCATGGTCTTCGGCGAGCTCTACCGCAACGGCGCCGAGTGGAAGTTCCGCGCGGTCGGCCAGGGCTACGCCTCCGGCCTCACCGGCATCGCCCAGGACTTCGGCGTCAACGTCTGATTCCGCACGGTCCGGCGCCGACCGACACCGGCGCCCGCGAAGCCCCCTCCCGGCCGTCCGGGGAGGGGGCTTCGCTACCGTTCCACAGGTGATCCTCCAACCGCTGGTCCCCGTGGACGGCGCCCTCCCCGGCCCGGTCCTGACCGAGATCGCCGCCCTCTACTCGACCAACCACGCGTTCTTCGAACTCAGCGGCGACTTCCCCGATCCGAACCGCATCACGGTCGAACAGGTCGCGGCCGCCCTCGCCGACGAACTCGCCCACGACAGCGCGGAGATCCTCCTCGCCCGCAGCGCCGGCCGCCTCGTCGGCCTCGCCGCCACCCTGGCCCACAACCCGTCCGCCGCCCCCGGTGAGGACGACCCCTGGATCGGCCTGCTGCTCATCGACGCCACCGCGCACCGCGAGGGACACGGCCGCGCCGTGGCCACCCTGGTCGAGGACCGCTTCCGCGCCGCCGGACGCACCGGCGTACAGATCGCCGTACTGGACAACAACCCCGAGGGCCTCGCCTTCTGGCGCTCCCAGGGCTACTCACCCGTGCGCCGCGCCAAGGACCGCGAACTCGGCCGCGACTGCACGGTGCTGCGCAAACCCCTCGACGCCGCGTAACCCGGCGAACAGGGCTACTCCGGCCGGTCCTTCCCGTACAGCCAGACGTCCCAGACCTTCTGCAGGTCATGGCCGGTCTTCTCCTGCGCGTAGGCGGTGAAGTCGGCCGTACTCGCGTTCCCGTGCCGGTGGTCGGCGGCCCAGCCGCGCACCATGGCGAAGAACTTCTCGTCGCCCACCTCCTGCCGGATCCGGTGCAGGACCATCGCGCCGCGCTGGTACACCGGGCTCGCCGAGATGTCCTGCGGCCCGGGCGGATCGGCCGGCGGGAAGGCCGCCCAGTCGGAATCGGCGGCCTCGTCCACGTCCGTGTCACCGGTCAGGAGGGCGTCGAAGTGCGCTTGCGCCGTGGGCCCGCCGTGGTCCTCGTCCCACAGCCACTCGGCGTAGGTCGCGAAGCCCTCGTTGAGCCACATGTCCTTCCAGGTCTTCGGCGACACCGAGTTGCCGAACCACTGGTGGGACAGCTCGTGCAGCACCAGCGCCTCGTCCACTGGAGCACCCGGGTACACCGGCTTGGTCTGCGTCTCCAGCGCGTAGTCGAGGGTCCCGGCGGGCAGCACGACCGCGCCCGCCGTGCCGAAGGGGTAGGGGCCGAACCGGCGGCTGCCCCACTCCAGCATCTCCGACTGCCGCGCCAGCGAACGCTCGCTCGCGGCCGCCTCCTGCGGCGACACCGCGTTGTAGAGGGACACTCCGGACGGCGTACGCCCGGTGGTCACCTTGTACGGGCCGACGACGGCGGTGGCCAGGTAGCTCGCCATCGGCTCCGGGTTGTGCCACGCGAACCGCGTGCGCCCGTCGGCGACTTCGGTCCGGGACTTCAACTCCCCGTTCGAAACGGCCTCGTAGCCGCTCGGGACGGTGATCGTGATGTCGTAGGAGGCCTTGTCGCTGGGATGGTGGTTGCCGGGGAACCAGGTCATCGACCCGACCGGCTCGCCGACGCCGACCGCGCCGTCCTCGCCCGCGATCCAGCCCTCCTTGGAGCCGTCCGCGTCCGTGAGGGCCTTGGGCCGCCCGCTGTAGCCGACCTCCGTGCGGAAGACCTGGCCCTTCTTCAGGTCGTCGGACGGACGCACGGTCAGCTCGTTGCCGGTCCGGTTGAACCGGGCCCCCTCACCGTCGACGCTCACCTCCTCCACGCGCAGGCCGCTGAGGTCGAGGTTGAAGGAGCTGAGCCCCTGTTCGGCACGCGCGGTGATGACGGCCCTGCCGTGCAGCACCCCGTCGGCGGGGTCGTAGTCCAGGTCCAGCGCGTAGTGCTCGACCTGGTAGCCGCCGTTTCCGGCCTTGGGGAAGTACGGGTCGCGCAGCCCCGACGCACCCGGCCGCCCCTGCACCGTGCCCCCCGTGCACGCCGTGGTGACGGCGAGCAGGGCGGCTACGGCAGGGGCGGCGAGGCGGGGAAGCGCGCGGTGGTCCACACACTCGATCCTAAGCGGGCAAACCGCTCTCTTTACTTGCCGAGCGCGTCGACTTACTTGCCGAGCGCGTCGACGCCGGCCTTGGCGAACTTCTCGTCCAGGTCGCCGCTCGGGGCACCGGCCACACCGATGCCGGCGACGGGCGCGCCGTTCGCCTGGACCGGGGTGCCGCCACCGAGGAAGAGGGTGCCGGGGATGTCCTTCAGGTTCGGGGCCTGCGCCAGACGGCCCACGAGCACCGAGGTGGGAGCGTTCCACGACACGGCGGTGTACGCCTTGCGCTGCGCCGACTCGTAGGACTGCGGGCCGGCGCCGTCGCCGCGCAGGGTGACGATGGTGTTGCCGTTGCGGTCCACCACCGCGACGGTCACCTTCTGGTTCTCCGCCGCGGCGGCCTTGAGGGCGGCCTGGGCGGCGCGGGTGGCGGCGTCGACGGTCAGGTGGGTCGTCGTGGTGAAGTCCTTGTCGCTCGGGCCGTCCTTCTTGCCCGCCACGGCGGCGGCCTGCGCGGTGGTGGACGCGGGCGTCGCGCTGGCGCTCACGGCACCGAAGGCTCCGGCGCCCAGGGCGACGGCGAGGGCGGTACCGGTGAGGACGCGGGTGCGGGTGTTCATCTCTGCTGCTCCTGAGAACGGTGACACGGTGACGGCTTCGGGTCTGTCCGGGCCGGTCGGACCGGCTCCTTCACTGCTCCAAGCCTGTCCCCGCACCCCCCTCCGCCCCGTCCCCGTACCGGCTCGCCCCGCCCACCACACCGGCTGACCCGGGGGTCAACCGATCGGCCGATGCGCTTCGCCTCCGGCGCGGTATTTGCTGGTCAGACCCGGCGCGATCCGGCCCCGTCGGCACCGTTCCAGACCCGTCGGCGATCGAGGCGCGGGGTCCGGGGCGGAGCCCCGGCAACACCGCCGCAGGCGACAATGGACGCAACCCCCGCACACCAGGAGCACCCGGTGAGTCACCCCGCGATCAGGCCGGACACCCGAACCCTCGCGACGGTCGCGCACACCGCCTTCTTCCTCCTCCTCGGCGCCTCCGTGGCCCGCTTCCTGCTGCGCCACCCGGGCGAACCCCGCACCCCCTGGGTCCTCGCCCTCAGCATCACCCTGGCCCTGCTCTACGTACTCGGCCCCGCCCTCGGCGCCGCCCCCACCCGCCGCCGCCTCCTCTGGCTCGGCCTGGTCGTCACGACCTGGGTGGTCCTGGTCGTCCTCGCGCCGAGCTTCGCCTGGTGCGCCGTACCCCTGTTCTTCACCGCCCTGCGCACCCTCCCCCCGCGCGCCGCGATCGTCCTCGTGGCCCTCCTCACCGCCTTCGTCGTGACCGCCCAGCTCCAGCTGTCCAAGTCCTTCGACCCCAACCTGCTCCTCGCGCCGCCCGCCGTCGCCGCACTCGCCACCGCCGTCTTCGTCCACATGGAACGCCAGGCCCAGGCCCAGCGCGCGCTGATCGACGACCTGATCCGGACCCGCCGGGAGCTGGCCGCCACCGAGCGCCGCGAAGGCACCCTCGCGGAACGCCAGCGGCTCTCCATGGAGATCCACGACACCCTCGCGCAGAACCTCTCCAGCCAGCAGATGCTGCTCCAGGCCGCCGACCGCACCTGGGACACCGACCCCGCCACCGCCCGCGCGCACGTCCGCACCGCCACCGGCATCGCCGCACACGGCCTCGCCGAGGCCCGCCGACTGGTCCACGACCTGGCCCCGTCCGAGCTCGCCGACGGCGCCGGCCTCGCCGACGCCCTGCGCGCCCTCGACGCCGGCCCCGACATCGAGGTCCGCTTCCACCTCGAAGGCGCCGAGGCCCCCCTCCCGGACCGCGTCCAGTCCGCCCTGCTGCGCATAGCCCAGGGCGCCCTCGCCAACGTCCGGGAACACTCCGGCGCCCGTACGGCCGCACTCACCCTCAGCTTCCTCGGCGACCAGGTCGTGCTCGACATCGCCGACGACGGCCACGGCTTCAGCGAACCCCGCACCGACGCCGACGGCCGCGGACACGGCCTCCCGGCGATGCGGGCCCGCGTCCGCCAGCTGGGCGGCACCCTGACCATCGAATCCACGCCGGGCGAGGGCACCGTCCTCTCCGCGGCCATCCCCCTGGAGCCCGCTCCATGACGACGATCCTGCTCTG
The DNA here is from genome assembly GCF_000720455.1 of Streptomyces virginiae. Taxonomy (GTDB): domain Bacteria; phylum Actinomycetota; class Actinomycetes; order Streptomycetales; family Streptomycetaceae; genus Streptomyces; species Streptomyces virginiae. The sequence goes on along the minus strand of NZ_JOAK01000039.1, from coordinate 6,387 downwards.
CGACGACCACGTGGTGGTCCGCGCCGGTCTGCTGGCGCTCCTCGGCAGCGAAGGCGACATCGAGGTCCTCGGCGAGGCGGGCAGCGGCGAGGAGGCCGTCGCCCTGGCCGCCAAGCTGCACCCCGACGTGGTCCTCATGGACCTCCAGCTCGGCGAGGGCATCGACGGCGTCGAGGCCACCCGCCGCATCACCGCGCTCCCGCAGCCCCCGCACGTCCTCGTCCTGACCACCTACGACACGGACGCGGACATCACCCGGGCCATCGGCGCGGGCGCCACCGGCTACCTCCTGAAGGCGGAACGCCCCGAGGAGCTCTTCGCCGCGATCCACTCGGCCGCCCAGGGCCGCACCACCCTCTCCGCGCCGGTCGCGAGCCGCGTGATGGCCCACATGCGCGGCAGCCGCCCCACCCTCACCGACCGCGAGCTCGACATCCTCGGACAGCTCGCACGCGGCCTCGGCAACCGCGACATCGCCCGCGCCCTGTTCATCAGCGAGGCCACCGTCAAGACCCACCTGGGGCGCATCTACGACAAGCTCGGCGTCGACACCCGCGCCGGCGCCGTCTCCGTCGCGAAGGAACAACGCCTCCTGCCCTCCTGAGCCGCCCCTCCTGACGCGCCCCTCCCACCCGGTCCGGGGTGGGGAGCCTCGGTGACCCGTGACACCATCGGGTACGTGCTCGACATCGGCTACTCCCTCTCCCGGCGCTTCCCCGACCCCCCGCAGACCGACTACCGGTCGGCGGACGTCCACACGCTGCGCCACGACCTGTTCTGCGGGGACGTCTACCTCGCCGACACCAACTCGGACCGGGAAGTGTCCACAGCCTGGGGATGGGTGCCCGTCCTGGACTTCGCCTGGGCCCTGTGCGACATCGTCGAGCAGCTCGACCGGGACCCGCGCGGCAACCGGTCCGCCAACCGCCAGTACGCCGAGATCGACTTCACCGAGTCCACGGACCGCATGCTCTTCGAGCGCCGCTTCGGCTGGGTCGACGTGGAGGCCGACTGGATGCCGGCCGAAGAGGCCCCGCTGACCTTCAGCCACCGGCTGCTGCGCCGCGAAGCCCGCGACTTCCTGCACGACGTGATCGCGGACCTGATCGACATGCACGACGGCCTCGCCGACAACCCGGCCATCTGGACCCTCCAGGCCCGCTTCCCCCGCGTCCCCGCCTGACGGAAGCGGCAGTCAGCCCCGTCCGCCGGACAGGAACTCCCGGAACACCTGCGTCGAGCGCGGGTTCTGCCCGCACTGCCACACGCCGTGCGGGCAGTAGTCGGTGATGCTGTGGTACAGCGGCTCGTGCTCGGCGAACCAGGCCAGCATGCCCCGCACGTACTCGGGATTGTCGCCGTGCCGGAACAGCCCCCACTCGGGGTACGAGATCCTCTTGCCGTGCGCCTTGGCGAAATCGACCTGCCGGCGCAGTCCGTAGGGCTGCGTGACCTGCTCGTCGAAGGTACGGCCGGGCTCCTGGTCGTAGGAATCCATGCCGACGATGTCCACCACGTCGTCACCGGGATAACAGCTCGTCCAGGCGATCGCGTCACTCCCGCGGTTGGGCGCGAAATCGAAACGGAACCGCTGTCCCGGCACCGAACGCATGGCGGCCACGATGCGCCGCCAGTACGCCTTCCAGTTCTCCGGATCGGGACGGCAACGGTGGGTGTAGTCGAAGCCGTTCATCTCCCAGCCGAGCACGATCACCGTGTCCGGCACGCCCAGGTCGACCAGCCGCCCGGCCAACCGCCGGAAGTGGTCGTCGTTCGCTCCCCGGGCGCCGGAGCGGATCAGCTCAGCGACCCGGGCGTCGGGGACACCGGCCTCGTTGTGTTCCTGCATGGGCACGTTCAGGACGAACAGCCGATCGGCCCTCTCGTTGCGCCACCGCGCCCACGTGCGCAGGGAATCCGGCGCCCCCTCGATGTTCGCCCAGGTGTCGCCGGGCAGATAGGTGTGCCCTGCGCGCAGCTCGGTACCGCCGAGCCAGCGCGAGAGTTCCTCCATCCGCTCGACGCCGGGCGAGCCGTAGTGGAGGTAGGCGCCGACAGCCGTCCCGCCGGACCCGGTCCCGGTCCCCGCGCCGCCCCCGGACCCGGCCCGCGGCGGCCGCGCGCCGGGGCCGCCCACCACGAGGAGCAGCGCGACGGCGACCGTGGTGACGCAGGCTCCGACCAGCCATCGGATCCGGCGGCTCCGGTGGGACATGACACCTCCACAGACCTCGTGCACCGGTGTGCCTGCCTGTGACCTTAGGCACCTCACCCGGCAAACCGCCCCGCCGACGATGCGGACACTCGGCCATTCGCCGCAGCCGTCCCGCCCACCCAGCCCCGCCGGCGTTCGAGCGCGGGGGCCCGGGGGCCACGGCGCCGCACCCGGACTCCGGCTACGGCTACGGCACGACCCGCACCCCCAGCTGGGAAGCGAGCGCCGGGGCCAGATCGAACAGCTGCGCCGGGCTGATCACCGCCCCGGCCAGCGCGTCCACCCCCCGTGCGATCTCCAGTACGGCGGCCTCCCGCAGATCCACATCCGCCATCCGGACCCCGGAGAAGTCCACCCCCCGCAGCGCGCAGTCCCGGAACTCCACCCGCTCCAGCACCGCGCCCGCGAAGTCCGGCTCCACGAGCACACACCCCTCGAAGACCACGTCCCGCAGCCGCGCCTTCCGCAGGTTCAGGTAATCGATCTTGCCGCCCCGGACCACCACCCGCTCCAGCCCGGCCCCGTGCAGCTGCACCCCGCCCAGACGGGCGTCCACCAGCTCCACGTCCCGCAGCGAGGCCCCCGACAGGTCGGTCCCCACCCCCCGGACCCCCTCCAGCACCGAATCCAGGATCCGCGCCTTCGCCAGCCCCGCCTCGTCCAGAGCGCAGCGCCGCACGGCGCAGTCCATGAACCGGGCGCCGGCCCCCTCCTGCCCCGCCAGGTCCAGGTCCGCGAACTCCAGCCCGTCGTAGTCCCCGTCGGGCTCCAGCTCCAGCCCCTCCCAGGCCGTCAGGTCCGGCAGCCGCAGCTCCGGCCTCCGCGCCACCTTCACCGACTGTTGCCGACCGTTTCGCACCATGCCCCCATCGTGACCGACCGCACTGACAACAGCCCGCGCTCTTGACCTCAACCGAGGTCGAGGTCGCAGCCTGGGCCCATGCCCATGCCCACGACCATGAACGCCGTCCGCCTCCATGCCTTCGGCCCCGCCGAGAACCTCACCTACGAGCGCACCGCCCGCCCCGCCCCCGCCGCCGGCCAGGTCCGCATCGCCGTGGCCGCCGCCGGGGTGCACCTCCTCGACACCAGCCTCCGCCGCGGCGTCCAGGGCCCGCCCGCCCCGCTCCCCGAACTGCCCACCGTCCCCGGCCGCGAAGTCGCCGGCACCGTCGACGCCCTCGGCCCCGGCACCGACCCCGGCTGGCTCGGCCGCGACGTCGTCGTCCACCTCGGCTTCGCCCCCGGCGGCTACGCCGAGTACGCCGTCGCCGACGCCCACCGGCTGCACCCCGTACCGGACGGCCTCGACCCCGCCCGGGCCGTCGCCATGATCGGCACCGGCCGCACCACCCTCGGGATCCTCCAGTTCGCCGACCTCGGACCCGGCTCCGTCGCCCTCGTACCCGCCGCCGCCGGCGGCATCGGCACGCTGCTCGTCCAGTACGCGAAGAACGCCGGCGCCACCGTGATCGCCCTCGCCGGCGGACCCGCCAAGACCGCCCGGGCCGCCGCGAACGGCGCCGACCTCGCCCTCGACTACACCGATCCCGCCTGGCCCGAAGCCGTCCGCGCCCACCACCCCGGCGGAGCGACGGTCCTCTTCGACTCCGTCGGCGGGGACACCGCCCGCACCACCCTCGGCCTGCTCGCCCCCGGCGCACTGCACCTCGTCTTCGGCTGGTCCGGCGGCCCCCTCGACCTCACCGACACCGAACGCGCCGACCTCACCGCCCGCGGCATCACCACCCAGGGCGTACTCGGCCCGGCCATGCTCCAACGGGCCGGCGGCGACGACCCCCTGCGCCTCCTGGAGACCCGCGCCCTCGCCGAGGCCGCCGCCGGCCGGCTCCGGCCCGCCGTGACCCGCTACCCGCTCGCCGAAGCCGCCACCGCCCACCGCGACCTGGAAAACCGCGCCACCACCGGCAAGGTCGTCCTGGAACCGTGACCCGGCGGGGCGGGCGCGGTCATCGGGACGTCCACCACGCGGTGAAGCCTGAGCAGCCGACCGCGACCAACACGCTCATCAGGCGCACGGGCGGCTTCTGCACCACGAGGTGGAACCCTCCCGCACGCAGCTCCAGGAACGGCTTCTTCGACTCGATCTCGGACACGGCACGCTCCGGAAGGTCAACCAGCCAACGGGACGATTCCTTGCCGATCGGCGGCACGCGCCACCACCTCAACCACACTGCACAGCAAGCCAGTTGTGACTACATGAAGATAGCCCATTCGGACTATACGCAGAAGGGGCGCGACGGCGTAATGGCGACTCTGCCCGGCTACGCCTCCCGGCCCAGCTCCGCCAGCGCACCGTCCGTCAGGCGGTACACGTCCCACTCCTCCTGCGGGCGGGCGCCCAAGGCCTCGTAGAAGGCGATCGTCGGCGCGTTCCACTTCAGGACCGACCACTCCAGCCGCTCGTAGCCGCGCTCGACACACGTACGCGCCAGCTCCGCCAGCAGCGCCTTGCCGTACCCGCCGCCGCGCACGCCCGGCCGTACGTACAGGTCCTCCAGATAGATGCCGTGCACCCCGCGCCACGTCGAGAACGAGAGGAACCACACCGCGAACCCGACGACCTCCCCCTCCGCCGTCTCCGCCACGTGCGCGAACACCGCCGGACGCGCCCCGAACAGCGCCTCCCGCAACTGCTCCTCGGTGGCGCGCGCCTCGTGCGGCACCTTCTCGTACTCGGCGAGCTCACGGATCATCGCGTGGATGACGGGGACATCGGCCACTTCAGCGCTACGGATCATGCCCGCAGCCTAAGCAGCGCTTCCGCGACCGCGGACTGCTCCCCGTCCAGCCGCTCCTCGCCGTCCTCCACGTCCCACAGACAGTTCTGCAACACCCGGCCCAGCGTCCACGCCCGCGCCCGCCCCCGGTCCGCTCCGACCGCCTCCGTCAACAGGTCGAACCGCCACCGCACTTCCTCCACACGGAAGTTGTTGACGATCGCCGGCATCAGGTCGAATCCCGGATCACCGGCCAGCGGCTTCGGATCGATCGCCAGCCACGGCTCACGGCCGCCCGCCAGCACGTTCCCGTAGTGCAGGTCCCAGTGCAGCAACCGGTCCCCGGGCTCGCCCGCCACGTCCGCGACCGCCGCCGCGCAGTCCCGCAGCAGCCGCCGGTCCCGCTCGTCCACCAGCCGCCCCACCGCCTGGGGTACGTCGGCCAGCATCCCCGCGGCCATGTCCCCGAGCCCGCGCAGCCCGGCCGGAGCGGGCACCGCCGTCAGCCGCGCCAGCAACTCCCCCACCACCCGCACCGCCTGCCGCGCGTCCCGCCGCGCGAGCTCCGCCAGGTCCCGCTCCCCGTCCAGCCGTTCCAGCAGCAGCGTGCCCGTGGCCGCGTCGTGCTCCAGCAGCCGTACGCAGCCGTCCCCGTCCCAGGCGCGCAGCGCGACCGGCTCCCCCACGCACTCCTCGTCCAGCGACACCAGCTTCAACACGGCCGCACCGCCGTCGGCCCGCTCCACCGGCACCACCAGGGCCGTCACCCCGTGCATCACGGGCCCGCAGCGCCGCAGTCGCCACCGCTCCAGGAACTCCGCGGCCCGCCCGGGCAACGCCGCGATGAACTCCCGCCCGGCGTCCCCGTTGAACCCGACCTGCGCCTCGACCAGCCCGTCCGGAATCTCGGTGATGTCAACCATCCCCCGAACGTATGCCCTGGGTGCCCTGCGGGCTTGCTCGGCGGTGTACCGCCCGGGCCCGTCGGGGTGCTTGCCGGTGCCCTGCGGGCTTGCTCGGCGGTGTACCGCCCGGGCCCGTCGGGGTGCTTGCCGGTGCCCGGGCTTGCTCGGCGGTGTACCGCCCGGGCCCGTCGGGGTGCTTGCCGGTGCCCGGGCTTGCTCGGCGGTGTACGGCCCGGGCCCGTCGGGGTGCTTGCCGGTGTGCCGGTGTGGGGCGGTGCCCCGCAGGAGGATCTCCTCGGCTCGGCGCGTTCGGGCACCTCGCGGCTGTGCCCGGTGGTCGCGCCTCGTCCTGCGGGGACCCTCCTACGTGTCCCCACCCCACCGCCCGCTCCGGCAGCAATCCGGGATCCCGTTGGGGTCTCCGGCCCGCCTGCGGCTTCGCGGGTGGAGGGGAGGGGGGACGGGGTGGGGTGTCCCCGCAGGACGAGCGCGCGACCACCGGGTACGACCGAGACCGCTCGAACGC
>NZ_JOAK01000038.1 GCF_000720455.1 Streptomyces virginiae | reverse complement strand
GCCTCAGCGCCGCCGGCTCCGCCGCCCGCGGCGCCCGCCCCGCCCTCGGTCTGTGCGCCGTCCGGGCCATCAGCGGCATCCGCCTCGCCTGCGGGCTGCGCCCCATCCGGGTCTTCCGCGGCAGCGGCGCCCGCCTCGCCTACGGGCTGCGCCCCATCCGGGTTTGCCGCGTCAGCGGCGCCCGCCTCGCCTGCGGGCTGCGCCCCATCCGGGTCTTCCGCGTCAGCGGCATCCGCCTCGCCTGCGGGCTGCGCCCCATCCGGGCCATCCGCGGCAGCGGCATCCGCCTCGCCTGCGGGCTGCGCCCCATCCGGGTCTTCCGCGTCAGCGGCATCCGCCTCGCCTGCGGGCTGCGCCCCATCCGGGTCTTCCGCGTCAGCGGTGGCGGCTTCGGGTCCGTCCGGGTCGGCCTGCGACCCCGCCGGGTCATCCGCGTCAGCGGTGGCGGCTTCGGCCTGACGGTCCGTACTCACAGCGTGCTCCAGTCCTGATCGGGATAGCGGTGCTCCGGCGCCGACACGTCGTCCAGCGCACGGCAGATCTCCTCCGGAAGACTAAGCTCCTCCACCGACAACGCCGCCGCGAGCTGCGCCGACGTCCGCGCGCCGACGATCGGCGCGACCACCCCCGGCCGGTCTCGGATCCATGCCAGCGCCACCTGGAGCGGGGTCACGGCCAGGCCCTGGGCCGCCGTCACCACCGCGTCCACGATCCGGCCCGCCGCCTCGTCGAGGTACGGCTCCACCAGCGCGGCCAGGGACTCCGAGGCGCCCCGCGAGTCGGCCGGGGTGCCGTCCCGGTACTTGCCCGTCAGCACCCCGCGCCCCAGCGGGGACGACGGCAGCAGACCGACCCCCAGGTCCAGCGCGGCCGGCAGCACCTCCCGTTCCACCCCGCGCTGGAGCAGCGAGTACTCCATCTGCGTCGAGGCGATCCGGGTCCGTACCCCGGGGGCCGCGAGCTGCCAGGTCGCCGCCTTCGCCAGCTGCCAGCCGCAGAAGCCCGCCACCCCCGCGTACCGGGCCCGGCCGCTGCTCACCGCCAGGTCCAGGGCCTGCAGGGTCTCCTCCACCGGCGTCGCCGGATCGAAGGCGTGGACCTGCCACAGGTCGACGTAGTCGGTGCCCAGCCGGTCCAGCGAGTCGTCCAGGGCCGCGAGCAGATGGCCCCGCGAGCCGTCGAAGCGCCGGTCCGGGTCCGGGACGCTGCCCGCCTTCGTCGCGATCACCAGGTCCCGGCGCGGGACGAGCCCGCCCACCAGCCGCCCGAGGAGGTACTCCGCCTCACCGCCGCCGTACACGTCGGCGGTGTCGACGAGCGTGCCGCCCGCCTCCCAGAACGTCTTCACCTGCTCGGCGGCGGCTTCCTCGCCGGTGTCGCGGCCCCAGGTGAGGGTGCCGAGGCCGATCCGGGAGACGCGCAGTCCGGTGCGGCCGAGATGCCTCTGCTCCATGAGCGCTGAGACTACTGGGGCGCTGACGCGGAGGACCTTGGCGCGCTACAGTCCCCGCACACCAACGTTACTGATCGGTAAACCGGTAAGGGGACGACACATGCGGCTCGGCATCAATCTTGGTTACTGGGGCGCGGGCATGGACGCCGACAACCTCGCCGTCGCCCAGGAGGCCGACCGCCTGGGTTACGACGTCTGCTGGGCGGCGGAGGCCTACGGCTCCGACGCCCCGACCGTGCTCGCCTGGGTCGCCGCCCAGACCGAGCGCATCGACGTCGGCTCGGCGATCCTCCAGATCCCGGCCCGCCAGCCCGCCATGACCGCCATGACCGCGGCCACCCTCGACTCGCTCACCAAGGGCCGCTTCCGGCTCGGCCTCGGCGTCTCCGGCCCCCAGGTCTCCGAGGGCTGGTACGGCGTCAAGTTCGACAAGCCGCTCGCCCGCACCCGCGAGTACGTGGAGATCGTCCGCAAGGCCATGTCCCGCGAGCGGCTGAGCTACGAGGGCGAGCACTGGACCCTCCCGCTGCCGGACGGCCCGGGCAAGCCGATCAAGCTGACCGTGCACCCGGAGCGCGAGCACATCCCGCTCTACATCGCCGCCATCGGGCCCAAGAACCTGGAGCAGACCGGCGAGATCGCCGACGGCGCCCTGCTGATCTTCCCGGCCGCCGAGCACCTGGAGGCCACCGCGCTCACCCACATCCGGGCGGGCCGCGAGAAGGCCGGGCTGACGATGGACGGCTTCGACGTCTGCCCGACCGTGCCGCTGGCCCTCGGCGACGACGTGAGCGCCCTCGCCGACATGTTCCGCCCCTACACCGCCCTGTACGTGGGCGGCATGGGCAGCCGGAAGCAGAACTTCTACAACCAGCTGGCCCAGCGCATGGGCTACGAGAAGGAAGCCGCCGAGATCCAGGACAAGTACCTGGCCGGCGACAAGAACGGCGCTGCCGAGGCCGTCCCGCACTCGCTGATCGACTCGACGACGCTGCTCGGCCCCGTCGAGCGGATCGCCGACGGGATGCGGGCCTACGCGGAGGCCGGGGTCACCACCCTCACGCTGGCGCCGGCCGGCTTCACCCTGGACGAGCGGATCGCCGCCCTGCGTGCCGGCACCGAGGCCATGGAGCTCGCGGGCCTCGCCTGAGCCGGGTCCGGGCGGCGGGCGCCGGATGCCGCCTGAAAGCTCTGCGGCCGTGGTGGGGGCTCGGGGGGTCTTCCCCGCCACGGCCGACACAGCCAACAACGCGCCGGACGGCCAAGGGGTTACGCACCGCGGCCCGACCCGGCGGTTCGTTCATTCGGACGAGTAGTGCCACCCCTCGGTTGCCCGCCCCCCGCACCGGCGTTTGACTCGTTGCATGCTCTCTGCCCGCAGCCTGTTCCAGGAGATCGTCGACCACGACGACTCCTTCCAGCTGTTCTGCTCCATCGCCGCCAGCGGGGAAGCCCAGGGCGGCTGGGAGAACGCCCGTATCGCGGCTCTCGTCCCGGACGGCATGCGCGACCTGGCGCCCAAGATCACCCGGCACGGCGCCGACGAGGACAAGCACGGCCGGATCTTCCACGCCCTGCTGCGCAAACGCGGCCTGGAGGCCGTCCCCGTACCGCCCGAGACCGACTACACGATGCTGCTCGAACGCCGCGGCATCGGGCTGGCCCACGACAAGCTGCGCCGCCGGGAGGCGCTGAGCGAGGAGGACATCGTCGTCTACCTCGCGCACAGCCGCGTCACCGAACAGCGCGCCGCCGACCAGATGGACATGCTGGTCAGGTACTTCGGTGACCACCCCGAGGTGGGCAAGGCCATCCACATGATCAGCAACGACGAGGGCAACCACCTCGCCTACTGCCACGAGGAACTGCTGCGGCTGGCCCGCGCCGGCCACGGCCGGACCATCCAGCGGGTGCTGCGCGAGAGCGCCCTCGCCGAGATCGCCGTCTACCGCGACGTGAGCCTCGCCGTCATGGACCACATGGGGCGGCTGCTGCACTGGCCCGCGCCGAAGGCCGCCCTGCTGGCCGCCGGGATCCGCGCGATGTACGCGTACGAGCGCTTCAGCGGCTGGCACCGGATGGTCGACCTGCGGATGCCCGAGCGGCGCAACGCCCTCGGCGGCGCACCCGTCACCGCAGCTGAGTTCGCCTAGGTGCGCCTCAGAGCCAGCCCCGGCGCTTGAACAGCCGGTGCAGGCCCAGACAGGCGCCCGCCATGAGCACGAGCACCCCCGGATAGCCCCACCACCGGTGGAGCTCGGGCATGTGGTCGAAGTTCATCCCGTAGATCCCCGCGACCATCGTCGGCACGGCCGCGATCGCCGCCCAGGCCGAGATCTTCCGCACGTCGTCGTTCTGCCGCAGCCCCGTCTGCGCGAGGTGCGCGGCCAGCGCGTCGGACAGCAGCCGGTCCAGGCCCTCGATGTACTCGCTCGCCTTGGTCAGGTGGTCGGCGACGTCGCGGAAGAACGGCTGGGCGTGCTCGTGGACGAAGGGCACCTGCCCGAAGGCGAGCCGGTCCATCGGCGCCAGCAGCGGGTTCGTCGCCCGCCGGAACTCCAGCACCTGCCGCTTGAAGGCGTAGATCCGGGCCGCGGTGTTCTTGGTGTCCGAGGCGTTCGGCGCGAACACCTCCGCCTCCAGCTCCTCCAGGTCCGACTGGAGTTCCGCCGCCACCTCGATGTAGTGGTCCACCACCGCGTCGGACACCGCGTACAGCACCGCCGTCGGGCCGTGCCGCAGCACGTCCGGCTCCTGCTCCAGCCGGTGGCGCACGGCGGCCAGCGGGGCCCCTTCGCCGTGCCGGACCGTGACGACGAAGGAGTCGCCGATGAACAGCATCAGTTCGCCCGCGGACACCGTGTCCGTGTCCTCGTCGTAGAGCACCGGCTTCAGCACGACGAACAGCGAGTCGTCGTACACCTCCAGCTTGGGACGCTGGTGGGCGTTGAGCGCGTCCTCCACCGCCAGCGGGTGCAGTCCGAACTCCCGGCGGACGTGATCGAACTCCGCCTCCGTCGGCTCGTACGTGCCGATCCAGAGGAAGGCGTCACCGCTCGCCCGGGCCTCGTCCAGGGCGTCCGAGAAGTCCTCCGGCCCCTTGGCACGGCGACCGTCCCGGTAAATCGCGCAGTCGACAATCACGCCGAACATTGTCCCCCGCCGCCGACGCCCCCGCACCCCTCCCGCACCGCCTACGCTGGCTCCCATGGCCACGCTGATCCTCGTACGACACGGGCGGTCCACCGCCAACACCGCAGGGCTGCTCGCCGGATGGACCCCCGGCGTGGCCCTCGACGAGCGCGGCGCCGAGCAGGCCGCCGCGCTCCCCGGACGGCTCGCGGGCGTGCCGCTCGCCGCCGCCGTCACCAGCCCCCTGCAGCGCTGCCGGGAGACCCTGGCACCCCTGCTGGCCGCGCGGCCCGAGCTGGAACTGCACACGGACGAGCGGATCGGCGAGTGCCACTACGGCGACTGGTCCGGGCGCAAACTCTCCGAACTGTCCGAAGAACCGCTGATGAAGATCGTGCAACAGCACCCGTCGGCGGCCGCCTTCCCGGGCGGCGAGTCCATGCGGGCCATGCAGGCGCGCGCCGTGGACGCCGTGCGCGACTGGAACGCGCGGATCGAGGAGCGGGACGGCAGCGACGCCGTCTTCCTGATGTGCTCGCACGGCGACATCATCAAGTCCCTTGTCGCGGACGCCCTGGGCATGCACCTGGACCTCTTCCAGCGCATCCACGTCGACCCGTGCTCGGTGACGGCGATCCGCTACACGCAGACCCGCCCGTTCGTGTTCCGCCTGGGCGACACCGGGGACTTCGGCTCCCTCGTACGGCGTCCCGCCGCGCCGGAGCCCGTCGCCTCCGACAAGGAATCCGAAGACTCCGGGAACGCGGTCGTGGGGGGCGGCGCGGGCGCGGCGTGATCGCAGGGCGCAGTAGGGTGGACGGGCCCACACAAGGGCGCAGATCCGCCCCCGCCGCCGAGACTTGGAGACTGGACGTGCCCCGTCAGGTGTTCCTCTACGACCCGCCGGACCGCTTCGTGGCCGGCACGGTCGGCTTGCCGGGACGCCGTACGTTCTTCCTGCAGGCCTCCGCCGGCCCCCGCGTCACCAGCGTCTCCCTGGAGAAGACCCAGGTCGCCGCACTCGCCGAGCGGATGGACGAGCTGCTGGACGAGGTCGTGCGGCGGACCGGCGGAAACGCCCCGGTCCCCGCCATGGCCCCCACGGAGGCCGCCGACACCGCCCCGCTGGACGTCCCCGTCGAGGAGGAGTTCCGCGTCGGCACCATGGCCCTGGCCTGGGACGGCGAGGAACAGCGGATGATCGTCGAGGCCCAGGCCCTGGTGGAGCTGGACGCCGAGTCCGACGAGGACCTCGCCGAGGCGGAGGAGCGGCTGCTCCAGGACGAGGAGAACGGCCCGCCGATGCTGCGGGTCCGCCTCACCGGCGCCCAGGCGCGCGCCTTCGCCAAGCGCGCCCTGGACGTGGTCAACGCCGGCCGCCCGCCGTGTCCGCTGTGCAGTCTGCCGCTGGACCCGGAGGGACACGTGTGCCCGCGCCAGAACGGCTACCGGCGCCAGGCGTGACCGGCCAGGGGGACATGGAGGAACTGCTCGCCAAGGGCGAGCTGACCGTCGTCGGCCGGATCCGCGAGGCGTCCAACGCGGTCCTGCTGTGCACCGTCACCCACGACGGCGCGAGCACCGACTGCGTCTACAAGCCGGTCAAGGGGGAGCGGCCGCTGTGGGACTTCCCCGACGGCAGCCTCGCCCAGCGGGAGGTCGCCGCCTACCTGGTCTCCGAGGCCACCGGATGGGGCCTGGTGCCCGCCACCGTGCTGCGCGACGGGCCCTACGGCGAGGGCATGGTCCAGCAGTGGATCGAGGCCCGGCAGCCGCAGGACGACTCCCCTGAGGGCGGGCTCCTCGCGCTCGTCGACGGCGAGGAGGCCGGTGAGGGCTGGAAGCCCGTTGCCTTCGCCGAGGTCGGAGAGGGCCGCACCGCCCTGCTCGTCCACGCCGACGACCCCCGGCTGCGCCGGCTCTCCGTCCTCGACGCCGTGATCAACAACGGCGACCGCAAGGGCGGGCACCTGCTGCCCGCGCCCGACGGGCGGATCTACGGCATCGACCACGGCGTGACCTTCCACACCGAGGACAAGCTGCGCACCCTGCTGTGGGGCTGGGCGGGGGAGCCGCTGACGGAGGAGGCCCGCCTGGCGCTCACCGCGCTCGCCGCGGAACTGGCCGAAGGAGCCCCCCTCGCCACCCGGCTGGCCGAACTGATCACGGCGGCCGAGCTGGCCGCCGTACGGGAGCGGGTGGCGCACATGCTGCGCACCGGAAGGCATCCGCAGCCGTCCGGGCAGTGGCCGGCGATCCCCTGGCCACCGGTCTGAACCGGCCACCGGGCACACGCACAGAACCGGCCAGACCGCAAGAGCGCCGATCAAGACAACAGTGCTGGTCCAGTTCGTTTCCGGAACATCAGTCCGGTTAGGCTCGACACATGCATGCCTGGCCCGCTTCTGAAGTCCCCGCCCTTCCCGGTAAGGGCCGCGACCTCCAGATCCACGACACCGCGACCCAGAAGGCGATCACCCTCGCCCCCGGTCCCGTCGCCCGCATCTACGTCTGCGGCATCACCCCGTACGACGCGACCCACATCGGTCACGCGGCGACCTACAACGCGTTCGACCTCGTGCAGCGCGTGTGGCTCGACACCAAGCGGCAGGTCCACTACGTCCAGAACGTCACCGACGTCGACGACCCGCTCCTGGAGCGGGCGCTGCGCGACGGCCACGACTGGACCGAGCTGGCCGAGCGCGAGACCGCGCTCTTCCGTGAGGACATGACGGCCCTGCGGATGCTGCCGCCGCAGCACTACATCGGAGCCGTCGAGGCCATACCCGGCATCGTGCCGCTGGTCGAGCGGCTGCGGGACGCGGGCGCCGCCTACGAACTCGACGGCGACATCTACTTCTCGGTGGAGTCCGACCCGCACTTCGGCGGCGTCTCCCACCTCGACGCCGAGGCGATGCGCCTGCTCTCGGCGGAGCGGGGCGGCGACCCCGAGCGCCCGGGGAAGAAGAACCCGCTGGACCCGATGCTGTGGATGGCGGCGCGCCCGGGCGAGCCGAGCTGGGACGGCGGCTCGCTGGGCCGCGGCCGGCCGGGCTGGCACATCGAGTGCGTCGCGATCGCCCTGGACCACCTCGGCATGGGCTTCGACATCCAGGGCGGCGGCTCCGACCTCGCCTTCCCGCACCACGAGATGGGCGCGTCGCACGCCCAGGCGCTGACGGGCGAGTTCCCGATGGCCAAGGCGTACGTCCACGCCGGCATGGTCGCCCTGCACGGCGAGAAGATGTCGAAGTCGAAGGGCAACCTCGTCTTCGTCTCGGCGCTGCGCCGCGCAGGCGTGGACCCGGCGGCGATCCGCCTGGCCCTGCTCTCCCACCACTACCGGGCCGACTGGGAGTGGACCGACGCCGTCCTCGACGAGGCCGTGGCCCGGCTGGAGCGCTGGCGCGCGGCGGTCTCCCGCCCGGACGGCATCGCGGCGGACGCGGTCCTCGAAGAGGTCCGCGAGGCCCTGGCGAACGACCTGGACGCCCCTGCGGCGCTCGCGGCCGTGGACCGCTGGGTGGAGCTCCAGAACGCCACCGACGGCGACGACGAGTCGGCCCCCGGCCTGGTCTCCCGCACCGTGGACGCCCTGCTGGGCGTGGCGCTCTAGGTCCGCAGTACCGCCACAAGCGCGCCCCCGGCCTCGTGCCGGGGGCGCGCTTCGCCGTTGCAGGGCTTTCACCGCGTCACTGCATGACGGTCACCGGAGGGCCAAGCAGGGCGCACTGACACCCGGACAGCCCCTTGCGGTCAGGCCCCGGGAGTGTCCCCGCCGCCCCCGCCGTCGGCGCCGCCGTCTCCTTCAGCGGTGCCGTCCGCCCGTGGCGGGGCGTCCTGGTCCGGCGCGTCGTCCGGCTTCGGCTTCGGCGCGGGGCGCCCGCCGGAGAGGTCCCGGAAGTACGAGCCCGTGTCGGTGGCAGTCTCCGGGCCCGCCGCCGGATCCCGGCGCCGCAGATACCGTTCGAACTCCCGCGCGATCGCGTCGCCCGAGGCCTCCGGCAGGTCGGCGGTGTCCCGCGCCTCCTCCAGCGTCTGGACGTACTCCGCCACCTCGCTGTCCTCGGCGGCCAGTTGGTCCACGCCCAGCTGCCAGGCCCGAGCGTCCTCCGGCAGCTCGCCCAGCGGGATCCTGATGTCGATCAGGTCCTCCAGCCGGTTCAGCAGGGCCAGCGTCGCCTTCGGGTTCGGCGGCTGCGACACGTAGTGCGGCACCGCCGCCCACAGCGACACCGCCGGCACGCCGGCATGCGTACAGGCCTCCTGGAGGATGCCCACGATGCCCGTCGGACCCTCGTACTTGGTCTCCTCCAGGTCCATCGTCCGCGCCAGGTCCGCGTCCGAGGTGACCCCGCTCACCGGCACCGGCCGGGTGTGCGGCGTGTCCCCGAGCAGGGCGCCCAGGATGACCACCATCTCCACGCCCAGCTCGTGCGCGAAGCCCAGGATCTCGTTGCAGAACGAGCGCCACCGCATGGACGGTTCGATCCCCCGCACGAGCACCAGGTCGCGCGGCTTGGCGCCGCCGATCCGGACCACCGAGAGCCGGGTCGTCGGCCACGTGATCTTCCGTACCCCGTTGTCCAGCCACACCGTGGGCCGGTTGACCTGGAAGTCGTAGTAGTCCTCGGCGTCCAGAGCCGCGAAGACCTCGCCCTTCCACTCCCGGTCCAGGTGTGCGACCGCACCGGAGGCCGCGTCACCCGCGTCGTTCCAGCCCTCGAACGCGGCCACCATGACCGGGTCGATCAGCTCGGGCACGCCCTCAAGCTCGATCACCCAGGTCTCCTTCCGAAGTTCCTTGCGTACGTGGGTCAGCCTAAGCCCCGAGGGGACACCGGCCACAGCCCACGACAGAGGGGCGGTTCCCCTCGGAACCGCCCCTCTTCCCCACCTGCGTGAGAGCTATGCCTTGCGGGCCAGCATCTCCTCGACGCGGGCCCGGACGGCGTCGTCGTCCAGGCCGCGGATCGTCACCGTGGTGCGGCGGCGCAGCACGTCGTCGACCGTCTCGGCCCACTCGTTGTCACGGGCGTAGGCGACCTGCGCCCAGATCTCCGGACCGTCCGGGTGGATGCGCTCGGCCAGCGCCGGGTCCTCGTTCGCGATGCGCGCGATGTCGAAGGCCAGGGAGCCGTAGTGCGAGGCCAGGTGGCGTGCGGTCAGCGGGTCCATCCGGGTGCCGGGCTCACGGTCCACCAGCAGCCGGTGCGCGACCGCGTTCGGGTTGGCGACACCCGGCAGCGCGATGCGGCGCACGAGGGACTTCACGGGCTCCATGTCCTCGGTCAGCGGGCTGCCCGGGAGCTTGGCCAGCTTGTCCATGACGACGCGGCCGATGTGGCGGTACGTGGTCCACTTGCCGCCGGCGACCGACAGCATGCCGCCCGCACCCTCGGAGACGACGGTCTCGCGCTTGGCCTTCTCCACGCCGCCGGGACCGCCGGGCAGCACGCGCAGGCCGGCGAAGGCGTACGTCATCAGCGAGCGGTCGAGGTCGGCGTCCTTCACCGAGAAGGCCGCCTCGTCCAGGATCTGCTGGATGTCGGACTCGGTGGCGCGCACGTCCGCCGGGTCGCCCTCGTACACCTCGTCGGTGGTGCCGAGCAGCAGCTGGTCCTCCCACGGGAGGGCGAAGGTGATGCGGTACTTGTCGATCGGGGTGGCCATGGCGGCCTTCCACGGCGACTTGCGCTTCATGACGATGTGCGCGCCCTTGGAGAGGCGGATCGACGGCATCGAGTGCTTGTCTTCCATGCGCCGCAGGTGGTCCACCCACGGGCCGGTGGCGTTGAGCACGACACGGGCGTCGATCCCGAACTCGGTACCGTCCAGGCGGTCCTTGAGCTCGGCGCCGGTGACCCGGCCGTGCGTCTTGCGCAGCCCGGTGACCTCGGCGTGGTTGAGGACGACCGCACCCGACTCGACGGCCGCGCGGACCGTCATGACGGCGACGCGGGAGTCGTTCATCTGGTGGTCGTAGTAGACCGCGACGGCCTTGAGGTTGTCGGTCTTCAGACCGGGGTTGTCGGCGACGGCACGGGCGGGGGATATGACCTTGCCCATGCCGTCGCCGAAGGCCGAGAGGGCGGAGTAGGCGAAGACGCCCGCGCCCAGCTTGGCCGCACCCACCGGACCGCCCTTGTAGACCGGCAGGTAGAAGGTGAGCGGGTTGACCAGGTGCGGGGCCACGTCCTTGGCCAGCACCCGCCGCTCGTGGTGGTTCTCCGCGACCAGCTTGACCGCGCCGGTCTGCAGGTAGCGCAGGCCGCCGTGGACGAGCTTGGAGGAGGCCGAGGAGGTGGCGCCGGCGAAGTCGCCGGCGTCCACCATGGCAACCCGCAGACCCGACTGCGCGGCGTGCCAGGCCACCGAGGTGCCCAGGATTCCACCGCCGATGACCAGCAGGTCGTACGTGGCCTTCGCCAGCTGCTCACGGGTCTCGGCACGGCTCGCGTTCGCGACGGCGGTCGGGTGCGTACCCAGGGCGGGGACGCTCTGCAGGGTGCTCATATCTCTTTCAGCTCCTCGTCGATTGACTCAGCTGGTGCGGTCAGCTGGCGTCTTCGTCGTCGACCCAGCCCATGGACCGCTCGACGGCCTTGAGCCAGCTCTTGTACTCGCGATCCCGCTGCTCGGCGGGCATCCGCGGGGTCCACTCCGCCGCGCGGCGCCAGTTGGCGCGCAGGGCGTCGGTGTCGGGCCAGAAGCCGACGGCCAGGCCGGCGGCGTAGGCGGCGCCGAGGCAGGTGGTCTCGGCGACCATCGGGCGCACCACGGGGGCGTCCAGGAAGTCCGAGAGCGTCTGCATCAGCAGGTTGTTGGAGGTCATGCCGCCGTCGACCTTGAGGGCGGTGAGCTCGACGCCCGAGTCCTTGGTCATGGCGTCGGTGATCTCGCGGGTCTGCCAGGCGGTGGCCTCCAGGACGGCACGGGCGATGTGCGCCTTGGTGACGTACCGGGTGAGGCCGGCGATCACACCGCGGGCGTCGGAGCGCCAGTACGGGGCGAACAGGCCGGAGAAGGCCGGCACGAAGTAGGCACCGCCGTTGTCCTCGACGGAGGAGGCCAGCGTCTCGATCTCGGCCGCGGACTTGATCAGGCCCATCTGGTCGCGCATCCACTGGACGAGCGAGCCGGTGACGGCGATGGAGCCCTCCAGGGCGTAGACCGGCTTCTGGTCGCCGATCTGGTAGCCGACCGTGGTCAGCAGGCCGCTGTAGGAGTTGATGATCTTGTCGCCGGTGTTCATCAGCATGAACGTTCCGGTGCCGTACGTGGACTTCGCCTCGCCCTCGGCGAAACAGGTCTGGCCGAAGAGGGCGGCCTGCTGGTCACCGAGCGCCGAGGCGACCGGGACACCGGCGAGGACGCCGTCCTTGACGTGGCCGTAGACCTCGGCGGAGGACTTGATCTCGGGGAGCACGTTGAGCGGGACGCCCATCGACTCCGCGATCTTCTCGTCCCAGGCGAGGGTGTGCAGGTTCATGAGCATGGTGCGCGAGGCGTTGGTGACGTCGGTGACGTGCGCACCGCCCTGGGCGCCGCCCGTGAGGTTCCAGATGACCCACGAGTCCATGGTGCCGAAGAGGATGTCGCCGGCCTCGGCGCGCTCGCGCAGGCCCTCGACGTTGTCGAGCAGCCAGCGGACCTTCGGGCCCGCGAAGTAGCTCGCCAGCGGCAGGCCGGTCTCGCGGCGGAAGCGGTCCTGGCCGACGTTGCGGCCGAGCTCCTTGCACAGGGCGTCGGTGCGGGTGTCCTGCCAGACCAGCGCGTTGTGGACGGGCTCGCCGGTGTGGCGGTCCCACAGCAGGGTGGTCTCGCGCTGGTTGGTGATGCCGATCGCCTTGACGTCGGCCGCGGTGATCTCGGCCTTGGCGATGGCGCCGGCGACGACCTCCTGGACGTTGGTCCAGATCTCGGTGGCGTCGTGCTCCACCCAGCCCGGCTTCGGGAAGATCTGCTCGTGCTCCTTCTGGTCGACGGCGACGATGCGGCCGTCGCGGTCGAAGACGATGCAGCGGGAGGAGGTGGTGCCCTGGTCGATCGCGGCGATGAAGGGGCCGGTGCTGCTGGTCATGATGGCTGCTCCTGGCAGGTCTGGTGAGTAGGCGGAATCAGGAGTGCGGTGCGGATCTTACGAGCGCGGCAGATGCTGATCAGGCGAACGCGATGTTGTAAAGACCGCCGGCGAGCACGGCACCGACGAGCGGGCCGACCACCGGGATCCAGGAGTATCCCCAGTCGGAGCCGCCCTTGTTGGGGAGCGGCAGCAGGGCGTGGACTATTCGGGGGCCGAGGTCACGGACCGGGTTGATGGCGTAGCCGGTCGGGCCGCCCAGGGAGAGGCCGATGCCGACGACCACGAAGGACGTGATCAGGACACCGATGACACCGAGGCCCTTGCCGCCGTCCTGCAGGCCCTGGGTCAGGATCGCCAGGACCAGCACGGCGGTGCCGATGATCTCGGTCGCCAGGTTCTGCACGACGTTGCGGATCTCGGGGCCCGTGGAGAAGATGCCGAGCACGGGGCCGGCCACGTCGTGCGGGTGCGGGTCCTCCGGGCCGAGCTTGGCGTCGCGGATGTGCTCGGGGTCGGAGAGGTGAGCGCGGAACTGGCCGTAGTAGGTCACCCACATCACCACCGCGCCGAGCATGGCGCCCAGCAGCTGGCCGGCGAAGTAGACGGGCGTGTCGCCCCACTCGCCGGTCTTGACGGCGAGGCCGACGGTGACCGCCGGGTTGAGGTGCGCACCGGAGAGCGGCGCGGACACGTAGGCCGCGATCAGTACGGCGAAGCCCCAGCCGAAGGTGATCGCGAGCCAGCCCGCGTTGCGGGCCTTGGAGCTCTTGAGTGTCACTGCGGCGCAGACGCCACCGCCGAGCAGAGTGAGCAGGGCGGTACCGATGGTCTCGCCGATGAAGATGTCGGAGCTGGACACCCGCGACTCCTTACGTACGTCCAGGGGTGGGCGGAACCCGGGTCCCTCCGGTTGTTCCGCGCACTCGGTGAGTGCTGCACCGGTCCTTGGCCTTGTCGCATCCTAGCGCGTATTGCCGGTAGGTGTTCGACAATGTCGACCGGTGAACGGCAGTTTTCCGCCCAGGTGAAGAATGCGTCAAGGGTCGGCCAGGCCAATGTGTCGGATCGTTACCAGCACGTGTGATCAGCCAAATCCGGCCATCTCAAGGTCGAGATATGGCGAAAAATGGGCAGAAGGGGGCCAGGTGGTGGCCGGAGCCTGTTAAAGGGAGGTCAGAACCGGCCTGCGCCGAGATCGCGTGAAACCGCGCGCGCACAGTCCCGCACCGAGGCGACGAGGGCCGCACGGGGCTCCCCGGCCTCGCCGCAGACCCGCTCCACGGCGCCCGCGACCGCCACCGCGCCCACCGGCATCCGGCGCCGGTCGTGGATCGGCGCCGCCACCGAGGCGATGCCCTCCCACGTCTCCTCGACGTCCGCGGCCCAGCCGCGCGCCCGGGTCAGGCCCAGGATCTCCTCGAAGCCGACGGCGTCGGTGACCGTGCGGGGGGTGAAGGGGTCCCGCTCCACTTCCATCGCCTGGGAGTGCGCGACCGGGTCGTACGCCGACAGCACCTTGCCCAGCGCGGTCGAGTGCAGCGGCTGCATGGCCCCGACCTCCAGCACCTGGCGGCTGTCGTCGGGCCGGAACACGTGGTGCATGATCAGCACCCCGCTCTGGTGCAGCACGCCCACGTACACGCTCTCGCCGCTCGCCCGGGCCAGGTCGTCCGTCCACACCAGGGCGCGGGCGCGCAGCTCGTGCACGTCCAGATAGCTGTTGCCCAGGCGCAGCAGCTCGGCGCCCAGCTGGTAGCGCCCGGAGGCCGGGTCCTGCTCCACGAAGCCCTCGGCCTGCAGGGTGCGCAGGATGCCGTGGGCCGTGCCCTTGGCCAGGCCCAGCGAGGACGCCACGTCCGAGAGCCCCAGCCGGCGTTCGCCGCCCGCCAGGAGTCGCAGCATCGCAGCGGCTCGTTCGAGCGACTGGATGTTCCGTGCCATCGCGCAGCCTCCTGCTGACCTTCGGTATCACTGACCATATTGACGTGGTTCGACAATGCTGAACAGTATCGGTCGATGCCGACCTCGCGCACCGTAGGAGATCTGTTCGCCGTACCGCCACCGGGACACCTCGGACAAGCCCCCGCCACAGAATGCAGTCCGCCACGTGGGACACCCACACCGGGGCCGGTGCCTCGCGGTTACGCTGGCCGCGTGCACCCTTGACACAGAGGGGGTGCAAAGCCGACAGCCGTCGCATCCCAGGGAGCACTCCATGGCATCGCTGCCGAACCCGCCCGCCGACACCCAGACCCGGGCCGATGCCCTTCGGGAGGCGCTCGCGACCCGCGTGGTCGTCGCCGACGGAGCCATGGGAACGATGCTCCAGGCGCAGGACCCCACCCTGGAGGACTTCCAGCAGCTCGAAGGCTGCAACGAGGTCCTCAACGTCACCCGCCCCGACATCGTCCGCACGGTGCACGAGGCGTACTTCTCGGTGGGCGTGGACTGCGTCGAGACCAACACCTTCGGCGCCAACTACGCCGCCCTCGCCGAGTACGACATCGCCGAACGCAACTTCGAGCTCTCCGAGTCCGGCGCCCGCATCGCCCGCGAGGTCGCCGACGCGTTCACCGCCTCCACCGGACAGCAGCGCTGGGTGCTCGGTTCCATGGGCCCCGGCACCAAGCTGCCGACCCTCGGCCACATCACCTACGGGCAGATCCGCGACGCCTACCAGACCAACGCCGAGGGACTGATCGCCGGCGGCGCCGACGCGCTGCTCGTCGAGACCACCCAGGACCTCCTGCAGACCAAGTCCTCCATCATCGGCGCCCGCCGCGCCATGGAGGCGCTCGGCGTCAACGTCCCGCTGATCTGCTCCGTCACCGTCGAGACCACCGGCACCATGCTGCTCGGCTCCGAGATCGGCGCGGCCCTCACCGCGCTGGAGCCCCTCGGCATCGACATGATCGGCCTGAACTGCGCCACCGGCCCCGCCGAGATGAGCGAGCACCTGCGCTACCTCGCGCGCAACGCCCGCATCCCGCTCTCCTGCATGCCCAACGCCGGCCTGCCCGTCCTGACCAAGCAGGGCGCCCACTACCCGCTGACCGCCCCCGAGCTCGCCGACGCCCAGGAGACCTTCGTCCGCGAGTACGGCCTCTCCCTGGTCGGCGGCTGCTGCGGCACCACCCCCGAGCACCTGCGCCAGGTCGTCGAGCGGGTCCGCGGCACCGCGATCGCCCCGCGCGACCCCCGGCCCGAGCCCGGCGCCGCCTCGCTCTACCAGACCGTGCCCTTCCGCCAGGACACCT
Organism: Streptomyces virginiae; assembly: GCF_000720455.1. Taxonomy (GTDB): domain Bacteria; phylum Actinomycetota; class Actinomycetes; order Streptomycetales; family Streptomycetaceae; genus Streptomyces; species Streptomyces virginiae. The sequence goes on along the minus strand of NZ_JOAK01000038.1, from coordinate 34,931 downwards.
CGTACATGGCGATCGGCGAGCGCACCAACGCCAACGGCTCCAAGAAGTTCCGCGAGGCCATGCTGGAGGGCCGCTGGGACGACTGCGTCGAGATGGCCCGCGACCAGATCCGCGAGGGCGCGCACATGCTCGACCTCTGCGTGGACTACGTCGGCCGCGACGGCGTCGCCGACATGGAGGAGCTCGCCGGCCGCTTCGCCACCGCCTCGACCCTGCCGATCGTCCTGGACTCCACCGAGGTCCCCGTCATCAAGGCGGGCCTGGAGAAGCTCGGCGGCCGCGCCGTCATCAACTCGGTGAACTACGAGGACGGCGACGGCCCCGAGTCCCGCTTCGCCAAGGTCACCCGGCTGGCCCAGGAGCACGGCGCCGCGCTCATCGCGCTGACCATCGACGAGGAGGGCCAGGCCCGCACCGTCGAGCACAAGGTCGCCATCGCCGAGCGCCTCATCGACGACCTGACGGCCAACTGGGGCATCCGCGAGTCGGACATCCTCATCGACACCCTGACCTTCACCATCTGCACCGGCCAGGAGGAGTCCCGCGGCGACGGCATCGCCACGATCGAGTCGATCCGCGAACTCAAGCGCCGCCACCCGGACGTCCAGACCACCCTCGGCCTGTCCAACATCTCCTTCGGCCTCAACCCGGCCGCCCGCGTCCTGCTGAACTCGGTCTTCCTCGACGAGTGCGTCAAGGCCGGCCTCGACTCCGCCATCGTGCACGCCTCCAAGATCCTGCCGATCGCCCGGTTCGACGAGGAGCAGGTCTCCACCGCCCTCGACCTGATCTACGACCGGCGCACCGAGGACTACGACCCGCTGCAGAAGCTGATGGCCCTCTTCGAGGGCGTCAACACCAAGTCCCTGAAGGCCGGCCGAGCCGAGGAACTCCTCGCCCTGCCCCTGGACGAGCGCCTGCAGCGCCGCATCATCGACGGCGAGAAGAACGGCCTGGAGGCAGACCTCGACGAGGCGCTGCAGACCCGCCCCGCCCTCGACATCGTCAACGACACCCTCCTGGAGGGCATGAAGGTCGTCGGCGAGCTCTTCGGCTCCGGCCAGATGCAGCTCCCCTTCGTCCTGCAGTCCGCCGAGGTCATGAAGTCGGCCGTGGCCTACCTCGAACCGCACATGGAGAAGACCGACGACGAGGGCAAGGGCACCATCGTCCTGGCCACCGTCCGCGGCGACGTCCACGACATCGGCAAGAACCTCGTCGACATCATCCTGACCAACAACGGCTACAACGTCGTCAACATCGGCATCAAGCAGCCCGTCTCCGCGATCCTCGAAGCGGCCCAGGAGCACAAGGCCGACGTCATCGGCATGTCCGGCCTGCTCGTGAAGTCGACCGTGATCATGAAGGAGAACCTGGAGGAGCTGAACCAGCGCAAGCTGGCCGCCGACTACCCGGTGATCCTCGGCGGCGCCGCCCTCACCCGCGCCTACGTCGAGCAGGACCTCCACGAGATCTACGAGGGCGAGGTCCGCTACGCCCGCGACGCCTTCGAGGGCCTGCGCCTCATGGACGCCCTCATCGCCGTCAAGCGCGGCGTGCCCGGCGCCGCCCTGCCCGAGCTCAAGCAGCGCCGCGTCGCCAAGCGCGACACACCCCTGCCGGTGGAGGAGCCGGAGGAGTCCGGCGGCCGCTCGGACGTGGCCGTCGACAACCCGGTGCCCACCCCACCGTTCTGGGGCACCCGGGTGGTCAAGGGCATCCCGCTCAAGGACTACGCCTCCTGGCTGGACGAGGGGGCCCTCTTCAAGGGCCAGTGGGGCCTCAAGCAGGCCCGCGCGGGCGGCGCCACGTACGAGGAGCTCGTCGAGAGCGAGGGCCGCCCGCGCCTGCGCGGCCTGCTGGAGAAGCTGCACACCGAGAACCTGCTGGAAGCGGCCGTCGTCTACGGCTACTTCCCCTGCGTCTCCAAGGGCGACGACCTGATCATCCTCGACGACGACGGCAACGAGCGGACCCGCTTCACCTTCCCGCGCCAGCGCCGCGGCCGCCGCCTGTGCCTCGCGGACTTCTTCCGCCCCGAGGAGTCCGGCGAGACCGACGTCGTCGGCCTCCAGGTGGTCACCGTCGGTTCGAAGATCGGCGAGGCCACGGCCAAGCTCTTCGAATCCGACTCCTACCGCGAGTACCTGGAGCTGCACGGCCTCTCCGTCCAGCTCGCCGAGGCCATGGCCGAGTACTGGCACGCCCGCGTCCGCGCCGAGCTCGGATTCGGCGGCGAGGACCCGGCCGCGGTCGAGGACATGTTCGACCTCAAGTACCGCGGCGCCCGCTTCTCCCTCGGCTACGGCGCCTGCCCCGACCTGGAGGACCGCGCGAAGATCGCCGACCTCCTCCAGCCGGAGCGGATCGGCGTCCACCTCTCGGAGGAGTTCCAGCTGCACCCGGAGCAGTCGACGGACGCCATCGTGATTCACCACCCCGAAGCGAAGTATTTCAACGCACGCTGAGCTCCGCCGACGTACACTTGTCGGTCCCATACAGGCCGGTCGCCTGTTCCCCTGGGGATGCCCCGCGGGAAGAGGTGACCGGCCTTCTCGTCCCTTCAGAGAGGTACGCGCATGACGAGCACCGTTCCCGCCCCCGTCACCCGCACGGCCGACGGCTCGGCCCTGCAGGCGGTGCTGCTCGACATGGACGGCACCCTGGTGGACACCGAGGGCTTCTGGTGGGAGATCGAGGCGGAGATCTTCCGCGAGCTCGGCCATCGCCTGGAGGACGCCTGGCGCGACGTGGTCGTCGGAGGCCCCATGACCCGCAGCGCGGGCTTCCTGATCGAGGCGACCGGCGCGGCCATCGGCATCGCCGAGCTGAGCGTCCTGCTCAACGAGCGCTTCGAGGCCCGCATCGCCGACCGGGTCCCCCTGATGCCCGGCGCCGAGCGGCTGCTGACCGAGCTGGCCCGGCACAACGTGCCCACCGCCCTCGTCTCCGCCTCCCACCGCCGGGTCATCGACCAGGTGCTCCTCACCCTCGGCCGCGACCGCTTCACGATGACGGTCGCCGGCGACGAGGTCCCCCGTACCAAGCCGCACCCCGACCCCTACCTGCTCGCGGCGCGGACGCTCGGCGCACACCCCTCGCGGTGCGCGGTCATCGAGGACACCAACACCGGTGTGGCGGCCGCCGAGGCCGCCGGCTGCCGGGTCGTGGCCGTCCCCTCGGTCGGCGTGATCGAACCGGCTCCCGGGCGTACCGTCGTCCGCTCGCTGGAGGACGTCGACCTGGAGTTCCTGCGCTCCCTCATCGTCCCGATGAACTGAGCACGCGGGCTCCGCCCGACCGGCGCCACCCAAGTGGACACATCGGCATGCACTGGCCTACATCGGTATGCATCGCCACGCACCGGAATCCCCCGAGCACGCTCCGTACCGAACGGAACCCTGTCGCGCCGCACCCTGACGGAAGGATCTTCCGCCGCAGGCCCCGGAGGCTGAAATTCCATCCTCTCCGGGGCTGTTGCGCAGGGTGACCTTGGTCACGCGTCACACGCCCGACGGGCCTGTCCAGGGGCCCCCATGGCTTCCAATGTGTCCACATTGATCAGCCCCTGACCGAATCTGCGCAGCCCTGCCTGTGAACAGGCAGTTCGCTCCGATCACAGTGCGATTACGCCCCAAGTCCGGCCAGTTCCAGCCATCCCGCCCCGGACCACTAGTGTCGAGCCGGGCACTGCGCCGCACCCAGCCGTCCCGGACACACACCCCTGTGCCGGAACCGCGTGGACCGATCGTCACAACACCGGCCCGATCGTTCCGCCCTGAACGGGCGACCGCCGCCACGTGCCCTTCACACCGCTTTGAGCAAGTGCCGGTTACAGGGAGTACTTCCAGCATGAACCGCAAGACCATGGTGCTGACGGCCGCGGCCGGACTGCTCACCCCCGCGCTGGCCGCATGCGGCACCGCGAGCGGCGGAGGAGCAGGATCCGCGGCGATCGTCGTCGGGACCACCGACCGGTTCGAGGCCGCAGACTTCGCTCCCGCCCCCTTCGACCCCGCATACGCCTACGACGCCGGCGCCTGGAACATCCTGCGCCAGACCGTCCAGACGCTGATGCACACCCCGCGCGGCGGCGGCCAGCCCGTCCCCGAAGCGGCCTCCGCCTGCCGCTTCACCGACTCCGGCAACGAGAGCTACCGCTGCACCCTGCGCCCCGGCCTGAAGTTCGCCAGCGGCGACCCGCTCACCGCCAAGGACGTCAAGTTCTCCATCGACCGCGTCCTCGCGATCAAGGACGAGAACGGCCCCTCCTCGCTCCTCTCCACCCTCGACAACGTCGAGGTCAAGGGCGAGGACACCGTCGTCTTCCACCTGAAGACCCCGGACGCGACCTTCCCCTTCAAGCTCTCCACCCCCGCCGCCGGCATCGTCAGCGAGAAGAACTACGACGCCAAGAAGCTCCGCGAAGGCTTCGAAGTCGACGGCTCCGGGCCCTACACGATGAAGGCCGAGGTCAAGGACAACCGCCTCGTCCGCGCCGTCTTCAGCAAGAACCCCCACTACAAGGGCGACCTCAAGCTGCAGAACGACAAGGTCGAGCTGCGCACCTATCCCGACTCCCCGGCCATGGGCAAGGCACTCACCGACGGCAAGATCCACGTGGTCTCCCGCACCCTGTCGCCCGCCCAGATCAACGAGCTCAGCGCCAACCCGCCCAAGGGCGTCAAGCTGGTCCCGATGCCCGGCCTGGAGATCCGCTACATCGGCTTCAACACCGACGCGCCCGTCGTCAAGGACAAGGCCGTCCGCCAGGCCCTCGCCGCCGCCGTCGACCGCGGCGCGCTCATCTCCAAGGTCTACGGCAAGTCCGCCCAGCCGCTGTACTCGCTGGTCCCCACCACCGTGACCGGCCACGTCAACTCCTTCTACAACAAGTACGGCGACGCCAACACGCCCAAGGCCGCCGCACTGCTGAAGGACGCCGGGATCAAGACCCCGGTCAAGCTGACCCTGCACTACACCAGCGACCACTACGGCGACGGCACGGCGGCCGAGTTCGAGGCCCTCAAGGCCCAGCTCAACTCCACCCAGCTCTTCGACATCACCGTTCAGGGCAGCGAATGGGCGGACTTCCGGCCCGCGCAGAAGAAGGGCGACCACGCCGCCTACGGGCTCGGCTGGTTCCCCGACTACCCGGACGCCGACAACTTCCTCGCCCCGTTCCTGGAGCAGGACAACTTCCTGGGCACGCCGTACGCCAACAGCGCGGTGCGCACCAGGCTCCTCCCCGAGTCCCGGCGCGCGGTCGACCGTAACGTCGCCGCCCCCGCGGTCACGGAGATGCAGGACATCGTCGCCGAGGACGTACCCGTCCTGCCCCTGTGGCAGGGCAAGCAGTACGTCGCCGCACGCGACGGGATCACCGGAGTGGAGTGGTCGGTCAACGCCATCTCCGACCTCCAGTTGTGGGAGCTCGGCCGCGGCGTAAGCGGCTGAGCAAGGCAAAGACCGGCAGCGGGTGTCGCGGGCCGGAGCAACGAAACAGTTCGACTGTGAAGGACGTTCGCGTGAATCGACGTAACCAGTGGCTGGCGGCCCCGCTCGGCGCGGCCACCGCCGCCGCGCTGCTCAGCGGTTGCGGTTCGACCGATGGCTCCAATGCCGGCAGCGGCAAGGGCGTGGTCATGGGCATATCCGACAAGGTGAAGTCCACCGACCCGGCGTCCGGCTACGACCCGGGCTCCTGGCTGCTCTTCAACAACGTCTTCCAGTCGCTGCTGAGCTTCCCCAAGGGCGGCACCACCCCCGAGCCCGACGCCGCCCAGAGCTGCGCCTTCGAGGGCGGCGACAGCAAGCTCTTCAAGTGCACCTTGAAGAAGGACCTGAAGTTCAGCAACGGGCACGAGCTCACCTCGAAGGACGTCAAGTACTCCTTCGAGCGCACGCTGAAGATCAACGACGAGAACGGCCCCGCCGTCATGCTCGCCTCGATCGCCGGCATCGACGCCCCCGACGAGCAGACCGTCGTCTTCCGCCTGAAGACCTCCGACGCCACCTTCCCGAGCAAGATCGCCTCGGGTGCGGGCTCCATCGTCGACCACCGCGAGTACCCGGCCGACAAGCTCCGCACCGACAACAAGGCCGTCGGCTCCGGCGTCTACAAGCTCGACTCCTTCAGCGAGAAGAGCGCCACCTTCTCCGTCAACGAGTCCTACACGGGCAAGGCCAAGGCCAAGAACACCGGCGTCACCCTCAAGTTCTTCAACGGCGACCAGGCCGGCCTCAAGACCGTCCTCGAAAGCGGAGACGTCGACTTCGCCTTCCGCGGCCTCGCCGCCAAGGACATCGCCGCCCTCGCCTCCACCAAGACCGGCGACGACAAGGTCGACGTCGTCCAGGGCACCGGCGCCGAAGTCGAGCACATGGTCTTCAACATGAACGACCCCGTCGTCGGCAAGCTCCCCGTCCGCAAGGCCATCGCCTACCTCGTGGACCGCGAAGCCCTCGTCAAGGACGTGTACGCCGGCACCGCCACCGCCCTGTACTCCATCGTCCCCACCGGCATCGCCGGCCACACCACGCCGTTCTTCGACCGCTACGGCGGCACCCCGCAGCTGGACAAGGCCAAGGCCGTCCTCAAGGCCGCCAACATCAACGGCAAGGTCAAGGTCACCCTGTACTCGACCCCGTCCCGCTACGGCCCCTCCACCGACCAGCAGTTCGAGGTCATCGCCAAGCAGCTCAACGACAGCGGCCTCTTCGAAGCCGACGTCAAGTCCGTCGAGTACGAGCAGTACGAGAAGGACATCCAGGCCGGCAAGTACGGCATCTACGTCAAGGGCTGGGTCCCCGACTACCCGGACGCCGACAACTTCACCCAGCCGTTCTTCGGCCCGGGCAACGTCCTGAACAACAACTACGACAACAAGGAGATCACCGGGACGATCATCCCGTCGACCTCCGCGAAGTCCGACCGCACCGCGGCCAACACCGACTACAACCGCCTCCAGGACATCGTCGCCGACGAGCTCCCGCTCCTCCCGCTCTGGCAGGGCAAGCAGTACGCCGTCACCCGCCAGAACGTCAACGGCCTCCAGTGGTCCCTGGACGCCTCGACGGTCTTCCGCTTCTGGGAGATCAGCAAGGGCTGACCCGGACCGGGCCCGGACACACCACGGGGCCGCACGCGCGAGGTTCTCTCGCGCGTGCGGCCCCGTGCCCGTTCCCGACGGCCACGGCAACCGCTACTGCGCCCCCGGCCGGACCAGACCGCTCTCGTACGCGTACACCGCCGCCTGGACCCGGTCACGCAGCCCCAGCTTCGTCAGGACGTGCCCCACGTGCGTCTTGACCGTCGTCTCGCTCACGAACAGGTCCGCCGCGATCTCCGCGTTCGACAGCCCCCGCGCCACCAGCTTCAGCACCTCCACCTCGCGCTCGGTCAGCGTCCCCAGCGTGTCCGGGACCCGCTCCTCACCCGACGGCAGATGCCCCGCGTACTTGTCCAGCAGCCGCCGCGTGATGCTCGGCGCGAGCATCGCCTCGCCCGCCGCCACCACCCGGATCGCCTGCACCAGCTCGGTGGCCGGCGCGTCCTTCAGCAGGAACCCGCTCGCCCCCGCCCGCAACGCCTCCACCACGTACTCGTCCAGATCGAACGTGGTCAGCACCAACACCTTCGCCGGACCGTCCCGGCCCGGACCGGTGATCTGCCGCGTCGCCTCGACCCCGTCCATCCGCGGCATCCGGATGTCCATCAGCACCACGTCCGGCTGCAGCGCCCGCACCTGGTCCAGCGCCTGCAGGCCGTCCCCGGCCTCGCCGACCACCGCCAGCTCCTCCTCCGCCTCCAGGATCATCCGGAAGCCGGTGCGCAACAGTGGCTGGTCGTCGACCAGAAGAACGCGGATGGCCACGGGCGATACCTCGTATTCGTCGGACGGCTTCGGCGGACACGCCCATTCTGCCCTGACCCGACGATCAAGAAATCCCGCCCCTGACCCCGAGACCCCAAGGCCGTGTCGGCAAAGTCCCGCCTGCGCGGCGGGGTCCGGTGCGCGCGCTTGCCGCGTTGTCGTCGGTCGCCGATGCTCCGCATCGGCTCCCTCCTCCGCCTTGCAATCGCACGCACCGGACCCTGCCGCGCCCGCCCTCCGGGCGGCCGACGCTACTTTGCGGACACTCCCTAGCTCCCCGCCGAGGCTCCGCCCGGCCGCGGCACCACCGGCAGCGGGTACACCGGGGGAGTACCGCCGAACTCCGGACACGACGCCTGGTGATCACACCAGCCGCACAGCTTCGTCGGACGCGGCCGCCACTCACCCGTCTCCGTCGCCTCCCGGATCGCCTCCCACAACGCGAGCAGCTTGCGCTCCACCCGCTCCAGGTCCGCCACCACCGGGTCGTACGTCAGCACGTCCCCACTGCCCAGATACACCAGCTGCAGCCGCCGCGGCACCACCTGCTTCAGCCGCCACACCACCAGCGCGTAGAACTTCATCTGGAACAGCGCACCGTCCGCGTACTCCGCCCGCGGCGCCTTCCCCGTCTTGTAGTCGACGATCCGCACCTCACCCGTCGGCGCCACGTCCACCCGGTCGATGATCCCGCGCAGCCGCAGCCCCGACTCCAGCTCCGTCTCCACGAAGAACTCCCGCTCCACCGGCTCCAGCCGCGTCGGGTCCTCCAACGTGAACCAGCGCTCGACCAGCGCCTCCGCCTCCGTCAGCCACCGCGCCAGCCCCGCCCCGCCATCACCCTCCGGGAACAGCTCCGCCAGCTCCGGACGCGACCCCAGCAACCGGTCCCACTGCCCCGGAATCAGCTCCTTCGCCCGCGGCGCCGTCCGCTCCTGCGCGGGATGATCGAAGAGCCGCTCCAGCACCGCGTGCACCAGCGTCCCCCGCGTCGCCGCCGCACTCGGCTTCTCCGGCAGCTTGTCGATCACCCGGAACCGGTACAGCAAAGGGCACTGCATGAAATCGCTCGCCCGGGAAGGAGAGAGCGAAGAAGGCGCCACAGCGCTCGGGCTTGCGGCTTCGGCCGCGCCGGGCACGGCACCGGGGCTCGTCGTCATGGACAAAACCCTACGACCCGCGACCGACAGCACGCGCATACCATCGACGCCAAGCCCCCTCGCACTGCATGATCGGAGCATCACCAGGCGCTACGCACACCGCGCCGTACACCACGAGAACCACACGCGAACCCCCGGCACCGAACGAAGGACAGACGTGGCAGACACCGACCAGACCGACGGGCGCGACAACCGGCGCCCCGGACCGGGCGGCGGACTCCTCATGGGCCGCCCCTTCGGCGTGCCCGTCTACGTCTCACCCAGCTGGTTCCTCGTCGCCGCCCTCATCACCTGGGTCTTCGGAGACCAGCTCGACCGCGTCCTGCCCGACCTCGGACCCGTCCGCTACCTCGTCTCCCTCTTCTTCGCCGTCGCCTTCTACGCCTCCGTCCTCGTCCACGAACTCGCCCACACCGTCGCCGCCCTCCGCTTCAAACTCCCCGTCCGCCGCATCCAGCTCCAGTTCTTCGGCGGAGTCTCCGAGATCGAGAAGGAATCCGAGACCCCCGGCCGGGAGTTCGTCCTCGCCTTCGTCGGCCCCCTCCTCTCCCTCCTCCTCGCCGGCGCCTTCTACCTCGGCATGAAAGCCGTCGACCCCGCGACCGTCCCCGGCGTCCTCCTCGCCGGCCTCATGATCTCCAACCTGCTCGTCGCGGCCTTCAACCTGCTCCCCGGCCTCCCCCTCGACGGCGGCCGCATGCTCCGCGCCGTCATCTGGGGCGTCACCGGCAAACCCATGGCCGGCACCGTCGCCGCCGCCTGGGTCGGCCGCGCCCTCGCCGTCGCCGTCCTCCTCGGCCTCCCCCTCCTCACCCACACCGGACTCCTCGGCAACCGCACCGAAGAGATCGGCGGCATGGACACCGTCATGGACGCCCTCCTCGCCGCCATCCTGGCCGCCATCATCTGGACCGGCGCCGGCAACAGCCTCCGCATGGCCCGCCTGCGCGAACACCTCCCCGAACTGCGCGCCCGCAGCCTCACCCGCCGCGCCATCCCCGTCGAGAACGCCACCCCCCTCTCCGAAGCCCTCCGCCGCGCCAACGAAGCCGGAGCCCGCGCCCTCGTCGTCGTCGACGGCCACGGAGACCCCACCGCCATCGTCCGCGAGAGCGCCATCGCCTCCGTCCCCGAACACCGCCGCCCCTGGGTCGCCGTCAGCACCCTCGCCCAGGACCTCACCGACGGCATGAAGGTTTCCGCGGAACTCACCGGCGAAGAACTCCTCGACCACCTCCGCGCCACCCCCGCCACCGAATACCTCGTCCTCGAACCCGGCGGCGCCATCTACGGCGTCCTGTCCACCCTCGACGTCGAGAAGGCCTTCGTGAAGGCCATGGCACGGCCCCAGTCCTGAAGCCAATACACTGGTCACATGTCCGAACCGACCGGTGCCGCCCGCCGACGCGGGCCCTTCAAGGTCGGGGACCAGGTTCAGCTCACCGACCCCAAGGGCCGCCACTACACGTTCACGCTCGAAGCCGGGAAGAATTTCCACACCCACAAGGGTTCCTTCCCCCACGACGAGCTGATCGGTGCTCCCGAAGGCAGTGTTGTCCGTACCACGGGGAACGTCGCGTACCTCGCGCTGCGCCCCCTGCTCCCCGACTACGTCCTGTCCATGCCCCGCGGCGCCGCCGTGGTCTACCCCAAGGACGCGGGCCAGATCCTGGCCTTCGCCGACATCTTCCCCGGCGCCCGCGTCGTGGAAGCGGGCGTGGGCTCCGGCTCCCTGAGCAGCTTCCTGCTGCGCGCCATCGGCGACCAGGGCATGCTCCACAGCTACGAGCGCCGCGCGGACTTCGCCGAGATCGCCACCGCCAACGTGGAACGCTACTTCGGCGGACCCCACCCGGCCTGGCAGCTCACCGTCGGCGACCTCCAGGACAACCTGTCCGACACCGACGTCGACCGCGTCATCCTCGACATGCTCGCCCCCTGGGAATGCCTGGAGGCCGTCTCCAAGGCCCTCGTCCCCGGCGGCATCCTCTGCTGCTACGTGGCCACCACCACCCAGCTGTCCAAGACCGTCGAGTCCATCCGCGAGATCGGCTGCTTCGCCGAGCCGCAGCCGTGGGAATCGATGATCCGCAACTGGCACGTCGAAGGCCTCGCCGTCCGCCCGGACCACCGCATGATCGGCCACACCGGCTTCCTCGTCACCGCCCGCCGCCTCGCGGACGGCGTCGAGCCCCCCATGCGCCGCCGCCGCCCCGCCAAGGGCGCCTACGGCGAGGACTACGAGGGCCCCGGCAGCGACCGCTCCGCATAACGGCCCTCAGGATCCTCCGCCGACCCAACACGACGGCGCTGCGGCGCAGTTCCCCCCATCACCGGGGAACTGCGCCGCAGCGCCTTTTCGTTGTCTCCGCAACGGCTCCGGACCCTGCCGTTCCACCCCCGTGTGAGGTGTGGCACGATGCTGGCTCCCCGTCACCCTTCGCACAGGAGACACCCCGCGTGCTGCACACCCCCGCCACGCTGGCAACCCCGGACACCCCGGCCCACACCCGGACCAGGCCCCTGCACTGGCTCGCCACGGCCACCGCCCTGGCCGCCGTCATCGCCGCGGCGGGACTCGTACAGCCGGCCACCGGCACCCCCGCCGGCGCGACCGGCACCACCGCCGCCGAGGAACCCGCCGCGAACGGGCCCGAGGCCACCGCCCCCGACGCCGCAGCCGCCACCTACCCCCTCGACTGCAAGGGCGCGCCCCGGGCCGTCACCGCCACCGCCCACGGCGACCTCGACGGCGACGGCCGCCCCGAGACCGTGGCGGCCGTCCGCTGCGACGCGGGCTCCGGCACCCCGCCGCACGCCATCTACGTACTCACCCAGGACCCCGCCGAAGGCTCCCGCCCCCGCGTCGTGGCCACCCTCCTGGACACCCCGCAACGCCAGACCGCCACGGAACTCACCGTGCGCGACCGCGCCGTCACCGCGAGCCTCCTCGGCTACTCCGGCCCCGAGGTCCCCCGCTGCTGCCCCGACAAGAAACAGCTCGCCAAGTGGCGCTGGACCGACGGAAAATTCCGCCAGGAGCTGACGGACTCAGCCGCCAGGAGTGTTTGAAACGTCACTCCGCGTCCGGACCGAAGACCTCCACGCCGTCCGAAACGCGCCTTACGTGAATGCAGTCCCCCGGACATTCCTTCGCCGAGTCCACCACGTCCTGGAGCAGCGGCAGCGGCACCGGAGTGCTCGCCCCCACCTCCTGCAGCAGCTCGTCGTCCGCGCTCTTCACATACGCCAGACCGTCGATGTCCAGCTCGAACACCTCGGGCGCGTACTGCGCGCAGATGCCGTCCCCGGTGCAGAGGTCCTGGTCGATCCAGACCTCAAGCGGCTCGCCGGTCCCACCGGCGCCGCCGGTCGGAGCCTCCTGCTGCACGGTCATATCTCCTGCCGTTCCCTGCGGTGAGTGATCCATCCCGGTCACAACCCGCAGCAAGTCGCGCGGGCCCTGACGGGTGTTGAACACTTCGACCTTACAACCGGCGGCTTCCCGAGTTTGATGGGTGGGTATTTCCTTGGCGTGAGGGAGTACGCAAGGGTGAAGATCGGACACACCTCTATCGTCTTTGTGATCTAGGGGTTTCAATCACCACCAGCCCAGGTAGGGTCAGGAAGCGTCCAGCTCCCCATGGAGGAGGTGAGGACCGTGGCAGCCCACGACGACGACATCAACCGCGGCATCCGGCCCGCGCGAGGGTCCGAGGACCCCGCCGGCCAGGTTGCCTATCTCGAGCAGGAAATCGCCGTCCTGCGACGTAAGCTCGCCGACTCTCCGCGACACACGAGGATTCTCGAAGAGCGGATCGTCGAGCTCCAGACAAATCTGGCCGGCGTCTCCGCACAGAACGAACGACTGGCGAATACCCTCCGTGAGGCCCGGGACCAGATCGTGGCCCTCAAGGAAGAAGTCGACCGGCTCGCACAGCCGCCAGCAGGCTTCGGTGTCTTCCTCCAGGCGAACGAGGACGGCACCGTCGACATCTTCACCGGAGGCCGAAAGCTCCGCGTGAACGTCAGCCCCAGCGTCGACCCGGAAGACCTCCGGCGCGGCCAGGAGGTCATGCTCAACGAGGCCCTCAACGTGGTCGAGGCCATGGAATTCGAGCGGGCCGGGGACATCGTCACCCTCAAGGAGATCCTCGAGGACGGCGAGCGCGCCCTGGTCGTCGGGCACACCGACGAGGAACGGGTGGTGAGGCTCGCCGAGCCGCTCCTGGACATCACCATCCGTCCCGGCGACGCCCTCCTGCTCGAACCCCGCTCCGGCTACGTCTACGAGGTCGTCCCCAAGAGCGAGGTCGAGGACCTGGTCCTCGAAGAGGTCCCCGACATCGACTACGACAAGATCGGCGGCCTGGGCGACCAGATCGAGCTGATCCGCGACGCGGTCGAGCTCCCGTACCTCTACCCCGACCTGTTCAAGGAACACGAACTGCGGCCCCCGAAGGGCATCCTGCTCTACGGCCCGCCCGGCTGCGGCAAGACGCTCATCGCCAAGGCCGTCGCCAACTCCCTTGCCAAGAAGGTCGCCGAGGTGACCGGACAGGCCCAGGGCAAGTCGTACTTCCTGAACATCAAGGGCCCCGAGCTCCTCAACAAGTACGTCGGCGAGACCGAGCGGCACATCCGCCTGGTCTTCCAGCGGGCCCGCGAAAAGGCCAGCGAGGGCACCCCCGTCATCGTCTTCTTCGACGAGATGGAATCCCTCTTCCGCACCCGCGGATCCGGAGTCAGCTCCGACGTCGAGAACACCATCGTCCCGCAGCTCCTCGCCGAGATCGACGGCGTGGAGGGCCTGGAGAACGTCATCGTCATCGGCGCCTCCAACCGCGAGGACATGATCGACCCGGCCATCCTGCGACCCGGCCGCCTCGACGTGAAGATCAAGATCGAGCGTCCGGACGCCGAGGCCGCGAAGGACATCTTCGCCAAGTACCTCAAGGCCTCGCTGCCCCTGCACACGGACGACCTGTCCGAACACCAGGGCTCCACGGCCGGCACCGTCCACAGCATGATCCAGACCGTCGTCGAGCAGATGTACGCCGAAACCGAGGAAAACCGCTTCCTTGAGGTCACGTACGCCAACGGCGACAAGGAAGTCCTGTACTTCAAGGACTTCAACTCGGGCGCGATGATCCAGAACATCGTCGACCGTGCCAAGAAGATGGCCATCAAGGCATTCCTCGAACACAACCAGAAGGGCCTGCGGGTCTCCCACCTCCTCCAGGCCTGCGTGGACGAGTTCAAGGAGAACGAGGACCTGCCCAACACCACCAACCCGGACGACTGGGCCCGAATCTCCGGTAAGAAGGGCGAGCGGATCGTATTCATCCGCACCCTCGTCACCGGAAAGCAAGGCGCGGACACCGGACGCTCCATCGACACGGTGGCGAACACCGGCCAGTACCTCTGAACCGGAGCGGCTGCGGATGCCCTCCCCGGGCATCCGCAGCCGACTGCTTTACCCGACCGATTGACCGGCCGTATTCCAGCCGGTGACAGGGCAGATTCAATGACGGAAATGATCTCCCCACGAGCGCGCAGTGGTTCTAGGCTCTTCCGTACCGCCGGTCGCGCAGTGCGGGGACGGGCACCGCACAGTCACACGCACCGGAGCACCAGCGGTACTTGAGCGCCGCCCCCGGAGGGGGGCGCCGCCGGGCAAGGAGGGCCGCATGACCGTACGGCGAGTAATGGGGATCGAGACGGAGTACGGGATCTCCGTCCCCGGTCACCCGAACGCCAATGCCATGCTCACCTCGTCCCAGATCGTCAACGCCTACGCGGCGGCGATGCACCGGGCGCGACGCGCCCGCTGGGACTTCGAGGAGGAGAACCCGCTGCGGGACGCCCGCGGCTTCGACCTCGCCCGCGAGGCCGCCGACAGCAGCCAGCTGACCGACGAGGACATCGGCCTCGCCAACGTCATCCTGACGAACGGCGCACGGCTCTACGTCGACCACGCACACCCCGAATACAGCTCTCCGGAGATCACGAACCCACTGGACGCCGTGCTCTGGGACAAGGCCGGCGAACGGATCATGGCCGAGGCCGCCGTACGTGCCGCCCAGCTGCCCGGGGCCCAGCCCATCCACCTCTACAAGAACAACACCGACAACAAGGGCGCCTCCTACGGCACGCACGAGAACTACCTGATGAAGCGGGAGACCCCCTTCTCGGAGATCGTGCGCCACCTGACCCCCTTCTTCGTCTCACGACAGGTCGTGACCGGAGCGGGACGCGTGGGCATCGGCCAGGACGGCCGCGAGCACGGCTTCCAGATCAGCCAGCGCGCGGACTACTTCGAGGTCGAGGTCGGCCTGGAGACCACCCTGAAGCGGCCCATCATCAACACCCGCGACGAGCCGCACTCCGACGCCGAGAAGTACCGCCGGCTCCACGTGATCATCGGAGACGCCAACCTCTCCGAGATCTCCACCTACCTCAAACTCGGCACGACGGCCCTGGTGCTCTCCATGATCGAGGACCAGTTCATCAGCGTCGACCTCGCCGTCGACCAGCCCGTGCGCACCCTCCACCAGGTCTCCCACGACCCGGACCTGGGACACCTCATCACGCTGCGCAGCGGCCGGACACTCACCGCCGTGCAACTCCAGATGGAGTACTTCGAGCTGGCGCGGAAGTACGTGGACGAGCGTTTCGGGACCGACGCAGACGAGCAGACCAAGGACGTACTGGCCCGCTGGGAGGACGTACTGGGCCGGCTGGAGAGCGACCCGATGAGCCTGTCGGGCGAGCTGGACTGGATCGCCAAGCGGGAGATCCTGGAGGGCTACCGGCGCCGGGACGGGCTGGACTGGGACGCGGCGCGACTGCACCTGGTGGACCTCCAGTACTCGGACGTACGGCCCGAGAAGGGCCTCTACAACCGCCTGGTGGCCCGCGGCAAGATGAAGCGGCTGGTGGAGGAGACCGCGGTCGAGCGGGCTCAGAGCAAGCCTCCGGAGGACACGCGGGCGTACTTCCGCGGGCGCTGCCTGGAGCAGTACGCGGACGACGTGGCGGCGGCCTCCTGGGACTCGGTGATCTTCGACCTCCCGGGCCGGGACTCGCTCCAGCGCGTCCCGACGCTGGAACCCCTGCGGGGGACCCGCAACCACGTCAAGGAGCTCCTGGACCGCTGCCGTACGGCGGAGGACCTGGTCCGGGTGCTTTCGGGGCAGTGAGCGGGCCTGAAATGCGGCCGGTCCGGGAATCATGAGAAGAACCGGACTGTGAAAGTACGGGGACGAATGTCGGACCCTCCCTATAGGGTCCGACGTAGGGTCTGATCTTGAGAGATCCCGAATCCCGGGGTCTCTCGACATGAGCGTGCGAACCGAGCGGGGTGAGGTAGACATGGCGACCAAGGACACCGGCGGCGGACAGCAGAAGGCGACGCGCTCGACCGAGGAGGTCGAGGAGGCGGCGGTCGAGGAATCGACCGACCTCAAGGAGCGCCAGGAAAAGCTCTCCGACGACGTCGACTCCGTACTTGACGAGATTGACGATGTACTCGAAGAGAATGCCGAGGACTTCGTTCGGAGCTTCGTACAAAAAGGCGGCGAATAGCCTTCGAATCTAAGGCGCGCTCGCCAACATTGGCTTCATGTCCAATGGAACGAAGTGGTGTCGCGGCTGCAGCCGGGACGTGCCGCTGAGCGGGTTCGCCCTGGATCGGAATCGCGGCGACGGCTTTCAGCCGAGGTGCCGTGAGTGCGTGGCGGAGTACAGCGCCGCGCACTACCGGCGCCGCCAGGCAGCGAGGGGCAAGGTCGTCAAAGAGAAAGTGGATGTTCCGTCCGGCCATAAGCTCTGCCGACAGTGCGGTGAGATCAAGCCGCACAGCGAGTGGCACAAGAACGCGTCGGCGTCTGACGGCTTGTCCACCCGATGCGCGGCATGCAGGGCCGTCCAGGGTCGGGCGGGGCATCTCAAGCGTTCGTACGGCATGACCGAGGCTGACCGGGACGAAATGATCGCCGCCCAGGGCGGGCTCTGCTGTATCTGTCTCAAGCGCCCTGCGGTACATGTGGATCACTGCCACAAGACGGGTAGGGTCCGAGGCGTACTGTGCTTCAACTGCAACACGGCCATCGGCAAGTTGGGTGACGATCCCGACGCAGCTCGTCGGGTCGTCTCATACTTGGAGGGACACGCGTGGAAGCCAACAATCGTGGCACAGGGCGTCTACCGGCAGCCTTCCTGACGCCGGGGTCTTCGTCCTTCATGGACTTCCTGGGCGCGCACTCGCCCGAGATGCTGCCCGGCAACCGCAAGCTGCCGGAAGGCGTGGTCGAGGCGCCGCACGGGACGACCATCGTGGCCGCCACCTTCCCCGGCGGGGTCGTGCTCGCCGGTGACCGGCGGGCGACCATGGGGAACATGATCGCGCAGCGGGACATCGAGAAGGTGTTCCCGGCGGACGAGTACTCCGCCGTCGGCATCGCCGGTACGGCCGGCCTGGCCGTGGAGATGGTCAAGCTGTTCCAGCTGGAGCTGGAGCACTTCGAGAAGGTGGAGGGGGCGACCCTCTCCCTGGAGGGCAAGGCCAACCGGCTCTCGACCATGATCCGGAGCAACCTCGGCATGGCGATGCAGGGCCTGGCCGTGGTGCCGCTCTTCGCCGGGTACGACGAGGCCAAGGAGAAGGGCCGGATCTTCTCCTACGACGTCACCGGCGGCCGCTCCGAGGAGCACGGCTACGCGGCGACCGGTTCCGGTTCGATCTTCGCGCGGGGCTCCATGAAGAAGCTCTTCCGCCCCGATCTGACGGAGGAGCAGGCCACCACCCTGGTCGTCCAGGCGCTGTACGACGCCGCCGACGACGACTCGGCGACCGGTGGGCCGGACCTGTACCGGCACATCTACCCGATCGTCACCGTCATCACGGACGAGGGGTTCCGCAGGCTGACCGACGACGAGTCGCAGGAGCTCGCCCGTTCGGTCACCAACCGTCGGCTGGAGCAGCCCGACGGCCCGCGCGCCGCCCTGCTCTGACCATCCGTCGCCCCGTAGGAGCCCAGAAGAAAGGGACGGACAGCCGGTGTCGACTCCGTTCTATGTGTCACCCCAGCAGGCCATGGCCGACCGGGCGGAATACGCCCGGAAGGGCATCGCCCGCGGTCGCAGCCTTGTCGTGCTGCAGTACGCCGACGGCATCGTGTTCGTCGGCGAGAACCCGTCCCGTGCGCTGCACAAGTTCAGCGAGATCTACGACCGGATCGGCTTCGCGGCCGCCGGCAAGTACAACGAGTACGAGAACCTGCGGATCGGCGGTGTGCGGTACGCGGATCTGCGCGGATACACCTACGACCGTGACGATGTGACGGCGCGTGGGCTGGCCAACGTGTACGCGCAGACCCTCGGCACCATCTTCTCCTCGGCCGGTGAGAAGCCGTACGAGGTGGAGCTCGTGGTGGCGGAGGTCGGTGCGACGGCCGCCGGTGACCAGATCTACCGGCTGCCGCACGACGGTTCGATCGTGGACGAGCACGGCTCGGTCGCGGTCGGCGGCAACGCCGAGCAGATCAGCACCTACCTGGACCAGCGCCACCAGGACGGGATGACGCTGTCGGAGGCGCTGAAGCTGGCGGTGGCGGCGTTGTCCAGCCAGGCCAACGGTGCCGACAAGGCGATTCCGGCCGAGCGGCTGGAGGTGGCGGTGCTGGACC
This sequence comes from Streptomyces virginiae, assembly GCF_000720455.1. GTDB lineage: Bacteria > Actinomycetota > Actinomycetes > Streptomycetales > Streptomycetaceae > Streptomyces > Streptomyces virginiae. The sequence continues at coordinate 16,205 of NZ_JOAK01000038.1, read as the reverse complement.
GGACGCGGTCGCAGCAGCGCAAGTTCAAGCGGATCCGGGGCCGGCAGCTGTCGCGGCTGCTGGAGGCGGACGTGCCGGCCGCCGCGCAGGCGGACGCGGTGTCGAACGACGAGGCGCCGGAGGACGACGCCGAGTAGGACGCCGAGTAGGACGCAGGGCAGGACGTGTTGCGGCCCCGGTCGCCCCCTCTGGGGGGTGGCCGGGGCTTCGTCGTGTCCGGGGGCGGGAGGTCCCCCTACGGGGCCGGGGTGGGGGCCGGGCCCGTGGAGTCGCGGACGACGAGGGTGACGGGGATGTCGGGGGCGGTCCAGGGGGTGCCTTCGAGGACGGCGAGGAGGGCGGTCATGCCCTGTTCGCCGACGCGTTCGGCGGGGAGGTGGACGGTGGTGAGCTCGGGTTCGACGGCGGTGGCGAGGGCGAGGTCGTCGAAGCCGGTGACGGAGAGGTCCTCGGGGACGCGCAGGCCGAGGCGGCGGGCGGCCTTGCAGGCGCCGGCGGCGAGGATGTCGTCGTCGCAGACGATGGCGGTGGGCCGGCCCCCGGGGGCCGCGAGGGCGGCCTCCATGGCCGTACGGGCGTCGTCGGCGGTGAGGGGGGACCGTACGGTGCGCAGCTCGGTGCCGGGGCCCAGGAGGGTCGTGAGGGCTTCTGCGCGGGTGTCGAAGGTCCAGGAGTCGACGGCGGAGGCGAGGTGGAGGAAGCGCCGGTGGCCGAGGGCGAGGAGGTGTTGGGTGACCTGGCGCATGCCGTCGGCCATGGCGAGGTTGACGTGGGCGGCGGAGCCTGCGGCGCGGGGGTCGCTGTCGAGCATGACGAGGGGGAGGGTGTCGCCGCCGATGGCGTGGAGGGCGTGGGCGGCCATGGAGGAGGCGATGACGCCGTCGAGGGCGGCGCGGGCGGAGGCGAAGGGGTCGCGGGCGGGGCCGGTGCCGTCGGGGGAGGGGTAGAGGACGACGCCGAAGCCGTGTTCGGCGGCGACGCGGGCGGCGCCGGTGTAGACGCGGGCGAAGAACTCGTTGGTGAGGGCGGGGACGACGAGGAGGGCGGTGCGGGTGGAGCCGAGGCGGAGGTTGCGGGCGGCGAGGTTGGGGCGGTAGCCGAGCCGGGTGGCGGTTTCGCGGACGAGGGCGGCGGTGCGTTCGGAGACGCGGCCGGGCCATTTGTCGCCGAGGACGAGGGAGACGGTGGCCTGGGAGACCCCGGCGGCGGTGGCCACGTCCCGGCTGGTGGGTCTCGTCACACGGGGCTCCTGTAGTGCGAGGTCAGGGGTGGTTTCGTGGTCCGTGGGGTGGACCCGTGGACTGTGGCCATGGTACGTATGACGCGTCAAGTTATACGTATTACCCCGGCTGGGTCCGGGCAGAAGGGGGCCGACATGGCCGCGGGATACGCGGAGCTGCTGGGGACCCGGCACGCCGCGAGGCTGCTGGTGGGCACGCTCGTCGGCAGGCTGCCGAACGCCACCGCGCCGATCGCGATCGTGCTGTTCACGCGCGCGGAGGGCGGCAGCTACAGCCTGGCGGGGGCGCTGGCCGCCGTGTACGGGCTGGCGAACGCGGTGGGTCAGCCGCTGCTCGGGCGGGCGGTGGACCTGTTCGGGCAGCCGAGGGTGCAGCTGCCGGCGGCGCTGCTGTCCGCGCTCGGAATGGTGTGGCTGGCGCTGGCGGGCACCGGCTCGGTGGTCGCGGCGTACGCCGCCGTGGTGGTCGGCGGGCTCTTCACGCCTCCGCTGGAGGGCGGTCTGCGGGCCCTGTGGCCGAGCGTGCTGGGGGGGCGTGAGGAGAAGGTGCACGCGGCGTACGCGATGGACGCGGTGGCCCAGGAGGTCATGTTCACCGTCGGTCCGCTGCTGGTGACGTTGTTCGTGGCGGTGTGGTCGCCGGCCGGGGCGCTGCTGGCGCTGAACGCGATCGGGGTGCTGGGCGCGCTGTCGGTCGTGGTCAGCGAGCCGTCGCGGACGTGGCGTTCGCAGCCGCGGGAGGCGCACTGGCTGGGGGCCCTGCGCTCGCGCGGGCTGCTGGCGCTGCTGGGTTCGTTCTTCTTCGTGGGGATGGCGCTGGGTTCCATCACGGTGGCCGGGGTGGCGTACGCGGACGGCCACGGCGGCCAGGCGGTGTACGGCTGGCTGATGGCGGCGCTGGGCCTGGGCGCGCTGATCGGCGGTGTGTTCTACGGTGCGCGGCAGTGGGCGGGTGCGCCCGAGCGGCGGCTGCGGCTGCTGGTGGCGCTGCTCGCGGTCGGCTACCTGCCGTTGCTGCTGACTCCGGGGCCGGTGGCGATGACGGCCCTGGCGGCGGTGTCGGGGGTGTTCCTGGCGCCGGCCCTGGCGTGCGCGTTCATCGTGGTGGACCGGCACGCGCCGACGGGCACGGTGACGGAGGCGTTCTCGTGGCTGGTCACCTTCTTCGGGGTGGGTGCGGCGATCGGTACGGCGGCGGCGGGTCCGGCGGTGGAGCTGGGGGGCACGGCGTGGGGCTTCGGCGTGGCGTGTGCCGCGGGCGGTTCGGCGCTGCTGGTGCTGATGGTGACTCAGGGGGTGCTGTCAACTGCGGGTCACAGCCGTGCGGTGGCGGGTTCGGCTCCGGGAGTGCCGGACGGCTCCGGCGAGGTGGCTCCGCAGGCCCGGTCGGCGCAGTGACGGGCGGGCGCGTCGGTGCGGCGCGCCCGTGGTGTTCGCGGGGCTCCGGGCCGCCGTTCGGCGGCCTGCTCGGGGGAACTGATCGAAACGGCGGCTGCGAACCCGGTTTCAGAAGAGGGCAGAAGGCGTAATGTTCAGTCATGGACCGCCGCATTTTCGGGCTGGAGAACGAGTACGGCGTCACGTGCACGTTCAGGGGACAGCGCCGACTGTCTCCTGACGAAGTGGCGCGCTACCTCTTCCGCCGTGTCGTGTCATGGGGCCGCAGCAGCAATGTCTTCCTGCGGAACGGCGCCCGCCTGTACCTCGACGTGGGTTCGCATCCGGAATATGCAACTCCCGAATGCGACAACGTGACCGAGTTGGTCACGCACGACAAAGCAGGCGAGCGCATTCTCGAAGGACTGCTCGTCGACGCCGAACGCCGCCTGCACGAGGAGGGAATCGCGGGCGACGTCTATCTCTTCAAGAACAACACCGACTCGGCGGGCAACTCGTACGGCTGCCACGAGAACTACCTGGTGGCCCGGCACGGGGAATTCTCCCGCCTGGCGGACATTCTCATTCCGTTCCTCGTCACGCGGCAGCTGATCTGCGGTGCCGGCAAGGTGCTGCAGACCCCTCGGGGCGCGGTCTACTGCGTGAGCCAACGGGCCGAGCACATCTGGGAGGGCGTCAGCTCAGCGACGACGCGTTCCCGGCCGATCATCAACACGCGTGACGAGCCGCACGCGGACGCGGAGCGGTACCGCCGCCTCCACGTGATCGTGGGCGACTCGAACATGTCCGAGACGACCATGCTGCTGAAGGTCGGGGCGACCGACCTGGTGCTGCGCATGATCGAGGCGGGCACGGTGATGCGGGACCTGACCCTGGAGAACCCGATCCGGGCGATCCGCGAGGTCAGCCACGACATCACGGGCCAGCGCAAGGTGCGCCTGGCGTCCGGCCGGGAGGCCTCAGCGCTGGAGATCCAGCGGGAGTACTACGACAAGGCGGTGGACTTCGCCGAGCGCCGGGGCATCCGTACCGGCGTGGTGGACCAGGTGCTGGAGCTGTGGGGCCGCACGCTGGACGCGATCGAGGCGGAGGACCTCGACCGGATCGGCACCGAGATCGACTGGGTCATGAAGTACCAGCTGATCGAGCGGTACCGGGGCAAGCACAACATGACCATGTCGAATCCGCGGGTGGCTCAGATAGACCTCGCCTACCACGACATCCATCGCCGGCGCGGGCTGTACTACCTGCTGGAGCGCAAGGGGCAGGCGGCGCGGATCTGCAACGACCTCAAGATCTTCGAGGGCAAGTCGGTGCCCCCGCAGACGACGAGGGCGCGGCTGCGCGGCGACTTCATCCGCCGTGCGCAGGAGCAGCGGCGGGACTTCACGGTCGACTGGGTGCACCTGAAGCTCAATGACCAGGCGCAGCGGACGGTGCTGTGCAAGGACCCGTTCCGGTCGGTGGACGACCGTGTGGAGAAGCTGATCGCCGGTATGTAGGCGGTCGGTGTGACGTCCCACATCTCGCCAGGGCCCCGTACGTCTCTCGTACGGGGCCCTGCGCACGGCTTAGAGTGGCGGGCGACCGCCTTGCCGTCTGAGATCTGAGGAACACGTGCGCCGACTTGCCGGCCTGCTTGTCGTACCCCTTCTGCTGCTGTCGACAGCGGCGTGTGGCGACGACAGCGGCTCCGACTCCGCCCAGATGAAGAACGGAGCGCCCGCGATCACGAAGGGTGCCGAGTTCGGGGAGACGCCCACCCTGTCGAAGGGGAAGGGCGAGCCGCCCAAGGAGCTGAAGGTGGTGACCGTCAAGGAGGGCACCGGCCCGGCGCTGAAGAAGGGCGACATCGCCCAGGTCAACTACTACGGCCAGGTGTGGGACGGTACCGAGCCGTTCGACCAGAGCTTCGGCAAGGGCCAGCCGTTCGACGTGACGATCGGCGCGGGCGCCGTCATCAAGGGCTGGGACCAGGGCCTCGAGGGCCAGAAGGTCGGCAGCCGTGTCGAGCTGGTGATCCCGCCGGACCTCGGCTACGGCGCGCAGGGTTCGCCGCCGAAGATCAAGGGGAACGCCACGCTGGTGTTCGTCGTGGACATCGTCAAGGGTGCCACGGTCCCGGTCTCGGCCACGGGCAAGGAAGTCGCCCAGGACAACAAGGACCTGCCGAAGGTCGGTACGAACACGGACGGCAAGGAAGTCTCCGTGGCCGTCCCGAAGGACGTCACCCCGCCGGCGAAGCTGGTGTCGAACTACGTCCTGGAGGGCGACGGTCCGGCGGTGACGGACAAGAACAGCGTCGTCGTCAAGTTCCACGGCAAGACCTGGAAGGACGACAAGACCTTCGAGAGCACCTACACCTCCGACCAGTCGGTGACCTGGCCGCTGGAGCAGCTTCAGGTGAAGGGCCTCAAGGAGGGCATCGTCGGCAAGAAGGTCGGCAGCCGCATCCTGCTGGTGATCCCGCCGGACATGGGCTTCGGCGACAAGGAGCAGGGGACCATCCCGGCGAACTCGACGCTGGTCTTCAGCCTCGACATCCTCGCGGTGGTGTAAGACTGTCCCGGTTGTCCCATAGTTTGAGGAGCAGTTCCGTGAGCGACAAGCTCGAAAAGCCCGAGATCGACTTCCCCGAGGGCGAGGCCCCCAAGGACCTCGTGGTCGAGGACATCTGGCTGGGTGACGGTGCCGAGGCCAAGGCCGGCGACATGGTCGCCGTCCACTACGTGGGCGTGGCCTTCTCCACCGGCGAGGAGTTCGACGCCTCCTGGAACCGCGGTTCCGCGCTCCAGTTCAAGCTCGGTGTCGGTCAGGTCATCAGCGGCTGGGACCAGGGTGTCCAGGGCATGAAGGTCGGCGGCCGCCGCAAGCTGGTCATCCCGGCGCACCTGGCGTACGGCGACCGTGGTGCGGGCGGCGCGATCGCCCCGGGCGAGACGCTGATCTTCGTCTGCGACCTGGTCAAGGTCGGCTGAGCGGAACATCCGCGAGCAGTGCAGGGCCCCCGCCGTGAGGCGGGGGCCCTCGCTTTTGTCCGGGAGCGCCGGGGCGGTACGGTCAACGGTCACGAGTGTGTGTCGAGAACGGGGGATGGGCGTCGATGGCGATTGCCAAGGCCGAGCGGCTGATGAATCTGGCGCTGTGTCTGCTGGGGACCCGCCGGCCGCTGAGCAAGCGCGAGTTGCGCGGTTCCATCGAGGCCTACATGGAAGCCGGCAACGACGAGTCCTTCAACCGGATGTTCGAGCGGGACAAGGACGACCTGCGCGAACTCGGTCTGGTCATCGAGACGGTGGAGAACCTGGAGGGGGAGACGGGCTACTTGGCCCGCCGGGACAGCAACCGGCTGCCCCCGGTCTCCCTGGACGCCGAGGAGGCCGCCGCCCTGGGCCTGGCGGCCAAGGTGTGGCAGCAGGCCCGTCTCGCGGGGGCCGCCAGCGGCGCCCTGCAGAAGCTGCGGGCGGGCGGGATGCCCGAGGCGGGCAACCCGTACGAGGGCCAGCACAGCGCCATCGAGCCGCGCATCCCGGTCCACGAGGCGGCCTTCGAGCCGCTGATGCTGGCCTGCCGGGACCGCCGGCCGGTGGTCTTCGACTACCGCAAGTCGACCGCCGCCCGGCCCGAGACGCGGCAGGTGGAGCCGTGGGCTCTGGAGTGCTGGCGCGGTCACTGGTACCTGGCCGGCTACGACCGTGAACGCGGGGCGGAGCGGGTGTTCCGGCTCTCCCGGATCACCGGGAAGGTCCGCTCGCGCGCGGCGAAGTACACCGCGGAGGTGCCCGACGTGGTGACCGTGCGGGAGACCGTGGCGAGCTGGGCCGGGGAGAGCGCGGACCGCTCCGCGCTGATCCGGCTGCGGGCCGGGGCGGGCTACCCGCTGCGGGCCAAGGCCACGGCGGTGCGCGAGGGCACCGACGGCTGGGACGAGCTGGAGATCCCCTACGGGCACGGTCTCGACGCCTGGCTGGTGGAGTTCGGCCCCGACGTCGTCGTGGTCGGGCCCGCGGACCTCCGGGCGGACGTGGTGGACCGGCTGCGGGCCGTCGCCGGGGCCTGACAGGCTTTCCCGGAACCGCCGCCGGTGCGGCGCCGGTCCGCCGCCGCACCTTTTTCGAACCGCGACATCCACAGACGTGCCCTGAGGGGGAGACGTACCAGCATGGCTGCCAACGCCATCGACCAGACCCGCCGGATGCTGTCCCTGGTGACGTACCTGCGCGAGCGCCCGGGTGCGCACGTCGCCGACGTCGCGCGTGCCTTCGGCATCACCGAGGACGAGCTGATCTCGGACCTCGACGTGCTGCCCATGTGCGGGACCAGCTTCCGGGGCGGGGACCTGCTCGACATCGACACCGACGGGGAGCGCATCTGGTGGCGCAACCCCGACGCCTCCGGGGAGTCCACCGCCGAGCCGCTGCGGCTCGCCGCCGACGAGGCGACCGCGCTGCTGGTCGCCGCGCGCGCGGTGGCGACCCTGCCGGGGCTGCGCGAGAGCGACCGGGACGCCCTGCTGCGGGCGACCGCGAAGCTGGAGGCGGCCGCGGGCGAGGCCGCCGGGGCCAGCTCCCGGCTGTCGGTGACCTTCGAGTCCGAGGGCGGGGTCTTCGCCGACGTCGACCGGGCCATCGCCGAACGCCGCCGGCTGTGGCTGCGCTACTACTCGCCGGCCCGTGACGAGCTCACCGAGCGCGAGGTCGACCCGATCCGGCTCTTCGCGGTGGGGCACACCTACATGGAGGGCTGGTGCCACCTCTCCGAGGCCCGGCGCACCTTCCGGCTCGACCGGGTCGCCGAGATCCGGCTGCTGGACGAGCGGGCGGAGCCGCCCGCCATCGAGCCGCGCGACCTGTCGGTGGGACTCGTCCAGCCGTCCGCCGAGGACCCCGAGGTCGTGGTCGAGGTGGGACCGGGCGGACGCTGGGTCGCCGAGTACTACCCGCACGACAGCGCCGAGGAGCTCGCGGACGGCGGCCTGCGGATCACGCTGCGCACCCCGGACCCGGGCTCGCTGCGACGCCTCGCGCTGCGGCTGGGCCGCGAGGGGCGGATCACGGCTCCCGCCGAGCTGGCGGACAGCGCGCGCAGCGCCGCCCGGGAGGCCCTCGCGGGGTACGGGGAACAGGTCTGAGGGGGGCGCGGTCGATGTCGCCAACGTCCGGGCCCGTCGCCTTCAAGGCCTCCTGTCCCGAGTGCGGCGCCCGCTTCGAGCTGGACGCGGGCGCCCTGCGGCTGGCCATCGGCGGCAGCCGCAGGGCCACCTTCTACTCCTTCACCTGTCCCGAGTGCGGTGCCGCCGTCCGCAAACCGGCCGGGGACCGCATCGTGGAGCTGCTGACCGGTGGCGGCGTGAGCACCCTGCGCAGCATCTGAGGCGTCCGGTGGCCTAGGCTCGGCCCATGCTGTGGCCGATGTTCGCAATTGCCCTGGGCTTCCTCGGAGTGGCCGTGCTGGCCGTGCTGGCCGTGCGCGTGTACGTGGAGGTGCGCCGGCTCTCCTCGGAGGTCGCGCTGGCCAGCCGCCGGATCACCGCCGCGTCGGCCGATCTGGAGCGGGAGGCGGCCGGTCTGGCACGGGCGGGCCACGACGTGCGGCCGTAACGAACGCGACAGGCGTGTGACCGGGGGATTGACAATCGGCCAGGACGCAAGACGGGGTACGCCGGGGGATTGCCGGGCGTTAACCCCCTGGGGTTACGATCCTCGGTAGAGACAGTCCCAGGCGCCCGTACCGGTGCGCTGCGAACCTCGGAGAAAAGGAAGACTTCATGGGCAACCTCAGGGGTTGGGAAATCCTCGTCATCGTCGGAGTCATCATCCTGCTCTTCGGCGCCAAGAAGCTCCCCGACATGGCCCGCTCCCTCGGCAAGTCGGCCCGCATCCTCAAGAGCGAGGCCAAGGCCATGAAGAAGGACGGCGAGGCCGACGACGCGGCCGCCCCGGCCGACCAGTCCGCGCAGGCACCGGTCGCCCCGCGCACCATCCAGGCCGCGCCCGGTGACGTCACCAGCTCCCGGCCGGTCAGCGAGCCGAACCGCACCGCCCAGGGCTGACCTACGCCCTTCAGGCCAGTCATCTGCAACGAGACAAGGGACGTGGGTTGCTCAAGTCTGCCCGCAAGCAGGGGAAACAAGAACGACAGGCAAAGGACGCCGAAGGGCGCATGCCTCTCGTCGAGCACCTGCGCGAACTGCGTAACCGCCTGCTGAAGTCGGTCCTGGCGATCCTCGTCATCACGATCATCGCGGCCTTCTTCTACCGGGACATCATCAACTTCCTGTTGAAGCCGATGCTGGACTCCGTCGGCTGCACCAACGGGGTGGTGACCCAGCGCAACGGGCGCCCCTGCGCCGACATGACCGTGAACGGCCTGATCTCGGCGTTCTCGATCGCCCTGAAGGTCTCGCTGATGGCCGGCGTCGTGCTCTCCGCGCCGGTGTGGCTCTACCAGCTGTGGGCGTTCGCCGCGCCCGGTCTGCACAGCCACGAGAAGAAGTACGCGCGGAGTTTCGTCGCGGTCGGCGCGCCGCTGTTCATGACCGGCGCCGTCCTCGCGTACAAGATCCTCCCGCAGACCGCGACGATCATGCTGGAGTTCACCCCCGACCACGCGCGCAACCTGCTCCCGGTCGACGACTACCTCGACCTGGTCACCCGCATGGTGATCGTCTTCGGTCTGGCCTTCGAGCTGCCGCTGCTGCTGATCCTGCTGAACTTCACCGGCGTGCTCTCCGGCAAGCGGCTCGCCGGCTGGTGGCGGGGCATGGTCCTCGGCATCACCGTCTTCGCCGCCTTCGCCACGCCCACCGGTGACCCGCCGACCATGCTCGCGCTGGCCCTGCCCATCGTGGCCCTCTACTTCGCGGCCGTCGGCCTGTGCCTCCTCAACGACCGCAGGCGCCGGCGCAACGACCCCGACGCGGGACTGAGCGACGACGAGGCCTCGGAGCTCGACCTCACCCCGGCTCCGATCGGCGCCATCGACGCCGCGCCCGCCCCGGCCGCCCTGCCCGAACAGGCCGACGGCGGACGACACCGGATCAACGGGTACGACGACGCCACCTGACAGGTACGCCCCCGGCCACCGCCGGGAGGTGCCCCCGGGGGCGGCCGAGACCCGCGAAAGGGCTCCGGTACATTCCCGGGGGTGAGCTACGAGGTCACCCTCTTCGTCAATCCCACCGCGGGACGCGGCCGGGGCGCGCACGCCGCCCAGCCGGCCGCTTCCGCTCTGCGGGAAGCCGGATTCTCCGTACGGACCCTGGTGGGCACCGACGCACCGGACGCGCTGGCCCGGCTGACGGCCGCGGTCCGCGAGGGCGCCGGCGCAGTCGTCGCGGTCGGCGGCGACGGCATGGTCTCCCTGGCGCTCCAGGCGCTCGCGGGCACCCGGGTGCCGCTCGGCGTGGTCGCCGTGGGCACCGGCAACGACTTCGCGCGGGCCGCGGGACTGCCCGTACGCGAGCCCGCCCGGGCGGGACGGATGGCCGCCCAGGCCCTCAAGGAGGGCCGGACCCGGGAGATCGACCTGGGGCGCGTGGGCGCCACCTGGTACGGGACCGTGCTGTGCTCGGGCTTCGACTCGAAGGTCAACGACCGGGGCAACCGGATGCGGCTGCCGGCGGGCCGCTTCAAGTACGACCTGGCGATGATCGCGGAACTGGCCGCCTTCCGGCCGTTCCCGTACCGCATCACCCTCGACGACGGCCCGGTGATCGAGACCGAGGCCACGCTGGTGGCCGTCGGCAACGGCTCCTCCTACGGCGGCGGCATGCGCATCTGCCCCGGCGCCGTCCCCGACGACGGCCTCTTCGACGTCACGGTCGTCGGCGACTGCAGCCGGGCCACCCTGCTGAAGGTGTTCCCGCAGGTCTACCGGGGCGGCCACCTCTCCCACCCGAAGGTGAGCGTCCACCGCACCAGGAAGATCACCCTGGAGGCGCCCGGCCTGACCGCGTACGCCGACGGAGAGCCGCTCGGGCCCCTCCCGGTGACCGCCGAGTGCGTGCCCGGGGCGATCCGGCTCCTCACATAAATGATCGCGACTGTTGTCAGAGCCGACGGGTAGGCTCGACAGCAAGATGACCGAAGAACTCTCACCCGCCGAGCGGTACGCCGCTGCCCGGATCCGCGCCGCCGAAGAGGCCTCCGCCCTGGCCCCCTTCCGCGAGATGTACGACTTCGACCTGGATCCGTACCAGGTGGAGGCCTGCAAGGCGCTGGAGGCCGGCAAGGGCGTCCTCGTCGCCGCCCCGACCGGCTCGGGCAAGACCATTGTCGGCGAGTTCGCCGTGCACCTGGCCCTCCAGCAGGGCCGCAAGTGCTTCTACACGACGCCGATCAAGGCGCTCTCGAACCAGAAGTACGCCGACCTCGTCAAGCGCTACGGCGCCGACAAGGTGGGCCTGCTGACCGGCGACAACAGCGTCAACTCCGAGGCGCCGGTGGTCGTGATGACCACCGAGGTGCTCCGCAACATGCTGTACGCGGGCTCCCAGTCGCTGCGCGGTCTCGGCCACGTCGTGATGGACGAGGTCCACTACCTCTCCGACCGGTTCCGCGGGGCCGTCTGGGAGGAAGTGATCATCCACCTCCCCGAGTCGGTCACCCTGGTCTCCCTGTCGGCCACCGTGTCCAACGCCGAGGAGTTCGGCGACTGGCTGGACACCGTGCGCGGGGACACCGAGGTGATCGTCTCCGAGGAGCGGCCCGTACCGCTGTGGCAGCACGTCATGGCCGGCCGCCGGATCTACGACCTCTTCGAGGAGGAGTCCGACCACGGCGGCCGCGGCTCCGCGCGCCGGGAGGTCAACCCGGACCTGCTGCGCATGGCGCGCGAGGAGAACAGCCGCACCTACAACCCGAAGGACCGGCGCCGCGGCAAGATGGTCCGCGAGGCCGACCGCGAGCGCGAACGGCGCTCCCGCGGCCGGATCTGGACCCCGTCCCGCCCCGAGGTCATCGCCCGCCTCGACAACGACGGGCTGCTGCCCGCCATCAACTTCATCTTCAGCCGGGCCGGATGCGAGGCCGCCGTCCAGCAGTGCCTGTACGCGGGCCTGCGCCTCAACGACGAGTCCGCGCGGCTCAGGGTCCGCGAGATCGTCGAGGCGCGCACCGCCTCCATCCCCACCGAGGACCTGCACGTCCTGGGCTACTACGAGTGGCTCGAAGGCCTGGAGCGGGGCATCGCCGCGCACCACGCGGGCATGCTGCCCACCTTCAAGGAGGTCGTGGAAGAGCTGTTCGTCCGCGGTCTGGTGAAGGCCGTCTTCGCCACGGAGACGCTGGCGCTGGGCATCAACATGCCCGCGCGCACGGTGATCCTGGAGAAGCTGGTCAAGTGGAACGGCGAGCAGCACGCCGACATCACCCCCGGCGAGTACACCCAGCTGACCGGCCGGGCCGGACGGCGCGGCATCGACGTCGAGGGCCACGCGGTCGTGCTCTGGCAGCGGGGCATGGACCCGGCCGGCCTCGCCGGGCTCGCGGGCACCCGTACGTATCCGCTGCGTTCCAGCTTCAAGCCGTCCTACAACATGGCCGTCAACCTGGTCAGCCAGTTCGGGCGGCACCGCTCGCGCGAGCTGCTGGAGACCTCCTTCGCGCAGTTCCAGGCCGACCGCTCGGTCGTCGGGATCTCCCGGCAGGTGCAGCGCAACGAGGAGGGCCTGGAGGGCTACCGGGAGGGCATGACCTGCCACCTGGGGAACTTCGAGGAGTACGCGCAGCTGCGCCGCGACCTCAAGGACCGCGAGACGGAACTGGCCAAGCAGGGCGCCGCCCAGCGGCGGGTGCAGGCGGCCAGTTCGCTGGAGAAGCTCAAGCCGGGCGACATCATCCACGTCCCGACGGGCAAGTTCGCCGGGCTCGCGCTCGTCCTCGACCCGGGCGTGCCGGCCGGACGCGTCCACGGGCACCGCGGGTACGAGTACGCCGAGGGCCCGCGTCCGCTGGTGCTCACCGCAGAGCGGCAGGTCAAGCGGCTCGCCGCGATCGACTTCCCGGTCCCGGTCGAGGCGCTGGACCGGATGCGGATCCCCAAGTCCTTCAACGCGCGCTCGCCGCAGTCCCGTCGGGACCTGGCGTCCCAGCTGCGGAGCAAGGCCGGGCACATCGCCCCGGAGCGGCGCTCCCGGGGCCGGGCCGCGGCCGCCGACGACCGCGAGATCGCCAGGCTGCGCGCCGAGCTGCGGGCGCACCCCTGCCACGGCTGCGACGAGCGCGAGGACCACGCCCGCTGGGCGGAGCGCTACCACCGGCTGCAGCGGGACACGCAAGCGCTGGAGCGGCGGATCGAGGGCAGGACGAACACGATCGCCCGCACCTTCGACCGGATCCACGCCCTGCTGACCGAGCTGGACTACCTGCGCGAGGACGAGGTCACGGTGCACGGCAAGCGGCTCGCCCGGCTGTACGGGGAGCTCGACCTGCTGGCGTCCGAATGCCTGCGCGCCGGGATCTGGGAGGGCCTGAGCCCGGCGGAACTGGCCGCCTGCGTCTCGGCACTGGTCTTCGAGGCCCGGCAGTCCGACGACGCGGTCGCGCCGAAGGTCCCGGGCGGCGCGGCGAAGGTCGCGCTCGGCGAGATGGTCCGCATCTGGGGCCGGCTCGACGCCCTGGAGGAGGAGCACCGCATCAACCAGGCGGAGGGCGTGGGCCAGCGCGAGCCGGACCTCGGCTTCGCGTGGGCGGCGTACCAGTGGGCCTCCGACAAGAGCCTGGACGAGGTGCTGCGCGAGGCGGAGATGCCGGCCGGTGACTTCGTGCGCTGGTGCAAGCAGGTCATCGACGTGCTCGGCCAGGTCGCGGCGGCGGCTCCCTCGGCCGCCGGCGACAGCGGCAGCACGGTGGCGAAGAACGCCCGCAAGGCCGTGGACGCCCTGCTCCGGGGCGTGGTCGCCTACAGCTCCGTCGGCTAGGGACGGCCCTGGACGTGTGACCGGTCGCCGCGCGGAGGACTCCTCCGCGCGGCGACCGAGTCGTTTCAGGGCCCGGCGGTGGGCCGGACGTCCGCCTGCGGCCCGGTCTCCCAGCCGGGGCGGTCGCGCCAGGCCTGGAGGGTGCGGGCGCTCTCGAAGCGGTGGGCCGCGCCGGTGACCGGGTCGGTGAACGCCAGCACACGGGCCAGGAGTTGCAGCGGCCGGCGGTAGTCGTCCGGAGCCGGGTCGGTGACCTCCGGGTAGACCGGATCGCCCAGGATGGGCAGGCCCAGGCCGTTCATGTGCACCCGCAGCTGGTGGGTGCGGCCGGTGTGCGGGGTCAGCCGGTAGCGGCCCAGGCCGCCGCGGACGTCGACCAGCTCGATCAGGCTCTCGGCGTTGGGCGTGCCGGGGACCTCGGTCGCGGCGATCACCCCGCGGACCTTCTCGATCCGGCTGCGGACCGTGCGCGGGAAGGTGAGCGCCGGGTCGCGGGCGGCGAGCGCCTCGTACTCCTTGTGCACCTGGCGCCGCTGGAAGAGGAGCTGGTACGCCCCGCGGTCCTCGGGCCGGACGCTGAACATCACCAGGCCGGCGGTGAGCCGGTCCAGGCGGTGCGCCGGGCTGAGCCCGGGCAGGTCCAGCTCCTCGCGCAGCCGGGCCAGGGCGGTCTCGGTGATGTGGCTGCCGCGCGGAGTGGTCGCCAGGAAGTGCGGCTTGTCCACGACCAGCAGGTGCGCGTCCCGGTGGACCACGCGCACCGCGAACGGCACCCGCGGTTCCGGGTCCATGTCCCGGTGGAACCACAGGTAGGCGCCGGGTTCGTACGGGTCCCGCGCGTGCAGCACCCGCCCGCCGGGGCCGAGGACCCGGCCCGCGGCCAGCAGGTGCGCCATGGACTCCTCGCCGCGGGTGCCGGCGTAGCGGGCGGCGAGGTAGCTGCCGAGGTCCGGCCACGTCCCGTCCGGGTCGGGCGGCAGCCGGAGCCGGACCGGGTCGATGCCGGCCCGCTGGGGGAGGGGCGAGGGGGGTGCCGGGGATCTGCGTCTCATCGGGGGACAGGCTATGCGGCTACTGCCGGGTGAAGGTGCCCAGGTGGTCGGCGTCGAGGTATTCGACGCGGAGCGTCCCGTCGGCGAAGGTCACACCGGTGCGGCCGACGGCGTTCTCGCCGGTGGTCTCGAAGCTGAAGGTGTCGCCGTCGTAGTGGGCCAGCGGGAAGCGCAGCGGCTTCGGTCCGAGGGCGAGGGTGAGCGCCCCGTCGTCGTCGGCGGTGACGGTGGCCCTGCCGTAGTACGGGTTGTCGTAGGTGCCGGTGTACGCGGCGCTGTCGCGGGCCGGTTTCGCACCGGTCGGCGGGCGCGAGTAGTCGGTGTCGGACCGGCCCGCATTGAAGGTCTGCTCGTAGCTCGCGCCCGCCAGCGCCATCCAGTCGGCGGTCGGCTTGCCGTACTCGGCGGTGTCGAAGAAGTCCAGGGCGACCGCGTCGGCGAGGCCGACCGGGGCGCCGTTGGTCAGGACGACGATGCCGAGGCGCTCCAGCGGGAGCATCGTGACGTTGGTGTTGGCGCCCAGGGCGAACCCGCCGGAGTGACTCAGGCGCAGTCGGCCCGCGCCGTCGTAGGAGACGTTCCAGCCGAGCCCGTAGAACTGCGGGGTGCCGCGGCCGGTCACGGCCTGCGAGACGATCTCGGGCACGCGGGTGCGGTCGAGTGCGTCGGCGGCGATGATCCGCTTCCCGTCGAGGGTGCCGGTGTTCAGCTGCAGCCGCAGCCAGCGGGACATGTCGCGGACGGTGGAACTGGTCCCGCCGGCCGGGGTCTGGGCGTCGGCGTCACGGACGTAGCGGGGGCTCCAGGTGCCGTCCGGGTTGCGCACGTGGCCCCATGCCCGGTCCGGGGCCTTGGCGTAGGCGTCGAACTCGGTGCTGGTACGGGTCATTCCGGCGGGCTTGAAGAGGGTGTCCGCGCTGAGCTGCTGCCAGCTCACGCCGTGGTCGCGGGCGACGGCCTCGGCGGCGGCGGTGAATCCGAAGTTGGTGTACGCGTAGCTCGCGCGGAACGGGCTCAGCGGCTCTTCGCGCAGGTGGCCGAGGATGTACCGCTGGTCGTAGCCGAGGTCCTCCAAGAGGTCCCCGGCGTGGTCCGGGAGCCCGCTGCGGTGCGAGATCAGGTCGGCGGGGGTGACGTGCGAGGTGACCCAGGGGTCCTTGAGCGCGAAGCCGGGGAGGGAGCCGCCGAGCGGCTCGTCCCAGTCGCCAGGATCGGCGAGGGCGCCTGCGATGACGGTGGAGGTGACGGGCTTGGAGACGGACGCCAGCTGGAAGACGGTGTCGGGGTCGACCTTGGCGCTCTCGCCGGTGTGGCGCAGGCCGAAGCCCTTGAGGTAGACCACCCTGTCGTCGTGGACGACGGCCACCGCGACGCCGGGGACGCCGGTGCGGCGCATCTTGTCCGCGACGGAGGCGTCGAGGCCGGCCACGGCCTTGTCGACGGCTGTGTCCGTGAGCTGGGGGCGGGGAGCGGGGGGCGGGCTCGGGGCCGCCGTGGCCGCCGTCGCCGCCGAGGCGGTGAGGAGGGCGGCAGCCCCTGCCGCGCCGAGGGCGCGGAGCGTACGCATGGGGACATTGTCCCGCCGCACGCCCGT
>NZ_JOAK01000037.1 GCF_000720455.1 Streptomyces virginiae | reverse complement strand
GCGGGGGGGGGTGCCGGGCGGGGCGGTCAGGGTGTGGGCGGGAAGGGTGGTCGCCTCGCGGCGGAGGGCTCTGAGGGGCTTCAGCCGAACGATCTTCCCCGCAGGCATTGGTCGGGCCCGGGGACACAGTCCCTTCCCGCATCCCACACGTGCATGAACGGTCAACCAAACCGGAATGTTCCCGCCCGTCGGGCACCGGGCCCTCCGATCCGGTCCAGAAGGTGACGGCACCCCGTGCCGACGACTGCCGGCGCGCCTGGCCGCCGGCGGCCCGTTCAACGCCCCGGACGCGGCCACGTTCTACGGCGGCGACCACCGCGGCTACACCGACTACCCCACTCTGGGCGCCTGAGCGGCGAGCCCGTCGGCGCGGCCGCGCCTCGTGACCACCCTGGTGAGCGCACAGTGAGGCACAGCGTGCCGGTTTCCTACCCCCCGTCTCCACCTGGGAGTTCCCGATGTCCACTGCAATCACTTTCTCCGAGTACGGCTCGTCCGAGGTTCTGCGGCCGACCGAGGTCGCACCGCCGCAGCCGGGCCCGGGCCAAGTCCGGATCAAGGTGCGGGCCGCCTCCGTGAATCCGCTCGACATCAAGATCCGCTCCGGCCTGATGGCCGAGGTCTCCCCCGCCCGGTTCCCGGTGATCCCGGGCCTGGACGCGGCCGGGGTCGTCGACGCCGTCGGCGAGGGGGCGGGCGCAGCCGTGGGCGACGACGTCCTCGGAGCGGCGGTCGGCGGCAGCTACAGCGAGTACGCCCTGCTGGAACGCCCGGTGGCCAAGCCCGAGGCCGTGTCGTGGGAGACGGCCGCCTCGCTGGTCACGGTCGGCCAGACCGCGCACCGCGTCCTCGGCCAGCTGGGTGTGGAGCCTGGCCGGACCCTGCTCGTCCACGGGGCGGCCGGCAGTGTCGGCTTCATCGCCGTACAGCTGGCCGTCGCCCGCGGCGTCACCGTCATCGGCACCGCCGCCGAGCGCGACGTGGAGCGCGTCACCGCGTGCGGCGCAACGGCCGTCCGCTACGGCGAAGGCTGGCTGGAACGGGTGAGGGCCGCAGCGCCGGGCGGAGTCGACCTCGTGTTCGACGCCTCCGGGGCCGGCGTTCTCGGCGACTCGGTCGCCCTGACCGGCGACGCGGACAGCGTCATCACCATCGCCGACATGGCCGCCCGGCAGCACGGCGTGCGCTTCAGCGCGGGCAGCGCCGACCAGAGCGGGCACGTACTGCAGGAGCTGGTGGAGCTGGCCGCGGCCGGCGAGCTCACCGTGCCGGTCTGGCGCACCTATCCTCTGGCACAGGCCGCGCAGGCCCACGCCGACGTGGAAGCCCACCGCAACCGGGGCAAGGCCGTACTCCTGCCCTGACCCTCCCCGCGCCGCCGCCCCCGAACCGCTGATCTAGGGCCACCGGGGCCGCAGACGGCACAACCCGGGCCGGCTGCGGCCCCACCCCGAACACCCGGTCCGGTGCACGAGCCGCCTCCGTACGCCGCACGACGCACGACGCACGACGCACAACGCGGAGACCGACGACGCCTGAGACGCACGGCCCCGAGCCCGAGGGAGGGGTACCCGGGCCCGGGGCGCGGGACCTGTCGGCGTCCGCCTACTTGAAGGTGACGTCCGAGCAGGAGTAGAAGGCCTCCTCGCTCTGGAAGGAGCCGTCGGGCCGCTTCAGCCCGTGCCAGATCGTGTAGATCAGGTGCTTGCCCTTCTTTTCCGGGAGCACCGTTTTGAACGTGAACGCCTTGGCGCCGAGGAAGCCCGAGGGGGCGGCCGTGGCCGCGGTGTTGTCGGCGCTGAGGAAGGGGGTGTCCTCCAGGTCGGACCACTTCAGCGGCTTCTTCGGGTCGTAGCCGTCCTTGGTGACGTACATCTCCATGCGGTACGGGTTGTGCAGCGCGCTGATGTCGTAGCGGAGGTCGTACTCGGCGCCGCCGGGCAGTGTCGTCGAGGGGAAGTCGTCCCGCGCCAGGTCCAGGCCGGAGAACTGCTCGTTGCCGGCGCTGCACAGCTTGCCGTCGGCTATGCGGGCCCGGTGCTGCGGGGAGGAGGTCGGGGTGCTGTGGTCGATGGCGCGGCCCTGGACGATCGACTTCCAGTCGCCGGGGATGCCGGGGCTCTGGGCGAGGGCGAGCCGGCAGGCCTCGCTCGCCTTCGGGTTCTTGGTGCAGGCCAGGCTGCGGCTCACCGGGTCGGCGGTGGAGCCGTGTGCGGAGGCGGGCGCGGAGCCGAGGGTGGTCACGGCGAGGGGGAGGGCCACGAGCGCGGTGAGGCGCAGCAGGGCGGTGCGGCGGGCCGGGGGCCGGGCCGGGTCGGGGGACGTCGTGGCGGTGGGGCGGGTCGTACTCATGAGGGGGACGCTCCTGGTCATGGGGTCGGTCGTGCGCGTGGGGCGGCAGGCGGGCGCGGTCAGCCGCCCGTCTTCACGGTCAGCTCGCGGGAGAACGCGCCCCACGTGCCGTCGCCGAGCCGCGCCCGGATCTTCACGGTGTACGTCGAGCCGGGATGGGCGCCGACGAGCACCTCGCGCGAGGCCTTCGTCGTCGGCACCGGCAGGACCGGGTCGCCGGTGCCCCACATGAAGGTCTGGGCGGGCTTGCCGTTCAGGTAGACCTGGTAGGTGCTGATCTGGCCGACGCCCTGCGGGACGGACCAGGCGAGGTTCAGGTAGTGCTGGGTGACACCGCCGTCCTGCTTCGTGGCGGTGGTGGCGGCGAAGTCGCCGGGGGCGGCCTTGCCGCCGTTGCCGTCGGGGGCCGCGGTGGTCGTCACCTGTGCTTCGCGGGTCGGGTCGGACTCCTTGCCGGAGGCGTCGACCGCGGTGACCTTGAAGCGGTGGGTGGTGCTCGCGGTCAGGCCGGAGACGGTGACCGAGGTGGCCTTGGCGTCCGCCTCCTGGACCTTCGCGCCGTCGCGGTAGATGCGGTAGCCGGTGACGGCGACGTCGTCGGTCGCCGCGCGCCAGCGCAGCGAGGCCTGGTACGGGCCGGAGGCCGTCGCCTCCAGGTCCGCGGGGATGACCGGCTTCGCCTTGTCCTGGCCGGGCGCCGCGAGCGTGGTGAGCACGATGTCCTTGCTGAAGCCGGTGGTGCGGCCGTCGGCGCGGACGGCGCGGACCTTGAACGTGTAGCGGGTGGCAGGGGCCAGCTTCTCGACGTCCGTCATCGTGTCCTTGACGGTCTTGACCTGCTTGCCGTCCTGGAAGACCTCGTAGCGCACGACTTCGGCCCCGCCGACCGGCGGCTTCCACATCAGGTGGACGGCGGTGTGGTCCTTGACGAAGGAGCCGCTGTCGGCGGGTACGGCCGTGTTCGTGCCGGTGTCGCTCCCGCTGTCCGACGCGCCGTTCACACGGCATCCGGTGATCTTGGGTATGCCCTTGCCGGCAGGGTTGATCCCGACCTTGACGGCCCGGTTGCCCTTGGCGGCGACGTCGGCGCGGTCGGCGATCGGCTTGACGGTGACGTGCTTGCCGACCTGGCGCAGTTCGTACGCCCAGGGGTTGTCGAGGGTGACCTGCCCCTGCGACACGTCGAACTCGGCGGTCCAGTCCCGCACGGGACGGTCCCCCTTGTTGGACAGGGAGACCTCGCCGGAGGCCCACCACACGGTGGCCTGGTCGGCGACGCGGCAGGCGGCGCCGAGTCCGCCCTCCTCCTCTCCCGCGTTGGCGGCCACGGGGATGACGACGGAGCCGACTCCGACGACCACGGCCGCGCAGGCCAGGGCAATTCGCTTTCGGGACATCAGAAACCTCTTGGTAGAGCCGATCCGCCGGTGCAGCGGCAGCATCGGAAGTGCCTCGGTCAACACCCGTGACACTAAGCGCGGTTCGCGGCCCGAACGGGCCTCAGAGGGGCTGCGGGCTCGCTGTTATCCGTCCCTTAAGGTCCGGATAGGGCACCCTTGATCCCCTGCCCGCGCCCCACGACCCTACGGATACCGAAGATCACGCTCCGCTTCCGACCCGGGCGCTGCGCCGCGCACTGGCCAAGTGGCGTGCCGGCTGCTGCCGAACAGGCGTACGGGGATCACGGCCCTGCGGAATTTCGGTGTGGGAAGACGGCCGTTGGTGGACCATGAGGGGGTGACCAACTCCCTGTTCACCGCACCGGCGGCGGATCTGACGATCGAGCGCATCCGTGCTTTCGCGGCACGGCCGGACCAGGTGGAGAGCCTGACGCTGGAGTTCAAGCGCGAGTACTCCATCAGCCTGGTGAAGACCATCGCGGCGATGGCCAACACCTACGGCGGCACGATCCTGGTGGGCATCAACGACAAGGTCGAGCCGGGCGTCGAGCGGGTCGTCGGCGTCGACGCCCAGGCGACGATCGACAAGATCGCCAGCACCTGCAGCGAGAAGTTCGACCCGCCCTGGGAGCCGACCTTCATCACCGTCCCGTTCGACGACGACTCCGGGCGCAGCGTGGTGGTCATCCGGGTCGACCCCAACACCGCCCCGCGGCCCTTGCTGATGGACATGAAGGCGCCGATCCGGCTGAGCGGGCAGAACTCCACCGCCGACCGGGAACGGCTCCTCAGGCTCGCCCGCGAGGAGCCCTCTGCAGGGGTGTTGCCGACGGGGCAGCATGTCATGACCCCGCGTCTGGGCCAGGCCGAGGGCGGCGAGTACACCGAGGACTTCATTCTCCGCTCCGGCATCAACCTGCCGATGGGCGAGGCCGGCGTCTGGCGCCCGCTGTCGGAGCGGTCCGTCCTTTCGCTCGCGAAAGCCCTGAACGACTCGGCCTTCCCCAGCGCCCTGCAAACCCTCGGGCAGGGATCGTTCGACCAGTTCGTGGGCTTCAGGCCGCTCGGGCACAACAGGTCCCGGACGGCCAGGCTGGTGTTCCAGGCGATCAGCCGTGCCCCGGTGCCGAACCCCGTCGAGGCCGTCGTGACGGTCGACCTGCCCGAGGTCTACGGCTCCGTCTCAACGGCTCTGACCGCGAACGTCACCATCGACGTCATCGCCCGGGTGCGGCGGTACGCCGACAGCATCGAGAGCGGTCTGGAGTACCGGTATCCGGTGCCGAACCTGGCGGACCTGCTCGACGGCCTCCTGCGGACCGCTGTCGACCCCGAGGTCGTCACGGAGATCGCCCGCATCACGGACATCGACACCACGCTGGTGGCCCAGCCTCGCGAGCTCCACCTCGTCGCGGACCGGCAGGTCAAGGAGCTGCTTCACCCCGACGGGCTGACGGAGATCCCGGACGCCGGTGCGTCGGCCGGCGGCATCTTCCGCGCCAACCCCGCCCTGGACCTGCGTGTCACCGCCGAGCGCCAGGAACAGGTGGACGACTGGCTCCGCCAACTCGGCCTGGACGCCGGCCTGACCGGCATGGAGGCGCTGATCGAGGACTACCGGGCCAAGACGACGCCGACCGGGTAGAGGAGCGGCCTGCGCCCACCGCTTTCGGGGGGGGCGCCGGTGCTCGCTCAACTGCCGCAGACGCCGGGTGGTTCGTACACTCATCCGGTGGATTCGATGAGGTGTACGTACTGCGGTGGTGTCGGCCTGGAGCCGGGTTTCGTCGAGGACGCGGGCGAGGGGGCCCGGGGGTACGCCCGCTGGATCGCCGGGCCGCTGGAACGCGGCCTGTTCGGGGGTGCCAAACGGCTGGGCCGGCCCCGGCGCCGTATCGAGGCGTACCGCTGCCCCCACTGCTCTCACCTGGAGCTCTTCGCGACCGAAGCCGTCTGAGGGCCGGGCCTGCGGTGGCCGCGGTGCGGGCGGGCCGCGCGCGTGCGCGCCCGTACATGCGCCCGCGCGCCTCCGCACGCCCCCTGCGGGAGGGATGACCGCGTGCCCGTGCGCCAGGACCATGACCGGAACCACCACAGTCCGAAAGCGGCTCGACGGTCACGGGGGAACGATGGGACGACGCTGGCTGGTCACGGGATGCTCCTCAGGGCTCGGACAGGCGCTGGCCACGGCCGCGGCGCGGGCCGGGCACGAGGTGGCGGTCACCGCACGCAAGACCGCCGACCTGGAGGACCTCGCCGCCGCCTGGCCGGGCCGCATCGTGCCGGTCCCGCTCGAACTGCGGGACGCCGCCTCCTGCGAGGAGGCCGTGCGTCGTGCCGCCGACCGGCTGGGCGGCATCGACGTCCTCGTCAACAACGCGGGCATCGGGCTGTTCGGCGCGGTCGAGGAGGTTTCGGACGCCGAGCTGCGCGACCAGTTGGAGACCCTGGTGGTGGGCCCGTGGCGGCTCGCCCGGCTCGTCCTGCCGCTGATGCGGGCCCAGGGGCACGGTCACATCGTCAACGTCTCCTCCATCGTCGGCCGCATGGCGTTCCCGGGTCTGGCCGCCTATGTCGCCGGCAAGCACGCCCTGGAGGGCATGAGCCAGGCCCTGGCCGTCGAGGGCGCCCCGCACGGCATCCGCGTCACGGTGATCGAGCCGGGCATGTTCGCCACGCGCTACGGCACGTCCATGACGCAGACGCACCGGCGGATCCCGGCCTACGACGTGACCAACCGCGAGATGCTCGAAGGCGCGCGGGGCCTCGCGGACAACCCGGAGACCGGGCGTCCCGAGGACTTCGCCGCGCGGGTTCTCGGCATCGTCGCGGCCGAGGGCCCCACGCCGCTGCGGATCCCGGTCGGCGAGGACGCGTACGGATACCTGGAGCTGGCCGAGGAGGCCTGGCGCGAGGAGTTCGCCGCGGCCCGGATCCTCACGCAGGGCCCTCTTCCACCGTCGGCCTGACGTGATGCGGGCCGCACGGCTGCGCAGTGGTCCCCGGCCGGGCCGTGTTCCAGGGTGCGGGTGGTCGACCGCAGGGTCTCGGCTGGCGCCATCGCCGTCGGGAGTGTCCGTCAGCGTCGCCGGGACGCTGCGGCGGTGGCGGCAGTAGGGAGCACGGACGGGAAAGAGCTGTGGGTGGCCGCGCCGACCGACAGCCACCCACAGCCGACCCGCCCGGATCTTCGTCCGGGCGGGTCACCGGTCCGCGCCGCCCCGTCGTCCGGGCTACGGACCGGGATCCACGGCTGCGCCGGTCAGGCGTTGACGCAGGTGTTGCCGAACGCCGGGTTCAGCAGCCCGATGACGCTGACGGTGTTGCCGCAGGCGTTGACGGGGATGTGGATGGGCACCTGGATCAGGTTGCCCGAGCCGACGCCCGGCGAGTACGCCGCCACCCCCTGCGCGCCCGCATCGGCGGCGGCCATCGAAGCACCGCCCGCCACCACCGCGCCGGCCATGAGCGCCACTGCCAGTCCTCGTCGCACACGAACCATGTGAACTGCCTCCTCTGAGCTGCCTTGCCTCGGACTCGCGGAAGGCCCGCGAGTCCGGTGGGGCAGCCGCGGCACGACGCCGTCGGGGCTGCCTCACGTGGCGTCTTCGCCGCCGCCCTGCCGCAGGCTTGGCCGAAGCGCCCCGCTTCCCTCGAACGGGGTAGTCAGGGGCGCTTCGGCTGACGGCCGTCGCGGGTACGGGGCAGGCGGGCGGTGTACGAGCGCCGCGCCCTGCCCGGTTCCCGTCCGGCTCAGTCGTCGTCGGGGGCCGGACGGATCTTCACGGTCGTGGTGGTCTTGACCGACTTCTTGACGACCTTGCCGTGGTGGTCCTTGGTGATCTTGGTGATCGTCTTGACCGTGACCACCTTGACCCGCCCGTCACTCAGGGTGCGCTGACTGATCGTGATCTTGGTCTTCACCACTGTCCTGGCGCCTGCCTCGTGGTCCGGGCGTTCGTGGGCCGGGTGTTCTTGGATCGTCTGTGCGGCCGCCACCTGCGGCGTTGCGGGGGCGGCGAGGGCGGTGGAGGGAAGCAGGGCTCCGCCGGCGGCGAGGGCACCGCAGGCGCCGAGGAGGGCGAGGCGCTGGGTCAGGGTCGTACGGGTCATGGGATGTCTCCTTGAAGTGGCGATGGCGGGTGCCATCGGTCCGGTCTGTCCGGTGGGCCCGTGCCGGGCCCGTGTCTCCATTGGGCCCGGTGGTCCGGTGGCGGGTCACGTCCCTGATCCTCGGGACTTGACGTTCCTCCGCCCGCCGTGGAAACCCGCCCGGACACCGGATGCGGACCCGCTGCCCGCGGAAACACCACCGGCCTGCTCGTTCTGCGACGCCGCAGGCTCGCCTGAGGGCCGTCCGGGGCCTGCGCAGACATCCGTACCGACTTTCGAGTGCATGGAACGGCCTGCCGGGGAAGGTGCGACGGGGACCCGTACACCCGAGAAGGGACGGACACCATGGCGCGACCGAGGATCGTGGTCGTCGGCGCGGGCTTCGCCGGCGTCGCCTGCGTACGCCGCCTGGAGCGGACGCTGACACCCGGGGAGGCGGAGATCCTGCTGGTCACTCCGTTCTCCTACCAGCTCTACCTGCCCCTGCTGCCGCAGGTGGCCTCCGGGGTGCTCACCCCCCAGTCCGTGGCGGTGTCGCTGCGCCGCAGCCGCCGCCACCGGACCCGGATCGTGCCCGGCGGGGCCGTGGGGGTCGACACCCGTGCCAAGGTCTGCGTCATCCGGAAGATCACCGGGGAGCTGGTGGACCAGCCCTACGACCACCTGGTGCTGGCGCCGGGGAGTGTGACCCGCACCTTCGACATCCCGGGCCTGGCGGAGCACGGCCGCGGCATGAAGACGCTCGCCGAGGCGGCCCACCTGCGCGACCACGTGATCGCCCAGCTCGACCTGGCCGACGCCGCCGCACCGGGCTCGCCGGAACGGGCCTCCCGGCTCTGCTTCGTCGTGGTGGGCGGCGGTTACGCGGGCACCGAGACGGCCGCCTCGCTGGAGCGGCTCACCACGAACGCCGTCGCCCGCTACCCCCGGCTGGACCGGCGCGAGATCACCTGGCACCTCGTGGACGTGGCACCCAAGCTGATGCCCGAACTCGGCGACCGGCTGGGCCTGGCCGCCCTCGACGTGCTGCGCCGCCGCGGCATCCAGGTCTCGCTCGGCGTCTCCGTCGCCAAGGCGGGCGCGGAGGACGTCACCCTCACCGACGGGCGCGTGCTGCCCTGCCGCACCCTCATCTGGACCGCCGGCGTCGCCGCGAGCCCCCTCATCGCCACGCTCGGCGCCGAGACGGCCAAGAGCGGCCGGCTCGTCGTCGCTGCGGACCTGCGGGTGCCGGGCGCGGACGGCGCGTTCGCACTCGGGGACGCGGCCGCCGTGCCCGACCTCGCCGGCGGCGGGGACGGAGCGGTCTGCCCGCCCACCGCGCAGCACGCCGAGCGGCAGGGCAGGGTCGCCGCCGACAACGTCGTCGCCACCCTGCGGGGCACGCCGCTGCGCCGTTACGTCCACAAGGACCTCGGACTGGTCGTGGACCTCGGAGGCCGCGACGGCGTCTCCCGGCCGCTCGGCATCGGCCTGCGCGGCATGCCCGCCCAGGCCGTGGCCCGCGGCTACCACTGGGCGGCGCTGCGCACCGGCGCCGCGAAGACGCGGGTGATGACGAACTGGCTCCTGAACGCCGTGGCCGGCGACGACTTCGTCCGGACCGGCTTCCAGACGTACAAGCCGGGGACGCTGCGCGACTTCGAGTACACGGACCACTACCTCACCCCGGAGGAGGTACGGGCCCGCACGGCGGCCGCCGGAGGCTGACGGTCCCGGCGGGCGGGATCGCCACCGTCCCCTCCCCGGACGCTCCTCGGCGGAGCCCCGAGCCCGCCCCCGGCTCGGCATGGCCGTCGCTGCTCGTGCGAGGTCCTCGTTCCTCCTGCGCCGGGTGCGGGTGCCCCGGCACCCGGGGTTGCGCTGGAGTGCGCTCCAGCTCGTAGGGTCCGCCGGTATGACGATGCGATACAGGTTTCTGGGCGGCACCGGGCTCGAAGTGAGTGTGCAGTGTCTGGGCACGATGATGTTCGGGGCGGTCGGCAACCCCGACCACGAGGACTGCGTACGGATCATCCACGCGGCCCTGGACGCCGGCATCAACTTCGTGGACACCGCCGACATGTACTCGGCCGGCGAGTCCGAGACCATCGTGGGCAAGGCGCTGCGCGGGAGGCGGCGCGACGAGGTGGTGCTCGCGACGAAGGGGCACTTCCCGATGGGTGAGGGGCGCAACCGCCGTGGCAACTCGCGGCGTTGGCTGACCCGGGCGGTCGAGGACAGTCTGACCCGGCTGGGTACCGATGTGATCGACCTCTACCAGGTGCACCGGCCGGACCCGCGGACGGACATCGAGGAAACCCTCGGCGTGCTGGGCGACCTGGTGCGGGCGGGCAAGCTCCGTGCCTTCGGCTGTTCCACCTTCCCGGCCGAGGAGATCGCCGAGGCGCACCACGTGTCCGAGCGGCGGGGTCTGGCCAGGTTCCGGACCGAGCAGCCGCCGTACTCGATCCTGGCGCGCGGGGTGGAGAAGGACGTGCTGCCGGTGGCCCGCCGGTACGGGATGGGGGTGCTGACGTGGAGTCCGCTGGCTTCGGGGTTCCTCAGCGGGAAGTACCGGGCCGGGCGGGAGGTCGACCTGAGCCGCGGCCGTGCGGCGCTGACGCCGGCGCGGTTCGATCCGGCGGTACCGGGGAATGCGGCGAAGCTCGCGGCGGCCGGGGAACTCATCGATCTGGCGGCGGAGTCCGGCTGCACGCTGCCGGAACTGGCGGTGGCCTTCCCGCTGGTGCACCCGGCGGTCACCTCCGTGATCGTCGGGCCGCGGACCATGGAGCAGTTGGAGTCCCTGCTGAAGGGGGTGGCGGTGGTGCCGGACGACGCGACGCTGGACCGGATCGACGAGATCGTGCCGCCGGGCACCAACCTGTACCAGCCCGACGGCGCGTGGCGGCCGGTGGCGCTGACCGATCCCGCCCTGCGCCGGCGAGCCGTCGGGGACCGCTGAGGCGGGGCACGGCCCCCGGCCGGGGCGGCGGGCGCCGAAGCCAAAGCCGAAGCCGAAGCCGCAGCCACAGCCACAGCCACAGCAGAAGCCGGTACGGGAGACGGGCGGTTGAGGTCCGGCTCACCCCGGCCAGTGCACGCGCCCGAGGTGGATGAGGCGGAGCTGGCCGAGGGCCGTACGGGTGGCGGCCGTCCAGTCCTCGCCGCGCAGGGTGGCGGCGAGGAACGCCGAGGCCGTCATGAACATGTGGTCAACCAGGAGCCGCGACAGCATCGTCACGTCCTGCCCGGCCCAGCCCGCGCTCACCGGGTCGGCCGCGAGGGCGGCTCCGGTCTCCTCGGCGAACACGTCCAGCTGGTCCGCGATGGCCTCGCGCACCGCCGCGACCCCGCCGTGGCGCTCGCGGACCAGGAAACGGACGTGCGCGGGCCGGGTGCGGACCAGCTCGGCGACGAGGCGCACCGCGGCCTCGCCGCGCCGCTCGGAGTCGCCGGTGGCGGCGAGGACGTCCCGCACCGTCGTGTGGAGACTGGCCAGTGCTTCCTCGACCAGCGCCGTCCCGAGCTCACCCATGTCCCGGAAGTGCCGGTAGAAGGCGGTGGGAGCGACTCCCGCGGCCCGGGTCACCTCCCGGAGTCCGAGACTGCCCAGGCTGCGCTCCTCCAACAGCGACAGGGCCGCGTCGAGCAGGGCGCGGCGGGTGCGGCGGCGCTGGGTCTCGCGGACCCCGGTGGACGGACTCATGACGCGCAGTCAACCGCGTCACACTCGTGCGCCGCCAGCATGACTCGGACTGAACCGGGTAGTCAGTGAACAACTGTTACCCGAAAGGAAGGACCTCTCGTGCTCTTCCTCGTAGGCGCACTCCTGGTGCTCGGCGTCATCCTCGGCGCCGTGGTCCACCTCCCCGTACCCGTCGGCGCGGCCGTCGGTCTCGCCATCGCCGTGTGGCTCGCCCTCTTCGCCGCCCGCGAACGGCTGTCCGGCCGGCGTCGGAGCGCACTCCCCCACCACGAGCGTGGGGGGCTGCGATGAGCCCGCGCACCGAGCCCCGTACCGGTACGGGGCCCCGTTCCCGCACCCGTACCCGCACGCGCACTCGCGACGCCGACGCGATGGCCGTCACCGCGTTCGTGCTCGGTCTGGTGGGGCTGCTCGTGATGAACCTGCTGCTCGGTCCCGTCGCCGTGGTCCTCGGCGCCCTCGCCCTCTACCGCCGCACCACCCGCCCAGGCCGCGCCCGCCTGGCCATCGCCCTGGGCATCACCGACGTGCTGGTCCTCGCCTGCCTCGTCACCGCCGACGGCACCTGGTCCTGGAGCCTGACCTGACCCCTCCCGCCGCCCGCACCGGGCGCGGGGCGGCGTGGTGGCCGTCAGGCGTTGGGCAGGCGGCGGAAGCGGTCGTCGTCCTGGTAGCCGACCGCCGGGATGCCCAGCAGGTCGTCCACGCCGGGGAAGCCCTCGCCCGCCCGGAACTCCGTCCCGTGCACCGACGCGTTCTGGGGCGGGCCGCCGTACATGCCGGTGTGGGCGCTGCCCAGTTCCATGAGGTAGCCGCCGGTCGCCGACGGGCGGCGCCGGTCGTTGGCGACGGCCTGGGTGGCGTAGGTGTTCATGGCGGCGACGCGCTGGTAGAGGGCGGTCGCCGACATCGTGGGGCGGCGGGCCGGACGGCCGTCGAGGCCCTTCACGCGGACGCTGTGCCTGCGGGCTGCCTCCAGTACCGCTCCGAGTCCCGTCGCGCCCAGGTTCATGTTGCTGTCGTAGCGGGTGACGAACGCCTGCAGCTCGTCGCTCATGGTCCCGCTCGCGAGGAATTCGTCGACGTGCGACTGGTAGCCGTCGTCGCGGATGCTTTCCAGGTAGAGGGTGTTCACACCGGCGGCCTGGATCTCCTCCATGTGCGTGCACAGGAACTGCCAGATGCGTGCACCGGAGTGGGTGCCGCCGATGGCCACGCCGTCGAACTGCTCCAGCAGTGCGCGCAGGTCGCCCATCGCGTCCTGGGAGCCGGCGCCGGCGAGGGCGTCCTCCACGCTCCGGTGGCGCTGCTGCCGGTCCTCGGGGGTCTCCGTGTACGCGTCGCGGGTGGCTCGGGCGTCACGGCCGAGCTGCGCGTCGCGTGCGTCCTGGCGGTCCCAGTGGCCGCGGGTCTGCGGGTCGGCGCGGCCGATGCCCTCCAGTACCTCGTTGCGTCCGGCCGTCTGGGGAACGTCCGGCGCGAGCCTGCGGAGGTTGCCCAGGTTGTAGTGCAGCAGCTGGTCGGTCTCCTGGAGCGTCTGCGGGTCCGCGTCGACGGCCACGCGCCGCTTGTTGGCGGCGTCCCGGGTGGGCTGCGGCAGGCCCTGCCATTCCTGCGCCGTCAGCGCGTGCGGTGTGCGGTCGCGCGCGCGGGAGTTGCGGGGACCGCGCACGCGCAGCGCGGGGCCCGGGGGGTGCTGGTGCAGTTCCTCCTGCTCCATGCGCTGGACGGCGGGGGCGGGACCCGAGGGCGGTGCCGCGTCCTGGACGGGGGGCGTGTGGCCGCAGTCCGCGGTGTGCGGGTGCCGCTGTGTCTCGATGATGCGGGACACCGCCGCGTTCCCCGCGAGGCGCTGGAGTTGCAGCATCGACTCCGCGGTCGCCGCACCGCCGGACCGGGGCTGTCGCGCGGCCTGCACGGCTCCCGGGCGCTGCGGGCCTTTGCGCTGCTCGTCACCGGTGTGCTGCGCCCGCATGCGGCGTCCCCTCTGCGACATGGACTGGGAACGTCGAGTGTCGCCGCCCCGCCCTGCTCGGCGGCATGCCCGCAGGGGCAGGTACGGGTGCAGGCGCCTTGCCCTTCACGCGTGGGGCGGGAGCCGGGGTCCGCTCACGTACTGCACGGGGCAGATCGGCTCAGGCGCACGCGGCCCGGGAAGGACACCCGGGAGCCGGCCGGTGGGGCCTCAGAGTTCGGGGGTCAGGAGGGTCAGGTGCAGGGCTGCGGCAAGGGCCGCCAGCGCCGGCAGGGTGAACCACCGTCTGCGCAGCCAATCGGCTTTCACGGACAACCACGTGAGGAGTGCCGTCAGGGTGGCGAGGGCGAGGGCCAGGCCGGCTGCGAAACGGGAGTGGGCGACGCTCTCGCCGTCCCAGGGACCGGCCGGTTCCGCGGCGTAGGCGAGCAGGAGGAGGTAGGCGGCCGCCAGGTGGCCCAGGGTCAGGAGGATGGCATAGAGGACAGCGGCCGTCCGGTGAGCGGCGCCCGGGGGGCGGGTCTGGGTCATGCGTCATGGTCCCCGTCTCGTTCAACATCCGTTTGGCGGTCTCGATCCTGCCCGATGGCACAGCGCCGCCGCGCTCCGGTCGAACTCAAGGCCGAAACCGGCCCGTCCGGCGCCTCGCCTTCCCCCGTCTCGTCTTCGGCGGGCGGGAGGCGGTGGGCCGCTGGAACCACCGCCCGGCTCCCGGGCGATCCGCCCGGGCCGGGACGTGGTGGTGGAAGGGGACGGAGCGGCGGTTGAGTGATACTTGCCGCTCGGCCCGCCTCGCGCCACGGGGCGCGGGTTCGGGTGCGGGCGACGACGACGAGGGAGCCGTACATGACCACGGCAAGAGACCTGTTCACCATTGCCTTGGATGCCGAGCCGGAGCGCTCAGTGGGGCAGGGCGATCTGTCCTTGTCCCTCGCGGGCGCCGAACTGGTCGACCTCCTCGGTGCCGAGGCCGTCGGCCTGGACGAGGAGCTCATCGTGCCGGGCCCCCAGTCGGACCTGGACGACCGGCTGCTCGACGCCGCGGCGTCGGCCCTCGTTCGGGAGGCGCCGTACGAGAACGTCGAGGACTGGCTGTGGCGCAGGGGCCGCGACCTCGCGGCGGCCTACCAGACGGCGTTCGAGGAGGACGGTCTGCTGACGCGTGCGCGGCGCGGCCGCCTGAGCTTCGGGGCCGAGCGCATGGAGCTGGTCGACACGCCCGCCCGGCGTTCGGCGCAGAGCCGCTGGCAGGAGGACGAGCCCGTCCTCGGTGCCCTCGCCGCGGCCGTCGGCATCCGCCGTGGTGAAGGCCCCCAGGACGATGCCGCCTCGGGCGGCGAAGCGGTGGCGACCGTGCTGGCCGCGGTCAACAACGCGGTGATGGAACTGGAGGCCGTACGCCAGCGGCGTTCCATCGAGAACGCGGCCTTCGCCAATGTGTGGCGGGTCCCCTAGGGGGTCTCTTGCCGTGCAGGCCGGCCGGAGGGCGGCTCTCTCCGGGTGGGGAGGGCCGCCCTCCGGGGGTGCGGGCGTGCCGGATCGGATGCGGGTGGCGTTGCCCGCGCAGAGCCGGCCGTCCTTCGGTCAGGAAAGGATCTCGACGTACCCGTCGGCGCCGTGCACGCGGATCCGCTGACCGTCCCGGATCAGCCGGGTGGCCCGCTCCACGCCGACGACGGCCGGCAGGCCGTACTCCCGGGCGATGACCGCGCCGTGCGTCATCAGGCCCCCCACCTCGGTCACCAGGCCCGCGATCCCGACGAACAGCGGCGACCAGCTGGGGTCGGTGAAGGCCGTGACCAGGATGTCACCCGCTTCGAGATCGGCATCCGCCATGTCGAGGACGACGCGGGCCCGGCCCTCGACGGTCCCGGCCGAGACCGGTACGCCGGCCAGCGCGCCGGCCGGTACGTCGTCCCGGCGGTACGCCCCGGTGAGGGCCTCGCCGTCCGAGGTGAGGACCCGGGGCGGGGTGAGCGCGTGGTGCGCCCGGAACGCCTCCTTGCGCTGCTGGACGAGCCGCGCGTCGGCCGGCCGGTTCGAGCGCACGACCGAGTGGAGTTCCCGGAAAGTGAGGTAGAAGGCGTCCTCCCGCTCGGCGAGCGCACCCGCCCGCACGAGGCGTTCGGCCTCCGCCGTCAGGGCCTGCTTGTAGACGGAGTAGCGGCTGATGATGCCGTACTTCGGGTACTCCCGGTACCCGATGAAGGTGCGGACCCGGTCGATCATCTGCTTGGTCTCGTCGGCCTTCCGGTCCCCGTCCGGCAGGGCGCGCAGGCGGGACAGCACGTCCTGTTCCTTCTGCCGGGCCTTCTGCCGCCCCAGCTCGAAGCGCCGCCCGGCGGCGCCCGGCTCGAAGTTGCGCACGTGGTCGAGGATCACGGGCACCAGGGCGCTGGGGTGTTCGCGCCAGCGCGGCCTGGTGATGTCGATCTCGCCGACGCAGCGCATGCCGTACCGGTCGAGGTAGGCCTCGATGGCGTCACGCGCCTCGGGCCCGCCGGCGAGCTTCGCCAGCTCGTCCAGGAAGCCGTCGTCCCGCACGCCCCGCAGGAACGCCACCACCTCGGGAAAGGGGCGGATGACGTCCGCGACGTCGAGCAGGGCCAGCCCCATCTCCGAGGTGACGTTGCCGGGGGCGGACAGCGTCAGCGTGTCGGCCGGGTTCTTCTCTCCCAGCCACTCCCCCAGCTTGTCGTTGAGCCACCACGTGGCCTCCATGCCCGCCATGATCGCCTGGATGCTCAGCGGATCGCTGAGGATGCGCTTGTGCTCCTCGAAGGCCTCCAGAAGGAAGTCGAACAGCGCCGGTCCGCTCTTTGTCCGGATGTCGCGCTCCAGGGCGGCGAGGGAGACCCGGCTGCGCTCGATCAGGTCGGCGACGACGGCCGGATCGGTCTCGATCGGGTCGGGCGCCCCGCCGCCCCGGACCCCGCCGGGCGGCGGCCCGCCGGCCGGCTGCCCGCCGGCGCCCGGGTCGGGGAGCGAGGGAACGAAGTCCCCGCGGTCGAGGACGGTCTGCAGAGCGTCCCGGACCAGCGGATCGCCCTTCCCGAGGGCGTCCAGGAGGGCGGCGCGGCTCGCGGGCGAGGCCAGGCGCGGGGTGACGTCCACGAACAGCCGCCCGCCGGCCTCGTGCATCGCCACCATGGCCGTCAGCTGCCACATGGAGTACCCCAGCGGCTTCATCGGGTCGGTCATCATCTGCCCGTGGCCGACGGAGACGTAGACGTGGTTGTCCGGGTCGGCGCGCTCCGGGACGGGGAACAGCGTCGTGATCGGCCGGCTCTGCACGATCCGGAAGCCGTCGTCCACCAGGCACCATTCGATGTCCTGGGGGTGGCCGAAGTGCGCTTCGATCCGCCGCCCGAGCTCGACCAGCCGTACGGCCTGCGCATCGGTCAGCGCCGGCTGCTCCTGCCGCTGTGCGTCGATCGCCACCTCCTGCGTACCTCCGGCCGGCAGGGCGATCAGGGCGCGCTGTTTGGCGGCGATCGTCCGGGCAACGACCTGACCGTCGCGCACGGTGAAGACGTCCGGGTTGACCAGGCCGGAGACCAGTGCCTCGCCGAGGCCGAATCCGGCGTCCACGGTGGCGGACTTCCGGTCGCCCGTGAGGGGGTCGGCGGTGAACAGGATGCCGGACGCGTACGGGAGGACCATCTGCTGCACGACCACGGCCATGTGGACGGTGCGGTGGTCGATGCCGCCGCGTTGGCGGTAGGTCACGGCGCGCTCGGTGAACAGCGAGGCCCAGCACCGGCTGATGTGCCGGAGGATGGCCGCCGGGCCCACGACGTTGAGATACGTGTCCTGCTGGCCGGCGAAGGAGGCAGTCGGCAGGTCCTCCGCCGTCGCGCTGGAGCGCACGGCGTGGGCGGCCCGTTCGCCGGACCGGGCGAGTGCGCGGGTGATCGCCGCCGCGAGATCGTCCGGGACCGCGGTTTCCTCGATGGTCCGGCGGATCCGCGCGCTGAGCGTGCGGATCGATTCCCGGTCGTCCGCTTCCACGCGCGACAACCGATCGAGCAGATCGCCGACCGAGGGCGCCTCCTCGATGATCCGCCGGAAGGCCTCCGTCGTCACGCAGAAACCTCCCGGCACGCGGACCCCTTCGATGCGCGACAGCGCGCCAAGGTGTGCGCCCTTGCCGCCGACGAGCGCGACCTGCGTCCCGTCCACCTGGTGAAGGTCCCACACGTACTGCTCGTTCACTGCGCTGCCTCCAAGGCGGTCATGGCTCGGGTCGACGATTCTGCGCCCTGCCCGGGCCCTTGCGGCAAGCCCCCTGTCGCGCTATAAGTTGAGAGTGGCAAGGAGAGTGCTCTCCTTGCCTTTGTCGTTTCCGGCCCACGGAGAACCCCGGGCAGGCGCCCACCCCCCGGTGGTCGGCTTCGGGGAATGA
The DNA here is from genome assembly GCF_000720455.1 of Streptomyces virginiae. Taxonomy (GTDB): domain Bacteria; phylum Actinomycetota; class Actinomycetes; order Streptomycetales; family Streptomycetaceae; genus Streptomyces; species Streptomyces virginiae. The sequence goes on along the minus strand of NZ_JOAK01000037.1, from coordinate 34,615 downwards.
TCCGGCGTCGGGGCGGTGTTTTCTGGGAGTACGCCTTTCCGTCCTGGTAGTAGGAGGATGTCGTGGCACTGTCCCGGACCGAGCGTGAGCAGTTCCTCGCCGAGCCCCACATCGCCGCCCTCTCCGTGAGCGCGGGTGACGAGCGTGCCCCGTTGACGGTACCGATCTGGTACGACTACTCCCCCGGCGGCGACATCTGGATCATGACCGGGCGGGATTCCCGCAAGGCCGAACTGATCGCCTCCGCGGGCCGGTTCAGCCTGATGGTCGACCGTGTGGAGCCGACGATCCGCTACGTGTCGGTCGAGGGGCCGGTCGTCTCGGTCGAGCCGGCCGTGCGCACGCAGCTGGAGTCGATCTCCGCGCGGTACCTGCCGGCCGACAAGGTGGACGGGTACGTCGACGACGCGTGGAAGAACCACGGCGAGCAGGTGGTGATCCACATGCGCCCGTCACGGTGGGTGAGTTCGGACCTCGGCCAGGTGTGACGGTGTGATCCGGCGGCGCACCGGAATCCGTCGGGGCCGCCGGAGCGGCCCGTCCGTCGTCACTCGTCGCTGTCCAGGTCGGGTGGGCTCGGGTCGGGTCGGGTCGGGTCGGGGGGCCGAACGGGTCAGGGCGGCCGGCGACCCTCGTCGAGCCGCGCGGCAAGTGCGTCAGACCCGGTCGAGGTGGGCCGCGCCGTCGAGGATGGCGAGTTCTCGGGGGGTGGCCTGGGACTTCCATTCGGGGGCGACGGTGGCGTAGGTGGTGACGTCGTGCCAGCAGCCCTGGGTGCGGAACAGCTGGCGGAGGGTGGCTTCGGGGCGGAGGCCCGCGGCGTGCATCACCTGCGGCATGAAGTGGTGGTCGCTGCGGTGGCCGGCCCAGATGCGGTGCAGGCGCAGGTGCCCGAAGCCGTAGGCCATCAGCAGGCGGCCGGCTTCGTGGCCGTGTCCGCGTACGGGGGCGCCGGGGAGCAGGGCGAGGCTGGTGAGCATCGCGTTGCTGCCGTACTCCTCGACGAGCAGGCCCATGGTACCGACGAGGGCGTCGTCGTCGGGGGCACAGACGGCGAGGGTGTACTTGCGGCGCGGGTGGGTGTGGGGTTGGGCGAGGCTCTGGGCGAAGGCGGTGTGGGCCTGCCCGGCATCCATGCGGTCGATGCCGAGGTAGCGGGTGAGGACACGGTGGGTGAGGATCCGGGCGAAGGCCTCGTGGTCGCCGGCGTGCAGTTCGCGCAGCCGGAGGTGCTCGCCGCGCAGTTCCGGGACCCGGTTCACCGGGCCGCTCCGTGCGGTGCGGGCAGGGAGTGCGCGGCGGGGACGAGGGTGTCGAGGTCGATGGAATGGCGGCCGGAGGGCAGCGGCTCGCCGAGCAGGACGCGGCGGGCCGTGTCGGTGACGAGGGCGGCGCCCAGCATGACGCCGCTGGCGAGCTGCGGCCAGCTGGAGAGGGTGCGGCCGACGCGGGTGAGTGCGTCGCTCATGGCGGGGCTCAGGCGCCGCTCGTCGACGACGGTCAGGAGGAAGCGGATGGCCTCGTCCCGGTCGAGGTCGCGTACGTCGTCGGCGGTCGTCGCGCCGGTGCGGCCGTGGAAGAGCGGGCGGTCCGGTTCGAGGTCGAAGCGCTCGATGTCGAGGAGGCCCCGGTCGTTGGTGTCCATGAGGACGGGGACGCGGCGGCGGCGTGCGTGCTCACGGGCGGCGACCTTGACCCAGGGGGTGTCGCACTCCTCGACCAGCAGGTCCAGGGTGTGGTCGCCGTCGCCGATGAAGTCCTCGACGGTCTCCTCGGTGACGCCGCCGCGGTGGATTTCGATGTCGAGGTAGGGGTCGAGTTCGTACATGCGGCGGGCGCACAGCACGCTCTTCTCCACGCCGAGTTCATGTACTCCGGCGCGGAGCCGGTTGAGGTTGGACAGTCCCAGGCGGTCGAAGTCGGCGAGCCTGAAGGCCCCGCCGACGCCCTCCATGGCGCAGGTCAGTGCGGCGCTGCTGCCCACCGACAGGCCGATGACGCCCACGCGGCGGCGCAGCAGGTCCTGCTGTTGCTCCCGCGTGATCTTGTCACGGTTGCGGTCGGTGCGGACCAGGCGGAACTCGGCCTCGGGCAGCAGGTGCACGAGGCGTCCGGACCACGGGTACCAGATCCAACGGCCGTACGCGGCGGGCCGGTCGCCCAGGACGTCGGCGACCGCGTCGGCCGGTGACCCGGCGGCGAAGGGGTCGTGGGGTGCCAGGCAGTGCAGGAGTTCCTCGACCTGGTCCTCGATCCGGTCGTGGATCTCGCGCGGGCGGCCCGAGTCGCGCAGTGCGGTCAGGGCCGCGGCGTCGTCCGGCCGTGCGGGGTCGAGCACGAGCGGACGAAACGATTCGCTCTCTTCGCGGGTGGAGGGCAGCACGAAGTGGTCCGGCGCCGGGCCGGACTCCACGGAGTGGGTCATGGCCAGGACGCTAGCAACCGGACGATCTTGAAGGACCGAACGTCACCCGCGGGCGCACATTCGAATTGATCTTCTATCCAACGCGCCCCCTGCGCGCCGAGTGCGCCCCCTCCCGGAGCGATCGTGCACGAGGAAGCCCGGCTCGACCCGACGAGCACGGACGGCGCGCAACAGGGCTGCCACAAGCTTCCAAGATCACTTGAGACGCCTCCGGCGAAGGGGCGACAGTGTCTGCACGGATCGATCGGGCGGGTTCTGTGCGCTCGCCTGCCGACAGGACCAGAAGGGGGATCGGAGTGACGGACACCTGCGTCATTCTCGATATCGGCGGCGTGCTGGAGATCACGCCCGAGACGGGCTGGGTGCAGCGGTGGGAGGAGCGCCTGGAGCTGCCGCCGGGCACGGTGAACGAGCGGATGCGCGACGTGTGGCGGGCCGGGAGCGTCGGGAGTATCGGCGAGCGGGAGGTGCACGAGCAGGTGGCGGCCCGACTGCGTCTCGACGCGTCCCGGGTCCGGGCCTTCATGGCTGATCTGTGGGCGGAGTACCTGGGGACGCCGAACGAGGAACTCATCGCCTACGTGCGGGCGCTGCGGGGAAGCTGCAGGCTGGGCATCCTGAGCAACAGCTTCGTCGGCGCCCGGGAGCGGGAGACCGAGCGGTACCGATTCGACGAACTGGTGGAGCGAATCGTCTACTCGCACGAGACCGGTCTCGAGAAGCCCGACCCTCGCGCCTTCGAGGCGGCTTGCGGGAGCTTGGACGTGCGGCCGGAGAGCTGTCTGTTCATCGACGATGTCGAGGTCAACGTCGAGGCCGCCCGGGCGGCCGGCATGCAGGCGCATCTGTTCGAGGACAACGCCCGGACGATCACGCGCATCGCGGCCCACCTGAACGCGGCCCCCTGAAGGCCGGGGCCCGGGTTCCGGGGTCGGTTCTCGTCGCCCCACCCCGGGCCGGCCGGTCAGCGGGACGCGCTCGAAGGGGGACGCTCAGGCCAGGTGGGCTGCGATGAGTTCGGCCCAGGAGCGGATGACGGACGGGTAGTCGGCGGCGAAAGCGTCGAGGGCCTCGGCGGCTGCCGGGGTGAGGGGCGTCATGTCGTAGGTGACCGTCACCGCGCTGCCGGAATCGGTCGCGGCCAGGGCGACGGTGACCGTGCCGGCCCGGACGCCCGGGGTGATGCGGGCGTAGGAGACCGATCGCGGGAAGTCGAGGGAGGCGACCAGCCAGGTCGTCTCCTCTTCCTCCGTCGAGGTGAGCCAGACGGTTCCCGGCGCGGTGTCGTCCGGCGTCTCGACCGGGAAGACCGGCTCCCAGCCCGGCACCCAGTCGCGCTCGCCCCGGGCGGTGAAGAGCCGGAACGCCTCTTCGGGCGGGAGCGGGACGGTCAGCGCGGCGCTCAGGACACGACGGTTCACGTCTCCTCCAGGGCGTGGGCGTCGGCGGCGGTCAGCTCCAGCCCGTAGACGTCCTTGAGCTGCTCGATCTTGGCCAGGGTCTCCGCCGAGAAGGGGGCCTTGCCGTCGAAGGAGTGCAGGACGATCCCCTCGACGAGCTCGCCGAGAGGCATGTCGAGGTACTCGGCCAGCGCCTTGAGCACCTTCAGCCGTCACGCCGCCTCGGGGCAGACACCGAACACCGCGATGAGCCGCTTCCCCGGCATCGAGTACATGGGCAACACGTTCGTCACCCTCTTCTGGCGTCGGCGGCTCCTCGACCAGGCCGTGCAGCGTCTGGAGGACCGCGACTTCCGCGTCGTCCGGCTGGCGGCCGGCCCTTGGGGCACGGAGGAGGACATGCACCGTTCGGTCGCTGCCGCCCTGCAGTTCCCCGACTACTACGGCCACAACCTCGACGCACTCAACGACTGCCTCGGCGATGTGGCCTGCTACGGCCCTTACGACGACTCGGCGGAAGGCGCGGGACTGGTCATCACCTTCACCGGCTACGACCGGTTCGCAACTGCCTGCCCCCCGGCCGCGCAGGCCGTCCTCGACATCATCGCGGACCGAGCGCGTCGTGCGACCGTACTTCAGCGCCGGCTGATCTGTCTGGTGCACAGCAGCGACCCCGACATTCGATTCGACCCGGTCGGCGCCATGCCCGTCATGTGGAACGGCGACGAATGGCTGGACTCCAGCCGCGGAGGCTGACCGGCAGTCTCCATCACTCTGCCGCGAAGTCCCGGGCGGTGGGAACGGTGGCGCACGTGAACGTCGTCTTCTGAAGCAGCTCGGGAGTGATGGCGACGCCGGTGAGGTGTTCCGCCAGAGCGAAGGCGGCCGGTGAGGAAAGGTCCATCCCGGTTTCCGGTGCGTCGTCGTCGACACGGAAGCCGATGCGAGTCATGACGTCGAGGAATTCGTCGGGTGTGGTGCCCCAGCGGTCTTCGGGGAACATGGGGTCGAAACAGAGTCGCAGGGCCTGGTCCTCGGCCCAGAGGAACGTGCCGACGGCGTTGACATTGACGAAGTGGGAGACCCAGCTCGCCCCGGCTGAGGCCGGCAGGACCCGCTCTTCGGTGACCCCGAGGTAGCCGTTCGGCTCGATCACCAGCGTCCATGAGCCGACGGTCGTCATGCCGATCAGCTGGCGGTCACCATCTTCAAGGTCGTACTGGGCGAAGGCGGCGTCGACGACCGCGTCTATGCCCTGCAGAGGAGCCTCCGGTCGCCCTGCCAGCCGGGACATCAGCTCGGCAGGGGGCAGACCGCGCACGAGAGTGAAGCAGTACGCCTCCGCGATGTCTGGAAAGTCGTTCTCGAACCATGCGTAGTCCGCCCCGGTCTTCGTCATGCCGCTCATCCTCGCCCCCGGGTCTGACAGCGGAGATCGGCGGTAGCCCTCAGCGCGTCCCGCTGACGGTGCTGGGAGGCCGACCCGGCACGTCGCCGGGTCGGCCTCACGCCTCATCAGGTGCCCGGGGAGCGTCGGGCGGGGGGACGGGTCACGGGAGACGGAGGGCGAACCTCTCGAAGATGTCGCCCACTTCGATCCAGCCGACCTGGGTGCAGGCCTGGTCGGTGCCGACGCCCGAACAGCCGAAGCCGGCGACGACCATGCCGTTAAGCTGCCGCGAGTTCGGGTCGTTGACGGTGATCACGGGACCGCCGCTGTCGCCGGGCCGGGCGACCGTGGTCCTGTTGTCCGGGGTGCTGGCGCTCCCCCAGACGTAGGCGCCGTTGTTGACCCAGGTCGCGCTGCCGGCGTACGCGGTGCGGATGTTGCAGACCACCTTGGAGGTGTAGCCCAGCTGGCAGGTGTAGTCGCCGACCGCCGCGTTGCGCACACCGTTGAGGTAGCGCGTGTACCCCTGCGCGTCGACGCCGTCCCACGTGTAGCGGCTCGTCGGCGTTTCGATGAACGCCGAGTCGAGGTCGTCCAGCTTGGCTCCGACCGTGCCGACGCGGGTGCCGCCGGCGGTGTAGACGGTCTGGCCGAGCCCGTAGCAATGGCCCGCGGTGACGAGCCACTGGCGGCTGTCCACGGTGCTGACGGCCGGAATTCCGCTGGTGCAGTGGGCGAAGGAGCCGTTCGCGGGCCCGAGCGCGGCCCCCGCGTAGAAGGGCGCCGAGTCGTTCCAGCGGCTCAGCGGCACCGCCGGGGGTGCCTGGCGGAGGCGGATCGGGGTGGTGCGGGCCGCCGCGAGCTGCTGTGCGACGGCGGGCTCGGCGAGGTACCGCTGTGCGGCCTGCGTGTCGTCCACGGCGAGCTCGATCGCACTGCCGTCGACGGTGCTGCCCGCCATTTCGATCTTGAAGGGGAGGTCCTCGCGACTGCGGAACTCCGTGATCTCCTTCCTCAGTTCCTGCAGCGTCTTCGCGCTCTTGCGCACGTTCAGCAGCTTCGTGTCGGCCTCCGGATCGGCTTTGCGCACCGCGTCGAGGAAGGCCGCGCGCCGGTCGGGATCGGTGAGGTAGACGTTGACGGACCGGTAGTCAGCGGCCATCTCGACCTGCGTGTACACATCCGCCTGCGGGCCGCGCCCGGCCCGCGTCGCGGCGTCGGCCACGACCCGCAGGGGCTCCAGTACTTCGCCTTGTTGTTGCGGCGTCATGGCCGCCACGGCATCTGCGGACAGCGGCCCGGGCGGCTCCGCTTCGGCGGCCGTCGCTCCGAGCGGAAGGACGGCCAACACGGTCGCGAGCGCGAGCGAACGCCAAGCAGCCTTGTTCATGGATCCCCTTACGGTGACTGTGCGTGCATGATGCGTACGCTGAGTGACCGTAATGAGCGTCCGAAATGCACGGCAAGGGCGCGCGGCAGCCCTTGGAGGCACGTTGAGGGCGTGCGAACATTCGCGCGCGCCCTGGCCCTGCGTTCGAGCTGGGGGACGTCTTACGGATCACCCGGTCGCACGGCCAGCGCGCGGGCCACCGCCGCGACGGTGGCCGCGGCCCGGTCGGGGAGGTGCCGGGCCGCCCACGGTCCGACCAGGTGGGTGAAGTCCGTCAGGTCGCGCTCCGCGCGGGCGAGCAGGTGGCGCAGTCGCGTCACCGACAGTTCGATCACCGGGCTGTCGTCCTGGTCCGCGTCCACCGTCAGCCGGACGCGGTCGCCGAGGCGTTCGGCGAGGGGTGACGGGTCGTGGCCGAAGGAGGCCCGGCCCGCGCCGTCGACGACCTCGGCCCAGTCGGACCGCTCGTCCATTGCGTTGCAGCAGCCCGGCAGCAGCGTCCTGCCGTGCGCGGTGTCCGTGACCCGCAGCCCGCCGGACGCGAACAGGTCGTCCGTGGTGAGCAGGCCGTGCAGGAACGCCCCGAGCGGGTCGGCGGGCCGCGGTGGGCGCCCGTCGTCGGGCTCGCAGTCGTTGCACGCGGCGATCGACATGACCGCGGTGCCGACCTCCGCCGGGGACAGCGCACCGCTGAGCCGCAGGAAGCCGTACGGCTCCGCCCCGGCCACCGGCCAGAGGGCGAAGCCGTCGGGTGCCCGGACCTCCAGGACAGGCCGTATGTCGATCACCCGGGCAGTCTGCCCGATGCGTCTGGGGCGGGGACGCGCGGCCCCCTAGGACTTTCGTGTCGAGTGGCGGCCCAGGATCTCGGCGATCCTGATGAACCCGTCCGCGCCGTGTCCCGTCCCGATGGCCCTGCGCGCCCAGCCTTCGGCCGCGCGCATGACGGCGGCGTCGATGCCGTGGGCCTCGGAGGCCTGCACGATGTGGGCCATCGACGAGGCGGCCGAGGTGATCGGGTTGCCCTCGCCCGAGTACGTACCGTCGTCCATCTCCCCCGCGGTCTCTTCGAAGATCGGCGGGAGGATGGCGGCGATGCCCTGGGCGAACGGGGCCAGCTCCCGCGCGGTGATTCCCTCCGCCCGCGCCACCGACAAGGCGTGGGCGTAGCCGGCCATCGCCGTCCAGAAGATGTCCAGGAGTGCCACGTCGTAGGCGGCGGCCCGGCCGACGTCCTCACCGAGGTGGGTGTGGACGCCGCCCAGCACCTCCAGCACGGGCCGGTACTCGTCGAAGAGCTCCCGCGGGCCGCTGTGGATGAACACCGCGGCCGGGGTCCCGATGGTCGTGGTCGGCGTCATGATCGCGCCGTCCAGGTAGCGGACACCGTGCTCGGCGGCCCAGTCAGCGGCGGACCGGGCCCGGTCCGGGGTGTCGGCCGTCAGGTTGACGACCGTACGTCCCTTGAGCGCGGCGGTGACCGCGTCGCGCCTCAACACGGCGTCGGCGGCGTCGTAGTTCACCACGCAGACGACGGTCAGCCCGCTCGCGGCGACGGCCTCCTCGGCCGTCGCCGCGCTGACGGCGCCGCGCTCGACGAGTTCCCGGTCCCGGCCCGGTGTGCGGTTCCAGACCGTGGTCGGCAGGCCGGCGGCCAGGAACGCGGCCGCGAGCGAGCGGCCCATCGGCCCGAGGCCGAGTACGGTGACGGCAAACTCTTCGGTGAACGAGGACATGACTCAACTCCCAATGAGAAAACGGCAGAAATGGAGAGGCTGAAGATGACGCGCGGTCGTGCCCAGGACCCGGATGTCTGCGGCGTGACCGCCGCGGTCGCCGTGATCGACGGCAAGTGGAAGACCGGTCTGCTCTGGCTGCTGGAATCCGGTCCGTGCCGCCCCGGCGAACTGCGCAGGCAGCTGCCGGGCATCAGCGAGAAGGTGCTGACTCAGGCACTCCGCGAGATGGAGACGGACGGACTCGTGCACCGGGAGGTGTACGACACGCTCCCCCTGAAGACGGAGTACTCCCTCACGGCCTTCGGCCGGGAGCTCTCGGAGGTGTTGGCCCCGCTGTCCGACTGGGGCCACCGCCGCCTGGAGAAGCTCGCCGCCGACCGGTCGGCCGCATCCTGACGCATCGTCACCTCCGTCCCCCTGGTCCCCGAGCGGCCCCTTCGACCGCCCCCTCAACAGGGTCGCCCGGGGGCCGGGTCACGCCAAGTACCCACAAAAAGGTGGGTACTGAGATGGGTACGTGGACACGGGGGCGGGTGCCGGAGGAGGTCCCTCGCCGGGGCCGGCCCTCAGGCCAGGCGGGTGCTGATGCGGTAGCGCATGTCGCCGGCTGCCCGGCGGATCTCCTCGGGCTGCGCGTCGTCCTCGAGCACTCCCAGGAGCACCATCAGCGCCCGCGCCTCGTCGGCGCTGATCAGCTTCAGGCGCGGCTCCGTGACGCCGTCGAGCAGTGCGTCCAGCAGGTCCAGTACGTCGTCCATGCCCGTACCAACGCCCGACGCCCCGCCCACGTCACCCTGGCGTCCACTGCGCACGCCCTGTGCCCACGCCGCTCAGCCGGCCAGGGGCAGCTGCCAGAACAGCCGGTTCTCCAGGGCCTGGGTCAGGTACGGAACGCCGTCGGTGTACCCGGAACCGTGCGCGTCGCCGAGCATGCGCGCGGCGAGGCCGCGATGGGCCGACTTCCACCGCTGGTGCCTGCTCTCCAGCCGGCCGAGGGCGGCGTCGAGGCGGCTCCAGGCCGCCCCGCCGGATCCTCCCTCGTGGCGGAGGCTGCGCAGGTCGAGGTACGCGCGGGTGACGGTGTCGTGCCCGGGGTCGCGCGTCTCGGCCCGGACGGCGGGGACGCTGGTGAAGGCCGTCGAGTGCAGGCGCGCAGCGGGCGGCACACCGCAGAGGCTCTCGAAGCGTTTGTACTGCTCGGACTGGATCGCGCTGGCGCCCTGGGTGTAGTGGCGGAAGACGGAGAAATGTTCCGCCCGCATCGTGGCGACGGTACGGAACAGTCCGGCGGCTCGCTCGAACATCGCGACCGCGTCGTCTATTCGCTCGGCGCATTCTTCCGGACGCCCTTCCCGGAGTGCCCAGACGCCCGATTTCACATGCTCGGCCATGGCGGTGAAGAGCATTTCATGGCACTGGAGGACGCGAATGAAGAAGTATTCGTCATGCAGTACGTAGACCGGTTGGACGGTCACGTCGAACCACGACCAGGCGCCCGTCTCCGGCAGCCGGGGCATGCATTCGGAGAGGTCCTCCAGCCGGGCCCGGGGACCGCCGTCCAGGCGTGACGGCAGTTCCACGGCCGCCGGCCCGCCGATGCCCTGGGCCACGAACCGCACGGCGTGCCGCAGCCGCGTCCTCACCGTCTCCGCGTCCGGCCGGCCCCGCCCGGGGCCCTCCCGCGAGCCCCCGGCCGCCCCGATCTCGAAGCGGACCACGTCGGCCATGAGCAAAGTGGACATCCGGTCCGCGCTCGTCGCCGGATTCCGTTCGTCCAGGAGGAGCTCGAGAACCGGCAGCGAAAGGTAGGTGCGATTCCAGAAACGGTCTTCGTGTCTGTCCAGAAGGCAATCGAGAAAGGCATGGAGGAATGGAAGGCTCGCGGCATTCCGGTGGCGTATCTCACTCAGGCGCAGCAGCATGCGTTTCGGCAGGAAATGCTTTCCCGTCCGCCGCACGTGGTCGTTGACCGACCGGGCCAGGGCGAGACCGTCGGATTCCACCGGCACCTGGTCGGCGGCCACCCAGCGTCGTTCCGCCCGGTGCGTCGACGCGCACCGCTTGTCCCGAGGAGTCATCGCCGCTCACCTCTCCCACGCCCGTGCCTGTGCCTGTGCCTGTGCCTGTGCCGTGCCGTGCCCGGTCTGTGCGGCGGTGGCACCGACTTCCACCAGACATCACCGAGGGGCAGCAGGTCATGTCTCGGGAATTCGTGTCTTGACAGCGGCGGGAACAGCGCACGGCATCCTCTAGGGTGCAGTCATGCCCGACCTGATCGTCCCGCCGCAGCGGACCCTGCGACTGGAGCCCGTCACCGCCGACAACTTCGACGCGGTGTGCGCCGTACAAGTACGCCCCGACCAGGGGCATCTGGTGTCCCCCGTGGTCAAGTCCCTGGCCGAGGCCTATGTTCACCCCGCCAGCGCCTGGCCGCGGGCCATCGTCGACGGCGACGTCGTCGTCGGCTTCGTGATGGCCTTCCACGACATCGCCTGGGACCCGGCGACCGACCCGGGCGACCGGCGCAGCGGAATCTGGCGCCTGAACATCGACGCCGGCGGCCAGGGCAAGGGTTACGGCCGCTTCGCCGTGAACGCCGTCGTCGAGGAGATCCGGCGCCGCGGCACCCACCAGCGGGCGTACGTCAGCTGGCACATCGGCCCCGGCGGCCCCGAACCCTTCTACCTCGGACTCGGGTTCACCCCCACCGGCGAACTCAGCGGTGACCAGCGCGTCGGCGTACTCACCCTCGACGCGACCGCACCTCGGGCGGGCTGAGGACGACCGTGCCGCCGGGCCCCGGCGCCAGTTCGGCGTCGGGCCCGGATCCACCCGCACGGAACGCCTGCGGGCTCATCCCACGGACCCGTTTGAACGCCGCGGACAGTGCGAACGCACTGCCGTACCCGACCCGGCGGGCCACCCGCTCGACCGTGGCGTCGGGCTCGCGCAGCATGTCCGCCGCCAACGCGAGCCGCCAGCCCGTCAGATAGCCGACCGGCGGCTCCCCCATCACCTCCCTGAACCGGCGTGCCAGCGACGCCCGTGACACCCCCACCCGTACGGCCAGTTCCTCCACGGTCCACGCGTGCGCCGGGCTCTCGTGCAGCAGCCGCAGCGCCGGGCCGACCACCGGATCGCTCTGGGCCCGGAACCACGCGGGCGCGCTCGAATCCGCCGCCGAGGGCCACGCACGCAACACCCCGATGAGCAGCAGGTCCAACAACCGGTCCAGCACGACCTCCTGGCCCGGTTCCTCGCTGGAGATCTCGGAGGCGAGCAGGTCGATCAGCGTCGCGTCCGCCGCCTTCGCCGGCCGGACCAGGATCTTCGGCAGTGCGCCCAGCAGCCGGCGGCCGATCTCGCTCTGCGCCTGGTAGGTGCCGCTGAGCATCACCGCCGAACCGGCGTGCTGGTGGGCTGCCCCCCAGGTCCGCACGCCGAGCGCCATGGAATCGGTGACGTCCCCGCCCTCCGGCGTGCTGCACCGCTGGTCCGGCCCCACCGTCACCTGTACGGGCGTGCCCGGGGCGTCGGCCACCGTGTACGGGTCGGGCCCGCGCACCACCGCGACGTCACCCGGGGCGATGAACACCGGGTCGCCCCCGCCGTCGGGCAGCAGCCATGCCGAGCCGCGCACCATCGTCGCCACCGACAGCGGAGCACGGTCCTCGATCCGCATCGCCCACGGCGGGTTCAGGACGGACTTGAGGAGGAAGGCACCGCGGGCCTGGGGGCCTTCGAGGAGACCGGTCAACATGTCCATGGGTACATCTTCTCCGCGGGCTGGGGTGACGTGTGCTCAGGAGGACGGGACGTCCCACGCGCCGGTGGCCGCGGCCTCCCGTGCGAAGTCCGCGAAGTCCCTGGGCGCCCGGCCGAGGACCTCCTCGACCCCGTGGACCAGGTGCGCGTTGCGGCCGTCCAGGATGAGGGTGAACAACTCGGCGAAGTCCTCCGGAAGGCCGTGTTCCCGCAGCTCGGCACGGTAGGCCTCGTCCGATACCGGAACGTAGGCGATCTCCCGGCCGGTGACCTTCGACAGCTCGGCCGCGACGTCGGCGAAGCTCAGGAGGCGCGGGCCGGACAGCTCGTACGTCCTGCCGATGTGCCGGTCGTCGGTCAGCGCGGCCACCACCACGTCGGCGATGTCCTCGGTGTCGACGAACGCCTCGACCGCGTCCGCGGTCGGCAGGGCGATCACACCGGCCAGCACGGGCTCCAGGAAGAAGCTCTCGTCGAAGTTCTGGTTGAACCAACTCGCCCGTACGACGGTCCAGTCGGCCCCGGAGGACTTCAGCTTCTCCTCGCTGCGCTGCGCGGCCTCCTCGCCCCGGCCGGACAGCAGCACGAGCCGGCGCGCGCCGGCGGCGACCGCCGTCTCGGCGAAGGCTCCCACCTGCTCGGTGGCGCCGGGGAAGGCGAGGTCGGGGTAGTAGGTCACGTACACCCGGTCGACGCCCTGGAGGGCCGGAAGCCAGGTGCCGGGCTCGTTCCAGTCGAAGGCCGGCTCCCCGCTGCGGGAACCGATCCGGACGGGCCGGCCCTGGGCCGTCAGCTTCTCGGCGACCTTGCGGCCGGTCTTGCCGTTCCCCCCGATGACGAGGGTGATGGCCTGCTCGGTGGTCTGCGTCTCGTTCTTCGTCGTCTTCGTCATGACCTCAGTCAAGTCGAGCGGGCCGAGACGCGACATAGCCGAAACGCTAATCCGCATACGCGAGCGTCTAAGAAAGGGCATGGACATCCGTGGACAGTGGTGGGCAGTCGTCGGGGTGGCGGGGGCTGGAGAGTGGACAGCGGTCGAGGCGACTCTGTGTGACGGGTGAGGTAGCGCCCCGCCGACGAGGGCGAGCCCGCCCCGTGCCCCCTGAGGAGTCCCACATGACATTCCGTCCGCTCCGGGCCGTGACCGTACTGGCCGCCGCCGCGGCCCTTTCCGTCACCGCCTCCACCGTCTCGACCGCCCACGCCGCCTCCGCCGCCTCCACCCACGCCTCGCAGGGCACCGACCGGCGTACGCCGAGGATCGTCTCCGCCTGGGCCGACGCGTGGAACGGCACCGACCCCCGGGCCCTCGGCGCCCTGTTCACCGCCGACGGCACCTACACCGACGAAGCCTTGGCCGTCACCTTCGGCGGCCGCAAGGAGATCTCCGGGTGGAAGGCCCGCGCCGACTCCCTCATAGCCGACGTCCACGTCACCGTCCGGGCCACCCGCGTCGAGGGGGACCGGGTCACCGTACGGGCCGTCTACTCCGGCCATCTCAAGGGTGCGCCCCGGCCGTTCGCCGTGCCGATGACCACCGTTCTCGACCTCGACGCGCACCACTGCCGGATCGAGTCCGACCAGGACCACTACAGCCTGGCGACCGTGCTCAGCCAGTCCGGCCTGCCGGCCGACTGGACCCCGCCCGCCGGCTGACCCAGGCCCGCACCCGCGCCGCGCACGCCGCCCGTAGGCCCGTACGCCCGTCAGCGCAACAGGCGGGTGACGGCCTCGGGCAGGACGTCGCAGAGGTCGACGATACGGACGTGCGCGGCGTGGGTGGCGGTGAATTCGCGCACCTGCAGGGCAGTCGAGCCGAAGACGGATTCGAAGGTGCGCAGCGCGCCGGGCGCACGGTCGAGGGCCCAGGCGGCGGTGGTGGCACTGGTCCGCAGGAAGCGGGCCGGCTCCGGTCCGATGACGAAGAGGTCGGCGCGGCGGCCGGAACGGTCGACGGCCAGCATGGCCAGGTCCTTGAAGACCTGCCGCTTGCGCATGGCGTCGGCTCCGCGCCACCGCGCGAGCTTGAACTCGGCCACGCGCCGGTCCGTTTCCAGGTCGTACGGGCGACCGGGATCGTTGCCGGCCCCGAGTGAGGGGCGCCGGGCGATCGTCTCGCCCTCTTCCAGGACGTGCGGCAGCGCCAGCAGGATGCCCGACGCGTGGATGAGGTCGTTGATGCGGCCGAGGCTCTCGCGCATGGTGAGCGCCGCGGCGAGGAGTCCGGCGTCGACTCCGCCCGTGTCGGCGGCCCGGACGGCGTGCGCCGCGTCGGCTCCGTCGAGGTCGTGTTCCATCGCCGCTATGGCCTCGGTGAGCGGAGCGCGGTGGATGAACCGCGCGAGCGTGTCCACCGCCGCCCCCAGGTCGTCGGGCATACGCGGGGCGTCGGTCTCGTGTGTGTCTGCGGCGTCCACGCCACCATGGTGACGGGCCATCGGTCACGCCGTAAGGGGTCCCGCTGGGCGGAGTCGTCCTACGGGTCAGGTGGCCGATCTCTGCGTCGGCGTGATGCGGGATCCTGTGGCCCGGACGACCACGGGCGCCCTGGACATCGCGCTCACCGCCCGCCACGCCTCCGATGGCAGCACACTGGTCCTTCGGGCCGGTGAGTGCTGAGGAGGATCGCAGGCGCTCGCGGGCAGCGGCAGCGGCAGGTGGCTTGAGTCGACAGGGGGACGGATCATGCGTGTCGGGGTGTACCTCGCTCATCCGCGGGCGGGCAGTTTCAACCATGCGGTGTTCGACGCCGTCGTGGACGAGTTGCGGGGGCTCGGGTGTCAGGTGGTCGCGCACGATCTGTGCGCCCAAGGCTTTCCGCCGTCACTGTCCGCCGCCGAGACGGGCACCGTCTCCTCCGCCCCGGACGCCAACGATCCTCAAGTGGCCGCGCACCGGAGGGAAGTGGCGACCCTCGACGCCATGGTGTTCGTCCACCCGAACTGGTGGGGCATGCCGCCGGCCGTCCTGACGGGCTGGGTGCAGCGCGTCCTGGTGCCCGGCGTCGCCTACAAGCTGGGCAGCGCGGACGGGGAGCCGGCAGGGCTGCTGAGGGCCGGCCGGGCCCTCGTGCTGAACACCTCGGACACCCCGGGCGAGCGTGAGGAGAGCGAGTTCGGTGACCCGCTGCAGCGGATCTGGGCGGCGTGCGTCCTGCCGTACGTGGGAGTGGCCGAGGTGCGGCGGGTCGTGTTCCGTACCGTCACCGACTCGACCGACGAAACGCGCGCGGATTGGCTCCGGCAGGCCCGTCGGGAGGCCGCCGCGCTGACGACCTGACCGCCGTCAGGCCGCCGGCACGGTGACCGTGGGGGTGTTCCAGCCGGAGATCCTCAGCCGCGGGGCCGATCCGCGCAGGTCCGCCGTCCGGTACGTCGCCGTGAGCGTGGCCGACTCCCCCGGCCACAGGCTGACCTGGTTGTCGTTCCACCGCACGGGCAGCACCGGTTCCCCCGACGCCCGCACCATGTGGACGTCCGTGAGCAGCGCCGGGGTCCCGCCGGTGCCCGCGCGGCGCAGGGTCACGGTGGTCGTGGACGTCCCCGACGCGGCATCCTCCGTCGTCGATGCCGTCGCGGTGACCGCCGTCCGCGCCATCGAGTCCAGTCCGCGGAGGTCGGCGTAGGAGGTGGTGGGCGTGTGGAACCAGTCGCCGCGCTCGTGGTCGAGGACGTCCGCCTCGGTGGACAGCCAGTAGACGTTGCGGCTCACCTCCCGTCCGGCGGCGTCGGTGAGCAGCAGCCTGGCCAGGTAGGTGGTGGGCAGGCCGGGTACCGACTCGGGGAGCGTGAGCGCGGTGCTGCTCGCGCCGCCGCCCGCGACGCTCAGGCCGGTCACGGTCCGGTCGTACTTCTGCGTGCCGTCCGGGGCGAAGAGCGTCACCCGGGCCGTCAGCCCGGACGCCGGTGCGGGCCGGTTGTTGACGACCGTCACGGAGTGGTCGTCGTAGCCGTACTGCACGTGCAGGGGCTCGTTCGCCTTCTTCGCGCCGAAGTAGGCACCGCCCTGGTCGAGGAAGCGGTCCACGAGCTGCCAGTGGAGCGAGGTCCAGCCGCTGTTGAACATCCAGTAGATGACGCCGGTCGACGGGTCCGAGGGGTCCTTGGCGTTGCGGGCGTACGCCTCGAACTGCGCGCGCACGTTCTCGTACTGGGCGAGCTGCGCCTTGCGTACGTAGTCCTGGAGGCTCGCCGGGGCGCCGTAGCGGGCGGTGAGGGCGGCGTCGTACAGCTCCAGGGTGTCGAAGGTGGCGGACGGGGAGCGGTGGTACTGGACGGCGCCCGGGTCCTTCCACAGGGTTTCGAGTTCGGCCGGGGTCATCATGCGGCGCAGTGTGTCGAGGGTGGGGATGTCCGGGCCTGCGCTGGTCTCGGAGTTGAAGCCGCTCGCTCCGCCTTCGCGCTTGTCGTACCAGTAGCCCGGTGGGACCCAGTCGTACGGGCCGGTCATCTTCATCCCGGACCGGCCGGTGATCGGGGACGCGGTGTCGGCGGCCGCGGGGATCACGGGGGCGTTCCAGTCGGCGGCCTCCAGCGCGTCGAGGTAGCCGCGCTCGATCTCCTCGGTCGGGGCGGCGTCACTGCCGATCAGGAAGGAGATCACGCCGGGGTGGTTGCGCAGGCGGGCGGCCTCGGCGGCCATGGAGGCGCGGGCGGTCGCGTGGTCGGCGGCGGACCACCGCTCCCCGGCGCCGTCGCGGTTGAACTCGCCCTCCCACTTGGTGCAGCACTCCCAGCCGGGGAGGGTGAGGATGCCGTACCGGTCGGCGAGGTCGAAGAACTCGTCGGGCTCGATGTGCCCTTCCAGGCGCAGGGTGTTCAGGCCCAGGTCGAGGGCGTACTTGAGGCGGTCCTCGGTGTAGGTCGGGTCCCAGCGCAGGAACTCGTCGGGGGACCAGCCGGCGCCCTTGACGAGCAGCGGACGGCCGTTGATCTCGTACTGGCGGGCGCCGTCCGCGTTGAGGGGTGCGCGTACGTCGCGGATGCCGAAGGTCTGGCGGGCCGTGTCGGAGGGGGTGCGGGTGCGGGTGCCTGTGCTGGCGACGGTGCCGGGCACGGTGGCGGTCAGGTGGAGCTCGTACACCGGCTGGGCGCCCATGTGGGCCGGCCACCACACGCGGGGGGACTTCAGCCGCAGCGCGGGGTGTTCGGCGGGTGAGAAGGCGACCGTTGTGGTCTCGTGGGGAGCCAGCGTGACGCTGCGGGCGAAGGCGGCATCGGCTTCCCGGCCCCGGCCCCGGCCCTGGCCGCGGCCCTGGCCCACCGTGCCGGACAGGGTCGTGGTGACGGTGGCGTCGGAGTCGTTGCGCAGCCGGGCCTTGACGGTCAGGTCGGCCGTCGCCATGGACGGCATGGCCAGGGCGGAGACGACGTGCGCGTCGCGCAGGGCGATCGGACCGGCACGGCGGACGGTGACGTCGCGGACGATGCCCATGTTCTCGTCCGGGGGCGGTTGCAGCCAGTCGAGCCAGCCCATCGTGAGGTGCTTGCGCGGGTTGTTGGGCTGGATCCGGAAGGCGACCGTGTTGGTGCCGGGCCTGATGAGGGCCGTGACGTCGAACTCGTGCCGGGTGTACGCGCCGGCGACGGAGCTCGCGGTGGCGATCCGGTGGCCGTTGACGAAGACGTCGGCGGCGGAGATCACGCCGCTGAAGTCCAGGTGGGTACGGGCGGTCGTGTCGGCGACGGTGAAGTCGGAGCGGTACCACCAGGGCACGGAGAAGTCCGCGGCGGGGATCAGTTCCTGCTGGGTGGAGTGGAAGGGGTCCGGGTGGACGCCGGCCGCGAGCAGTGCGGCGAGGACTGTGGAACGGGGTCCTGCGGGATACCAGCCGGTGGCGGGGTAGCCGGGGCTGGAGACGCTTTCCGCCGTGTCGGCGACCTTCGCGGTGGACTGGACGGCGTAACCGGAGAGCGGGGTCGCGCTGCCGGGCGCGGCGGGCACGACGGTCGTCACCGAACGGGATGGCGGCGCCGCCGCACCCTGCGCGGCGGGGGCCGCGCCGGTCGTGCCTGCGGTGAGGAGGAGGACCATGCCTGCCACGGCGAGGGCGACGGTCCTCGCGTGGTGGTGGGCGAGGCGGCGGAGCACGGGGCCTCCCGCGGGACCGGGCCCGGGATCACGCGCGGCCGACGGCGGGCGCGGCCGATCCGTGGGGCTGCTCATCGGGTGGGACGGCCCGCCCGCCCTGCGGCGGCCGGCCCGGAGAGCACCGAGTCTGCCACGGGCACGGCCCTGTGCGGTGGCGACAGCCCGGGGCCCCTGGAACCTCTTCGTGCACGTCACCTCAGGGGAGCACGACGGACGGATAGTCCTCGGTGTAGGACTCGCCGCCTGCGCCGTAGTAGGTGCACGTGCGCGCGGCGGTGTCGACGTCGTACCAGACGATGCCCGCGCTCCAGCAGCCGCGGACGAACTCGGGGAAGGTCGTCTCCCCGGCCTGGTCCGCGCGCAGCGCCGCGATCAGGCCGGCCCGGTCGAAGGGCGGCGCGGCGACGAAGCCGGTGACGAGCGGCTCGCCCTGGACGACGACGTGGCCGTGCTCGGTCAGGTAGATGAAGGCGTTGGACGGGACGGCCATACGGCAGTGGGCCACACCGGCCCGGCGCAGGCTCTCGGCGAGATACGGAAACCCGCCGACCGTGGGCCGAGCGGCCGCACCGCGCTCCATGGCGGCCTGCAGCCGGCCGATCGCGTCGTTCTCGGTGGGGGTGGTGGTCATCAGGGGCTCCCTACCCGTTCAGGTGCGGTCCGGTGCGCGTCTTCCGCGGAGGGAAACGCCACACATGACACCATGATGCCAGACAGACAACATGTTGTCGATATGGTCATGCGACCCCGCTGCGCACCTCCGCGGCGACGAGCAGGCCACCCACTCGCCCGCCGGGCCGGCCCGGGCCCGCCGCTTGGCGGCGGAAGCGGGAGGGCCGCGCCGAAAAAATTGTTGAATGTTGCCACAATGGCCTGGAATCTTCGCTCAATTTGGTGACTTGCGCACTGATGTTTCATCATCATGACTGCACGTCAGCTTTCGACGTGCGTCGAGGAGGCGGGGGCGCCGGGGGGTCCCCCGTTCGTACCGGCAGATGCGGCAGGCGAGTTCATCCACTCGCCGAGCCCCGCCGTGGCTCCCGTCCCACTTCCGTCACCTAGGCAAAGGCCCATGTCCGCCCAGCAACTCTCGGACCTCATACGTTTCGCCCGTCACAACTCGCCCTTCTACCGGGACCTCTACGCGTCCCTGCCGCCGAGCGCCGACCGTCTCGCCGACCTTCCGGTGGTCGACCAGAGGTCCTTCTGGGCGGCCAACACCCTGCACGACAGCCGCGTGCTGACCGGTCCGCTCAGCGAAGCCACGGTCTACAAGACCGGCGGCACCACCGGATCCCCCAAGTTCTCCGTCTACACCCGGGACGAGTGGCGCACCTTCGTCACCACCTTCGGGCAGGGCCTGGTGGACACGGGGTTGCGCCCGGGACACCGCGTCGCCGACCTCTTCTACGCCGGGGAGCTGTACGCCAGCTTCCTCTTCGTCCTCGACTCGCTCGCCCACGCGCCCGTGGACAACGTCCGCCTGCCCATCGGCGGCGGCGCTCCGCTGGAGTCGACGATCCCCACGCTGCGCGATCTCGCCGCCCAAGTGCTCGCCGGCACGCCCACCACCCTGTGCCGGCTCGCCGAACAGGTCCTCGCCTCCGGCGTCCGTCTCACATCCGTCGAGCTTCTCCTCTTCGGCGGCGAGGCGCTCTTCGACGACCAGCGGCGCCTGCTGGCCACGGCGTTCCCCGGCGCCGCGGCCCGTTCCGTCGGCTACGCCAGCGTCGACGCCGGCCTGCTGGGCCGTCCCGTGCCCGGCGCCGACGCCCGGGTGCACCGGGCCTTCACCCCGCACTCGGTCGTCGAGATCCTCGACGACTCCACGGACGAGCCCATCACCGAACCGGGGCGCCCCGGGCGGGTCGTCGTCACGAGCCTCTTCCGCCGCCTGATGCCGATCATCCGCTACCCCGCCGGCGACCGGGCCGAGTGGACGGGCACCGGTCCGGGCCACTTCCGGATCCTCGGTCGCGCCGAGGAGGGCGTACGGGTCGGCCCGGTCTCCCTCTACACCCAGGACGCCCAGGACGCCGTGGCCTCGGCCGACACCGCCGGGCAGGTGGTCGGCATGCAGCTCGTCGTCCGCCGCTGGGAGGGCCGCGACGGGCTCGTCCTCCGGCTGGCGACCGCCCCCGGCGACGAACGGGACACGGATCGGCGCGAGTCCCTCGCGCGGGCCGTCGTCGCGGAGCTGGAGACCGTACGGCCGCTGTATCCGGACAGCGTGCGCGCCGGGTTCGTGCACCCGCTGTCCGTGGAGTGGGCGCGCCACCGGGACCTCGCCGTCAACCCGCGCTCGGGCAAGCTCGTCCGGGTCCTCGACGAGAGGCCGACGGCATGACCGCGCCCTCCCCTGACTCCGCACCCGCACCCGCACCCGCACCCGCACCCGCACCCGGCAATCGGTCCCGCACCCCGCTGATCCTGCGCAACCGCGCCTTCGCCGCCGTGTGGCTGGGCCAGGTCCTCACCCAGGCCGCCGTACGCATGTTCCAGGTCGGCGTCTCCTGGTGGATCGTGGCCTACGCCGTGCGCGACGCCCGCGGCCTGGCCTCCGGGGTGTTCATGGCCGCCTGCACGCTGCCGGCCGTGGTGCTGGCTCCCGTGGTCGCCGGGGCCGTGGGCAGGTTCGCCCACCGCTCGGTGCTGCGCGGCGCGGCCGGCCTGGCCGCGGCCACCGCGGGCGTCCTCGCGGTGTGGGCGCAGGGCGGCGGACCGCCGCTCGCCGGGGTCTACGCCGCCGCTCTGGCCCTGGCCACCTGCCAGGCGTTCTTCGACCCCTGCCTGACCACCTCGGTGCCCGAACTGGTCGACGACGCCGACATCGAGACCGCGACCGGATTCGAGCTGTCCACCCAGTCCCTGGCGGGGCTCGGAGGAGCTCTGCTCGGCGCCCTGACGGTCGACCGGGCCGGTGTGGCCGCACTGGCCGCCGGCTGCGCGGCCGCCTACGCCGGGGCCGCCCTCCTCGTCGCGAGCGCGCGCTTCCGCAGCCCGGCTGCCGCGGCCGGCCCGGAGGCACCGCCGGCGCAGCGCCCGCTGCGCCACATCCTCGGCGAACTGCCCTACGTACGGCGGATCCTGATCTGCTTCACCGCGGCGAACCTCTTCACCGCCGCCGTGTTCGTCGTCATCCCCCTCTACACCCGCTCCGTCCTCGGGGGCGGTGGCGGCACCGTCGCCCTGCTGGAGGCCTCACTGGGCGCGGGCGCCCTCGTCGGCGCCTTCACCGGTACCCGCGTGCCCGGGCGGCCCACGGTCGCCGGCGCCTGGTGCCTGGGGCTCATGTCCCTCGCCCTGGCGCTGCCCGGCCTGTTCGGGCAGCGGCCGGTCGTCGCGGGCTGCCTGGCGGTGGCCGGCTGGTGTGCCGGGGCCGTCAGCGTCCGCTTCGTGGCGCTCTTCCAGCGGCTGGTGCCGACCGCCGACAAGCCCGGCTTCTTCGCCGTGATGCAGGCCGTACTGGGCGCCTCCCTGCCGGTGGCTTCCCTGGTCTTCGGCTCGGCGGGCGACCTCGTCTCCCCGCAGACGCTGTGCCTGGTCCAGGGCGCCGGCCTGCTGCCCGCCGCCGGCGCGCTGGCCCTGCTGGGATCCCGTACGCCCGAACCGTCGCCCTCGATAGACGCGGCGCCCACACCGGAGCCGGAGACCGTGGGAGGCGCCCGGTGAACCCCGTCATCACCCCGGCCACCGGCACGGACATCGCCGAACTGCGGCAGCTCTATTACGCCGTCTACGGCCCGCACTACCCCGTCGCCCTCGGCACGGACCCGGCCGAGATGGCCCGGCTCATGGCCGACCCGCACTCCCTGTGGCTCGTCGCCCGCTGCCCCGTCACCGGAGCCCTGGCCGCGTCCGCCGCCATCCACGGCGAGGCCGACAGCCGCATCGCCCGGCTGGAGGGCATAGCCGTGCACCCCGAGCACCGCTCAGCGGGCCTGGCCGCCGCCCTGACCGAAGCCCTCTGCGCCGAGATGCTGGACACCGGCCGGCTGGACTCGGTGTACGCGACCGTCCGCACCGTCGGCTCCGGTCCGCAGCGGGTCGTCGCCCGCAACGGTTTCCGTCCGCTCGGCATCCTGCCCAACGCGGTGGACCTCCGCAGCCGCGAGAGCCTCGCGCTCTACGCGCGTCACTCCCCCGGTGTGCTCGACCGCCGGGTGCCCGTCGCCGAAGTGCCCGCCGTACTGCTGCCGTTGCTGCGTACGGCCGGAGCGGCCCTCGGCATCGGCTACCCGGGGGTGCGGGCCGCCTACGGCCGGCCACCGGCGACGCCCGCGCCGCAAGGGGCGGCAGAACAGCTGGAGTTGATCGAGGCTCCGGCGTTCGTACGCCGCCGCTTCCGCGAGCGCTTCCCGGGGGCGGAAGGCTGGTTCTACCCGCTGCACACCCCCAACGTGCTGCTCACACCGGAAGACGGCCGGTTCGAGGTGTACGCCTACCTCAACCGCGCCGGCGGCTACTGCTCCCTGCTGACCGCCCATCCCGACCCGGCCGCCGCGGCCGCCCACCTCGAACCCGTCACCCGGGCCCTCGCCCGCGCCGGCGCCGGCTACGTGGAGGCCCTGGTGCCGCTCGCCCACCAGGAGGCCCTCTCCGCCTTCCTGGCCCATGGGTTCGTCGCCGGAGCCCTCTACCCGGCGATGCGCGCGGACGGCGACGGCTTCCACGACTACGCCGTCCTGTCCCGCTCCAGCGAGCGCATCGACTTCCGCGGCGTCGCCGTCGAACCGCCCCTCCAGCCGTACCTGGACTGCTACGCGTCGGCCTGGGCGTCGGCGCACCTGCCCACATCATCCGAGGTTGCCCCATGAACCGCATGAACCCCCATCTCGCGCCGGTCGCCGTACCCGACCCGGCCCTCCTGCCTCACGTCCAACAGCTGTGCGACCTGACCGACCCCTACGCCCACGGGCCCGCGGCGGACGAGCTGTTCGCCGCCGCCATGGCGGAGACCAACGCCTGGCACACCGAACGCTCCCCGTTCTTCCGCTCCCTGTACGAGGCGACTCCCCCGGCGGAGCCGTACCGTGCGCCCCTCGTCCACGCGAACTTCTTCAAGCGCCACGAGGTGCTCTCCATCCCGCGCGAGGACGTCGAACTGCACCTGACCTCCTCCGGCACCACCGGCCAGAAGTCGCAGATGTTCTTCGACCACTGGACCATCCGCTCCGCGCAGCGCATGGTCGCCCGGATCTTCGAGCGCAACGGCTGGATCACCCCGGACCAAGAGGTCAACTACCTCCTCTACAGCTACGAGCCGGCCCCGTCCCTGAACCTGGGCACTGCCTTCACCGACAACTACCTGTGCGATTTCGCCCCGGCGCGCAGCGTGGAGTACGCGCTGCGCAACACCGGCGGCGACCACGAGTTCGACCCCTTCGGCTGCGTCGCCGCACTGCGCCGCTTCGAGCGGGAGGACGCCCCGGTCCGCATCCTCGGCTTCCCCGCCTTCCTCTTCTTCACCCTGGAGCGGATGCGGGCCATGGGGATGGCGCCGCTGCGCCTGCCCGAGGGCTCGCTCGTCGTCCTCGGCGGCGGGTGGAAGGGCCACGCCGACCGGCGCATCGAGAAGGAGGAGCTGTACGCGCGCGTCACCGAGCAGCTCGGCATCCCGGGTGAGCGGATCCGGGACACCTTCGGGTCCGTGGAGCACTGCATCCCCTACATCGAGTGCGACCACCACCGGCTGCACGCCCCCGTCTGGTCGCGGGTGACGATCCGCTCCACCCGGACCCTGGAGCCCCTGCCGTACGGGGAGCGCGGGTACCTGCACCTGGTGTCGCCGTACATCACCTCGGTGCCGGCGCAGAGCGTGGTCATGGGCGACCTCGCCTCGCTCCGGCCGGGCGGAGCCTGCGGGTGCGAGCTGGAGACCCCCTGGTTCACCGTGCACGGCCGTGCCGGGGTGAGCCGCAACAAGAGCTGCGCCGTGGCCGCGGCGGAACTGATGAAGGGAATGGCGTGACCATGAGCGTGCACCACCACTACTGGCAGGGTTCCCTCATCGGCGACGAGGAGGCCGGGCGACGTCTCGCGGAGCTGCCGGCCGCAGTCGAGGCGGCGCTGGCGACGGATCTGGAGACCGAGACCGTCCTGGCCGCCTGCGACGCCCTCGCCGGCGCGCTGTGCGACCCGGCCCACCCCGTACACGGCCGGCTCGCCGCGCACCTGCCGGAGGGCGAGGACCCGGCGGTGCTGGCCGAGCTCGGCGCCCTCCTCGGCCGGCGCGAGCTGACCCGCAAGCTGCGCCGGGAGCTGGGCGGCACGGCTCCGGGCCGGCTGAACCGGGCCGATCCGCGCGAGACGGTCTACGAGGCGTGGGCGCCGGTGGGGCTGGTCGCCCACATCGCCCCGGGGAACGCGGCGACGGTGGCACCGCTGAGCATCGTCGAGGGCCTGCTCGCGGGCAACGTCAACATCCTCAAGACCAGCAGCGCCGACACCCTGCTCACCCAGCACCTGATGGCCGAGCTGGCGGCCCTGGACCCCAGTGGTGCGCTGGCCGCCCGGATCGTCGTGCTGCGGTTCCCGTCGTCCCGGCAGGAGTGGCTGCGCCTGATGTGCGCGCCCGCGGACGCCGTGGCCGTGTGGGGCGGCGAAGGCGCCGTGGAAGGTGTGGCGGCCCATGTGCCGGCGGGTTGCCGGCTGGTGGAGTGGGGGCACCGGATCTCCTTCGCCTACCTGACCAGTGACGCCTGGTCGGACGCCGTGACGCTCGGCGCCCTCGCCGACGACGTGTGCCTGCACGAGCAGCAGGCCTGCTCCAGCCCCCAGGTGGTCTACCTCGACACCGAGGACGAGGGCGAGGTGTTCGCCTTCGCCGAGCGTTTCGCAGCCGTGCTCGCGGCCCGGCCGCCGGCGGTGGGCGCCGTGTCCGCGGTCGGGCCGGACCCGGCGCAGGAGGCGGAGCTGACCACCACCGAGCTGGTGGCCCGGCTGGAGGAACACCTCGGTCTCACCCGGGTGTTCGCCGCGCCCGACGGCTCCTGGCGGGTCATGGCCGACACCCGCTCCCCGCTCACGGCCTCGCCGCTGCACCGCAGCGTCTGGGTCAAGCCGCTGCCGCGGAAGCGGATGATCGCGACCCTGCGCCCGATGCGCCGCTACCTGCAGACGGCGGGCCTCGCGGGCAGCCGGACCGACATCGCCGAGCTGTCCCGCACCGCGCTGGCCGCCGGCGTCACCCGTGTCACGCCCGTCGGAGCCATGCTGGAGAGCTACGCGGGTGAGCCGCACGACGGCGTGTACGCCCTGCAGCGCTACAGCCGCCGCGTCGCGGTCCAGGCCGACCCCGCGCTCTTCGCCACCACCGCCTGCCTGGACGACCTGGCCAGGCCCGTCGTCCTGCCGCCGCCCGCGGGCCCGTTGCTGGGCAAGGAGGACGTGCAGGAGCCGGGCCGTCGGGTGGCGCGCGCCGATGCCGAGCTGTACTTCCGCAGTGGCGGCAGCACCGGCGCGCCCGCGCTGTCGGTCTTCAGCTACGACGACTACGACACGCAGATGCACGCCGCAGCCCGCGGCCTGCTCGCGGCCGGCTACGACCCGGTCGGGGACCGCACGGCCAACCTCTTCTACTGCGGCGCCATGTACGGCAGCTTCATCAGCTTCTTCTCCGTACTGGAACGGCTCGGCGGGGTGCAGCTGCCGCTGTCGGCCGGCCCCGACCACCGGGCGACGGCCCGGGCGCTGATCGACCTCGGGGCCGACACCCTGTTCGGGATGCCCTCCTACCTGTGGCAGCTGCTCCATGCGGAGGCGGACGCCCTGCGTGCGTACGGCGGACTGCGCAAGGTCTTCTACGGCGGCGAGCACTTCACCGCGGAGCAGCAGCGGACCCTGAAGGACACCTTCGGCATCGAGGTGATCCGGTCGATCACCTACGGCAGCACCGACCTCGGGCCACTGGGCTACCAGTGCACCGAGAGCTCCGGCGGCGTCCACCACCTGCACGCCGACCTGCACACCATGGAGGTCCTGGAGCCGGCCGAGGACCGGCCGGTGGCGCCGGGCGAGACGGGCCGGCTGGTGTTCACCACGCATGCCCGGCGGGGCCAGGACCTGGGCCGTTACGTGATCGGCGACCTCGGCCGGGAGGTCCCGGGCCGCTGTCCGTGCGGCCGGCACGCGCCCCGCTTCGAACTGCAGGGCCGCACGGGTGACGTGATGCGGGTGGCGACGTACTTCCTCAATCACCGGCGGTTCCTGGACCTGGCGGGGGAGCCCGGCGGCCACCGGGGCGAGCTGCAGGTCCGGCTCGACGCCACGGACGCGCGCGAGCGGCTGACCGTACGGGTGGAACGCGGCGCGGCGACGGATCCGGAGCGGCTGCGGGAGGTCTTCCTGGCGGGCTACCCGGAGCTGCGGTCGGCGGTGGCGGAGCGGCTCCTGGACCTGGTGGTGGAGGCCGTCGACGGCGCGTCGCTGGACCGCAGCCCGACCAGCGGCAAGCTCCTCGCGGTGGTGGACGCCCGCCGGTAGGCCGTGCGGCGCGGCCCGGACGGCGGTCCCGAGCCCTCCGGGCCGCCCCGGGGGTGCCGGTGCCCGGGGTTCACCAGCCCCGGCTGCCGGGCTCCCCCTTGAAGGGGCCGGTGATCTCGTGCGTGATCCACCCTCCGTAGAAGCCGCCCGGCTGGGCCCGCACGGGCTCTCCGTCCACCGTGCACGCCTCCACCCGGTCGGCGCGGAACGCGAGATGGCCGGCGATCGGCGCGTAGGACGGGCTCGGCGTCTCGTAGCTCCACGCGATGTCGGGCACGGGCGGCAGGCCGGGCCGCGGGCCGAGGGTCCAGTAGGTGGCCGTGCCCTTCCACTCGCACATGCTGCGGTTCGCGGAGGCGCGCAGGAGGTCGGTGCGCACATCGGCCCGCGGGACGTAGAAGACCGGCGGATGGCTGGTCTCCAGTACGCGGAGGCAGCGGCGGGAGTCGGCCAGGACCGCGCCGGCGTGGCGCACCACCACGTGCCGGGCGTCGGGCTCGATCCGGGGCGGGCGCGGATAGTCCCACACCGATTCCGTCCTGGGCGTGTCCGCGTGGTGCGTGCTCATGGGGCCTCCCGTCGGTGCGGTCCTCGTCCGGCGGGCGGGTCTGCCGCGTCGCCTCCGGCGCGGACCAGGAAGACCTCGTCGGGGAAGCACCAGGCCCAGTCCTCGTCCGCTGCGAGCGACACGGCGACCGGGTGCCCGCTCTCCACATGGTGCCCGTGGGCGTGGCGGCCGGTGGAGGTGTCGCAGCATCCGACGTGTCCGCAGGTCACGCATTGGCGCAGCCTCACCCAGGTCGTCCCGCGCGCCAGGCAGTCCGTGCACGTGGCGGGCGACGCGGCCGGGGCCGGCCTGCAGTCCTCCATGAGCCTCCAGTCGTCCATGAGGTCGAGATGCGCGCACGCGCGTCCGTCCGGCCGCCCCGCGTCGGGCGCGACCCGCCACTCGTGCTGTCCTCCCATCGGGCCTCCGCTCCGCCGCCGGGTCGCGTCCGCCGCTCGCGGACGGCTCCTCGCTCCCTCTTCGGCCCGGGCGGGCCGAACGGATGCGTCGCCGAGTGCCACCCGATGGGTGCGTCCGAACTCCCGCGCTTGCGGGAAGTACCGGTAGGGACGCATGCACCTGCGGGGAAGGACGGCGGCATGACCGGCGCACACTGGCTCTTCGGCGATCAGCTGGGCCCTGCCTTCATCGCCCCGGGTGAGGGGGGCGTCCCCCGCGACGCCCCCCTGGTGATGATCGAATCGCAGGCGGTCTTCCGCCGGCGCCGGTTCCACCGGGCCAAGGCGCACCTGATGCTCTCGGCGATGCGTCACCGTGCCGCCGAGCTGGGCGACCGCGTCGTCTACGTCAAGGCCGACACGTACCGCGAGGGCCTGCGCCGCGCCGTCGGCAGCTCTCCGGTCACGGTGCACCACCCGACCTCCCGGGCGGCGGCGGCCCTGGTGAACTCGCTCGACGGCGTGACCGTCCTGCCGGCCCGCGGCTTCCTGCTGACGCACGAGGAATTCGCGCAGTGGGCGGCCGGGCATCCGGAGGGCGGGCTGCGGCTCGAGAACTTCTACCGCCACGTGCGGCGGAAGCTGGACCTGCTGATGGACGGGGGTGAACCGGCAGGGGGGAGGTGGAACCTCGATCACGACAACCGGGAGCCCCCGCCGCGGGGAGCGCGGACCCTCGACGCACCCGCCCCCTACCGGCCCCGCGAGGACGACATCGACGCCGGCGTCCGGGAGGACCTCGACCGCTGGGAGCGGTCCGGCGGTGTTTCGTTCGCCGGCCGGGACGGCCCGCGGCTCTTCCCGGCGGGCCGGCGGGAGGCGCTGGCCGCGCTGCGGCGTTTCGTGGACCACCGGCTCGCCGGGTTCGGCGCCCACGAGGACGTCATGTTCGCCGCCGACCCGGTGCTGAGCCACAGCCTGCTGTCCTCGTCCCTCAACCTCGGTCTGCTGGATCCGGCGGAGTGCGTGGAGCGCGCGGAGGCCGCCTGGCGGGCCGGCGCCGTCCCCCTCAACTCCGCCGAGGGCTTCGTCCGGCAGATCGCCGGATGGCGGGAGTACGTCTGGCACCTGTACTGGCACTTCGGTGAGGAGTACCGGACGTCCAACGTCCTGGGGCACACCGGGCCGCTGCCCGCCTGGTGGGACTCGCTCGATGCGGACGCCGTCACGGCCCGGTGCCTTTCGACCGTGCTCCGCCAGGTCCGGGACACCGGCTGGACCCACCACATTCCGCGGCTGATGGTGCTGGGCAGTTACGCGCTCCAGCGGGGCTGGGACCCGGCGGCGCTCACCGACTGGTTCCACCGCTCGTTCGTCGACGGCTACGACTGGGTCATGCTCCCCAACGTGGTCGGCATGTCGCAGTACGCGGACGGCGGCCGTATGACGACCAAGCCCTACACGTCCGGTGGCGCCTACATCGACCGGATGAGCGACCTGTGCGGGCCGTGCCGCTACCGGCCCGGCTCCCGCAGCGGCGAGGACGCCTGCCCCTTCACCACCGGGTACTGGTCCTTCCTGCACCGCCACCGGGACCGGCTGCTGCACAACGCCCGGACCGCCATGCCGGTTCGGGGGCTCGACCGGCTGGCGGACCTGCCGGAGCTGCTCCGGCTGGAGCACGACCGCGGCGACGCCGCCCCATGAGGCCGGTCCGCACGGAACGGCCCGGTGTTCCAGGACTGTTCACCCCCGCGTGACCTGGGACTTCCCGGATCGGCCCGGAGCGGCCGGTCGAATGGCGAGAACAAGAGGTCTGGACCATTCGAGTCGCGCCAATTCCGTGGCTCATTGGGCCCGTTACCCGGATCCCGACAAGTGGTCTATACCTTTGACACTAGGCTGGGCCACCTCGAACGGGTACGTGCACAACCGTGGGGGGCTCTGTGACTGTTCATCATCTTCCGCAACCGCCGTCCGACGAGGAGCTCTACTGGTACTTCGGCCCGCAACGCCGCTGGGTCCTGGTCGTCACCTCGCTCGCTTTCGTCTTCACCGCGGCGACCATGTTCACCTTCGCCCTGCGGACACCCGCCCTGTGGGCCTTCCTCGCCGTCCTCGGGCTCAACGTCGCGGCCCTGGCGCTCTCCTCCGTCAACAGCCTGCGCCAGCGCCGGCTCACCAGACGGTCCCACGAGGTACTCGTCCACGCATGGCGGCCCGCGCCCCCTCCCGGGGTCGACCTGTACCTGCCGACCTGCGGGGAGCCGCTGCCCGTCCTGGACAACGCCTACCGCGCCGTGGCGGCCGTCGACTGGCCCGCCGACGCGCTGACCGTGTGGATCCTCGACGACGCCGACCGGCCCGAAGTCGCCGCGCTGGCCGCCCGTCACGGCTACGAGTACGTCGTGCGCCCCGACCGCGGGCACCTGAAGAAGGCCGGGAACCTCAACCACGCGCTGACCCTGAGCAGCGCCGAGTTCGTCGCCATCCTCGACGCGGACTTCGCGCCCAGGCCGGACTTCCTGCGCCATCTCGTGCCGTACCTCGCCGATCCCGCCGTCGGCATCGTCCAGAGCCCGCAGTGCTTCGACACCGACGGGACCATGAGCTGGATCCAGCGCGCCGCGGGCTCCGCCCAGGAATGGTTCTTCCGGTGGATCCAGCCGTCCCGGGACGCCAGCGACGCCGCCATCTGCTGCGGCAGCAACGCCGTCTACCGGCGCGCCGCGCTCGACCTGGCCGGCGGCTTCGCCCGGCTCGACCACAGCGAGGACCTGTACACCGGACTCGCCCTCCACGAACAGGGCTTCCGCACGCTCTACGTACCCGTACTGGTCGCCAAGGGCACCTCGCCCGACCGGGTCACCTCCTTCGTCAACCAGCAGTACCGGTGGGCGATGGGCAACCTGCACCTGCTCGGCACGCCCGTACTGCGCCGGATGCGCGCGCCGTGGCGCATGCGCCTGTGCTTCTACGAAGGCGTCGTCGGCTACCTGACGACGGCCGTGAACACCTTCGCGGCGCCGCTGGTGATGATGTTCCGCTACCCGGACATGATCCGGCCCTGGCACGTGCTGCCGCTGCTCGCCCCTCTGTGGCTGTGGCACGTGCTGCTGCCCCGGGTCAGCCGGACCCGCTGGCGGGTGGAGGTGATCCGGGCCAACGTCCTGACGAGCGTGGCCGCCGCGACGGCGTTCCTGCACACGCTGCGGGGCCGCAGCGCCGCCTGGGTGCCGACCGGCGTCGGGGGTGCGGCGGCCCGGGGCGCAATGGCCCGCCGGGTGGTGGCCGTGGCGCTGGTGTGGCTGGCATTCTCCAACGGCGCGGCCGCCTCGGGACTCGCGCTGGCCGTGGCCCGCAACGGCTGGGAGCCCAACTGGGGGCTGCTCCTGTACGTCGTGGTGCAGTTCCAGATCAACGTCCCGCTGGTCCGGGACCTGGCGGCCGAACTGCGTCCCGCCCCGGGCGGCGCCGCGTCGTCGCTGCGCGCCCGCGTCCGGGCCCGCGTCCGCGACCGCGTCCGGCCCCGCCCGGGCACCCGTTCCGGCGTGCTGCCCCGCCGCTGGCCCGAGACCGTCGCCGCGTCCGCGGTCATCCTGCTCACCGGCCTGCTGGCATCGGGATGGGTCGACCCGATGCTTCCCTGGCTGAGCTGAAAGGCGCCGTCACCATGTCCTTCCCCGTCATACCCGGCCGCCGCCGGACCCCGGGGCGCGCGGGTGCCCGGCCGGCCGCGGCTTCCCGTTCCGGCGGCGAGTCCGGGCCCAGTCCGCACCGGTCCGCCTTCCGGCCCGACATCGAGGGCCTGCGCGCGGTCGCCGTCGTCGCGGTCCTCGCCTTCCACGCCGGGATCCCCTGGGCGACCGGCGGTTTCGTCGGAGTGGACGTCTTCTTCGTCATGTCCGGCTACCTGATCACCGGCCTGCTGGTCCGCGAGGCGACCGCCACGGGCCGGATCCGGCTCGGGGACTTCTTCTCCCGGCGAGCCCGGCGGCTGCTGCCCTCGGCCGCAGTGGTGCTGGCCGCGGTGGCGGTCGCCGGCGCCTGGCTGACCGTACCGCTGCGC
Source organism: Streptomyces virginiae (assembly GCF_000720455.1). Lineage (GTDB taxonomy): Bacteria > Actinomycetota > Actinomycetes > Streptomycetales > Streptomycetaceae > Streptomyces > Streptomyces virginiae. Next base: position 2,918 of record NZ_JOAK01000037.1, on the reverse strand, counting down.
CGCACCGACGTGGAGCACGACGTCGTCGCGGCGGCGCTGTCCGTCGCCAACTGGCGGTTCGTGTCGCAGCGGACCGACTATCTCGACGCCGGACACGACCAGAGTCCTCTGCTGCACTTCTGGTCCCTCGCCGTCGAGGAGCAGTTCTACCTGTTCTGGGCCCCGCTGCTGGCGGTGGTCGCGCTCTGCGCGGCCCGGGCGGTCCGCCGGGGCCGGGCGGTGCGCCACCTGGTGTTCCTGGTCGCAGCGCCGCTGACGCTCGCGTCGTTCGCCCTGGCCCTCCACTGGACGCGGCACTCGGTCTCCCTGGCCTACCTCGGCACGCCCTCGCGCGTCTGGCAGTTCGGCGCCGGCGCACTGCTCGCCCTGCTGCCCCTGCACCTGACGCGGGGGCCGCGACCGCTGCGGCTGCTGTGCGGCTGGGCGGGGGCGGCGGCGATCGGCTGGTGCGTCGTGGCGTACGACGCCGCGACCCCGTATCCGGGCCGGGCGGCGCTCGTGCCGACGCTGGGCACCGTCGCGGTGATCCTCGCCGCGGCACCCGGGCGGGGCGAGCGCCACGCACCGGGCGCCGGTGACGTCGGACGGCTGCTCGCGGGCCGGGCGCCGCGGGCCGTCGGGCGGCTCTCCTACAACCTGTACCTGTGGCACTGGCCGGTGCTTGTCCTCGCCGAGGCGCGGTGGGGCCCGCTCGGATGGCCGGCGAGGACCGCGCTGACGCTGGCGGCGGCGCTGCCCGCCCTGGCCACGATGCGGTGGGTCGAGCGGCCGCTGCGGCGCAGCCGCACGGTCTGCGAACTCCCCCGCCGTGGGCTGTCGGTGGGCGTATCGGCCATCGTGCTGCCCGTGGTCCTCGCGCTGGTGATGGGCACCACGACCTTGAAGCTGCTCGGTCCGGCCGCGCCCGTCGACCCGAAGGGGCTGCCACCGGGCGCCGTCTCGGGGCCCACCCTGCTGGCCCGGACCGCGGGGACACCGCTCGTGGACGGACCGGTGGTGCCCAGTCCCGTGCAGGCGCGGGGCGACTTCCCGCCGGACGGGCCATGCGAGATCGCCCCGGCCCGGACGAGCAGCCCGGACTGCCTGTTCGGCGCGGTGGACAGCCCGGACCGGATCGTGCTGCTCGGCGACTCGCACGCCGGGCAGTGGTTCTCGCCGATGCTGGCGCTGGCCTCCTCCCGGGGCTGGGCGCTGCAGGAGTTCGTGAAGCAGGGCTGCCCGCTGCCCCGGCTGACGGTGGACAGCCCCCAGCTGGGCCGCGCCTACCGGGAGTGCGACATCTGGCGGGCGGACACCCTGGAGCGGCTGGGGAAGCAGCCGAAGCCACGGCTCGTCGTGATCTCCTCGCTCAACCGGTACACCGGGGACGAACGGCTCCTGGCCGAGGCCTGGGAGAAGACCCTCGCGCCGCTCCGGGCTCTGGGCGCGCCGATCGTCTACGTCGAGGACACCCCCGTACCGGGTACGGACGTCGCGGCGTGCGTCTCCGGGAGCCCCGACTCCCCCGACGACTGCGCGTTCGGCCGCGCCGGCGCGCTCCGGCCCGATCCGCTGGCGCGGCGGATCGCGTCCGGCGCGCTGCCCGGCGTACGGAGCGTCGGCGTGAACGGGGTGCTGTGCCCGGGGAACGGCCCGACCTGCCCGGCCGTGCTCGACCGGATCCTGCTGTACCGGGACGACGCGCACCTGACCAATGTGGCGGCCGTCGTCCTGACCAACCGGCTGGAGCGGCTGTTCACGGAGGCCGGGGCCCTGCCGGCGGTGGCACCGCCGGGCGCGGCCCGCGGTGTGGACGGCTGGACGCGGCTGCTGCGGGAGGACTTCGACGGGCCGGCGGGCAGCGCGCCTTCGGCCGCCAACTGGGTCCACGACGTCGGCACTTGCCATCCCGGCTGCCCGGCGCCGCAGTGGGGCACCGGGGAGGTGGAGACCGTGACGGACTCGACCGACAACGTCCGCCTCGACGGGAAGGGCGCGCTGGAGATCGTCCCCACCCGCGAGGACGGCGCGTGGAGTTCGGGGCGCATCGAGACCCGGCGCTCCGACTTCGCCCCGCCGCCCGGCGGGGTGCTGCGGATCGAGGCGTCGATCGCCCTGCCGGATGTGACCGGGACCGGTGCGGCCGGCTACTGGCCGGCGTTCTGGACCCTGGGGGCGCCGCCGCGCGACGGGTACACGGGGTGGCCGGGGGTCGGTGAGTTCGACGTCATGGAGTCCGTGAACGGGCGGGACACCGTCTTCGGCTCCATGCACTGCGGAGTCCTCGAAGGCGGCCCGTGCCAGGAGCCCGTGGGCCTGACCTCGGGTCCGCAGCCGTGCTCCGGCTGCCGTGCGGCCTTCCACTCGTACGCCGTGGAGGTGGACCGTGCCCCGGGCGCCGAGGAGGTGCGCTGGTATCTGGACGGCCGCTTGTACCACCGGGTGACGGCCGACCGGCTGGACTCCGGGACCTGGGGGCGGGCCGTGGACCACGGGCTGTTCCTGATCCTCAACGTGGCCGTCGGCGGCACGCTTCCGCGGGCCGACGGCGCGGACGTCGGCCCTGGGACGCAGCCCGGCCATCCGATGCGGGTGGACCACGTGACCGTGTCCGCGCGCGAGCGGAGCGAATAGGCGGACACGGGCATTCTGATCACGGTCCGTAAGTGCAGCATTACTCTCGGAAACGGTTGTCACACGGGAGAGTTATGGATATGTCTGGTTTGGGCAACACGCGCCGTATGTGCGGCAATTCGCAGAGGGTGGCGGCCAGAGTGTGGCTCCCCGGCAGGACGCCGGGAACCACTGAAGTCGAAGGGGTCCATCCTCCATGTCTGCTTCTTCTCTCGCCACCCGCCGCGTTCTCGCCACCCTGCTGGCGGCCGGCACCCTGATCGGCGCCGCCACCCTGCCCGCCGCGGCCGACGACCACCGCCGCG
>NZ_JOAK01000036.1 GCF_000720455.1 Streptomyces virginiae | reverse complement strand
CGTCCGCGTGAGCGGAGGGGCCGGGGGGAGGGGGCAGGCGTGGAGGGCCGTCAGGCCCGAGACGGCTCGGGTGAGGCAGACGTACAGGCGGCGCAGGCCGGTCCGCTCGTCCGGTTCGCCGTCGACGATCGCCGCCGGCTCGTCGAGGACGACGTAGTCGTACTCCAGGCCCTTCGCCAGCGACGCCGGGACCAGCGCCAGGCGGGACTCCGCGGTCGTCTCCTCGCCGGGGGACAGGTACGGCATGCCCGCCGCCAGCAGGGCCTCGGCCAGGGCGGGGATGCGCGCGTCCGCCGCGATCAGGCCGATCGAGCCCTCCTGGGTCAGGGATTCGCGGCACGCGTCCAGCACCGCTGCGTCGAGATCCGCGACTTCGGCGATCCGCAAGGAACCCGGCGTTTCGCGGACCGAGGAGACCGGGGCCAGGCCCGGGGAGATCTCCGGCAGCAGGCGGGAGGCGTAGGCGATCACCTCGCGCGGCACGCGGAAGCCCGCCGTCAGCTCCTCCAGCACCGCCTGCGGCTTGCCCAGGTGCGCCAGCGCCTCGTCCCAGCTGCGCGTGGCCCACGGGGTGGTGCCCTGCGCCAGGTCGCCCAGGACCGTCGCCGAGCCGGTCGTGCAGCGCCGTCCCACCGCCCGGTACTGCATGGGGGAGAGGTCCTGCGCCTCGTCGAGGACGACGTGGCCGAGCGAGTGGGTGCGTTCCACCAGGTCGGCGGCCTCGTCGATGAGGACCAGGTCCGCCGCCGACCACTTCGCCGACTTCACGCTCCGGAACGGCTTGGGCCACAACAGGAGCTTCTGTTCGTCCGCCGTCAGGACGTCCTGCGCGTGGACGGCGAGGAAGTCCGGGTCGGAGAGGAGGCGCAGGACCAGCTTCGCCGGTTCGACGGGCGGCCAGATCTCCTTGACCGCCGCCTTGACGGCCGCGTTGCGCGCGACCGCGTCCTGGACGCGGTCGTCCGGGGCCTCGCCGGCCTGTTCCATCCGGACCAGGACGGCGTGGGCGATGCGCTGGGGGAGGGCGTCGCGGGCGGCGCCGTAGCGGATGTCGCGGTTCTGCAGCTCCTCGACCATCTCCTCCAGCTCGTACGCGGGCACCCGCCAGCGGCGCGAGCCGCGCACGACCATCAGCGGCTCCGTGGGGCGGCCGACGTGCGAGCGGACCGCGCGGCGCAGCACCTCCGCCATGCGGGCGTCGCCCTTGACGACGGCGGTCTCGGCGGGGTCGGCGCCGCGGACCTCCAGGCCCTCGCGGGCGACCAGGTCGTCGACGGTGGCCTGCTTGACCTCCAGCTCGCCCAGGGCGGGGAGGACCTGCTCGATGTAGTGCAGGAAGGAACGGTTCGGCCCGATGACGAGGGTGCCGGTGCGGGCGAGGCGCTCGCGGTGCGCGTACAGCAGGTACGCCACCCGGTGGAGGCCGACGGCGGTCTTGCCGGTGCCGGGGCCTCCCTGCACGCAGACGGAGCCGGACAGGCCGGAACGGACGATTTCGTCCTGTTCTGGCTGGATCGTGGCCACGATGTCGCGCATGGGGCCGACGCGCGGGCGCTCGATCTCCTGCTGGAGCAGCTTGCTGACGGCGGCCGTCTCGGCGGGGTCGGAGAGGTGTTCGTCCTCGTACGCGGTGAGCTCGCCGCCGGTGTAGCCGAAGCGGCGGCGCAGGGTGATGTCCTGCGGGTCCTTCTTGGAGGCCCGGTAGAACGGCTGGGAGACGGGTGCGCGCCAGTCGATGACCATCGGATCGCCGTCGGCGTCGTGGACGTGGCGGCGGCCGATGTAGAACTGCTCGCCCTCCGCGCCTTCGGCGAGCTCGGCGCCGGGGGCGTGGAGGTAGTCGAGGCGGCCGAAGAAGAGGGGCGTGTGGGCGAGGTCGGCGAGGGCCTTGATGCGGTCGTCGATCTGGGCCTGGAGGACGATCGCGTTGACCCAGTTCGCGGTGACGTCGCGGATGTCGAGGGCCTCGACGTCCTCGCGCATGGCGCGCAGGGCCGAGCGCGAGGCGGCGAGGTGGGCCCGTTCGCGTCCCAGCGGGTCGGCGGGCGGGGTCGCGTCGTCGGGGGTGGTGTCGGGGGCGTGCGCGGGCACGGGACTGCCTCCAGCTGCTGGTACGGAACAGATGCCCCCGGTTTCCGGCCGGCGGGCGGCTCTCCCCGATGAGGCGGTGGGAGGCGGCAAGAGCGGAGATTGTAGCCAGCGGGGCGGGCCCGCGCGAACGAATTCACCGGGCCGCAAGTCCGTCCCGGACGGGACGTCCGTACGGGTGTCGTACCCGGGAGCGTCAGACTTTCGGACACTCCCTAGGGGGCGGTGTGCGACGGGAGGAGGAGGCGGGGGGTGCTGGGATTAGCCCTCCGGAGCGATGTGGATCCGGTGGCGGCGGAGCACCATGGATTCATGAGCACCGCAACCTTCACCCCGATTCAGGGCGGCCGCCCGAGCGGCGCCACCGCCATCTCCGACTCCACCCCCCGCCACCGCCTCGGCAGCATGCTGCACGCCGCCAAGGTGTTCGCGGCGGCAGCGGTGAGCGTCGTCGTGCTGGGCGAGTACGCCGAGGACGCGGGCGTCATACGTCGCTGACGGCCCGCCCTCGGTGTCAGGCGTCGACCGCCTGGTAGACCGTGGTCCAGAAGTCGTGGATGAGCTGCGCCGGAGCGGCAGTGGTCAGTCCGACCTGTGTGAGCAGGATGCCGGTGATCCCGTTCTCCGGGTCGGCGTAGGCCGAGGTGCCGGTTCCGCCGTCCCAGCCGAACTGGCCGAGGGGCGCGTAGTCGCCGCGGTAGGTGCGCACCGCCATTCCGAAGCCCCAGCCACCCTGCTGTCCCTGGCCGAACGACACGTTGACGGGTGGTCATCAGCTCGACGGCGGGCCGGGACAGGATCCGCTCGGTGCCGTGCATGCCGTGGTCGAGCAGCATCCGGAAGTAGGCGTGGTAGTCGTCGACGGTGGAGACGAGCCCGCCGCCGCCGGCCTGGAACGCCGGGGGCGCGCTGTACTGCCCGGTCTTCGCCTCGTCCCAGACGGTGAACTCACCGGTCTGCGGGTCGGGAGCGTAGCTGGGCGGCAGCCGGTCGATCTTGTCGGCGGGCACGTGGAAGCCGGTGTCCTTCATCCCGAGCGGATCGAGGACGCGCTCGCGCAGGAACGTCTCGAACGGCCGGCCGGTGACCCGCGAGACGAGTACGCCGAGCACGTCGTGGCTGAGGTGGTACTGCCAGTGCTCGCCGGGCTGGCGCATCAGCGGCAGCGTGCCGAGGCGGCGCATCCACTCGTCCTGCTCGGGCAGCGGCGCCGCGCCCTGGCTGAAGACGCCGTTCTCGAAGATCGCGTTGAAGATCGGAGAGCCCACGGCGGTCAGGTCGATGCCGAGGCCGAAGGTGGAGGTCATCAGGTCCCGGACGGTGATCGGGCGCCGTGCGGGCTCGGTGTCGTCGATGGGGCCGTCGATCCGCTTCAGCACCTGGCGGCCGGCGAGTTCGGGCAGCCACTGGTCCACCGGGTCGTCCAGCCGCAGCCGGCAGTCGTCGAGGAGGGCCATCGACGCCGCCATGGTGACCGGCTTGGACGTGGACGCCATCCGGAAGATCGTGTCCCGGCTCATCGGCGCGCCACCGTCGTGGCGCATCGTCCCGATGGCCTCGACGTGCGTCTCCTCGCCGCGGCCGACCAGGGCGACCACACCGGGGATCTTCCCGGAGTCGACGTGGCGCGTCAGCACGTCGCGGATCTTGCGCAGACCGGCTTCGGAGAAGCCGCTGTTGCTCTTGTCCATGGTGATTCTCCCCGTAGTTGCGTTCGGCGTTTGCTGAACGACCCCGAAGCTACATTGCGTTTATGAATCGGTCAACAGAAAGAGGTGAGGCTAATCCCCTTTAATGGCAAGGTGTTTGGCTCTGCGTTGCAATGAATATGCAACTGAATGCAATGGACGATCGAGCTGCGCATTGCAATGACCTAGGAGTGAATGCATACGGTCGGGCCGTGGCCTGCGACGCGTACGACGGAGCGGAGCGAGCACGGAGCCGCCGAGCCGGTCCAGTGCCTCCGCGTCGGCCCGCAGGCCGCCCGCCCGGCCGGAGCGGCGAGTTGACTGATCCACTAGGGTCACGCGCGTGACCTTGAGCCCCGCCCCCAGCCGCTCGCCGTCTTCGTTCGCCGGTGTGCTGGTGACGGGCTCGCTGCTCGTGCTGGGCGTCCTGTGCATCGCCCTGCGCGTCCCGATGGCCGACGCCCTCGTCGAGGGCTTCTCCGCCGCCGATTGGCACCCGCCCGCCGGGTATCCGCCGTTCGCGGCGATCCTGTTCACGCCGGCCGCCTGGCTGCCGGCCGGGTTACTGAAGGCCGTCCTCGTCCTCGGCAACGCCGGCCTGCTCGCCCTGCTCATCGCCCTGTCCTGCCGCCTCGCGGGACTGCCGGCCAGGACCGGGCCCGTCCTGGCCGCCACCATCGCCGGGCTGTGGCTGGAGCCGCTGTTCCAGGCCCCGCTGCCCGGCCAGATCAACCTCGCCCTCGCCTGCCTGGTCCTGTGGGACCTCGGCCGCCCCGGCGCCGCCCTCGGCAAGGGCTTCGCGGTGGGCATCGCCGCCGGGATCACCCTGACCCCGGCGGTCCTCGTCCCGTACCTGCTGGCCACCCGCCGGGTCCGGGCCGGGCTGACGGCGCTGGCCGCGCTCGCCGGCACCGCCCTGCTCGGACGGCTGGTCCTCCCCGAGGAGTCCGCCGCGTTCTGGTCCCGGCACCTGGCCGCCACCGGCCGCGTCCTCGTCCTGGACGGTCCGGGCCTGTGGGTGTGGTGCGTCCCGCTGCTCACCGTGGCCGTCGCCCGGGTCCGGGCGGCCCACGGCCGGCGTCAGTCGTTGGCCAGCAGCTCGTCGGCGTCCATGATCCGGTAGGCGTAGCCCTGCTCGGCGAGGAACCGCTGGCGGTGCGCCGCGAAGTCCTGGTCGATCGTGTCGCGCGCGACGACCGAGTAGAAGCGCGCCTCGTGGCCGTCCGCCTTCGGGCGCAGGACACGGCCCAGGCGCTGCGCCTCCTCCTGGCGCGAGCCGAAGGTGCCCGACACCTGGATGGCGACGGTGGCCTCCGGCAGGTCGATGGAGAAGTTCGCGACCTTCGACACCACCAGCACGCTGATCTCGCCCTCGCGGAAGGCGCCGAAGAGCTTCTCGCGCTGCGCGTTGGAGGTCTCGCCCTTGATGACGGGCGCGTCGAGGTGCTCGCCGAGCTCGTCGAGCTGGTCGATGTACTGGCCGATGACGAGGGTCTGCTCACCCTTGTGCTTGCGCACCAGCGCCTCGGTGACCTTCCGCTTCGTCGCCGTCGTCGCGCAGAAGCGGTACTTCTCCTCCGTCTCGGCGGTCGCGTACGCGAGCCGCTCCGACTCGGTCAGGTTGACCCGGACCTCCACGCAGTCGGCGGGCGCGATGTAGCCCTGCGCCTCGATCTCCTTCCACGGGGCGTCGAACCGCTTCGGCCCGATCAGCGAGAAGACGTCCGACTCCCGGCCGTCCTCGCGCACCAGCGTCGCCGTCAGGCCCAGCCGGCGCCGTGCCTGCAGGTCCGCGGTGAACTTGAAGACCGGCGCGGGCAGCAGGTGCACCTCGTCGTAGACGATCAGGCCCCAGTCCCGGGAGTCGAAGAGCTCCAGGTGCGGGTAGACGCCCTTCCGCTTCGTCGTCAGGACCTGGTACGTGGCGATCGTGACCGGCCGGATCTCCTTGCGGGTACCGGAGTACTCGCCGATCTCCTCCTCCGTCAGGGAAGTCCGCTTGACCAGCTCGTGCTTCCACTGGCGGGCCGAGACGGTGTTCGTCACCAGGATCAGCGTGGTCGCCTTGGCCTTCGCCATCGCGCCCGCGCCGACCAGCGTCTTTCCGGCGCCGCAGGGCAGCACGACCACCCCGGAGCCGCCGTGCCAGAAGCCCTCGACGGCCTGCTGCTGGTACGGGCGCAGCGCCCAGCCGTCCTCGGCCAGGTCGATCGCGTGCGCCTCACCGTCGACGTACCCGGCGAGGTCCTCGGCCGGCCAGCCCAGCTTGAGCAGCGTCTGCTTGATCTGCCCGCGCTCGGAGGGGTGCACGGCCACCGTGTCGGGGTCGAGCCGCGCCCCGACCAGCGGGGTGATCTTCTTCGACCGCAGGATCTCCTCCAGCACCGGCCGGTCGGTGCTGGTCAGCACCAGGCCGTGCACGGGGTGCTTGGAGAGGGTGAGGCGGCCGTAGCGGGCCATGGTCTCGGCGACGTCGACGAGCAGGGCGTGCGGTACCGGGTAACGGGAGTACTCCACGAGCGCGTCGACGACCTGCTCGGCGTCGTGCCCGGCCGCCCGGGCGTTCCACAGCCCCAGCGGGGTGATCCGGTAGGTGTGGATGTGCTCGGGCGCCCGCTCCAGCTCCGCGAACGGAGCGATGGCGCGGCGCGCTGCTCCGGCGAGCTCGTGGTCGACCTCGAGCAGGAGGGTCTTGTCGCTCTGGACGATTAGTGGACCATTCACGCGCGGCGCCCCGTTTCACTCAGGTCAAACCTCCAGTGTGCCGTACCGGGCCGGGGGTGGGAACACGGCGCTTCGACGGGGCGGCCGGCACCCGGCGGAAAAGCAGCTGACGCCCGCGTGGCGACGCGTACGGTCCGCGCATGACCGATGCTCAGCACCCTTTCGTCCCCGCCGGATTCACCGTGCCGCGCACCTTCGTCGGCGACGGCTTCCGGCTGGAGCCCCTCGGGCCCGCCGGGAGCCCGGGCCGGGGCCGAACGGGTCGAGGACGGCCCCCCACGACGTTGCGGACCGATGATCGTGAAAGCGCCGTCATAGGGTGGCCGTCGCTCAGGCGACCAGGGGGGACCGGACGCTCCTGACGAACGGACGCTCATGACGCAGACACGGTTCGACCGCTCGCTCCTCTTCGACTCCTCGCCCCCCGCCTCCACCGTCGTCCACGACATCGGCCTGCTCGTCCTCCGGCTCGTCGTCGGCCTGTCGATGGCCGGCCACGGCACGATGAAGCTCTTCGGCTGGTTCGGCGGGCCGGGCCTCACCGCGACCGGCAAGGGCTTCACGATGGCCGGCTACCCCGCCGGGGACGCCATGGCCGTCATCGCCGGACTCTCCGAGACCCTCGGCGGCCTCGGACTCGCCCTCGGCCTGCTCACGCCGCTCGCCGGCGCGGCCCTGACCGGCGTCTTCGTCAACATCCTCGACGTCCGGGGCTTCGACGCCTACTTCCCGCCCAAGGGCATCGAACTCGAAGTCGTGCTGTTCGCCTCGATCATCGCCCTCACGCTCACCGGGCCCGGCCGCTACGCCGTCGACCACTACCTGCCGGTGCTGCGCGCGTCGCGGCCCCGCTACTCCGTGCTCGCACTGCTGGCGGGCGCCGTCGTCGGCTTCGTGGTCCTGCTCGTCCGGGACTGACGGCTCACGCCCCCAGGTGCGCCAGCGGCCCCGACGGGTAGGGCGTCTCCACCGGCAGCAGGGCGCGCGCCGCGTCGTCCTCGCCCGACCGGAGCAGGCCGTGGACCTCCCGCGCCAGCGGGGTCACATCGCGGATGGAGACCGTCCACTCGTCGGCGTACGCCCGCGAGGCCGGACCCGACAGGCCCAGCTGGAGCGAGCGGTACGGCAGCGGGTTCAGGTGCAGGTCGCGCTCCGGGTCCCACTGCACGCGGGCCGGCGCCCCGCGCAGCGACTCCTGCCAGGCCGCCCGGTCGGCGTGCACGCCCGCCTCGTAGTGCGACAGACAGGCCCCGCGCAGCGCCCGGTCGAAACCGTCGCGGGTGATCTCGACCGCGAGCACCGTCTCCTGGTCGGCCTTGGCGGCCCAGCCGCAGCGGTACATCATCCACAGGAACGACGGCTTGATCCACGTCATCCGCTCCCGCTTCCACGCCGGCGGGAAACGGCCGTCGCGGGCCGCCGGGATCCCCAGGTGGGGGGCGTAGGCCTGGTAGACGGTGATCGTGGTGTCGGTGTGGGCGGCGCGGATCTGGCGGTGCGGTACGTCTTGCATGGCCTCAGCGTCGCGGGCGCCGGGGCCGCGCCGCCAGCCGTTTTCCGTGCGGGTGCGACGCCGTTGCCGGGGGCGCCGCCCCCGGGCCCCCGCGCCTCGAACGCCGGCGGGGCTGGATGGGGCCGGCGGGGCTGACGGTCAGAGGTGGTCGTCCGCCAGTTCTGCCACGCCCGTGACACGGTGCAGGGCGTACGTGCGGACCTCGTCCGCCGTGTGGTCGTAGCCCGTGACGAAGCCGCCCTCGACGCGTACCGGGGCGATGACCCGCTGGCTCGCCGCGCCGTCCGCGTTCACGTAGCCGATCCACACCGCCGACCCGGTCAGTGCCGCCGCCTGCACCGTCGCCAGGGTTTCCGCCGCGCTCGTGCGCGGCAGCTCGCCGGGCACCCCGGCCGCCGGCCCGGGGTCCTTGCGGACCGCCGTCGCCGCCAGGTCGCCCGCACGGATCGCCCGTACGGCCGCCCCCAGCAGCGTCGCGTCCGGCACCGGCGGGCCGTCCGGCACCGGTACGGGCGCCGAACGGGCCGGCGTGCGGTGGGCGTCGGCCCGTGCCACCAGCACGTCGCCGGTGCCCGACTCCGCTGCCGGCGCGTATCCCATCGCCCGCAACCCCTCCAGCAGCGCGGTCGGTTCGGCCCGCGCGGCCAGCACCGTCGGCGCCAGCCGGCGCAGACCCAGTCCCGCCGAGCGTTTGTCCGCGAGGATCTCGCCCAGCATCGCGTCGTCGTCGCAGCGCACGTACGAGGAGGCCGCGCCGACCCGCAGGTGCCCGTGCCGCCGCGCCACGTCGTCGATCAGGTAGGCCAGCGGCTGCGGAACCGGCGTACGGCTGTGCTCCTTGAGGAAGGCGTGCAGATCGGCGGCGGCGTGACCGGCGTCCAGTGCCCGCCGCACCGAGCCCGGCGTGAACCGGTAGACCGTCGCCCCGCCCTTGGACTCCACGTCCGCGAGCACGGCGAGGGTGTCCCCGAGCGGGCGGCGCAGCGGTCCCGGCGCCACCGCCGTCAGGTCGGCCTGGAGCAGTACGTGGTCCACCGGCTCCGGCAGCAGCGGCGCCAGCAGCGGCGCCGGATCCCGGTGCTCCAGCAGCGCCCGGCCCGGCCCGGACAGTGCGCCCCGGCCGGTCACGCCGAGGACCTCCGCCTCGGTCAGTGCCCAGCCCGCGAGCCGGGCCCGCAGGTCGCTCGCCGTGCGCACGGGACGCTCCCACGCGAGCCGCGCCAGCACCGCCTCCGTGTCGGCCGAGGCGCCCTCCGGGAGGTCCGCCAGGAGTTCCAGGACGCGCCGGCGCACCTCGGGCGCCGCGGAACGGTCCAGTTCGGGGCCGAGCGCCGACAGCGTGCGCCCCTTCGCGTCCTGCTCGCCGACCAGGCCGGCGGTACGGGTGGCCGGCAGCCAGGCGGCCGCCAGCACCGACCACCGCTCGGCGGGCGGCAGTTCGCGCCAGTCGTCGAAGGCCGGGGTCGGCGCGTACCGCTCGTCCGCCTCCCCGTCGCTGGCCAGCAGCCCGGCCGCGTAGGCCAGTTCGATCCAGAACGCCGCCGAGGCCTCGGTGGTGTCCAGGCCGGCCGCGGCCCGCTTCAGGTCCCGTACGGACAGCCCGCCCGCCCGCAGCACCGGCGGACCGGTGTGCTCCCAGGACTTCACCAGCTCCTCGACGGTGGCCAGCGCGGCCAGCGCCTGACCGGCGGCGTTCGCGTCCACAAGCTGTGGACGGTGCTCGCGGTGCGCCGGCACCGGCGGAGCCACCGGCGAGGTGTCCCGGTGCGCGAGCCCGCCGCGCAGGTGCAGCGCCACCTCCCGGGGCAGGACAACGGTCCGCGCCGTCGCGGGCAGCAGCAGCCCCCGGTCGCGCAGCCAGCGCACCGGCGGCGCCGGATTCGGGGTCACCTCCCCGTACGGCGGCCCCCACACCAGCCGCCCCAGCACCTGGTGCGCCTCGGCGGGGGCCTCGTCCAGCAGCGCCGACATCCGCTCCGGGTCGGTGAACAGCGCGGTCAGCGCCGTGACCGCGGACACCGGGTCGTGCGTGCCGGGCAGCCCGGCCGCCGCCACGATCTCCTGCACCCGGGTCGGCGACATCCCGGCCGTGGCCTCGGCGACGGTCGGCCCGAGCCCCGTCGGCGAAGGGCGCTGGGGGGACGGCGCGAGCAGCTCGCGGGCGGTGCGCACCAGGCGCAGCCGGTCCTCGTCGCCCCACACCAGGGCCTGGTCGCGCAGGGTGTCCAGGGCCCGGGGGAGCGCGGCGCGGGCCCGTTCGTCCTCGCCGCCGCTCAGCAGCCCCTCCAGTACGGGGTACGGGCACGGGTCCGGGGCCACGGCGAGGGCCTCGGCCGTCTGCAGCGTGAACCGGTCCAGGCGCTCCAGCGCCCGCACCACCGAGGCCCGGGTCCCGGCGCGCGTGGCGAGCTGGGTGACGTCACCGGGCACCGGGTTCAGCAGGTCGGGCCGGGAGTGCAGCAGGGCGGAGAGCGCGGCGTCGTCGCGGGCGCGCAGCGCCTCGGCGAGGGAACGCGGGGAGGTGGCCCCGGTCCCGTTCTCCGGAGCTCCCGCAGCAGTGCTTGGCTCGGGCACAGTCGCCTCCCGGTCGCGTCGGCCGGTCGTATCGGCCGGTCCCCATCCGGCCAACGGTATCCGCTGCGCCCGGGGCGGCTCCACGGGTGCACGCGCTACCTTCGGGAGAGGCGGTACGGGAGGAGCCTGGGCGTGGGGATCGAAAGCGACCACCTGGTCTACGAATATCTGAGCGCCGTCGGGGACTTGGCGCAACGCAGGCACCTCTCCTCGGGCGACCGGATGCGGCTCGTGGCGGGCCTGCGGGACGAGATCGACCGTCGGCGCGCCAAGTACGACCCGGAGACCCCGGCGGCCGTGCGCCGCATCCTGGAGCGCATCGGCACGCCGGAGGAGGTCCTGGACACCCTCGGCACCCGGCAGGCCGCGGCCCCCTCCGCGGGCCCCGCCGCCCCGGTCCCGGCGGTGCCCGCCCAGCGCGCCCCGGGCCGGCTGCGCCTGCCCGGGGTCCCCGCGCCGCGGCCGACGCCGGAACGGGAGCCGGAGCCGGAGAACGTACCGCCGCACCTGGCCGGGCTGGACGAGCTCGGCCCGTCCGGCGGCGCCGAGCCCGACTGGTGGCGGATGACTCCCGGCGCGTACGGGGGCGGCCCGCAGGTCGAGGGCTTCGCGGGCGGCATCGAGATCCCGGACCTGTTCAAGGAGCGGCCGGAGGACGAGGACGAGGACGGGGAGCAGGCGGACGGGGTCCCGCCCGGGCCTGCGGACTCGCGCGCACGGACCCTCGTACGGTTCCTGCGCGAGCGGCGGCGCGCGAAGGCGGAAGCCGCCGGGAAGGCCGGGGCGCAGCCGGAGGCGGCCGCCGCCCCGGCCCGCCCGCGGCCCAACGCCTTCCTGCTGCTGGCCGCCGCGGTCCTCGTCGTCGGCGTCGTCAGCGGCCACTGGCTGCTCCTCGTCATCGGCTGGCTCCTGCCGTACGCCTCACGGGTGCTGCGGCCCGCCGAACGCAAGTGGGCCGTCCTCGGCCCGCCGGGCGTGGTCCTCGCGGGCGCCGCGGTGTGGCTGTGGGGCCGCACCAACGGCAAGTGGGGCGAGACCCTGGCCGACGACCAGGTCGGCGGCGCGGTCCAGGGCATGTGGCCGTGGCTGCTGCGGGGCGCCGCGCTGGCGTCCGTGCTGTATCTGGTGTGGCGGGCGCGCCGACGCTGAGGCACGCCCGGGCGCCCGGCGGGCCCGCAGGTCGGCGTGGTGCGGGGCCCGCGGCGGATCGATCCGCCGGTGGGCCAGCAGGTCGCGCAGGCGGCGGCGCCGCTCGGCGAGGAAGGTGCGGGTCAGCACGGTCCGGGCGTACGCCTGCGGGTTGTCGGCGGCGGCCACGCGCCGCCAGTGCTGGAACAGCTTGGCGAGGGTCGTCTGGGTCAGGTCGCGTGCGCCGTCGGCGTTCCCGCACAGCAGGTACGCCGTCCGGTACAGCCCCCGCTGGGCGGCCCGGGCGAAGGTCTCGAAGTCGAGGCCGCCGGTCGCCGCGTCCCGCTCGGCGGCCGCTCGCCCGGGGCCGTACCCCTGCTCGTACTCGGGTCCGTACGCGGGCCCGAAGTCCCGCGCTGCGTTGTGTTCGGCGCCTGGTGGCATCCGCCCTCCCTCTCACATCGTGTCCTTCACCCCTGTCCTGAGCGCTCCCGCGCCGGAAAGGTTGAACACGAGTTCCGGGGAGGTTCGCCCCGCCGTCCACCGCGCTCCGCCCAGCTCGGCACAATGGGCCGTATGAACCTCACCGTCGGCTTCGACCTCGACATGACCCTCATCGACTCCCGCCCGGGCATCCGGGCCGCCTACCGGGCACTGTCGGCCGAGACGGGGACGTACATCGACGCCGACGCGGCGGTCACCCGCCTGGGACCCCCGCTGGAGGAGGAGCTCGCGCGCTGGTTCCCGCAGGACGAGATCCCGGCCATGGCGGACCGCTACCGGGAGATCTACCCGGACCACGCCATCGAGCCGACGCCCGCGATGCCCGGCGCCCGCGAGGCCGTGGCCGCCGTCCAGGCGATGGGCGGCCGCGCGATCGTCGTCACCGCCAAGCACGAGCCCAACGCCCGCCTGCACCTGGGGCACCTCGGCATCGAGCCGGACGCGGTCATCGGCTGGCTGTGGGCGGAGGCCAAGGCGGGCGCGCTGCGCGAGCACGGCGCGCAGGTCTACGTCGGCGACCACATCGGCGACGTACGCGGCGCCCGCACGGCCGGCGCGCTGTCCGTGGCCGTGCCCACCGGCCCCTGCCCGGAGCCGGAACTGCGCGCCGCGGGCGCGGACGTGGTGCTGCCCGACCTCACCGCGCTGCCCGAGTGGCTCGCACAGTACGTCGCCGCACAGCCCGTCTGACCCGTCCGCCCCGTCTGACCCTCCGCCCCGTCCGAGGCGGTTCTCCGAGGCCTCCCGGCCCGGGCCTGCAGGGCTCAGGCCTGGGAGGCCCGCGCCGCCTTGCGCTGCGCCGCGGCCGAGCGCAGGACGCCCGCGGCGGAGATCGCGAAGCCGACGCCCATCAGCATGCACACGGCCCACGCGTACGACGGGAACGGGTCGACGTCGAGGAACAGCGGAGCCATCGTCGCCAGCGTGGCGACGGCCCCGGCGATGAACACGATGCCGCCGGCCCTGACCAGTCCGTCGCCGGGCCGCGCTTCGTCTGAATGAGGAGTAACAGTCACCTCACCAGGGTAGTTCCCTGGCCGAAGCAGCCGACCGCGAAGGACCGGGGAACGTCTTGTCACCCGGCCCCCGACCATTAGCCTTGAGGTGGCGGGTCACACATGGCCCGCTGCGCTGTTGTCCGGAGCCGTTCGCGGCACTTCGGACCCCCGACGAGCACAAGGACAGAGGACGGACGTGCCTACCGGCAAGGTCAAGTGGTTCAACAGTGAGAAGGGCTTCGGCTTTCTCTCCCGCGACGACGGCGGAGACGTCTTCGTCCACTCGTCGGTGCTCCCTGCCGGGGTCGATGCCCTCAAGCCCGGTCAGCGAGTCGAGTTCGGCGTCGTCGCCGGACAACGCGGTGACCAGGCACTTTCGGTGACCGTTCTGGACCCGGCGCCGTCCGTCGCGGCCGCCCAGCGCCGCAAGCCCGACGAGCTCGCCTCGATCGTGCAGGACCTCACCACCCTGCTGGAGAACATCACCCCGATGCTCGAACGCGGCCGCTACCCCGACAAGGTGCACGGCACGAAGATCGCCGGCCTGCTGCGCGCGGTGGCCGACCAGCTCGACGTCTGACCCGCCCACGCACACCCGCGCCCCGCCACTCGAACGAGCGGCGGGGCGCAGTCGTGTGCGGCGCGCGGACCCCTACGGGAAGGCGAGCGCGCCCGGCGCGATGGCCGGTACCAGCCCCTCGGCCGCCGCCCGCGTCAGCAGCCCGCGCACCGCCGCGTAGCCGGAGTCGCCCAGGTCCGCGGTGAACTCGTTGACGTACAGGCCGATGTGCTGGTCGGCGACGGCCGGGTCCAGCTCCTGCGCGTGCGCGCGTACGTACGGGCGGGAGGCCTGCGGGTCGTCCCAGGCCATCCGGACCGAGGTGCGCGCCGACTCGGCCAGCTCGCGCAGCCGCTCGGCACCCAGCGACCGCTTCGCGATGATCGCGCCGAGCGGGATCGGCAGACCGGTCGTGGACTCCCAGTGCTCGCCCATGTCGGCGAGGCAGTGCAGGCCGTAGTCCTGATAGGTGAACCGGGCCTCGTGGATGACCAGTCCGGCGTCCACCCGGCCGTCCCGGACCGCCGGCATGATCTCGTGGAAGGGCAGGACGACGACCTTGCCGACGCCCTGCGGCAGCACGTCGGCCGCCCACAGCCGGAACAGCAGGTACGCCGTGGAGCGTTCGCTCGGCACCGCGACCGTCCGCCCGGCCAGGTCCAGGCCCGGCTCCGCCGTCAGCACCAGCGGGCCGCAGCCGCGCCCGAGGGCCCCGCCGCACGGCAGCAGCGCGTACTCCTCCAGCACCCACGGCAGCACCGCGTACGACACCTTCAGCACGTCCAGCTCGCCGCGCTCGGCCATGCCGTTGGTGATGTCGATGTCCGCGAAGGTGACGTCCAGGGCCGGCGCGCCGGGCACCCGTCCGTGCGCCCACGCGTCGAACACGAACGTGTCGTTCGGGCAGGGCGAATAGGCGATCTTCAGCGGTTCACCGTCGACCACGGTGTTGCTCATGGCGTTCTCCCCAGTTCGCGAGTACGGGCCCCAGTACGCGGAAGCCCTCGGCGAGCGCCGCCAGCGCGTCCCCGATCCGCCAGGCCGCACGGTCGCGCGGCCCCACGGCGTTGGACACGGCGCGGATCTCCAGTACGGGCAGCCCGTGCGCGGCGGCGGCCTCCGCGACCCCGAAGCCCTCCATGGCCTCGGCCCCGGCCATCGGATGCCGGGCCGCGAGGGCGGTCGCCCCGTCGGCGGTCCCGGTCACGGTGGAGACGGTCAGCACGGGCGCCAGCAGTGCCCCGGTCGCCTCGGCGGCCCGGGCGGCCAGCTCGGCGGGCGGCAGGTGCACACTGCGCCCGAAGCCCAGTGCGGACACGTCCACGAACCCGTCGGGGGTCTGCGCCCCCAGGTCGGCCGCGACGATCGCGTCCGCGACCACGAGGGATCCGAGCGGGGCGGCGGGCGCGAACCCGCCGCCGATGCCGGCGCTGACGACGAGCCCGTATTCGGTTCCGGCCAGGGCCAGCGCCGTGGCGGTGCCCGCGGCGGCCGCCGCAGGACCGACGCCGCCGACGAGCACGTCGAAGGCGATGCCCGGAAGGTCCCGGCGGGTGATGAGGTACCCGCCGGGGAGCGTGCGCGGCTCAGGACCGGGACTGTCCGGATGAGGGGTCAGACCGGTGAGGACGGAGTCCGACTCCGCCCCCACCGCCGTCACGACGAGCGCGCGCACCGGTGTCGTCCGGTTACTTGAGCTTGAGGTTGAAGGACCAGACGGCGAGCGGCTTGCCGTCCTCGCCGATCTGCAGGAAGGCCAGCTTCTTCGAGGTCGGCGCCTCGCCCTGGCCGCCGGTCGCGAAGACGTCGGCGTTCGGGAAGCTGCGGTACGTGCTCGACGAGGGCTCGGTGATCGGCTGGCCGTCGAGAACCGCCGACCAGCGCTTGCCGTCCTCGACGACCTCGGGCTCGACGCCGAGGCGCAGCGTCTCGCCGCGGCCGTACTTGATGGTCTTGGGGTTCTTGAGGTTCGTGAGGCACTCCTGGACCTCGTCCATGGAGAGCTCCTTGCCGTCGTTGTGGCAAGAGGCTTCCGCGGACACCGACGAGCTGCCGACCGTCACGGTCGCGAGCGGGGTCGGCTTGTCGCAGGCGGAGAGAAGGAGGAGGCCGGCGGACACGGCTCCGAGGGCCGCGACGCTGCGGCGGGCCCTACCCGAGAAAAGCGGTGCGGTCATGAGCCGAAGGCTATCGGGCCCCTGGGCTGCGCCGCTGCACGGGGTACCGCGGGCCTGCGGCGCGCCGCCGTTCGGCTCCCGCCGGGGTGACCGTGGGCGTACGGGCGCGGCGCCGTTGCCGGGGGCGCTGCCCCCGGGCCCCCGCGCCTCGAACGCCGGCGGGGCCGGAGGGGTGTCGGCGGGGCCGAAAGCGGGGGAGCCGACTGTCACGCCACCCGGGGGCGGGACGTGCGTTGCTGCGGGTGGTGGCGGGGGGAGGACAGGGCGCCGCGGATGCCCATCGTCGCGCCCAGCGCGACGATCGCCGCAGCCACCGACATGCCCAGTACGCCGTTCAGCGGCAGGACGATGCCGATCGCCCCGCCCATCACCCACGCCACCTGGAGCAGCGTCTCCGAACGGGCGAACGCGGAGGTCCGTACCGCCTCCGGCACGTCCCGCTGGATCATCGCGTCCAGCGACAGCTTCGCCAGCGCCTGGCAGAAGCCCGCCGTCGCGGCCAGCACGGCCACGAACACCCCGCTGTAGAAGACGGCCGCCAGCACCGCCACCCCCAGCGTCACGCACAGCACCGAAGCGACGATCACCTCCGGGGCGCGCGCCCGCAGCCACGCGCCCACCGCCGTACCGCAGGCGTTGCCCACGCCCGCCGACACGCCCACGATGCCCAGCGACACCGCCGCGCTCTGCCCCGCCAGGGGATGCTCGCGCAGCAGGAACGCCAGGAAGAAGATCAGGAAGCCGGACAGCCCGCGCATCGCCGCGTTCGCCAGCAGCCCGCACAGCACGCTGCGGCTCACCGTCCGCAGCCCCGGCCGCTTCGAGTGCGCCTCGTGCGTCGACAGCCGGGCACGGCGCTCGCCCTTCGCCTCGTCCACCTTGTGCGGCAGCGTGAACGCCGCGAAGGCGCCGCCCAGGAAGATGACGCAGGCCCCGTACAGCGGCCACTGCGGCCCGATCGAGTTCAGCCCGGCGGCCACCGGCGCCGCCGCGCCCGTGGCCAGCAGGCCGGCCAGCGTGACCCGGGAGTTCGCCTTGACGAGTGAGAATTTCGGCGGGAGCAGCCGTGGCACCACCGCACTGCGCACGACCCCGTACGACTTGGACGCGACCAGCACGCCCAGCGCCTCCGGATACAGCTGGAGACCCCCCGTGGCCACCACGGCCGACATCAGCAGCGCGAGGACCGCCCGCGCCAGCATCGCCGCGGCCATCGAGGCCCGCCGCCCGTGCGGCAGCCGGTCCAGCAGCGGCCCGATCACCGGGGCCAGCACCGTGAACGGCGCCATCGTGATCGCCAGGTACAGGGCCACCCGGCCCCGTGCCTCGTCCGTGGGCACCGAGAAGAACACCGTCGAGGCCAGCGCCACCGTGATCATCATGTCGCCGGCGCCGTTGATCGCGTGCAGCTCGATCAGCTTGCCCAGACCCGATTCGCCCGCCCCGTGCGCGTGCGTGGCCCGCCGGATCCCCTTGGCCGGACCGGTGATCGGACGGTGCAGGGCACGCCCGACAGCCCGGCCGGCCCGCCTGGCCGGTCCCGAGCCGTCGTCGGACGACCGTACGGGTGCCACACTCGACATAGTGCCCCACCCGGCCCCCGCGGGGCGCCTCCCGGCGCGTCGCGGAACCGGCGGCTTGTCCGCGAATCGGACCTTGCATGTGTGCCCAGGGCTTAAGAGGAGGTAGCGTGCGTAGCGCGCCACCGGCGGTTGCTCCTGGCCGCGCGCCTCTTCGTGATCCCGCAGAATGGATCGCAGTGAGGTGCGCCCGGAGTCCGATCGGGTGCGGACGTCGACGCGGCCCTCTGGTCCGCTCCGCCCGCGCCTCGTACGGACAGCACCACCGGGTCGTTGTGGACGACAGTACGGACGGCGCACACGTGAGACGGCGTAGGAGAGAACGAGACCAGTGAGTGCTGCGACGACGCGAAGCCGTACCCCGCGTACCCCCGACCGCCTGTGCGTCGAGGCGGTGGAACTCGCCCGCGCGGCCGCCGAGGAGGCAGCCTTCCCCGGCGTGGTGGGCGCACACGTCTCCGCCGTGGCGGAGGGCGACCGCGTCGTCACCCACTTCTTCGAGTCCAAGGAACCGGGATACCGCGGCTGGCGGTGGGCCGTCACCGTGGCCCGCGCCTCCCGCGCCAAGAACGTCACCCTCGACGAAACGGTGCTGCTCCCCGGCGACGACGCCCTGCTGGCCCCCGAGTGGGTGCCGTGGAGCGAGCGGCTGCGCCCCGGCGACATGGGCCCGGGCGACCTGCTGCCCACCGAGGCCGACGACCTGAGGCTGGAGCCGGGCTGGTCGGGCGAGGACGCCCCGCCGCCGAACTCCGTCGTCTCCACCGAGATGGCCGAACTGGTCGAGGCCGAGGACGCCGACGTCACCGACCGCGTGACGGTTCCCGCCCGCGGCTCCATCTCCTCGGTCGCCGAGGAACTCGGCATGCGCCGGGCGCGCGTGCTGTCCCGGTACGGGCTGCACAGCGCGGCCGACCGCTGGGACGAGTCCTTCGGCGCGAAGACCCCGATGGCGCAGGCCGCGCCCGCGTCCTGCGTCTCCTGCGGCTTCCTCGTCGCCGTCGGCGGCTCGCTGGGCCAGGCCTTCGGCGTCTGCGCGAACGAGTTCAGCCCGGCCGACGGCCGCCTGGTGTCGCTGTCCTACGGCTGCGGCGGCCATTCCGAGGCCGCGGTCATGCCGGCGCCGCTGCGGCCGGCCCCGCCGGTCCTCGACTCGATGGCCTCGGACGAGTTCGTACTGCGTCCGGCCGAGGACACCGGCCCGGTCCCGACCCCCGACGCGCAGGCCGCTGACCTGGACCTCGGCCACTCGTAACCCGTACGGCCCCGTCCGCGGGGCGGCGCGGGCGCACCCGCGCCGTCGGTCCCGCAACGTCAGCCCCGCGCCGTCAGTCCCGCGCGCGGCGGCGGAGGAGCCGCTTCGCACCGAAGACCAGGACCAGGCCGCCCGCCAGGACCAGGGCGCCCTTGCCGAAGCTGCCGGTCGGCTCCGGGGAGGTCGCCGTGTCCGGCGGTGACCCCGGCTGCGGCGAGGCCGAACCGCCGGGAGAGGGGGTTCCGGCCGCCGGGAGCGCGACCACCCGGCTGCTCGCGCCCTCCGAGCCGAACATCAGCGTGGAGCCGTCCGCGGTGTACGTCACCGACTCCGCCTGCCCCTGCCACGGGGCGTCCACCCGCTCGCCCTCGCCCTCCGGCCGGCCGTCCTTCCACGGGTACGTCCGGGCGGTGAAGTAGCCGCGCAGGGTCAGCCGGTTCCCGTCCGGGGAGAACGCCCCGTCCGTCACCCAGGGGACGTCGGCGACCCGCCGGAAGACGTTGTCCGCGCCCGCCGACAGCTGCGCGGGGCCCTCGTACAGGCCGCCCCTGCTCTCGTCCTTGCTCGCGATGTAGACCCGGCCCGTCACCGGATGGACCATCAGGGACTCGGCGTTGCGCGGCCCGTCCTCGTACCGCACCGTGAACTGCGCTGCCTTGACGGTGACATCACCCAGTTGCCGCGGCTCCTGGAAGCGGTAGATCCACACGTGGTCCCAGGTGCCGCCCCGGTTGTCGCCGATGTCACCGACGTAGAGCTGCCCGTCCGGGCCCAGCGAGATCGCCTCGACGTCGCGCGGCCTGCCGATGCCCGTCAGCGTCACCCGGGCCACCGTGCTGCCGGTGGCCGAGTCCACCGCGTAGACGTACGGGCCGTCGTCGCTGTCGTTGTGCGTCCAGTAGACGCCCGGATGGATGCGGCTGGCCGCCAGCCCGCTCGACTCCTTGATCCGCGGATCGGAGATGGTGAACGAGGACGCCCCCGGTGACTGCGCGGCGTACGCCGTGCCCGGCAGTACGGCGAGGACGGTGGCGGCGGCGAGGGCGGTGGCGGCGGCGGTCGCGAGGGCGGCGGCGGACGGCAGGGGCGGGCGCATCCTCCCAGCCTGCCAGTACGTGCCGCGTGTCCGGCGTCACAGATGTTTCTGTCGCGCGATCCGCGATGATGACCGGATGCGTTTCATGTTCGTCGGCGACTCCATGACCATCGGACGCGCCGGCGACTACACCTGGCGCTACCGGTTGTGGCAGCACCTCAACTCGACCTTCGGCGGCCCCTACCGGATCGTCGGCCCGCGCTGCGAGGTCTACGACGCGGGCGCCGACGCGGCCGTCAGCCACGAGTACGCCGACCCGGGCTTCCCGGAGCACGCCCGCCGCCATCTGGCCGGCTGGGGCGAGGGCTGGCAGCACATGGCTCCCGTCATGGGCGAGACCGTGGCCGCGCACCGCCCGGACGTGCTGCTGGTCTCCCTGGGCCTGATCGACCTCGGCTTCTACACCGACGCCGAGCAGACCGCCGCCAACGTCCGCCGCTTCGTGGCGGGCGCCCGCGCGGCCCGCCCCGGCATTCGCATGGTGCTGCTGCCCGTCATCCCGAACAGCCGGGCCGAGGAGGACGCCCCCTTCGCGGCCGAGGTGGACCGCTTCAACGACCTCCTCGCCAAGGCGGTGGCCGACCTCACCACGGACGCCTCGCCGATCCTGCTGGCCGCGCGCCCGGCCTCGTACGACATCCACCGGGACACCTACGACGGCACCCACCCGAACGCCTCCGGCGAGCACCGCCTGGCGGGTGAGTTCGCGGCGGTCCTCCACCAGGCCTGGGGCCTCGGCGGCCCGTACCGCGCGGCGCAGCACCCGTAACACGCCCTTCATCGAGGGGTCTTGCTTGGAGTGCACTCGAAGCAGTTGGCTAGTGCACCATGAAGTACACACAGCTCGGACGCACCGGCCTCAAGGTCAGCCGACTTGTACTCGGCACCATGAACTTCGGACCCCAGACCACGGAGCCCGAAAGCCACTCGATCATGGACTCCGCCCTTGAGGCGGGGATCAACTTCTTCGACACCGCCAATGTGTACGGGTGGGGCGAGAACAAGGGCCGCACCGAGGAGATCATCGGGACCTGGTTCGCCCAGGGCGGCCGGCGCCGCGAGAAGACGGTCCTCGCCACCAAGGTCTACGGCTCCATGTCCCGCGAGGGCGAGACCTGGCCCAACTACGACCGCCTGTCGGCGCTGAACATCCGGCGGGCCGTCGACGCCAGCCTCAAGCGGCTCCAGACCGACTACATCGACCTCTACCAGTTCCACCACGTGGACCGGCGGACCCCCTTCGAGGAGATCTGGCAGGCCGTGGAGGTCCTCGTCCAGCAGGGCAAGATCCTCTACGTCGGCTCCTCGAACTTCCCCGGCTACAAGATCGCCCAGGCCAACGAGGTCGCGGCGCGCACCGGGCGGCTGGGCCTGGTCAGCGAACAGTGCATCTACAACCTCGCGGAGCGGCGCGCGGAGATGGAGGTCATCCCGGCCGCCGAGGAGTACGGGCTCGGGGTCATCCCCTGGTCCCCGCTGCACGGCGGGCTGCTCGGCGGTGTGATCAAGAAGGAGGCCGTCGACGGGCGACGGGCCTCCGGACGGTCCGCCGACGCCCTCGCCAACAGCGCCGTACGGGCGCAGGTGCAGGCGTACGAGGACCTGCTCGACAAGCACGGCCTGGAGCCGGGCGAGGTCGGGCTGGCCTGGCTGCTGACGCGTCCCGGGGTCACCGGGCCGATCGTGGGGCCGCGTACGCCGGAGCAGCTCGCCTCGGCGCTGCGGGCCGTGGAGCTGGAGCTGAGCGAGGAGGTGCTGGCCGGGCTGGACGAGATCTTCCCCGGTCCGGGGCCCTCGCCGGAGGCCTTCGCCTGGTAGCCCTCCGGCGCTCGTCGCCGGTGGCCGTCGTGGCCGTCGTGGGGCTACTGGCCGACGGCGGCCGCCACGGCGACGACGAGGAACATCAGCACGAGCACACCGGCCATCACACGGTTTCTGGTCTTGGGATCCACCCGTCGAGCCTAACGCGGCAGCCCCCGCATCGTGGACGCAGGGGCTGTGCCGTGGAGGGTGCGCTGCCGGCCGTGGCCGGGCGGTCACTGCCAGCTCATGTCACCGTTCTGTGCGGCGACCGGGGGCTTCGCGGCGGTGAGCGGGGCGGCGGAGGCGACGGCCGGCGCACCGAGGACGAGGGCGAGGGCGACGACCGCGGCGGCCTTGACGATGCGAGTGGTGTTCATGGTGTCCGGGTCCCTTCGGGGTGCCGTGAGGCGTGATGACGGTGGCTTCCCGGTCGGTCCCGCGTCCCGCGGTGGCGCTGTCCCTTTCCGGTGAGACATAGCTAAGCCGCAGCTCAGCGGGGGGAGAAGGGGGATCGGCTGGCCCAAACCGTCCGTGGACGGTTGAGGACAGGAGACGGGTGGAAGGTCAGCCGCTCCGCAGCTCCGGCACCGACATCGGCATCAGCGGGACACCGACGTCCAGCAGGCGCGCGGGGGGCAGCGCCCGCGCGCCGAGCAGACGGCGGCAGACGGACTCGGCGTGCCGCTCCGCCTCCCGCAGGGAGCCCGAGAGCAGGTAGAAGCCGAGCGTGAAGTGCTCCGCGGACTGCGGGTGGACGGCCAGGTGCTCCACCCGGTCCCTCGGGCGCAGCGCGGCGCGGGCCGTCTCACGCAGGTCGTCGGGCACTTCCGCCGGAGGAACCGTCCGCAGACGGGCATGGACGAGGTACATGTCTCCACCGTGGCCCCGGCGGACCCGTGGGGGACACCCCTCCGGCTGGCCGTTTGTGGCCGTGGACACATCTGTCCATCCGGCACTTCTTTGAGATGATCTTTCCCATCGAAGTGCCAACGGGGTGGGGGGAACCACATGTTGACCGAACTGGGCCTCGACGCGAGAGCCGAGGCCGTCTACCGCGCCATGCTCATGGAACCCGGGTCGGGCGTCACCGCGCTCGCCGATGCCGTGGGGATCGGCGAGGGCGACGTACGCGAGGCCCTGGACCTGCTGAGCGAACTGGCCCTGGTCCAGCCGTCGGCCGACGAGAGCGGGCGGCTGCGCGCGGTCTCCCCGGAGGTCGGGATGGAGATCCTGATGGCCCGGGGGCAGGCGGAACTCGCCGCGCAGCAGCAGCGGCTGGAGGCGTCGCGGGCCGCCGCGGCCAGGCTGATCTCTGAGTACTCGGAGCTGCGGCCGGCCGCCAGGCACCCGGGTGTGGAGCAGCTCATCGGCCTCGACGCGGTCCGCGACCGGCTGGTCGCGCTGACCCGGGAGACTAAGGAGGAGCTGCTGGCCTTCTCGCCGGACGCCACGCTGAGCGAGTCGGCGCTGGCCGCCTCCCGCCCGCTGAACAGGGCGCTGCTCGAACGCGGCGTCCGCATGCGCACCCTCTACCTGGACAGCGTGCGCAACAGCCGTCCCTCGGTCGAGCACGCCAACTGGCTCACGGAGCTTGGCGGTCAGGTCCGTACGGTGGCGTCGCTGCCGACGCGGATGCTCATCGTGGACCGCAGGACGGCGCTGATCCCGGTGAGCGACGACTCCTCGGCGGGCGCGGTCGTCCTGACCGGGCACGGCATGCTGGTCGCCCTGTGCGCGCTCTTCGAGTCGACGTGGGCGGCGGCGCAGCCGCTGGCGGAGGTGGCGGTCCTGGGGCCGGACGGTCTGACCGCGCAACAGGCGGCCGCCGTGCGGTTGTTGGCGGAGGGGCACACGGACGACGCGATAGCCAAGCGGCTGGGGGTCTCCTCGCGCACGGCCCGGCGCATCGCCAACGAGCTGATGGAACGGCTCGGGGCGCGCAGCCGTTTCGAGGCCGGAGTCCGTGCCGTCCAGGAGGGCTGGCTGCCCGCGCGCGCCTGACCGGTAGTACCGAACGAAAGCCGCCCGGCGGGACCACGAGAGTGGTCCCGCCGGGCGGCTTTCGTGTGTGTGGGCGAGGCCGGGGGGAGGGGCCGGATCAGGCCACCGTGGCCAGGACCGGCCACGGCCCGTTCGGGCCAGTCGATCTCTCTTCCGTCCGGCCCGGGCAGCGGCGAATCTATTGCTTGTCAGCGGGGCAGCCCCCCGGGGACGAGCACCGAAGGCCCTGAAAGCCCTCAACGGACGCCACCGCGGGACGTCCTGGGACGACGGGTTCAAGCCACCAGATCATTTCGTTTCGGAAGGACGAAGCACCCCATGCGTACGGGAATCCTCAGGGCCACCGCGGTCGTCGCCCTCACCCTCGGCATCACCTCCGTCGCCCCGATGGCCTCCGCCCATGCCCCGGCCCACCCGGTCCCGGCGACCGGAACGGCCGGCGCGGCGGGCACCCCGCTCACCCCGCTCACCGCGGTGGCCGGCTCCCGCTAGACGCGTCGCGCCCGCACGGTCCATCCGCACCATCCGCAGAATCCCCAGGACCGCTGTACCTGCAGGACAGCTGTCCGTCCGCCACACCTCGCACGCCTCGCATCGCACCTCGCACATCGCGTGACGCCGGTCGAGCCCTCGCTCCCGGCCCTCCAGACCCCCTGACCCACCAGAACCGGAGCACAGCCATGTCCCGACACCTGCCCAGAACCCGCCGGGCAGCCGTCGCCGCACTGATCGCCGGCGCCGTCGCCGCCGGCACCGTGGTCGCCGTCGACTCCGCGGCGGTCGCCGCACCGGCGGCCGTCACCGCCGAACCCCCCGCGAACCCCGACTACGGCAGCCCCGGCCAGGGCGAGGAAGAAGCGGTCGACGGGGAGTTCCGGGCGACGACCTTCGCCGCTGCGGCCACCGCGCAGATCACCCGCAGCTCGGTCATCGCCCGGGCCAAGAGCTGGGTCGGCATCGGCCTGGACTACAACAGCGGCGGCCGTCACGGCGGATACCGCACGGACTGCTCGGGCTACGTCTCGATGGCCTGGGACCTGGACTTCCAGCCGGCCACCAACTCCTTCGCCTCCCGCGGCGTGACCGAGTCGATCACCAAGTCCGAACTGAAGGCGGGCGACGCCCTCCTGGACGACGACGCGGGCTCCTCCGGACACGTCGTCCTCTTCGAGAAGTGGGCCAACTCCGACCGCACGCAGTACTGGGGCTTCGACTTCACGCCCAGCGGCGTCCACCACCGCGTCTACGACTACCCGTACTACCCGGGCTACGGCCCCTACGTGCCCGTTCGCTACAAGAACATCGCCGACGACGTGACCACCCCGCCGGCGCCCAAGCCCGGCATGACCGACCTCGTCGCGGCCAACGTCAACGGCGACGCCGTGGACGACGTGGTCGGCGTCGAGGCCTCGACCGGAAAGCTGTGGCTCTACAAGGGCGCCTCCAACGGCACCATCGCCTCCGGCGGCAACCGGGTGGAGATAGGCAGCGGCGGCTGGAACGGCATGGCCAACCTGGCCGCCGGCGACTACAACGGCGACCGCAAGGACGACATCGTCGCGGTCGAGGAAGCCAGCGGAAAGCTGTACCTCTACCCGGGCACCGGCAGCGGTCTCTCCTCCCGCAAGGAGATCGGCTCCGGCGGATG
Organism: Streptomyces virginiae; assembly: GCF_000720455.1. GTDB lineage: Bacteria > Actinomycetota > Actinomycetes > Streptomycetales > Streptomycetaceae > Streptomyces > Streptomyces virginiae. Next base: position 32,214 of record NZ_JOAK01000036.1, on the reverse strand, counting down.
GAACGGCATGTCCGAGCTGATGGGCGGTGACTTCAACGGCGACGGCAAGGCCGACGTCGCCGCAGTCGAGAAGTCGACCGGCAAGCTGTGGCTCTACAAGGGCAACGGCACCGGATCGATCGGCGGCGGCAGCAGCCGCGTACTGATCGGGTCCGGCGGCTGGAACGGCCTGCACGACCTGGTCGGCATGGACGTCGACAACGACGGCAGGACCGACGTCGTCGGGGCGGAGACCTCGACGGGCAAGCTCTTCCTCTACAAGAGCAACGGCACCGGCCTCAACGCCCGCACGGAGATCGGCTCGGGCGGCTGGAACGGCATGAACGACCTCATCGGCGGCGACTTCACCTCGAACGCGAACGACGACCTCGTCGCCGTCGAGAAGGCCACCGGAAAGCTCTACCTCTACCCGGGCACCGGCACGGGTCTGGGGGCGCGCAAGGAGATCGGCTCCGGCGGCTGGTAGCCCCACCGCCTCGGACGTCTCTCCCGCTCTTCTTCGCAACTCCCCTCCCTGGAACCTCTTTTGGCACCCTCGTGCCGGTTTGGAAGCACTCCCATGTCTGTCGAGACCACCTCCACCCTCTCCCGCTTCATGTCCCGCCGGGTCCGCATCGCCACCGGCCTGGTCTGCGCCACCGCCGCCGCGGTCGCCCTCTCCGCCGGCGGCGCGAACGCCGACGGCGGCCCGGAGGACCCGCACGGCGAGCTGCCCGTCCTGACCGCGGAGGACCTCGGGCTGCCCGAGGGCCCGCAGATGATGACGGCCATGGCGGCCACCGCCGGCGACGACCGCCCCGACTTCCAGATGCCGTTCAAGTGCGGCGAGACCTGGCAGGGTGCCTCCCGCCCCGACCACAGCCCGTCCGCCAACGCGATCGACTGGACGCAGGGCGGCTCGACGCTCAACTCCCCCGTCGTGGCGAGCGCCGACGGCGTCGTGTCCAAGGTGAGGGACCTCGGCGGCACCAGCTACGGCAAGTACGTGGTCATCAACCACGGCGGCGGCTGGTCCACCGTCTACGCCCACCTCAACGGCTTCAACACCTCCACCGGTGCCACCGTCAAGGCCGGACAGCAGATCGGCATCGTCGGCAGCACCGGCGGGTCCACCGGTCCGCACCTCCACTTCGAGCAGCGCCACGACACCGTCGACCAGCGCATCACTTTCAACGGCGCCCCCTTCGGCGGCTCCGGCCGCTGGTCCAAGTCGCTGACCAGCAAGAACTGTGAGACCAAGGCTCCGGAGCCGAAGCCCGAGGGCCCCGGTGACGGGGGCGCCGGCTCCACCGGCATGGTCGACCTGGCCTCGGCCGACCTCAACGGCGACAACGTGGTGGACGTCGCCGCGGTGGAGGCGTCCACCGGCAAGCTGTGGCTCTACAAGGGCTCCTCCAACGGCACCATTGCCTCCGGCGGCAACCGCGTCCTGATCGGCTCGGGCGGCTGGAACGGCATGTCCAACCTGACCGGCGGCGACTTCACCGGTGACGGAAAGGACGACATAGTCGCGGTCGAGGAGTCCACCGGCAAGCTGTGGCTCTACAAGGGCGCCGACAACTCGACGATCGCCTCCGGCGGCAGCCGCGTCCTGATCGGCTCGGGCGGCTGGAACAGCATGTCCAACCTGACCGCCCTCAACCTCAACGGCGACAAGATCGCCGACCTGGCGGCCGTCGAGAAGTCCACCGGCAAGCTGTACCTCTACCCGGGCAACGGCACCGGTCTGAACGCCCGCAAGGAGATCGGCTCCGGCGGCTGGAACGGCATGTCGAACCTGACCGGCATGGACCTCAACAACAGCGGCCGCCAGGACCTGGTCGCGGTGGAGAAGTCCTCGGGCAAGCTGTTCATGTACCCCGGTGACAAGGGCTACCTGAGCCCGCGCATCGAGATCGGCTCGGGCGGCTGGAACGGCATGTCCGACCTGATCGGCGGCGACCTGCTGAACTCGCAGCTCTCGGACGACCTGATCGCCGTCCAGAACTCCACCGGCAAGCTCTTCCTCTACCCGGGCACCGGCTCCGGCGGCCTCGGCGCCCGTAAGGAGATCGGCACCGGCGGCTGGTGACCACCTGAACACCACGGCCCGAAAGTGAAGACGCGTGAGGCGGCCCGTCCCTGCAGGACGGGCCGCCTCACGGCGTTCGCCGTACGTAGGCGGTTCAGCCGGCCAACGGCCAGGCGCGCACGGTCTCGTAGCGGGGCTGTTCGCCCGGCACCCCGCTCACGGGCAGGTTGCTGCGGACCAGGCTGAGCGTGTCCACCTGCCAGGCGGTGCCCTCGAAGTCCGCGAGGGCGTCCAGGTACGGGCGCAGCGGGGTGGTGGGGTGGCGGCTGCGGGCGAGGGTCAGGTGCGGGGTGTACCGGCGGTGCTGCTCCATGGGGACCCCGGCCCGCCGTGCGGCCGCGTCGGTTCGGTCGGCGAGCAGGCGCAGGGCGTCGAGCTCCCCGGCGGCGCCGGCCCACAGGGCCCGGTCGCCGAAGTGCCCGCAGCCGTGCAGGCGCAGCGCGAAGGGCGCCGTGCGGTGGGCGGCCCGCTCCAGGCGGGCGTGCAGCTCGGGGAGCACGTCGTCGCGCACCTCGCCCATGAAGGCGAGCGTGAAGTGCCAGCCCGCTTCCGCGGTCCAGGTCAGCCGGTCGTCGCGGAGCGGCGCTACGGCTTCCCGCAGCGCGGCGACGGCCTCCTCGGGCGGCAGAACGGCGGCGAACAGTCTCATGCGAGGAGCGTATAGGGGTGCGGCGCCGCTGCCGGGGGCCCTGCCCCCGGGCCCCCGCGCCTCGAACGCCGGCGAGGCTGAGATTGCCCGGCGGGGTCCGGGGCGGAGCCCCGTGGGGCGCCGCGCCGGGTCCCGCCGGAAGAGACTCCCTAGGCCACCGTCACCAGCTCGGGGCGGCGCGAAACGGCGGGGACGAAGGCCACCCCGTGGCGGCCGACCCGGAGCCGGAGGTTGCCGACGCGGGCCAGGACCACCGCGATGGCCACGGACGCGGCCAGGGAGATCAGGGCGCCCGAGGCCATGCCGATGCGCGCGCCGTAGGTGTCCGTGATCCATCCGAGCAGCGGGGCGCCCAGCGGGGTGCCGCCGGTGAAGACCATCATGAAGAGGGCCATGACCCGACCCCGCATCTCGGGGTCGGTGGCCATCTGCACGCTGGAGTTGGCGGTGACGTTGACCGTCAGGCCGAAGACGCCGATGGGCACGAGCAGCGCGGCGAACAGCCAGAAGCCGGGTGCGAAGGCCGTCACGAGCAGCAGTACGGAGAACAGGGCGGCCGCGGCCACCAGCAGCCGCAGGCGGGAGTGTCCCCGGCGGGCTGCGAGCAGGGCGCCCGCGAGGGAGCCGGCCGCGATCAGGGTGTTGAAGAGTCCGTAGGTGCCCGCGTCGCCGTGGAAGACGTCGCTCACGAACGCCGACAGCCAGATCGGGAAGTTGAACCCGAAGGTGCCGATGAAGCCGACGAGCACGATCGGCCAGACCAGCTCGGGCCGGCCGGCGACGTAGCGCAGGCCTTCGCGCAGTTGGCCCTTGGCGCGGGGCCGGGGCTCGACGGGGTGCAGTTCCTTCGTCCGCATCATCAGCAGGCCGGCGATGGGCGCGGCGAAGGAGAGGCCGTTGAGCAGGAAGGCCCAGCCGGAGCCGACGGCGGTGATCAGCACACCGGCGATCGCCGGGCCGACCAGCCGGGCGGACTGGAAGTTGGCCGAGTTGAGGCTGACGGCGTTGGCGACCTGGTCCTTGCCGACCATCTCGGGGACGAAGGTCTGGCGGGCGGGGTTGTCCACGACGGTGATCAGGCCGAGGAGGAGGGCCGCGACGTAGACGTGCCAGACCTGGACGTGTCCCGCGAGGGTGAGGGCGGCGAGTGCGATGCCGGTCAGGCCCATCGCGCTCTGGGTGACGAGGAGCAGGGGCCGCTTGGGCAGCCGGTCGGCGAGTACGCCTCCGTAGAGGCCGAACACCAGCATCGGCAGGAACTGCAGGGCGATGGTGATGCCGACGGCGGAGGCGGAGCCGGTCAGTGAGAGGACCAGCCAGTCCTGGGCGATGCGCTGCATCCAGGTGCCCGTGTTGGAGACGACCTGGCCGGTGGCGAAGAGCCGGTAGTTGCGGATCCTCAGCGAGCTGAACATCGAGTTCCTGCTCGTGGGTGCCGCGGGTGCCGCGGGTGCCGCGGGTCGCGCGGCGGTAGTGGGGGTGGATATGTGGCCGGGTGCGGAGTCTGCTCCGTTTCCCGTACTCAAAAGCGTTCGCCTCCTGGCGTCGTTCCTACAGGTGCGCGAGCTTCTCCAGGACGGGTGCGGCCGCGCGCAGTTTGGCCCATTCGTCCTCGGTCAGCTCTGCCGCGAGCCCGGCCAGGAAGGCGTTGCGCTTGCGGCGGCTCTCTTCGAGCATCGCTTCGGCCTCCTCCGTCTGGCGGACCACCTTCTGGCGGCGGTCGTCGGGGTGCGGTTCCAGCGTGACCAGTCCCTTGGCTTCCAGCAACGCGACGATGCGCGTCATGGACGGCGGCTGGACGTGCTCCCGCCGCGCAAGCTCACCGGGTGTGGCCTGGCCGCAGCGGGCGAGGGTGCCGAGGACCGACATCTCGGTCGGGCTCAGCGACTCGTCGACGCGCTGGTGCTTCAGGCGCCGCCCCAGCCGCATGACGGCAGAGCGGAGGTCGTTCACGGCGGCAGCATCGTCGCCATGGGAGAGGTCAGGCATGTACTTAGAATAACTCATTACTCTCGCTAAAGAACACCGGGTTTCCCGGTCATGCACCAGGTATGTGCCAAGTCACTCGTACGGGTGAGTCGGCGGCCGAAAGTGACACGCGCGCGCACCCTGTGCCCCGACTCTTTCGGCATGGGGACACATGTGCTGAGCATGCGCATAGACGGGGAGCTCCTCGACAGGCTCCGGATCCACGCCGCCAAACGCGGAATGAGCGTCCAGGACTATGTGGTCCGGACGCTCATTCGCGATGACTTCGACGAGCGCTTCAAGTCGGCCGTCGACGAGACGGAGAAGTTCTACGGGCTGACGTGAGCCCGAGCCCCCGGCGGCCGAAAGGCACGGCCTAGCCGAGGCCGAGCGCGGGCATCGCGTAGTAGAAGACGAACACCGCCGACACGACGTACATGGCGGTCGGGACCTCGCGGCCCCGGCCGGTCGCCAGACGCAGCACGCTGAAGGTGATGAAGCCGATGCCGATGCCGTTGGTGATCGAGTAGGTGAAGGGCATCATCACCATGGCCAGGAAGGCCGGGACGGCGATGGTGAAGTCGCTCCAGTCGATGTCCTTGACCGACCCCGCCAGGATCAGGAAGCCGACCGCGACCAGCGCGGGCGTGGCGGCCTGCGACGGGACCATGGTGGCCAGCGGGGTGAGGAACAGCGCCACGGCGAAGAGGGCGCCCGTCACGACGTTCGCCAGGCCCGTACGGGCACCCTCGCCGACGCCGGCCGTGGACTCCACGAAGCAGGTCGTCGCCGAGGAGGAGGTCGCGCCGCCCGAGGCGACGGCGAGGCCGTCGACGAACAGGACCCGGTTGATGCCGGGGAACTCGCCGGTCTTCTTGTCGATCAGCTTGGCCTCGTCGCCGACGCCCAGGATCGTGCCCATGGCGTCGAAGAAGCAGGACAGCAGCACGGTGAAGACGAAGAGGATGCCGGTGAGCAGTCCGACCTTGCCGAAGCCGCCGAAGAGGCTGACCTGACCGACGAGGCCGAAGTCCGGCGCGGAGACCGGGTTGCCGGGCCAGGCCGGGACGGTCAGGCCCCAGCCGGAGTCGGGCAGGTCGGCGACGAGCTGGACGACGACCGCCACGAGGGTCATGGCGACGATGGAGATCAGGATCGCGCCGGGGACCTTGCGGATCAGCAGGGCGAGGGTGAGCAGCGTGCCGATCACGAAGATCAGGACGGGCCAGCCGTGCAGGTGGCCGTCGCTGCCGAGCTGCAGCGGGACGGTGGTGTGCGCGGCGTCCGGGATGCGGGAGACGAAGCCGGAGTCGACGAGGCCGATCAGCATGATGAACAGGCCGATGCCGATCGCGATGCCCTTGCGCAGGCCCAGCGGGACGGCGTTCATGACGCGCTCGCGCAGCCCGGTGGCGACCAGCAGCATCACGACGAAGCCGGCCAGGACCACCATGCCCATCGCGTCGGGCCAGCTCATGCGCGGGGCGAGCTGGAGGGCCACGACGGTGTTCACGCCGAGGCCGGCGGCGAGCGCGATGGGGACGTTGCCGATGACGCCCATGAGGAGCGTGGTGAAGGCGGCCGTCAGGACGGTGGCCGTCACGAGCTGACCGCTGTCGAGCTGGTGGCCGTACATGTCCTTCGCGCTGCCCAGGATGATCGGGTTCAGCACGATGATGTACGCCATGGCGAAGAAGGTCGCGAAACCGCCGCGGACCTCGCGGGCGACGGACGAGCCGCGCTCGGAGATCTTGAAGTAGCGGTCCAGCCCGCCGGAGGGCTCCCGGGGGGAAGGCTCCGGAGTGGCGGGTGCGGGGGCGGGGGCCGGGGTGCTCATACGGTCCTCATTGGTGGTTCATACGAAGAAAATGGGCCGCGCCCAAACCGTTTCAGTATGAACACATCAGAGAAGGGCCGTCCATCTCCGCGCGTAGACAGCGTGGGGGCTGGTGGCGGGGGGCTCCCGCTTAAACTGGCTGCATGGCGAAATGGATTGCGAAGCACGAGGCGCCCGAGCCCCTTGAGGGTCCCGTCGTCGCGACGGTCACGGGTGGCACGATCCTGTGGTTCGCCCTCTTCGTGGTCCAGCTGCCGTTCTACGGGTGGTTCGCCGACCGCGGTCAGCTGTGGTGGGTCTGGACCTGCGCGGCCGGCGGCTTCCTCGGCCTGATCGGCATCTGGTACGTCCGCGGCCGCGAGGCGGCGCTGAAGCGCCATGCCGATGCTGCTGCGCAGGCCCGGCAGGAGTCGGGCGGAGCCGCGGAGGCCTGACGGCGCCCGCGGCCGGGAGGCTCCGGTGCGGGCCCCTTGCCGGCCGGGCGGGCGGCAGCCACTGCGTCCCGCGGGTCGGCTCGGGCCTGAGCAAGGGCATCGCGGAGGGTAGGTCACCCGCGGGGCGGTTTCGGCTCCTACTCGGGGACGATCCGGGTCATCCCGAGGTCGCGTCTTCGGGCTTCTCGGCGGGTGAAGCCATACAACCCCGCTTACCGTCGAAACCATGACGGAGCGGGAGAGGATCGACCATGACGGGCGGGAGCCGGGCGGCGGGCCCGGGACGGCCATCGACGCCGGGGCGGAGCTCGACCCGGTGCACCCCGTGCGGCCACCGGCGCCCCGGTTCAAGCCGGGCGGGCTGACCACCGCCGAGGTCGCCGAGCGCGTGGCCCGCGGGGACGTCAACGACGTCCCCGTACGGTCCTCGCGCTCCACCACCGACATCGTCCGCGGCAACGTCTTCACCCGCTTCAACGCGATCATCGGCGTCCTCTGGGTGATCATGCTCTGCGTCGCGCCGATCCAGGACAGCCTCTTCGGCTTCGTCATCATCGCGAACACCGGCATCGGCATCATCCAGGAACTGCGCGCCAAGAAGACCCTCGACGGCCTCGCCGTCATCGGCGAGGCCAAACCCGGCGTGCGCCGCGACGGCCGGACCGCGGAGATCTCCACCTCCGAGATCGTCCTCGGCGACGTCATCGAACTCGGCCCCGGCGACAAGGTCGTCGTCGACGGGTCCGTCGGCGAGGCCGACGGCCTGGAGATCGACGAGTCCCTGCTCACCGGCGAGGCCGACCCCGTCCTGAAGAAGCCCGGCGACCAGGTCATGTCCGGCTCCTTCGTCGTCGCCGGCGGTGGCGCGTTCACCGCCACCAAGGTCGGCCGCGAGGCCTACGCCGCCCAGTTGGCCGAAGAGGCCTCCCGCTTCACGCTCGTCCACTCCGAGCTGCGCTCCGGCATCTCCACCATCCTCAAGTACGTCACGTGGATGATGATCCCGACCTCCATCGGCCTGATCATCAGCCAGCTCGTCGTCAAGGAGAACAACCTCAACGACGCCATCGCCCGCACCGTCGGCGGGATCGTGCCGATGATCCCCGAGGGGCTCGTCCTCCTCACCTCCGTGGCCTTCGCGATCGGCGTCATCCGCCTGGGCCGCAAGCAGTGCCTCGTACAGGAGCTGCCCGCCATCGAGGGCCTCGCCCGCGTCGACGTGGTCTGCCTCGACAAGACCGGCACGCTCACCGAGGGCGGTATGGACGTCACCGAGCTCCGCCCGCTCGGCGGCGCGGAACCGGCGTACGTCCAGAAGGTGCTCGGCGCGCTCGGCGAGTCCGACCCGCGTCCCAACGCCAGCCTCCAGGCGATCATCGACGCCTACCCCGACAGCGCCGAGTGGCGGTGCACGGAGTCCCTGCCCTTCTCCTCCGCCCGCAAGTACAGCGGCGCCAGCTTCAGCGAGGGCGACGGAGAGAACAACACCTGGCTGCTCGGCGCCCCCGACGTACTGCTGCCCGCCGGGGACCCCGCCCTCCAGGAGATCAACGGCCTCAACGAACAGGGCCTGCGGGTCCTGCTGCTCGCCCGTTCCGCCCGCGAGCTGGACGACGAGGCCGTCGCCACCGGGGTCAGGCCGACCGCCCTGGTCGTCCTGGAACAGCGGCTGCGCCCCGACGCCGCCGACACGCTGCGCTACTTCGAGGACCAGAACGTCAAGGCGAAGGTGATCTCCGGCGACAACGCGGTCTCCGTCGGCGCCGTCGCCGGCAAGCTGGGCCTGCCCGGCGCGCAGAACACCGTGGACGCCCGCAAGCTGCCCTCCGAGCAGGCCGAGATGGCGGAGGTCCTCGACGGCAACTCCGTCTTCGGGCGCGTGACCCCGCAGCAGAAGCGGGACATGGTCGGCGCCCTGCAGTCCAGGGGCCACACCGTGGCGATGACCGGCGACGGCGTCAACGACGTGCTCGCCCTCAAGGACGCCGACATCGGCGTCTCGATGGGCTCGGGCTCGGAGGCCACCCGCGCCGTCGCGCAGATCGTCCTGCTCAACAACAGCTTCTCCACCCTCCCGTCGGTGGTCGCCGAGGGCCGCCGGGTCATCGGCAACATCACGCGCGTGGCCACCCTCTTCCTCACGAAGACGGTCTACTCGGTGCTGCTGGCCATCCTGGTGGTGTGCTCGCAGGTCGAGTACCCGTTCCTGCCGCGCCACCTGACGCTGCTGTCCACCCTCACCATCGGCATCCCGGCGTTCTTCCTGGCACTGGCCCCGAACAAGGAGCGTGCGAAGCCGCACTTCGTGAAACGGGTGATGCGGTACGCGATCCCGGGCGGCGTGATCGCGGCGACCGCCACCTTCGTCACCTACCTGATCGCCCGCCACCACTACACGGGCGCGGACGCCCTGCCAGCGGAGACGAGCGCGGCGACGCTGACGCTGTTCCTGACCTCGATGTGGGTCCTGGCGATCATCGCCCGCCCGTACACGTGGTGGCGCGTGGCCCTGGTGGGCGCGATGGGCGGGGCCTTCCTCATCGTCCTGATCGTGCCGTGGCTCCAGGACTTCTTCCAGCTCAAGCTGGTCGGAGCCACGATGCCGTGGACCGCGGTGGCGGTCGCGGCAGCCGCCGCGACCCTCATCGAATTCACCTTCCGCTGGGTCGACCGCAAGTTCCCGGCCTGACCGGCAAGACACCCCCTAGGCCAGGCCGTCCGCCTGCAAGCCCGTCAGGACGGCCTGGCCCAGGGTGTGGACCGCGGACTGGGGGCGGACCATCACGGTGAATTCCTTGATCCGGCCCGACTCGTCGAAGTGCAGCATGTCGATGCCGTGGATCTCCTTGCCGTCCACCGTGGCGCGGAAGGGCAGGACCGACGCCGCGGCCCGGGTGCCGTCCGCGCTGGTCTCGGTCGCGCCGTCGAAGTGGCCGACGTAGCGCAGGTCCTCGAAGACGCGCAGCAGGACCCCGAAGAGGCCCAGCACCATCGGCCTGCCCTCGAAGGGGCGGAACTTCACCGGGCTGTAGAGCCTGATGTCCTCGGTGAACAGGTCCTCCAGCGCGGACAGGTCACGCTTCTCCACGGCGGCACGGAAGCGTTCGGCGGTCTCCGGCACGGACTCCACGGCTCCTCCTGATACTCAAGGAATTGACTAGTCAGTTTCGTGAGTATCATGCGGGGGAGCACGAGGAAAAGGGAAGGGGCAGCCGCGATGGCCTTGCGACACGCCGTACTGGCGGCGCTGCTGGACGGCGAGTTCAGCGGCTACGAGCTGGCGAAGTCGTTCGACATCGGCGTCGCGAACTTCTGGCACGCCTCCCCCCAGCAGCTCTACACGGAGCTGGCCAAGCTGGAGAAGGAAGGCCTGGTCGAGGGCCGCCAGGTGGTCCAGGAGGCGCGCCCCAACAAGCGACTCTTCCAGGTCACCGACGCCGGCCGGGCCGAGCTGGAGGCGTTCGCGGCGGCGGCCCTGAAGCCCTCGGTCATCCGCGACGACCTCCTCGTCAAGGTCCAGACCGCCGACCGGATCGGCACCGCGCCGGTGATCGCACAGCTCGAAGAGCGGGCGACCGCCGCCGACGCCAAGATCGACCTCCTCCGCAGGGTGCTGCGCAAGATGCGCGGCGATCTCGACGAGGAGGAGTTCCTGCTCCGCGGCGACGCGATCGGCGGGTACCTGACCTGCCTGCGCGGCATCGCGTTCGAGCAGGGCCACCGCGACTGGTGCCGCCGCAGCGCGGCGATCCTGCGAGAGCGAGAGGGGCTGACCACCCGTGCCGACGAGCACTGAGTACCGGCGCTACGTCGCCCTGGGCGACAGCCAGACCGAAGGCCTCGGCGACGGCGACGACAGCGCGGGTCTGCGCGGCTTCGCCGACCGCTTCGCCGGACACCTGGAGGCCGCCCGCCCCGGCCTGCTCTACGCCAACCTCGCCGTACGGGGACGGCTCGCCGGTCAGGTCCGCGCCGAACAGCTCGGACCCGCCCTGGCCCTGCGGCCCGACATCGCCACCGTCGTCGCGGGGGTCAACGACGTGCTGCGGCCCCGCTTCGTGGCGGCCGAGGTCGCCGGGCACCTGGAGGAGATGTTCGCCGCGCTCACGGCCACCGGGGCGCACGTGGCGACCGTGACCTTCCCCGACATCGGACGGATCGCGCCCCTCGCCCGGCCGCTGGCCCCCCGCCTGCTCCAACTCAACGAGCTCGTCCGCGCCGCGGCCGCCCGGCACGGGGTCTTCGTCGCCGAGACCGCCCTGCCGGAGGCCGTGGCGGACCCGCGGATGTGGACCGATGACCGCCTCCACGCCAGCTCCCTCGGCCACGAACGCATCGCCGCCGCCCTCGCCCACGCCGTCGGCCTCCCCGGCAGCGACGACACCTGGACGCGGCCGCTGCCACCGCCGGACGCGCTGCGCCGCTCGGCCGTCGCGGCCGAACTGCGCTGGGCCACCGCCTTCCTCGGCCCCTGGCTGGGCCGCCGCCTGCGCGGCCGCTCCTCCGGGGACGGCCGCACCGCCAAACGCCCCGACCTGCTCCCCCTGGCCACCGACAGCGCCGGCGAGCGGTGACCCGGCCGCGTCCCGGGACGTCTCGGCACGCTCTGGGACGCCGGGACGGTCCGTACGGCGGCTAGGTTCGCGTTGACGCCGTTCGCCGCGGACGCCCCCACGGGCCGGGCCGCCGGACGGTGCGTCGTCTGCGCCCGTGGCGCGGCGGCCGGTGAACGGCTGCGGGACCGGGCGGCCGCGGCCGGGACACGGGGGTGTCCGGCGGCGGTGAGGCCCGGGGCCCCGCGCGCGCCGCTCCCTGATCCCGGAGCCCCGGACCGGGCCGATGCCCGGTCCGGGGCCGCGGGCGTCTAGTCGAACCAGCGGTCCCGGGCCAGTTCCGTCGTGCGGGACGGGTCCTCCAGCAGGGCCGCCACCTCGAAGCGGCGCGGCCACTGGCCCGCCGACCAGGCCAGGCCCGCCGCCACGCCCTCCAGGGTGGACGCGTGCAGGGTGCCGTCGGGGGTGCGCCGCCAGTCCAGCTCGGTGCCGCCCGCGACCAGCTCCTCGTGCTCGAAGTACGTCGCCGGGGTCGCCGGGCCCAGCAGGACCCGCACCGACTCCGGGACCTCGTGCTCCTCGCCCGGCGTGGTCACCTCCGCCGGGACCGTCTCCGAGAGCCGGCGCACCTGGAGGAGGTCCGCCAGGTCGGCCGCCCGGGACGGGGAGACCGGCAGGAGGGGCAGGCCCGTCGCCAGCGGCAGCAGGTCCGGGGCGTCCGCGATCACCGCGTCCGCCGCGTCGACCACGAGCACCTCGCCGTCCACCACCGCCCGCAGCTCGTCCGGCAGGGTCACCTGCTCGGGGTCGAGATCGGCCAAAAACCCGTACAGGCCGTGCAACTGCCGGTCCGTCACCTCGCGCTCCGGGTCGGCGAGCCGGCCCAGCAGCTCGGCCGCGCCCCCGGGCTCGTCCAGCAGGGCCGCCACGGAGGTCCGTACCCCCAGCGCCCGCAGCACCTGCTCGTCTTCAAACCCGGTCGCGTCCGCCGAGGTGTACAGGCCCTCCAGCAGCGGGTCGCCGCCCGCCGCGCGCAGGCCCGCCGGGCGGCGGCCGTCCAGCACCGGGTGGTCGCGCAGCCACCACGCCGTGTACGGGCGCACCGACTGCGTCGTGCCGTCCGGCAGCAGGATCCGCACCGGCTGGGTCAGCGCGTCCCGCAGCGGCGGCTGCGCCAGCATGGCGAGGGCCTGCGGCCAGCAGTCGTCGTCGACGAGGTCCAGGTCACGGACGGCGACCAGCTCGGTCGCCACCGGCGGCACGGGCAGGTCCGGCAGCTGGTCCAGTACGTCCTCGCACCACACGTCCACCGCGTCCAGCAGTCCCGCGTCGTCCGGCTCGGCGAAGTCGCCCTCGCGGGGCTCCAGTTCGTCCGGGTCCAGGACCACGTCGGTGGCGCGCACCAGCTGGAACGCCGCCAGTACCCCGCACGCGGTCAGCGGCCCCCCGCCCCACCGCTCGGCCAGCTCGGCGTCCACGTACGGGACCTCGTCCTCGCGGATGACGGAGGCCAGCGGCGAGCCCGGCAGCAGCAGTTCGCCCGCCGGCGTCAGTTCCCCGTCCTCGTCCGGCAGGGCGAGCGCCCCCAGCCACGGCTCGTCGCCCGGCGCCAGCTCCGCGTCGCGGACCAGACCGAGGACGACCTCGGCCAGTTCGTCGGCGTCCAGGGTGTCGGCGTCCTCGTCCCAGATCTCCCCGGCGTCCAGGGAGGCGGCCACCGCCGCGCGTACCTGCGGGGTCGTCAGGACGGCGCGCGCCGTCGCCGGAAGGGACCCGAGCTTCTCCAGCAGCGGGTGCGCCGCCTCCGGGTGGGCCACCTTCAGGCCCAGCCGGGCCAGGTCCGCGGGCGTCTCGGCGTACGGGAGCAGGACGTGGCGCGGCCCGATCGTCGTACGGCCGTCGGCGAGCGGCACGGGCAGCCCGGACAGCCGGTCGGGGTCCACGCCGGCGAGGCTGTCGTAGAGCCGGTACCACCACTCGGGGGTCCGCTCGATGCCCGCGATCCGCTCGATGGCGTCGCCCAGGGGGAGCCGGCCCACGCCCAGGGTGCGCAGCTCGGCGCGGCGCTCCAGGCCCGCCGGCAGCAGGGTCGGCAGGACCTCCGCCAGGACGCGTACGGTCTCGGCGCCCGCGCCTTCCACCACCTCGGCCTCGAAGGGGCGCAGGGCGCTCCGCTCCTCCGCGTGCTCGGGCGGCGCGGCCGGCGCGAGGAACGCCGTGCGGGGGAGCCGCTGCAGCACGGCGGCGCGCAGTGCCCCGTCCAGCTCGCCCTTGCCGAGCGGGCCGGGGACCAGGTCCACGAGCCCGGTGCTCACCGGGTCCCAGGAGCCGAGGAGTTCGGCGTACGCGTCGGCCGCGCGCTCCACGAGGAAGTCGGTCAGCGGCCCCGGCGCGGGGTGGCGGCGGCTGGTGTCCAGCGGCAGCGTGGCGATGAGCAGCGCCGGGATGCCCAGCGGCTCGTCGGTGGGTGTCGGGGCGTGCACCACGGGCGCGGTGGCCGGGCGCAGCGGGGCGCCGTCGGGGTCGACGGGGACCGCCCACGACACCGCCCAGGAGGGCCGCAGCCGTTCCTCGACGGGCCGGTCGGCGAGCAGCGCCCGCTCGATGGCGCCGCTGTGGCGGACGGTGCGCCAGCGGGTGGTGTGCGTGGCGGAGCCGTCGGTGTCCTCGACGACGGTGTACGCGCCCTCGTCGCGGCGGTTGAGGGTGCGCGAGCCGGCGGGGGTCTCCACGACGACCTCGCACAGCCCGGGCAGGGTCAGCAGCAGGGCGTCGTCGATGCCGGCGAGCAGCCGCTGTACGAGGTCCTCGGCGGCGGCGTCGCGCAGCGGGAGGACCACGACGGTGTCGTACCCCTCGGGGGCGGTGCCCTCGGCGGGCAGGGGGAGCCGCAGCAGGGGGACGTGGCCGTCGCGGCGGCGCAGTTCGTCGCCGAGGCCCGGGCTGCCGACGGCGGCCTCGCGGGCCAGTTCGCGGGCCTCGGCGAGGGACCAGCGGACACCGCCGTGGCGGCCGAGCACCGCGGGCTCGTCGCAGACGGCGAGGACGGCCGCGAAGCCGACGCCGAACCGGCCGACGCTCTCGGAGGCGGGTTCCCGTTTGGCGGAGGCCCGCAGGGTGCTCAGGGACTCCACGCCCGTCGCGTCCAGCGGGGCACCGGTGTTGGCGACGGCCAGCAGCGCGTGGCCGCCCTCGCCCGCGTGGAGGGTGAGCCGCAGCCGGCCGGGCACCTTGGCGCGGGCCGCGGCGTCGGCGGCGTTCTGGGCCAGCTCGACGACGAGCCGGTCCCGGTAGCCGCCGAGGGCGAGGTCCTCCTCGGCGTTGGCGTCCTCGCGGAACCGGGCCGGGCCGGCACCCCAGGCATCGAGCACGCCGCGCCGCAGCCGGGCCGTGCCGAAGGGGTCCACGCCGCTCTGGGCCGCCGTCACTCGCACGCTCACGCCGCTGCCTCCAAGAATCGCCCAACGAACTCCTGAAGGTATCGCGTGCGGGGCTGCGCCTTCCCCGTGAGGTGGGCGAACACGACGACGCCGGAATCCCAGTGGCGGCCCTTCGTGGGGGCGCCACCCGCCGCGAGCCCGGCCTGATCGGCAAGACACCCCCTGGTCCCCGCACGACACCACAAGAAGCCCCCGGCGACGAAGAGTCACCGGGGGCTCGGCAAGTGGCGGACGGATGACGGCTAGAGCTTCTCGATCACGTAGTCGATGCAGGCCGTCAGCGCCTGCACATCCGCCGGGTCGATCGCCGGGAACATCGCGATGCGCAGCTGGTTGCGGCCGAGCTTGCGGTACGGCTCCGTGTCCACGATCCCGTTGGCGCGCAGCACCTTCGCGACGGCCGCCGCGTCGATGTCGTCCGAGAAGTCGATCGTGCCGATGACGGCGGAGCGCTTGTCGGCGTCCACGACGAACGGCGTGGCGTACTTGGACGCCTCCGCCCAGCCGTACAGGTTGCGCGCGCTGGCCGCCGTACGGCCCGTGGTGAACTCCAGGCCGCCCTGGCTGTTCATCCACTCCAGCTGCTGGTCGAGCAGGTACAGGGTGGACAGCGCCGGGGTGTTGTACGTCTGGTTCTTCAGCGAGTTGTCGATCGCCGTCGGCAGCGAGAAGAACTCCGGGATGTGCCGGCCCGACGCGTGCACGCGGGCCGCCCGCTCCAGGGCCGCCGGGGAGAACGCCGCCAGCCACAGACCGCCGTCGGAGGCGAAGGACTTCTGCGGCGCGAAGTAGTAGACGTCCGTCTCGGTGATGTCCACCGGCAGGCCGCCGGCGCCCGAGGTCGCGTCCACCAGAACGAGGGACCCGGCGTCCGCGCCCGCGACGCGCTCGACCGGCGCCGCGACACCCGTCGAGGTCTCGTTGTGGGTGTACGCGTACACGTCCACGCCCGCCTCGGCCACCGGCTCGGGGTGCGTGCCCGGCTCGGAGGAGATCACGGACGGCTCGTCCAGCCACGGCGCGAGCTTCGCCGCCTTGGCGAACTTCGAGGAGAACTCGCCGAAGGTCAGGTGCTGGGACTTCCGCTCGATCAGCCCGGCGGTCGCGATGTCCCAGAAGGCGGTGGAGCCGCCGTTGCCCAGGATCACCTCGTAGCCCTCGGGGAGGGAGAAGAGGTCCCGGAGGCCCTGGCGCACCGATCCGACCAGGTTCTTGACCGGGGCCTGGCGGTGTGAGGTTCCGAGCAGGGAGGTACCGGTGGCGGCGAGGGCGTCCAGCGCCTCGATCCGCACCTTGGAGGGGCCCGCGCCGAAGCGTCCGTCGGCGGGCTTGATGTCAGCGGGAATCTGGATCTCAGCCACGAGCGGAGCGTATCGGGTCCGGGTCCACGCTCCGGAAGCGCGTCCACCGGATGAGACGCGGCGCGACGCCGGCACGACGTCGGCGCGACGCCGGCACGACGGTGGCAGGCTGGGCGCCGTGACGACACCCGGTGAAGTCGAGCGGACATTGCGGGCGGAGCTGCGCGGGGAGGTGGATTTCGGCGCCGCGGCTCGCGCACTCGTGACCATGGACGCCTCCAACTACCGCCGCGTACCCCTCGGCGTCGTCGCCCCGCGCGACGCCGACGACGTGACCGCCGCACTGCGCGTGTGCGCCGAGGCCGGCGTGCCCGTCGTCCCCCGGGGCGGCGGCACCTCCATCGCCGGGCAGGCCACCGGCGTGGGCGTCGTCCTCGACCTCACCCGCCACATGAACGCCCTCCTGTCCGTCGACCGGGCCGCCCGCACCGCCGTCGTCCAGCCCGGCCTGGTCCTCGACCGCCTCCGGGAGGCCGTACGGCCGTACGGGCTGACCTTCGGGCCCGACCCCTCCACCCACTCCCGCTGCACCCTCGGCGGCATGATCGGCAACAACGCCTGCGGAGCCCACTCCGTGGCCTGGGGGACCACCGCCGACAACGTCACCGAACTCGCCGTCACCACGTACGCGGGCACCGCCCACCGCATCGGCACCGGCTGGGACGGCGCCCCCCACGGCCTGCGCGAACTGGTCGGCGCACACCTCGGCCTGCTGCGCACCGGCATGCCGCCCCGCTTCTCGCGGCGGATCTCCGGCTACGGCGGACTGGACGCCCTGCTCCCCGAACGCGGGGTGCGCCTGGCCGAGGCCTTCTGCGGCAGCGAAGGCACCCTCGGGGTGGTCACCGAGGCCGTGGTGCGCCTCGTGGAACTGCCGCCCACGCCCGCCCTGGCCGTCCTCGGGTACGCCGACGAGAGCGCGGCGGCGGACGCGGCCGCCGGGCTGCTCCCGTACCGGCCGCTGACGGTCGAGGGCATGGCCGAGGACCTGGTGGGCGGGGCCACGGGCGGGGAGGGCAGGGCCGCGGGACTGCCCCGGGGGCGGGCCTGGCTGTTCGTGGAGATGCCGGACGAGGGCGGGGCGCGGGCCGTCGTACGGGGCGCCGACGCGCTCGACGCGCTGGTCGTCACGGACCCGGCCCGGCAGCGGGCGCTGTGGCGGATCCGCGAGGACGCCGCGGGCACCGCGACCAGGACGCCGGACGGGCGGATGGCCTGGCCGGGCTGGGAGGACTGCGCGGTCCCGCCGGCCCGGCTGGGCGCCTACCTGCGTGACTTCCGGGCCCTGCTGGCCTCCCACGGCCTGCGCGGCACCCCGTACGGCCACTTCGGCGAGGGCTGCGTGCACGTACGCATCGACTTCGACCTGGCCTCGGCCGCCGGCGTGGCCCGCTACCGCACCTTCTCGGAGGAACTCGCCGACCTGGTCGTCGCCCACGGCGGATCCCTGTCGGGCGAACACGGCGACGGGCAGGCGCGCGCCGAACTCCTGCCGAAGATGTACGGCGAGGACGTGATCCGGCTCTTCGGCGCGTACAAGGACGTGTGGGACCCGGCGGGCGGCATGAACCCGGGGATGCTGGTCAGGCCCGCCCGGCTGGACGAGAACCTCCGCTTCGCGGTGCTCCCGGCCACCCCCTTCGCCGCCGAGGTCGCCCGGTGCGTCGGGGTCGCGAAATGCCGTACGGGCGAAACGGGCGGACCCGGCGTGATGTGCCCCTCCTACCGCGCCACCGGCGAGGAACAGCACTCCACCCGCGGCCGGGCACGGCTGCTGCACGAGATGCTCGCCGGGGAGGTCGTCACCGGCGGCTGGCGCTCGCCGGAGGTCGCCGAGGCGCTCGACCTGTGCCTGGGATGCAAGGGCTGCCGCAGCGACTGCCCGGTCGGCGTGGACATGGCCTCGTACAAGTCGGAGTTCCTGCACCACCACTGGGCCGGCCGGATCCGGCCGCTCGCCCACTACACGCTGGGCGGCCTGCCCGGATGGCTGCGCCTGATCGCCCGGCTGCGGGCGGCGGGAGCCGTCAACACGGCCGCGCGCCTCCTGCCGGTCCCGGTGCCGGGCCTGGCCCGGGAGCGGTCCCTGCCGGAACTCGCCAAGCGGCCTTTCACGCGGGGGCTGGCCGGGCGCCCGGCGGCGGCTGGTGCCGCGGCCGCCGGCCGGGCAGTCCCGGCCGGGGGCGGGTCTGCTGCCGGGGGCCGGGCGGCCGGTGCCGCCGTGGTCCTGTGGCCCGACACCTTCACGGAGTACCTCGCCCCCGAGGTCGGCCACGCCGCGCTCCGCGTGCTCCGGGCGGCCGGCCTGGACGTGTCCGTCCCCCGCACCCGCGGCCGGGTCTGCTGCGGCCTGACCTACCTCTCCACCGGCCGCCTCGACCGTGCCCGCAAGGTCCTGCGCCGGACCCTGGACACCGTCGGCGAGGTCCCCGGCCCCGTCACCGTCCTCGAACCGAGCTGCGCCGCGGCCCTGCGCACCGACCTTCCCGCCCTGCTCCCCGACGACCCCCGCGCGGCCCGCCTGGCGGCAGCCGTACGCACTGTCGCGGAAACCCTGGAGGAGTACGCGCCGGAGTGGCGGCCGCCCCGCCTCGACCGCGCGGTGGTCGGCCAGACCCACTGCCACCAGCACGCCGTACTCGGCGACGCGGCGGACCGCCGACTGCGCGAACGCGCCGGACTCGTGGGGGAGCCCGCCGGAGGGTGCTGCGGGCTCGCCGGGAACTTCGGCTTCGAGCCCGGTCATCACGAGGTGTCGGTGGCCTGCGCGGAGGAACAGCTCCTGCCGTCCCTGCGCGCGGCTCCGCCGGACGCGCTGGTCCAGGCGGACGGGTTCTCCTGCCGGACCCAGATCGCCCAGCTGGGCGGAGTCCGGGCCCGTCACCTCGTGGAACTCCTCGCGGGGGGCTTGGCGGACGACACACGGCCGTAGCGAAGATGTAAGGCAACAGGAGCGGCGACACTCCTTACGGCGGCTTAGTCTGGATGCATGCCCGCACCTACCGCGTCCCCGACGACCACCCCCGCCGCAGCGCTCCCCACCGAACCCTCCGCCGAGGCGGCCCGGTCCCGCTTCGGGCCGGTCGCACTGGTGATCTCGGCCGGCATCTCGGTGCAGTTCGGGGCCGCCCTCGCGGTCATGATCATGCCCAGGGCGGGTGCCGCGGGCGTGGTGACCCTGCGCCTCGCGGCCGCCGCGATCGTGCTGCTGCTCCTGTGCCGGCCGAAGGTGCGCGGGTACACGCGCTCCGACTGGGGCACGGTCGTCGCGTTCGGCGTGGCGATGGCCGGCATGAACGGCCTCTTCTACCAGGCCATCGACCGGATCCCGCTCGGCCCGGCGGTCACCCTGGAGGTGCTCGGGCCGCTCGCCCTGTCCGTCGTCGTCTCCCGCCGACTGGTGAACCTCCTGTGGGCCGGCCTCGCCCTCGGCGGCGTGGTGCTGCTGTCCGGGCACGGCGGGGGCGGCCTCGGCTTCGGCTCCCTCGACCCGCTGGGCGCGGCCTTCGCGCTCGGGGCGGGCGCGATGTGGGCGGCGTACATCGTGTTCAGCGCGCGCACCGGCCGCCGCTTCCCGCAGGCCGACGGCCTGGCCCTCGCCATGGCCGCCGCCGCGGTGCTCTCGCTGCCGCTGGGCGTCGTCGAAGCCGGCTCGGACCTGCTCGTCCCGAGCACCCTCGCGCTGGGCGTCGGCGTGGCCGTACTGTCCTCCGTACTGCCCTACACCCTCGAACTCCTCGCCCTGCGGCGGATGCCCGCCCCGACCTTCGCGATCCTGATGAGCCTGGAGCCGGCCATCGCCGCCACCGCCGGATTCCTCGTCCTGAACCAGGCCCTGTCGGGGCTCGACGCCCTCGCCATCGCCCTCGTCATCGCGGCCAGCATGGGCGCGGTGCGCTCCCAGATCGGAAAGCAGCCCGCCTGATGGACGTCACGGCCTACCTGGAAGCCGCCCCCGAGCCCCGCCGGGCGGCCCTCGCCCGCCTGCGCGAGCTGTGCGTGACGGAACTGAAGGGCTTCGAGGAGGGCATCGCGTACGGGATGCCGGTCTATGTGCGGGCGGGCGGGACCGAGGCGGAGATCGCCTGGGCGAACCAGAAGCAGTACATCTCCTTCTACCTGATGCGTACGGACGTCCGGGACGCCTTCGCGGACCGCCTGGCGGCCCACGACATGGGCAAGGCCTGCCTCCGCTTCCGCAACCCCGCCAAGGTCGACTTCGACCTCGTCCGCGACCTCCTGCGCGCGACGGCCCTGGCGGGCCCGGGCGGGGTGTGCTGAGGGGGGAGGACGGGGGTGGTCCGTTCACGGGTGCCCGCGTGCTCGGCGACCTCACCCCCGCGGCTCCACCGTCGCTGGGCGGCGTTTCGGTGAGGCCGGTTCACCGGGCCGGGACCGGGAAGCCCCCAGAGGGACGGGCCGGGGCCGAGACACCATCGGGGCGTCCGCCACTGCCCGGGCGGAGCCAGAGCGCACCGGATCGCTACGCGCTCCCGTCAGACGGAGCCTGCGACCCCCTGGGGCTGGGCATGGGCCGCCCTCGATCGCTACGCGCTTCTGTCCGACCGCGTCCGGCCCTCGCCCGGGCCGATACTCCGGTGATCGGCCGCGCGTTGCTCGGTAGGCTGTGCGCGAGCTCATGCTGAGCGCGTTCAAAAGCTGAAAAACAGGGGGATCGGTGCGTAATCGCCGACTCGTAATGTCCGCTGCCGCCATCGTGGCGGCGAGCATCGGTTTCATACCCGGCACGGCTCAGGCCGCTGATCCGGTCAAGCCCGCCGGGCAGGCGGCGGGGGCGCCCGTCGTGGATCCGGCGGCGGGGGCGCAGACCTTCACGAGTGCCGCCACCACCGGCAGCGCGCAGCTGAGTCTCTTTCTGAGCGCCCGGGCGTTCTCGGCGCACAGCGTCGAGCTGACGACCTCGCTCGGCAGGGGTACGCCGCCGCTGGACACCACCATCGACTGGGGCGACGGGACCACGGGCACGGTGACGGCCTCCGGCTCTTCGGAGACGCGGACCCCGCACACCTACAAGGAACTCGGCGAGTACACGGTCAAGGCCACCGTCGTAGACCCGGTGCTCGGGACGAGCGACACCAAGGAGGTCCGGGTCAGGACGGCGGGGTCGGAGTTCACCCCGTACGGTCCCACCCGCCTGCTGGACACCCGCAGCGGCACGGGCGCGGTCAAGGGCAAGGTCAAGGGGTACTCCTCGACCCGGCTGAAGGTCGCGGGGAACGGCGGCATCCCCGCCGGGGTCACCGTCGTCGCGCTCAACGTGACCGCCGCCAACAGCACCAGTGGCGGGCACGTCAGCGTCTACGCCTCCGGCAGCCTGCGGCCGACCGCATCGAACATCAACTTCGAAGCCGGTCAGACCGTTCCGAACCTGGTCATCGCGCAGGTCGGTGCGGACGGCTACGTCGAGCTGTACAACGGCGGCTGGGAGCCGGTCGATCTGATCGCCGACGTCACCGGGTACTTCGGCCAGAACGAAGCCAGCGGGTACGCCCCGCAGGCGCCGGCCCGGGTCGTCGACACCCGCAACGGGACCGGAGCGCCGGGCGGTCCCGTCGCCGGCCAGGGGTCCTTCACCGTCAAGGTGGCCGAACCGGGCGCCACCGCCGTCGCGCTGAACGTGACGGCCACCAACCCGCAGGAGGCCGGTCACCTGACCGTCCACCCGGCCGGACAGGCGGCACCGACCACGTCCAACGTGAACTTCACCGCCGGGCAGACGGTCGCCAACTCGGTGATCGTGCCGGTCGACAAGGACGGCCGGATCACCGTCCGCAACGGCTCCTGGGCGCCGTCCGACGTCATCGTGGAACTGGTCGGCACGTACAGCGCCGCGAGCCCCTGCGCCTACGTGCCGGTGACGCCCGTCCGGCAGATCGACACGCGCGAGAGCTGGTCCAAGGGGCCGTGGCCCACACGCGGTTACCTCTGGCAGGCCTTCTCGATCGGGCAGGAGGCCTGGGTGCTGAACACCACGGTCACCAACACGCGCGGCGCGGGCTTCCTCTCGGTCGCACCGGACCCCAACACCACCGGCAGCTACGCCGACAGGACCGCCCTCACCCCGGTGCGTCCGGTGTCCTCCACCCTGAACTGGACGGCGGGCAGGACCACCGCCAACCTGGTCCAGGCGAGCGCCGGTGAATACGGCATCGTCGACTTCTGGAACCAGGGCTGGGACAGCGCCGACCTGGTCGTCGACATCTTCGGCTACTACGACAACTGGTAGCCGGGCCGCGCCTGCAACCGGACCGGTTCGCTGTGCGTCATCTGTGAAGCGTGCGCCCGCCCGGACGGCCGCGGGGGACCGGCTGGGCGGGCGCACGGCATCAGCCGAGGGGGAGGTCCAGGTACGACGGGGTCGCCTCCGGGGAGGTGAAGGCCAGCGTCGCGCGGGGCAGGTTGGCGTCGGCGTAGAAGGGGTCGCGGGCGTCGATCACCAGCATCAGGCGGTGGCCGCGCCGCACGTCGTACGCCGTGGCCTGGAGCTCGATGTCCGCGCTGATCAGGCTGTCGGGCGGGGACTCCAGGTCGCTGTACGGGGCGTGGGTGACGAGGTGGGCCGTGCCGTCGGGGGCCGTGTCGAGGAGATACGCGACGAAGGTGGAACCGGGGTTGGCCGCCCGGTAGGTCACACGTAGCCGGGGCGTGCCGCGCAGCCGGACGGTCTCCGCGGCCGGCTCCGCCGTCCAGACGGCGGCGACGGTGCGGTCGATGTCCTCCGTCAGATAGACCTTCGGGCGGCCCGCCATCTCCGCGTACCCGGACTCGACGACCTTGTCGGCGACGGTCGCCGGGGTGTCCATCCCGCACAGCACGGTCGCCGTCCAGCCGGGCTCCGCCTCCGGGCCGAGTTCGCCGCCGTCGGCGAGGTGGAGCCGCTGCAGCTGTTCGGTGACGGACGGCCAGGTGGGGCGGGGTTCGAGGGTCTTGCTCCACATGACCTCGCCGATGAACTGCCCCTCGTCGTCGATGCCGTTGTCGATGCCCATGAGGTGGTGGTCGAACCAGCGGTGGGCGTCGGTCCAGATCCGGTTGGGCAGGCCGAGGACGCCTGACATCTCGGGGCCCGAGTGGTCGCCGATGGAGAGGGCGAGGCGTTTGGGACCGGTCAGTTCGTTGAACATCCGCAGCGTCTGGTTGGCGGGGAAGAGCGTCTCGTGCCAGGCGTGCGAGAAGAAGACGGGCACCTGGCGGCGGTTGAGCTCCTTGATGTGGGTGAACGGCGAGCGGACCTCGGCCCAGCGCAGGGTGCCCCGGACGTCGCTGCCGGTGAGGACGTTGTCGAAGACGCTCTGCGTCTGCGGGCTCAGCCGGGCCTTCGCGGCCGCCTTGAGCAGGGCCTTCACGGCCGCGACGTGGCGGGTGGAGTTCTCGTAGAAGGCCTCCCCCAGGTCGCCCCAGGAGCTGAGGGCGACGACGGCGTCGACGCGGGTGTCGTGCGCGGCGACGAGCTGGCTGATGCCGGAGCCGTAGGAGTCCCCCAGGAAACCGACCTTCGTCACGGGGCCGGTGCTGCGCTCGATCAGGTGGTCCAGGGCGCGGCTGCCGTCGGCGACGTCGAGCGGGCCGGCCACGTCGACCTGCCCCTCGGAGCCGGCGAAGCCGCGGGCGGAGTAGGCGAGGACGTTGTAGCCGCGGGCCGCGAAGAGGGTGGCCTGCACGGCGTACGCGAGCCAGCCCAGGCTCGTCCAGGGCGACGGCATGACGATCATCGGACGCGGCCGGGCCCCGGTGTGCCGCCAGAGCGCCGCGTCGAGGAGGTCGCCGTCGGCGCCGGTCACCTTGCCGCGGGTGAAGACGGCCAGGGCGCGCGCCTCGGCGACCTCGGCGGCGCGGGCGGGCGGCAGGCCGGTGACGTCGCCGCTCTCCAGCGCGGAGACGAAGGCGCCGAGGGCGGTCGCGTCGAGTTCGGGATAGAGGGAGAAGGGAGGTTGGGCGGCTGGAGTCACGTCAGTTCATCCTCTTCGTCGAGTGACACGAACGTGGGCGCCCGCCCGGGCCCGGAGCGGAGCGTTCAGTATCGACGGGACATCCGGTGACGTATCGCGAGTTTCCGGCTTACGGCCTGAATCGCCCTCCGTGGTCCCCGGCGTGTCCGCGGCGCGAGACCTGCGGCCTGTGCGGGTGTGGATCAACTGCCAGTGGATTGCGGTGGTTTGGTGTGGGTGGCGGGAAGGCGTCACCCGGCCGAGAAAATCATGCAAGCGTGCTTGATTGTTTTCCTGGGTGCTGCCAGTCTTCCCCTCACGCCGAGAAGGGGAGCGCACCGTGCCCGATCCGTCCGCCGTCGACGACGCCGTCGCCGTCTTCACCGATCTGCGCGAGGAGGGGCGGGAACTCGACGCCCTCGTCGAGCGGTTGCCCGGCCCGGACTGGGCCCGGCCCACACCCGCACCCGGCTGGACCATCGCCCACCAGATCGCCCACCTGCACTGGACCGACCGGGCCTCGCTGCTCTCCCTCACCAACGCCGACGGCTTCGGCCACATGGTCCAGGAGGCGCTCAAAGCTCCCGACTCCTTCGTCGACGACGGTGCGCGGGAGGGCGCGGCGCTGCCGCCCGCCGAGCTTCTCACCCGCTGGCGCGACACGCGGGGCGCACTCGCGCAGGCCCTCACCGAGGCCCCGCCCGACACCCGTTTCCCCTGGTACGGGCCGCCGATGAAGGCCGCGTCGATGGCCAGCGCCCGCCTGATGGAGACCTGGGCGCACGGCCAGGACGTCGCCGACGCCCTCGGCGTGCGCCGCACCCCGACCGCGCGACTGCGGCACGTGGCACGGATCGGCGTACGGGCCCGCGACTACGCCCACGCCGTACGCGGACTGCCCGCGCCCGACGGGGAGTTCCGGGTGGAACTGACCGCTCCCGACGCGTCGGGGGTGTGGGCGTACGGGCCGCCGCAGGCCGCGCAGCGGATCACCGGTCCGGCCCTCGACTTCTGCCTGCTGGTGACCCAGCGGGCCCACCGCGCCGACCTCGACCTGACCGCGACCGGCCCCGACGCGGACCGCTGGCTGGACATCGCCCAGGCCTTCGCCGGACCGGCGGGCGCGGGGCGGGAGCCGGAGGGCCGGCGGTGACCCGGCGCCCCCTCCTCATCGGCAACGCCTCCGGCTTCTACGGCGACCGCTCCGGCGCCCTGCGCGAGATGCTCACCGGCGGCCCGCTGGACGTGCTGACCGGGGACTACCTGGCCGAACTGACCATGCTGATCCTGGGCCGCGACCGCCTGAAGAACCCGGACCTCGGCTACGCCAAGACCTTCCTGCGCCAGCTGGAGGAGGGCCTCGGTCTCGCGCACGAGCGGGGCGTACGGCTCGTCACCAACGCGGGCGGTCTCAACCCGGCCGGGCTCGCCGACGCGGTACGGGCGCTGGCGGCCAAGGTGGGCGTGCCCGTCTCCGTGGCCCACGTCGAGGGCGACGACCTCACCGCCCGCGAGAACGGCGCCCTGACGGCCAACGCCTACCTCGGCGGCGCCGGGATCACGGCCTGCCTGCGGGCCGGCGCGGACGTGGTCGTCACCGGCCGGGTCACGGACGCGGCGCTGGTCAGCGGCCCGGCGGCCTGGTGGTTCGACTGGGCGCCGGAGGACCACGACCGGCTGGCGGGAGCGGTGGTCGCGGGCCACGTCCTGGAATGCGGAACCCAGGCCACCGGCGGCAACTACTCCTTCTTCACCGCCCACGACGTCCGCCGCCCCGGCTTCCCGCTCGCGGAGATCTCCTCAGACGGCTCGGCGGTCATCACCAAGCACCCGGGGACGGGAGGCGTGGTCTCGGCCGGCACGGTCACCGCCCAGCTCCTCTACGAGACCCAGGGCGTCCGCTACCTCGGCCCGGACGTGACCGCCCGCCTGGACACGGTCCGGCTCGGCGACGACGGCGCCGACCGCGTGCGGATCTCGGGCGTGCGCGGGGAACAGCCGCCGCCCACCCTCAAGGTGGGCGTGACCCGGATCGGCGGCTGGCGCAACGAGGTGGTCTTCGTCCTGACCGGCCTGGACATCGAGGCGAAGGCGGACCTCGTCCGCTCGCAGCTCGCCGAGACCCTGGAGGACGTCGCCGACGTCGCCTGGACCCTGGCCCGTACCGACCACGCCGACGCCGACACGGAGGAGACGGCGAGCGCCCTGCTGCGCCTGGTGGTCCGCGACCCGTCCCCGGACCGGGTCGGCCGCGCCCTGACCTCGGCGGCCGTCGAACTGGCCCTGGGCAGCTACCCGGGCTTCCACGTCACCACCCCACCCGGCCCGGCCCAGCCCTACGGCGTCTTCGCCTCCACCTTCGCCCCGGCGACGGAGGTCCCCCACACCGCAGTCCTCCCGGACGGCACCCACCTCCCGATCCCCACCCCGCCTCTCCCAGCCTCGCCGCCGAAGCCCGCCGCCTTTCCAGCCGGGTCGTCGGAGCCCGGCGCACTTTCAGCCCCGCCGCCGGAGCCCGCCGCATTCTCAGCCCCGCCGGCGTTTGAGGCGCGGGGGTCCGCGGGCGGAGCCCTCGAAAGGGTCGGGGGCGCAGCCCCCGCCGGGTCCGGGGCGGAGCCCCGGGAGACCGTCCGCGCCCCCCTCGGGGCGCTGGCCGGGGCCCGCAGCGGAGACAAGGGCGGCGACGCCAACGTCGGCGTCTGGACCGAATCCGCCCCCGCCTGGCACTGGCTCCGCGACACCCTCACCGTCGACCGGTTCCAGGCCCTGCTCCCCGAGACCCGCGGCCTCGCCGTGCAGCGGCACGAACTGCCCAACCTCCGCGCCCTGAACTTCACCGTCACCGGCATCCTCGGCGACGGCGTCGCCTCCGGCCACCGCTTCGACCCGCAGGCCAAGGCCCTCGGCGAATGGCTGCGCGCCCGCCACCTCGACATCCCCGTCGACCTCCTGCCGCCCGCCCAGGGCCCCGCACCCGCCCCGCAGCCCGCCCAGGGCCCCGCACCCGCCCCGCAGCCCGCCCAGGGCCCCGCACCCGTACCCGCCCCGGAGGGGACCGGCCCATGACCCGCTTGCGCACCACCGTCGACCCCCACGCCCCCGAGCACACCAGCGCCCGTACGGCCGCCCTGGAGCGCCTCGACGCCCTCGACGCCGAGCACGCCAAGGCCCTTCAGGGCGGCGGGGACAAGTACACGGCCCGCCACAAGAAGCGCGGCAAGCTCCTGGCGCGCGAGCGCGTCGAGCTGCTCCTCGACCCCGACACCCCGTTCCTGGAGCTGTCCCCGCTCGCCGCTTGGGGCAGCGACTACCCCGTCGGCGCGTCCATGGTCACCGGCATCGGCACGGTCGAGGGCGTCGAATGCCTGGTCACCGCCAACGACCCCACCGTCCGGGGCGGCGCCAGCAACCCCTGGACGCTGAAGAAGGCGCTGCGGGCCAACGAGATCGCCCGGCAGAACCGCCTCCCCGTCATCAGCCTCGTGGAGTCCGGCGGCGCCGACCTGCCCTCCCAGAAGGAGATCTTCATCCCGGGCGGCGCGATCTTCCGCGACCTCACGCGGCTCTCCGCCGAAGGCATCCCGACCGTCGCGGTCGTCTTCGGCAACTCCACCGCCGGCGGCGCGTACATCCCCGGCATGTCCGACCACACGGTCATGATCAAGGACCGTTCCAAGGTGTTCCTCGGCGGCCCGCCCCTGGTCAAGATGGCCACCGGCGAGGAGAGCGACGACGAGTCCCTCGGCGGGGCCGACATGCACGCCCGCACCTCCGGACTCGCCGACCACTACGCCCTGGACGAGTACGACGCCATCCGCCAGGCCCGCCGCATCGTGGCCCGCCTGAACCACCGCAAGCCGCACCAGGAACCGCCGAAGGCCGAGGAACCCCTCTACGACCCCGACGAACTCCTCGGGATCGTCCCGCCCGACCTGAAGACCCCCTTCGACCCGCGCGAGGTCATCGCCCGCATCGTCGACGCCTCCGACTTCGACGAGTTCAAGCCGCTCTACGGCACCAGCCTCGTCACCGGCTGGGCCACCCTCCACGGCTACCCGGTCGGCATCCTCGCCAACGCCCAGGGCGTGCTGTTCAGCGCCGAGTCCCAGAAGGCCGCACAGTTCATCCAGCTCGCCAACCAGCGCGACATCCCGCTCCTCTTCCTCCACAACACCACCGGCTACATGGTCGGCAAGGAGTACGAGCAGGGCGGCATCGTCAAACACGGCTCGATGATGATCAACGCCGTCTCCAACTCCAGGGTCCCGCACCTGTCCGTGCTCATCGGCGCCAGCTACGGCGCCGGCCACTACGGCATGTGCGGCCGCGCCTACGAGCCCCGCTTCCTCTTCGCCTGGCCCAGCGCCAAGTCCGCCGTCATGGGCCCCCAGCAGCTCGCCGGAGTCCTCTCCATCGTGTCCCGGCAGTCCGCCGCCGCCAGGGGACTTCCGTACGACGAGGAACAGGACGCCGGGATGCGGGCCTTCGTCGAGGCGCAGATCGAGTCCGAGTCCCTCCCCATGTTCCTGTCCGGGCGGCTGTACGACGACGGGGTCATCGACCCGCGCGACACCCGTACCGTCCTCGGCCTGTGCCTGTCGGCCGTCCACAACGCCCCCGTCGAGGGCGCCCGTGGCGGCTTCGGCGTCTTCCGGATGTGAGCCCGCACATGACCCCACAGATCAGCTCCCTGCTCGTCGCCAACCGCGGCGAGATCGCCGTACGGATCTTCCGCACGGCCCGCGACCTGGGCCTGGCCACCGTCGCCGTCCACTCCGACCCCGACGCCGACGCCCTGCACGTCCGCGCCGCCGACGCGGCCGTCCGGCTGCCGGGCGCGGCCCCCGCGGACACCTACCTGCGCGGCGACCTGGTCATCAAGGCCGCCCTCGCCGCCGGAGCCGACGCCGTCCACCCCGGCTACGGATTCCTCTCCGAGAACGCCGACTTCGCCCGCCAGGTCCAGGACTCCGGCCTGACCTGGATCGGCCCGCCCCCCGAGGCCATCGAGGCCATGGCCTCCAAGACCCGGGCCAAGGAACTGATGCGCGCCGCCGGCGTCCCGCTCCTCGACCCCGTCGACCCGGCCACCGCGACCCCCGCCGACCTGCCGCTCCTGCTCAAGGCGGCCGCCGGCGGCGGCGGCCGCGGCATGCGCGTGGTCCGCGACCTGGACGCCCTCAAGGAGGCCCTCCACGCCGCGTCCGCCGAAGCGGCCTCCGCGTTCGGCGACGGCGAGGTGTTCGCCGAGCCCTACGTCGAACGCGGCCGCCACGTCGAGGTACAGATCCTCGCCGACGCGCACGGCACCGTCTGGGCCCTCGGCACCCGCGACTGCTCCCTCCAACGCCGTCACCAGAAGGTCATCGAGGAGGCCCCGGCGCCCGGCCTGCCGGACACCCTGCGCGAAAGCCTCCACGCCGCGGCCGTCGCCGCCGCCCGCGCCGTCTCCTACCAGGGAGCGGGCACCGTCGAGTTCCTCGTCACCGCCGACGGACGCCCGTACTTCCTGGAGATGAACACCCGCCTCCAGGTCGAACACCCCGTCACCGAAGCCGTCTTCGGCCTCGACCTCGTCGCCCTGCAGCTGCGCGTGGCCGAGGGCGCCGCCCTGCCCCCGTCGCCCCCGCAACCCGCCGGCCACGCCGTCGAGGCCCGCCTCTACGCCGAGGACCCCGCCCAGGACTGGCGCCCCCAGACCGGTGTCCTGCACACCCTCGACATCCCGGGCCAGGTCCGCGTCGACACCGGCTTCACCGACGGCGACACCGTCGGCATCCACTACGACCCCATGCTCGCCAAGGTCGTCGCCCACGCCCCCACCCGCGCCGAGGCCGTACGCGCCCTCGCCCACGCCCTCGCCGGAGCCCGCATCCACGGGCTCACCACCAACCGCGAACTCCTCGTGGGCTCCCTGCGCCACCCGGAGTTCGGCGCGGCGCAGCTCGACACCGGCTTCTACGACCGCCACCTCGCCGACCTCACCGAGACCGCCCCGGACGCCGGCACGGCCGCCCTCGCCGCCGCCCTCGCCGAGGCCGCCCCCGCCCCGGACGCGCCCCTCGCGGCCCGCCTCGGCGGCTGGCGCAACGTGCGCTCCCAGCCGCAGACCCGCCGCTACACCTGCGCCGGCACCGAGTACGAGGTCCAGTACCACCCCGTCGACCACCCGGGCGTTCGGGTCCTGTCCGCCGAACGGCACCTCGTCGCCCTCGAAGTCGACGGCATCCGCCGGATGTTCCACGTGAAACGAAATTCGAACAACACCGAGGTCTACGTCGACTCCGCCCTCGGAGCCCACACCCTCACCCCAGTCCCCCGGTTCCCCGACCCCCAGGACCGCACCGAACCGGGCTCCCTGCTCGCCCCCATGCCCGGCACCGTCGTCCGCGTCGCCGACGGCCTCGCCCCCGGCAGCCACGTCACCGCCGGGCAGCCCCTGCTCTGGCTGGAGGCCATGAAGATGGAGCACCGCATCCTCGCTCCGGCCTCCGGCACGCTCACCGCGCTCCACGCCGTCACCGGCCAACAGGTCGAGTTCGGCGCCCTGCTCGCCGTAGTCCAGGAGGAACCGCAGCCATGAGCTCCACCCTCGAATCCGCCGAACGCAAGGCCCTGCGCACCGCCGTCGCCGCCCTCGGACAGCGCTACGGCCGCGAATACCTCGCCCGGGTCGCCCGCGAGGGCGGCCACCCCGACGAACTGTGGGCCGACGCCGCGAAGCTCGGGTACCTCGGCGTCAACCTCCCCGAGGAGTACGGCGGCGGGGGCGGCGGCATCGCCGAACTCTCCATCGTCCTCGAAGAACTGGGCGCCGCAGGCTGTCCCCTGCTCATGATGGTCGTCTCGCCCGCCATCTGCGGCACGGTCATCGCCCGCTTCGGCACCGACGAGCAGAAGCGGACCTGGCTCCCCGGCCTCGCCGACGGCAGCCGCACCATGGCCTTCGGCATCACCGAACCCGACGCCGGGTCCAACTCCCACCGCATCACCACCACGGCCCGCCGCGACGGCGACGACTGGATCCTCACCGGCCGCAAGGTCTTCATCTCCGGCGTCGACATCGCCGACGCCACCCTCATCGTCGGCCGCGCCGAGGACGCCCGGACCGGACGCCTCAAGCCCTGCCTGTTCATCGTCCCGCGCGACACCCCGGGCTTCGGCCGCTCGGTCATAGACATGGAACTCCAGGCGGCGGAGAAGCAGTTCGAACTGACCCTGGACGAGGTCCGCCTGCCCTCCTCCGCGCTGGTCGGCGACGAGGACGCCGGCCTGCTGCAGCTCTTCGCCGGCCTCAACCCCGAACGCATCATGACCGCCGCCTTCGCCATCGGCATGGGCCGCTACGCCCTCGCCCGGGCCGTCGAGTACGCGAAGACCCGCCAGGTGTGGAAGGAACCGATCGGAGCCCACCAGGCCGTGGCCCACCCGCTGGCCCAGGCACACATCGAACTGGAACTGGCCCGCCTCATGACGCAGAAGGCGGCCGCGCTGTACGACGCGGGCGACGACATGGGCGCGGGCGAGGCCGCGAACATGGCGAAGTACGCGGCGGGCGAGGCCTGCGTCCGCGCGGTCGACCAGTCCGTCCACACCCTCGGCGGAAACGGCCTCACCCGCGAATACGGCCTAGGCTCCCTGATCACGGCCTCCCGCGTGGCCCGCATCGCCCCCGTCAGCCGCGAAATGATCCTCAACTTCGTCTGCCCTGCGGGCTTGCTCGGCGGTGCACGGCTCGCTTCGGCGGGTCGGGGGTGGGTCTGGCCCTGCGGGCGGCTGCCGGGGCTCCGCCCCGGACCCCGCGGGTTGCCCTGCGGGCTTGCTCGGCGGTGCACGGCTCGCTTCGGCGGGTCGGGGTGGGTCTGGCCCTGCGGGCGGCTGCCGGGGCTCCGCCCCGGACCCCGCGCGGGTTGCCCTGCGGGCCGGCTCGGCGGGGTCCGGCTCGCTTCGGC
>NZ_JOAK01000035.1 GCF_000720455.1 Streptomyces virginiae | reverse complement strand
GGTGTGCGGGGGTTGGGGCGGGGGGTGGCCGGGGTCGGGGTGGTCGTGACGCTCGGGGTGGCCGGGTGGTTGATGTGGGTGCTGCCCGGGCCGCAGATGGGCGCCGTGCTCGGCTTCGGGCCCGTCGACGGGGTCGTCTCGGTCAGCCGCTGCTACGAGGCCGCCGACGCCGAGGGCTACACGACCGGTACCGACTGCACGGGCTGGTACACCCCCCGGCGGCCGGGGGAGGCGGCGCGCGAGATCGTGCTGGACACCGCCGCCGACGAGTACCGGCGGGGCACCGAGGTGGAGGTGCGGACCGCGAGGGGCAGGGCGTACGAGCTGTCGGGGAGCGCCGTGTTCAACTTCGGCACGGCCGGCGGCCTGCTGCTCGTACCGTTCCTGACGCTCGCGGCCTGGCTGTTCGCCTGTGCGCGCAGCGGCGCTGTGGAGAACGGCGAGGGCTACTTCCTGCTGGCCCTGGTCGGCCTGTTCGCCGCCATCGTGCTGGCGGCGGCGGCCGGGATCCTGGTCGAGATCGGGACCGCCGTCTTCTGACGGCGGTCCCGTCGACGCCCCCGATCCCGTCCCCGATCCAGCCCCCGCCCCGGCTAGTCCTTGGCGGCCGGGCGGTAGGTGCACACGTGCACGCCCGCCGGGCTGATGGCCGTGGAGACCAGTTCCAGCGTGTGCAGCCCGCCGTCGGCCGGGAAGATCGACTTCCCGCCGCCCAGCAGCACCGGCATGACCATGAGCCGGAGTTCGTCGGCGAGGCCCTCGCTCAGCAGGGTGCGTGCGAGGGTCGGGCTGCCCATGACCACCAGGTCGCCGCCCTCGCCCTCGCGCAGCTCGCGGATGCGGGCGACGGCCTCGGCGCCGTGGATGCGCGTGGTGTTGTTCCAGGTCAGTTCGTCATCGCCCAGGGTCTTGGACACGACGTACTTCGGGACGGTGTTCATCCGGTCCGCGAAGGGGTCGCCGGCCCGCTCGGGCCAGGCCGCGGCCATGGTCTGCCAGGTGCGGCGGCCGAAGAGCAGCGCGTCGGCCTTCTCCAGCGCCTCCGTGAAGGAGCCGCCGACGACCTCCGGGTCGAAGAAGGGGTGCGACCAGCCGCCGTGGGCGAAGCCGCCGTCATCGTCCTCGCCCTGACCGCCCGGGGCCTGCACGACGCCGTCGAGGCTGATGAATTCGGTGATGACGATGCGCATGGATTCGTTCCTCTTCCGTCCGGGTCGGTGTGTACGCAACTGAGACCGCCGGGCCCTGCGGAATGCATCGGTCTCGCCGATTCTTCTTGAGTGATCCGGGTCACATCCGCGTGTGCGGTCCGTGTGGAGCGCATGGAGCGTTCCGGGGGTCCGTGCGCGGCAGCCGCCGGGTGGGCGGCAGTTGTGGGGTCGTAGGTGTGTTCGGCCATCCGAACGGACGGGATGTGGCTGGAAATAGGTTGTCATCAGGCCATTTCGGGCGGAGAGTTGACACCGTTGTCCGTTCTGTCGTCAGACCCGGTAAAGGCGAGACGAATGGTGCGTCACATCTGCCGGGCGCACGGCGAGTCGGGTCGGAATACCTGATAGACAGTGGATATTCACGGTCACTCCGGCCGTATACCTCTGAACGGCTCCTTGGGGGGATTGCCGCACTGTGAAGCCGCTTCACCGCCACC
The DNA here is from genome assembly GCF_000720455.1 of Streptomyces virginiae. GTDB lineage: Bacteria > Actinomycetota > Actinomycetes > Streptomycetales > Streptomycetaceae > Streptomyces > Streptomyces virginiae. The sequence goes on along the minus strand of NZ_JOAK01000035.1, from coordinate 57,168 downwards.
TCGTCAACACCTCGCGCAAGGTCCTGTGTACGGCCGCGCTCGCGGCCAGCCTGACCACTGCCGCGGTCGTGTCCACTCCGTCGACCGCCGATGCGGGAGAGTCCGAACCGACCCCGGACAGTCCGCAGGCCGCCGATCGCGGTGACGCCCGGCTGGACCTGCCGGACATCGTCGCCGACCCGCCGCCCGCCGCGGGCGCGGGCACACAGGAGGGCGCCAGCGGGATACCCGCGACCGCACTCGACGCCTACAACCGCGCCGAGGTCTCCGTGGCGGCCGCGCTCCCCGGCTGCAAGCTGCCCTGGCAGCTGCTCGCCGGCATCGGCCGGGTCGAGTCCGTCCACGCCTCCGGCTACGGCCTCAAGGCCGACGGCTACACCGAAAAGCCGATCCGCGGCCCGCGCCTCGACGGCAACGGCTTCGCCGAGATCCGCGACACCGACCGGGGCGAGTGGGACGCGGACGTGGTCTACGACCGCGCCGTCGGCCCGATGCAGTTCATCCCGTCGACCTGGAGGACCTGGGGCGCCGACGGCAACGGCGACGCCAAGCGGGACCCCAACAACATCTACGACGCCGCCCTGGGCGCCGGCCTCTACCTGTGCGCGGGCGACCGGAACCTGTCCGTGGCCGCCGAGCTGGACAAGGCGATCCTCAGCTACAACAACTCCCGCGAGTACGTGAACACCGTGCTCGGCTACATGCACCAGTACCAGCAGGGCGCCACCGAGGTGGCCAACCCGCCGGTCGGGAACTACCCGCCGGCGCAGCCGGGCACCCTGCCCACGCCCCGCCCGCAGAACCCGGTCACGCCGACGCCGACCCCCAAGCCGACGCCGACGCCGACCCCCAAGCCGACCCCCACCCCGACGCCGACCCCCACCCCGACTCCGGAGAAGCCGGCTCCGCACCTGCAGGACCTGACGGTGCTCGACGGTCCCGGCCTCACCGCCGAGACGGGCACGGCCTTCACCGTGGTCCCGCGGGTCAAGCTGCTCCTCAGCGACGGCAAGCCCGCCGCCGACCGGGAGGTGATCTTCGCGGTCGAGGAGGACGCCACCGGCACCCTCTTCGGGACGGCGAAGTCCCTGGTGGTCAAGACGGGCGCCGACGGCATCGCCGCCGCGCCCGGCCTGAAGGCCGGCGCCACGGCGGGCACCTTCACGCTGCGCGCCTCGGCCTACGGCACCACGAGCCGGCTCACCGTGAACTTCGCGGGCAAGGTCACGGCTCCGGCCGCCGACCTGCTCGCCCGCCCGGACGGCTCGAAGCCGATCGCTGCGGTCGCCGGCAAGAGCGTCAAGGGCGTCGAGGTCCGGGCCACGGCCAAGGGCAAGGCCGTCGCGGTGTCCGGTGTCGTCGCGGGCTTCGGCCAGGAGAAGGACGGCAAGTGGGTGCCGGCCGACCCGGCGACCGCCAAGGGCCCGTACTTCAAGGACGAGACCGGCAAGAAGGTCTTCAGCCTCACCCTGCCGGAGACGGCGGCCGACGGACGGATCGTCCTGCCGGAGCTCTTCACGGACGCGGACCTCGCCCCGGGCACCTACCAGCTCCGCCTGGTCACCCCGGAGGACGTGACCCTGATCCTCGACATCGAGATCACGGCCCCGACCCCGGCAGCCACCCCGGCAGCCACCCCGAAGTAACCCGCTCCACGCTCCTGGGCCCGCACCGTCCACACGGTGCGGGCCCGAGCCATGCGGGCCCGAGACGTCTCTTCCGGGCCGCACGGCCCGTCCGCCCCCACCCGGCAGGGAAAAGGCAGGAGCCCTGCCGCTCTGCTCGCGCAGAGGGGACAGGGCTCCTTGGGTACTGCTATTCCAACCCGCGATGAGGTTGGCCCTGGCGACTAGGCCGGGGTGACGTTCTCCGCCTGCGGGCCCTTCGGACCCTGCGTGACGTCGAAGTTGACCTGCTGGTTCTCCTCGAGGGAGCGGAAGCCAGAGGCGTTGATCGCGGAGTAGTGGACGAAGACATCCGGGCCGCCGCCGTCCTGGGCGATGAAGCCGAAGCCCTTTTCAGCGTTGAACCACTTCACGGTTCCGGTAGCCATGAGCCCTCCTATGGGCCAAAGGGTCGCCCTGCTCCAGAACCTGCTAAGAAGTCTGAAAACTACAAAAGCCTGCGGGTCACATTCTCCGCAGGCCTCGTACTGCAAGGGAAACCAAACTGCAACTTGCGGCGAGCCTAGCACGCACCATGCGGCCGAGACCAGAGGGAAAGATCACGTCACCCGGACGTTTGAGACCCGCCTCAAGGCTGACGCAGACCGTGGGACTAGTCTCGCGATGTGGACGTCTACCGCAGCCGGCCCCGCGTCGGCCACATTCAGTTCCTGAACTGCCTGCCCCTCTACTGGGGGCTCGCCAGAACCGGCACGCTGCTGGACCTGGAGCTGACCAAGGACACCCCCGAGAAGCTCAGCCAGAGGCTGGTCGACGGGGAGCTGGACATCGCCCCGATCACCCTCGTCGAATTCCTCCGCAACGCCGACCGGCTCGTCGCCTTCCCCGATCTCGCGGTCGGCTGCGACGGCCCCGTGATGTCGTGCGTGATCGTCTCGCAGGTCCCGCTGGAGCAGCTCGACGGGGCCCGCGTCGCCCTCGGCTCGACCTCCCGTACGTCCGTACGCCTGGCCCAGCTACTGCTCTCCGAGCAGTACGGGGTACGGCCCGACTACTACACCTGCCCGCCCGACCTGGGCCTGATGATGCAGGAGGCCGACGCCGCCGTACTGATCGGCGACGCCGCGCTGCGGGCCTCGCTCCACGATGCGCCCCGGCTCGGACTGACCGTCCACGACCTGGGGCACATGTGGAAGGAGTGGACCGGACTGCCGTTCGTCTTCGCCGTCTGGGCCGCCCGGAAGGACTACCTCGCCCGGGAGCCCGCCGTCGTGCAGAAGGTCCACGAGGCCTTCCTCGCCTCCCGTGACCTCTCCCTCGAAGAGGTCACCAAGGTCGCCGAGCAGGCGGCCCGCTGGGAGGCCTTCGACGCGGACCTGCTGGAGCGGTACTTCACGACGCTCGACTTCCGCTTCGGACCCGACCAGCTGGCCGGCGTACGGGAATTCGCCCGCCGGACCGGACCGACGACGGGGTATCCCGCGGATGTGTCCGTGGAGCTGCTGAGCGCGGTGGTCCAGGAGTGCTGACCGGGTTTACCGCCGGGTAGATCCAAAGTGCCCGGCAGGTGAATGCCCGGTTTCCCGGGAATTCCCGCCCTTTCCGCATTTCTCCGCGGGGAGCGGGAAATGCAAAAGGGTGACGGCCGCGCCCTCCCCCCGCCCCGCACCGCCTAGGCTGCTGCTCGGCCGGGTGCCACAAGGCGCCCGGGATCACGGGGAATTGGGGGGACGCGATGCATCCGCTGGAAGCCGGTGAGCCGCGGACCATCGGCGCGTACCGGTTGCTCGGCCGGCTCGGCGCGGGGGGCATGGGCCGGGTCTACCTGGGACGCAGCGCGGGCGGACGGACCGTCGCCGTCAAGATCGTGCACCCGCACTTCGCCTCCGACGAGGAGTTCCGGGCCCGGTTCCGCCGCGAGGTCGAGGCGGCCCGGCGGGTCGGCGGCGAGTGGACCGCGCCGGTCCTGGACGCCGATCCGGAGGCCGCGGTCCCGTGGGTGGCCACCGGCTACGTGGCGGGCCCCTCCCTGGACCGCGCGCTCGCCGCGCACGGGCCGCTCCCGGAGGCATCGGTACGGGCCGTGGGCGCGGGACTGGCGCGGGCCCTGGTGGCCGTGCACGGGCTGGGCCTCGTCCACCGCGACGTGAAGCCGTCCAACGTGATGCTCACCCTCGACGGGCCGCGGCTGATCGACTTCGGGATCGCGCGGGCCACGGACGGCACCGCCTCGCTCACCTCCACCGGCGTCTCCATCGGCTCGCCCGGCTACATGTCGCCCGAGCAGATCCTCGGCAAGGGGATCACCGGGGCGGCCGACGTGTTCTCGCTCGGCGCGGTCATGGCCTTCGCGGCAACCGGCCGGCCGCCCTTCACCGGGGACAACTCCGCCACCCTCCTCTACAAGGTGGTCCACGAGCCGCCCGAGCTCGGTGAGCTCCCGGCCGGGGACCTGCGCGACCTGATCGCGGCCTGCCTGGCCAAGACGGCCGCCGACCGGCCCGCCCCCGAAGCGGTCGCCGCCGCCCTCGCCGGGGCGCTCGGCGCCCCCGGCTGGCTCCCGGCACCCCTCGTCGAGGAGGCGAGCCGGGCAGCGGTGGCACTGCTGGACCTGGACGCCGAGCCCTCCGAGGGCGCTGCGGGAACGGGCGCGGCTCCGGCCGCGGTCGTGGCCGCCACCCCGGAGGCCGCTTCGGGCCCGGTGCCGTTCACCGCCGGGTCGTACGGCCCCGCCGGCGGCTTCGGGGCCCCGGACCCCTCGTACGGGAGCCAGGTCCCGTACGGGAGCACGGGCCCGTACGGGAGCCAGGGCGCGGGCTCCCCGTACGCATCCCCGGCCGCGGGCCCGTACGGCAGCCCCACCGAGACCGCGGGCGGGCTCCCCGGAGCCGGAGCCGGTGGGGCGGTGCCGCAGCCGCGGAGCGCGGCCGACGGGCGGCAGGTCACCGTCAGCGCCGCGGGGCGCCGGTTCAGCTGCACCGTCGTACTGGCCGCGGCGGCCGTCCTCGCGGTGCTGTCCGGCGGGATCTACTTCCTGGACCTGCTGCCGGGCCGGGGCGGCGAGCAGCGGGACCTGGCCGACTCCGGCGGGCGCCCCTCGGCCTCCTCGCCCGCGCCGGGCGCCTCGGCCCCCTCGGCCGCGGCCACCGGCGGGAGCTCCGCGCCGCCGTCCGGGAGCCGTCCCGACGTCCCCAAGGAGCTCATCGGCACGTGGAAGGGCACGGTCACCACCGCCCGCGCCCGGCTCTCCACCGAGTTCGAGATCACGATCAAGGCCGGCAAGGTGGGTGAGGTCGTGGGCCGGGACAAGTCGATCCTGCCGCTCTTCGGTACCGACTGCAGCGGCGACTGGAGGCTGGCCTCCGCCACCGACCGTTCCCTCGTCCTGGACACCTCGGCCGGCCCCAACCCCGCCCCCGGCGTGTGCTCCAACGGATCCGCAGACGAGCGCTTCACCCTCAACTCCAACGGAACGCTCCACTACAAGTCGGGCGACACCCCGGCCGGGAACCCCGAAGGAGACCTCACCCGCAGCCCCTGAAAACCGCCGCCAGGTGCTGGCGTAGGCTGGATCGGTCCGGACCTTGACACAGACACACCGCCGAAAGGTGACTCCCGGTGACCGACCAGGCCGTTCTCCAGTCTGTCCTCGACCGCGCCGCAGCGGGGGGCCGGATCACCCAGGAAGAGGCGCTCGACCTCTACCGCCACGCGCCGCTGCACGCGCTCGGCCAGGCGGCCGACGCGGTGCGCCGCCGCCGCTACGCCGGCACCGAGCACATCGCGACGTACATCATCGAGCGGAACATCAACTACACGAACGTGTGCGTCACGGCGTGCAAGTTCTGCGCCTTCTACGCGGCCCCCAAGGACACGAAGAAGGGCTGGTCCCGCGACCTCGACGACATCCTGCGCCGCTGCGCGGAGACCGTCGAGCTCGGCGGCACGCAGATCATGTTCCAGGGCGGGCACCACCCGGACTACGGCGTCGAGTACTACGAGCACCACTTCTCCGCCATCAAGAAGGACTTCCCGCAGCTGGTCATCCACTCCCTCGGCGCGTCCGAGGTCGAGCACATGGCCCGCATCTCGGGCGTCTCGGCGGAGGAGGCCATCCAGCGCATCCACGCGGCCGGTCTGGACTCCTTCGCGGGCGCCGGCGCCGAGCTGCTGCCGGCCCGCCCGCGCAAGGCGATCGCCCCGCTGAAGGAGTCCGGCGAGCGCTGGCTGGAGATCATGGAGATCGCCCACAAGCTGGGCGTGGAGTCGACCTCCACCATGCTGATGGGCACCGGCGAGACCAACGCCGAGCGCATCGAGCACATCGCGATGATCCGGGACACGCAGGACCGCACGGGCGGCTTCCGCGCCTTCATCCCGTACACGTACCAGCCCGAGAACAACCACCTCAAGGGCCGCACCCAGGCGACGATCTTCGAGTACCTGCGCATGATCGCGATCGCGCGCCTGTTCCTCGACAACATCGCCCACATCCAGGGCTCCTGGCTGACCGTCGGCAAAGAGGCGGGCCAGCTCTCGCTGCACTACGGCGCGGACGACCTCGGCTCGATCATGCTGGAGGAGAACGTCGTCTCCTCGGCCGGCGCCAAGCACCGCTCCAACCGCCAGGAGATCATCGACCTGATCCGCAAGGCGGGCCGCACGCCGGCGCAGCGCGCGACGACGTACGAGCACCTGCTGGTGCACGACGACCCGGCGAACGACCCGGTCGACGACCGCGTCGTCTCGCACATCTCCTCCACCGCCATCGAGGGCGGCACCGCGCACCCCGAGCTGAAGCTCATCACCGCGAACTGACGCGTCCGACACGATGCTGACGCTGCACGCCGCCGAACTCCTCGTGACCGGACCGGGGTCCGCGCCGCTGGCGGGCGGTGCGGTCCTCGTCGAAGGGGACCGGATCGCCCGCGTCGGCCGGTACGAGGACCTCGGCGCGGCCCACTCGCACGCCCGGGTCCGCCGCTGGCCGGGGGTGCTCACTCCGGGTCTGCTGGTGCGCGGGGCGGACGAGCTGCTGGAGCGGACGTACTACCCGGACGACCCGTACGAGGTCACGGAGCTCGGCGCCGACCCGATCAGCGGCGAGGAAGCGCTGGACGCCCTGAAGATGACCGAGCCGCGGTGGGGCAACAGCGCCCGGCGCGGCACGCAGCGGCTGCTGGCCCGCGGGGTGGTGGCGGTGTGCGGGCGCTTCACGGTTCCGGCGGTGCGCACGGCGGTGTCCCGCTCGGGGCTGACGATCCTGCCGCCGGCGCCCTACGAGGGACGGCCGGCCCTGGACCCCCTCGCGGGCCGGGAGTCGGCGGCGGAGGCCTTCCACGGGGTGCTGGAGCCGGGTGCCGCGGCGCGTTTCGCGGTGTTCGCGGTGGCGGACGAGGCCGAGCTGCTGGCGCTGGGCGCGACCACGTGCGTGGCCACGGTCATCGGGGGACGGCTGCTTCACCGCCGTCGCTGACTGCGCCGGCGCCGGGTCCGGCGTCTCTCTCGGCGGCGGGCGCGTCCCCGGCGGGTCTGTCGTCGGCGGGTCTGTCGTCGGCGGGGCGGATGTCTGCGGGGCGGCCGCCCTGCCGGGCGAGGGCGGCCAGCAGGCAGGCCTGGAGTCGGCTGATCCCGCCGAGCTTGGCCCGTATGTTCACGACGTGGAACTTGACGGTGCTGACGGACAGTTGGAGCTCCACGGCGAGTTCCCGGTTGGAGGCCCCGGTGGCCAGGCACAGGAACACGGCGGACTCCTGCTCGGTCAGCAGCGCCTCGGCCGGCAGGCCCTCGTGCGGCGCCGGCGGCCCGCCCGGCTCCTCGTACGAGGGGAACCACGTGGGGACGCTGAAGCTGACGACGCGCACGGTTCCCACTCCTCGATGGCCCCCGGGCGGCCCTTCCGGGGGCCGCCCTCCGTCCTAGAGGACGGATGGACCGGACAGGTAGGTTCCATTCGCGTCGAACGGCCAGGCGTTGGACTTGCATCCCTCCAGGCCCTTGATCTGCTGCATCATCGCCGGTGCGGGCTTTCCGGCGCCCGGGCAGCCCTCGTGGCCGCGGCCGATCTCGTGCCCGACCTCGTGGTTGACGATCAGCGCCCGGTACTCCTCCACGGAGCCGCTGAACTGGGGCGAACCCTCCTTCCAGCGCTTGAGGTTCACCACCACGACGTGGCCGACCCGGCAGTTGGTCTCGCCGATGAGCTCCGGGGTGACCACGTCGCACAGCAGGTCGGTGGTCTTGGGCGTCGCGATCTTGACGGTGAAGTCCACGGGCTGGCCCGCTCCGACGAGCTGGAAGCCGTACCGCGGGTCCCTGGTCCAGCCGCGCGGGTCCCCGAGGATCGCCTCGACGGAGCGGGCGGCGGCCTCCGGGTCGATCCCGCTGCCCTCCTCGACCTCCAGCCGCCAGCGCCGTGTCGTCCCCTTGCCCTGCGCGGTGCCGGAAGCGGACGACCCGGAGAAGGTGCCGGGCTTGGCGGGCGTCGACGGGGCGCCCGTGGACGCCGAGGGCGAGCCCGCGGGCTGCTGCGAGGGGGCGGCGGGGGACGGCGCGGCCTCGGGGGACTTCGCGCCGCCCTGCGGGAGCGGATTCCCCGCGGCGTCGGTGCCCTCCCCGTCCGGGGCGTCGGGCCGGGCGGCCGTGCGGCCCTTGGCGGCCGTGGTGGTGTCGTCCTCGGGCAGCAGCGCGTAGGCGGTCGCCGAGACGGCGACCAGCGCCGCCGAACCGAGGAGGATCGTGCGCCGCAGCCGCCTGCGCCGTTCGGCCCGGCGCCTGGCGCGCGGGCCGTCTCGGCGGGAACGACCGGTGGAATGGCCTGCCGGCATCGTGAAGCTTCCTGTTCGCGGCGGCCACTGCCGGACCCGCCCACGGTTTGCGGTCCTGATCCGGTGGGTGACCCTCACCGGGCCGCACCCTGGCAGTCAACGTGCATGCGGCGTCGCAGCGTAACTGTCCTTCGGAACAGTTCTACGCTCGGGTACGGAACCGGTACGGCGCGGTACGGCGGAGCCCGCGCCCTCCGGGCCCGCGCGGCCTGAGAGGATGGGGCCGTACCCGCCGATCCGCATCGCAACACGAGGGGCGAACGCCAGTGACAAGGGCCTCCCTGGACAAGCAGCCGCACGAAGTCGCCTCCATGTTCGACAGGGTCGCGGCGAACTACGACCTGACCAACGACGTCCTCTCCCTCGGCCAGGACCGCGTGTGGCGCAAGGAGGTCGCCAAGGCGGTCGGCGCGCGCCCCGGGCAGAAGGTCCTCGACCTGGCCGCCGGTACGGCGACCTCCTCGCTGCCCTTCGCCGCGACCGGGGCGTACGTCGTCCCGTGCGACTTCTCCCTCGGCATGCTCATGGAGGGCAAGAAGCGGAACTCCTGGCTTCCGCTGACCGCCGGCGACGCGACGAGGCTGCCGTTCAAGGACGACGTCTTCGACACCGTGACGATCTCCTTCGGGCTGCGCAACGTCCAGGACACCGACGCGGCGCTGCGCGAGCTGTACCGGGTCACCAAGCCCGGCGGGCAGGTCGTGATCTGCGAGTTCTCGCAGCCCACCTGGGCGCCCTTCCGGACCGTGTACACCGAGTACCTGATGCGCGCGCTGCCGCCCGTCGCCCGCGCCGTGTCGTCCAACCCCGACGCGTACGTGTACCTCGCCGAGTCCATCCGCGAATGGCCCGACCAGCCGGCGCTGGCCGGCCTGCTGCAGAAGGCCGGCTGGTCCAAGGTCGCCTGGCGCAACCTCAGCGGCGGCATCGTCGCGCTGCACAGAGGCACCAAGGACTGACCGCCGTGCCCGACGCTGCGCCCACGGACTACGGGCCCCTGCTGGAGCGGATCGCCGCCGACGTCGCCCCGCTGCTGGGCAGCGGAACGCCCGCCGAGTACATCCCGGCGCTCGCGGCCGTGGACCCGCGGCAGTTCGGGATGGCCGTCGCCGATCTCGACGGCAACGTCTTCGGGGTGGGGGACTGGCAGGTGCCCTTCTCCGCCCAGTCGATCACCAAGGTCTTCGCGCTCGCCCTGGCACTGGCCGGGGGCGGCGACAGCCTGTGGGAGCGGGTCGGCCGGGAGCCCTCGGGCAACCCGTTCAACTCGCTCGTGCAGCTGGAGTACGAAAACGGCATTCCGCGCAATCCGTTCATCAACGCGGGCGCCCTCGTGGTCACCGACCGGCTCCAGACCCTGACGGGCGACGCGAGCAGCGAAGTGCTGGAGTTCCTGCGGCAGGAGAGCCAGAACCCGGACATGGCGTTCGACGCCGAGGTCGCCGCCTCCGAGCAGGAGCACGGGGACCGCAACGCGGCCGTCGCCCACTTCATGGCCTCGTACGGGAACATCGACAACCCCGTGCCCGCGCTGCTGGACCACTACTTCTGGCAGTGCTCCATCGAGATGAGCTGCGCCGACCTGGCCCGCGCCGGGAGCTTCCTGGCCCGGCACGGGCTGCGCGCGGACGGCTCGCGACTGCTGACGCGCAGCGAGGCCAAGCAGGTCAACGCCGTGATGATGACCTGCGGGACCTACGACGCGGCCGGCGAGTTCGCCTACCGGGTGGGTCTGCCCGGCAAGAGCGGGGTGGGCGGCGGGATCGTCGCCGTCGTCCCGGGCCGCTGCACCCTCGCCGTGTGGAGCCCGGGGCTGGACTCCCGGGGCAACTCGGTGGCGGGCGTCGCGGCCCTGGACCGCTTCACGACGCTCACGGGCCTGTCCGTCTTCTGATCCGGGCCGCCCCGCGGCCCCCGCTGCCGCCGCAGACCGCGTGCGAGGGCCCGGACGATCAGCGGGGCTGCGGCAGGTCCCGCAGGTCCAGTACGTAGCGGCGGGCCGGATTCCCGCCCGGCGTGGTGAACTCCTCGGCCAGGGTCATGCCCAGCCGCTCCGCCACCGCCACGGAACGGGCGTTGCGGGCGTGGATCATCGCGCAGACCCGCTCCAGGCCGGCCGCCCGCACGCGTGCCACGGTCGCCTCCGCGGCGGCCGTGGCGTAGCCCTTGCCCCAGTGCTCCCGGCCCAGCCGCCAGCCGATCTCCACCTCCCCGACCGGGCCCCACTCCTGCCGGGGCCACGGCTGGGCGCCGGTGAAGCCGATCACCGCGCCGTCCTCGTCCAGCAGCGTCCACAGGCAGTAGCCGAGCTGTGCGTCGTGCATGCGCTGGCGCGCGGTGAACTCCTCGTACTCGGACAGCTCCGCGGGACCGCCGAGGAACTCCATGACGTCGGGATCGGCGAAGACCTCGTGCCAGGCGTGGGCGTCCTCGTCGGTGGGCACGCGGAGCTGCACCGCGGCGAGCGGCTGCCGGGGCGGTGAGGCCGGCGAGGTCTGCGAGGTCGGCGAGCTTGTCAACGTGGGTGGCCCTTCTGATCGCGATCTCTCTCGCTGCATAGACTGCACATGTCCGGTGCCGTTGGGCACCCTTTATCGAGCCTTCGGGAGACCCCGCAGTGACCGAGCTCCTCTCCGAACACTCCGCGGACGTGATCGTCGTCGGGGCCGGGCCCGCCGGCTCGACCACCGCCTACTACCTCGCCAAGGCCGGATTGGACGTCCTGCTGCTGGAGAAGACGGCGTTCCCCCGCGAGAAGGTCTGCGGCGACGGACTGACCCCGCGCGCCACCAAGCAGCTGGTGGCGATGGGCATCGACATCTCCGAAGAGGCCGGCTGGCTCCGCAACAAGGGCCTGCGGATCATCGGAGGCGGACAGCGGCTCCAGCTGGACTGGCCGGAACTCGCCTCCTACCCGGAGTACGGACTCGTCCGCAAGCGCGACGACTTCGACGAGATCCTGGCCCGCCAGGCGCAGAAGGCCGGCGCCCGGCTGTACGAGCGCTGCAACGTCGGCGAGCCCGTCCGCGACGCCCGCACCGGCCGCATCACGGGCGTGCAGGCGAAGCTGGGCGAGGAGAAGACCCCGGTCACCTTCCACGCACCGCTGGTCGTCGCCGCCGACGGCAACTCCTCCCGGCTGTCCCTGGCGATGGGCCTGCACCGGCGCGAGGACCGCCCGATGGGCGTCGCGGTGCGCACGTACTTCACCTCGCCCCGGCACGACGACGACTACCTGGAGTCCTGGCTGGAGCTGTGGGACCGGCGCGGTCCGCAGGACCGGCTGCTGCCCGGCTACGGCTGGATCTTCGGCATGGGCGACGGCACCTCCAACGTCGGTCTCGGCATCCTCAACTCCTCCTCCGCCTTCAAGGAGCTGGACTGGCGCGAGGTCCTCAAGGCCTGGTGCGCCTCGATGCCGGAGGACTGGGGCTACACCCCGGAGAACATGACGCAGCCGATCCGCGGCGCGGCCCTGCCGATGGCCTTCAACCGGCAGCCGCACTACACCAAGGGCCTGCTGCTGGTCGGTGACGCGGGCGGTCTCGTCAACCCGTTCAACGGCGAGGGCATCGCCTACGCCATGGAGTCCGGCCAGATCGCGGCCGACGTCATCGTGCAGGCGCAGGCCCGGTCCACCCCGGCCCAGCGCGAGCTGGCGCTGCACAACTACCCGAAGGTGCTCAAGGAGACCTACGGCGGCTACTACACGCTGGGCCGCGCCTTCGTGAAGCTGATCGGCAACCCGAAGGTCATGAAGGTCGCCACGCAGCGCGGCCTGACCCACCCGCTGCTGATGAAGTTCACGCTGAAGATGCTGGCCAACCTGACCGACCCGGCGGGCGGCGACGCGATGGACCGCATCATCAACGGCCTCTCGAAGGTGGCCCCGAAGGCCTGACGGGCCGGCTCACGAAGGCTGCTATCGACGGCGGTCCCGGATCCCCCGACCCTCCGGGTCGGGGGATCCGTGCACCGTGCGCACGCACCGGGCCACCAGGACCAGGCCGCACACCAGCAGTGCGCCCGAAACGGTCCAGCCCGTCGCCAGGAGGAAGGCGTGCCCCGGCTTCTGCCAGGGGCGCGTGGTGGTCAGCAGCCAGCCCCCGACGGCGAGGAGCCCCAGGCCGAGTGCGGCCCGGACCGCGGTCGGGTCACCGGCCTCGTGGTGCTCGTACGGCTGTGCGCCCACGGGACCACCTCCAGGGTCTGACGCTCAGGGCTCGTGCCGCTATCTTCGCAGGGCCTCGGCCCGTTCCACACGGGCCGCCCGCCGGGCAGGAGGTGCCGGCGGGTGCGTGCGGGAGGAGTACCGCGCGCCGTACGCCGGAAGGCCCGTCAGGTCCGGGCAACGGCCGTAGGGCCGGTACTCCACCCCCGAGCGGGGGAGTACCGGCCCTGCGGCCGTGCGCGGTGCCGTGGCCCGAGCCGGGGCCCGGGGGCGGGCTCAGAGGACGCGGACGGCGCCCGTCGGCTTGTCGTAGCTCAGGTTGCGCTCGACGATGCCCGTGCTGGGGTTCTGCGCGCCGACGAACTTGCCGCCGCCCACGTAGATGGCGACGTGGTACGCGCTGCCCTTGGAGCCCCAGTACAGGATGTCACCCGGCTGAAGGGCGTTCAGGGAGACCGACGTGCCGGCCGAGGACTGCGCCTGGGACATGCGCGGCAGGGAGATGCCGGCCTGGCGGTAGGCGGCCTGGACGAGGCCGGAGCAGTCGAAGGAGGACGGGCCGGTGCCACCCATGACGTAGGCCTTGCCGACCTGCGCGCGGGCGAAGTTGACGATGGCGGCGGCGGAGCCGGTCGCCGGGGCCGACACGGTGCCGGTGCCCTGCGGGGCCGTGGCGGAGGCCGAGGTGCTCTTGAGCGAGGTGCGGTCGGAGTCGCGGGTGGCGCGCTCGGCCTCGGCCTTGCGGTCCGCCTCCTCCTTCGCCTTCTTCTCGGCGGCCTTCTGGGCCGTCTCCTTGGCCTGCTTCGCCTCGGCGGCGGCGCCGGTACGGGCGCTCTCCTCCTGGGCGGTCAGTTCGCCTTCCACGGCGGCCAGACGGGTGTTCTCGGCGGCCGTGGTGACGGCGGAGGAGACCTCGGCCGCCAGGTCCAGGTTCAGGACCGGCATTTCGAGCGTCGTCTCGGCCACGGGCTCGGACGGGGACGCGCTCGCGGTGCCGGCCATGGCCAGGGTGCTGAGGACGCCACCGGCAACTCCGGCGCGGACCGCGAGCTTCGAGGCGCTGCGGCGGGGCTTCCGGTGGCTGGGTATGTGAGCGGTGTGGGACATGAGGACAACCGCTATCAGGGCGTCAGGGGTCCCTTCAAGAAACGTGGGGTGCGCCACAGTTGCGCGCGAAGCGCGCGAACCGGGCGCGTCTCGCATCTTATTGACGCCGTAACGGGCGAAACGGACACGCCTTCACAGGCCTGTGATCATGGGGTTTCAGAATTAAGTCCGAATTGATCCTCGGACTACCATCCCTCCGCACAGATGGCCAAGCCCGCTTTCGGAACGCCTGATTCAGAGTGGCGCAGGTCACAGGAGGGTCACGCCATGTGGACCCTGTGGCCGGGCCGTGACCTTCCTGTGAAGCGGCCGGGGCGGCTCGTGAACGGATGCACGCACTCGGCGGCCCGCCGCGCCCCCGTCTGCCCCGCGTCCACCTCCGTACACACGGCCTCCCCCGACCGGGCGACGCGGATCCCCTTACCATCAGGGGCGCTTCCAGGCCAATTTGCCTGCACCCGCCACCGTTTGATAGAGCGGTGCGCCTTCCAGCTGCGGGAACGGGCTCGAATGTCACCTTTGGTGATCATGCGGCTGCTTCGCGTATGAAGATCACCACTCATCGGACTTCATGATCGTTCGTCAGGTGGTGGAGATCACAAACTCGGTGTTGTTACCCGTGTCGCAGATCACAGACGAGCAGGCATAAGATGCGCACCAGTCCGGCTTGTGAACTGCCTCACATGCAGCGCTTTGATCAAGAGCGTGATCTTCGCGAGGCGGGGCGCGGCGCCGGCGGCGGTCCAACGGTCAAGGACGACTGGAAGGAGCGAGGAGCGTGAATGCGTACGCGCCCATCCTCGTGCTCGGCGCCCTCGGCGCAGGGTTTGCGATCTTCTCCGTGGTCATGGCCACGCTGATCGGTCCAAAACGGTACAACCGGGCGAAGCTCGAAGCCTACGAGTGCGGCATCGAGCCGACGCCGATGCCGGCCGGCGGCGGCCGCTTCCCCATCAAGTACTACCTGACGGCGATGCTCTTCATCGTCTTCGACATCGAGGTTGTCTTCCTCTACCCCTGGGCCGTCACCTTCGACTCCCTGGGGATCTTCGGGCTCGTCGAGATGCTGCTCTTCGTGCTCACCGTCTTCGTCGCCTACGCCTACGTATGGCGCCGCGGCGGCCTGGAATGGGACTGAGGGGCTGAATTTCCCATGGGACTGGAAGAGAAGCTGCCGAGTGGCTTTTTGCTGACCACCGTCGAACAGGCCGCGGGGTGGGTGCGCAAGTCGTCCGTCTTCCCGGCGACCTTCGGCCTCGCCTGCTGCGCCATCGAGATGATGACGACCGGAGCGGGCCGGTACGACCTGGCCCGCTTCGGCATGGAGGTCTTCCGCGGATCCCCGCGCCAGGCCGACCTGATGATCGTCGCCGGGCGGGTCAGCCAGAAGATGGCGCCGGTGCTGCGCCAGGTGTACGACCAGATGCCCGCTCCCAAATGGGTCATCTCCATGGGGGTTTGTGCATCTTCAGGCGGAATGTTCAACAACTACGCGATCGTCCAGGGCGTCGACCACATCGTCCCGGTGGACATCTACCTCCCCGGCTGCCCGCCCCGCCCCGAGATGCTGATGGACGCGATCCTCAAGCTCCACCAGAAGATCCAGGGCGGAAAGCTCGGCGTGAACCGGGAGGAAGCGGCCCGCGAGGCGGAGGCGGCGGCCCTCAAGGCGCTCCCCACCATCGAGATGAAGGGGCTGCTCCGGTGAGCGAGACCCAAGAGCCGCGCAACGGCGACGGCACCGACGCCCCCGGCTCCGACGGCGGCGGCCTGCCCGCCCCGCGCGCCCAGGGCCCCGAGGTCATCGGCGTCCGCAAGGGCATGTTCGGCGCCGGGAACGGCGGCGACACCAGTGGCTACGGCGGCCTCGTCCGCACCGTCGCCCTGCCCGGCGCGAGCGCCCGGCCGTACGGCTCCTACTTCGACGAGGTGGCCGACGAGCTCGAAGGCGCCCTGGAGGAGCAGGACCTGGTCCCGGAGAACGCCATCGAGAAGACGGTCGTCGACCGGGGCGAGCTCACCTTCCACATCGCCCGCGAGCACCTCCTGCGGGTCGCGCGCACCCTGCGCGACGACCCCGCCCTGCGCTTCGAGCTGTGCACCGGGGTCTCCGGAGTCCACTTCCCCGGGGACAAGGGCCGCGAGCTGCACGCCGTCTACCACCTGCGCTCGCTCACGCACGGCCGGATCCTGCGGCTGGAGGTGTCCGTGCCGGACGCCGACCCGCACGTCCCCTCGCTCGTCTCCGTCTACCCGACCAACGACTGGCACGAGCGCGAGACGTACGACTTCTTCGGCCTGGTCTTCGACGGGCACCCGGCCCTCACCCGGATCATGATGCCGGACGACTGGCAGGGCTTCCCGCAGCGCAAGGACTACCCGCTCGGCGGCATCCCCGTCGAGTACAAGGGCGCCCAGATCCCGGCTCCCGACCAGCGGAGGTCGTACAGCTGATGTCCCCCATCTCGAATGACGCAGACCACTCCTCCGCTCGCGAGACGACCGAGGGCACCGTCTACACCGTCACCGGCGGCGACTGGGACGAGATCGTCCAGTCCGCGGCCAAGGCCGACGACGAGCGGATCGTCGTCAACATGGGTCCGCAGCACCCGTCCACCCACGGAGTGCTGCGCCTGATCCTGGAGATCGACGGCGAGACGGTCACCGAGGCCCGCTGCGGCATCGGCTACCTCCACACCGGAATCGAGAAGAACCTCGAATTCCGCAACTGGACGCAGGGCACCACCTTCGTCACGCGCATGGACTACCTGACGCCGTTCTTCAACGAGACGGCGTACTGCCTCGGCGTCGAGAAGCTCCTCGGCATCACCGACCAGATCCCGGACCGCGCCACCGTCATCCGCGTCCTGCTGATGGAGCTCAACCGGCTCTCCTCCCACCTGGTGTGCATCGCCACCGGCGGCATGGAGCTGGGCGCGACCACGATCATGATCTACGGCTTCCGCGACCGGGAGCTGATCCTTGACGTCTTCGAGCTGATCACCGGGCTGCGCATGAACCACGCGTTCATCCGCCCCGGCGGCCTCGCGCAGGACCTGCCCCCGGGCGCCGTCGACCAGCTGCGCGAGTTCGTGAAGACCATGAAGAAGAACCTGCCGGAATACGACAAGCTCGCCACCGGCAACCCCATCTTCAAGGCCCGCATGCAGGACGTCGGCTACCTCGACCTCTCCGGCTGCATGGCGCTCGGCGCCACCGGCCCGATCCTGCGCTCCGCCGGCCTGCCGCACGACCTGCGCAAGTCGGACCCGTACTGCGGCTACGAGACCTACGAGTTCGACGTGCCGACCACCGAGACCTGCGACTCCTACGGGCGGTTCCTGATCCGCCTGGAGGAGATGCGCCAGAGCTTGCGGATCGTCGAGCAGTGCCTGGAGCGGCTGGAGCCCGGTCCCGTGATGGTCGCCGACAAGAAGATCGCCTGGCCGGCGCAGCTGGCCATGGGCCCCGACGGCCTCGGCAACTCGCTCGACCACATCAGGAACATCATGGGCACCTCCATGGAGGCCCTCATCCACCACTTCAAGCTGGTGACCGAGGGCTTCCGGGTACCGGCCGGGCAGGCGTACGCCGCCGTCGAGTCGCCCAAGGGCGAGCTCGGCGTCCACGTCGTCTCCGACGGCGGGACCCGCCCCTACCGGGTCCACTTCCGCGATCCGTCCTTCACCAACCTGCAGGCCATGGCCGCGATGTGCGAGGGCGGCCAGGTCGCCGACGTCATCGTCGCCGTCGCCTCCATCGACCCCGTGATGGGAGGCGTCGACCGATGACCGCCAGTCCTCAGAACCGAGGGGTCTCGCTGGGCATGCCCCAGCTGCCCGCCCCCGACTTCCCGGCGGAGGTACGGACACGCCTCGAAGCGGACGCGAAGGAAGTCATCGCCCGCTACCCCGACAGCCGCTCCGCGCTGCTCCCGCTGCTGCACCTGTGCCAGTCGCACGAGGGGTACGTCTCCAAGACCGGCGTCCGCTTCTGCGCCGAGGTGCTCGGCCTGACCACGGCCGAGGTCACCGCAGTCGCCACCTTCTACACCATGTACCGGCGCAAGCCGTCGGGCGACTACCAGGTCGGCGTCTGCACCAACACCCTGTGCGCGGTCATGGGCGGCGACGCCATCTTCGAGGAGCTCAAGGAGCACCTCGGGGTCGGCAACAACGAGACCACCCCCGACGGCAAGGTCACCCTCGAACACATCGAGTGCAACGCGGCCTGCGACTACGCCCCCGTGGTGATGGTCAACTGGGAGTTCTTCGACAACCAGACCCCCGAGTCCGCCAAGGCCATGGTCGACGACCTGCTCGCCGGCCGCGAGGTCTCCCCGACCCGGGGCGCGCCGCTGTGCACGTACAAGGAGACCGCCCGGATCCTGGCCGGTTTCCCCGACGAGCGCGCGGGCGCGGTCGAGGCCACCGGCGGCGCCGGCCCCGCCTCCCTGATCGGCCTGCGCATCGCCCGCGGCGAACCCCCGCACACCCCGATCGTCCACCCGCGCGGCGAGACCCGTACCGAGGGAGGGGAGTGATGACCGTGTCGACCGAACTGAGCAAGAACGGCACCAGCCCGGAAAAGCTCCTCGCACCCGTCCTGTCGGCCTTCTGGGACGAACCCGAATCGTGGACGCTGGAGACCTACCGGCGCCACGAGGGGTACGAAGGCCTGCGCAAGGCGCTCGCAATGACCCCGGACGACCTCATCGCCTACGTGAAGGACTCCGGTCTGCGCGGACGCGGCGGGGCCGGCTTCCCCACCGGAATGAAGTGGCAGTTCATCCCGCAGGGCGACGGAAAGCCGCACTACCTCGTCGTGAACGCCGACGAGTCGGAACCGGGCACCTGCAAGGACATCCCGCTCCTCTTCGCCAACCCGCACTCCCTCATCGAGGGAATGATCATCGCCTGCTACGCGATCCGCTCGCAGCACGCCTTCATCTACCTGCGCGGCGAGGTCGTACCGGTCCTGCGGCGCCTGCACGAGGCGGTGCGCGAGGCGTACGAGGCCGGATACCTCGGCAAGGACATCCTCGGCAGCGGGCTCGACCTCGACATCACGGTGCACGCGGGCGCGGGCGCGTACATCTGCGGCGAGGAGACGGCGCTGCTCGACTCCCTCGAAGGCCGGCGCGGCCAGCCCCGGCTGCGTCCCCCCTTCCCTGCCGTCGAGGGGCTCTACGCGTGCCCCACTGTCGTCAACAACGTCGAGTCCATCGCCTCGGTTCCCGCGATCCTGAACAAGGGCAAGGACTGGTTCAAGGCGATGGGGACCGAGAAGTCCCCCGGCTTCACGCTGTACTCGCTCTCCGGGCACGTCGCCGGACCCGGCCAGTACGAGGCCCCGCTCGGCATCACCCTGCGCCAGCTCCTCGACATGAGCGGCGGCATGCGGCCCGGGCACCGGCTGAAGTTCTGGACCCCGGGCGGATCCTCCACCCCGATGTTCACCGACGAGCACCTCGACGTCCCCCTGGACTACGAGGGCGTCGGCGCCGCCGGCTCCATGCTCGGCACCAAGGCCCTGCAGTGCTTCGACGAGACCACCTGCGTGGTGCGGGCCGTCACCCGGTGGACCGAGTTCTACGCGCACGAGTCCTGCGGCAAGTGCACGCCCTGCCGCGAAGGCACCTACTGGCTGGTCCAGCTGCTCCGCGACATCGAGGCCGGCAAGGGCGTCATGTCCGACCTCGACAAGCTGAACGACATCGCCGACAACATCAACGGCAAGTCCTTCTGCGCCCTCGGCGACGGCGCGGCCAGCCCGATCTTCTCCTCGCTCAAGTACTTCCGCGAGGAGTACGAGCAGCACATCACGGGCAAGGGCTGCCCCTTCGACCCCAGGAAGTCGACCCTCTGGGCCGACACGGAGGTGAACGCATGACCGTCACCACTACGGCCGCCTCCGGGGGAGAACCAGCCGTCCCGCCGCAGGACCTGGTCTCGCTGACGATCGACGGCGTCGAACTCTCGGTGCCCAAGGGCACCCTCGTCATCCGCGCCGCCGAACAGCTCGGCATCGAGATCCCCCGGTTCTGCGACCACCCCCTCCTGCCCCCGGCCGGCGCCTGCCGCCAGTGCATCGTCGAGGTCGAGGGCCAGCGCAAGCCGATGGCCTCCTGCACCATCACCTGCACCGACGGCATGGTCGTCAAGACCCAGCTGACCTCCGAGGTCGCCGACAAGGCCCAGCGCGGGGTGATGGAGCTGCTGCTCATCAACCACCCGCTGGACTGCCCCGTCTGCGACAAGGGCGGCGAGTGCCCGCTGCAGAACCAGGCCATGTCGCACGGCAACGCCGAATCCCGCTTCGAGGGCAAGAAGCGGACCTACGAGAAGCCCGTCCCGATCTCCACCCAGGTGCTGCTGGACCGCGAGCGGTGCGTGCTGTGCGCCCGCTGCACCCGCTTCTCCAACGAGATCGCCGGCGACCCGATGATCGAGCTCCTGGAACGCGGCGCGCTCCAGCAGGTCGGCACCGGCGAGGACGACCCCTTCGAGTCGTACTTCTCCGGCAACACCATCCAGATCTGCCCGGTCGGCGCCCTCACCTCGGCCGCGTACCGGTTCCGCTCCCGCCCCTTCGACCTCGTCTCCTCCCCGAGCGTGTGCGAGCACTGCGCGGGCGGCTGCGCGACCCGTACCGACCACCGCCGCGGCAAGGTGCTGCGGCGCCTCGCCGCGGAGGACCCCGAGGTCAACGAGGAGTGGGTCTGCGACAAGGGCCGCTTCGGGTTCCGCTACGCGCAGCGCCCGGACCGGCTGACCACCCCGCTGGTGCGCAGCGCCGCCGGAGTCCTGGAGCCGGCCAGCTGGCCCGAGGCCCTGGAGGCCGCCGCGAACGGCCTCGCCGCCGCGCGCGGCCGGGCCGGCGTGCTCACCGGCGGCCGGCTCACCGTCGAGGACGCCTACGCCTACGCCAAGTTCGCCCGGGTGGTGCTCGACACCAACGACATCGACTTCCGGGCCCGCGTGCACAGCGCGGAGGAGGCCGACTTCCTGGCCGCCACCGTCGCCGGCACCGGCAAGGACCTCGACGGCGACGGCGTCACCCACACCTCGCTGGAGGCGGCGCCCACGGTGCTCCTCGCCGGCATCGAGGCCGAGGAGGAGGCCCCCGGGGTCTTCCTGCGGCTGCGCAAGGCCCACCGCAGGCACAAGCAGCGGACCTTCGCCCTCGCCCCCTTCGCCACCCGCGGGCTTCAGAAGGCCGGCGGCACCCTGCTCGCCGCCGCTCCCGGCACCGAGCCCGACTGGCTCGACGCGCTGTCCTCGCGGACCGGCCTGGAGGCGGGCGGCGGCGAAGCCGCCGAGGCGCTGCGCAGGCCCGGCGCCGTCATCGTCGTCGGGGAGCGCCTCGCCGGCGTGCCCGGCGCGCTGACCGCCGCCGTACGGGCGGCCGCCGCGACCGGCGCGAAGCTGGTGTGGATCCCGCGCCGGGCCGGGGAGCGGGCGGCCGTCGAGGCCGGCGCGCTGCCGTCCCTGCTGCCGGGCGGCCGACCGGCGACCGACCCGCGGGCCCGCGACGAGGTCGCCACCGCCTGGGGCCTGGACGAACTCCCGCACCGCTACGGCCGCGACACCGGTCAGATCGTCGAGGCGGCGGCCACCCGGGAACTGTCCGCGCTGCTGGTCGCGGGCGTCGAGGTCACCGACCTGCCCGACCCCGCCCGCGCGCGGACCGCCCTGAAGGAGGCCTTCGTGGTCTCCCTGGAGCTGCGGCCCAGCGAGGTCACCGACCACGCGGACGTGGTCCTGCCGGTCGCCGCGGTCGCCGAGAAGGCGGGCGCGTTCATCAACTGGGAGGGCCGGGTCCGGCCGTTCGAGGCCGCGCTCAAGCCCGACCAGATGACCCGCAGGCTCGCCCCGGCCGACGCCCGCGTCCTGCACATGCTGGCCGACGCCGCCGACCGGCCGATCGCGCTGCCCGACGTGCACGCCGTACGCCGCGAGCTGGAGCGGCTCGGCCCCTGGGAGGGCGGGCTCGCCGCGGAGCAGTCCACCGACCCGGTGCCGCTGCCCCGTCCGGGCGCCGGCGAGGCGGTCCTCGCGGGCCACCGGCTCCTCCTCGACCAGGGCCGGCTCCAGGAGGGCGACGAGGCCCTGGCCGGCACCCGCCACGAGGCGAGCGCCCGGCTGTCGGCCGCCACGGCCGCCGAGACGGGCGTCAAGGACGGCGACGTCCTCGCGGTCACCGGCCCCGTCGGCACCGTGGAACTCCCGCTCCGGATCACCGAGATGCCCGACCGCGTGGTCTGGCTCCCGCTGAACTCCACCGGCTCCGGCGTCCTCGCCGACGCCGGAGCCCGCCCGGGCACCCTCGTACGCATCGGTCCGGCGACCCCGGCCGGCGCAGGCGACACCACTGCGGAGGTGGGCGCGTGAACACCGTTCAACTCGCTGCCGAGGACCTGTCCCTCTTCGGACGGGACGTCTGGTGGCTCGTCGTCGTCAAGGCGGTGTTCTGCTTCGCCTTCCTGATGGTGACGGTGCTCTTCTCCATCGTGTGGGAGCGCAAGGTCGTCGCCTGGATGCAGCTGCGCATCGGCCCCAACCGGCACGGCCCCTGGGGCATGCTCCAGTCGCTCGCCGACGGCGTGAAGCTGATGCTCAAGGAAGACATCATCGTCAAGCGGGCCGACAAGGTCGTCTACGTCCTGGCTCCGATCATCGCGGCGATCCCGGCCTTCATGGCCATCGCGGTGATCCCCTTCGGCCCGGCCGGCGACGAGGTCTCCATCTTCGGCCAGCGCACCTCGATGCAGCTGACCGACCTGCCCATCGCGATGCTCTACATCCTCGCGGTGGCCTCGGTCGGCATCTACGGCATCGTCCTCGCGGGCTGGTCCTCCGGCTCCACGTACCCGCTCCTCGGCGGCCTGCGCTCCTGCGCGCAGATGATCTCCTACGAGATCGCGATGGGCGCGGCCTTCGCCTCGGTCTTCCTCTACTCCGGGTCGATGTCGACCTCGGCGATCGTGGATGCCCAGCAGGACCGCTGGTTCATCGTGCTGCTGCCGGTGTCCTTCATCATCTACGTCGTCACGATGGTCGGCGAGACGAACCGCGCCCCCTTCGACATGCCGGAGTCCGAAGGCGACCTGGTCGGCGGCTTCAACACCGAGTACTCCTCGATCAAGTTCGCGCTGTTCATGCTCGCCGAGTACGTCAACATGGTCACCGTCTCGGCGGTCTCGGTCACCCTGTTCCTGGGCGGCTGGCGGGCCCCGTACCCGATCAGCACGTTCTGGGAGGGCGCCAACCACGGCTGGTGGCCGTTGCTCTGGTTCGTCCTGAAGGTGCAGCTGCTCCTGTTCTTCTTCATCTGGCTGCGCGGCACGCTGCCGCGCGTGCGCTACGACCAGCTGATGAAGCTGGGCTGGAAGGTCCTGATCCCGGTCTCCGTGGTCTGGCTGATGATGGTCGCCACCGTCCGGGCACTGCGCAACGAGGCGTACGAGATCGGCGACATCGCCCTCTACGTCGGCGGCGCCGTCGTGGCGATCCTGCTGCTCTCCCTCGTCGCGGACGTCTTCCGCGACAAGCGCGAGAAGGCCGCGGCCGCGGACGCGGCCGAGGACGCCCGGCCCTTCGACCCGCTGGCGGGCGGGTTCCCCGTACCGCCCAAGCCCGGCCAGCACCTGGCACCCGTACCGCGCAGGCGGCCCCGCAGCGAGCGGGAGCTGATCGTCAGTGGCGGCGCGAACCCCGACAGTGACCGAGAGGAGGGTGCTGAGAATGTCTGACGAGAAGTGGCAGAACCCGGTGGCCGGCTTCGGCGTGACCTTCAAGGCCATGTTCAAGAAGCGCCTCACCGAGCAGTACCCGGAGCAGCAGAAGACGACCGCCCCGCGCTTCCACGGACGGCACCAGCTCAACCGGCACCCCGACGGTCTGGAGAAGTGCATCGGGTGCGAGCTGTGCGCCTGGGCCTGTCCCGCCGACGCCATCTACGTGGAGGGCGCGGACAACACCGAGGAGGAGCGCTACTCCCCGGGCGAGCGGTACGGCCGGGTCTACCAGATCAACTACGCCCGCTGCATCCTGTGCGGGCTGTGCGTCGAGGCGTGCCCGACCCGGGCGCTGACCATGACCAACGAGTTCGAACTGGCCGACGCCAGCCGCGAATCGCTCATCTACACCAAGGAGCAGCTGCTCGCCGGCCTGAGCGAGGGCATGGTCGAGGCCCCGCACTCGATCTTCCCCGGCACCGACGAGCAGGACTACTACCGCGGACTGGTGACGGGCGCGGCCCCGGGCACGGTCCGGCAGGTGGCGGTCTCCAAGGGCGAGGAGCCGGCCGACTCCGCCGACTCCGCCGGCGGCGCCGCGGCGGAGGTGGGGGCATGAGCGCCGTCGCCGCGACCGCCACCTCCAGTGGCGAGGCCGTGCAGTTCTGGATCCTCGGCACGGTCGCCGTCATCGGCGCGCTGGCCACGATCCTGATGAAGAAGGCCGTGCACAGCGCACTCAGCCTCGCCGGGACGATGATCATCCTGGCCGTCTTCTACCTCGCCAACGGGGCGTACTTCCTGGGCGTCGTCCAGGTCATCGTCTACACCGGCGCGATCATGATGCTCTTCCTCTTCGTGGTCATGCTCGTCGGCGTCACCGCCGCCGACTCCCTGAAGGAGACCATCAAGGGACAGCGCTGGCTGGCCGTCCTGTGCGGCCTCGGCTTCGGCATCCTGCTGTTCGCGGGCATCGGCCACGCCGGGCTGGGCCAGTTCAACGGACTCGGCCGGATCAACTCCGCCGGGCACGTCGAAGGTCTGGCGCAGCTGATCTTCACCAAGTACGTCTTCGCCTTCGAGATCACCGGCGCACTGCTGATCACCGCGGCCGTCGGCGCGATGGTGCTCACCCACCGAGAGCGCACCGAACGGGCCGCGACCCAGCGCGAGCTGGCCGAGCGCCGCGTACGCGCGGGCGTGCAGCTCCCGCCGCTGCCCGCGCCCGGCGTCTACGCCCGGCACAACGCGGTGGACGTCGCCGGCCTGCTGCCGGACGGCACCCCGTCCGAGCTGACCGTCAGCAAGACGCTGCGCGCCCGCGGCCAGATCCGCGACGTGTCCAGCGAGGCGCTCGACGACCTCAAGGCGCTGGAGCAGCGTTCCGCGGAGCGCCTGGGCCGTGAGGAGGCCTCGCAGTGAATCCGGTCAACTACCTGTACCTGGCGGCCCTGCTGTTCACCATCGGCGCCACCGGAGTGCTGATCCGCAAGAACGCGATCGTGCTGTTCATGTGCGTCGAGCTGATGCT
The DNA here is from genome assembly GCF_000720455.1 of Streptomyces virginiae. GTDB lineage: Bacteria > Actinomycetota > Actinomycetes > Streptomycetales > Streptomycetaceae > Streptomyces > Streptomyces virginiae. The sequence continues at coordinate 32,168 of NZ_JOAK01000035.1, read as the reverse complement.
CAACGCCTGCAACCTCGCCTTCGTCGCGTTCTCCCGGATGCACGGCAACCTCGACGGCCAGATCATCGCCTTCTTCACGATGGTCGTAGCCGCCGCGGAGGTCGTGGTCGGCCTGGCGATCATCGTGTCGCTGTTCCGTACCCGCCACTCGGCCTCGGTCGACGACGCCAGCCTGATGAAGCTGTAAGGGGTCGCTGTGGAGAACCTGATTGCGCTGCTGATCGCGGCGCCCCTGCTCGGAGCGGTGGTGCTGCTCTGCGGCGGCCGGCGCCTCGACAAGACCGGCCACTGGCTCGGCACCCTGCTCGCGGCCGTCTCCTTCGGGATCGGCGTCGTGCTCTTCGCCGACATGCTGGGGCGCGGCGCCGACGACCGGACGCTGACGCAGAACCTGTACACCTGGATCCCCGTCGAGGGCTTCCAGGCGGACATGGCGTTCCAGCTGGACCAGCTGTCGATGACGTTCGTCCTGCTGATCTCGGGCGTCGGCACGCTCATCCACGTGTACTCGATCGGGTACATGGAGCACGACGAGCGCCGCCGACGCTTCTTCGGCTACCTCAACCTGTTCGTCGCGGCCATGCTGCTGCTGGTCCTCGCCGACAACTACCTGCTGCTGTACTTCGGCTGGGAGGGCGTGGGCCTCGCCTCGTACCTGCTGATCGGCTTCTGGCAGCACAAGCCCAGCGCGGCCACGGCCGCCAAGAAGGCCTTCCTGGTCAACCGGGTCGGCGACATGGGCCTGTCGATCGCGATCATGCTGATGTTCACCACGTTCGGGACCTTCGCCTTCGGGCCGGTGTTCGGCGCGGTGGGGGAGGCCTCGGAGGGCAAGCTCACGGCCATCGGCCTGATGCTGCTCCTGGCGGCCTGCGGCAAGTCGGCGCAGGTCCCGCTGCAGTCCTGGCTCGGGGACGCGATGGAGGGCCCGACCCCGGTCTCGGCCCTCATCCACGCGGCGACGATGGTGACCGCGGGCGTCTACCTGATCGTCCGGTCCGCCGCGGTCTTCAACGGGGCGCCCGACGCCCAGCTGGTCGTCACCGTCGTCGGCGCGGTCACGCTCCTGTTCGGTGCGATCGTCGGTTGCGCGAAGGACGACATCAAGAAGGCCCTGGCGGGCTCGACGATGTCGCAGATCGGCTACATGATCCTCGCCGCGGGCCTCGGCCCGATCGGCTACGTCTTCGCGATCATGCACCTGGTGACGCACGGCTTCTTCAAGGCCGGCCTCTTCCTCGGCGCGGGTTCCGTGATGCACGGGATGAACGACGAGGTCGACATGCGCAAGTACGGCGGCCTGCGAAAGTACATGCCGGTCACCTTCGTCACCTTCGGCCTCGGCTACCTGGCGATCATCGGCTTCCCGGGCCTGTCCGGCTTCTTCTCCAAGGACATGATCATCGAGGCGGCCTTCGCGAAGGGCGGCACCGAGGGCTGGATCCTCGGCGGGGTCACCCTGCTGGGCGCCGGCATCACCGCCTTCTACATGACCCGCGTCATGCTCCTCACCTTCTTCGGCGAGAAGCGCTGGCAGCCCACGGCATCCGACAGCGGCTCCGCCGCGGGGTCCGGCCACGAGCCGCACCCGCACGAGTCCCCGAAGTCGATGACCGTCCCCATGGTCATCCTGGCCTTCGGGTCGGTCTTCGCCGGCGCCTTCTTCGAGATCGGCGAGCGCTTCCTGAAGTGGCTGGAGCCCGTCACCGGCTATTCCCACGGCAACCCGCCGGTCAGCGCCATGACGGTCACCGCGGCCACCATGGTGATGCTCCTCGTCGGCGTCGGCATCGCCTGGGCGATGTACGGCAAGCGGCCCGTCCCGGTCGTCGCCCCGCGCGGCTCCTTCCTCACCCGGGCGGCCCGCCGCGACCTGTACCAGGACGACTTCAACCACGTCGTGCTGGTGCGCGGCGGGGAGCACCTGACCCGCTCCCTCGTGTACGTCGACCACAGCCTGGTCGACGGGGTGGTCAACGGGACGGCCGCCTCGGTCGGCGGCCTCTCGGGCCGGCTGCGCAAGCTGCAGAACGGCTACGCCCGCAGCTACGCGGTCTCGATGTTCGGGGGCACGGCGATCCTGATCGCCGCGACCCTGCTGATGAGGGCGGTGTGACATGAACTTCCCGCTTCTGACGGTCACGGCCGCGGTGCCCGCGGTCGGCGCGATCCTCACGGCGGCCGTCCCGGCCGCCCGCCGGACCGCCGCCAAGTGGCTCGCGCTGTTCTTCTCGCTGGCGACACTGGCCCTGGCCGTGCTCGTCGCGGTCCGCTTCGAACCCGGTGGCGACCGCTACCAGCTCACCGAATCCCGCGCCTGGATCCCCGACTTCGGCGTCCGCTACGAACTGGGCGTGGACGGCATCGGGGTGGTCCTCATCGGACTCACCGCGCTCCTGATCCCCTTCGTGATCGCGGCCGGCTGGCACGACGCCGACCCGCTGGAGACCAGCTCGAAGCGCTGGCGTCCGACCCAGGGCTTCTTCGCCCTGATCCTGATGGTCGAGGCGATGGTGATCATCTCCTTCGAGGCCACCGACGTCTTCCTCTTCTACATCTTCTTCGAAGCCATGCTCATCCCGATGTACTTCCTCATCGGCGGCTTCGGGGACCGGGCCCACTTGGGCAGCGACGAGAACGCGGCCGCGCAGCGCAGTTACGCGGCGGTCAAGTTCCTGCTCTACAACCTGGTCGGCGGCCTGATCATGCTGGCCGCGGTGATCGGCCTGTACGTGGTCGCCGGGAACTTCTCCCTCCAGGAGATCACCGCCGCCCGCGCCGCGGGCACCCTGGACATGGCGACCAACACCGAGCGGCTGCTGTTCCTCGGCTTCTTCTTCGCCTTCGCGGTGAAGGCCCCGCTGTGGCCGCTGCACACCTGGCTGCCGAACGCGATGGGCGAGTCCACCGCCCCGGTCGCCGTACTGATCACCGCGGTCGTCGACAAGGTCGGCACCTTCGCGATGCTCCGCTTCTGCCTCGGGCTCTTCCCCGACGCCAGCAAGTGGGCCACGCCGGTGATCCTCGTACTGGCCCTGATCAGCATCGTCTACGGGGCCCTGGTCGCGGTCGGGCAGCGGGACATCAAGCGGCTGGTGGCCTACGCCTCCATCTCGCACTTCGGCTTCATCATCCTGGGCATCTTCGCGATGACCTCCCAGGGCCAGTCGGGCGCCACCCTCTACATGGTCAACCACGGCCTGTCGACGGCGGCGCTGATGCTGGTGGCCGGCTTCCTGATCTCGCGGCGCGGCTCGCGGCTCATCGCCGACTACGGCGGCGTCCAGAAGGTCGCCCCGGTCCTCGCCGGGACCTTCCTCATCGGCGGCCTCGCCACCCTCTCGCTGCCGGGCCTCGCGCCCTTCGTCAGCGAGTTCCTGGTCCTGGTCGGGACGTTCGCCCGCTACCCGGTCGTCGGGATCGTCGCCACCGTCGGCATCGTGCTGGCCGCGCTCTACACGCTCGTGCTCTACCAGCGCACGATGACCGGGCCCGTGAAGGAGGAGGTCCGCACCATGCCGGACCTGCGCCTGCGGGAGGTGCTGGTGGTCGCCCCGCTGATCGCGCTGCTGATCGGGCTGGGCGTCTACCCGAAGGTCCTCACCGACATCGTCAACCCGGCGGTGGAGCACACCATGTCGGACGTGAAGCAGACGGACCCGAAGCCCGAGGTCGCCGTCGAAGCCAAGAACGGGGAGGAGGCGAAGTGAGCACACTGACTTCCGCCCACAGCCTGTGGACACTGGCGGCCGACACGCCGGCCGACCGGATCCCGGCGCCGACCATCGAGTACGCGCAGCTCGCGCCCACGCTGATCGTGGTGGGCGCGGCCGTCGTCGGGATCCTGGTGGAGGCCTTCGTGCCCCGCCGGTCCCGCTACTACGTCCAGGTGTTCCTCGCCCTCGCCGCGCTGGCCTCGGCCTTCGCCGCGGTCGTCGGCCTCGCGGCCGGCGGGTACGGCTCGTCCAAGGCCCACATCGCCGCGATGGGCGCCATCGCCGTGGACGGTCCCGCGCTCTTCCTGCAGGGCACCATCCTGCTGGCCTCGGTCGTCGCCGTCTTCACCTTCGCCGAGCGGCGCCTGGACCCGGCCGCGCACGGCAACCGGGTGGACTCCTTCGCCGCCCAGGCGGCTTCGGTACCGGGCAGCGACAGCGAGAAGGCCGCCGTCAAGGCGGGCTTCACCACCACCGAGGTCTTCCCGCTGGCCCTGTTCGCGATCGCCGGCATGCTGATCTTCCCGGCGGCGAACGACCTGCTGACGCTGTTCGTCGCCCTGGAGGTCTTCTCCCTCCCGCTGTACCTGCTCTGCGCCGTCGCCCGCCGCCAGCGGCTGATGTCGCAGGAGGCCGCGGTGAAGTACTTCCTGCTGGGGGCCTTCTCCTCCGCCTTCCTCCTCTTCGGCATCGCGCTGCTCTACGGCTACGCGGGCTCCGTGTCGTACGCGGTGATCGCCGACGTCGTCGACGGCACGATCACGAAGATCGACCCGGCACTGGCCGGCACCATGGGCAACGACGCGCTGCTGCTCATGGGCGGTGCGCTGATCCTGACGGGCCTGCTCTTCAAGGTCGGTGCGGTCCCCTTCCACATGTGGACCCCGGACGTCTACCAGGGCGCCCCGACCCCGGTCACCGGCTTCATGGCGGCGGCGACGAAGGTGGCCGCGTTCGGCGCCCTGTTGCGGCTGCTGTACGTGGTCCTGCCGGGGCTGCGCTGGGACTGGCGGCCGGTGATGTGGGCGGTGGCCATCGTCACGATGCTGGCGGGCGCGGTGATCGCCGTGACCCAGACCGACGTCAAGCGGCTCCTGGCGTACTCCTCCGTCGCGCACGCCGGCTTCATCCTGGCCGGTGTGATCGCGACGTCGGCGGAGGGCGTCCAGTCCGTCCTCTTCTACCTGCTCGCCTACTCCTTCGTGACGATCGGCGCGTTCGCGGTGGTCACTCTGGTGCGCGACGCGGGCGGCGAGGCGACGCACCTGTCCAAGTGGGCCGGTCTGGGCCGGCGTTCGCCGCTGACGGCGGCCGTGTTCGCGGTGTTCCTGCTGGCCTTCGCCGGCATCCCGCTGACGTCGGGCTTCACGGGCAAGTTCGCCGTGTTCAGCGCGGCGGCCGAGGGCGGCGCGGGAGCGCTGGTCGTGATCGGTGTCCTGTCGTCCGCGATCGCCGCGTTCTTCTACATCCGGGTGATCGTCCTGATGTTCTTCAGCGAGCCGAAGGCCGACGGCCCGACGGTGGCCGTCCCGTCGCCGCTGACGATGACGACCATCGCGGTGGGCGTCGCGGTCACCCTGGTCCTGGGCCTGGCCCCGCAGTACTTCCTGGACCTGGCCGGTCAGGCGAGCACCTTCGTCCGCTGACCGGTTCCGCCGCACGTCACAGGGCCCGGCCCCCCTCGGGGGAGCCGGGCCCTCGGCCGTGTGCGGGTCTACTCCGGTAGCCCCTTCGGCTTGATGGTGGTGTTCTTGTTCTCGACCCGCCAGTAGTGAGGGATTCCCGCCCGCGCGTACTTGACCGGCTTGGTCTCGCGGTCCCGGCCGATCGAATCGGGAGAGACGACCTCGATAGCCAGCCGGACGGACGCGACGGGGATCCGCGTCTGCTGTTCGGGGCCCCGGGCCAGTTCCTCGTCGACGACGAGGACGTCCGGCTCGGGCCGGTTCAGTCGGTCGATGTCGATGGTGAACTCTCTCATCACTTCGAGTCCGTCCGGAACCAGTGATTCGAGTTGCCATTCGAAGAATCGCAGCGCTCGCATATGGAAACGGGTTTGCGGACTCGCGAAGATCAGGCTCCCGTCGATCAGCTCCGTGTGCGGAGGCAGGTCGGGAAGCCGGTCAAGGTCGTCGGCCGTCCACCCGCCCGCAGGCGGGACGGGCCAGCGCGGGGCGGGCTCCTGCTCAGGGGTCTCGGGATCGACGCTCATCGGTAGTGCTCCCATGCCACGGAGTCTCGCGAGTCCGATCGGCGTATCACCCGGGATTCCCGGAGAAGTCGTCCTGACGGCATCGGCGGGCCCGGACTAGTGGCCGTGCGCGTGGGCGGCGGCCGGCTTGCCCGGGGTGGGGGCCTTGATCGGGCAGGTCAGGGCCGTGTTCCAGTTGTGGAAGCGGCCGGCCGGGTTCTTCTTGTACGCCCACATGTGCAGGTCGTAGTGCTTGGGCATGCCCGCCCAGTGGCCCGGCATGGGGCCGTCGAAGGGCAGGCCGAACATGCTCGGCCGGTCGTCGGCGGTCTTCAGGTCCTGGTCCCGGTCGGTGGACATCCACTCCACGGTCTCCAGCCTGCGGCGGCCGTTCTTGTCCTTCTCCCGGCTGTAGAGGAGCGCGGTGGGCCTCGCGGGGTCCTTCGAACCCCAGTTGGCCTGCTTGACGTAGTGGTAGTTCATGGCGCCCACCCCGAACGGGTTGGTCATGCACTCCTGGCCCTTCGGGACGTACCCGTCCTTGATGGCCTCGCGCTCGTCCGCGTACTTCGCCGTCGCGGCGATCGCCGTCGCCATGTCCCGCATGGCCTTCTCGTTGCGCGGGTCCGGTGCGGGCCCCTCGACCCCGTGGGCCGGAGCCACGGCGGTCAGGCCGAGCGTCACGGCGGCCGCGCAGGTGACGAGGGTCCTCAGGCTGCGTACGGGCATGGCGGCGGCTCCTCGCGGTGGGGGTACCGGGTACGGGTTCCCGCTCCCGGTCGTCCGTCCACCATCCCGGCCCGCCGCGCGCGTCGCACGCGGCGGGCCTCCGAACGGGGGCCGGGCCGCCGAGGCGGTCAGGCGCGGGCCGCGTACGCCCGGACGTCCGCGTCGGGGTCACCGACCGCCGTGGCCAGGGCCGCCCGGGCCCCCGCCGAGTCCCGGTGGGCCAGCAGCGCCAGCACCGCCGCCTTGCGGACGTCCGCGTCGGCGTCGGCCAGGGCCTCCGCCAGGGCCGGCACCGCCACCTCCGCGGCGGCCGCCGACAGCCCGGCCGCCGCACCCGCACGCACCTGCCAGGCCGGGTCGGCCAGCGCCGCCACCGCCGTACGGGCGTACCCGCCCGGGCAGCCCACCGCGGCCAGCGCGCCCAGCGCCGCACCCCGCACCAGCGGATCGGCGTCCGCGAGCAGCGGGTCCAGCGGCGCCGGCGCCGGATCGCGCACCGCGGCCAGGCCCTTGGCGACGGCCACCCGCACCTCACGGGCCGGGTCCCCGGCGGCCGCGGCCAGTTCCGCCGCCGCGTCCACCGACACCAGACCCCGTACCGCGTGGATCCGTACGTCCACCTCGGCGTCCGCGAGCGCGGCCGCGTACAGCCCGGCGTCCCCCAGCCGCAGCGCCCGCAGCGCTTCGAGCGCGGCCGAACGCACTGCCGGGTCGGGCACGGCGAGGGCCGCCCGCAGCCCGGCCGCCAGGCCGGGATCGCCCGGCAGGACCTCCAGCAGCTCGCGCAACGCGGCCGCGGCCGCGGCCCGTACGGCGGGGTCGGAGTCCCCGAGCCGGTCGGCCAGCGCCGGCCCGGCCCCGGCCGGCACGGTCTCGCCGAGCGCTGCCACGGCCGTCGTGCGGACGGCCGGATCGGCGTCGGTCAGGTAGGGGCGCAGGGCGCCGAGGTCCGGGGACTCCTCGGCGAGCGCGAGGAGTTCGAGGATCCGCGGCGAGGAGGCGGACCCGTCGACGGGGGCGCCGGGCGCATGGCCGGGGGCCGCCGCTCCGGGGGAGCCCCGCCGCGCCGCCGGCGGCGTCCGCCGGGGTCCGGCCGTCGCCACCGGGACCAGTTCGACCTCGCCCAGGTGCCGCTCGCGGCCGCCCACCGGGGTGAACTCGTCCACCGGCACCAGGTACGGCTCCACCGGCCGCGCCGTGAACTCCATCGCCCCCGAAGCGGACTTGCGCAGGTCCAGATGGTGCAGCCAGCCTGAGTCGTCCCGCTCCGGATGGTCGGTCCGCTCGTGGTACAGCCCCCAGCGGGACTCCGTACGGGCCAGCGAGGCCCGCGCGGCCATCTCCGCGCAGTCCCGGATGAAGGACACCTCCGCGCACCGCATCAGCTCGTGCGCGGTGGTGGCCCCCATCTCCGCGATCTCCCCGCTCATCCGTTCGAAGGCCTCCACCGCGAGGGACAGCTTCGCGCCCGTCTTCGGCGGTGCCACGTAGTCGTTCACGAACCTGCGCAGCTTGTACTCCACCTGCGGCTGCGGCGGCCCGTCCGGATGCCGCAGCGGCCGGTAGACCAGCTCGTGCGCCGCCGTCAGCTGGTCGGCGGGCAGGGTGCCCTCGTAGGTCCTGTACCGGGCGGCGTCCGCACCCGCCAGGTCGCCGAAGACGAACGCCCCGATCATGTAGTTGTGCGGTACGGAGGCCAGGTCACCGGCCGCGTACAGGCGCGGGACCGTCGTACGGGCGTGGTCGTCCACGCGGACCCCCGAGGCCGAGTGGCCGCCGCACAGGCCGATCTCCGAGATGTGCATCTCGATGTCGTGGGTGCGGTAGTCGTGGCCGCGGTTCGCGTGGAAGGTGCCGCGGGTCGGCCGCTCCGTGGTGTGCAGGATCGATTCGAGGGACGCCACCGACTCCTCCGGCAGGTGGCTGAGCTTCAGGAACACCGGGCCCCGGTCCGAGGCCAGTTCGGCGGCGAACTCGGCCATCATCTGCCCCGACCAGTAGTCGGAGTCCACGAACCGCTCGCCGTGCCGGTTGACCTGGTAGCCGCCGAAGGGGTTCGCGACGTACGCGCACGCCGGCCCGTTGTAGTCCTTGATCAGCGGGTTGATCTGGAAGCACTCGATGCCGGTCAGCGCGGCGCCCGCGTGGTAGGCCATGGCGTAGCCGTCACCGGCGTTCGTCGGGTTCTCGTACGTGCCGTACAGGTATCCGGAGGCCGGCAGCCCGAGCCGCCCGCACGGGCCGGTCGCCAGGATCACCGCCCCGGCGCGCACGGTCACGAACGCGCCGGTACGGGTGTTGAACGCGGCCGCGCCGATCGCCCGGCCGTCGTCGGGCGCGGTCAGGACCCGCACCGGCATCACCCGGTTCTCGATCCGGATCAGCTCGCGCATCTCCCGCCGCCGCAGCTGCCGGTAGAGGACCTTCTTGACGTCCTTGCCCTCCGGCATGGGCAGCACGTACGAGCCCGAGCGGTGGACCTGGCGCACCGCGTACTCGCCGTGCTCGTCCTTCTCGAACTTCACCCCGTACGACTCCAGGCGCTGCACCATCGCGAAGCCGCGGGTGGCCGTCTGGCGGACCGTGGACTGGTCGACGACGCCGTCGTTGGCGCGGGTGATCTCGGCGACGTAGTCGTCGGGCTCGGCGCGGCCGGGGACGACCGCGTTGTTGACCCCGTCCATGCCCATGGCGAGGGCGCCGGAGTGGCGGACGTGCGCCTTCTCCAGCAGCAGTACGCGCGCCCCGCGCTCGGCGGCGGTCAGCGCCGCCATCGTGCCGGCGGTGCCGCCACCGATGACGAGGACGTCGCAGGAGATTTCCTCGGCGTCGCCGAGCGCGGGGATGTCCATGGTGCGGCCCTTCAGAGTGAGTTGATGATCTGCCGGCGGAGTCCGGCGTGCGTGGCGCCCCGGTCCCGCGGGGCCGGTACCGGCACCACCGCGCCGGTGCCGAGCAGGGCGACCCGGTCACCGAGGAAGAGCGCCTCGTCCACGTCGTGCGTGACGAAGACGACGGTCGCGCCGGTGCCCGCGAGGACGTCCACGAGGAGGTCCTGCATCTCGGCGCGGGTCTGGGCGTCCAACGCCCCGAAGGGCTCGTCCATGAGGACCGCCCGGGGGCGCGCGGCGAGCGCCCGGGCCAGCTGGACGCGCTGGCGCTGCCCGCCCGAGAGCTGGTGCGGCAGTTTGCGGGCGTGCCCGGCCAGACCCACGCGCTCCAGCCACTGCCCGGCGGTACGGCGCCGTTCGGCCCGGGCGTTCCCGCGGATGGCGAGGGGGAGTTCGACGTTGGCCCGGACCGTGCGCCAGGGGAGCAGGGCGTCGTCCTGGAAGACCAGCGCCCGGTCGGCGTCCGGGCCGCGGACCGGCACGCCGTCCTGTTCCACCACGCCGTCGAGCGGCGCCAGCAGCCCCGCGAGGGTGCGCAGCAGCGTGGACTTGCCGCAGCCGGACGGTCCCACGACGGCGAGCACCTCCCCGGGCTCGACCGTCAGGTCGACCCCGTCGAGGACCGTGTTCCCGCGGTGCCCGAGCCGTACGCCGCGCAGCGCGAGCCGCGCCCCGGGCGGGCCCGCGTGCGACGCGGCGCCGGGACCGGTCCGGGCGTCTGCCTGGGTCAGGCTCATGGGGTCACCTCTCGGGTCTGCTCGGCGAAGGTCTCCGCTCCGGAACGCGGGCCGGCCGTACCGGCCGGGCCCGCACCGGCCGATGCGGCGCGAAGGGCAGGCACGGCGGCCGCGGCCGGCTCGCGGGACGGGCGCCACGAGAGCAGGCCCGCCCGGCCCCGGGCGGCGGAGGACGGCACGGGGCCGGAGGAGTCGCGCGAGGGCAGCCACCGCGTCAGACGGCGGCCCGCCCGCTCCACGGCCGTGGACGTCAGCCAGCCCAGCGCGCCGATGGTGACCATGCCGACGAAGACGCCGGGGTAGTCGACCACCGTGTAGTCCTGCCAGGTCCGGTAGCCGACCCCGTACTCGCCGGAGATCATCTCCGCCGAGATCACACAGATCCACGAGACGCCGATGCCGACCGACAGGCCGCCGAAGACGCCGGGCAGGGCACCGGGCAGGACCACCGAGAACAGCACCCGCCCCCGGCCGCCGCCCATCGTCAGGACCGCCTCCTCCCACACCGGGCTCAGCGCCCGCACCGCGTGCCGCGTCGAGACCACGACGGGGAAGAAGGCGGCGGTGAAGGTGATGAAGACGATCCCCTGCTCGTTGGAGGGGAACAGCAGGATCGCCACCGGGACCAGCGCGATGGCGGGAACCGGCCGCAGCACCTCCAGCAGCGGGCCCAGCAGGTCCTCCGCGATCCGGGACCGCGCCACCGCCGTGCCCACCGCGACCCCCGAGGCCGCGGCGAGCGCGAAGCCCGACACGATCCGGCGCAGGCTGGAACCCAGGTCCTGCCAGTACGCCGCCTCCCGCGCCCGCTGCCCGAAGGTCGAGGCCACCTCGCCCACGGTCGGGAACTGCTCGAAGCGCAGCCACAGGTTCACGTCCAGCGCGGTCAGCCCCTGCCACAGCAGCAGGGCCGCGCCCAGCGAAGCCGCCCGCAGCGCCCACCGGCCGGCCGTCATGACGCCAGGGCCCCGGCCTCGGCGAAGCCCACGATCCGCGCCCCCGACCCCTGGTGCGCGTCGACGTACGCCTTCGCGCCCGCCGGGGTGACGAAGGCCCGCAGCTCCGGCCCCTCGGCCACCCACACTGCCTTGTCCGCGAACCACAGGGTCCCGGTCACCGCGTCCGGCACGTACGCCGCCCTGACGTCCGCGCCCCGGGCCGCCTTCAGCAGCTCGCGCGGCGAGTCGAAGCTCTGCGTACGGGCCTGGCCCTTCAGCCACAGCTCGGAGCGGGCGGCCGCCGCCACCGGGTACGGCTGCGTGCCCTCCGCAGCCCGCTTCAGGGGCTCCGGGTCCACGAAGGCGTCCACGTCGACGCCGGGGACCAGCCCCGCGTCCTTCAGCACCGGAACGTCCTGCTTCAGCGCGTCGATCAGCTCCGGGCGCAGCGCCGGGTCGAAGGTCGCGATGCCGTTCGCCCCGTTGTAGAGGTACACCACCTCCGCGGGCAGCCCCGTCTCCTTCGCCACCGACTCGGCCGCCGCCACGGGTTCCGTGCGCAGGTGGTCGGTGGCCTTGCGCTGCGCCCGCAGGAAGGCTTCCAGCACACCGGGCCGTTCCTCGGCGAACTTCTCGCGGACCGTGACCCCGTGGAAGGTCGGCAGGTTCAGCTCGGCGCCGTCGTACAGGGCCTTCGCCCGGCCCTCGTAGGCCAGCTGCCCCGGCCACGCCACGAACTGCGAGAGGGCGTCCACGCTGCCCGCCTGGAGCGCCGAAGCGCCCACGCTGGGCTGCTGGTTGAGCTTCTCGATGCCGTTGGACGGATCGATCCCGGCGCGCCGCAGGGCCCGTTGGAGCGTCCCGTCGGCGGCGGAGCCGACGCTGGTCGACACCTTCTTCCCGCGCAGGTCGGCCAGCGACTCCAGCTTCGAACCGGGGGCGGTGACCACGGTGTTGAGGCCGCCGCGCAGGTTGTAGCCGGTCACGGAGACGAGCCGGGTGGGCTGCTTCAGCTCCTTGCCGCGGGCGGCGTTGATGAGGAGCGGGAAATCACCCATCGACCCGATGTCGATCTTCCCCGCGGTCATCTGCGCGGTGATCGGGGCGCCGGTGGCGTAGTCCTGCCAGTCCACCTTGTACGTGACGCCGTCCTCCTTGCCGCGCGCCGCGAGCTCCTGCTCGAAGTGGCCGAGGGAGCGCAGCAGGGTGCCGGCGGTGACGGTGTTGATGGTCTTGGACTGGTAGCCGACGGTCACGGTGACCGTCTTGGGGCCGGCGGCTCCGGCGGAGCCCGAGCAGGCCGTGGCCAGGGGAGCCAGCAGCAGGGCGAGCGCGAGCGGCGCGACTGCCTTCGTACGCATGGGTGTGGGACCTTTCACCGGAGCAGGTAGGGCATGTTGACGGTGACCGCGCCGGTGGGGCAGCGGGCGGCGCAGGGGCCGCAGTACCAGCACTCGTCCACGTGCATGTAGGCCTTGCCGTCGTCCTCGCGGATCGCGAGCGAGTCGAGCGGACACATGTCGACGCACAGGGTGCAGCCGTCGATGCACAGGGACTCGTCGATGGTCACGGGCACGTCGCCGCGCTGGGGGACCAGAGGCATGGCTGTCTCCAGGAAGGTGGGTACGCAGAGGTTCAGAGCGAGCGGCGCAGCAGGCCGCTCATGGTGATCCGGTCGCCGCGGAAGCGGATGAACTCCAGGTCCACGGGCCGGCCGTCGGCCAGGTGGGTGAGCCGCTCCAGCATCAGGACGGCGGCCCCGCGCGGGGCCTGGAGCACGGCGGCGGAGTGCGCGTCGGCGTTGACGGCTTCGAGGGTGATCTCGGCGTGGCCGAGTGGCTGCCCGGTCTGCTGCTCCAGCAGCCGGAAGACGTCGGTGTTCTCCAGGTCGCAGCCGAGCAGCGCGGAGCCGATGTCCAGGGGGATGTAGGTGAGGTCGAGGGAGAGCGGCAGCCCGTTCAGGCGCCGCAGCCGTTCGATGTAGAGCACGTCCGTGTGCTCGGGCAGGCCCAGGCGGTGGGCGACCGGTGCGGGCGCCGGCACCGGGCCGGCGGTGCGGACCTCGTTGGTGACGGTGCCGTGCTCGTGCAGGGTCTCGGCGAGGCCCTGCAGACGGTCGAGGCCGTGCGGGTACTTCTCGCAGACGACGACGGTGCCGACGCCGGGCTGCCGTTCCACGAGCCGTTCGCCGCGCAGCAGGTCGAGGGCCTGGCGGACGGTGTTGCGGCTGGCCCGGTAGTCGGCGGCGAGGGCGTTCTCCAGCGGGAGGACCCCGGTGGGGAAGGCGCCCGAGAGGATCTGGTGGCGCAGCAGGTCGGCGAGCTGCCGCGCCTGGTCCGCGCGCAGTCTCCGCCGCCGCGCGGCGTGGTCGAGGCTGCGTTCGGCTGGCATGGCACGGAACATACCGACGGCCCGCGGACGGTGGTGTTGCGGCAGTATTGCGCCACCGGGGGGATCCTGCGTACCCCCTGTGACCTGCGGTTCCGGCGGGGTGGTGGAAAGATCCGCCACCCCGCCGACCAAGGGGTGGACTACGCGGTGCCCACGATGCGGCCGACGACCTCACCGAGGCCGACGCGCGTGCCGTCCGGGCCGGGGGCCCAGGCGGTGAGGGTGACGGTGTCCCCGTCCTCCAGGAAGGTGCGCTTGCCGTCGGCGAGCTCGATGGCGTCGCGGCCGTTCCACGTCAGCTCCAGCAGCGAGCCGCGCTGGCCGACCTCGGGACCGCTGACGGTGCCCGAACCGAAGACGTCGCCGGTGCGCAGGGAGGCGCCGTTGACGGTCATGTGCGCGAGCTGCTGGGCGGCGGTCCAGTACATCGTCGCGAACGGCGGCTGCGCCACCTCCTGCCCGTTGATGGAGACGGTGATGTGCAGGTCGAAGCCGCCGGGGCGGTCGACGGCCGCGTCGTCCAGGTAGGGCAGGAGCGGGAAGTCCCGGGCGGGCGGGGCCACGCGTGCGGCGTCCAGGGCCTCCAGCGGGGTCACCCAGGCGGAGACGGAGGTGGCGAAGGACTTGCCGAGGAAGGGGCCCAGCGGCACGTACTCCCAGGCCTGGATGTCCCGCGCCGACCAGTCGTTGAGCAGGAAGAGTCCGAAGACGTGGTCCTCGAACGCGCCCAGCGGCACCGGGCGGCCCAGCTCGGACGGGGCGCCGACGACGAAGCCGACCTCGGCCTCGATGTCGAGCTTGACGGACGGGCCGAAGACGGGCGCCGGGTCGGTGGGCGCCTTGCGCTGCCCGGAGGGCCGTACGACGTCGGTCCCGGAGACCACGACGGTGCCGGAGCGGCCGTGGTAACCGATCGGCAGGTGCTTCCAGTTGGGCGTCAGCGCGTCGCCGTCCGGGCGGAACATCCTCCCGACGTTGGTGGCGTGGTGCTCGCTGGCGTAGAAGTCGACGTAGTCGGCGACCTCGTACGGCAGGTGGAGCGTGACCTCGTCCAGCGGCAGCAGGTGCGGCTCGACCGTGGGGCGGTGGCCGGGGTCGGTCACCCAGGCGGTCAGCGCGCGCCGCACGTCGCGCCAGGCGGTGCGCCCGGCGGCCAGCAGCGGGTTGAGGCAGGAGTGGCCGAGCAGCCCGGCGTACGGGGAGCCGAGCGCCACCGCGGCCGCTCCCGCGTCGAGCACGTGCCCGCCGATGCGCACACCGATCCGCCGGCGCTCCTCGCCGGCGGTCGAGAAGACGCCGTAGGGGAGGTTGTGCGGCCCGAACGGGTCGCCCTCGGGAACATCGAGGGGGCTCTGCTGGGGCATGGGGTACTGCCTCGCTTTCGACGCGGTCCGGGGGTGTCCCGGGGGCTGGTTGACACGTTACGTGGCTAGGGGGGCGCGTGGGAGGCCGGATTCGCGCTCTATTTGTAGGACTTGTCCAAAGGGGTCCGTATCCTTGGCGCCGTGACTTCCGCGCCGCTTCCGGCCCTCCCCTATGCCTTGATCGCCACTGACCTGGACGGGACTCTGCTGCGTGCCGGGGACACCGTTTCAGCCCGGTCCCATGCGGCTCTCGACGCCGCCCGGGCGGTCGGCGCCCGGCACATCATCGTCACCGGCCGCCCCGTCCCACAGGTCCGACACGTTTTCGACGGACTCGGCTACACGGGGCTCGCGGTGTGCGCGCAGGGCGCGCAGGTGTACGACGCGGCGCGCGGCCGGCTGCTGCACTCCGTGTCCATGGACCGGGAGCTGGCGGAGGTGGCCCTCGGCAAGATCGAGGCGGAGGTCGGCGAGGTCTACGCGGCGGTCAACCAGGAGGGCCTGGACGCGGAGATGCTGATGGGCCCCGGCTACCGGATGTGGCACCCGCACCTGCCGACGGTGCGGGTGGCCCGGCGGTCGGGCCTGTGGTCGGCGCCGATCAACAAGGTGCTGCTCCAGCATCCGGAGCTGGACGACGACGAGCTGACGCGGGTGGCGCGGTCGGTGGTCGGGGACCTGGTGAACGTCACGATGGCGGGGGAGCACACGGTGGAACTCCAGCCGCCGGGCATCGACAAGGCCAGTGGGCTCGCTCGGGCGGCGGACGTCCTGGGGGCGTCCCCGGCCGGGACGATCGCCTTCGGGGACATGCCGAACGACGTGCCGATGTTCGCGTGGGCCGCGCACGGGGTGGCCATGGCCAATTCCCACCCCGAGCTGGTGGCGGTGGCCGACGAGCTGACGCTGTCGAACGAGGCGGACGGCGTCGCGGTGGTGCTGGAGCGGTTGTTCGGCTGACCGCCGACGGGGCGGAGTCCCGGGGCCGAGCCCCCGGACCGCCCGCCGGGGCGGTCCGGGCGTCCGGGCGGTCCGGGGCGCTCAGCCCGCCGCACGCGGGAGCCGGCGTTCCCACGTGCGGTGGAAGACCACCTCGTCGCCCTCCCGGCACACCACCTCGTTCGACGTCAGGAAGCCGCCCTCGTCGCAACGGATCTCCGAGCTGGTCTCCACCCGTGCTTCCCAGCCCGAGTCCGGCCGGTGGAGCCGGATCCGCCACTGCGAGCGGGTCCGGGCCGACAGCGGGTCCCCGTCCTGGATCTCGTACACCTCGCTCGCCTCCTCCGCGTACTCCAGGCCGTCCGGGTAGACCCGGGTGCCCCCGTAGCGCGGGTCCACCTCCAGCCGCCAGGTCCCGCGCGCGACGTCCCGTACGACCAGCCGCTCCGGACGCGGTTCGTCCAGGGTGGCCGGGAACGAGACGCCCAGCGGGGGCGCCTGCTCCGGCGGCTCGAAGACGATCCCGCCCTCCCCGGCCGGGGAGGCCGCCCGCACCGGCAGGGTCACCGAGCTGCCCGACGGGTCCAGCGTCCAGCCGGCCTCGGACCCGGCCCGCGGCCAGATCCACGGCCAGTACGCGGAGGACACCGCGAGGCGGATCCGGTGCCCCGGCGGGAAGGCGTGGC
Source organism: Streptomyces virginiae (assembly GCF_000720455.1). Lineage (GTDB taxonomy): Bacteria > Actinomycetota > Actinomycetes > Streptomycetales > Streptomycetaceae > Streptomyces > Streptomyces virginiae. Next base: position 15,586 of record NZ_JOAK01000035.1, on the reverse strand, counting down.
CGATGGCGTTCAGCTCGAAGGTGACGTCCTCGTACGAGCCCACCGGCCACGGCACGGCCCGGTCCCGGCCCCGGCGGGCGGAGAGGTTCAGCGCGCCGCGCGTGACCAGCGTCGAGGAGCCGTCCGGGGCCACGTCGCACAGCCGGGCCACGACCTGCCCGTACGGCACGTCGAGCCGCAGCCGCAGGGTCACCGACGGCCGTCCCAGGATCTCCACCGGCTCCCCGCCGCCCACCGGGAACTCGAAGCAGGCCGACTTCGCGTCCTCCTCCCGCTGGTCCGGCGGCAGGTCGGCGTCGTTGCCGAAGGGGAAGAAGCGGCCCGCGTCCAGCCCGGTGTGCTGCGGGGAGGCGACGGCCACCGGCGCGCCCTGGAACACGTACGGGACGGGGATCACGGTCGGCGAGGGCCAGGCCTTCTCGCCGACCCAGCGCCCCGGCAGCTCCTCGTACACGGTCGCCGGCGGGTGCGCGTCGCTGATCCAGGCACGGAGCGGCGGCTCGTCCATCACCCCGTTGTCGGCCCCCTTCAGCCAGTGGTCCCACCAGCGCAGGGTCTCCTGGAGGAAGCCGATCGCGGGTCCCGGCGGCAGCCCGCGGTCCGGGTACTGGTGCGACCAGGGGCCGATCAGGCCCCGTACGCGCGCGGACGGCAGGTTCTCGACCAGCCGCAGCACGGTGTCCCGGTACGGGTCGTGCCAGCCGCCGACCGCGAGCACGGCCGCGCCGATCGCCCCGTAGTCCTCGCAGACGCTGCCGTGGCGCCAGTAGGCGTCGCGGGTCTGGTGCGAGAGCCAGGTGTGGATCAGCGGTTCCACCGCCTCCAGCCGGTCCAGCCACTGCGCGCGCCAGCCGTCCCCGGCGTACAGGGGGTCCGGCGGCCGGGAGGCGAAGGCCAGCATGGTCGCCGCCCACGCGTGCATGTCCACGGCGAGCACCGAGCCGCCCATGTAGTGCACGTCGTTGTCGTAGCGGTCGTCCGTCGAGCAGACGGTGACGACCGCCTTGAGGGGTTCGGGGGCGAGGGCGGCGATCTGCAGGGAGTTGAACCCGCCCCACGAGATGCCGAACATCCCCACTGCCCCCGTGCACCACTCCTGCGTCGCCAGCCACTCCACCACCGCGACCCCGTCGGCGAGCTCGCGGGCGTCGTACTCGTCGCCGGGCAGGCCTCCGCTGCACCCGTGCCCGCGCACGTCGACGCGTACGGAGGCGTAGCCGTGGCCCGCGTACCAGGGGTGGCGCTGCCAGTCGCGCGGCGCGGTCCAGTCGGTGAGCCGGTACGGGAGGTACTCCAGCAGGGCCGGGACGGGCTCGTCGGTCACGGGGCGCCAGATCCTGGCGTACAGCTCCACTCCGTCGGGGAGCGGGATCCGGACATCCTCGTGGGTGGTGCGGTACGGGAAGTCGGTGCGGATGATCATCGGTTCTGCCACCAATCGCCTCGGCCGCAGCCTCAGTGGACGGGGTGCATCGTGCGCCGCAGCCACGGCGCCAGTGCGATCACGGTCAGGCCCGCCGCCACGGCGACGGCGCCGTTGACGCCGAAGTACACGGGGTTCGACACGTGGCCGTAGACCTTGACCACCTGGGCCTGGATGCCGTTGGCCAGGGCGAGGGAGAGGAACCACAGCGCCATCGTCTGGCTGCCGAAGGCTCTCGGCGCGAGTTTGGAGGTGGCCGACATGCCGGAGGTCTCCAGGAGGACGTCGCCGAGGCCGAGCAGCAGGTAGGAGCCGACGATCCACCAGGCGGCCATCTTGTACGCGTCCCCGTCGTGGCCCGACGTCGGGATCACCATCAGCAGGAAGGACAGGCCGCCCAGGACCACCCCGATGGCGATCTTGTTGGAGGCGTGCGGCTGGCGGTGGCCCATCCTGGCCCAGAGCGCGGCGACGACCGGGGCCAGCGCGACCTCGAAGGCGCCGAGCGCCGAGGCGTACCAGCTCGCGGGGAAGTCGAAGCCCAGGATCGTGGTCTCGGCGTTGGTGGAGGCCAGCAGCATCATCGTCGAGTAGGCCTGGAAGAGGATGAAGTTGAAGGCCACCGAGGCCAGGAAGAGCACCACGTACGGGCGAAGACGTCCGCGCTCCTCGGGCGTCACCCGGGGGCTGCGGAACATCACCGCGAAGTAGACGGCCGGGGCGACGACCGAGACGAGGGTGAGCAGGTCGACGAAGCGGTCCATCGTCAGCCACCCGGCGACCGCCAGAAGGGTGGCGAGCGCGGCGGCGGCGAGGCACCCGCCGGTGATCCGCCACACGGCGCGGCGCATCGCGTCGGGCGCGAGGGCGTACGCGGCGCGGTGCCCCCGCCCGGCCAGGTGACGGCGGCCCAGTACGTACTGGACCAGGCCGGCGGTCATGCCGATCGCGGCGGCGGAGAAGCCCCAGTGCCAGCCCTTGTGCTCGCCGAGCCAGCCGGTGACCAGCGGTCCGGCGAAGGCGCCGATGTTGATGGCCATGTAGTAGAGGGCGAAGCCCGCGTCGCGCCGGTCGTCGTCCGTGCGGTACAGCTTGCCGACCATGGTGGCGACGTTCGGCTTGAGCAGGCCGGTGCCGGCGCTGATCAGGCCGAGACCGGTCCAGGTCGTGGCGGTGGCGGGCACGGCCATGGCGTAGTGGCCGCAGGCGATGAGGATGCCGCCCCCGAGCACGGCCCGGTAGGAGCCCAGGATCCGGTCGGCGAGCCATCCGCCGGCGACGGAGACGAGGTAGACCATGGTCCCGTAGGCCGCCGCGACGGAGGCCGCGGTGCCCGGGGCCATGCCCAGGCCGCCGTCCGCCGTCGTGTCCGCGAAGTAGAGGACGAGGATGGCCTGCATGCCGAGGAAGGAGAAGCGCTCCCAGACCTCCAGCCCCGAGAGGGTGGCGAGGCCCCGCGGGTGGCCGAGGAAGGCGTGGTCGTCCTGGGGCGGCGGCTGCTGGGCCGCCGGATCCGAGGGCTCGTCCATCTCGGTCGTAGTTCTGGGCAAAACGTACTCTCCGGTTGTTTCGGCTCCTCCCGAACATACCGGTGCTCATCGGGCAGTGTGGGGAGGGTGGCCGGGAAGGCCCTCTCGGTGATCGAAAACAGACCCGATACGCTGGCTTGAGTGATGGCAGCGACACATCGACAATCCATGTGATCGTCAGCGTGATCGTCAGCAGACAGGAGTACCCCTCGTGACCGTCGTCGGGCCGTTCGGACTGAGCGTGCGGGACCAGGCTCTTGAGACCGATGTCCAGGCCGGACTGGCCGCCGTCGAGGCGGGTCTGCTGGAAGCCACCAAGAGCGAAGTCCCCTTCATCACCGAGGCCGCACAGCACCTGGTCCGGGCCGGAGGCAAGCGGTTCCGGCCGCTGCTGGTGATGCTCGCGTCCCGGTTCGGTGACCCGTACGCGCCCGGGATCGTCCCGTCCGCCGTGGTCGTGGAGCTCACCCACCTGGCGACGCTCTACCACGACGACGTCATGGACGAGGCCGACGTGCGTCGCGGCGTGGAGAGCGCCAACGCCCGCTGGGGCAACTCGGTGGCCGTCCTGACGGGTGACTTCCTCTTCGCCCGTGCGTCGCACATCCTGGCCGACCTCGGGCCCGAGGCCGTCCGCATCCAGGCCGAGGCCTTCGAGCGGCTCGTGACGGGCCAGATCCTGGAGACGGCCGGTCCGCGCGACGGCCGCGACCCCGTCGCCCACTACCTCGACGTCATCGCCGGCAAGACCGGTTCGCTGATCGCGGTCTCCGGCCGCTTCGGCGCGCTCATGTCCGGCGCCGACGAGTCGGTCGTCGACATCCTGACCCAGTACGGGGAGCGGCTCGGCACCGCCTTCCAGCTCGCCGACGACGTCCTCGACATCGCCTCCGACGCGCACGAGTCCGGCAAGACCCCCGGCACCGACCTGCGCGAGGGCATCCCGACGCTGCCCGTGCTGCGGCTGCGCGAGATGGCAGCGCGGGACGGGCGCCCGGAGGACCTGGAGCTCGTGGCGCTGCTGGACGGCGACCTGACGGACGACGCCCGCCACGCCGAGGTGCTCACCCGGCTGCGGGCGCACCCCGCCCTGGAGCAGGCCCGCCGCGACACCATCCGCTACGCGGAGGACGCGCGCGCCACGCTCGCACCGCTGCCCGAGTGCTTCGCGAAGGCGGCTCTGGAGGAGCTGTGCGACGCGGTGGTGCACCGCGCCGGCTGATTCCCGCGGGCGGGCGGCCGCCCGACGACTCCGGACGGGCCCTTTGCCCACCGACCCCTACGGGTCGGGGGAGGAGGGCCCGTTCCGTGTCATCCCACGGTCGTACGCCCAGTTGCTTCCGGGGACTGACGCCCCGACGCCGCCGTTTTGGTCAGATGGAGTCATCAACCCCACCAGATCGGGTGAGCGCGGCGACACGCGGATCGCCGCAGTCGACACAGAGGGCAGGGCACTGACATGGCAGCGAACACGAAGACTTCTCGCAAGGCCGCCCGGTACGCCGTACCGGTAGCGGTGGCGGGTGTCGCCGCGGCGACCGTGGCGATGGTCCCGGCCTTCGCCAACGCCGGCGGGCCCGACCTGCCCAAGGTGACGGCGCAGCAGCTGATCGAGAAGGTCGCCGCCTCGGACGTGGAGCAGCTGTCGGGGACGGCGAAGATCAGCACCGACCTGGGCCTGCCGAAGATCGCCTCCGGCCTGCTCGGCGGCGGTGGCGTCGCGGGCGGCTCGGCGAACCCGGAGGACAAGGTCGCGCAGCTGGCGAACGGCACCCACACCTTCCGCGTGGCGGCCGACGGCGAGGACCGCCAGCGGCTCACCTTCCTGGACGGCAAGGACGAGTACAGCCTCATCCACAACGGCGACGACGTGTGGGGCTACGACTCCAAGTCGAACGAGGTCTTCCACGAGAAGGCGTCCCCGTCGGACAAGGCCGGCAAGGGCGCGGGCAAGGAGCACAAGACCGGTGACCGGCTGACCGCCTCCCCCCAGAAGCTCGCCGAGGAGATCCTCGCGGCCGCCGGTCCCACCACGGACGTCAGCGTGGGCGAGACCGCGCAGGTGGCCGGCCGGGACGCCTACCAGCTGGTGCTCAAGCCCAAGCAGGCCGGTTCGACGGTCGGATCGGTGCAGATCGCGGTGGACGCCAAGAACGGCGTGCCGCTGCGCGTGCAGCTGCTCTCGGCGCAGGGCGGCAAGCCGATCGTGGACGCGGGCTTCACCAAGGTGGACTTCGCCAAGCCGGCCGCCGACACCTTCACCTTCACCCCGCCCAAGGGCGCCAAGGTGACCGAGGGCGCGGACGGGCACGGCAAGGGCGACAAGGACGGCGCGTTCAAGGCGCTGGAGTCCTTCCCCGGCCTGGAAGGCCTGGCCGGCGGTCCGGGCGGCAAGGGCGACGTGAAGGTGCTCGGCGAGGGCTGGGCGACCATCGCGCGCATCGACTCCGGCGCGGGCAAGAGCCTCAAGGACCTGGAGAACGACAAGAACGCGCCCAAGGAGGCCAAGCAGTTCCTCGACTCCCTCGGGGACAAGGTCAACGGCACGTTCGGTGAGGGCCGGGTCCTGTCGACCCGCCTGTTCAACGTCCTGGTCACCGACGACGGCAAGGTCTACGCCGGTGCGGTCACCAAGGACTCGCTGGTGAAGGCGGCCGACGCCAACAAGTAGCCGCCGCGTGCGGTGAGCGCCGAGGGTGGGCGGGGACTGTGTCCCTGCCCACCCTTGCGTCGTTACCGCTGCCCGTACAGCGCGTCCGCTGTACGGTGTTGGGCATGTCGAGACACGTCACCATCCGCCTGGACGAAGAGTTCCACGAGCGCCTCAAGGCGCGCGCGGCGGCACTGGGGACGACGGTCACCGCTCTGATCACAGAGGTCACGGAGCGCGAACTCGACGAGGACCGGAAGAACTTCCTCTCCGGCATAGAGGAGTTCGCCGATCACTGGGGCTACTTCCAGGAGCGGTTCGGCAATTGAAGATCACCATGGAGTGGGCCTGGACCGCTCTGGCCCACCATCTCCCGTCAGATCCCGCGGTGTGGGATCCCTCCGGGGTGGCCGCCGCGGTCGCCCGGCACCAGAACGACCTGGTCCTGGTGCCCGAACAGCCCGCCCCGGACACCGCGTGGCGGGCCGCCGCGTTTTTGCACACCCTCGCGGTCTGCCCGGCGCTGGAATCACCGATGAACGAGTTCTACGCGGCCGCGGCGACCCGCTCGTACCTGCGCGTGGCCGGGGCCGCGAAGCTGCCCTCGCCGGAGGAGCTCGGCGACCTGGTCGAGGCGGCGAAGCTGGGCCGCGCGGACATCGCGGCCGTGGCCGAGGAGCTGCGGGCCCGGATCAGGGAGCCGCTGGAGGCCTCGTCCCGGGCCGTCGGCACCGAGGACGCCTGAGCTCCGGCACGATCCGGGAGGACCGCGCCGGAGCCCTGGGGAAAGGCCGGGGGCCGGGGCCCCGCGGCGGCTAGAAGGTGATCTTCCAGCTGTTGATGTAGCCGACGTCCTGCGCGGCCGAGTCCTTGACCCGCAGCTTCCAGACGCCGTTCGCGACCTCGCTGGAGGCGTTGACGGTGTAGGACTGCACGAGGTTGTCGGCGCTGCCGCCGGAGCGGTTGTGCAGGTTGTAGACCGTGCCGTCCGGGGCGAGCAGGTCGACCACCAGGTCACCGCGGTAGGTGTGGACGATGTTCACGTCCACCTTGGTGGTGGCCGGCGCGTTGCCCGTGACGCCCGAGACCGTGATCGGCGAGGTGACCGCCGCGGCGGGGGAGTCCGGGATGGTCACGTCCGTCGTGTTCTCGAAGGACGGGCCCGGCGGGACCGGGGTGGCCGCGCCCAGGTTCCAGATCGCGTAGGCGACGGCGTCCGCGTTGCGGTCCAGGGCGGTGTCGTTGATGTTCGCGGTGTTGTCGCAGGAGGAGTGGTAGCAGCGGTCGAAGGACTGGCCGGAGGTGCCGCCCCACTTCTGCGCCTGCGCGGCCGTCTTGGTGTAGTCGGCGCCGGAGAACAGGCCGCCGACGGGGATGCCCGCGCTCTTGAAGGGGGCGTGGTCGGAGCGGCCGTCGCCCTCGGTCTCGATCTCGGTCGGGATGCCGAGGCCGGCGTAGTAGTTCTTGAAGGTCTGCTCGATCGTCGGGTCGTCGTCGTAGACGAAGTAGCCCGGGTTCGGCGAGCCGATCATGTCGAAGTTCAGGTAGCCGGAGATCTTCGCCTTCTCGGCCGCCGGCAGGTTGTTGACGTAGTACTTCGAGCCGATCAGGCCCAGCTCCTCCGCGCCCCACCAGCCGAAGCGCAGGTGCTTGGTGGGCTGCAGGCCGGCCCGGGAGACGGCGAGGGCCGTTTCCAGGACGGCCGCGCTGCCGGAGCCGTTGTCGTTGATGCCCGCACCCGAGGTCACCGAGTCCAGGTGCGAACCGGCCATCAGGACCGAGTTCGGGTCGCCGCCCGGCCAGTCGGCGATCAGGTTGTAGCCGGTGGCGCCGCTGGAGGTGAAGGTCTGCAGCGTCGTGGTGAAGCCCGCGGCGTCGAGCTTGGCCTTCACGTAGTCGACCGAGGCCTTGTAGCCGGCCCGGCCGTGGGCGCGGTTGCCGCCGTTGTTGGCGGCGATGGTCGAGAGCTGCGACAGGTGGGCCTTGACGTTGGCCAGCGGTATGTCGGGCGGGGTCGGCGCCGCGGCGACCGCCGTGGGGGCGGCGAGGGCGGCGGGTGCGGCGGAGGCGAACAGGCCGGCGACCGCGAGGGCGGTCACGGCAGCGAGGCGCCGGGAGACGGACAGGCTCATGTGGGGGCTCCGGGATTCCGCTGGGGATATGACGGAACGAGCGAGATAGAGCTGGTGAGCGTTAGTGCGTCAGTGCGAGCCTGATGGTCAGCGAGAGTATGACTGTCCGTCAAGACCACAATTCGGTCAGGGCAGTTCGGAAAACGGACGATCCCCGGTACGGGGGTTCCGTACCGGGGATCGTGGGGCCGGTGGCGTTTGCCGGTGTGCGCCCTGCCGGGCGGTCCTACGCGGGTTCGCGGGCCGGGGCCGGGACGACCACGGGGACCGCCTCCAGCCGGGCGCGGGAGCGCCGCGCCGTCCGCAGTGCGTCCCAGGTCAGGAGGGCCAGCGCGGCCCACACCAGGGAGAAGCCGGCCCAGCGCTCGGGCGGCATGGCCTCGTGGAAGTACAGGACGCCGAGCCCGAACTGGAACACCGGGGCCATGTACTGCAGCAGCCCCAGGGTGGACAGCGGGACCCGGATGGCGGCGGCCCCGAAGAACACCAGGGGGACCGCCGTGACCAGGCCGGTCGCGGCCAGCAGCAGCGCGTGGCCGACGCCCTGCGAGGCGAAGGTGGACCGGCCCTGCGCGCCCAGCCACAGCAGGTAACCCAGGGCCGGGAGGAACAGCATGGCCGTCTCGGCGGCCAGCGACTCCAGCCCGCCCATGTTGAGCTTCTTCTTGATCAGCCCGTACGTGGCGAAGGAGCACGCCAGGACCAGCGAGATCCACGGCGGCCGCCCGTAGCCGATGGCGAGCACGAGCACGGCGACGAAGCTGATGCCGACGGCCACCCACTGCGCGCGGCGCAGCCGCTCGCCCAGCACCAGCACGCCCATGGCGATGCTGACCAGCGGGTTGATGAAGTAGCCGAGGCTCGACTCGACGACGTGGCCGTTGTTGACCGACCAGATGTACAGGCCCCAGTTCACGCTGATCACCGACGCGGCCAGCGCGGTCAGGCCGAGCTTGCGCGGCTGGCGCATCAGCTCCCGTATCCAGCCCCAGCGGCGCACCGCGAGCAGTGCCAGCCCGACCACGGCCAGGGACCAGGTCATGCGGTGGGCGAGGATCTCGACGGCCCCGGCGGGCATCAGGAGCGGCCAGAAGAGGGGCACCAGCCCCCACATCCCGTAAGCGCCGAATCCGTAGAGCAAACCCGCGCGCTGCTCGTTCTCTGCCTTCACGGGGGCCTCCTGTGCGACTTCCAGCCAACTTCACGACGGTATCGCCGCACGGCCCAGATGTCATGCCCGTAATTGCGAGATACTCATGACATCTTTCGGGGCTCGGGTGCCCCTGCGGATGCGGAGGGCCGCTCGGGAGGCCGCCTTGAGTCGCCGGGAGTCGCCGGGCACCCGCCCGGATCAGGCCAGCGCGGCGCCGATCGCCTCGGTGACGGGGGTCGTCGGGCGCCCGATCAGCCGGGCCAGGTCCCCGCTGGTGCCCGCCAGCCGGCCGCGCGCGATCGCCGCGTCCACGTCGACGATGATCGCCGCGAAGTCCTCGGGCACCCCGGCGCCCGTCAGGATCCGCAGGTGCTCGTCCGCCGGGACCTCGGCGTGGGCGATCTCCTTGCCGCTGAGCGCCGACACCTCGGCCGCGTACTCCCCCAGGCTCCACGCGGTGTCGCCGGAGAGCTCGTAGATCCGGTTCAGGTGCCCCTCGCCGGTGAGCACCACGGCTGCGGCGGCCGCGTAGTCGGCGCGTGCCGCAGAGGCGACCCGGCCCTCGCCCGAACTGCCCACGACCGCTCCGTGCCCGAGGACGGCGGGCAGCTCGCGGGTGTAGTTCTCGTGGTACCAGCCATTGCGCAGGAAGGTGTACGGGAGCCCGGAGCCGAGGACGGCCCGCTCGGTGGCGGTGTGCTCGGCGGCCAGCTCGAAGTCGGCCTCGGGGCCGCCGAGGACGCCGGTGTAGGCCAGCTGTGCCACGCCCGCCGCCCTGGCGGCGTCGATCACGGCGGTGTGCTGGGCGACGCGCCGCCCGATCTCGTTGCCGGAGATCAGCAGCACCCGGTCACCGGGCTCGAAGGCGCGGGCCAGGGCCGCCGGGTCGTCGTAGTCGGCGACGCGCACCTCGATCCCGCGGGCGGCCAGGTCGGCGGCCTTCTCCTCGTTGCGGACGACGACGGCGACGCTGTCGGCGGGAACCCGCTCCAGCAGTTCCTCGACGACGAGACGGCCGAGGGCCCCGGTGGCGGCGGTGACGACGATGCTCATGACTGTTCTCCTCGTTGGGCGACAGTGCCAGCCTACGGGAAGCGCTAACTTTTAGAAAGCGCTGCGTGGAGGGGGGTGGTGGAGACGTCGGGCCACGCATGCCGAAGCCCGGGCCCCCAGGGGGTCCGGGCTTCCGGCTGCCGTGTCGCGGGGGCGGGTCAGCCGACGACGGTCCAGGTGTCGTTGCCGTTCAGCAGTGCGCCGAGGTCGCCCTTGCCGCTGCGGTCGATGGCCGCGTCGAGCTGGTCGGCCATGAGCGTGTCGTAGACGGGCCGTTCGACGCTGCGGAAGACCCCGATCGGGGTCCGGTGCAGGGTGTCCGGGTCGGCGAGGCGGGAGAGCGCGAACGCCGTGGTGGGGCTGGCGGTCCGCGCGTCGTGGACCAGCACCTGGTCTTCGTTGGCGGGGGTCACGTCGACGACCTCCAGGTCACCGGTGGCCTGATTGCGCACGACGCCCTTCTCGTCGTCGGCGCCGAACCGGATCGGCCGGCCCTGCTCCAGCCTGATCACCGCCTCGCGCGCCTGGTCCTTGTCCTTGAGGACCTCGAAGGCGCCGTCGTTGAAGATGTTGCAGTTCTGGTAGATCTCGACGAGCGCCGTGCCCTGGTGGTCCGCCGCCTGGCGCAGCACCTCGGTGAGGTGCTTGCGGTCGGAGTCGACGGTGCGGGCGACGAAGGAGGCCTCGGCGCCGATCGCCAGTGACACCGGGTTGAAGGGCGCGTCGAGCGAGCCCATCGGCGTCGACTTCGTGATCTTGCCGACCTCGGAGGTGGGGGAGTACTGGCCCTTGGTCAGCCCGTAGATCCGGTTGTTGAAGAGCAGGATCTTCAGGTTGACGTTGCGGCGCAGGGCGTGGATGAGGTGGTTGCCGCCGATGGAGAGCGCGTCGCCGTCACCCGTGACCACCCACACCGACAGGTCGCGGCGGGAGGTCGCGAGGCCCGTCGCGATGGCGGGGGCCCGGCCGTGGATCGAGTGCATCCCGTAGGTGTTCATGTAGTACGGGAAGCGGGAGGAGCATCCGATGCCGGAGACGAAGACGATGTTCTCCTTCGCCAGCCCCAGCTCGGGCATGAAGCCCTGGACCGCGGCGAGCACGGCGTAGTCGCCGCAACCCGGGCACCAGCGGACCTCCTGGTCCGACTTGAAGTCCTTCATCGACTGCTTGCTCTCGGCCTTCGGTACCAGCGAGAGCAGGGTCCGCGCCCCGTCGGTCGCCTCCGTCACCTCAGTCATCGATGGCCTCCTTGAGAACCTTGGCGAGCTGCTCGGCCTTGAACGGCATTCCGTTGACCTGGTTGTACGACTGGGCGTCGACCAGGTATTTCGCCCGGATCAGGGTGGCGAGCTGCCCGAGGTTCATCTCCGGCACCACTACCTTCTCGTAACGCTCCAGGACCTCGCCGAGATTCCTGGGGAAGGGGTTGAGGTGGCGCAGGTGGGCCTGCGCGACGGGGAGTCCGGCGCCCCGGACCCGGCGGACCGCGGCGGTGATGGGACCGTAGGTGGAACCCCAGCCGAGGACCAGGGTGGTGGCGCCGTCCGGGTCGTCGACGTCGAGTTCGGGCACCTCGATGCCGTCGATCTTGGCCTGGCGGGTGCGGACCATGAAGTCGTGGTTGGCCGGGTCGTAGGAGATGTTGCCCGTGCCGTCCTGCTTCTCGATGCCGCCGATGCGGTGTTCCAGGCCGGGCGTGCCCGGGACCGCCCAGGGCCGGGCCAGGGTTTCCGGATCCCGCTTGTAGGGCCAGAAGACCTCGGTGCCGTCGGCGAGCGTGTGGTTCGTGGCGGCGGCGAACTTGACCTTCAGGTCCGGCAGGTCCGCGACCTCCGGGATCCGCCACGGCTCGGAGCCGTTGGCGAGGTAGCCGTCGGAGAGCAGGAAGACCGGCGTCCGGTAGGTCAGCGCGATCCGGGCCGCGTCGAGGGCGGCGTCGAAGCAGTCCGCCGGCGTCCGCGGCGCCACGATCGGGACGGGCGCCTCGCCGTTGCGGCCGTACATGGCCTGGAGGAGGTCCGCCTGCTCGGTCTTCGTCGGCAGGCCGGTGGAGGGGCCGCCGCGCTGGATGTCCACGATCAGCAGCGGGAGTTCCAGCGACACCGCGAGACCGATCGTCTCCGACTTGAGCGCCACGCCGGGCCCGGAGGTGGTGGTGACCCCGAGCGCCCCGCCGAAGGCCGCGCCGAGCGCCGCCCCGATGCCGGCGATCTCGTCCTCGGCCTGGAAGGTCCGCACGCCGAAGTTCTTGTGCTTCGACAGCTCGTGCAGGATGTCCGAAGCCGGGGTGATGGGGTAGGAGCCCAGGTAGAGGGGCAGATCGGCCTGCTGGCTCGCGGCGATGAGGCCGTAGGAGAGGGCCAGGTTCCCGGAGATGTTGCGGTAGGTGCCGGTGGGGAAGGCCTTGGTCGCGGGCGCCACCTCGTAGGAGACCGCGAAGTCCTCCGTCGTCTCCCCGAAGTTCCAACCGGCCCGGAAGGCAACGATGTTCGCCTCGGCGATCTCGGGCTTCTTCGCGAACTTCTGCCGCAGGAAGCTCTCCGTGGCCTCGGTGGGCCGGTGGTACATCCACGACAGCAGGCCCAGCGCGAACATGTTCTTGCTGCGCTCGGCCTCCTTGCGGGAGAGTCCGAAGTCCTTCAGCGCCTCCACCGTCAGCGTGGTCAGCGGCACCGGGTGCAGGTTGTAGGCGGCCAGCGAGCCGTCCTCCAGCGGCGAGGTCTCGTACCCGACCTTGGCCATGGGGCGCTTGGTGAACTCGTCCGTGTTGACGATGATCTCCGCGCCGCGCGGCACGTCGGCGATGTTCGCCTTCAGGGCGGCCGGGTTCATCGCCACCAGCACGTTCGGCGCGTCGCCGGGGGTCAGGATGTCGTGGTCGGCGAAGTGGAGCTGGAAGGAGGAAACGCCCGGCAGGGTGCCGGCGGGGGCGCGGATCTCGGCCGGGAAGTTCGGCAGCGTCGACAGGTCGTTCCCGAACGACGCCGTCTCCGAGGTGAACCGGTCACCGGTGAGCTGCATACCGTCACCGGAGTCACCCGCGAACCGGATGATCACCCGATCGAGACGCCGTACTTCCTTGCCGTCCGGACTGCCCGGAGTGCGCTGTCCACCGACAACCGCACCCCCGGCCCCATCGGCCTGCTCGGCTGGGCTGCTGACCTGGCTGGTCACTGAACTGGACCTCCTTCGAGGCGTGAGCACCCCCATAACCCACCCTACGACGGTAGGGATCAGGTCCCCAGGAGCGACCACATTCTGGACCGTAGGACCGCCCCTTGAGACGGCCCGACCGGTATGCCGTATCTGACAGAGTGTCAGTCGATCAAGACTTCAGGTAGGTGAGAACGGCCAGAACCCGCCGGTGATCCCCGTCACTCGGCGAGAGGCCCAGTTTCATGAAGATGTTGCTGACGTGCTTCTCCACCGCTCCGTCGCTCACGACCAGCTGCTTGGCCACGGCGGAGTTCGTACGGCCCTCGGCCATCAGCCCGAGCACCTCGCGCTCGCGCGGCGTCAGACCCGCCAGCACGTCCTGCTTCCGGCTGCGCCCGAGCAGCTGGGCGACGACCTCGGGGTCCAGGGCGGTACCGCCCCGGGCCACCCGGACCACCGCGTCCAGGAACTCCCGCACCTCGGCCACCCGGTCCTTCAGCAGATACCCCACGCCGGTACTGGAACCGGCCAGCAGCTCGGTGGCGTACTGCTCCTCCACGTACTGCGACAGCACGAGCACGCCTATCCCGGGGTGATCGCGCCGCAGCCGCACGGCCGCCCGGACGCCCTCGTCGGTGTGCGTCGGCGGCATCCGCACGTCCGCCACCACCACGTCCGGCAGCGCATCCTCCGCGGCCAGCTCCGCCACCGTCTTGATCAGGGCTTCCGCGTCCCCGACGCCCGCCACGACGTCATGCCCCCGGTCGGTCAGCAACCGGGTCAGGCCCTCGCGCAGCAGCACTGAATCCTCGGCGATGACCACCCGCACCCTGTCTTCCACGACTCAGCAGCTCCCGCGTCACTCGTTCCCGTACTGCCCGACCAGCCAAGCATCCCAGCCTTAAGTCCCGGTGAAGGCAGAGCCGGGACAACACGTGGGCGTACGGGGGGAGTTTTCACATGCCGAGCGGATGGAAGCCCAGAGTCCGGATTTTCCGCGGCCGGCGCCGGCGATTCCGGCCCCGCCGACACCCTCGGCCCGGAGTCCCCGGGAGCGGCGCCCCGGGCAAGCGGCGCCGCACCGGACGCAACGACGGGACCCCCGCCCACCCGGACGGGGGTCCCGGCGACCCGGGCCGCCGCGGGCCTACGCCCGCCACGGCAGCTCGGCGGTCACCGTCGTCCCTGCGCCCTCGGGGGAGTCGACGACCAGCACGCCGTCCACGGCGTCCAGCCGCTCGGCCAGGCCGGCCAGCCCGCTCCCGCCGGACACGGCCGCACCGCCCCGGCCGTCGTCGGCGACCTGCAGCAGCAGCCGCGCCCCGGACTTCCACACGTCCACCGAGGCGGACCGGGCCCCGGCGTGCTTGCTGATGTTCTGCAGCAGCTCAGAGACCGCGAAGTAGGCGATCCCCTCGATCGCAGCGGCCGGCCGGGCCGGGAGATCCACGGCCACCCGTACCGGCACGGCGCACCGCGAGGCCACCGCCGACAGCGCCGCGTCCAGTCCGCGGTCGGTCAGCACCGCGGGGTGGATCCCGCGGGCCAGGTCCCGCAGCTCCTGGAGGGCCACCTTCACCTCGCCGTGCGCCTCGTCCACCAGGCGGGCGGCCGCCTGCGGGTCCCCGGCCAGCTTCTCCCGGGCCATCCCCAGGTCCATGGCCAGCGAGACCAGCCGGGCCTGTGCCCCGTCGTGCAGATCCCGTTCGATGCGCCGCAGGTCGGCGGCGGCGGTGTCCACGACGACCCCCCGGTCGGACTCCAGCTCGGTGACCCTGCTGTCCAGCCGGGACGCCCCGAGCAGCCCGCCGACCATGACCCGCTCGACGGTGGTCAGCGCCCGGATCACCCACGGGGTGGCGAGGGTGAAGGCCAGCCCCACCAGGCTCGTGAGGGCGATCTCGGCGGGGGAGTCGAGGTAGAAGGAGTAGTCGTCGTTCTGGAAGAGCTGGAGCCCGGGCTGGTCGGTGTAGGTCGGGAAGACCCAGAACCACAGCGGGTACAGCAGGTACGCCCAGCCGGCCGCCCAGAACGTCAGTGCCAGGCAGAAACCGAACACCGCCCACGGGAAATGGATCACCGAGTACAGCAGGTGCCGCCAGGCGCTCCCGCTCTTGAGCACCGCGCCCATGGCGGCCAGCGGCCCGCTCTTCTTCGCCCGGATCGGCGCGGGCTCGGCGATGTCCGCCCCCAGCAGCGCGCGCACCCGGGCCCGCTCCAGCCGCCCGAACCCACGGCACATCGCGAGGACGCCCGCCAGGACCGGCACGCCGAGGAAGGTGACGAGCAGCCCGGCGCCGAGGCTCACGCCCGTGATGGCGAGCGAGAAGTACAGCGTGCTCAGCGGCAGCCCGACCAACAGGTACGCGAACTCCCGCCAGGTCCGCCCCGCCACCGGGGCCCACAGCACCGCCCCGGCACCGCCACGCCCGCCCTTGCCGTCGTCCATCTCCCGACCCGCCCTTCCGCTCCTCGCCTGTACCCCCACCC
>NZ_JOAK01000034.1 GCF_000720455.1 Streptomyces virginiae | reverse complement strand
GGCGGTGCCCCGCCGGAGTGTCTCCTCGGCTCGCGCGGTGCTGCCTGTCTCGGTTGTGCCCGGTGGTGCGCGCTCGTCCTGCGGGGACACTCCGCCGTGTCCCCACCCCACGGCAGCGCTCCGACAGTGCCCCGGAGCCTGCCCGACGCGGGAGGAGCGGGGACGGGGAGGGGTGTCCCCGCAGGACGAGCGCGCGACCGCTGGGTACTGCTGCGATGGCTCGCACGCGCCGAGCCGAGGAGATACCCCTCCCCGGCCCCGCGACCGGCCCGCACCGCGCCCGTATCCCGGTCCGCCCAACCCATACCGGGCAGGCGCAGCCAAACCCAGCCCCGCCGGCGATTGAGGCGCGGGGTCTGGGGCAGCGCCCCAGCACACACCGGGCCCCGGGCAGGCCCGGAACTGCCACTCCCCCCGCGGGAGCGGGACGACCCCCGTTGATCGAACAAGTGTTTCGCACGGGTATTCGAATTGCTCTATGGTGGAGAGCGGGGGTGGTGTTCTACGAGCGAAGCAGGAGGCCGCGGGTGCCTGGATTTACGCATCTGCACACCGTTTCGGGGTTCTCCATGCGCTACGGAGGATCGCACCCGGAGCGGCTGGCGGAGCGTGCCGCCGAGCGGGGCATGGACGCCCTCGCCCTGACCGACCGCGACACCCTCGCGGGTGCGGTCCGGTTCGCGAAGGCGGCGGCGCAGGCGGGCATCCGGCCGCTGTTCGGCGTGGACATGGCGGTGCCGCCCGCCGGGTCCCCCGCGACGGGCTCGGCCGGGCCGGGGGGCTCGACCGCGTCCGCCGCGGGCGGCGGTCCGGGCGGGGCCTCGTACCGGCGGCGTACCCCCGTCAAGGGCGGGGCGTTCCTGGACGAGTCCGCCGCGCGGGCCGTCTTCCTGGCCCGGGACGGGGCCGCCGGCTGGGCCGAGCTGTGCCGGATGGTCACCGCCGCGCACGCGGCGGCCGCCGAGGTCCCGCTCGTCCCCTGGGACGCCCTGCGCGGGGAAGGCGTCTTCGTCCTCCTCGGGCCCGGCTCCGAGGTGGGGCGGGCGCTCGCCGCGGGCCGCCCCGACCGGGCCGCCCGGCTGCTCGCGCCCTGGCGGGAGATCTACGGCGACGCCCTGCGCCTGGAGGCCGTCCACCACGGCCGCACCGGCACCGGCCCCGGCTCGCTGCGGCTGGCCGCCCGTACGGTCGGCTTCGCCGCCGAGCAGGGCGTCCCGGCCGTGCTCACGAACGCCGTCCGCTACGCCGACCCCGGCCAGGGCCCGGTCGCCGACATCCTCGACGCCGCCCGTCGCCTGGTCCCCATCGACCGCCGGGGTCCCCTCGACACCGGCGAGCGCTGGCTCAAGGCCCCCGCCGCCATGGCCGAGGCCGCCGACCTGATCGCCCGGGCGGCCGGCCTCGGCCCCGCCGACGCCCGACGCCTGCTGGCGCAGACCCGGCACACCGCCGAGGCCTGCTGCGTGGACCCCGAGGACGACCTCGGCATCGGCTCCGTGCACTTCCCCGAGCCCCGGCTCGTCGGCGCCGCCCACCGCAGCGCCCAACGGGTCCTCGCCTCCCGGGCCTCCGCCGGCATGGTGCTGCGCGGCTACGCGGGCGACCCCGCCTACTGGGAGCGGATGCACCACGAGCTCGACATCATCGCCCACCACGGCTTCGCCTCGTACTTCCTGACGGTCGCCCAGGTGGTCGACGACGTACGGGAGATGGGCATCCGGGTGGCGGCCCGCGGCTCCGGCGCCGGCTCCCTCGTCAACCACCTTCTCGGGATCGCGCACGCCGACCCCGTCGAGCACGGCCTGCTGATGGAGCGCTTCCTGTCCAAGCGCCGGCGCGTCCTGCCCGACATCGACATCGACGTGGAGTCCGCCCGCCGGCTGGAGGTCTACCGGCGGATCATCGACCGGTTCGGCGCCGAGCGCGTCGCCACCGTCTCCATGCCCGAGACCTACCGGGTCCGCCACGCCGTCCGGGACGTCGGCGCCGCCCTGTCCATGGACCCGGCCGTCGTCGACCGGCTCGCCAAGGCCTTCCCGCACATCCGGGCCCGCGACGCCCGCGCCGCGCTGCAGGAACTGCCCGAACTGCGCGACGTACGGGGGGAGTCGTACGGCCGGCTGTGGGAGCTCGTCGAATCGCTGGACGCGCTGCCGCGCGGGATCGCCATGCACCCGTGCGGGGTACTGCTCTCCGACGCCTCGCTGCTCGCCCGTACGCCCGTGGTCCCCACCAGCGGCGAGGGCTTCCCCATGTCCCAGTTCGACAAGGACGACGTGGAGGAGCTCGGGCTGCTCAAGCTGGACGTGCTGGGCGTGCGGATGCAGTCCGCGATGGCGCACGCGGTCGCGGAGATCCGGCGCGGCACGGGGGAGGAGCTCGACCTGGACGACCCGGCGCAGGTGCCGCCGGGCGACCGGGCCACGTACGAGCTGATCCGTTCGGCCGAGACGCTGGGCTGCTTCCAGATCGAATCGCCGGGCCAGCGGGACCTGGTGGGGCGGCTCCAGCCGGCCACCTTCCACGACCTGGTCGTCGACATCTCCCTCTTCCGCCCGGGGCCGGTGGCCGCCGACATGGTGCGGCCCTTCATCGAGGCCCGGCACGGGCGGGCGCCGGTGCGCTTCCCGCACCCGGACCTGGCCGACGCGCTGCGCGAGACGTACGGGGTGGTCGTCTTCCACGAGCAGATCATCGAGATCGTGGACGTCATGACCGGCTGCGGGCGGGACGAGGCGGACCGCGTGCGGCGCGGGCTGTCCGACCCGCCGTCGCAGGCGCGGATCAAGGTCTGGTTCGCGGCGAAGGCGGCCGAACGCGGCTATCCGGTGGAGGTGATCGCCCGTACCTGGGAGATCGTGGAGGCCTTCGGTTCGTACGGTTTCTGCAAGGCGCACGCGGTGGCCTTCGCCGTGCCCACCTACCAGTCGGCGTGGCTGAAGGCGCACCACCCGGCGGCCTTCTACGCCGGGCTGCTGACCCACGATCCGGGGATGTACCCGAAGCGGCTGCTGCTGGCGGACGCGCGGCGGCGGGGCGTGCCGGTGCTGCCGCTGGACGTGAACCGGTCGGCGGTCGCCCATCGCATCGAACTGGTGTCCGATGTCGGTGAGGTGTGGGGGCTGCGGCTGGGGCTCACCGACGTCCACGGCATCAGCGGGGCCGAAGCGGCCCGGATCGAGTCCGGACAGCCCTACGCCTCCCTGCGCGACTTCTGGGACCGGGCCCGTCCGGGGCGACCGGTCGCCGAACGGCTCGCCCAGGTGGGTGCCTTGGACTCGTTCGGCGCCAACCGGCGGGACCTGCTGCTGCACTTGACGGAACTGCACGGCGCGCAGCGCGCTGCGGGCGTGCGGGGCGGTGCCCAACTCCCGATGGAAGGAGGCCGCTCCACGGCGTCCGTCGGGCTGCCCGACCTGAGCGACGCGGAACGGCTCAGTGCCGAGCTGGGCGTCCTCGGCATGGACACCTCGCGGCACCTGATGGGCGACCACCACGCCTTCCTGGCCGAGCTGGGAGTGATCCCGGCGCGCCGGCTGCGGGAGACCGAGCACGGGCGGACCGTACTGGTCGCGGGGGCCAAGGCGGCCACCCAGACCCCGCCGATCCGGTCCGGGAAGCGGGTCATCTTCACGACGCTGGACGACGGTACGGGCCTGGTCGACCTGGCCTTCTTCGACGACAGCCACGAGCGGTGCGCGCACACCGTCTTCCATTCCTTCCTGCTGCTGGTACGAGGTGTCGTGCAGCGGAGGGGCCCGCAGAGCCTGAGCGTGGTCGGGGCGGCGGCGTGGAACCTGGCCGAGCTGGTGGAACTGCGGGCGACGGGCGGCCTGGACGCGGTCGCGGCCCGCCTCGCCGAGCCGGCCGGCGGACCGGCCGGTGAACCGGGCGGGCAGGACGGCGAACCGGTCGCCGCAGGGGAGGCCGGGGGCGGCGGGGAACCGGCGGTGAAGGGCCCCGGGCGCACGATCCGCATGTCCACGGGGTACGAGATGAACCCCTGGGCCGACCTCCAGCCGCCCGGCACCGGCCCCGCGACCGGCCGCAAGCTGTGGCACTCCAGCCCGGGGAGCGCGGGATGAGCGCCACCGGGAAGGCCGTGATGTGCCTGCGCCTGCACCCCGCCGGCGGAGGGCCGCTCGGGGCGCGGGAGTACGCCGGGGTGCTCGCGCTGCTCGGCGGGATCACCCCGGCCGTGCAGGCCCTGCCGCCCGACGCCGCCCTCGCCGATGTCCGGGGAGCGCTGCGCTACTTCGGCTGCGACGCCCGCCGGCTGGCCGCCGTGATCCGGGTCCGGGCCCTCGCCCTCTACGGCGTGGACGCCGCCGTCGGCGTGGCCGGCAACCCCATGCTGGCCCGGGCGGCGGCCCGCGAGGCCGGCCCCGGGGGAACCCTGGTGCTCCCCGAAGACCCCGCCGCCGTGCGGGACTTCATGGCGGACAAGCCCGTCACCGCGCTCGACGGGGTCGGACCCAAGGCCGCCCGCACCCTGTGCTCCTACGGCCTCGATTCCGTCGGCCGGGTCGCCGCCGCCCCGCCCGCCGCCCTGCGCAGGATCCTCGGCGCCCGGCTCGGCCGCGAGGTGCACGAGCGCGCCCTCGGGATCGACCGGACCCCCGTCCGGCCGGGCGCGGCCGCCCGCGCCGTCGCCGCCGAGCGGCTCTTCGACCGGGACGAGCTGGATCCCGTACGGCACCGGCGGGCGCTGCTGTCGCTGACGCAGGAGCTCGGCGCGAAGCTTCGTACACAAGAGGACGGGCAGGTGTGCCGGGTCCTCTCGCTCACCGTCCGCTGCGCCGACCGCACCACGCTCACCCGGACCCGCACCCTGGCCGAACCCACCGCGCACTCGGCGGCACTCACCGCCACGGCCTACGCCCTGTACGAGGGCCTCGGCCTGCAACGGGCCCGGGTCCGCGCGCTGTCGCTGCGGGCCGAGGAGCTGGTCCCGGCCGAACGGGCCGTACGGCAGCTCAGTTTCGACCCCGAGGACGAGAAGGCCCGCCGCCTGGAAGCCGTCACGGACCGGGTCCGTACGCGCTTCGGTCAGCACGTCATCGCGCTTGGCACGCTGGCCGCCTGACGGTCGGTCGGACGACACGCGAGTTTTTACCGACGCGTAACTTCCCTGTGTTGCTACTCACACGTAATTTAGCGGCAGCAGCGCCCCCCCTTGTGATCCGGATCACGGGACGAACCCCCACGCTCATCCCCTTGAGTCGACCGCAAGGAGATCACACGATGCTGCCCTGGAGACGCCTGCTCCGCCCGCTGGCCGTCCTCACCCTCACCGCCGCCGCACTCGTCGCCCCCACCGGCGCAGCGCAGGCCGCATCCGCTCCCAGCAGCGGCTGGAACGACTGGTCCTGCAAGCCGTCCGCCGCGCACCCGCGCCCCGTCGTCCTCGTCCACGGCACCTTCGGCAACTCCTGGGACAACTGGCTGGGCTTCGCCCCGTACCTCGTGCACCGGGGGTACTGCGTCTACTCGCTCGACTACGGCCAGCTGCCCGGCGTGCCCCTCTTCAACGGGCTCGGCCCCATCGACAAGTCCGCCGAACAGCTCGACGTCTTCGTCGACAAGGTGCTCGCCGCCACCGGCGCGTCCAAGACCGACATCGTCGGGCACTCGCAGGGCGGCATGATGCCGCGCTATTACCTGAAGTTCCTCGGCGGCGCGCCGAAGGTGAACGCGCTGGTCGGGCTCGCCCCCGACAACCACGGCACGACCCTGCTCGGCTTCACCAAGCTCCTCCCGTACTTCCCCGGGGCCGAGGACCTGATCAGCAGCGCGACCCCCGGCCTCGCCGACCAGATCGCCGGCTCCGCCTTCCTGCAGAAGCTCAACCAGGGCGGGGACACCGTGCCCGGGGTGAAGTACACGGTGATCGCCACCAAGTACGACGAGGTGGTGACCCCGTACCGCAGCGGCTTCCTGGAGGGGCCGAACGTCCGCAACGTCGTGCTCCAGGACCTGTGCTTCCTGGACCTCTCCGAGCACGTCACCATCGGGCTGACCGACCGGATCGCCTGGCACGAGGCGGTCAACGCCCTCGACCCGGCCCATGCCGAACGGACCACCTGCGCCTCGGTCTTCGACTGACCCGGGCGCGGGCGGTCCGCCCGGTGTGAAGGTTCCTACCGGCTAGCGGCCGCGCCGGCCCGCCGTCGTCGCACGGCGGCGGGCCATCGCGAACAACACGGCCGCGCCGACGGCCAGTGCGCCGGCCCCGGCGATGGCGATGGACGGGGTGGCGCTGTTGCCGCCGGTCTCCGCCAGGTTGCCGCCGGCCGGGGTGCCCGAGTCCGCCGAGCCCGAGGAGGACGGCGAGGACTGGGAGGGGAGCGGGGCGGCGGCCGCGCCGTTCGTCTTCGGGTCGTTGTCGCCGTGGCCGTTGTGCTCCACCGTGGACTTGCCGGCGCCGTCGGCGATCTGCTGGTCGGTCGGGGCGGAGGGCTTGTCGGACGGCTTGGACCCGTTGCCGCTGCCGCTGCCGCTGCCGCTGCCGCTGCCGTTGCCGTTGCCGTTGCCGTTCCCGGTGCTGGGCTTGGCGCTCGGCGAAGCCCCCGCACCGCCGTTGTCCTTGCCGAAGACCACGTCCGAGCAGGTGTAGAAGGCCTCCGGGCTGTCGGAGCGCTGCCAGATGCTGTAGATCAGGTGCCGGCCGGACTTGGCGGGGACGGTCCCGGAGAAGACGTAGTCGCCGTTCTGCATGCCCGGGTCGGTGGCCTTCGCGAACGGCGCGGGCTCCAGGTCCGACCACTTCAGCGGCTTCGACGGGTCGTAGCCGTCCTTCGTCACGTACAGCTCGAAGGAGCCCTTGTGCGGGGCCGTGCCCTTGTAGCGGAAGGTGTGCGGGCCGGCGGACATGGGGCTGGCCGGCCAGTCGCCGCGGGCCAGGTCCAGCCCCTGGTACTTGTCGTTGCCCGCCGAGCACAGCTGGCCGTTCGGGATCAGCGCCCGGTGGTTGCCGGCCGCGTTGGCGATGTTGACGGCGTTCCAGTCGTAGAACGCCTGTGCCCCGCTAGAGGCGACCGCGGCCTTGCACGCCGCCGACTTCGGCGACTCCGGTCCCTCCGCGTAGCACGCCGCGACCCGGCTGACCGGGTCCGTCATCGAGCCGTGGGCGACCGCGGGAACGGCGGCGTACACGGCCAGCGCGAGCGGGGCGGCACCGGCGGCTGCGATACGGATCGGCATGACGGTACGGCGGCGTGCGGACATGAGCGGATCTCCTTCGGCAAAGGCGGGGGCGCGCCGGCGGAACGCGGCTCGGCGGCGCCGCCCCCCGGCGGCGCCACGACCGGCCCTTCCTGTCCTGGCCCCGCCAAGCTAGCCCCCGGACCACGCCTTTTCCCCGCACGAACCCCCCATCAGAGGATCCTTAGGCTCCACTTAAGGCAGGCGAAAGAGCGCCATCAGGAACCCGGCCTGCGGGGGGACGCTCGTCTAGCGCAGGAGCGCGGACAGGCCGGGTTCGGAGTGGGCCTGGTCGTCCAGGGCGTCCAGGGCGCGGACGGCCTGGGCCGCCGCCTCCGGGTCGCTCGCCGCGAGGCCGCTCTCGGCGAACTCGTCCTCGTCCAGCCGCAGGACGGACGTCCCGTCCGCCGAGACCCACAGGTCGAGGTCCAGGTCCTCCACGAGGATCTCCCCGTTCCGGACCAGGGCCGGACGCGTCACGTCGCAGTACCAGCCCTTCAGGACGCCGTCGCCCGTCCGGACCTCCTTGACCGCGTACCAGCGGGTCCGCCAGAAGTGCTCCACGAACACGTCGCCCGGCTCGAAGCGGACGAAGCCGAAGTCCCGTACGCCCTCGGCCGCCCAGGGGGCCCGTACGGAGATGCGGTCGCCGTCGTCGGCGACCTGCGTCGCCGGATAGCGGATCTTGGTCCGGCCGGCCTTGGTCAGGACGACGGTCAGTTGCTCGGCCACTGGGTCCCCAGCTCCCTCGTGTAGTGCGTCTCGGTCGCGCAGATCTCGTACCCGAACCACCGGTTGATGGCGAGCATCGGGTCGTTGCCGCTGTCGTTGCCGGTGAACGCCTCGGTGTAGCCGGCCGCGCGGGCCCGGTGCAGGGAGGTGTTCTTGGCGAGCTTGGCCAGGCCGCGGCCCCGGAAGGCGCGCAGGGTGCCGGTCATCGCCGAGCCGTAGCGGGTGGCGCCGTCGGTCCGGGCGGCGCTGAAGGCCACCGCCCGCCCGTCGACCAGGGCGACGGTCGTCAGCTCCTTGTCGAGGGAGGGGTTGTGCCAGATGCGGGCCAGCCAGTCCTCGTAGTCGTCGAGATCGGCCTGCACGTCACCCGGTTCGTCGGCCGTCGACTCGGAGTCGATCGCGAAGAGGGGACGCGGGTCCGCGGCGAAGGCGGTCGCCGGCCGCAGCTCCACCCCGGCCGGGAGGGCCTCCGGGAGCGCGGGCAGCGCGGCCGCCGTCAGGTCCAGGCGCAGGAAATGCGCCGAGCGGCCGGGCCGGTAGCCGTGCCGCTCGGCGAAGGCGCGGTGCTCGGGCTCGTCGAGCACCCAGGCGTAGGAGTCCACCGCGCCCCGGGCGGCCAGGTGCTCCTCGGCCGCGCCCAGCAGGAGCCGGCCGGCGCCGAGGCCGCGGCGGGCGGGGTCGACGTACGCGTTGACGTACCCCTGGCCCGGCCGGGGGCTGTCGTGCGCGATGCCGGCCTGGGCGCTGCCGACGACCTCGCCGTCCGCGGTCTCGGCGACGAGGACGCGGTGGTGGCGGGCGGGGTGGGCGCGGGAGACCTCGAAGGTCACGTCCCCGGCACTGGTGATCAGGTACGGCAGAGCCGCGCGGCGTACCCGTACCACCGACTCGACGTCCCGGAGGTCACCCGGACGGAGATCGCGGATCAGAACGGTCATGCGGCAGACGCTACGGGCGCCCGCGTGCCCGGCGCCTCCCAATTAACCGCCGATGGTGGACAATCACCCCCGTGAGCTCGACGAACCTGAAGATCACCATCGACGGCTCGGCCGGGTCGGCCGCCCCGTACGAACAGCTGCGCGCGCAGATCGCCGCCCGGGCCCGCTCCGGGAAGCTGCCGGCCGGCTTCAAGCTGCCGACGGTACGGGGGCTGGCGGAGGAGCTGGGGCTGGCCGCCAACACCGTCGCGAAGGCCTACCGGGCGCTGGAGACCGACGGGGTGATCGAGACGCGGGGCCGCAACGGGACCTTCGTCGCGGCGGCGGGGGAGGGTGAGGCGCGCGAGGCGGCATCGGCCGCGCAGGCGTTCGCGGAGCGGGTGCACCGGCTGGGGCTGACGGAGGCGGAGGCGATCGCCGCCGCCACCGCCGCCCTCCGGGCCCGGTACGCCGCGAAGTAGCCCGGCGCGGCCCGGCGG
Organism: Streptomyces virginiae; assembly: GCF_000720455.1. GTDB lineage: Bacteria > Actinomycetota > Actinomycetes > Streptomycetales > Streptomycetaceae > Streptomyces > Streptomyces virginiae. The sequence goes on along the minus strand of NZ_JOAK01000034.1, from coordinate 55,473 downwards.
CCCGGCACCCGGGGGCTCCGCCCCCGGACCCCCGCGCCTCGGACGCCGGCGGGGCTGTCCCCTAGAGGTAGAGCCCCGCCTCCGAGTGGGACTGGGGCGGCAGAACCGCCGCCGGGCCCGTGCCGCGGCGCAGGGCGAAGAGTTCCGCCAGGGTGGCGCCCTCGCGGGGGACGCCCTCCTCGGTGCCCAGCCAGTCCACCGCCTCCCCGTGGGTCAGCCGGCCGACCTCGATGCGGGCCAGGCAGCGGCCCGGGCGGACCACCGCGGGGTGGAGCCGCTCCAGGTCCTCGTTGGTCGTCACGCCGACCAGGACGTTGCGGCCCTGCCCCAGCAGGCCGTCCGTCAGGTTCAGCAGCCGCGACAGCGCCTGGCCCGCCGTGTGCCGGGCCTCGCCGCGGATCAGTTCGTCGCAGTCCTCCAGCAGCAGGAGCCGCCAGCGGCCCTTCGCCGTGCCCTCGTCCTCGCCGATCGCGATGTCCATCAGGTAGCCGACGTCGTTGAACAGCCGCTCCGGGTCCAGGACGCAGTCCACCTGGCACCAGTCCCGCCAGGACCGGGCCAGCGTGCGCAGGGCCGAGGTCTTGCCCGTGCCGGGCGGGCCGTGCAGCAGGAGCAGCCGGCCCGCGATGTCGTCCGGGGTCACCTTCATCAGCCGGTCCATGGCCGAGGCGACCGGCGCGGTGTAGTTGGGCCGCACCTCCGCCCAGGTCCCGGCGGCGATCTGGCGGGTCGTCCGGTACGGGCCGCGGCGCGGGGAGACGTACCAGAAGCCCATCGTGACGTTCTCCGGCTGCGGTTCCGGCTCGTCCTGCACGCCTTCGGTGGCCTGGCCGAGCACGCCGGCGGCGAGTTCGTCGCTGACCGCCGTCACGGTGACGTCCGCGCCCCGGCTCCACCGGGAGACGAGCATGGTCCAGCCCTGTCCCTCGGCGAGGGTGGCGCTGCGGTCGCTGTCGCGCGCCGAGCGCAACACCGTGGCCTCCGGCGGCAGGAGGGTCGCCTCCGCCTTGACCCGCTCGATCGACACGCTGTGCGAGTAGGGCTGCTCGCCCGAGGCGAACCGGCCGAGGAACAGCGCGTCGACGACGTCCGACGGTGAATCGCTGTCGTCGACGTTGAGCCGGATCGGCAGCGCGTCATGCGGGTTGGCTGGCATGGCGCCCATGATCCGGCACGAGGTGCCCTCGTGCACCCGTGTTTCGCCGGATCGGGTGCCAAGTTCCCCCTTCAAACGCAGGGGGAGTGAAGATTCCGGCCGCAACTCCGCCCCGAACATTCTTGGCATGGACACTTCCGGCAACCCTCGGCTGCTTGTACCAACAACTCAGGAGTAACCCCCACAAGGAGCCGCACACATGAGCATGAGAATGTCGCGCTTCGCTGCCCTGACCTCCTCCCTCTTACTCACCGCGAGCGCCGCGCTGTTCGGCGCCGGCCAGGCGTCCGCCGCCCAGGCCGACTTCGGCTACGTCGCCCTCGGCGACTCGTACTCCTCCGGACTCGGCGCCGGCAACTACGACGGCGCGAGCGGCAACTGCAAGCGCACCACCCGCGCCTACCCCGCCCTCTGGGCCGCGGCCCACTCCCCCCAGACCTTCGCCTTCACCGCCTGCTCCGGCGCCCGTACGGGTGATGTGCTCTCTGGCCAGCTCGGCCCGCTCAACTCCGGGACCGACCTCGTCAGCATCACCATCGGCGGCAACGACGCCGGATTCTCCGACGTCATGACGACCTGTGTGCTCCAGTCCGAATCCACCTGCGTCAACCGCGTGAACCAGGCCAAGGCCTACGTGGACTCCACCCTCCCCGGCCAGCTCGACCAGGTCTACGACGCCATCGACAGCCGGGCACCCGCCGCCCGCGTCGTCGTCCTCGGCTATCCCCGCTTCTACAAGCTGAACGGCACCTGCACCACCGGTCTGACCGAGGGCGAGCGCGCCGCCATCAACGGCGCCGCCGACCACCTCAACGCCGCCATCGCCAAACGCGCCGCGAACCACGGCTTCGCCTTCGCCTCCGTCGCCGGCGCCTTCACGGGCCACGAGATCTGCTCCGGCAGTCCGTGGCTGCACAGCGTCAACTGGCTGAACATCGCCGAGTCCTACCACCCGACCGCCTCCGGACAGTCCGGCGGCTACCTGCCCGTCCTCACCAACGCGGCCTGATCCGGCCCGCCGTCCTGCGGGGTCGCCGCCGGACCGGCCGTCGGCGACTGCGCAGACGGGCTCGCGCCGGGGGAGGAGGCCCCGCCCGTCGGGGTCGCCTCCTCGCACGTCACGGAGGTCGCCACCCACTCGGTGGCGACCTCCGCCGGTCCCCGCACCTCCAGCCGGACCGCGTCCTCGGAGACCGCGCCGGGCACGTGCGTCAGCTCGGTGTGCTCCAGCCGCCGGCTCTTCGGCCCGGCCGCCTCGTACGTGACGGTCTGCCAGCCGGGCCCGGAGGTCCGTCCGCTGCGCGTGGCCCAGCGGTACTCCAGCGCCACCGGGACGCTCTCCACCTCGACGGTCGCGGTGAAGAAGGGTGCGCGCCCGGCGGGCGGCGGACAGCTCCCGGTGTACGCGGTGCGCACCGCGTCCACGTACACGGAGACGTGCGGGCCCGCGGTCGGCGAGGCCGGGGTCGGGGCCGATGGCGACGCGGGCGCGGAGGTCGGCGCGCCGGACGCGGGCGCCGTGGTGGCGGCCGGGGCGGTGGCCGAGCCCGTCGGGGCACCCCCGTTCCCGCCGCGGCCGTCCTTGTCCCCGAGGTCCCCCAGCAGCACCCAGCCCAGCGCGGCCAGGGCGAGCAGCAGCAGGGCGATCCCGACGGCGAGCACCGGCCCGGCCGCGCCCCGCCCCTCCCCGGACCCGGCCGAGGGCAGCGGACCGCCCGCCGGCGCCGGCGCCGGCCCGGGTACGCGGGTCGTCGGCGCCCGCGGTCCGTACGGCCCCGCACCGCCGCGCGGTTCGTGCCCGTGGCGGGCCGTCGACATCGGCGCGTCCGGTCCCGACACCGGGCCACCGGACGCCCGTACGGCTCCGCCCGCGCCCACCACCCGCAGCATCCGGGCGGCCTCCGCCGCGTCCAGCCGCTCCGCGGGGTCCTTGCGCAGCAGCCCCTCCAGTACGGGCGCCAGCGGTCCGGCCCGGCGCGCCGGGGGCGGCTCCTCGTCCGCAACCGCCCGCAGCGTGTCCAGCGGGGTCGCCCGCCGGAACGGCGTGACCCCCTCGACGCAGGCGTAGAGCATCACCCCGAGCGACCACAGGTCCGACCCGGGGCCCGGTTCGCGCCCCAACGCCCGCTCGGGCGCCAGGAATTCGGGGGAGCCGACCACCTCGCCCGTCATGGTGATGGCCGAGGAGCCCTCCAGGCTCGCGATCCCGAAGTCGCTGAGCACGACCCGGCCGTCGTTGGCGATCAGCACGTTGGCCGGCTTCACGTCCCGGTGCAGCACCCCCGAGTCGTGAGCGCACCGCAGTGCGGCCAGGACCTGCTCGCCTACGTGCGCGGCACGCTGCGGGGTCATCGGTCCCTCCGCCTCCAGCACGTCCGCCAGCGACAGTCCGCGCACCAGCTCCATCACGATCCAGGGCCGGCCGTCCTCGGAGGCCACGTCGTAGACCGTGACCACCCCCCGGTGCGAGACCCTGGCGGCGGCCCAGGCCTCCCGCTCCAGCCGCCGGTACATGCGCTGGAGTTCGGCGGCGTCCAGGCCGGCCGGTGCGCGTACCTCCTTGACGGCGACGTCGCGGGCCAGCACCTCGTCCCGGGCCCGCCACACCACGCCCATCCCGCCGCGGCCGATCTGCTCCAGCAGCCGGTAGCGGCCCGAGACGACACGATCGGAGTTGGCTTCCTCACTCACGCGAGCCCCCCGAATGCTTCTGTGCGCCCATGTGTCATCGACCGGTCACTCCAAGTTAGCGCAGTGTGCGTCGCGTGACCCCTGTCGTGACGAGACTCGCGCCGAGCTCTTCCGGAGCGTGATTTTCGCGCCCGCTCCTGTGCGGAGAGTAATGGGCGACTCCGCTGAGTAATCGTCAACTGCCCGTCGCCACAGGGGTAATTCACACCACCGGGATACCCGCGGGCAACGCGGGGGCGATAGGGTTAACCTGCCCGGGCCGGGTGCCCTCGTACGGGTGGGGAGAGATCATGGAACAGATAGCAATGCGCAGCAGGCCGCCTCGCGTGCCTGCCATCACCTGCGGCAGTAGTGCGACCAGTTCGCGCCTCGACCGCCACCTCGCCGTGCTGGGCGGACCCGCCGTCCCGCACCGGGAGGCCGCGGAGGCGACGCTGCTGATGCGCGAGCTCACCTCCCGCGACCACACGCACCGTCTGCGGAGCCGGAGCGCGCGCGTCTCGCTCTTCGCCCCGCTGCGCCGTCTGCGTCGCACGCTCTTCGGCAGCCGCCGCTCGTAACAGACCCCGCACCCGCGGCCGTTCGCCTTCCCGGCCTCCGGCCACCGGCCCTACGCGATCACACCGTCCCGGCGCAGTTCCGAGATCCGTGCGCCCGCCATCCCCAGGGCGTGCAAGAGGTCATCGGTGTGCTCACCCAGCGCGGGCACCGCACCCATGTGCGGTGCCGCGCCGCCCGGCAGCCCGATCGGCGGCAGCAGGGCCCGCAGCGGACCCGCCGGCGATCCCACCTCCCGCCACCGGTCCCGGGCCGCGAGCTGCGGATGACCGGCCAGTTGGGCCACCGAGTTCAGCCGCGCGCAGGCGATGCCCGCCGCCTCCAGGCGTCCGATCGCCTCGTCCGCGTCCAGCCGGCCCAGCGCCTCCGCCACGACCGCGTCGGTCTTCTCCCGGTTCCCGGTGCGTGCCGTGTTCGTCGCGTACTCCGGATCCTCGGCCAACTCGGGTCGCTCCAGCACCTGTTGTGCCAGCCGCCGCCACTCGCGGTCGTTCTGCACCGACAGCAGCACCCGGTCCCCGTCCGCCGTCGCGTAGGCGTCGTACGGGGCGATCACCGCATGCGCGAGTCCCGTGCGCTCGGGCTGCTCCCCGCCGTGCATCGTGTGGTGCAGCGGATGCCCCATCCACTCGGCGAGCGCGTCCAGCATGGACACCTCCACCCTGCCCCCGCGCCCGGTGACACCGCGGCGCAGCAGTGCGGCCAGCACCCCCGAGAAGGCGTACATGGCCGCCGCGATGTCGGCCGCCGGGATCCCCGCCTTGACCGGCTGCTCCGGGGTGCCCGTCACCGACACCAGCCCCGCCTCGCACTGCACGAGCATGTCGTAGGCGCGCTTGTGGGCGTACGGGCCCTCCGCGCCGTAGCCGGACACGTCCACGGCGACCAGCCGCGGGTAGCGGGCGCACAGCGCGGTCGAGTCGAGCCCGAGGCGGGCGGCGGCCCCCTGCGCGAGGTTCTGCACGAAGACGTCCGCACCGGCCAGCAGGCCGTGCAGCACCTCACGGCCGCGCGGGTCCTTCAGGTCGAGCGCGATCGACTCCTTGCCCCGGTTGGCCCACACGAAATGGGAGGCCAGGCCGTGCGCGGCGGTGTCGTAGTCACGGGCGAAGTCGCCGCCGTCGGGACGCTCGACCTTGATCACCCTGGCGCCGAGGTCGGCGAGCTGACGGGTGGCGAAGGGGGCCGAGACGGCCTGTTCGACGGCGACGACGGTGATGCCGTCCAGGGGCAGCGGTTCGGTGGTCATGAGGCCCTGCCTACCGGGTCGGACGGGGGTCTGTCACCACTCGGCGGCCGATATGCGCCGTTGATCGCCTATGAGGGCCCGCGTGATCGCCCGAGGGCCCGTCAGGCTCCGCCGCGTCCGAACCTCCGCGTGGTCGGCGGCACGAACACCACGAGGAGCACCACCGACCACAGCAGCGCCCCGGCCACCGGATGCGCGACGGGCCAGGCGGCGTCCGGCGCGGTCCGCGCCCCGGCGTTCCCGCACAGTTCGCGCACGGCGGTGGCGACGGCGCTGATCGGGTTCCACTCGGCGACCGTGCGCAGCCATCCGGGCAGGCCCGCCGTCGGCAGGTACGCGCTGGACAGCATCGGCAGGACGAAGGTGGCGCCGCCCAGCTGGCCCGCCGCCTCCTCGCTGCGGCTCAGCAGGCCCAGGTACGTGCCCACCCATGCGGTGGCGAAGCGGAACAGCAGCAGCACGCCCAGGGCGCCCAGCGCGCCGGGCAGGCCGGTTTCGATCCGCCAGCCCATCGCCAGTCCCACCAGCATCAGCGGCACCATCGACACGCCGGTGGTGAGCAGGTCGGCCGCGGTCTGGCCGAGCGGGACGGCGGTCCGGCTCATCGGCAGGGTGCGGAAGCGGTCCGTCACCCCGCGGTGGGCGTCCTGCGCGGCGGTGAACATTCCGGCCATCAGGCCGTTCGCGGCGGTGGCGGCGAGCAGCCCCGGTACCAGGAACTCCCGGTACTCGGCGCCGGGCATGGCGAGCGCGCTGCCGAAGACGTAGCCGAAGAAGAGCAGCATTGTGATCGGCATGGTCTGGGTGAGGATCAGGAGCGCCGGTGCGTGGCGGGCCTTCTGGAGCTGGCGGGTCAGGACGGCGGCGCCGTCGTACAGCAGGGTGCTCATGCGGCGGGCTCCTGTTCCGGGCGGGCGGTCCGGGCCCGCGTGACGCGGAGGAACACCTCGTCGAGGGTGGGCGGGCGCAGCCGGGCGTCGGTGACCGGGACGCCGGCGGTGTCGAGTTCGCGAATGATCCGCGGCAGGGTGATCCCGCCGTCGAGGACGGTGACGCCGACCGTCAGCCGTTCCTCGTCGAGCACGGGCCGGGCGCCGGTGAGCCGGTCGAGTACGGCGGCGGCGCCCGCGAGTTCCTCCCGCGCGGTCACGGCGACCTCGGCGCGGGACCCGATCAGGGCCTTCAGGCGGGCCGGGGCGCCGCCGGCGAGGACCCGGCCCTCGGAGACGACCGCGATGTCGTCGGCCAGGCGGTCCGCCTCCTCCAGGTACTGGGTGGTGAGCAGCACCGTGGTGCCCTCCTCGGAGAGCGCGCGCACCGCGGTCCAGATGTGCTCGCGGGCGGCCGGGTCCAGGCCGGTGGTGGGTTCGTCGAGGAAGAGCACCCGGGGGCGGGTGACGAGCCCGGCGGCCAGGTCCAGGCGCCGCCGCATGCCGCCGGACCAGGTGGAGGCCACCCGGTCGGCGGCCTCGCCGAGCCCGAAGCGCTCGATCAGGCCGTCGGCGGTGGAGCGGGCCCGCGAGCCGCGCAGTCCGGCGAGCCGCGCGAACAGCCGGAGGTTCTCCCGGCCCGTCAGGTCCCCGTCCACGGAGGCGTACTGGCCGGTCACGCCGATGGCGCGGCGGACCGCCGCCGGGTCGCGGGTGACGTCGTGGCCGGCGACGAGGGCGCGGCCGCCGGTGGGCGCGGTGAGGGTGGTCAGGATCCGGACGGCTGTGGTCTTGCCCGCGCCGTTGGGGCCGAGGAGGCCGCAGACCGAGCCCTCGGGGACGGCGAGGTCGAGCCCGCGCAGGGCGTGGGTCCGGCCGTAACTCTTCTCCAAGCCCTCACTAAGTACAGCGTACGTAGTTGTCATACGCGTCACCGTACCCCATTACGTACGGCGTACGTAACTAAGATGGTGTCGAGACGACTGAGGTGATCTGAGCGATGACAGCCGGCGGGCGACCCGCTGAACCCGAAGTGATCTGGTCCCGCCCCCAGCGGGCCGGCCGCGGCCCCAGGCCCGCGCACAGCCGCGAGTCGATCGCGGCGGAGGCGGTGCGGATCGCCGACGCGGAGGGGATCGAGGCCGTGTCCATGCGGCGCGTCGCCGCCGGGATCGGCGCGGGGACCATGTCCCTCTACAACTACGTGCCGCGCAAGGAGGAGCTCTACGAGCTGATGGTCGACGCCGTCAGCGGCGAGTACGAGTTCACCGCGCCGACCGGCGACTGGCGCGCCGACCTGCTGGCCCTCGCCCGCCAGACACGGGCACTGATGCACCGCCATCCGTGGCTTCCGCGCCTGCTGAGCCCCGTGTACGGCTTCAGCCCGAACGCCCTGCGCTACCTGGAGCACAGCCTGGAGTGCCTGGCGCCGCTGGACGTGCCCGACGCCGAGAAGCTGGAACTCGTGGCCGCCGTCAACGGCACCGTCGCGACCTACGTGGCCGGGGAACTGGCCCTGGCCGAGCGGGCCCGAGCGCTGCCCTGGAGCGAGGACGAGGAGCAGGGCGTACGGACGGCCTGGCTCGGCTCCCGCCTGGCCTCGGGGGAGTACCCGCGGTTGGCGGCGGCCGTCTCGGGCACCGGCCCGGTCCCCGGCGCGGGCCTGGACATGGCCGCGGTCTTCGACCGCTCGGTGTCCCGGCTGCTGGGCGCCTGGGGGACGTAGAACCGGGGCCGGGGCCTGCGGTCCGTGGCGTACGGTCCGGGCCTGCGGTGCGTGGCGTGCGGTGCGTGGCGTACGGTCCGGGCCTGCGGTGCGTGGCGTACGGTCCGGGCCTGCGGTGCGTGGCGTGCGGTGCGTGGCGTGCGGTCGTGGCCTGCGGTGCGTGGTGCGGTCCGGGCCTGCGGTCCGCGGTCCTTGGCGTGCGGGCCGGGGTCCGGCCGGTCAGAGCAGCGCGAACTGGCCGCCCGGGCCCTCCTCCTGGTGGTCCAGCACCGAGGCCGGGCGCCGGCTCCACGCCGGCGGCGGCAGCACCCCGGCCGCGCGCAGCTCCGCGGTGGGCAGACCCGGGCCGGGCTCGAACGCGGCCCGTTCCGGGGTCAGTTCGGCCAGCAGCGCCAGGGTGGTCACCAGCGCGAGCAGCTCCGAGGTCCAGCTCTGCGGCCACTCGGCCGGGCCCAGCGCCGCCAGGCCGTCCGCCTCGGGTCCGCGGTGCGCCGTACGCGCGGCGAACCAGCTCTCCAGCACGCGCACGCCCTGCACCTCGTACTCCCACGCCCCGGCCGGAACGGGGGAGACCGTCCCGCTCCCGAGCGCCAGCGTCTCGGTCTCCGCGTCGTACGCGAGCCCGCCCGGCCACCCCCCGACCGCCGAGCGGACGTACGGGCGGCGGCCGCCGGGCAGCCGCGGCGCCTCCCCGCCGCGAGCCCCGCGCAGCTGGACGGTGAGCATCCGGTGCCCCAGCTCCAGCCCGGCCCGCCAGCGCCCGGGATCGGCGGCGAGCGGGACCTCGTACCCCCGCGGCCCGGGCCGGCCGGCCGCCAGGATCCAGCACAGCACGTCCTCCGGGGTCACCCAGCCGCCGTGGCGCTCGCCCAGCAGCGTCAGCAGGCCGGGGGCGAGGTTCGGCTCGGCGCCGCCCGGGCGCCGGTGCAGGGGACGGATCCGGCCGAGCCGGCCGGCCGGGAGGTGCGCGGTGACCAGCGGATCCGGGGCCTCGACGAGGAACAGCTGGTGCTCGTCGAGGACCCGCCACAGCTCCGGGCGGGCGGTGTCGATCAGTCGCTGGTCGGGCAGGAGCCACTGCTCGTCGAAGGGCTCGCGCAGCACGCGTACGGGGTCTGGGCAGGGGCCGGGAGCGTCGGCGAAACGTGCCGTCCCCGCCGAGCGCTGCCCCGGCAGCGCGGCCGCCGAGGCGGTGGGCGTGCGGCTGCGGCTCGGGCGGAACAGCCGGTCCCGCTCGGCGCCTTCGGCGCCCGCCAGGACGGACCAGCGGGTGCGCAGGGCCGCCGGATCGGGCGAAGCCACCCAGTCCCGGCCCAGGCGCAGGCCGCCCACGGCCCAGGGCATCAGATCGTCCAGCAGCGGGTCCGGCTGCGGTGTGTCAGCGCTCACGCCGCCGATGGTAGCGACGGGCTCCGATGCCCGGGCTGCGTCCAGGCCGACGAGCTACGCTGCTTATGTATGGATACGTACGGTATCGACCGAGGAGCGGTCATGAGCCAGTACGACGAATACTCGACTCCGTCCCAGGCCGAGGGCGAACGCCTCGACGAGGACATGGACGAGGCGCAGCGCAAGGAACGCCACCCCCAGACGATGCGCACCACGCCGTCCCAGGCGGAGGGCGAGCGCACCGCCGACGACGAGAAGAAGTGACGACGAGCGGGAGCGGTGTGGGGACGTGACGCCGCCGGTCAGTGCGCGTCGACCGTCACCGTGAAGGAGAACCGGTCGCCCCGGTAGCGGATCCGCGCCACGTCCACCACCCGGCCGTCCTCGTCGTAGGTCACGCCCGTGTAGTGCAGGATCGGGCTGAGCAGCGGGACCTGGAGCAGTTCGGCCGTCTCCGGGTCCGCCAGCCGGGCCTCCACGGTGTCCGTGATCCGGCTGATGCGCACCCCCACGACGTCCCGCAGCACCTTCGTCATCGGCCAGCGCTCCAGGTCGGCGAGGTCGACGGCCTCGGCGAACTCCGGCAGGACCGCGTTCTCCGCCCAGTTGGTCGGCTCGCCGCTCTCCCGGTCGCGCCGCAGACGCCGGTAGGTGACCACCTCGGGCGTGCCGGGGAAGTGCTCCAGCAGCTCCCCGGCCACGGGTGTGCGTCCGTGGCCGAGGACGGTGGTGCTGTCGCCCGACTGCTGGGCCACGATCGCGTCGACCGAACCCAGCAGCCGGACCGGGGTGCTGCGCAGTGCGCCCGGCTCGATGAAGGTGCCGCGCCGCCGGTGCCGGCTGATCAGGCCCTCGCCCTCCAGCTCCTTGAGCGCCTGCCGCATGGTCAGCACGCTCACCCCGTAGTGCTCGGCCAGCTGCTCCTCGGTGGGCAGGCGCAGCGAGGCGTCCGGGGTCCGCCCCAGTATCGAGGCGCGCAGTGACTGCGAGACCTGGTACCAGAGCGGGAGCTTCCGGTTCAGTACCAGCGAGTCGGGGGCGAAGGCGGTCACGGGTGGATCTCCGAACGGCTGGACGGTGCTGACGTGCGGCGGCGCATGCGCAGGGTATGCAGTGCGGGTCAGGCGCGGAAGTGGCGCTGCAGACCCTGCCACACGTCGTCGTAACCACGCTGGAGGTGGTCCGCGCCGGCCGCCTGGGCGGTGGCGGTGATCGGCCAGCGGGTCTCGAACATGAAGGCCAGGCCGTCGTCGATCTTCTGCGGCTTCAGGTCGGCGGCGCTGGCCCTGTCGAAGGTCTCGTGGTCGGGGCCGTGCGCGGACATCATGTTGTGGAGCGAGCCGCCGCCGGGGACGAAGCCCTCCGCCTTGGCGTCGTAGGCGCCCTCGATCAGGCCCATGTACTCGCTCATCACGTTGCGGTGGAAATACGGCGGACGGAAGGTGTCCTCGCCGACCAGCCAGCGCGGCGCGAAGACCACGAAGTCCACGCCCGCCAGGCCCGGGGTGTCCGACGGCGAGGTCAGGACGGTGAAGATCGACGGGTCCGGGTGGTCGTAGCTGATGGAGCCCAGGACGTTGAAGCGGCGCATGTCGTACACGTACGGGACGTGGCTGCCGTGCCAGGCGACCACGTCGAGCGGGGAGTGGTCGTAGGTGGCGGACCAGAGGTTGCCGCAGAACTTGTTGATCACCTCGGTCGGGCGCTCGATGTCCTCGTACGCCGCCACGGGGGCCTGGAAGTCGCGCGCGGCGGCCAGGCCGTTGGCGCCGATCGGGCCCAGGTTCGGCAGCTCGAAGGGCTGGCCGTAGTTCTCGCAGACGTAGCCGCGGGCATCGGCGTCCAGCAGCTCGACGCGGAAGCGGACGCCGCGGGGAACGAGGGCCATGTCGCCCGGGTGGGCGGCGAGCAGCCCCAGCTCGGTGCGCAGGAGCAGTCCCCCGCGCTCGGGGACGATCAGCAGCTCGCCGTCGGAGTCGCTGAAGACCCGGTCGGTCATGTCGGCGTTGGCGGCGTAGAGGTGGATGGCCATGCCGGCGCGCTGGGCGGCGTCGCCGTTGCCGCCGAGGGTCCACAGGCCGGACAGGAAGTCGGTGCCGGGGGCCGGGTCGGGCAGCGGGTTCCAGCGGAGCCGGTTGGGGTCCGGTACGGCCTCGGTGAAGGGGGCGGAGCGCAGGGCCCCGTTGTCGATCCGGGTGAAGGGCGGGTGCGCGGCCGAAGGACGGATCCGGTAGAGCCACGAGCGGCGGTTGTGGGTGCGGGGCTCGGTGAAGGCGCTGCCGCTGAGCTGTTCGGCGTAGAGGCCGAGGGGGGCGCGCTGGGGCGAGTTCCGGCCGATCGGCAGTGCGCCGGGGACGGCCTCGGAGCTGTGTTCGTTGCCGAAACCGGTGAGGTACTCCAGTGCCTCGGCCGTCTTCCTGGCCTGCTCACTGCCGGCGTGCGCGCTGTCGGCCTGCTCGCTCATGTGCTGCTCCCGCTCCGTCGAAGGAATCCTATGGTCGACAGTAGGATTCCCCGGCCCGCGCGTCAACGGCGTCCCTCGGGGGTCCGGGGGCGGCCGGGCGGGAGGAAACGGCGGGATCCGGGAGGAAGGGGCGCGGGGCGTCCGGGAGGGGGTGCGGATTCGCTCCCGGGGGGGATCACAAAAGATGAACATTGCTCTACTCTCACGCGCATGTCGTGGACCCGCAGGTTCCCTGCCGTGCCGGCGGCGCTCCTCGCCGCCCTCCTCGCCCTCCTGTCCCTCTTCGCCGCCGCCCCCGCCGCCACCGCGCACGAAGAGCGCCCGGTCACCTTCCCGGACGGCTCCGGATCCGTCCCGCAGTACCGCGAGGCCGACCCCGACCTCATCGTCTGCAAGACGGACCGGCCCGCCTTCGAACGCCGGATATCCGCCTTCCCCGAGGAGCTCAAGGCCCGCAACCTCGCCCTGTACGAGCGGTGCGAGAAGAACGGCTACCGCCACCTCCAGGAAGCCGTCGACGCCGTCGACCGCCCCGGGATGAACATCGCGATCCTCCCCGGCCTCTACGAGGAGGAGCCGTCGCTGCCCGAACCGGCGGGGGAGTGCGCCGCGCTCAAGGCACCCGACTCCGCGCTCGGCTACCAGATCCTGACGTACGAGCAGCAGACGCAGTGCCGGCACAACCAGAACCTCGTCGCCGTCCTCGGCAAGAAGAACCTGCAGATCGAGGGCACCGGCGCGTCCCGGCTCGACGTGGTGATCGACGCCAAGTACCAGAAGCTGAACGCCATCCGCGCCGACAAGTCCGACGGCGTCTACTTCCGCAACTTCACCGCCCAGCGCACCACCTTCAACTCGCTGTACGTCCTCGCCGCCGACGGCTTCGTCATCGACGACGTGCTGACCCGCTGGAACGACGAGTACGGCTTCCTGACCTTCGCCAGCGACCACGGGCTCTACAAGAACTGCGAGTCCTACGGGAACGGCGACTCCGGCATCTACCCCGGCAGCGCGTCCGACATCAACGACGGCCGCGGCTACGAGGTCCCCCGCTACTCCATCGAGATCACCGGCTGCCGCAGCCACCACAACATGGTCGGCTACTCCGGCACCGCCGGCGACTCGGTGTGGGTGCACGACAACGAGTTCGACCACAACATGGGCGGCGCCTCGATGGACAGCGCCTTCCCCGGACACCCCGGACTCCCGCAGAACCACGCCAAGTTCCAGCGGAACCTGATCCACGACAACAACCAGGACTACTACCGCCACGTCGCCGACGGAACGTGCGCCAAGCCCCCGATCGAGCGCGGCTACGAACGCGGAGTGGTCTGCCCGCAGATCTCCATGCCGCCGGGCACCGGCATCATCACCGCGGGCGGCAACTGGAACCTCTACGAGGACAACTGGGTCTACGGGCACGAGCGCGCCGGCTTCTTCCTCAGCGCCGTCCCCGCCTTCATCCGCGGCGAGGAGGCCTGGTCGAAGCAGACCGACACCTCCCACCACAACCGGTACGCCGGCAACGTGCTCGGCAAGGACAAGTCCGGCGCCGCCCGCCCCAACGGCATGGACGTCTGGTGGGACGGCCAGGGCAGCGGCAACTGCTGGCAGGACGGCCCCGACGGCTCCACCCCGGGCACGGTCCCGCGGTGCGGGGAGCGACGGGGCACCGTCTCGGGGGCGTCGGCCCGCCTGGTCGGCGAGCCGGTCAAGCTGGTCCAGCTCCTCGTCTGCGCCGACTACAACGTCCAGGCGCGCAAACTCCCGGCCGGCTGCGACTGGTACGGCGCGCGCGGACTGCAGCGGGTCGAGACCCAGCTCGCCCTGGCCGTGGCCGCGGTGCTGCTCCTGGTCGGCGGGGTCCTGTGGTGGCGCCGCCTGCGCGGCTCCCGCCTGGGCACGGCCGCCACCCTGGCCGGGCTGGCGGGCCTGGTCCTGGACGTGGCCGGCTCCACCATGCCCCTGACCGCCACCTTCGTCCCGGCGCTCGCCCTCCTGCTGCTCGGCCTGTGGTGGACGGGAGCCGGCCTGGTGCTGCGCCCCACGCGCCCCTGGCTGGCCCGCCTGACCCTGCTGCTGGCCGGACTCACCCTGCTGGACGCCTTCGACAAGGCCGTCCTGATGATCCCGTGGACCCCCCTCAGCCCCGCCTGGGTGCGGTCCCTGGTGGCCGTGGTCTGGATCCTGTGGACGGTCGTCGCCTCGGCCCGCCCGGCCGCCACCCCCGATCCGGGCGCCGCCCGCGGTCCGGCTGCCACCCGCGAGGGCGGCGACCCGCCCGTCCCGGCCGGCAGGGCCGCGGCCCCGCACGAGCCCCAGGCGGCCGAGGCGGCTCAGGAACCGCAGACGCCCGAGGCAACCGGAGGCCAGGCGTGACCGCCCGGACCGACGACCGGATCCCGTGCGACGCCGGCCGCACGCCGCCCCGCGCGGCCCGCGGGCCCCGCGGGGCGGCGCACCGCCGACCCGCCCGCGGCGCGGCCCTGCTCGCCCTCGCCCTGCTCCTCGCGGGCGGCGCGGCGACGGGCTGCGGCGGGCGGGCCACCACCCACCACAAGCCCGGCACCAGCCACGAGCAGGCCTCCGGCAGCGTCGGCACCCTGCTCCCCGCCGCCGACGCGGCCGGCCACAAGCTCCGCGAGGTCCCGGCCGAGGGCGCCCCGGAAGTCCAACTGGCCACCCGCCCCGACTCCGAGGACGGCTGGAACCTCCAACTGAGCGTGAAGAACTTCCGCTTCACCCCCGACAGCACCGGCGGCGCCGCCCTCCCGGGCGCCGGCCACGCCCACCTGGAACTCGACGGACGCAAGATCGCCCGGCTGTACGGCCCCTGGTTCCACCTGCCCGCAGCGCAGGTCCCCGAGGGCGCGCACACCCTGACCGTCCGCCTCTACGCGGACGACCACACCGCCTGGGCGGTGTCCGGCAAAGCCGTCGAGGGCACGACGCAGCTCACCGCCCCCGCCCCGGGCCGGTCCGGAGGCCACGGTCACGGCGACTCCCAGCCCACGCAGTCGCCGACGCCCGGCCAGGAGCAGGCGGACCGCACGGTCAGCATCACCGTCCGGGACGGCAAGGTCAGCCCCGCCCCGGCCCGCACCGAGCTGCGGCGCGGCGAACGCGTCGCCCTGCGCGTCACCAGCGACCACGCGGACACCCTGCACGTCCACGGCTACGACAAGGAACTCGCCCTGCCCGCAGGCCAGGAGGCCACCCTGATCCTGACGGCCGACCGCACGGGCCTCTTCGAGGTCGAGACCCACGAGTCCGCCCTCGTCCTGACCCAGCTCCTCGTCCGATGACCGCCCGCCACCCCCGTCCCGACCCCGCCGAGCCCCCGGCCCCCACGCGCGAACCCTCGCCCCCACACCACCCCGGGGCCCTGCCGGGGCCCGGGCCCAGGCCCGGCGCGCTCGGCCGGTCCCTCGGCGGTGGCGTGCGGTGGCCGGCGGTCCGACGGTGAGCGCGGCCCCGCTCGGCCCGGGCGCCTCTCCGGTGACCGGCCACGGCCAGGGCGTGGTCCTTCACCCGGCCGAACCGTTCACCGTGCTCGCGCACGGAATCGGCTCCCAGCACGATCTGCCGATCTCTCCCTTCTACGCCTTCGCCGGAGCCTTCGCCGCGTTGTTCGTCTCCTTCCTCGCGCTCGGCCTGCTCTGGTCCACCTCCCGCTTCCGCGGAGAGCGCTCGGGCCTCGCCCTGCCCGCCGCCCTCCAGCGGGTGGCCGACGCGCCGGCCACCCGAACCACGCTGCGCGGGCTGGGACTCGCCGCCGCGCTCCTCGTCCTGCTCCACCTCCTCCTCGGTCCCGACGACCCCGCTCACAACCCCGCTCCCGGAGCCGTCTACGTCCTCCTCTGGGTCGGACTCGTGCCCGCCTCCCTCCTCCTCGGCCCCGTCTGGCGCCTGCTCAACCCGCTGCGCACCCTGCACCGCCTGCTCTCCCGGGCCCTGAACCGTTCCGGTACCGGCCACCACCCCCTCCCCGCCCGGCTGGGGCTGTGGCCCGCCGCCGCCGGACTCCTCGCATTCACCTGGCTCGAACTCGTCTCACCCGATCCCGCATCCACCACCACCCTCCTGATCGCGCTCGCCACCTACACCACCGCCCACCTGCTGCTCGCCGCCCGCTACGGCGAGAGCTGGTTCGCCGAAGGCGACGCCTTCGAGGCGTACTCCGCCCTCCTCGCCCGCCTCTCCCCCCTCGGCCGCCGCGACGACGGCCGCCTCGTCCTGCGCAACCCCTTCCACGGACTCGACGCGACGCCCGAGCGGCCCGGACTCGTCGCCACCGTCTGCGTCCTCCTCGGGTCCACCGCCTACGACGGCTTCTCCGACAACCCCTCCTGGATCAACACCCTTCAGACCTCCCCCCTCGGCCGCACCCCCACGGCCACACTCGGACTGCTCGGCTCCATCGCCCTCGTCGCCACCCTCTACTGCCTGTGCGCCGCGGCCACCCGCCTCGTCAGCGGCCCGCACCCCGGCCCGCTGACCGCCTTCGCGCACTCACTCGTCCCGATCGCCCTCGGCTATCTCATCGCCCACTACTTCTCCCTCCTGGTAGTCGAAGGACCACGCACGGTAAGCATGGCAGTCGGCACTGACAACGCCCCCGGACCCGCTCCACCACTGGGCCCCGGCGGCCTCGCCGCCCTCCAGGTCATCGCCGTCGTCACCGGCCACGTCCTCGGTGTGGTCGCCGCCCACGACCGCTCCGTACGCCTCTTCCCGCCCGCCAAGGCGGTGGCCGGACAGCTGCCGCTGCTCGCGCTGATGATCACCTACACGATCGGGGGCCTCAGCCTCCTGCTGAACTGAGGCCCCCGCCCGACCCGGAAGCGAGGAGCGGCATGATGGACCCCGTGCCTCCCGCCCACTCCCTGCGCCGTACGCCGATCCAGCAGCGCAGCGCCGACCGGCTCGCCCGGATCCTCGACGCCTGCGCCGAACTGCTCGACGAGACCGGGTACGAGAACCTCAGCACCCGCGCCGTCGCCCAGCGCGCCGGTGTGCCGATCGGCTCCGTCTACCGCTTCTTCGGCAACAAGCGGGCCATGGCCATCGCCCTCGCGCACCGCAACCTGGACCGTTACGCCGACGGCATCGCGGACCGCCTCGCCGGCCTCCCCGCCACCCACTGGCGGCCGGTGGTGGACGCCGTACTGGACGAGTACCTGGCGATGAAACGCGGAGTGCCCGGTTTCGCGCTCGTCGACTTCGGCGTGCCCGCGCCGCCGGCCGACGACCCCGAAGGCGACGGCGACCCCAACCACCAGGTCGCCGCCCGGCTGACCGAACTGCTCTCCGCGCACCTCGGCCTGACCCCCGACGCCACGCTGGAACGCGCGGTCCTCGTCGCGGTCGAGGCCACCGACGCGCTGATCCAACTGGCCTTCCGGACCGACCCGGCCGGAGACCCCGGCATCGTCGCCGAGACCCGCGCGATGATGCACGCGTACCTGGCCCGCGTCCTGGACTGAAGCCGCACCTCCCCACCCGTCCCCGAGCGCCCCACCTCCTGCCGGGTACCTGCCCCCGCACGCCCCGCGTGCCGCCACCGCGCACGCCCTCGCCACCGTGCCTACCGGTCGGTATGCTCGGTGGTCCCCGCATGCCCGTGCCGCCGCCTGCCGCCGCCCTGGAGGGCCCATGCCCCGCACCGCCCTGCGTATCTGCCCCCTCTGCGAAGCCACCTGCGGCCTCACCCTCACCATCGAAGGCACCACGGTCACGGGCGCCCGCGGTGACCGCGACGACGTCTTCAGTCGCGGCTTCATCTGCCCCAAGGGCGCCGCCTTCGGGCAGATCGACGCCGATCCCGACCGCCTGCGCACCCCCCTCGTCCGCCGCGACGGCCGGCTCCGGGAGGCCACCTGGGAGGAGGCCTACGACGCCATCGCCGCCGCCGTACCCGGCCTGGTCCGGGAGCACGGGCCCCAGTCCGTCGGCGTGGTCCTCGGCAATCCGAACGTGCACACCATGGCCGGCGCCCTCTACCCGCCGCTCCTCCTCAAGGCCCTCGGCACCCGCAACCTCTTCACCGCCAGCACGCTCGACCAGATGCCCAAGCACGTCTCCAGCGGCTTCCTCTTCGGCGACCCCCTGGCCATCCCGGTCCCCGACCTCGACCGGACGGACTTCCTGCTGCTCTTGGGCGCCAATCCGGTCGAGTCCAACGGCTCCCTCTGCACGGCCCCCGACTTCCCCGGCAGGCTCAAAGCCCTGCGCGCCCGCGGCGGCACCCTCGTCGTCGTCGACCCGCGCCGCACCCGCACCGCAGCCCTCGCCGACCTCCACCTCGCGCCGCGCCCCGGCAGCGACGTGCTCCTGCTCGCCGCCCTCGCGCACACCCTGCTCGCCGAGCGGCTCGCCGCCCCCGGAGGGCTGGAGGAACACGTCGAAGGACTCGGGGAACTCGGCGCCGCCCTCGGGAGTTTCACTCCTGAGGCCGTCGCACCCGCCTGCGACCTCACGGCCGACGAGATCCGCAGCCTCGCCCGCGAACTCGCCGCCGCACCCACCGCCGCCGTCTACGGGCGGATCGGCAGCTGCACCGTCGAGCACGGCACCCTCGCCAGCTGGCTCGTCGACGTACTGAACATCCTCACCGGCAACCTCGACCGGCCCGGCGGAGCCCTCTTCCCGCTCTCCGCCACCGACCGCACCCCACGGCCGGCCGGTCCCGGCAAGGGCTTCACGACCGGCCGCTGGCACAGCCGGGTCAGCGGTCACCCCGAGGCCAAGAGCGAACTGCCCATCGCGGCACTGGCCGAGGAGATCGAGACGCCGGGGGAGGGGCGGATCCGCACCCTGATCGCCATCGCCGCCAACCCCGTCCTCTCCGCACCCGACGGCGACCGCCTCGACCGGGCGCTGGCCGGCCTCGACTTCATGGTCTCGGTCGACCCGTACCTGAACGAGACCTCCCGTCATGCTCACGTCGTGCTGCCCCCGCCGCCGCCCGCGCAGAGCGCGCACTTCGACTTCGCGTTCAACGCCTTCGCCGTACGCAACCAGGCCCGCTACTCGCCGCCCGCCATCCCCCTGGAAGAGGGGCGGATGGACGAGTGCGAGATCCACGCGCGCCTGATCCTCGCCGTGTCGGGGCTGCACGGAGCCCCGCCGGAGGCCGTGGACGAGCGCGTCATCGACGACACCCTCGCCCGGGCCGTCACCGATGCGCACTCGCCGCTGCACGGCGCCGACCCGAACGCGCAGGCGCTCCGGTTGGCGGGGCGCACCGGCCCGGAGCGGCGGCTGGACCTGATGCTGCGTCTCGGACCGTACGAGCTGGGCCTGGAGGAGCTGCTGGAGGCGCCGCACGGCATCGACCTGGGCCCGCTGCGGCCCCGCCTCCCGGAGGTGCTGAGGACGTGCAGCGGCAGGATCGAGCTGCTCCCGGAACCGATCGCGGCCGAGCTCCCCGCGCTGCGCGCGACCCTCGCCGACCGCCCCGCCGCCCTGGTGCTCGTGGGCCGCCGCCACCTGCGGTCCAACAACAGCTGGTTGCACAACGTCCCGGCCCTCACCGGAGGTTCCAACCGCTGCACCCTCCACGTCCACCCGCAGGACGCGGCCCGGCTGGGTCTCACCGACGGCGGACGGGCCAGGATCGCCGCCGACGGGGGCAGTCTGGAGGTCCCGGTCGAGGTCACCGACGCCGTCCGCACAGGAGTGGTGAGCCTCCCGCACGGCTGGGGCCACGACCGCGCCGGCGTCCGCCTCGGCGTGGCGTCCGCCGCGCCCGGAGCCAACGTCAACCAGCTCCTCGACGGCACCCGGATCGACCGGCTCTCCGGCACGGCGGTGCTCAACGCCTTCCCCGTCGAGCTGACACCCCTGCCCTGAGCTGGGGTTTTGCTCGTATTGCTCACGCGTCGACGTCTTGTTGGCGAAAGGAGGCGGCACCTACCTTCCCCCCATGCTGACCTTCCTCGGCTTCGCCATGATCGCGACCTTCCTGGTCCTGATCATGATGAAGAAAATGTCGCCCATCGCGGCGCTCGTCCTCATCCCCGCACTGTTCTGCGTGTTCGCAGGAAAGGGCGCACACCTCGGCGACTACGTCATCGAAGGCGTCGGCAAGCTCGCACCGACCGCCGCCATGCTGATGTTCGCCATCGTCTACTTCGGCCTGATGATCGACGTCGGCCTCTTCGACCCGATCGTCCGGGGCATCCTGCGCTTCTGCAAGGCAGACCCGGTGCGCGTCGTGGTCGGCACGGCCGTCCTCGCCGCGATCGTCTCGCTCGACGGCGACGGGTCGACCACCTTCATGATCACGGTCTCCGCCATGTACCCGCTCTACAAGCGGCTCGGCCTCAGCCTGGTGGTCATGACGGGCGTCGCGGCCACGGCCAACGGCGTGATGAACACCCTGCCCTGGGGCGGCCCCACGGCTCGCGCCGCGACCGCCCTCAAGCTCGACGCCGCCGACATCTTCGTCCCGATGATCCCGGCCCTCGCGGTGGGTCTGCTCTTCGTGTTCGCCCTGGCGTACGTCCTCGGCCTGCGGGAACGGCGCCGCGTCGGAGTGCTGGCGCTCCCCGGCCAGAAGACGCCCGAGGACGTCGATGACGTCGAGGGGGACCTGGTCGGGGCCACCGCAGGGAGCACAGACCAGTCGGTCCCCGCCGCTTCCGCCGCTTCCGCCGCTTCCGCCGGCTCCGCGGGTTCTGCCGCGTCTGCCGCGTCTGGCACGGTCGCCGCGCCGTCGCCCGCCACGCCGTCCCTTTCCGCCTCCGCTCCCGCCGGCGGCCGCGACGACGCCCCCGAGGACGGGTTCCAGGGCCTCGACCCCCACCGGCCCACCCTGCGCCCCCGCCTCTACTGGTTCAACGCGGGCCTCACCGTCGCCCTCCTCGCCGCGATGATCATGGAGCTGCTGCCGATCCCGGTGCTGTTCCTGCTCGGCGCCGCCCTCGCCCTCACGGTCAACTTCCCGCACATGCCCGACCAGAAGGCCCGGATCGCCGCCCACGCCGACAACGTCCTGAACGTCGCCGGCATGGTCTTCGCGGCCGCCGTCTTCACCGGGGTCCTCACCGGCACCGGCATGGTCAAGCACATGGCCGACTGGCTGGTCGGCGCCATCCCCGAGGGCATGGGCCCGCACATGGCACTGGTCACCGGCCTGCTCAGCCTGCCGCTCACCTACTTCATGTCCAACGACGGCTTCTACTTCGGGGTCCTGCCCGTCCTGGCCGAGGCCGGCGCCGCCCACGGGGTCTCCCCGCTGGAGATCGCCCGCGCCTCCCTCGTCGGCCAGGCGGTGCACATGTCGAGCCCGCTGGTTCCGGCCGTCTACGTCCTCGTCGGCATGGCCAAGGTCGAGTTCGGCGACCACACCCGCTTCACCGTGAAGTGGGCGGCCCTCACCTCGCTCGTCGTCCTCGCGGCAGGGATGCTTTTCGGCATCATCTGATGTCCGGCAGCCCCTGGCCGACGAAAACTACCGCCGCTAGTTTGTAGGGTGGCTCGGAGGTCGGATCCACGCGCACGTGCGTACTCGGGAGGAATGCCATGAAGGCCCAGGACGGGATGTACATCGACGGCGCATGGCGGCCCGCCGTCGGAACCGGCCGGATCGAGGTCGTCAACCCCGCCGACGGTCAGGTCATCGCCGAGGTCCCGGCCGGCACCGAAGAGGACGTGGACGCGGCCGTACGCGCGGCCCGTGCGGCCCTGCCCGGCTGGGCGGCGACGCCGCCGGCCGAGCGGGCGGCGCTGATCGGCGCGCTCCGCGACGCACTGCAGGCCCGCAAGGGCGAGCTGACGGAGACCGTCACCGCCGAACTCGGCGCCCCCCTCGGCTTCGCCAAGGCGGTCCACGTCGGCTCGTCGCTCGCCGTGGTCTCCTCCTACGTGGAACTCGCCGCCTCCTACGCCTTCGAGGAGCGCATCGGGAACTCCACCGTCCTGATGGAGCCGGTCGGTGTGGTCGGGGCCATCACGCCCTGGAACTTCCCGCTGTACCAAGTCGTTGCGAAGGTGGCACCCGCTCTCGCCGCCGGCTGCACCCTCGTCCTCAAGCCGGCGGAGGACACCCCGCTGACCGCGCAGCTCTTCGCCGAGGCCGTGCACGAGGCGGGGATCCCGGCCGGGGTCTTCAACCTGGTGACCGGCACCGGCCCGGTCGCAGGTCAGGCCCTGGCCGCCCACGAGGGAGTCGACTTCGTCTCCTTCACCGGCTCGACCGCCGTCGGCAGGCAGGTCGGAGCCACGGCCGGCGCCGCGGTCAAGCGCGTCGCCCTCGAACTGGGCGGCAAGTCGGCGAACGTCATCCTGCCCGGCGCCGACCTGCCCAAGGCCGTCGCCGCGGGCGTCGGCCACGTCATGAACAACACCGGCCAGAGGTGCAACGCGCTCACCCGGATGCTCGTCCACCGGGACCAGTACGAGGAGGCCGTCTCGCTCGCGGTCGCCGCCGTCGCCGACCACCCCACCGGCGACCCCCGCACGGCGGGCACCCGCGTCGGCCCCGTCGTCAACGCCAAGCAGCACGAGCGCGTCCGCGGCTTCATCGCCAAGGGCGTGGAGGAGGGCGCGCGCCTGGTCGCCGGCGGGCCGGACGCGCCGTACGAGCACGGGTACTTCGTCGCCCCGACCGTGTTCGCCGACGTGACCCCCGACATGACCATCGCCCAGGAGGAGATCTTCGGCCCGGTGCTGTCGATCCTCGCCTACGAGGACGAGGAGGAGGCCCTGCGCATCGCCAACGGCACCGTCTACGGCCTGGGCGGCGCCGTCTGGGCCGCGGACGAGGAGACGGCCGCGGCCTTCGCCCGCCGCATGGACACCGGGCAGGTGGACATCAACGGCGGCCGCTACAACGTCCTCGCGCCCTTCGGCGGCCACAAGCAGTCGGGCGTCGGCCGTGAGCTGGGCCCCCACGGCCTGGCGGAGTACCTCCAGACCAAGTCCCTGCAGTTCTGAACCCGCCCCCGCACCGGAAAGTCGAGACGACGCCCATGGTCCGCGCCGCCATCCTGCCCGCCGTCGGAGCACCGCTGGAGATAAGGGAGATCGTGCTGCCCGATCCCGGCCCCGGGCAGGTCCGCGTCCGGCTCGCGGCGGCCGGCGTCTGTCACTCGGACCTCTCCCTCACCAACGGCACCATGCGGGTCCCGGTACCCGCCGTCCTCGGCCACGAGGGCGCGGGCACGGTCCTCGCCGTCGGTGAAGGCGTCACCCACGTCGCTCCCGGCGACGGCGTGGTGCTCAACTGGGCCCCGTCCTGCGGGACGTGCCACCACTGCTCCATCGGCGAGGTCTGGCTCTGCGCGACGGCGCTCGCCGGGGTCGGGAACGTCTACGCCCACGACGCGCAGGGCACGGCACTGCACCCCGGGCTGAACGTGGCCGCCTTCGCCGAGGAGACGGTCGTCGCGGCCAACTGCGTGCTGCCCGCACCCGCCGGGATCCCCCTCGCCGAGGCCGCCCTGCTCGGCTGCGCCGTCCTCACCGGCTACGGGGCCGTCCACCACAGCGCCCAGGTCCGCCCGGGCGAATCGGTGGCCGTCTTCGGAGTCGGCGGGGTCGGCCTGGCCGCGCTCCAGGCCGCCCGGATCGCGCAGGCGGGCCCGGTCGTCGCCGTCGACGTCTCGCCGGCCAAGGAGGAACTGGCCCGCGCGGCCGGGGCCACCGAGTTCGTGCTCGCGTCGGACACCACCGCCCAGCAGATCCGTGCGCTGATCGGCGGGCACGGCGCGGACGTGGCCGTCGAGTGCGTCGGCCGGGCCGACACCATCCGCGGCGCCTGGGAGTCGACCCGCCGCGGCGGCCGCACCACCGTCGTCGGCATCGGCGGCAAGGAGCAGCGGGTCACCTTCCACGCCCTGGAGATCTTCCACTTCGCCCGCACCCTCACCGGCTGCGTCTACGGCAACAGCGACCCCGCCCGCGACCTGCCGGTGATCGCCGAACACGTCCGCGCGGGCCGCCTCGACCTGGGCGCCCTCGTCACCGACCGCATCACCCTGGACGACATCCCGGCCGCGTTCGACGCCATGCTGGCGGGCAAGGGCGGCCGCTCCCTCGTCATCTTCTAGACAGACCCCCTGGACCGGGGCTCGGGCCGCAAGAACCGGTCCGGGCCCTGGTCCCCGGCCCCCGGCCCGCCACGCCCCCGGCGCCCCCGGGGCCGCGGCGGCTCAGGCGCCCCGGTCCGCGTGCGCCAGCGCCTCGTACTGCAGGGCCAGGCCGTCCAGCAGCGCCTCCAGGCCCGTCTCGAAGGCGCCCTCGTCCACCTCGCGCTGCCGCTCCGCCAACAGGTGGGCCTGGCCCAGGTGCGGGTAGTCCGCCGGGTCGTAGGCCGCCCGGTCGTCCACGAAGCCCCGGGCGAAGGAGCCCACCGCCGAGCCCAGGATGAAGTACCGCATGAGCGCGCCGATCCGGGTCGCCTGCGCCGCCGGCCAGCCGGCCTCCGTCATCGCGCCGAACACCGCGTCCGCCAGCCGGAGCCCGGCCGGGCGGCGCCCGGGGCCGCGGGCCAGCACGGGCACGATGTTGGGATGGTCCGCGAGGGCGTCCCGGTAGGAGTGCGCCCACGCGTGCAGGGCCGCCCGCCAGTCCTGACCGCCGTCGAACATCGACAAGTCGACTCGTGAGCTCACCGCGTCCGCCACCGCGTCCAGGATCTCGTCCTTGGTGCGGAAGTGGTTGTAGAGCGAGGGCCCGCTGACGCCGAGCGCGGCCGCCAGCCGCCGGGTCGACACCGCCTCCAGCCCCTCCGCGTCGACCAGCGACCCGGCCGCCTCGACGATCCGGTCCCGGCTGAGAAGGGGCTTGCGCGGTCTGGCCATGCGCCACATAGTAGGCCCTGCCCCCAATAAACTACCGGCGCTAGTTAAAGGAGGTTCCGGTGAACCTGGAGCTGAGCGAGGAACAGAGCGCCGTACGCCGGCTCGCCCGCGAGTTCGCCGAGCGCGAGATCGTCCCGTACGCCGCCGAGTGGGACCGCGCCGAGAGCGTGGACCGGGCCGTCGTGAAGAAGCTGGGCGCGCTCGGCTTCCTCGGCCTGACCGTCCCCGAGGAGTACGGGGGCTCCGGCGGCGACCACCTCGCCTACGTCCTGGTCACCGAGGAGCTCGGCCGCGCCGACTCCGCCGTGCGCGGGATCGTCTCGGTCTCCCTCGGCCTGGTCGCGAAGACGATCGCCGCCTGGGGTACCGAGGAGCACAAGCGCGCCTGGCTGCCGCGCCTGTGCTCCGGCGACGCGCTCGGCTGCTTCGGGCTGACCGAGCCCGGCACCGGCTCCGACGCCGCGAACCTCACCACCCGCGCCGTGCGCGAGGGGGACTCCTACGTCCTCCACGGGAACAAGATGTTCATCAGCAACGGCACCTGGGCCGACGTCGTGCTGCTCTTCGCCCGCACCGGCGCGGAACCGGGCGAACCGGCCCACCGCGGGATCTCCGCCTTCCTCGTCCCCGCCGACGCCCCCGGCCTGACGCGCAGCGAGGTCCACGGCAAGCTGGGCCTGCGCGGCCAGGCCACCGCCGAACTCGTCCTCGACGGCGTCCGCGTGCCCGCCTCCGCGATGCTCGGTCCGGAGGGCAAGGGCTTCTCGGTGGCCATGTCCGCGCTCGCCAAGGGCCGCATGTCGGTCGCCGCCGGCTGCGTCGGGATCGCACAGGCCGCCCTGGACGCGGCCGTCTCGTACGCCGCCCACCGCGAGCAGTTCGGCAAGCCGATCGCCCACCACCAGCTGGTCCAGGAACTCATCGCCGACATATCGGTCGACGTGGACGCGGCCCGGCTGCTGACCTGGCGCGTCGCGGACCTCATCGACCGCGGGCGGCCCTTCGCCACCGAGTCCTCCACCGCCAAGCTCTTCGCCTCCGAGGCCGCCGTGCGCGCCGCGGGCAACGCCCTCCAGGTGCACGGCGGTTACGGATACATCGACGAGTACCCGACCGGGAAGCTGCTCCGCGACGCCCGCGTGGCGACCCTGTACGAGGGGACCAGCCAGATCCAGAAGCTCCTCATCGGCCGCGCCCTCACCGGGGTTTCGGCCTTCTAGCGGGTCCGGCGCCCCCGCGGCCTGAGTACCGGTATGAGTACGCGTGCGGATGTGCTCCGCGCCACCGCGGCCCGATGCTCGACGCATGAACGAGACACCGGTCAAGCAGCAGAACACGGGGGCGTACTACGGACAGGCCGTCGCCTCCTTCGCCATCGCCCTCATCGCCGTGGCCGTCGGGATCTACCGTCTGGAGGCCGACGGCTGGGTCCGCGCCTTCCTCGGGATCGCGGTCCTCTACCTCACCACCTCCGCCTTCACCCTCGCCAAGGTGATCCGCGACCGTCAGGAGGTCACGCAGATCGTCAGCCGGGTGGATCAGGCCAGAATGGAGAAGATCATGGCCGAGTACGACCCGTTCGCGCCGAAGTAGCCCGGGTGGCCGGAGCGGCCGGCCCGGGAACGCTAAGCGCTTGCTCACCCACCCTGTAGGGTGTTCACTCCCGAACGGTGAAGAGGTGAGTGAGCGATGGACAGCGCGGAGGACACGGTCGACGGCTACCGGCCGTGGTCCGAGGTCACCCCGGACGCCGCACGGCGGCTGCTCGTCGCCGCCGTCGAAGCCTTCGCCGAGCGCGGCTACCACGCCACCACCACCCGTGACATCGCGGGCCGCGCCGGCATGAGCCCGGCCGCGCTCTACATCCACTACAAGACCAAGGAAGAGCTGCTCCACCGGATCAGCCGGATCGGGCACGACAAGGCCCTCGACATCCTCACCACCGCCGCCGACGGTTCCGGCTGCGCCGCCGAGCGCCTCGACGCCGCCGTGCGCTCCTTCGTGCGGTGGCACGCCGCGCACCACACCACCGCGCGCGTGGTCCAGTACGAACTCGACGCCCTCGCTCCGGAACACCGCTCCGAGATCGTGACGCTGCGCCGGCAGAGCGACGCCGCCGTGCGCCGCATCCTCACCGACGGGGTCGCGGCGGGGGAGTTCGACGTCCCCGACGTCCCCGGCACCACCCTCGCCGTCCTGTCGCTGTGCATCGACGTGGCCCGCTGGTTCAGCGTGGCCGGACAGCGCACGCCCGACGAGGTCGGCGCGCTCTACGCCGACCTCGTGCTCCGCATGGTGGGCGCGCGGCCGCGCCCTCAGAAGTAGTAGCGGGACACCGACTCCGCCACGCACACCGGCTTCTCGCCGCCCTCGCGTTCCACCGTCACCGTGGCCGTGACCTGTACGCCGCCACCCGCCTCGGCGACCTCCGTGATCACGGCGGTGGCGCGCAGCCGCGAACCGACCGGCACCGTCGCCGGGAAACGCACCTTGTTCGTGCCGTAGTTGAGGCCCATCCGCATCCCCTCGACCCGCATGACCTGCGGCACCAGGCTGGGCAGCAGCGACAGGGTCAGATAGCCGTGCGCGATGGTGGAACCGAAGGGTCCGGTCGCGGCGCGCTCCGGGTCCACGTGGATCCACTGGTGGTCGCCGGTGGCGTCCGCGAAGAGGTCGATCCGCTTCTGGTCCACCTCCAGCCACCCGCTCGGACCGAGCGGTTCGCCGATACCGGCGTGCAGTTCCTCGGCGGACGTGAAGACCCTCGGCTCGGCCATGCCTGTTCCTGTCTCTCGCGGACCACTCACTGACGGACGAATAAGCGCTTGCTCAGCATGCTGGGACCGTATGTGTATGTCAACGGACCTCCGGCTACCCTCGGCCGGGTGCCGCAGATTCCCGAGAAAGTCCACGAGCTCACCGTCGGCCAGCTGTCCGCCCGCAGCGGCGCCGCCGTCTCCGCGCTCCACTTCTACGAGGCCAAGGGCCTGATCAGCAGCCGCCGTACGTCCGGCAACCAGCGCCGCTACACCCGTGACGCGCTGCGCCGGGTGGCCTTCGTGCGCGCGGCCCAGCGGGTGGGCATCCCGCTCGCCAGCATCCGTGAGGCACTGGCCCAGCTTCCCGAGGAGCGCACCCCCAACCGGGAGGACTGGGCCCGTCTGTCCGAGGCCTGGCGCACCGAACTCGACGAACGGATCGGCCGGCTCGCCCGGCTGCGGGACCACCTGACGGACTGCATCGGCTGCGGCTGCCTCTCGATGGAGACCTGCGCCCTGTCCAACCCCGACGACGTCTTCGGCGAACGGCTCACCGGCTCGCGGCTCTAACGGCCCCGGCCCTCCGCCCGGGGCAGCAGTTCCCGGGCCGCCGCGACCAGTTCGGCGTTCGACCGCGCCGGCCGCCCGTCCGGCAGGTGCAGCACGTCTCCTGCGCCGGTGCGCGCGGCCGTGCCGCACCGGCCGGCCAGCCGCAGCGCCGGCCAGGAGGCCCCGTCGCGCCCGAACAGCAGCACCGCCTCCGGCGGCAGCCCGCGCAGAGCGGCCGGCAGGGCCGGCCCGGTCGCCCGTTCGTCCCCCGGCCCCGCCGCGATCTCGGCCACCACCCGGACCCCGCCGCGGCCGACGCCCGGGCCCCGCACCAGCCAGGACCGCAGACGCTCCAGCGCCTTCGGCCCGGCCGGGTCCCCGAGCGGCACCACCGCGTCCACCACGACCCCCCGCTCCAGCAGGGCCCGCGCGAGGTCGGCCGCCCCCGGCTCCGCGAAGTGCACCACCGCCCGGTCCGGCAGCACCGTCCACGCCCGGACCCGCGCCAGCCGCTCCGCCGGATCCGGTTCCGCCCCGATGCTCGCCGGCACCGCCAGCGGTACGTCCACCCCCGCGCCCCGCAGCACCTCCAGCACCGGCCCGACCACCCGGGGCGAGAGGCTCTCCCGCCCGCACGGGGTCCGGGGGTGCACCAGTACCTCGTCCGCCCCGGCGGCGACCGCCCGTACCGCCGACTCCGCAAGGTCCTGCGGGGACAGGGGCACTGCGGGCCCGTCGGCGGCACCACGCGAACCGTTCAGCGACACCACCGCCGGCCGGCCCGCTTCGCTCACGCCGCGCCCGCCGAGGGGAAGTCCGCCAGGGCCGGTCTCGGCACCACGATCCCGCAGCCCGCGCACACCGGCCCGTCCCACGCCAGCGCCCCCGCCCAGGGGCCCACCGGAGCCACCTCCGGCCAGCGCAGCTCGGGGTCCCCGCAGACCGGGCACCCCGTCCCCGGCTCCGACTCCAGCGCCCGGACCAGCCGCCGCAGCACCTCGCCCAGCGCCCCCTCCGGCCGCACCCCCGGATCCGCGCAGCGCACCACCGCGTCCCCGCTGCCGCCCCACGCCCACTCCGGGCGGCGCAGCCCGTGGTGCTTCTCCCGGCGGCGCCGTTCCGCGAACTGGCGCTCGTACTCCAGCCAGACCGTCCGCGCGTCCTCCAGCTCCTCCAGCGCGGCGACCAGCCGCAGCGGGTCGGCCCCCCGGTCCTCGGGGGCGATCCCGTGCCGGTCGCACAGGTGCCACCAGGTGGCCCGGTGCCCGTAGGGCGCGAATCGCTCCAGGCAGCGGCGCAGCGAGTGGCGCCGCAGGGCCCGGTCATTGCGTGCATCGCGCACCTGATAGGCCAGACTCCGGAATCCCGCCATCACACCATCACCTCCGCCGATGTGCCCAACATGCCCGGTCCGGTGCGGGCGCATGCGGGGGCGGACGAGGCGTGCCGGTGGCACATGGCCGGAAGTCAGCGCCCCATGCGCCCCGCGGTCACCACCACGCGGGCCAGTTCCTCGTGGCAGATGTCGCTGTGCGCCCCCGAGGGGGCGCCGCCGCGCCGTACGACGGAGCCCGCGTCCACGCTGACGCAACCGGCCGTGGGCACCCCCTCGCGCAGGGCGGTGTCCAGGCTCAGCCGGGGCGCTCCCGGCACGGCCTGGACCCCGTCGTGCCCGATCGCGCCCCACCGCTCGTCGAAACCGAGCAGACCGGCCGAATCACCCGCCATCCGGGACGCCAGCGGATAGAAGACCTTCAGGGCCGAGTCGTGGGGGGAGTGGCAGGCCACCACCGGCCCGTCGACCTTCCGGTGGAGGCCGCGCAGGGCCCCGCCGCGGCCCTTGTCGTGCGGCAGCCGGTCGGCGAACGCGTAGTGGGAGAAGGCCCCCTGGAGCAGGGTCACGGACCTCACGTACCGGGCGCCGTCCGGCACCGCGCGCAGCGAGAAGGACACCACCCGCGCCCCGAAGCTGTGGCCGATCAGATGGAACCGCATCGCCGGACGGCCCGCCGCCAGCTCCGCCAGTACCGGCCCCAGCCCCCGCTCGCCGACCACCCCCGCCCGCTTCTTCATCTTGTAGTACGTCGCCTGCCGGAGCAGTTCCTTGGCGCCGCCCCACAGTCCGCCGGGGCCCCCGCCGACCGTGAGCCCGGGCCCCTCACCGCCGGCGGCCACGGCCCCGGACGCAGCCCCGGCCCCCGCCCCGGCCCTCGCCAGCGCGAGGGAGAGGGCCCGGCAGACCTCCAGCACATCGTCCGTGAAGATCGCGGGGACCGCCGGCGCGGCCAGCGCGTGCACCGCGTCCACCCCGGCCAGCTCCCGTACGAGCGCCCCGAACTCGATGAAGGCCGCCGCCGACTCCGGCCGCTCCGCCAGCAGTTCCGCCAGCCGGTCCAGCTCCGTGCCCCGCCCCGGCCAGAACCCTTCGAGAGCCTGCCGGGTGACGGGGTCGAGCGCGCAGCCGTAGCCCGGTTCCGCGAGGGCGCCGGGCGCCTCGAAGTCGGGTATCGGCTCGTCGGAGAACCGCATCGAAGGCCACACGACACCCACGTACCCCAGCCGCACCCCTGGCCCCACCAGCGCGGGGAAGGGTGCGAAGAACCGGTCGTAGAGCCGGACCGCCGTGGACCGGTCGCTGTTCCAGCCGTGCGCGAAGACGAGCACGTCCGTCGCCTCCATCCGGGCCACCGCTCCCTGCGTGGCGCGGTCCACGTCCCCTTCGGAGTCGAAGGTCAGCTCCGCGTACGGCCCCACCCCGATCCCGGCTGCGCTCCCCGCCCTGAAGCCGAACCCGCCAACGACGTCCGCCATGACGTCCCCCTTCACGCCGTGCCTCCGGTGCGGCCAGCATCCTGCTGCGGCGCCCGCCCGGCCAGCCCCCCGGCGCGACCGCCTCAGGCATAGAGCAGGTACTGCGCGCGCACCGCCTCGAAACGCGCCAGCCCCGCCGCCCAGTCGCCCGCGACGTCCTCCACCCCGGCGCCCGCGTCCACCAGCACGCGCACCCGGTCCGAGCCCGTCAGCCGGTCGATGAAGTGGTCCGCGCGCCAGCCGAAGCCGCTCCACACCCTGCGTGCGGTGACCAGCAGCCCGATGCCGGACCGTACCGGGTCGAAGGCCTCCCGGTCGTGCACGATCAGCCGGACCCCGCCGCACACCTTCCCCACGTGCTTGGAGAAGGTGGGCGTGAAGTACGCCTCCCGGAACCACACCCCGGGCAGGCCCAGCCCGTTCGCCGCCTCCGCCCAGCGCCGGTCGACGCCCTCCGCGCCCAGCACCTCGAAGGGCGTGGTCGTCCCGCGCCCCTCGGAGAGGTTCGTCCCTTCGAACAGGCAGGTGCCGGCGTACGCGAGGGCCGTGTCCGGCGTCGGCATGTTCGGGCTCGGCGGCACCCACGGCAGCCCGGTCTCCCCGAAGAACGACCCGCGCCGCCATCCGGACATCGCCACCGTGGTCAGCCGGACCGGGGCGTCGCCCAGGAACTCGCCGTTGAAGAGCCGCGCCAGCTCGGCCGCCGTCATCCCGTGCGCGAGCGCGATCGGCTCCCGGCCCACGAAGCTCGCGTACGGCCGCTCCAGCACCGGCCCCGCGGCCCGCCGGCCGCCCACCGGATTCGGCCGGTCCAGGACCACCACCGCCTTGCCGGCGAGGGCGGCCGCGCGCATGCAGTCGTAGAGCGTCCAGATGTAGGTGTAGAAGCGCGCCCCGACGTCCTGGACGTCGAAGACGACGGTGTCGATCCCGGCCGCCGTGAACACGTCGGCGAGCCGCTGCGCGCTCTTGTCGTACGTGTCGTACACCGGCAGCCCGGTCGCCGGGTCCCGCGAGGCCCCCTCGGCGTCCCCGGCCTGCGCCGTCCCGCGGAAGCCGTGCTCGGGCCCGAACACCGCGACGAGGTCGACCCGTTCGTCCGCGTGCAGTACGTCCACCAGGTGGCGGGCGTCGGCGGTGATCCCGGTGGGGTTGGTGACCACCCCCACCTTCTGCCCGGCCAGGACGGCGTATCCGTCCGCCGCGAGCCGCTCGAAGCCGGTACGCACCCGGCCTGCCGCCCGCGGCGCGCCGACCCCGCCCGCACCGGCGGCTCCGGCGGTACCCGCCGCGCCCAGGGCGCCCACCCCGCCCGCCGATCCCACGGCCCCGGCAAGCCCCAGCACCCCGCGTCGCGACAACGTCATCCCGGGATGCTAAGTCACCGCGCCCCTTTCGCCCCGACATACCGACTGGTTAGTCTGCCCAGATCCGCAACCGGCCGTACGAGAGGTGTGATCCCGTGAGCGCGTACCAGGACCAGCGAGTCGTCGTCACCGGCGCGGGCGGCGGCATCGGCGCCGCGCTCGCCCAACGCTTCGCGGCCGAGGGCGCCACGGTCGTCGTCAACGACCTCGACCCCGCCCGGGCCGCCGCGGTCGCGGGCGGGATCGGCGCCCGCGCGATCCCGCTCCCGGGCGACGCCTCCCAGGTCGTGGCCGAGGCCCGCGAGGCCCTCGGCGGAACGGTCGACGTCTACTGCGCCAACGCCGGACTCGCCTCGGGCGGCGACGCCGGAGCCGAAGAGGCCGTCTGGGAAGCGGCCTGGGACGTCAACGTCATGGCTCATGTCCGCGCCGCCCGGCTGCTGCTGCCCGACTGGCTGGAGCGGGGGAGCGGCCGGTTCGTGTCCACCGTCTCGGCCGCCGGCCTGCTGACCATGATCGGAGCGGCCCCGTACAGTGTCACCAAGCACGGTGCGCTCGCCTTCGCCGAATGGCTCTCGCTGACCTACCGGCACCGCGGTGTCCAGGTCCACGCCATCTGCCCGCAAGGAGTGCGCACCGACATGCTGACCGCCGCGGGCTCGGCGGGCGAACTCGTCCTCGCGCCGACCGCGATCGAGCCGGAAGCGGTCGCGGACGCGCTGTTCGACGGCATGGAGAAGGGCCGCTTCTTGATCCTCCCGCACCCCGAGGTCGCGGACTACTACGCGGTCCGCGCCACCGACCCGGACCGCTGGCTGAGCGGCATGAACCACCTCCAGCAGACATGGGAGACCCGGTGACGTCCACCTCCACCTATGCCGCCCAGCCCTGGCTCGGCCTGCTCTCGCCGGCCCAGCGGGCGCCCGTCGCGCCGCCGCCCACCGTCCTGCACGCCTTCCGCGAGGCCGCCGCCCGCGCCCCCGAACGCACCGCGCTCGCCTACTTCGACGGCCGGATCGGTTATGCCGAGGCCGACGCGCTCTCCGACTCCGTGGCCGGCCACCTCGCGGCCCGGGGGGTCCGCCGCGGCGACCGGGTCGCGGTCATGCTCCAGAACACCCCGCACTTCGCGCTCTCCGTCCTCGGTGCCTGGAAGGCCGGGGCCGTCGTCGTCCCCCTGAACCCCATGTACAAGGCGGGGGAGGTCGGCCACGTCCTGCACGACTCCGGGGCCGCCGCCCTCGTGTGCGACGGCCGCGCGTGGACGCAGTACCTGGGGGAGGCCGTGCGGGGCAGCGCCGTCCGCAGCGTCCTGACCGCCTCGGACCGCGACTTCCAGACGCGTGACGACCCGCGGATCTTCGAACCGGGACCCCAGGACCCCGCGCCGGTTGCGGCCTCCATACCGCACCAGCAGACCGGGCCCGCGGACGACACCGCCGCCGGACCCGCCCGGCCCGCCGGCCCGCACACCGCCGACCTCGCGACCGTGGCCCGCCGGGGCCACCGCGCCCCCGACGGCCCCGACCTCACCGCCGCCGACATCGCCCTCATCAGCTACACCTCCGGCACCAGCGGCACCCCCAAGGGCGCGATGAACCCGCACGGCGCGCTCACCTACAACGCCGTACGCCAGGTCACCTCCCACCCCATCCCCGAGGGCGCCGGCTACTTCGCCCTCGCGCCCCTCTTCCACATCACCGGCATGGTCTGCGAGCTGGCCGCCTGCTTCGTCAACGCCGGCACCCTCGTCGTCGCCCACCGCTTCGACGCCGGCGCCGTCCTCGACGCCTTCCTGGAGCACCGCCCCGCCTACACCGTGGGCCCGGCCACCGCCTTCATGGCCCTCGCCGCCCACCCCGCCGTCACCCCCGACCACTTCGCCTCCTTCCAGATCATCTCCTCCGGCGGCGCCCCGCTCCCGCCCGCGCTCGTCGAACGCCTGCGAGCGGCCTTCGGCTTCTACCTGCGCAACGGCTACGGCCTGACCGAGTGCACCGCCCCCTGCGCCACCGTGCCCGCGCACCTCGAAGCCCCCGTCGACCCCGCCTCCGGCACCCTCTCCGTGGGCCTGCCCGGCGCCGACACGGTCGTGCGCATCCTCGACGAGCACGGGGACGAACTCCCCATCGGCCGGACCGGCGAGATCGCCGTCCGCGGCCCCCAGGTCGTGCCCGGCTACTGGGGACTGCCCGCCGAAACCGCCGAGGCCTTCCCGGACGGCGAACTGCGCACCGGGGACGTCGGCTTCATGGACCCGGACGGCTGGCTGTACGTGGTCGACCGCAAGAAGGACATGATCAACGCCTCCGGCTTCAAGGTCTGGCCGCGCGAGGTCGAGGACGTGCTCTACACCCACCCCGCCGTCCGCGAGGCCGCGGTGGTCGGCGTCCCCGACCCGTACCGCGGGGAGAACGTCAAGGCGTACGTGAGCCTGCGCCCCGGCACCTCGGCCGGGCCCGAGGAGCTGTCCGCGTACTGCGCCGAGCGCCTCGCCGCGTACAAATACCCGCGCCAGGTCGAGATCCTGCCTGTCCTTCCCAAGACGACCAGTGGCAAGATCCTGCGACGGGAACTGCGCGACCGCGGCTGAAAACAGTCGGACGGTCGTACAGCTGGTCGCAGCGACCAGGCAGAACGAGAAGAGGAAGGTCAGCACCATGGCGGCCAGGACCACGGAACCCGCAGGCACGCACGAGGCCCCGGTACCGCAGCGGCTGCTGGCCGTCGCCACCCGGCTGTTCGCCGAGCGCGGCTACGACCGCACGTCCGTCCAGGAGATCGTCGAGGCGGCCGGGGTCACCAAGGGCGCGCTCTACCACTACTTCGGCTCCAAGGACGACCTGCTGCACGAGGTGTACGCGCGGATGCTGCGCCTGCAGCAGCAGCGTCTCGACGCGGTGGCCGCCTCCGACGCCCCCGTCGAGGAACGCCTGCGGGCGGCGGCCGCCGACGTCGTCGTCACCACCATCGAGAACCTCGACGACGCCATGATCTTCTTCCGGTCGATGCACCAGCTCAGCCCGGAGAAGTTCAAGCAGGTGCGGGCGGAGCGCCGGCGCTACCACGAGCGCTTCCGGGCGCTGATCGAGGAGGGGCAGCGGACCGGCGTGTTCTCCACCGCCACCCCCGCCGACCTGGTGGTGGACTACCACTTCGGCTCCGTGCACCACCTGTCCACCTGGTACCGGGCGGACGGCCCGCTCACACCGCAGCAGGTCGCCGACCACCTCGCGGACCTGCTGCTGCGGGCACTGCGGCCCTGATCCCGGCCGGATCCAGCGACGGGTAGTCGGTGTAGCCCTCCGGCCCCTGGACGTACATCAGGAACTCCGGCCGCACCTCGTTGAGCGGCGCGCCCGTGCGCAGCCGCTCCACGAGGTCGGGGTTGGCGAGGAAGCCGCGGCCCAGCGCGATCAGGTCGGCGCCGGCGGCCAGCAGGCGTTCGCCGCGCCGCGCGCCGCCGTCGGCCGCCACCTCCTCGCGGGAGAGCGCCGGGTTGGCGATCAGCGTGCCGGGCCAGGCCCTGCGGATCTCCCCGAAGAGCGGCAGGTCCGGGTCGGCGTACACCTGGTGCAGGTAGACCGGCCCGAGCTGCGCCAGCGCCGGGACCAGCGCCCGGTAGACCGCCTCGGTGTCGCCCTCCTCGATGCCGTTGACGTCCAGCCCGGGGGAGATCCGGACGCCGACGCGCTCCGCCCCGACGGCCTCGATCACCGCCCGCACCACCTCCACGGTGAAGCGGATGCGGCCCTCGACGGACCCGCCCCAGCCGTCGGTGCGGCGGTTGGTGTTCCGTGCGAGGAACTGGTGGAGCAGGTGGCCGTTGGCGGAGTGCACCTCCACGCCCGCGAACCCGGCCTCGACGGCGGCGCGCGCGGCCTCCGCGAAGTCGGCGATGGTGGACCGGATGTCCTCGTCCGTCATCTCCCGGGGCGTCACCGCGTCCCGGAGCCCGCCGGGCGTGTGCAGCGGCTCGGGGAACCGCACCGCAGACGGGGCGAGCGGGACGTGCCCGCTGGTGTCGGGGTGGCCGACCCGGCCGCCGTGCTGGAGCTGGAGGAACATCCGCCCGCCCGCCGCGTGCACGGCGTCGGTGACCCGGCGCCACCCCGCTACCTGCGCCGGTGTGTGGATGCCGGGGATGTGGGGGTAGGTCTGGCCGACGGCGTTCGGTGTCGCCGCCTCGGCGATGATCAGACCGGCCGAGGCGCGCTGCGCGTAGTAGGTGGCCATCAGCTCGCCGGGGACGCCGTCGGCGCCGGCGCGGTTGCGCGTCAGCGGGGCCATCACCAGGCGGCTGGGGAGATCGAGGGCGCCGAGGCGGGCGGGGGAGAAGAGTCGGGATGCGGCGGGAACCCACTGTGTCTGCGTCATGCCCGGTACCGTAAAACCTGACACTGATGTCAGATTCAAGACCTGGGGGGACCGTGCGGATCGGGGAACTGGCGGCGCGCACCGGCGTGGGCGAGCGTTCGCTGCGCTACTACGAGGCACAGGGGCTGCTGGCCTCCGACCGCACCCCCGGCGGCCACCGGGACTTCTCCGAGCGGGCCGTCGACCGGGTCATCCGCATCCAGGAGCTCTACGCGGCCGGTCTGAACAGCGCGAAGATCGGGCAGATCCTGCCCTGCATGCGGGACGAGGACGGCGGCCCGTCGGTGCGCGCCACACCGGCGCTGGTGGCCGAACTGGCCGGGGAGCGGGAGCGGATCGACCGGATGATCGGCGAGCTGATCCGCTCCCGCGAGGTGCTGGACGAGGTCATCGCGGCCGCGGCGGGCCGCACCACGACGCCCTGACGGACCTCTCTACATGTAACGCTTCAGTTCGCGCCGGGCCAGGGACCGCTGGTGCACCTCGTCCGGTCCGTCGGCCAGCCGCAGGGTCCGCGCCGCCGCCCACAGTTCGGCCAGCGGGTAGTCCTGGCTCACCCCGCCCGCACCGTACAGCTGCACCGCGTCGTCCAGGATCCGCACCACCGCCCGCGGAGTCGCGATCTTGATGGCCTGGATCTCGGTGTGCGCCCCCCGGTTCCCGACCGTGTCCATCAGCCAGGCCGTCTTCAGCACCAGCAGCCGCGACTGCTCCACCGTCACCCGGGCGTCCGCGATCCAGTTCTGCACGACGCCCTGCGCGGCCAGCGGCTTGCCGAAGGCCGTACGTTCCACCGCCCGCCGGCACATCAGCTCGACGGCCCGCTCCGCCATGCCGATCAGGCGCATGCAGTGGTGGATGCGGCCCGGGCCGAGCCGCGCCTGGGCGATGGCGAAGCCGCCGCCCTCCTCGCCGATCAGGTTCGCCGCCGGGACCCGCGCCCCGTCGAACACCACCTCGGCGTGGCCGCCGTGGTCGTGGTCCTCGTACCCGTACACCGTCATGGCCCGGCGCACCTCGACGCCCGGGGTGTCCCGCGGGACCAGGACCATCGACTGCTGACGGCGCGGATCGGCGCCCTCCGGGGCGGTCTTGCCCATCACGATGAAGACCGCGCAGTCCGGGTTCATGGCGCCGGAGATGAACCACTTGCGGCCCGTGATCGCATATTCGTCCCCCACCCGCTCGATCCGGGTCTCGATGTTCGTCGCGTCCGAGGACGCCACCTCGGGCTCCGTCATGGCGAACGCGGAGCGGATCTCGCCGTTCAGCAGCGGCTGGAGCCACTGCTTCTTCTGCTCCTCGCTCCCGAACTGCGCCAGCAGCTCCATGTTCCCGGTGTCCGGGGCCGCGCAGTTCGTCGCCATGGGCGCCAGGTGCGGGCTGCGGCCGGTGATCTCCGCCAGCGGGGCGTACTGGAGGTTGGTCAGCCCCGCGCCGTACTCCGAGTCGGGCAGGAAGAGGTTCCACAGGCCCTGACGGCGTGCCTCGGCCTTCAGTTCACCGAAGACGGCCGGGGTTTCCCAGGGCGAGGCCAGCCGTGCGCGCTGCTCGGCGGCGACGGGCTCCGCCGGATAGACGTGGTCCTCCATGAACGCGAGCAGCCGCTCGCGGAGTTCCTCGGTCCGGGCGTCGAATGCGAAGTCCATGCTGCGTGCCTC
The DNA here is from genome assembly GCF_000720455.1 of Streptomyces virginiae. Classification (GTDB taxonomy): domain Bacteria; phylum Actinomycetota; class Actinomycetes; order Streptomycetales; family Streptomycetaceae; genus Streptomyces; species Streptomyces virginiae. The sequence goes on along the minus strand of NZ_JOAK01000034.1, from coordinate 16,978 downwards.
AGCCTTCCTGGCCGTTTTCGAATGGATGGAGGCCCTGGAGGGTGGTCAGTCCGTGTTCGATGAAGACCGGAACCAGCTCGCCGATCCGGTCGAAACCCGCACCGACGGTCTGCCCGAGCGTGTAGCGGTAGTGGATGCCCTCGAGGATCACCGCGAGCTTGAACCAGGCGAAGGCCGTGTACCAGGCGATCGCACCGGTGTCCCGGCCGGACCGGGCGGCGTACCGCTCGACCAGCTCGGCGGGTGTCGGATGGCCGGGAGCCCCGCTCGTCGTGCTGACCGGGGACGCGGTCAGGCCCAGATCGGAGCTGTACATCACCAGCAGCCCCAGGTCGGTCAGCGGATCCCCGAGCGTGGACATCTCCCAGTCCAGGACCGCCCGGATCGTGTCGTCCGGGCCGCCGATCAGCACGTTGTCCAGCCGGTAGTCGCCGTGCACCACGGTCGGGGCGGGGGAGGCGGGCAGCCTGCGGCCCAGGGCGCCGTGCAGCTCGTCGATCCCGGCGAGCTCGCGCCCCCGGGAGGCCGCGAGCTGCTTGCCCCAGCGCCGCAGCTGCCGGTCGAGGAAGCCCTCCGGCCGGCCGAAGTCGCCCAGACCCACCGCCTCCGGGTCCACCGCGTGCAGCTCGACCAGCGTGTCCACCAGCCCGAACACCGCCCTCCGGGTGCGCTCCGGACCGATCGCGGCGAGCTCGCCGGCCGTGCGGTACGGCACCCCGTCCACGTACTCCATGACGTAGAACGGCGCCCCGAGCACGGACTCGTCCTCGCACAGCAGCACCGGCTCCGGCACCGGCACGGCCGTGTCGTGCAGCGCCGCGATGACCCGGTGCTCGCGGCGCATGTCGTGGGCGGTGGCCAGAACGTGCCCGAGCGGCGGCCTGCGCACCACCCAGCGGGCGGACCCGTCGGTGATCTCGTACGTGAGATTCGACCGGCCGCCCTCGATCAGACGGCCGCGCAGCGCACCGGACACGAGTCCCGGCCGGGCCCGGTCGAGATGACCGCGCAGCCGCTCCAGGTCCAGGCCTCGGGGATCGGCCGGGGCTGAGGTCATGGTGCGCACCTCCGTGCGGGGAGTTGACGACGAGGGAACGAACGGGCGGTGCGTCGGCGCACCACCCGCACGCCATCATGCCGACCAGTCGGTATGCCGTCCAGAGGGCGGGCCGAAAGAACACCTCCGGCCCGCCGGCCTCACGCGTGACAGAGGATCGGCGTACCGCCGTTCATCACCGTCATGTCCCGCAGGACCGCCAGGATGTCCAGCGGCGCGCCCTCCGGCTCCCCGGCCAGCTCCGCGTACGCCCGGTGCACGTTCGCCACGAGCCGCTCGCTCTCCCGCCACGCGGCGAACTCGCCGAGATCGGCCTGCCGGGCCACCTCCAGCGGGCTCAGCCCCTTGGCGTGCCCCTCCCGGGCCAGCTCGGCCACGTACCGCAGGTAGCGCTCGGTGGAGTCGTAGGCCGACGGGTCGGTCAGCGGTCCGTGGCCCGGTACGACGGTCTCCGCGTCCAGCGACCGCAGCAGCTCCAGCGCCCGCAGGGAGCCGGCGAGCGAGCCCATCGCCAGGAACGGCGTGCCCCCGGCGAAGACCAGGTCCCCGGTGAAGACGACCCGCTGGGCGGGCAGCCACACGACCGAGTCCCCGGTGGTGTGCGCGACGCCCGGGTGGACGATCCGCACCTCGGTCCCGCCCACGTGCACGGTCGCCCGGTCGCCGTAGGTGAGGTCGGGAGCGGTGATGTCTATCGCGCCGAAGTCCGTCGCGGGCCAGATCATCTCCAGCTGGTGCCCGGCGGCGAGCTGCTCGGCCCGCGCGTTCTCGTGCCCGAGGACCAGCGCCTCGGGGGTGAAGACGGAGTTGCCGTAGGTGTGGTCGCCGTGGTGGTGGGTGTTGACCACGGTCCGGGGGAGCGGCACCCCGGCCGCCACGACCGCCTCGCGCAGCGCCAGGGCCCGCCGCTCGGTGGCGGCGGTGTCCACGAGCAGGGTCCGGCCGCCGTCGCTCACGAAGCCGGCGTTGTTCAGGCACCAGCCCCCGTCCGGCTGGACGTAGGCGTACACCCCCGGCGCGGGCTGGACGAGGTACGGGTCATCGACGGACATCTGCGCTCTCCCCGGGTCGCTTTGACAGGCGCTCAGCATCCTGTCAGCCGTCGCCGCGCCGGGGGAGAGCGGGTCGCCGCCCCGGCCGGAGGGGCCCCGGTCGGGGCGGCCACCCCCTGGAGCGGCGCCGGTCAGGAGCGGCGCCGGTCAGTGGTCGTCGTAGTGCCCGTCGTGCTCGGCGTGCCGGTGACCGTCGTGCAGGTAGTCGACGTGGTCGCCGTGCCGGACCGTCTCGTGCCCGCAGTCCGCGCCGTGCGCGTGGGCGTGGCCCTCGTGAGCGGTGTGCCCGGCCGGCTCGCACTCGTCCCAGTGCCCCGAGTGCTCCCGGTGCAGGTGGCCGTCGTGCGCGTAGTCGACGTGGTCGCCGTGCGGGACCGCCTGGTGGCCGCAGTCCGCGCCGTGGGCGTGCTGGTGCGTGGGGTGTTCGTGGTGGAGGGTCGTCATGGCGCCGAGACTAGTGCGAATGGTCGGCTATCGCCCGTTGTGTCCCGATCGGTGGGAGAAGTGGGACGATCCGGCAGTCGGGTCAGAGGATGACCGCCATCGCGAAGACCGCCAGCGCCACCGTGCACCCCACCACGGCCAGCGCCGACCGGGGCGCCAGCCCCGGCGGCCGGCCGGTCGCCAGCGCCCGGATCCTGCGGTGCGCCACCCACAGGAACACCAGCCAGATCAGCACGATCACCGCAGCCCCGGCCACCTCCGTCGACGAACCGGACCCGCGCAGCGCCTGCCGCAGCGCCAGCACCGCCACCACCGAGGACGCCAGCGTCGTACGCCGCCACGCGAGCCGGGTCCGCTCGGGCTGCAGCCCGGCATCGCGGTCCGTGCCCGGACCGCTCACCGCCCCGACGTCCAGCCCAGCAGCACGACCACCACCATCGCCACCGCGACCAGCCCGACGCCCAGGCTCAGCACCACCGGGAACCGCGACAGCGGCAGGTCCTCGTGCCGCCGCATCGCCCGCTCGCAGCGCACCCAGTGGTTCACCGCGCGCAGCGCGCAGGCGGCGCCGACCGCGAGCAGTGCGAAGGCCATCCCGACCCGCACCCCCCACCGCAGGTCGGGCAGGAACTGGTCGACGGCGAAACCGCCGCCGACCAGGGCCAGCGCGGTCCGGATCCAGGCGAGGAAGGTGCGCTCGTTGGCCAGCGAGAAGCGGTAGTCGGGGGTGTCGCCCTCGTCCTTCAGCCGCGACGGCGCGAACCACAGGCGTACGTCCTTGGCGAAGTCGATCACCTGATCAATCTACTGGCGGGAACCGCGATGCGCGCGCAGCCGCCGGTAGGCCTCCAGCCCGTCCGGGACCCAGGGCCACTGCCCGTCCGCGACCCGCCGGTCCAGCTCCTCCCGCGTGAGGAAGGTGTGCCAGTCCACCTCCGAGACCTGCGGGGACACCGGCAGGTCGCACCGCACCTCGTGCACGTACGACCACCAGGCCCCGCCCGGGCCCTCGTACAGGAACTTCAGCAGCGGCTCCGGCTGCGCCAGCCCCCGCACCCCCAGCTCCTCCTCGGCCTCCCGCAGCGCGGCCCGCCCGTAGCTCTCGCCGGTGCCCAGCACCCCGCCCACGAACATGTCGTAGTGCGAGGGAAAGACGAGCTTCGACGCGGTGCGCCGGTGCACGAAGATCCGGTCCTCCGCGTCCCTGGCCAGCACGAACACGCAGCGGTGGATCAGCCCGCGGGCGTACACCTCGCCCCGCGGGGCCTGCCCGGTGACCCGGTCCTGCCGGTCCACCACGTCCAGCACTTCATCAGCGGCGCTCACGGGTTCATCCAACCACCGCTGTTGACTGGTTACCGCTCCGTAGCAAAGGATCTGCCCCACCATCGACGGAGGACGGGTATCCGCATGACGTACGACGCAGACGTGATCGTGATCGGAGCCGGGCTCGCGGGCCTCGTGGCCACCGCCGAGCTCGTCGACGCGGGCCGCAAGGTCATCCTGCTCGACCAGGAGCCGGAGCAGTCCATCGGCGGCCAGGCGCACTGGTCCTTCGGCGGTCTGTTCTTCGTGGACTCGCCCGAGCAGCGCCGGATGCGGATCAAGGACAGCCACGCCCTCGCCCTCCAGGACTGGCTGGGCACCGCCGGGTTCGACCGCGAGGAGGACGCCTGGCCACGCCGCTGGGCCGAGGCCTACGTCGACTTCGCGGCCGGCGAGAAGCGCCCCTGGCTGCACCGGCAGGGCGTCCGCTTCTTCCCCGTCGTCGGCTGGGCGGAGCGCGGCGGCTACGACGCCAACGGACACGGCAACTCCGTCCCCCGCTTCCACATCACCTGGGGCACCGGCCCCGGCCTGGTGGAGCCGTTCGAACGGCGGGTCCGGGCAGGCGTGGCCCGCGGCCTGGTCCGCCTGGCGTTCCGCCACCGGGTGACCGGGCTGTCCGCCACCGCCGGCGCCGTGGACACCGTGACCGGCGAGATCCTGGAGCCCTCCGACGCCGTACGGGGCACCGCCAGCGGCCGCGAGGCCACCGGGTCCTTCTCCCTGCGGGCCCAGGCCGTGATCGTCACCAGCGGCGGCATCGGCGGCAACCACGACCTCGTGCGCGCTCAGTGGCCCGCCCGGCTCGGCACCCCGCCGCAGCGGATGCTCTCCGGGGTCCCCGCGCACGTCGACGGCCTGATGCTGGGCATCGCCGAAGCGGCGGGCGCCAGTCACATCAACAAGGACCGGATGTGGCACTACACCGAGGGCATCCAGAACTGGAACCCGATCTGGGCCAAGCACGGCATCCGCATCCTCCCCGGCCCGTCCCCGCTCTGGCTGGACGCCACGGGCAAGCGCCTGCCCGTACCGCTCTTCCCCGGCTTCGACACCCTCGGCACGCTCGACCACATCATGAAGACCGGCCACGACCACACCTGGTTCGTGCTCAACCAGCGCATCATCGGCAAGGAGTTCGCCCTCTCCGGCTCCGAACAGAACCCGGACCTCACCGGCAAGTCGGTGCGCGACGTCATCACCCGGGCCCGCCAGGCCGTACCCGGCCCGGTCAAGGCCTTCATGGACAACGGCGCCGACTTCGTCGTCGAGCGCGACCTCTCCGCCCTCGTGCGCGGCATGAACGCGGTCACCAAGGAGGACCTCCTCGACGAGGCCGCCGTCCGGCGCGAGATCGTGGCCCGCGACCGGGAGATCGCCAACCCCTTCACCAAGGACCTCCAGGTGACCGCCATCCACGGCGCCCGCAGGTACCTCGGCGACAAGCTGATCCGCACCGCCGCCCCGCACCGCATCCTCGACCCCGGGGCCGGCCCGCTGATCGCCGTACGGCTCTCCATCCTCACCCGCAAGTCCCTCGGCGGCCTGGAGACCGACCTCTCCTCCCGGGTCCTGACCGGGACGGGCGAACCGCTGCCGGGCGTCTACGCCGCCGGCGAGGCGGCCGGATTCGGCGGCGGCGGGGTCCACGGCTACCGCGCCCTGGAGGGCACCTTCCTCGGCGGGTGCATCTTCTCGGGCCGCGCGGCGGGCCGGGCCGCGGCCCGGGCGGTGGGCTGAGACTCGGCCCCGCCCCCGGGTCTGCGCCCCCGTCCGGGGGCGTCAGACCAGTCGCTCGGTGACCCGGAACCGCTCCGCGACGACGAGGGTGTCGTCGTCGACCGTGAACCCCGGGTCGCCGATCACCGTGCGCACCGGCTCGCTGTGCCAGAACTCCTCGTGTGCCGTACGCCATTCGGCCACCGACGTGTATCCCTCCCCCTCGTCGAGGGCGTGCCCCAGCCCCACGTCGGCGAGCCGCAGCACCTCCACGGCCGTCACCTCCACCACCGCCACCCCGCGCTCGCCGGAGTCGACCAGCAGGGACCGCGTGCCGGGCTCCGGCAGCGGTTCGCGCTCCGCCTCGTACTCCGCGAGCAGGCCGGTGGTGCTGGTCTTCGCCCCGCTCAGCACGGCCGCGACCAGCTGGTCGCGCAACGGGCCGGGGAAGCCCAGCAGGTACGGGGGAAGATCGTCATATGCAGTCATACGGCCACCCTACGGCGCGGCCCGAGGCCGCCCGGAACGAATATCGCCCGCCCAACTGGTACGACCGCCAAAGCAGTTGAAACCCGCCACGCAGTGGACTGGACCTTGACTCGGAGCTGCGCGTACCGCTTTGCTGTGCGTGATCACCGGAGTGCTCACCGGAGTCCCGCCCGAATCCGCCCGAGCACCCGGCGCCCCGTCGCAGTCCCCTCGGAACTCCACCGCGGTCCCACCCGCAGCCCCACCGGAGATCCGTCACAGCTCCACCGGCACGATCCCGCGGCCTCGCGGCCGAGCCACGCGCGTGCTCCCTGCGCGCGGGCGGCCGCCGCAGCCCCGCCCCCCGACCCGACCCGACCGCCGATCCGCGATCCACACCCCACGATCCCCACCCCCGACCCCCGTCCGCCCGCGTCCTGGAGGGAAACCCCGCGGATGTCCCCGCCTCCGCCGCCCCTCGGCCGCGCCCGCAAGCGGGAAGCCCAGCTCTTCGACCCGGCCCTCTGCGACGCCGAACTCATCGACGTGCGCTCCCAGTTCGCCCAGGGGCGCTGGGCCAGGGTCCGTTCCCTCCTCGTCGGCACCGGCGACGACTGGGACCGCCGGGGCCACCGCGTCGTCGTCCTCGCCCAGACCCCGGCGGCCACCGCCTGGGCCCGCGAATGGCTGCTGGCCGAACCGGACAGCGCCGACGCCGCCACCCTCCTCGCCTGCGCCGCCGTCTTCAGCGCCCTGCGCCACAAGGGCACGCCGGCCGCCGCCGACGAGGCCTGCCGCCGGGCCGCCGCACTGCTCCCCGACGACCCGACCCCGTGGCTCGGACTGCTCCTGCTCTCCCGCGGCTTCGGCACCGAGGAGGAGTTCAGCCGCCACTTCGACCAGGTCCGGGCCCGCCACCGCGAGCACCACCACGCCCACCACCTCATGGTGGCGAAGCTGGCCGAGCGCACCCTCGCTCCCGGCCAGGACCCGCTCCACGAGGTCTACGACTTCGCGGCCTGGGCCGCCGAGGAGTCCCCGGCCGACTCACCGCTGGCCGTGCTCCCCGTCGTCGCGCACGCCGAGCGCTACCGCGTGCTCGCCGCCACGCACGGCCACACCCCCGAGGCGGCCGCGGCCCACTGGGCGGGCCGCCGCGCCCGCCAGGTCCTGCGCTCCGCCTTCGACTGGTGGCTGGAGTGGGAGCGCGACGACCACCCCCGCAACCGGGTCGACCTGAACTTCCTCGCCCACGCCAAACTCTGCGAGGGCCGCCCCGCCGAGGCCGCCGCGCTCTTCCACCGCATCGGCAGCCACGCGACCCGTGCCCCCTGGTCCTATCCCGACCGGGACCCGCAGAAGGCCTTCCTCGCCGCGCGCAACGTCGCGCTCGGCACCGCCTGACCCCCACAGCGCCCCACCCACGGAACGACCGCAGGCACGACCCCCAGGCACCACCCCGCTCCGCCCCCGAGAGAACCGCGCCCCCGAAAGGACGCCGCCATGCCGACGGGCAGATCCACCACGCTCCAGGAACCGGCCGAGATACGCACCTACAAGGGCCAGGACCGCGCGCTGCGCGCCGACCGCCTCGGCACCGCCGGCCTGCTGCTCTCCGTACTCGCCGCGAGCGCCCCCCTGATGGTGGTCGCGGGCGTCATGCCGACGACCTTCGGTCTGATGGGTGTGGTCGGCCAGCCCCTGCTCTTCGTCATCCTGGGCCTCGTCCTCGCGCTGTTCAGCGTCGGCTACGCCGAGATGAGCCGCCACGTCCACAACGCCGGCGCCTTCTACGCGTACATCGCCCGCGGCCTCGGCCCCACCGCCGGCGCGGCCGCCTCGCTCGTCGCCCTCGTCGCGTACAGCGCCATGCAGGTCGGCGTCTACGGCATCCTCGGCTTCGAGATCTCCGGCCTCTTCGCCACCTACCTGGACACCGAGCTCGCCTGGTGGATCCCCGCCCTGCTCGCCGTAGCCGTCACCGGCGCGCTCGGCTGGCTCAAGATCGACCTCAACGCCAAGGTCCTCGGCGTCCTCCTCCTGATCGAGTGCGCCCTCGTCGTCGTCTTCGACGCCGCCGCCCTCGCCGAGCCCGGACCCGAGGGCCTCTCGCTGCACGCCTTCAACCCCGAGACCCTCAGCGGGGCCGGCCTCGGCACCGCCCTGTGCTTCTGCATCGCCGCCTTCGTCGGCTTCGAGCAGTCCCCGGTGTACGCCGAGGAGACCAGCAGGCCGCACATCGTCGTCTCCCGCGTGATGTTCCTCGCAGTCGGCTTCGTCGCCCTCTTCTTCGCCTTCAGCGCCTGGGCCCTCACCGTCGCCACCGGCCCCGGCGAAGTCGTCAGGACCGCCGGCGAAGCCGGCCCCGGCCTGCTCTTCCAGCTCACCGAGTCCCGCCTCGGCGCCACCTTCACCGACGTCCTGCACGTCCTCTTCGTGACCGGCATGTTCGCCGCCATGCTCAGCTTCCACAACGTCGTCGCCCGCTACGCCTTCGCCATGGGCCGCGAGGGCCTGCTCCCCGCCGCCTTCGGCCGCACCAACGCCGGGACCGGCGCCCCCGCCACCGGCTCGCTGCTCCAGACCGGCATCGCGGCCCTCGTCGTCATCGCCTTCGCCGTCACCGACGACCTGCCGGCCGGCGACCCCACCGCGCCCGTCCTGCACCTGTTCACCTGGATGGGCAGCGTCGGCGCCCTCGGTGTGACGCTCCTCATGGCCGCCGCCTCCTTCGCCGTGATCGCCTTCTTCGTCCGCCGCGGCACCGCCGGCGCCCAGGTCTGGCGGCTCGTCGCGGCCGGCGCCGCAGGCCTCGCCCTGCTCGCCATCGCCGCCTACACCGTCAAGGACTTCGGCGTCCTCGTCGGCGCCGAGAAGGGCTCCGCCCTCAGCTGGGTCCTGCCGGGCATCATCGGCGCCGCCGTCGTGGGCGGACTGCTGTACGGGGCCCTCCTGCGCCGCAGCCGCCCCGAGGTCCACGCCCGCATCGGCCTCGGCAACGAGGCCTTCCGCCTCGACCAGGCGGCCGAGGGCACACCCGGCGACTGACCTCGCTTTCCAGCTCCGACGAAGCCCCCGACGCCCGTTTCCAAGGTCGTCGGGGGCTTCGGCGTACAGGGGGCGATTTTGGCGGCTGGCCGAGCCTCGTGGTCTCCTATGGCGATCAAAACACCCGGAACGCGTCACAGGGGACACCACCCAGCTCCCCTGCGAGGCCGTCCGGGCTGCCTGTCCCACCCACGAAGGCGAAGTCATAGATGAGTGACCGCACCATGACCGAGGCACCCGCCCCGGCGTCCTCCCGCCATGTCGACGCGGGTGACGAGGGCTACAGCAAGGACCTGAAGTCCCGCCACATCAACATGATCGCGATCGGCGGAGCGATAGGCACCGGCCTGTTCCTCGGAGCCGGCGGCCGCCTCGCCGGCGCGGGCCCCTCGCTCGCGATCGCCTACGCGGTGTGCGGCGTCTTCGCCTTCTTCGTGGTCCGGGCCCTCGGCGAGCTCGTCCTCTACCGGCCCTCCTCCGGCGCCTTCGTCTCCTACGCCCGCGAGTTCATGGGCGAGAAGGGCGCCTACACGGCCGGCTGGCTGTACTTCCTGAACTGGTCCACGACCACCGTGGCGGACATCACGGCCGCCGCGGTGTTCGCCCACTACTGGTCCGCGTTCACCGACGTCCCCCAGTGGGTCCTGGCGTTCATCGCCCTCGCCATCGTCCTCACCGCGAACCTGATCTCGGTGAAGTACTTCGGCGAGATGGAGTTCTGGTTCTCGATCGTCAAGGTCAGCGCCCTGGTGATCTTCATGGTCGTCGCCATCTACCTGGTCGCCACCAGCCACCCGATCGACGGCCACACCCCCGGCCTCGCGACGATCACCGACAACGGCGGCCTCTTCCCCTCCGGCGTGATCCCGATGCTCATGGTGGTCCAGGGCGTCGTCTTCGCGTACGCCTCCGTCGAGCTGTGCGGCGTCGCCGCGGGCGAGACCGAGAACCCCGAGAAGATCATGCCGAAGGCGATCAACTCCATCATGTGGCGCGTCGGCGTCTTCTACGTGGGCTCGGTCGTCCTGCTGGCCCTGCTGCTCCCGTACACCGCCTACTCCGCCGACCAGTCCCCGTTCGTGACCGTCTTCGACAAGCTGGGCATCCCCGGCACCGCCGGCATCATGAACCTGGTCGTCCTGACCGCCGCCCTCTCCTCGCTGAACTCGGGCCTGTACTCCACCGGCCGCATCCTGCGCTCGATGGCCCTGTCCGGCTCCGCCCCCAAGTTCACCGGCGTCATGAACAAGGGCAAGGTCCCCTACGGCGGCGTCCTGTTCACCGCCGCCTTCGGCGTCGCCGGCGTCGGCCTGAACTACTGGATGCCCGGCGAGGCCTTCGAGATCGTCCTCAACCTCGCCTCCATCGGCATCCTCGGCACCTGGGGCATGGTCATGCTCTGCTCGCTCTTCTTCTGGCACCGCTCGAAGAACGGCCTGGTCTCCCGCCCGTCCTACCGCCTGCCCTGGGCCCCCTACACCCAGATCGTGACCCTGCTCTTCCTCGTCACGGTCCTGGTCCTGATGTGGAGCGACGGCGGCGTCGGCCGCACCACGGTCATGCTCCTCCCGGTCATCGCCGCCGCCCTGGTCGGCGGCTGGTTCCTGGTCCGCGGCCGAGTGGCGGCCCTCTCCGCCGCCTCCCGCGACTGACGTCCCCCGGACGCCCCACGAGGCCCCCCGAGCCGTGCCGGCGCGGGGGGCCTCGCCGCTGCCGTGGCACCCCGCCCGAGCCCCGGTGTCCGAGGGGGGACTTGAACCCCCACGCCCGATAAAGGGCACTAGCACCTCAAGCTAGCGCGTCTGCCATTCCGCCACCCGGACCGGGTGTGTGTCCTGCGTCCCTCGCGGGCCGTTGCGACGAGCGAAACACTACCAAACATTCCGGGGCCGCCGCCGGGTGTCCGAGGGGGGACTTGAACCCCCACGCCCGATAAAGGGCACTAGCACCTCAAGCTAGCGCGTCTGCCATTCCGCCACCCGGACCGGGTGTGTGTCTCGCGTCCCTCACGGGCCGTTGCGACGTGGAAAACATTACCAAACGGCGGGGGGTCCTCGATCACACCCCCCGACGGCCGGGGATCGCCCTTGGGGAGAGCGGCCCGGGGCGCGAGGATGGGGACGTTCGGTACTGAGTGGATCAGTGGGAGGAAGCAGCGTGAGCGAGTCGAGCGCGGGCAAGACCGTTTCCGGCGAGGACGAGGTCGTCGACCTCTGCCGGGACCTCATCCGGATCGACACCAGCAACTACGGGGACCACTCGGGCCCCGGGGAGCGCAAGGCGGCGGAGTGGGTCGCCGAGAAGCTCGCCGAGGTCGGGCTGGAGCCGCAGATCTTCGAATCGCACAAGGGCCGCGCCTCGACGGTGGCGCGGATCGAGGGCGAGGACCCCTCGCGGCCCGCGCTGCTGATCCACGGGCACACCGACGTGGTTCCGGCCAACGCCGCGGACTGGACGTACGACCCGTTCGCGGGCGAGATCGCCGACGGCTGCCTGTGGGGCCGCGGCGCCGTCGACATGAAGGACATGGACGCGATGACGCTGGCCGTCGTCCGCGACCGGATGCGCAGCGGCCGCAAGCCCCCGCGTGACATCGTGCTGGCCTTCCTCGCCGACGAGGAGGCCGGCGGCATCTACGGGGCCCGGCACCTCGTCGACAAGCACCCGGGGCTGTTCGAAGGCGTCACCGAGGCGATCGGCGAGGTCGGCGGCTTCTCCTTCACGGTGAACGAGAACCTGCGGCTCTACCTCGTGGAGACGGCGCAGAAGGGCATGCACTGGATGCGGCTCACGGTGGAGGGCACCGCGGGCCACGGCTCCATGACCAACAACGACAACGCCATCACGGAGCTGTGCGAGGCCGTGGGCCGGCTCGGCCGCCACCAGTGGCCGGTGCGCGTGACCAAGACCGTACGGTCCTTCCTGGACGAGCTCTCGGACGCCCTGGGCACCCCCCTGGACCCGGACAACATGGACGCCACGCTCGCCAAGCTCGGCGGCATCGCCAAGATGGTCGGCGCGACCCTGCGCAACTCGGCCGCCCCGACGATGCTCGGCGCCGGCTACAAGGTCAACGTCATCCCGGGCCAGGCGACGGCCCACGTCGACGGCCGCTTCCTGCCGGGCTACGAGGAGGAGTTCTTCGCGGACCTGGACCGCATCCTCGGCCCCCGCGTGAAGCGCGAGGACGTGCATGGCGACAAGGCGCTGGAGACGGACTTCGACGGCCGGCTGGTCGAAGCGATGCAGGGCGCCCTGAAGGCGGAGGACCCGATCGCGCGTGCGGTCCCGTACATGCTCTCGGGCGGCACGGACGCCAAGTCCTTCGACGACCTCGGCATCCGCTGCTTCGGCTTCGCGCCGCTGCAGCTGCCGCCGGAGCTGGACTTCGCCGGGATGTTCCACGGCGTGGACGAGCGGGTGCCGGTGGAAGGACTGAAGTTCGGGGCGCGGGTGCTCGACCGATTCATCGACAACGCCTGACATTCGAGAAGGTGTGCGCATTCCACTGAGAAGAGTGAATGCACTCATACGCTCGTAGCCCTGGTGATCCCTCCTCGTTACAGGTGGTGCGGTCCGCGGCTGGGACCGCACTTTGCCTACTAGGAGGAACAATGCTCAAGAAGGTTGTCGCCGCTGCGGCTGCCACCGGTGGTCTGGTTCTCGCGGGTGCGGGTCTGGCCGTCGCCGACGCGGGTGCCCAGGGTGCGGCCATCGGCTCCCCCGGCGTCCTGTCCGGCAACGTCGTCCAGGTCCCGGTCCACATCCCGGTCAACGTCTGCGGTAACACCGTGAACGTCATCGGCCTGCTGAACCCGGCCTTCGGCAACACCTGCGTCAACGCCTGACGCATCTGAAGTCTTCGGCCCCGGAGCGCATTCCAGCGCTCCGGGGCCACCGGGCTTTTCCGGCCCGGAACCACTTTTCGGCGTACCAGGCGGGGGAGCCTGGACGGCCGGCCTCCGAGTGCCGGCCGACACGTACACACCAGGGGACGAGTACAGATGCGACGACCGGCACAGGTCACCAGGAAGACCCTGATCACCATGGCTGCCGCGGGGGGTGTCCTCGCTCTGGGCGGGGGCTACGCACACGCGGACGCCGGCGCGACGGGGCATGCGAAGAACTCTCCGGGCCTGCTGTCCGGGAACACCGTGCAGGCGCCCGTGGAGGCGCCGGTGAACGCCTGCGGCAACACCGTGGACGTCATCGCCTTGCTGAACCCGGCCTTCGGCAACAACTGAACCCCGGGAACCCCGGGAACCCCGGGAACCCCGGGAACCCCGGGAACCCCGGGAACCCCGGGAACCCCGGGAACCCCGGGAACCCCGGGAACCCCGGTAACCCGGGCAATCCCGGTAACCCCGGTAACCCCGGGAATCCGGGTAACCCCGGGAACCCGGGCAATCCAGGTAACCCCGGTACCCCGGGCAACCCCGGCAACCCGGGTACGCCCGGTAACCCCGGCACCCCGGGCAACCCGGGTACGCCCGGAAACCCCGGCACTCCGGGCACCCCCGGCACTCCGGGCAACCCGGGTACGCCCGGAAACCCGGGTACGGGTTCGGTCACCCCCGTCACGCACCCCGGCCCGGGCAGCGGTACCGAGGCGCACCCCGGGCTCGCCGCCACCGGTGCCGGTGACGTCCTGACCGCAGGCCTCCCGATCGCGGGCGGCCTGCTGCTGGCCGGCACCGTGCTCTACCGGCGTTCCCGGAACGCCGCCTGACGGTTGCCCACGACGCGGGCCCCGCCCCCGGGGCCCGCGTTCACCAGGTCGCGCGGACCTGGCGGATGATCCGGCGGCGCAGCCGCACGCGGCGGCTGCCGTCCCGGTGCAGGCTCAGCCGGTCGATCTCCCAGTTCCCGTACTCGGCATGGTCGGTCAGCAGGCGGGTCGCCTCCTTGCGAGGGACCCCGCGGGGCACGTACACGTCGACAAATTCGTATTCCGGCATCGCATCTATTGTGCGGGCAGAGCCCTGCTACGGATAGCGTCTGCTCTATGTCTGATGCCGCTCTGCCCACTGTTGCCGAGGTCCGCGCCGCCGCCGAGGCGGTCAAGGCCGCGCTCGACCGCCACCTCGCCGCGGTCGAGCGCAGGATCGGGGACGAGGATCCGGACGTCTACGCCGCCTTCAACGAACTCGCCGCCGCCGCCGAGGAGTACGACGAACTCCTCTACGACCGCTACGACGAAGTCACTCCCTTCGAGATCCCGACGCCCGAGGACGGCGTCCCGTACACCGGCCCCGCCGAACCGGCCGCCTTCAGCGTGCTCATCCGCCGCGACTACGCCGTCGTCGAACCGGCGCGCCTGATCGCGCAGGCGGAACGGGTCGCCGCACACGACCGGGACGCCGACTTCGTCCAGGACGGAGGCACCGCCGACGCCCTCGGCGTCCTCTTCGGGGAGTACGAGCCCGACGAGATCGCCTCCCGCTACAAGGACTTCGGACTGGAGGAGGGCGACTCCACGCTCTGGATCGCCGCCTCGGAGGACATGGCGGAACCGGGGGAGTGGCTGGGCTCGCCCTTCGGGCACATCGACCCGCAGGACGTGCTGCACCGCTTCGACGTCAGCTCCGTCTTCGACGAGGAGGCCGACGAGTTCGAGGACGCCGACGACGCCGACGACGCCCGGGAGGAGGACGAAACCGCCCGGCCGGGCCTGACCCCCGCCTGACCCCCGACGCGTGCCGGCACCGCGGCCTCCCTCCCCTCGGGGCGGGAGGCCGCTGCCGTCTACTGCTCCGGCTGTCCGCCCGCCGCCGCGAGCGCCTTCAGCAGGCCCGTCAGCCGCGTCGTACGCGGCTTCGGCAGCACCTCGGCGACCGCGCGCGGCAGGGCCTGGTCGACACCGTGCACCACCGACAGGTGCCGCTCGGCCCGCCCGAACGCCGTGTAGACCCAGTCCCGCGACAGGGCCTGCGCCGCGTCGCCCGGCAGCACGACCACCACGGCCGGCCAGCGCGCCCCGACCGCCTGGTGCGCCGTCACCGCCCAGCCGTGCCGCACCTGGGACTCGACGAGATCCTTCGGTACGACGACCAGTGCTCCCGCGCGGTCCAGGTGCAGCCCCTGGGCGTCGGCCGACACCACACGGGCCGGCAGGGCCCGCCCCGGGGACGGCACATGGACCACCCGGTCGCCGGGGTCGAAACCGCCGAACCGGCCCGGGCCGGGGTTGAGCCGCTCCTTGAGCGCGGCGTTCAGCGCCCGTGTCCCCGCGGACCCGCCGTGCCCCGGGGTGATCACCTGCACGCTGTCCGCCGGGATCCCGAAGGCCCGCGGCACCGACTCGGCCACCAGCTGCACCGCGCGGTGCACGGCCTCCCCCGCGTCCTGCACCGGGACGATGACGACCTCCTTGCCGGGGGCGTCGACCTGGTTCAGCTCTCCGATCCCCACGCCGGAGACGAGCTCGCCCACGGGTCCGGGGTCCGGGGTGCGGGAGACCAGCTGGGGGCACGTGCGCGCCGCCAGCACATCGGCGAACACCCGGCCCGCGCCCGCGGAGCCGAGCACCGCGGGGTCTCCGGACAGGACCAGCCGGGCCCCGTCCGCCACGCCCTCGACCAGCGCGGCCGCGTTCTCCACGTCCAGCTGCGGAGCGTCCAGCACGACCAGCAGGTCCAGCGCGAACTGCCCGTCCGCGTCCCGCCCGGGCCCCTCCTGGCCGGACAGCAGCTCCGCCACCGTCACCGAATCGGCGCCACCGGGGGCGTGCGCCGCCACGCAGACGCGCAGGCCCATGTCACGGGCCGCGGCGGCCAGCGCGAGCGGTTCGGCCCGGGCGGCCTCGCCACCCGTATGAGTGACCAGACCATGGCCGGCGACCGCACGGATCAGCTCGGCGGAGGACCGGTCCGGTGCGGCCGCGGCGGCCTGCTCCCAGTCCGCCGGGCCGTCGAAGGTGCCGGCCAGCCGGGCCAGGCCGTCGGCCAGGCTCTCCTCGGCCATCGCGGCGCCCTCCAGGCCCACGAGGATCCGTACGGGCTGCTCCTCGCCCTCCTCCACCGGCGGGCCGAGGGGTTCGTGGAAGACCAGTACCGAGGCCTCCGCGATGGACTGCTCCAGCGCCTCGGCCGGATCCGGCACGCCGTACTGGGCCAGGGCCTTCTCCAGGACCGGAGCCTCCAGCGCGGTGTGTCCCTTCAGGCCCGCCTGGGCCAGCAGCCAGCCCACCAGGACGGTCGTGCGGCGCCCGTCCCCGGGCCCGGCCGCCGCGCCCAGCAGGGCGCGGGCGAAGCCGTCCGCCTGTGTCGGACGCACGGCCGGGACGGCCAGCAGCCGCCACGGGTTCTCCGCGAGCTCCTGCGCGGCGCCGTCGCCGAGGGCCGCCGCGACCGGGCCCGCCAGCGACTCGGGCGCGCCACCGCGGGCCAGGACGGCCCGTACGCCGTCCACGGCGTCGGCGGAGGGTGCGGCGGGCGCGGCCGCCGGCGCCGGGGCGGCCGGGCGTGGCGCCGGGGGAGCGGGGGCCGCCTTGCGGGGGGCGGCCGGCGCGTCGTCGAAGTAGGCGGCGGAGGGCTTGCCGCCGCTCTCCACGGCCCGTACGGCGGCCAGCAGGTCGGCGGCCTTGCCGCTGAGCTTCGCGCCGGCCTCGACGGGGCCTTCGCGTTCGGCCTTGCGCCGGGCGATCCGCTCGCGCTCGATCTTCTGCGCGGCCAGTTCGGCCTGGGCCTCGCTGAGGCCGCCGCCCGCGGCGGGCTCGGCCCCGGCCGTGTCCGCGCCTGTGGCGGTCTCGGCCTCCGGCCCGCCCTGCGCTCCGGCCGAGTCGCCGGCGTCAGCGGTACCGGCCTCGGGGGTGGGCCCTGCGGGGCTTTCCCCCACCCCGCCCCTTCCCGAAACCCCGGGGGGC
>NZ_JOAK01000033.1 GCF_000720455.1 Streptomyces virginiae | reverse complement strand
ATTGAGGCGCGGGGTCTGGGGCAGAGCCCCAGCACACCGGCCGGGGGCCGTCCCGGACGGCTACCCCCGCGGGAGCGGACGGGCAGGCGCAGCCAAACCAAGCCCCGCCGGCGATTGAGGCGCGAGGTCTGGGGCAGAGCCCCAGCACACCGGCCGGGGGCCGCCCCGGACCGCTACCCCGCGGGAGCGGAACGGCCGCACCGGGCCCCGGGCTGCCCCGGACTGCCACCCGCCGCGGGAGCGGAACGGCGTGGCGGGAACTCCACCGGCCTCCCAGGAGTCGGATGCTATGCAGACAAAACCGGCGCCCCCGGGGGAAGGCAGGAGCACGTGGACAACCGCAGCCCAGACGGCGGCCGAGACGGCGTCACAGCCAACGGCACAGCCGCGCCGGTACCACCACCCCCACCGCCCCCCGCCCGCGGAGCGTTCGTGTTCAATGCCGCCGACGAGGAGCGCCGCCGCGGCGTCCGCCGGATGAAGGCCACCGCGACCGGCCTGTTGCTCCTGGTGGCGGTGGTCTACGTGCTGGCCACGTACGCCGAGCACGCCTGGGGCGCCGGCGCCTGGGCCGGTTACGTCGCCGCCGCCGCGGAGGCCGGCATGGTCGGCGCGCTCGCGGACTGGTTCGCCGTCACCGCCCTCTTCAAGCGGCCACTCGGCCTGCCCATCCCGCACACCGCGATCATCCCGACGAAGAAGGACCAGTTCGGCGCCACCCTCGGCGAGTTCGTCGGCGAGAACTTCCTCTCCTCCGAGGTGGTGCGCACCCGCCTCCACGCCCTCGGCATCGGCGGCCGCCTCGGCGCCTGGCTGGCCGAGCCCGCGCACGCGGAACGCGTCACGGCCGAACTGGCCACCGCCCTGCGCGGCGCGCTGACCGTCCTGCGCGACTCCGACGTGCAGGCCGTCGTCGGCGAGGCCATCACGCGGCGCGCCGAGTCCGCCGAGATCGCGCCGGGCCTGGGCAAGACCCTGCAGAAGGTCGTCGCCGACGGCGGTCACCGCCGCGCCGTCGACCTCGTCTGCGCGAAGGCCCACGACTGGCTGATCACCCACGGGGACTCGATCACGGACGCCGTCCAGGGCGGCGCCCCCGGCTGGACCCCGCGGTTCGTGGACCGCAAGGTGGGCGAGCGCGTCTACAAGGAGCTGCTCCGCTTCGTCACCGAGATGCGGGACATGCCCGAGCACCCGGCGCGCGCGGCGGTGGACCGTTTCCTGCGGGACTTCGCGGCGGACCTCCAGTCGGACACGGCGACGCGGGCCCGCGTGGAGCGGCTCAAGTCGGAGATCCTGGCCCGCGACGAGGTCCAGGACGTCATCGCGTCCGCCTGGTCCGCGATCCGCTCGATGATCATCTCGACGGCGGAGGACGAGCAGAGCGAGCTGCGCCTGCGGGTCCGTGCCTCGCTGATCTCGCTGGGCGCGCGACTGGCCACGGACGGCCGCCTGCAGGCGAAGCTGGAGGGCTGGATCGAGGGCGCGGTCGTCTACGTCGTCACCACCTACCGGAGCGAGGTCACTTCGCTGATCACCGACACGGTGGCGGCCTGGGACGCCGAGCACACCTCCCGCAAGATCGAGGCCCACATCGGCCGCGACCTGCAGTTCATCCGTATCAACGGCACGGTGGTCGGCGCCCTGGCGGGCCTGCTGATCTACACGGTGTCCCGCGCCTTCGGAGCGTAGGGGGACGCCCGGAGCGGCAGCTCCAGCTGGGCGTGGCCGCGGGCCGTGACCTCCGGCGGTGCGGGGCGGGCGTCGCCCAGGGCGAGGAGCGCGCGGAGCGCGGCGATCAGGTCGGCCGGTTCCTCGCGCAGGATCCCGGGCGTCGTGCTGACCACCAGGACGCCCCGGGCCTCCATGCGCAGTCTCCGGCGCAGCGTGGCCTGCCAGGAGTCGCGGGTGTAGTGGTACTCGGCGGAGTCGATCTCCAGCGCGACGCCCTCATCGGGCCAGTACGCGTCAGGGCTGGCGAGGAAGGACCCGTCGGGTCCGTAGAGCCGGGCGTTCCAGAGCGGAGCGGGCAGGTCCGTGGCCGACAGGGCGTCGCGTGCGCGGCCCTCGGCGATCGACCGGACTCCGGCGACCAGTTCGGCGGCGGCCGTCCGGACGGCGGGGCGGTGCCGGATCCGGCCCGCGCGCAGTTCGGCGTGCAGGTCGTGCGGGTGGCACCAGCCGCCCTGGACGACGTTCGCGAGGACGGAGCGCACCAGGTCCGGGTCGTCCGCGCGGGCCGCGAAGTCGGTGGCCGCCCGGACCGGACGGGTGCTGGGCACCCCGGCGATGGTGATGGTCGCGGGCCAGCGGGCGGTCGAGAGGGGGCGGACGCGGCCGGCGGCCGCCACCGACCGTGGGGCGCGGACGAGGACGTCCAGTGGTTCGGGTGGTGCGTCGCGGATGCCGAGGAGCGCGAGGGCCGCGCCGCCGGTGAGTGCGGCGGCGGTGCCGGAGAGCGGGTCCGCGGAGGGCGGGGCGGCGTACAGGACGGCGGAGAGGGCCTGCTGCCGGGTGTCGGGTGGGCCGGTCTGCAGGAGGTACACCCTGGGCAGGAGCCGCTGCCAGGGTCCTCCCCGGCGGCTGCGGCCGCTGATGGTGGCGGCCGGGATGCCGGCCTGGCGGAGCTGGTGGTGGGTGGCCATGTTCAGCTGGCGTTGGGCGGTACGAGTGATCATGCCCCCGGTATGCCCGGTGGCGAACGGCCGACGCTCAGGCCGAAGGGTGGTTCGGGGCGAGGAAGACGACGACGCCGTTCTCAGTGCCGGGCAGCGGTTTGACCTCGTGCCAGCCGAGCCGGTGGTAGGTGGCCACGGTGTCGGTGGCCACGCGGGCGGTCAGCAGCCAGGCCCGGTCGTCCGGGGCGTCGGCGGTGATCTCCGCCAGCAGGGCGCGGCCGGTGCCGTGCCCGCGCGCGTGCGGGCGTACGGCGAGCTCGTCGATCTCCAGGGCGCCGACGAGGAGTTCGCGCACGCGCTGCCGGCCGAGCTGCGCGGCGACCTGTCCGTAGGCGCGGTCCGTGGGGAAGGTGCGGGGCGTCAGCCAGGCGGTGGCGAATCCGTCGACGCCGTGGGTCGACTGTGCGAATGCGGTGCGGAAGCCGGCGCGCCGGCTGTCGGCCTGCAGCCGGACAGCGAACTGGCGAATGGTTTCTTCATCTTCGTTCCACGGTGGGGCGGAGAAGACCTCGCCGTAGGTGTCGGCGAGCTCGTCCGTCAGGTCGAGGACGGCCGGTCCGTAACAGATCACGTTTGCAGCTCCTTGGGCCGGCTTGGGTGGCTTGGGTCGGATCGCCCCTATCGAAGACCGAATCTACGCCCGGGACGTTCCCGGGAGGGGAGGTCCGCAGATCCGGAGGGTGTGCGACAAATCCGACTTCCGTACGGTGACGCGGACCACCCGTATCGACCCGCCCGGCCCGGCGTTGAGCCAGCGTGCGCAACAACCTCTTGAGCCGAGCCCTGATGGGTCTGGCCGCCTGCGCGGTGGCGTTCTTCGTGGTCCTGGGGGTCATGGCCGTGCTCCCGCGGGCCCTCCAGGACGCGCTCCCGGACAACGTCCTGGGCGGGGCCGCCGTCGTGCTGGCGGTGGCGGCCGCGCGCCGCTTCGCCCGCCGGGCGCGTTAGCCTCGTTCGGTGACGCTCGAACGGCTGGAGGCCCCCACCATGGCGCAGTTCCCCACCTCGCTCGTAGCCGCGGGCGGCCTGGTCGGCGGGTACGCCGCCGCCCGCTGGACCGGCAAGCGGCCGCTCGGCGGTGTGGTCCTCGCGGCGGCGGGCACCCTCGCGGCCCGCGAATGGCACCGCCGCACGTCGCCGACGACGACGGCCCTCCTGGGCGCGGCCTACGTCGCCGCGTTCGCGGCCTCACACCCCCTGGCCAAAAAGATCGGTGCCTGGCCGGCGGTCTTCACCTCAGCAGCCGCCATGGCCGCCACAACCTACGCCACGGCCGACCGCTAGTCCGCAGGCTCGCCCTCACCGAGCGGCGCCTGAAGCCACCGACCCGTCCGGTTCACAATGGGGCGTGGAGAAATTGGCTACGACGACGACCGTCCGTGCTCGAATGAGCCGCCAGAAGAGGCGCGACACGGGCGTGGAAATCGCATTGCGCAAGGCACTGCACGCCAAGGGAGCTCGATACCGGATCCATCGGAGGCCGGTGAAGGGTGTGAGGCGCGAGGCCGACATCGTGTTCGGGCCGACGCGTGTGGCGGTGTTCGTCGACGGTTGCTTCTGGCACGGCTGCCCGCTGCATGCCACGTGGCCGAAGAACAACGCCGATTTTTGGCGAGCGAAGATCGAGGGCAACCAGCGTAGAGATCGCGATACGGACGGCCGTCTGGCCGAGGCGGGATGGCTCTCGGTGCGCGTCTGGGAGCACGAGCAGGTGGAAGAGGCGGCGGCCCGAGTGCTCGCCGTGGTCGCGAGCCGTCGGGCCGACTTGCGGCCCAGGACCCGGATGCAGGGATCCGTCTCGGATATTTGACAACGACCTCCATGTCAAATGGCTCCTGTTAAGGTGATCAAGACGTAGGCCGTGGCGAGCCGGACAGCGGAGGGCGATGCATGGAGCACCCTGGTGAGGAATTCGGCCCTTGGCTCGCAAGGCAGTTGAACCGTATGGACATGTCCCAGTCCGACCTTGCTGTCCGACTCGGGCTGACCCGTGCGGCCGTTTCCGCTTGGGTGAACGGCCGGGCGGAGCCTAGGGAGGAGACCAAAAGGGCGCTCGCGGAGGTGTTCGGCACCAACCCTGCATTGGTCGACAGCCGTACCAGCGACGTGGCGTCCGGCCGTCCGTTGCGGTGGCACCATCGCACGGCTCATGCCGACGGCGGGCGTGAGTACGGCAACGCCGCCGCCTTCGCCTTCGACGCGGACATGTCTGTGCTGGCCAGGGAGGCCACCCAGAACGCGCTTGACGAACGATGCGATGTCGGAGCGCCGGTTCGCGTGCACTACACGCTGCACGAGTTGACAGGTGAACACCTCTCCTCGTTCCTGGCCGCACTCCAGTGGGACGAGTTGCGCCCCCACTATGATCGCGCGGCCTCGGCGGAGCAGAAGGTGTCGAGGAGCCTGCGGGCGGCGTTGAACGAACTGGAGTCGAGGAACTCGCTGGTGCTCCTGCGGGTGGACGACTTCAACGCCAACGGGCTTACCGGGCCGGAGTACCACGACGGTCGATTCGCCGCCGTCGTAAGACGCCAGCTCGACAGTCACAAGCAGTCCGGAGGTCGTGCCGGCGGCTCGTACGGGCTGGGCAAGGCGACCCTGTGGGCTGCCAGCCGGTTCGGTCTCGTCCTCATCAACTCCACACTCTCCGAGCCGCACGAGGGCAGGACCGAGCGTCGTGTCATCGGACGGCTCGACCTGCCGTGGCGGCAGGTCGACGGCGAGGCCTTCGCGGGACCGGCCTGGTTCGGCGAGCCCGACACGGACCCGGCGCACAAGGACGTGTCGCGCTCGTGGTGGGCCGACGAGGAGACGGTGCGGAGCCTGCACCTCGATCGGCGAACGAGTGAGCCGGGGACGTCCTTCCTGGTGGTCGGCGCCCATGACGCGTCTGGGGACGCCGAGGACTTGCGTGACCTCCACGACAAGCTGGTGCGATCGCTGGGCGACGGCTTCTGGGCGGCGATGGTCGGTGGTGTCGCTGCCGGCCCGTTGTTGGAGGCACGCGTTTCCACCTTGCGCGACGGGCAGGTGGTCGTCCCCGAAGAACGGGTCGATCCGTACACCCGCCATCCTGCCCTGAGCCGCGCGCTGCAAGCCCACTTGGACGGCCACACGGTCGACTGCCTCACGTCGGAGGACCAGGTGGCACGGGCCGAGGTTCCGTTGATCGTGACGCCCTTGAAGGGGCGTGGAAGGGCGCGGGACAAGGGCCGCGAGCACCTGGCGGTCCTCCTGCTCACTCCTGCTGCGGACGCGGACGAGCGGCACAGCCGGGTCGTGTGCATGCGGGGGAACCGCATGACCATCACGGAGCATCGTCCCCGCGAACTACCTTTGGGCACGATGCCGTTCCAGGCCGTGTTGCTGGCCGGCTACGCGACCGACCGGGACGGCGAGGACGTGGCCTTGGCCGAGGAGTTCCTCCGCGCCTCGGAACCGCCCGAGCATGACCGCTGGGACCGGACGGAGGAACTCACTTCGCTCTACGAGCGTGGTGCCGTCAGCCGTCTGAAAGAGTTCCGCAGTGATGTCGACAAGGCCGTGCGTGCTCTGGTGGGACGGCGTGAGACGAAGCGTGCAGGCGGTCCTGCCGCGCTGCGTGAGCTGTTGACCTGGGACGCCCCCAACGCTCCGACGCGGCGGACCCAGGCGTTCCCGACCGTCCGTGGAGTGTCGGCGCATGTGGTGGAATCGGGCGCCTGGAGTGTGACCGTGGAAGTCAAGCTCCCTGCGGCCGACGACCCGTGGCGGCTGACGCCTGTGGCGAAGTTCGATGTTCGGTCGGGCGGCCGTCCGGTGGTCGGATGGGCGGCTCTGGAAGCCGACGAGGACTGCCGAGTGGAGAACGGTGACCTCGTGGTGGAGGCCGGAGTGCGCAAGGCGGTGTTCCGAGGCGTCACGAATCCCGCCACCCACCCGGTGCGCAGCGGGTACGCGCGACTCGTGGTTGAGGTTCAGAAGGCTCGCGGAGGTTCGGTGTGACGGCGGTGTTCCCCTATCCGACCATCTTCGGGGACGTGGAGCTGAGGGTCATGTCCGTCTCGGTGGACAACCGGGAACTGCCCTACGCGATGATCTCGGCCACGGACCGGGCGGTTGCCCTGCATCAGGCGGGGCGAGGTGCTTGGGAGCGGGCACGGCTACGGCTCTCGGTCACCTTCCCGGAGGCGGAGATCAGCTCGGGACCGTGGTCCGATGTGGTGTTCCTGGCCGTGCTCTCGGAAAAGGCGACCAACGCCCGTACGACTGCCGTTCTGTCGAGGTCGGCGGACGGGACGATGCAGGGAACCATCGAGCTGGACAGTGTGGCGCACCTGCGACGGGCCACACTCGGAGTCTCGGTGGTGGCGACGGTGGAGGGTGTGGCGGGCCGGCTGGTCGGGTCCGCCACACAGGACTGGTACGTCGATCTGAAGGCTTCGACCCCTGCCCGGCAACGCGAGATCGATATCGTCGAGGTGGACTTCAAGGAGGGGGAGCACGAGTGGCTTCGGCCCTACAAGGAGTCCGCCTGGATCGTCGAGACCACGGGTGACGTTCCGACCGTGTACCTCAACACCGGAGCCATCGAGGGTTTGATGGTGGCGCTACGGGGTTCCGGTGGCAGCCCGGCAGAGCGGATGCTGCGGGATCTCGCGGCCACGCAGATTGCCCAAGACGCCTGGACCGCGATGTTCCACACGGCTGTGAGCGACTTGGACACGGACGAGGACGGAACCCCGATGCTGCCGAAGGGGTGGCGGGAGTCGGTACTGCGATCGATGCTCCCGGACGTGCTGCCGGGACGTCAACCGACCGACGCACTCTACGAGATCGTCGAGCGACGCACGAAGGGCTACGGCTGGGCGGAAATCCAGACCGGCGTGCAGTTTGCAGCAGGGCGACGAAGCCGCGCGACGAGGAACCTGACCAACGCCGTGCGCTCCGTGCAGAACCTCGAAGGGGCCGGTGGTGCACGATGAACCGTTCGGATGGCAGCGAACTCCCGCCGATCCTGGGGATGTTGACGGATGCGTCGGTGGCCAAGCACATCGGTAGGGCGGTGCAGACGGGGCAAGAGCGGCCGCCTCAGGTGGCGCTGCGGAGGGCGGCCGAAACGCTGGGCGCCGCTCAGCGTTGGCGGACAGAGCCGGTGCGTGTGCTGGTGGACGAGGCGATGCGCAGATTCGAGGGTCGGCGCACGGCTGCGGACGGCTGGTTCGCACCTCGGCTACACGCCACGTTGCGCATGACACGGGCGGAGGCCGCTGACGGGCGCCTGTGGAACTTCATCGCAATGGTGGTCGCCCCCGACTATGTCGTGTGGCGGCATCGGGGCTCGGATACGGACGGCGCACCGGGCGCCGCGACGGCGGCCCGCTTCTGTGGCCCGCATTACACGCAGGCCTTCTCAAGACTCTGGTGGGCCGCCGAGTTGTTCCGCGATGGATCCGACTACCGTCCGACCGAGACCGCCTGCCAGGTGCAGGACGTGTTGCAGACCACGATGCGCCTGGACGTGATCGATCACCGCCCGACGGCGCAGGCGATTCTGAGAGTTCTCGAAAGGCGACTCGCGGCAGGCGTGTCCCGCCCGGGAGATCAGGCCAACGCGCTCTCGGCCGCGGTGAACGCGGCCGGTAGCACCTTGGTCTACGACGTGCTGGCGCCGGATCGGCCGGCTGACACCGATGCGCTCCAGGACTGGATCGACGACGCGGAGGACGCTGCCGCGGCGCCTTGGGACCGCCTTCCGGAGGGCCCGCAGGACGGCGAAGTGAGCCGTGCCTCGATCGATGCCCTGATCCCGATTTTCGAGCAGCTCTTGGCCGAGGCGCCGATTCGGGACCGCTCGGCCCGCAAGGGGGGCGTTCCCGACCCTCGACTGCCGGAGGGCGTGAGCCTGACCAAGCCGTCGGACCACCTGTGACCGGGTGGCCTGACGGGCTGGGTCAGCTGTGGCGCGCCAGGAAGGTGTGGATGGCCTCTGCCAAAGCCCTGCCGAGGCCCACGGGCACTGCGTTGCCGATCTGACGAGCGATCTCGATCTTGGTTCCATGCCACTTGAACGTCTCGGGGAACCCCTGGATGAGAGCGGCCTCGTAGTGGGTGATCGGTCGGTCCTCGGTCGGGTGGAGGTAGCGCCCCTTCTCGGGCTTGTAGAACTCCGTTCGGATGGTCACCGAAGGAGCGTTTTTCCGCATGCGGCCCATGACGTCGCCGGAGCCGGAATTGTGCTTGTCCCAGCTCTCCGTCGAGAGGTAGAACTCCTGGCTCTTCAGTCGACCGTAGTCTTTTTCGGTGGAGAGGCGAATCCGGCCTGTTCGGTCGAGACGATAGCTGACCCCGCGGAGGTCCTTCCGGTTTCCGTTCTCGGGAATGGCCATGTACCTCGCGCGGGACAGGTTCTCAGGGTTTCGCCCGAAATGGAGATCCGTCGTGAGGTAGTGGCCGGGGACGGAGCCGGTGGAGTGTCCGTCGTCACGGGGATCGGGCATGCGCTTCAGCACCGGAAGCTTGGCAGAGATCTCGAAGACCTGCGAAACCGGAACCCAGCGCGGTAGACCCTGCCGGCCGGGAAGGGGGTCGAAGAGCACGTCGTGGGTGCCGTTCGGCTCGTAGCCGTTCTTGGCGTGGGTCGGTGCAGGGTGCCGCAGCGGCTCGGCGAAGTCCTTGTGGGTGCAGATCACGATCACGCGCCGTCGCGCCTGGGGCACTCCGTAGTCGGCCGCGTTCATCATGGCGGGCACCACCGTGTAGTCGTGCAGCGGGTGTCCGGGGGTCTCGGAAGCCGAAAGGAGTTCCGCGTACTGCGCGGACTTCAGGAAGCGGTCGACGTTCTCGATCACGAACACCTTGGGGTGGACCTTGGCCACCACCCGCACGTACTCCTGCCAGAGTTCGTTGCGAGGGTCCGTCGGATCCTCCTTGCCGAGCCCGGAGAAGCCCTGACAAGGCGGGCCACCCATGATCACGTCGACCTGGCCCTTGAAGGGAGTGGGATCGAAGTTCGCGATGTCCCCCGCGAAGACATGTGAACCGCCGAAATTGGCTGCGTACGTCGCCGCCGCGGCACGGTCGAATTCGACGGCGGCGATCGAGGTGAACGGGCTGGTCGTCCCCCCGAGGGTGTACCGACTGAATCCGGAGGAAAACCCCCCAGCCCCGGCGAACAGATCCATGACACGGATCTGCCCAGGTTGAGACGGCTGAGGCTGCTTTCTGGTCATGGGGGTCAAGTGTAGTCACCGAGCCGCAGTCCCATCGCGCCCTTCCCCGGCCCTCAGGATCGCAGTGCGGCAGCGATGGCGGTGCCCAGCGCCCGTCCGACGGGAGGCGGTGACGCGTGCCCCACCTGCCGGTACATCGCGGTCTTGCGACCCTCGATCCGCCACGACTGAGGGAACCCCTGGAGTAGTGCGGCCTGGGTCACGGTCAACGGCATCATCCCAGCCCGACCGAGTTCCGGATCCCAATGGAAGTCGGCGTCCGGTACGGCGTCCGCCACCGTCCCTCCGTCCACCCCCATGCGGGCCCATGCGCGTTTGGACCCCGTCGGTCCAAGGTCCGCGCCACCGCGTTCCCATGAACCGCCGACCAGAGTGGGAGCGGGTTGATCGGCTTGCTCCGCCCACACATGTGCCCCCGCCCAGCCGCCGGCGGCCATCGTTTCCAACAGAGCCTCGCCCACTGTTACGTGTGGATCGGTGGTCGGAGTCGGCTGGACGAAGGCGTCCAGCACGTCGCCCTTGAAGGCAACCAGAATTCCCTGGCGGCGAGTTTGGGGGACACCGAAATCCGCCGCGTTCACGACGAACCAGGTGTGTCGATATCCGAGGTGTGCCAGTTCGTCTGCGACATATGAGCGAATCGCCTCGTAGTCCGGCTTCGTCGCCAGGTCGGGCACGTTCTCGACGAGCAGCGCCCGGGGCTGCACGCCGTGGAGGAGCAACATCGTGGCTCGGAGCAGTTCGATTTCGGCCTCGCTGTCCCGGCGCGCCACGGTGGCCGTGGCCTTTACTCGCGGCAGTCCGGCCGACAGCAGGTCCACGTCGTAGGTCTCGGTGTGCTCGGAGGGGTCGAAGTCGAGCAGGTTGGTCTCGAGGACTTTCCAGGTGGGTCGGTTGGTGCGCAGGGTTCGGCATGCGACGTCACGGTTGTCGAGCAGGAGGACGGGGTCGAATCCTGCTTGCTCGAGGCCCAGGGCCAGTCCACCGGCGCCCGAGCAGATGTCCAGAGATCGAAGCCGTCCCGTCGTACCTGCGTTCATGCCGTCCCCCGAAATCGCCGTGTGCGAGGAGGCGGTGAGGTGGACAGACCCGCCTCACCGCCTCCGTCGACCTCCCCGGAGATCAACTCCTGTCGATCTCCGTGACGTCGATGATCGCATTGGGCTTGGAAGAGATCGTCGTGAATTGGACGACCTGGCCGTTGGCACTGTTGGCGGAGGCCGGTGCCACGAAGGTGAACGCCATGACGAGTTTGTCCGAATCGATGCGTCCGGTTGCGTCGATGGATCCCTGATGCGTCGTCTCCACGACCGGGTACAGAACGATTGCACCACGGCGTTCGGCCACCAGCTCCTCCGTGGGCACGTCCCCCGAGGTTTTCAGGGCACCGGCGATCCGGTGGGCCACTCCGCGGTGCTTCTTGTCGCTGATTGCGCCGAAAAGGGGCCCCCGGTCTGCGCGGCGGTCACGGGAGAACCACGAGTACTGCCGTCCCGCCGAGCCGAGGGTGACGCACTTGCCGGCCGAGGCCGAGGCGTGCTGGGGAGCGAGCACGACCCAGTCGTCCACCATGCCCGCCTCGGTGATCTCCGAGATGTACCGAAGGTGCGGGGAGAACTGCTCTGCCACCTCCCAACGCAGTTTGCAGAGCGTGTCCAGGACGGTGGCTGCCGGGAAGATGCCCGTCAGCGCGCTGAAGCGGTGGACGACGCCCTTGTCCTGGAAGTGGTGCCCGTACGTGCGGGCCTGTGATCCGAGGGATTCGAGGTACGGAAGCCACAGCTCGGTATTGCGCCGAATGGCGTCACCCTTCTGCGGGTACGCGGTGGGCTCTTCCCAGCGTCCGGCAGACCGTACGAGTTCCAGTCTGGCGTTGTACATCTTGTTCGGACTGGTCGGCTTCAGCCACGGCAGGTGCTGGGAGACCAACGGGGGGATCTGCGCCGGCGTGATCTGTGGCCGACCGTCCACCATCACGGAATAGCGTTGCAGTTCCGAACGGAATGCCTCCTCGTCGAGGCAGATGGCCTGGAATGCGTCGTACAGGTCCACCTCCGTACGCCCCATGGTCTCCCTGCGGCCGAGGTAGAGGCGTACCAGATCGCGATACCCCTTGCGGAACCCGAACCAACGTCCCATCTGCATGAGCGTGGAGGCGTTTCCGGCCCGGCGGCGGAAGAACGACACGGTCAACCCCTCGACCGTGAAGCCGCGGGCCAGCTTCTGGCCTCCGATGAGGATCTTCCAGATCGGGCGCTTGTCGAAGTCGGCCTCGCCCGTTTCCAGGTCCTTGTCGCCGTTCACGACGATGATCGGCTGCTCGTCACCGCCGATTCGCACGCTCGCCGGCCCGACGAATCGCATCAACTCGTCGTAGGAGGCTGGAACGGCCTGGCCGTCGGCCCGCACCTCCGACACCGGGGCGATGTCGCTCTCGAAGAGTCTGCGCAGTCTCTCGTGCCCACGAGGACCGGCGTATCCGGCGTTGTCCCACAGAGCCCGGACCCTGTCGTGCAGCTCACGGTGGACTCCGGTGCGCACCGACTCGTGGACGAGCATCGTGTGATGCTCGAAGTAGCCGTCGCCGAGCCCGCCCACCTCTTCCCTGTACAACTTCATGGCGGCCGTCAGCACGAACATGTCCATGGCCTGCCGGAGGCAGGTGTCGTTCTCCGCGTCGTCGACGATGTCGCGGACGTGAGCCATCTCGTTGGAGTTGGCGACGGTGCGCTCGTGCTCCTCAACCTCGCCGTCCAGGTCGTGGAAATCGCGTGCCCCCATGTACCCCTCCGGGCGGGGCAGGGAGATGAGGAAGTCCTTCGGGAAGATGTCCTCGGTGTCGCTCGGGTCCACGAAGACATTCGCGAAGGGTGTCGCCGTGTAGCCCACGTACTGGGCGCGCGGCAGCATGTTCAGCAGCTTCGAGATCTGCTCGTTGATCGCACTGCGCTGGACGTCCGGCCTGGACGTGTTGACCGAGGCCTCGTCCGACTCGTCGTCGATGATCAGGACGGGGATCTCTGCCAGTGGGGTCTTGATCTTCCCCAGGTCCTTGACGAGCTTGGCCAGTACCGTCTTGTTCTTCTTCACCACCATCAGGCGGGCCGACGAGCGGTGCAGGTTCTCCCGGTCGTACAGCGGAAGGGCCGGTTCCCGCTTCTCGAATTCCAGAGCGGTGATGCCCTGCAGCAGACTTTTGTAGTCGTCGTCCCGTGTGGTCATGCGCACGATGTCGAACGCCCCCAGCGTGGATGGGAGGCTTCCGAAGGACACGAACTTTCCGGCCGCCCAGGCCGGGTCGTCGGCGTAGTCCGATTCCATCTCGTCGGCACCGCGCAGGATGTTCTCCCGCCCGACGAGCTCCATGTCCAGGCGTCGCTGGGTCTGGGCGCGCAGCATGTTGAGCGTTCCACCGAGAACGATCACCAGCCGATAGCCGGCGTCCACGGCCTTGGCCATGACGCCCGTGAAGTTCGCGGTCTTCCCGGACTGCACGTAGCCGACGACGAGCCCCTTGGACTGGTACACCGCAGGGTCGGTGGGATCGGCCAGTCGCTCGACCACCTGGTCGGTTGCCACGTCCAACGCGGCCACGGCATCGGCCGGCCATCCCTTGGCGGCGAGCAGGTTCCGGTACGCGGGCCAGTAGTGCGGTCGGCTGAGTTGGGACTGAGGCGTGTACCAGGGCTTGTGTTCCGGGCTGATCACCACGGAGACAGCCGCCTTCGACACGGGAATCAACCCGTCGAGCAGCGTGCGGGTGGTCTCCTCGAGCTTCAGCAGATCGTGGATCGCTGCCCTGCGCTCGCTCGTGCGCGGAGGCGCGTCGGTCCAGGCGGGCTGGTCGGCGTAGTCCCAGCGCGTGAGCTGCTTCCGCCAGAGCTCTACCAGCTGATGTGTCGAACGGGCGCCCTTCAGCGCTGTCTGGAAATCGGCTTCGTCGGCACAGGCTGCGGCCTCCGGGACCATGTCCTCGGCCTGGTACGCCAGTGCACGAGCCAGGCTCTTCGGCTTGCTGCCGTCGAGATCGGAAAGCACGGCACTGTGCAACGCCATCCGGAGGGTTTCGATGGTTGTCAATTGAGATCCTCGTCGGTCACGGAAGACGGAAGTCGGTGAGGTCGACCGGCGAGCCGGGTGCCGAGCTCAAATGGGTTATGTCCATGCGGTAGTCGATCGACGAAACGTGCTCCCTGACGGAGAGGGGAATCATCGACTCGGTCAATCTCGGCAGCTGCTCGGCCGGAACGAGCAAGGGTGCCGCGCGCAGAGCCCAGCGTTCGTCGTCCGGGTCGCTCTCGCTCCATCCACCCGTCGCCAAGGCGGTCTCCAGCCTCACCGACGCGATGCGGTCCGCGGCGCGGGCGTCCCGAATCACCGTGGTCACCGAGTCGCGCAGGGAGCGGCCGCCAAGGCCGCCACGCGTCAGCTGGAGAGAGGCGAACCACAAGGGGCGACCAGGACTCTCCGTGAGCTGGTGTATTCCGTGGATGGTGTGCCGTCGGCGTTCCGCGGCAGTGGTCTTCACCTCGAGATCGGACTCGGGCAGCCCGAAGTCGTGCTGTTCTGCCTTGGGCCCGGTCCACGCGTCGATCGCCTGTGCCCACCCGTGGGAGCGGGCAACGGCATGTAGGACCGCCAGTTCGCCGTGCAGCCCGATGCGACGCTCCGCACCGAGGCCGCGCGGCTGGTCGAGCAGCCGACCCCAGGCGTGCACCGTCTCCTCGAAAGCCTGCCCGAGATCGCGGTCGCCTGTGACGATCCGGTCGGCGACGGCAATGAGGAGGTCGTGGAAATCGCGCATCAACGCCACCTGCGTGGTGTGGATGCGTGCCATCCGCCTCCCTTCGCGACGCACCTGGTCGATGGTGACCGCAGGCAGCGACGAGCGGGGTGGCTGCTGGTGCCGGTCGAGTTCCACCTGCAGCGAGATGTCCTGCCCGCCGTCGCCGATCTCATACCAGACCGCGCGTTCCGATGCCGGTGCGGAGAGCAGGTAGCTGGCTGCCTGACGTTCCCCGAGGTAATGCTCGACTGTCGACCAGGGGAGTTCCGGGCAGGCGCCTGCGTCAGTCATCGTCGCCCATGCGTTCCAGTTCCGTGCGTGCGGCGGCCACGAGGATCGACTGCCACAATTGAAGGTTGTCCTTTTCCCTGCTCCCGCTGTACTCCTTCTCGAATACCTGATGGAGCAGGAGGTACATGAGGGATTTCAACGTGGGGGCGTCGTTGAGGCCGCCGCGCCTTCCGCCGAGAATCGCCGACCGATAGTGGTGATTCAGGACGATGGTTCGGTTCTCCCGGTCGACATCGAAGAACAGGCTGTTGTCCAACGAGTGCCACCGGATGGCGATGGGCTCCTCACCGGGCAACAGAGGCAGCTCGTCCTCGATGGCCTCTCGGACTGCGGGGTCGAACCCCTTGCCCGGCCCTATGACGGCCTTCCGGGTCGTTCCCGCCCGCTTGCGTGCCTCGCGGTACACCGACTCGGCATCGGTGACGTAGTCGAGGAAGCGCCGCCCCTCGGCATCTCGAGCTCCCTCCAGAGCGGAGACGAACTCGGGGGAGACTTCCACGCCCTCCTTTTTCACGGTCAGCCGGAACACGTCGCTTTCATGCGGCGGAAGGTCGACGGCGATGCGGGAAAGCGAGAGGTGCTGATCCGGCTGGCGGAAGTTGTTCCAGCCGCCGGCCTGTACGAGGCGGTTGTGTCGGTAGAAGTAGAAGCCCTGGCGGTCCAGGACGGAGCCGACCGCCTTGTAGCCGTCCAGGGTCGACTTCGCCGGCCATACATGGGCGTCCAGGGACACGGGGAGCGTCGAAGCGAGGTCCACGGTGAAGCGCCGTGGATAGTCGGCGTGACCCGGAACCGGATATCCGAACGGGTCGAGAGGCTCGACGCCGAAGTTCATGTACTCGGTGCCCGTGTTCACGTCCTCCACCGCGATCGTGATGTTGAAGTCGTCTTTGGCGAGGAACCTGTGCAGGTACAGCCCGAGCTGGAGACCGAGGCGGTTGATGGTCCGGTGCAGGTAGCGGTCGGTTTGGCCACCTCCGCCGTTCCGGGGGAAGTTCTTGACCCCGTCCCAGCGGATGACGGTTCCCTGCCAGGTGATCGGCCGCTGGGCGTACCGGTCGATCAGCGTCTGTGCGTAGTCGGCGGCCACGATGTCGCACTGGTATCCGTTGACCGCCCGCTCCATCAGCCAGCGCCGACCCACGGCCCTGGTCCTGCGCGTCTTGCTCACGACCGTCACCGCTGACGCATGACTGAGTGATGCCGACTTCAACCCGGTGCCGAACATTCCCAGAGCCTCGGAGGCATAGTCGCGGCGACCCCCAACGGTCATGGCGACGTCGAGTTCCTCCTCGGTCATGCCCTTCCCGTCGTCGATGACGAGGAGGCTGACGAGCCGGTCCTCGTCGCGCAGGAAGTGGATCACCACGTCCCGGGCCCCGGCGTCGATGGAGTTGTCGACGAGGTCGGCGATGGCCACCTCGAACCCGTATCCCTGGCTGCTGAGGGCCTCCATGTACCGGGCGTCGGGAGGAAGGTGCTTGCTGCCAGTGGTGGGAACTTCGAACTGCCAGTCGTCGCTCATGGCCTGCCTAGGGGGATCGTCGAATCGGGGACGAGCCTAATCCGCGACTGTCCCCTGTGGCAGGTCTGGGTGTGTACGGCCGGAAGCGTGGATCTCCGAGTCCGGAGCCCCTACCCCCCGTGGCACTCCGAGTAGGGCTTGCCCGAGGTGCACCAGCAGGGGGAGGTGGGGGTGGGGGGCCAGGGGGTGGCTTTGCCTCGGGCCGCCAGGGTCGTGGCGTATTCGGCCAGGAGGCTGGGGGAGGCCGGGGAGGTCTTCTCGGAGGCCGCGAAGGCCTCGTACGAGGGGACGCTCGCCGTCACGATGCCGAGGTTGGTGGTGCCCGAGGCGGCGAGGGCGCGCAGGGAGGTCTCGATGTCGCGCAGGTGGGCCTCGTGCGACGCGTACTCCGAGCCGAGCGTCGGGTAGCTGGTCAGCAGCTCGGACAGTTCGCGCTGCGGCCAGTGGAGGATCGCCACCGGGAACGGGCGGGACAGGGCCGCGCGGCGGTCGCCCAGTTCGGCGCGCAGGCGGGCGATCTCGGCGCGCAGTTCGGCGGGGTCGTCGGAGCCCAGGGCCCAGATGCGCTTGGGGTCGTGGAGCTCGTCGAGCGGGATCGGGCCGATGTGGCGGGTGTCGGCCACCATGTCCCAGTCGTCGTGCGGACGCCCGAGGAGGCGGCGTACCCGGTGGCGGCCCGTCAGGAGGGCGGTGGTGGCCGGGGTGAGCGGGGTCGAATCCGCGATCAGCAGCGTGGCGGCCTGGGTGAAGCAGTCCTCCGAGGCCTCCAACTCGTCGTGCGCCTCCAGGGCTTCCGCGATGACCTCCCACGGGGCCGGGTCCTTGGGGGAGGCGTCGCGGATGCCCGAGATGAGGGCGCGTGCCTCGGCCTCGTGGCCGTACTCCCAGAGGTTCGCCGCCTGGAGGGCCTTGATCAGGTGGGGGTCGGACGGGGAGGAGGAGAGGAGTTGGTCGTACAGGGCGCTCGCCCGGTCCCGTTCGTCGGCCAGTTCGAGGTGGGCCGCGGCCTGGAGGAGCAAGGGCTCCTGGTCCTCGGGGTAGCGGGTCGCCGTGCGGATGAGGCGCTCGGCTTCGGCGATGTGCTCGGCAGGCGTGTCGGGGCGCATGGTTCACACCGTACTGCCGCTGGTCAGTTGACGGGGGAGGACTTAGGGTGCCGCCCGTGCGGGATCACATACCTGTGGTGGTTCAGGGGAGGGGCCGGCGGGCGCGTCGGGCCGGTCTCGTGGGGGTCCTGTGGGCGGCCGCCGAGCTGACCGTCACCGTGGGCGTGGTGGTGTTGTTGCTGGTGGTGCACCAGGTGTGGTGGACCAACCGGCAGGCCGTGGCCGCTGCGCGGGAGGAGGTACGGGCACTGGAGCGGGCCTGGGGGGACGATCCCGGCTCCGGTCCTTCCCCGTCCGAGCCGCCGCTCGATTCGCGTCCGTCCCTGTCTCCCTCTCCGTCTCCGTTTTCGTCCGCGTCGGCTTCTTCCTCCTCCCCTTCGTCGCCTGCGGCCCGGCCCGCCGCCGGGCCGTCGGCGGTGCGGGAGCGGGCGTACGCCGTGCTGCGCATTCCGCGTCTCGGCCTGGTCGTGCCCGTCGCGCAGGGCATCGACAAGCGGGCGGTCCTCGACAAGGGCTACGTCGGGCAGTACCCCGGGACCGCCGGGCCCGGCGCGCAGGGGAACTTCGCGCTGGCCGGGCACCGCAACACCCACGGCGAGCCGTTCCGGTACGTCAACCGGCTGCGGGCGGGCGACGAGCTGATCGTCGACATGCGGGGGCGCAGGTACACGTACGTGGTGGGCAGGACCCTGAGCGAGACGACGGAGCGGGACACCGGGGTGATCGCGCCGGTGCCGCGGAGCGTGGTGAAGCCGGGGTACGGATACAGCGAGCCGGGCGCGTACATCACGCTGACCACCTGCACGCCCGAGTACAGCTCGAAGTACCGGCTGGTGGTCTGGGGGACCCTCCGGCCCGGACCCTGACCCCGCCCCCTGTTGTCGGCGGGCCCGGTTACCATCGATCGGGAACAGGGTTTCGAGAACGCCGAGCGGAGAGGGGGAGGTTCGATGGCCAGGCCGCGACGCGACGTCGTCCCGTTCGCCCGGATCGCCCGGGCCCTCTCCGTGCTGCTCCCGCTCCTGGTGCTGGCCGGGGGAGCCCTCGGCCTGTTCGCCGGGGAGGGCGGGCTGGGCGCCGTGGTGGTCGCCCTCGCGGCGACCGTCGCCGCCGTCTCCGTCGGCGCCGAGGCGCTGGCCGCCGCCGCACGGCTCGTACGACCCGTGCCGCCGCACCGAATACGCACCGCGATCCGTGATCGCGAGCAGCGCACGGCGTTCCTGCCGCAGCGTGATCCCGATGCCTCGGGCCGGTCGCGGCCCAGGGCGCCCGGCCGTCTCGTCCCGACGGCCGCGTAGGGGCGCGCAGTACCTCTCGCCTTCTGCTGACTGATCACTGTTGTCGCCCCTCGCGGGTCGTCACGCCGAAATGCACCTCTTTTCGACGTTCGACGAGACCCCCGGAGGGCCCACGTGTCCGTTTTCACCCACCTTGTTGCTGAGCTGGGCCGGCTTCTGGAGCCGGCGCTGGCCGAGTCCGCGACCGCTGCCGCGATCGTGCTGTTCACCGTGCTCGTACGGCTCGCCCTGCACCCGCTGAGCCGGGCCGCCTTCCGCGGTGCGACCCCGGTGGCAGGCTGCCTGCCCCTGCTGCTGCAGCTGCCGGTGTTCTTCCTCATGTACCAGGCGTTCTCGTCGGGGGGCGAGCTGCTGAGCCACCGGCTGTTCGCCGCGCCGCTGGGGTCCCGGTGGACCGAGGCGCTCGGGGAGGGCGGCCCGTTCGGGGCGCAGGGGTCGGTGTTCCTCGCGCTGTTCGGGGCGATCGCGGTGGTGGCCGCGTGGAGTGCCGTGCGTGGGCGCCGGTCGGCTGCGGCTGCAGCGGAGGCCGCAGCGGCCGCAGCGGCGTCCGCCCCGAAGAAGAAGCCCGCCGGGGGTGCGGCTCTGCCCGAGCTGACCGCCGAGCAGCAGGAGGCCATGCGCAAGCTGGGCGGCGTACTGCCCCTGCTGTCCTTCGGGACGCTGATCACTGCCGCCGTGGTCCCGCTGGCCGCCGGGCTCTACCTGCTCACCACCACCGCCTGGGCGGTGGCGGAGCGGGCCTGGCTGGAGTACCGCAAGACGCGCGCCGCCGAGCAGCCGGCCGACGGAGCGATGCGTTCCACCCTGTGAACAGGGTCTTGCGGATTGGGTGGACATCTTGGAGGATCGACCAATCCTCCGATGGCCGCAACCCATCGTCCGGCCCGGGGCATGCCCATGGGTCGACCACCCACGACCACGGGAGAATGCCCATGAAGCTGCTGCGTGTCGGACCGGTCGGGTCGGAGCGCCCCGCGCTGCTCGACCAGGACGGGACTCTGCGGGACCTGTCCGGCCTGATCACGGATGTGGACGGCGCAGTGCTCGCCGACGACTCCGTGCTGTCCCGGGTACGGGCCGCGGCCGAGTCGGGTGAGCTTCCGGTCCTGGACGCCGAAGGGCTGCGGATCGGCGCGCCGGTCGGCCGCATCGGCAAGATCGTGGGCATCGGTCTGAACTACTTCGGGCACGCGGCGGAGATCGGCGCGGAGCCGCCGGCCGAGCCGATCCTCTTCCTGAAGGCCGCGGACACCGCGGGCGGCCCCGACGACACCGTCCTGATCCCGCGCGGCAGCGTGAAGACCGACTGGGAGGCCGAGCTCGGCGTCGTCATCGGCAGCACCGCCCGCTACCTCGACTCCGCGGAGCAGGGCCTGGCGCACGTCGGCGGCTACGTGCTGGTCAACGACGTCTCCGAGCGCGAGTTCCAGATCGAGCGCGGCGGCACCTGGGACAAGGGCAAGAACTGCGAGACCTTCACCCCGCTCGGCCCGTGGCTGGTCACCGCCGACGAGATCCCGGACCCGCAGGTCCTGGACGTGAAGCTGTGGGTCAACGGCGAGCTCAAGCAGGACGGCAACACCGCCGACCAGATCTTCCCGGTCGGCGAGGTCGTGCGGTACCTGAGCCGGTTCATGACCCTGTACCCGGGCGACGTCATCGTCACCGGTACGCCGGCCGGTGTGGCGATGGGCCAGCCGGAGCCGAAGCCGTACCTGCGGGCCGGCGACGTCGTGGAGCTGGAGATCGCGGGGCTCGGCCGTCAGCGCCAGGAGTTCAAGGGCGCGTAGCCGCGCCACGGGAGAAGCAGGGGGCGGGCGGGGCCGCCGCGATGGCGGCCCCGCCCGTTCCGCATGCCCGGGCGCGTGCTGAACGGGCGCGTGCTGAACGGGCGCGTGCTGAACGGGCGCATGCGGAACGGGTGCAGACACGTGCCCGTGACGTCACGCGGGCCCGTGCTCCGTGGTGACCGTCGTGACGGGAAGCTCGACCGCCACGCCCTCCTGGGACGACATGCGGGCCGCCTCCAGTACGTCGAGGCAGTGCGCGGCGTCGAGCGCCGTGACCGGGGCCGGCCCGCCCGTGCGCAGGGCGGCCGCCACCGCCGCGTAGTACGCCGGGTAGTCCCCCAGCTCGGTCGGCACGGGGGCGCCGCCGCCGGTCAGCGGTGACTCGCCCGAGCCCACCCGCCCCCACAGGTGCGGGGGCTCCTCGCCCCAGGGCAGCCGCCCGTCCGGCCGCAGCCCCTCGCGCAGGGCGCCCTCCTGCGGGTCCAGGCCGTACTTGACGTAGCCGGCCCGCGAGCCGAGCACGCGGAACCGCGGCCCGAGCTGGGCGGTGGTCGCGCTGACGTAGAGGTGGGAGCGGACCCCGTTCGCGTGGGTGAGGGCGATGAAGGTGTCGTCGTCGGTCTCGGCACCGGGGCGGCGCGCGTCGGTCTCCGCGTACACCCGTACGGCGGGCCCGAACAGCACGAGGGCCTGGTCGACGACGTGGCTGCCGAGGTCGTACAGCAGACCGCCGATCTCCTCCGGCGCGCCCGACTCGCGCCAGCCGCCCTTCAGTTGCGGGCGCCAGCGCTCGAAGCGGGACTCGAAGCGCTGGATCTCGCCGAGTTCGTCGTCGGCGAGGAGTCGGCGCAGGGTGAGGAAGTCGTTGTCCCAGCGGCGGTTCTGGAAGACGGAGAGGAAGGTTCCGCGCCGGTCCGCCAGGGCGGCGAGCGCCCGGGCCTCGGCGGCGGTGGCGGCGAGCGGCTTGTCCACGACCACCGGGATGCCGGCTTCGAGGGCGGTGGTGGCGAGCGGGACGTGCGTCTTGTTGGGCGAGGCGATGACGACGAGGTCGAGGTCGCGCTGCCACAGTTCGTCGGCGGTGGTGGCGGTGTGGACGTCGGGGAACTCCGCGCGGGCCTGGGCCTGCCGGGCCGGGTCGGAGGTGACGACCGTGTCGAGGACGAGTCCGTCCGTGGCGGCCACGAGGGGGGCGTGGAAGACGGAACCGGCGAGTCCGTAGCCGATGACACCGACGCGGAGCGGTGAGGATGGTGCGGTGGGGGCGGGGGTGCTCATGGAGACCACTTTGGCAACAGTGTTGCCGAAGTGCAAGGAGGGTGGACAATGGGCTGGTGGACAGTGGTAGCGGGAACAGCGGTCACGGTGGTCACGGCGGCCACAAGGATGCGCACGGTCGGCGTGGCGGGGTGAACCTGCCCGCGCTGCGCGGCCACAACGAGGCGCTGGTGCTGGAGCTGCTGCGCGGCGCCGGCCCGGCGGGCCTGGGCCGTACGGAACTCGCCGCCCGTACGGGACTCACCCCGCAGGCCGTCAGCAAGATCACGGCGCGGCTCGGCGCGGACGGCCTGGTCGCGGAGGCGGGCCGCGCCGCGTCCACCGGCGGCAAGCCGCGCACGCTGCTCCGGCTGGTGCCCGACGTGCGGCACGCGGTCGGAGTGCACCTGGACCGCGACGCGCTCAGGGCGGTACGGGTGGATCTGGCGGGCCGCGTCGTCGCCGAGAGCGGCGGCCCGCTCGACTTCGCGGCCGGACCGGAGGCGGCGGTGGAGGCGGTCGTACGAGCGGTCGGGCGGGTCGGCGCCCATGCCGGACCGCCGCTCGTGGGCGTCGGCGTGGCCGCGCCGGGGCCGCTCGACCACCGGGCCGGGGTGATGGGACGGGTGACGGGATTCCCGAGCTGGAAGGGCTTCCCGCTGAAGGGGGTGCTGGAGGGGCGGCTGGGCCTGCCGGTGCTGCTGGACAAGGACACCAACGCCGGTGCGGCCGCGGCCGCCGGGGCGTGGCTCCGGTCGACCTGGCCGGAGGCGGGGGCGGGAGCCGATGCCTATGCCGATGCCGGGCGTGGCGCGGGTGCGGGTGCGGGTGCAGGCGTGGGCGTGGGTCCGGGTGCGGGTGCGGATGTCGGGCCGGGTGTGGGCGCGGGTGGCGACGTCCTGCTCGGCGGTGGACCCCGTACGTGCGTGTACCTGCACGTCGGGACCGGGCTCGGCGCGGGACTGTGGCTGGGCGGCGGGGTCTACCGGGGTGCCCGTTCGGCGGCGGGGGAGTTCGGCCATCAGGTGCTCCTGCTGGACGGGCCGCCGTGCCGGTGCGGGGCGCGCGGCTGCGTGGAGGTGCTGTGCCTGGAGGCGGTGGCCCGAGGTGATCTTCCCGCGGCGGCACGGATCGTGGGCGAGGCCGCGGCCAACCTGGTCGCGCTGCTGGACGTGGACCGTGTGCTGCTCGGCGGGCGGGTGGTGGCGGCGGCGCCGGACGTCTTCGTGGCCGGTGTCGGAGCCGTACTCGCGGCCCGCGCGCTGGATCCGGCTCGGCCGGTGGTCGCCCTGGCGGGGGCGGGTGTGGCGGAGGGGGCGGCGGAGATGGCGCTGGCGCCGCTGTTCGGGCGCGGGTAGGGATGCGGCTCCGCCGCGGGGTCGGTGTCCGGGTGCGGCGCCGTTGCGGGGGCGCTGCCCCCGGGCCCCCGCGCCTCAAACGCCGGCGGGGCTGGAGTGTGCGGCGGGGCTGAAAGAGCGGGGCTCCGCCCCCGCCCCCGCGCCTCAAACGCCGGCGGGGCTGGAGTGTGCGGCGGGGCTGAGAGAGCGGGGCTCCGCCCCCGGCCCCGCGGCTCAAACGCCGGCGGGGCTGGATGGTGCGGCCGGGGTGGGGGTGGGTGGTCGGGCTGGTGGGGGTTGACGCGTGGGCTGTTCGGGCGTAAACCGGGATGACTCAGGCGTGGTGCGCGGTGAGGGCTCGCGCGGGCGTGGCAGGGTGCGGGCAGGCCGGGGTGATGGTCACCTCGTCCGACCATCGTCCTGTCCGGCGAGCAGCGAAGGTCTTCCATGCGACTGCGCAAAGCCCTTGCCCTCACCGCCTTCGTCTCCGCCGCCCTGGCCGCCACCACCGCGTCCCCCGCCGGTGCGGACATCGGCACCGGTGGCGGTGCCCGCCCCGCTCCCGCCGCTCCATCCCGCGTCCAGGCCACCTGCGGGGACGGCAAGAGTTCCGCGTTCCCCATCGGGGCGCGCATCCGCGGCGGTCCGGCCGTGTACCGCACCGGCGGCGAGCCGCAGACCTGGTTCCTGGACCTGACCAACACCACGAACTCCGAGTGCAAGGCCATCCACCCCGTCGTCGTCCTCACCGACAAGGCCCGCGCCCTGCGCCCCGCCCACCTGCGGATGGAGTTCGAGGCCCCGGGCGGCACCCTGCCCGCCGGCCTGGAACGCAGCGACCGGGACGAGATCATCGCCGTCTTCGACGGCGGCGACGCCTTCCCCGGCTTCACCGTCGGCCCGGGCGGCACCCGGACCGTCAAGGTCAACCTCGCCTTCGCCCCCGACGCCCCCACCGGCGAGGTCGTCGCCGACGCCGCGCTCGTCCAGCGCAAGGGCGACGACGGGGACTGGATCGGCGAGGCCGGCGGCTACCGCTTCTCCGTCGAGCAGTCCGAGGACCCGGTCGAGGCGGGCTCCCTCGCCCACACCGGTCTGCGTGAGTGGGTGTCCGGGGCGGGGGCCGTGGCCGCCCTCGCCGCCGGTGGCGGCCTCCTGCTCGGTGCCCGCCGGCTCCGCACCCGTGCCTCCTCCCGCGGCCACTGACCTCGACCGCCCCCCGCGCCCAGAGTCCGACCCCGCCTCCCGCCCCGGAGCGCCGGAACCCCGTACGGCCCTCCCGGCCACCCCGCATAGAGTCCCGTTGTGGAAAAGAACCTCCAGGGTCACCGCCCCGGCTCTCCCGTGCGGTCCGGTATCCCCGAGCACGGCCGCATCCCCAAGTACTACGCCGTCAAGGCCCGGATCGCCGCGCTCCTCGACGAGCTGGGCGAGGGCGGGACGCTGCCCACCGAGCGGGATCTGGCCGAGCGGTACGAGGTGTCCCGCGAGACCGTCCGGCAGGCCCTGCGCGAACTGCTGCTGGAGGGCCGCCTGCGGCGCTCCGGCCGCGGGACCGTCGTCGCCGGACCCAAGCTGGAACAGCCGCTCTCCCTCGCCAGCTACACCGAGGGCGTACGCCGCCAGGGCCGCCGACCGGGCCGGCAGCTGATCGGCCTGGAGCAGTTCCCCTGCCCGCCCGACCTGGCGCCCGGCATCGGCGCCGAACCCGGCGAGCCCGTCTGGCACCTGGAGCGGGTCCTGCTCGCCGACGACGAGCGCGTCGGCCTGGAGAGCACCTACATCCGGGTGGCGCGGGCCCCGCGCCTGGACGCCGATTTCCAGCCGGACTCCTCCTTCTACGGATACCTCCGCGACAGCCTCGGCATCTCCTTCGGCGAGGCCGACGAGAAGCTGGAGACCGTGCTCGCCACTCCCCGCGAGGCGCTGCTGATCGGCACCCCGCCGGCCCTGCCCATGCTGCTCATCCACCGCTTCTCGCGGGACCAGGACGGCCGGCCCCTGGAACGGGTGCGTTCGCTCTACCGTGGCGACCGGTTCAGCTTCACGACCCGGCTGCGCGCCGAATAGCCCCACAACAAACCGCCCCTGATCCATTGAAAAGGGGCGTAGTGAGGTCACGAACAGATAACGGGTCTAGTCCAAGCGTCGAGGGCTGTTCACCGGCGCGTCGCCGGACCGATCCTTCGGGGCCACGGGCCGCGCCCACCGTTGGCGGCGTGAGAGTCATAGTCGTCGGAGGCGGCGTGGTCGGCACCATGCACGCCTGGCAAGCAGTCGAACGCGGCCACGAGGTCGTCCAGATCGAGCGGGAGGCGGAGGCGCGCGGCGCGTCACTGCGCAATTTCGGCCAGATCTGGATCAGTGGACGGGCCGGGGGAGAGGAGCTCGACACCGCCCTGCGGGCCCGCGAGCTGTGGGAGCGCATCGGCGCGGAGGTGCCCGGACTGGGCTTCCGCGCCATCGGCTCCCTCACTCCCGTCCGCAACGCCCGCGAGTACGCCGTCGCCGAGGCGGCCCTGGCCCGACCGGACGCCGCCGCCCGCGGCTACGAGCTGGTCGGCGCCGAGGAGGCGCGCAGGATCAACCCGGCCCTGCGCGGTGAGTTCGAAGCCGCCCTGTGGTGCGAGCGGGACGCGGCCGTCGAACCGCGCACCGCCCAACTGCACCTGCGCGAGGCCCTGAAGGCCCGGGCGGGCGACCGCTACACCTTCCTCCCCGGCCGCGAGGTCCGCGAGGTCACCGGCCCCGGCGCGGTCCGCGACGACCACGGCGACGTCCACCGCGGCGACGCCGTGGTCCTCGCCACCGGCGCCTGGCTCTCCGGCCTGGTCCGCGAACTCGCCCCCGACCTGCCCGTGCGCCGCGTACGGCTCCAGATGATGCAGACCGCCCCGCTCGGCGAGGAGCTCACCACCTCCGTCGCGGACGCCGACAGCTTCCGCTACTACCCCGCCTACCGCTCCGCCGCCCTCGACGAACTGAACGCCGCACAGGCCCAGTCGCCGATCGCCGCCGCGCACAAGATGCAACTGCTGATGGTCCAGCGCCGGGACGGTGGCCTGACCATCGGCGACACCCACGAGTACGAGCACCCCTTCGCCTTCGACACCCTCGAAGACCCCTACGAGCACCTCACCGAGGTGGTCGAGTCCTTCCTCGGCCGCCCCCTGCCGAAGATCAGGCACCGCTGGGCCGGCGTGTACGCGCAGTGCACCGACACCACCCGCGTCGTCCACCGCCAGCAGGTCGCCGACGGCGTCTGGCTGGTGACCGGACCCGGCGGACGCGGCATGACCTGCTCGCCGGCCATGGCCGAGACCACCGCGAACGAACTGGGCTGGTAAGTCTGATGACCGACACCACCAACACCACCACCACCACCACCACCAACACCACCGCCATCGCCACCACCACCGACGCGCGCCGGCTGGTCGTCCTCGACATGGCCGGCACCACCGTCGCCGACGGCGGCCTCGTCGAGCGCGCCTTCGAACGGGCCGCCGAGCGCCTCGGCGTCGAACCCGGCACCCCCGACCACACCGAGAAGCTCCGGTACGTCCTCGCCACCATGGGCGAGTCCAAGATCTCCGTCTTCCGCCACCTCTTCGGCACGGAGGAACTCGCCCGGCGGGCCAACTCCGCCTTCGAGGAGGCGTACGGGGAGCTCGTCGACGGCGGTCTCGTCACCGCCCTCCCCGGCGCCCGCGCCGCGATCGAGGAGCTCCGTGCCGACGGCCGGACCGTCGCCCTGACCACCGGCTTCGCCCGGGTCACCCAGGACGCCATCCTCGACGCACTCGGCTGGCAGGACCTCGCCGACCTGACCCTCTGCCCCGCCGACGCGGGCGGCCGCGGCCGGCCCTACCCCGACATGGTGCTGACCGCGTTCCTGCGCACCGGCGCCGTGGCCGACGTGACCGACGTCGTGGTCGTCGGCGACACCGCCTACGACATGCTCAGCGGGCGGCGCGCCGGCTCCGGGACCGTGGCCGGGGTCCTCACCGGCGCCCACGACCGTCCGACGCTGACGCGGGGCGGCGCCACCCACGTCCTCGACTCCGTCGCCGAACTCCCCGCC
This sequence comes from Streptomyces virginiae, assembly GCF_000720455.1. Taxonomy (GTDB): domain Bacteria; phylum Actinomycetota; class Actinomycetes; order Streptomycetales; family Streptomycetaceae; genus Streptomyces; species Streptomyces virginiae. The sequence continues at coordinate 31,874 of NZ_JOAK01000033.1, read as the reverse complement.
CTCCTCCTGGAGTCGGCGTGAGCGGCATCCGCTTCGACGGGGTCTGCGTCGCCTACGACGGCAACACCGTCCTGGACCGCCTGGACCTCACCGTCGAACCGGGCGAGGTCATGGCACTGCTCGGACCCTCCGGGTCGGGCAAGACCACCGCCCTGCGCGCAGTCGCCGGCTTCGTACGGCCCGTCGCGGGCCGGGTCCTCATCGGCGGCCGGGACGTCACCGCGCTCCCGCCGCACAAGCGCGGCATCGGCATGGTCGTCCAGCAGTACGCGCTCTTCCCGCACATGCGGGTCGAGGACAACGTCGCCTTCGGCCTCAAGGCCCAGAAGGCGCCGAAGTCCGAGATCCCGGGACGAGTCGCCGAGGCCCTGGAGATGACGGGCATGGCCGCCTACGCCCGGCGCTACCCGCGCGAGCTGTCGGGCGGCCAGCAGCAGCGGGTCGCCATCGCCCGCGCCCTCGCCATCCGCCCCGGCGTCCTCCTGCTGGACGAACCGCTCTCCGCCCTCGACGCGCAACTGCGCTCAGGGATGCTCGCCGAACTGGCCCGGCTGCACCGCGAACTGCCTGACGTGTCCATCCTGTACGTCACCCACGACCAGGTGGAGGCGCTCACGCTGGCCGACCGGATCGCCGTCATGGACCGGGCCCGGCTGCAGGACTGCGGAACACCGCAGGAGCTGTACCGGGCCCCGCGCACCGAGTTCACCGCGTCGTTCGTCGGCAACGCGAACCTGCTGCCGGTCACGGTGGCGGACGGCGGTGCGGTCTTCGAGGGCCGGGCGCTGACCCTCGACCGGGGGCGCGCGGCGCCGGGCGCCGCGGCCACCCTGTGCGTACGTCCGCACCTGCTCGGCCTCGGCGCCGGACCGAACGCGCTGAGCGGCACCATCGCCGAGGTGCAGTGGCGGGGCTCGACGCACCGGCTGTACGTCGACGTCGACGGGCACCGGCTGAAGGCGGACCTGCCCGAACTGCGGGAGACGCCCGCGCTGGGGGACCGGGTCACGCTGCACTTCGAGCCGCGGGACGCCGTCCTGCTGGCTGCGGGGGTGTCCCGTGCCTGACGCCTCGCGGCGAGCCCTGCCGCCCCACCCGTCGGACCAGCCCCCTGCGGCCGCGCGCCCCCGGGGCTCCGCCCCGGACCCCGCGCCTCAAACGCCGGCGGGGCTGGGAGTGCGGGGCTCCGCCCCTAACCCCGCGCCTCAAGCGCCGGCGGGGCTGGGAGTGCGGGGCTCCGCCCCTAACCCCGCGCCTCAAACGTCGGCGGGGCTGGGAGTGCGGGGCTCCGCCCCTAACCCCGCGCCTCGAACGCCGGCGGGGCTGGGGGCCCCGGAAGGGGACGGGGAGGGGTGGGCGGTGCCGCGCAGCGTGTGGGCGCTGCCGCCCGTCGTCGTGCTCGCGGTGCTGTTCCTCTATCCCCTCGCGCTGGTCGTGCAGCAGTCCCTCACCCCCGACAACGGCGGCGGCGCCTTCGACGCCTATGCCCGGGTCTTCGGGTCGCGGGCCTTCCTCGACGCCCTGGGGACCACCGTCTGGCTGGCCGTCGGAGCCACCCTCGGCTGCCTGGTCCTGGGGTTCACGCTCGCGCTGGTCATCGCCTTCGTACCCTTCCCCGGCGCCCGCGCCGTCGCGAAGTTCATCGACGTGTTCCTCTCCTTCCCCTCCTTCCTCATTACCCTCGCCCTCCTCTTCGTCTACGGCACCGTCGGCATGGCCAACGGCCTCGTCACCGAGTTCACCGGGGCCGCCGAGGGGCCCTTCCACTTCCTGACCACCCCCTGGGGCGTCCTGCTCGCGGAGATCACGTACTTCACGCCCTTCGTGATCCGTCCCCTCCTCGCCGCCTTCTCCCAGCTGGAAACCGCCCAGCTGGAGGTCGCCGCGGGACTCGGCGCGCGCCCCGCCCGCATCGTCCGCCGGGTGATCCTTCCCGAGGCCCTCCCCGCCCTCGGCGCCGGCGGCAGCCTCGTCCTCGTCATGTGCCTCAACGAGTTCGGGATCGTCCTGTTCACCGGGGCCAAGGACGTCACGACCCTGCCGATGCTCATCTACGGCAAGGCCATCCTCGAATCCGACTACCCGGCCGCCTGCGTGGTCGCCGTCGTCAACATCGCGATCTCCGTCGGCCTGTTCGGCCTCTACCGGGTGGTGAGCAAGCGTGCTGGTGCATAGCAGGGCCGGCCGCTGGGCCGCCTGGGGCCTCTTCGGCCTCCTCTTCCTGCCCCTCTTCGCCCTGCCCCTGCTCGTCGTGGTCGCGGCGTCCTTCGCCACCTACTGGTCCGGCGCCCTCCCCTCCGGCCCGACCACCGCGAACTACGCGGCCGCCGTACGCGGCGAATCCCTCCAGGCCCTCACCACCAGCCTGATCACCGCCGTCGCCGCCAGCCTCCTCGCGCTCACCGTCGGCACCTGGGCCGCGCTGGCCGGGGCCGCGCTGCGCCGGCGGGGCAAGCGACTGCTGGACGCGCTGTTCATGCTGCCCGTCGCCGTGCCGTCCGTGGTCGTCGGCCTCGCCGTGCTCGTCGCCTTCAGCCGCCCGCCCGTCCTGCTCAACGGCACCGGCTCGATCGTCGTCCTGGCGCACACCGTCCTCGTCACCGCGTTCGCCCACCGGTCGGTGTCGGCCGCGATCGTCCGCCTCGACCCCGCCTACGAGCAGGCGGCCGCCTCCCTGGGCGCCCGCCCCGCGTACGTGCTGTGGCGGGTCCGGCTCCCCCTCCTGCTGCCGTCCCTCACGGCCGCGGCCGGCCTCTGCTTCGCCCTGTCCATGGGCGAGCTGAGCGCCACGATGATGCTCTACCCCCCGGACTGGACGCCCCTCCCGGTCCGGATCTTCACCGCCACCGACCGCGGTTCGCTCTTCAGCGGCTCCGCCGTCGCGGTGGTCCTGATGGCCACCACCCTGCTGGTCCTGCTGGCCGTCTCCCGCATCCGCACCAGGGCCTCGTACCGCTGACCCCCGCAGCACCCCACCGCGCACCGACCTCCGCCGACTCCCCTTCCCCGTAAGGAAGTTCCATGCCCAGAACGCTCGCGCTCCGCAGCGCCGCCGCCGTCACCGGCAGCCTCGCCCTCACCCTGTCCCTCACCGCCTGCGGCGGATCCTCCCCGGCCGGCCCGGCCGACTCCGAGGGCGCCGGGAAGGTCGTCACCGTCTACAGCGCCGACGGCCTCAAGAGCGAGAAGGGCGACGGCTGGTACGACCGGGTCTTCGCCGACTTCACCAAGAAGACCGGCATCGAGGTCAAGTACGTCGAGGGCGGCTCGGGCGAGATGGTGCAGCGCGCCGTCCGCGAGAAGACCAACACCCAGGCCGACGTACTGATCACCCTGCCGCCCTTCATCCAGCAGGCCGACGGCAAGGGCCTGCTCCAGCCCTACGTGCCCCAGGGCGCCGACAAGGTCAACGGCGCGGACAAGTCCACCGACGGCAAGTGGACCTCGGTCGTCAACAACTACTTCGGCTTCGTCTACAACAAGAAGGAACTCCCCGAGGCCCCCAGGACCTGGGAAGAGCTGCTGGACGGCCGCTACAAGGGCAAGCTGCAGTACTCCACCCCGGGCGTCGCGGGCGACGGCACCGCCGTCCTCATCAAGTCGATGCACGACTTCGGCGGCAAGGAGCCGGCGATGGAGTACCTGAAGAAGCTCCAGGCCAACAACGTCGGCCCGTCCTCCTCCACCAGCAAGCTCGCGCCCAAGACCGACAAGGGCGAGCTGCTCGTGGCCAACGGCGACGTCCAGATGAACTTCGCACAGTCCAAGTCCATGCCGAACCTGGGCATCTGGTTCCCCGCGAAGGAGGGCGGCAGGCCCACCACCTTCGCCCTGCCCTACGCGGCGGGCCTGGTCGCCAAGGCCCCGCACTCCGACAACGGCAGGAAGCTCCTCGACCACCTGCTCGGCGAGGAGGCGCAGAAGCTGGTCAGCGAGGTCGGCGGCGGCTTCCCGGCCCGCACCGACGTCAAGCCCACCGACGCCAACGCCGTCGAACTCACCAGGCTCATGACGGGTGTCGAGATCTTCGAGCCGGACTGGGCGGACATCGACAAGAACTTCACCGCCTACGTGGACGCGTGGAAGTCGGCAACCGGAAGCTGACTGGTTGCTTCCAGGTCACCCTCCCGGTCACCCACGCCGGGCAGAGTGTCCCGTACATAACGGGTCTGGACCGAAGACCGCACCTCCGGTCCGGGCCCGGCGCACGTCCCCAGCGCCTTTCCCACGATCACTCCCGGAGGAGTTCGTGTCCCCTGCCGTCCCCGCCGGACGCATCCTCGCCGCGGCCGCCACCGCCACCGCCCTGCTCGCCGCCCTCTCCGCCCACCCCGCCGCCGCGGCCGCCACCACCGACAAGGTCCTCGTCATCGGCGTCGACGGTGCGGTCCTGGACCGCGTCAAGGCCGCCAACGCCCCCTACCTGCAGGGCCTGATGGCCCAGGGGCTGACCGCCCGCAGCCCCCTCTACGCGAACCCGATGGCCGCCACCTCCTCGGGCCCCGGCTGGTCCACCATCGCCACCGGGGTCTGGCCCGACAAGCACGGGGTGAAGGACAACTCCTTCACCGGGAAGAACTACGCCGCCCACCCGGACTTCCTCACCCGCATCGAGAACGCCAAGCCGGCGCTCAACACCTACGCGGCCGCCGACTGGGAGCCCATCACCTCCACCGACCACAACGGTCCGATCTTCTCCGCCAAGGTCGACAAGCGCCTCTCCCTCAAGGGCGACCGTGACGGCTACCGGGGCGAGGACCCGAAGGTGGCCGCCGCGGCCGCCGCCGAACTGCGCGGCCAGAACCCGGACGCCGCCTTCGTCTACCTCGGCGAGATCGACGCCGCCGGACACTCCTACGGCGCCGCCAGCCAGCAGTACCTCGACGCCGTCGCCCGCGTCGACGCCCTGGTCGGCCAGCTCCTCACCGCCGTCCAGAACCGCCCCACCTACGGCCAGGAGAACTGGAAGGTCCTGGTCACCACCGACCACGGCCACACCCCCTCCGGCGGCCACGGCGGCTCGACCACCGCCGAGCGCGGCACCTTCGTCATCGCCAAGGGCGCCGGGATCCCGGCCGGTTCGGTCCGTGACGACGTCAAGCTGTCCGACGTGGCCGCGACCGCCCTCGCCCAGGTCGGCGTCAGCACCTCCGGCCTCGACGGCGCCCCGCTCGGCGCACCGGGCACCGACCCCTTCGACACCGTACGCCCGGGCCTGCAGGCCCGCGTGGACGAGACGGGCATCCCCGCCGGGGTGAAGGGCTTCACGCACACCCCGCCCGCCGGCTGGTCCCTCGACAACTCCAAGATGGGTACCGGCGGTGTCACCGAATGGGCCGGCTGGGCCTTCGCGACCGACGAGTTCTGGACCCAGTCGCAGCGCGACCAGTGGCGCGAGCTGAACGTCCGCTCCCGTGACGTCTTCGCCGTCGCCGACTCCGACGAGTGGGACGACAAAGCCCACACCGGCACCTTCGACTCCACCCTCGTCACCCCCAAGTGGGCCGTCGCGGGCGGCAGCACGCGCACCCTCACCTTCCAGACGCACTACCGCCACGAGGCCGGCCAGACCGCCCAGGTCCTGGTCTCCTACGACGGCGCCGCCCCGACGGTGGTGAAGACCTACACCGCCGACGCCGTCGCCAAGGCCGAGTCCCTCGCGCTCCAGGTCCCGGCCGGCGCCACCGACGTCCAGGTCCGCTTCCGCTACAGCGGCGACAACAACTGGTTCTGGACCGTCGACAACGTCCGACTGGGCTGATCCGGCCCCCGGAGTCCGGGCTGTGGACGGCAGGGACGCCCACAGCCCGGCCCGGATAGGGTGGGGAACAGGTGGTACAGACCAGCAGTCGAGGTCGCAGGTCAGCGAGAGCGGAGAGCAGTCCAGTGGCAGAGCGCAAGCCGATCGAATCGTGGCTCACCGACATGGACGGGGTCCTCATCCACGAGGGCACCCCGATCCCCGGCGCCGATGCCTTCATCAAGAGGCTGCGCGAGTCCGGCAAGCCCTTCCTGGTGCTGACCAACAACTCCATCTACACCCCCCGCGACCTCCAGGCCCGCCTGTCGCGCATGGGCCTGGACGTCCCCGTCGAGAACATCTGGACCTCCGCCCTGGCCACGGCGAAGTTCCTCGACGACCAGCGCCCGGGCGGCACGGCGTACGTCATCGGCGAGGCCGGTCTGACCACCGCCCTGCACGACATCGGCTACATCCTCACCGACCACGAGCCCGACTACGTGGTGCTCGGTGAGACCCGGACGTACAGCTTCGAGGCCATGACCAAGGCGGTCCGCCTGATCAACGCCGGCGCCCGCTTCATCTGCACCAACCCCGACGAGACCGGCCCCTCCACCGAGGGCCCGCTCCCGGCCACCGGCGCCGTCGCCGCCCTGATCACCAAGGCGACCGGCAAGCAGCCGTACTTCGCGGGCAAGCCGAACCCGCTGATGATGCGGACCGGCCTCAACGCCATCGGCGCGCACTCCGAGACCAGCGCCATGATCGGCGACCGGATGGACACCGACGTGCTGGCCGGTCTGGAGGCGGGCATGCAGACCTTCCTCGTCCTGACCGGTCTGACCACCGAGCAGGACACCGAGAAGTTCCCGTACCGCCCGACCAAGACGGTCGCCTCGATCGCGGATCTGGTCGACCTGGTCTGACGGGGTGCGCACCCGCGTCGTAGGGCCGTACGGGCGTAGCGCGTTTGGGGCGTACGGCTGACACGTACGGCGCCGCTCCGGATGCGGAGCGGCGTACCGCGCGTGAATCTCCTTGTCGAGGAGGTTCACCATGCGCAGTGTTCCGATCGCTGTCCGCACCGCCGCCGTGGCCGCCGTACTGGCGGCGTGCTCCGCGGTGGCCGCGCCCGCCGCCCTTGCGGGCGAGGAGGACCGCGGAGACCGCGGAGACCGCGGAGACCGCGGCAGCATCGCCGTCGACCCGAGCCCGGCCCCTCCCGGAGCGCAGGTCAAGCTGCGTGTCCAGGGATGTGACGGCAACCGTGGAGTGGCCAAGTCCGCCGTCTTCGTGGCGGACGCGGACCTCTACGGGCGGGACGGCGGGCGTCGCAGCCCGCTCTACGGCGACGCGATGATCAGCTCGCACGCCTCGCCCGGATGGCACGCCGTCCGGGTGTACTGCGACGGCGACGAGAAGTTCACCGGCTCGGTCCAGATCTCCGAGTACCGGCACCCCTCGCACCACGCCTCGCCGATCTGGCCCGTCCACGCGGGCGGCGGCGGCATGGCGGACCGCCCGGCGCAGGCCCCCGGCCTGGTCACCGCGGCGAAGAAGGAGCACGGGGGCGACGGTCCGGGGACGCCGCACACCGTGATCGGTGCCGTGCTCGCCGCGGTGGCCACGCTGGCCGTCGCCGGCCGGGCGCTGACCCTGCGCCGCCGCCGCAGCGGCGAGTGAGGGGACGGGCGTCGCGTGAGCGAGTGGCGGACGGACGAGGCAAAGGCCTCCGCCGGGGGCCGGCTGCTGACCTTCGCGGCCTGGTCGGTTCTGGTGCTGGGCCTGTGGCTGTGGGGCCGTGAGCTCACCGTGGCGCCGGCCCCGCTTCCCGGGCAGGCCGGCGGGGCGGTGGGCGCGGGGCTGCCGGCCGCGCACGCCCCCGTCGCCGGGTCCCTGCCGCAGCGCGTCGACGTGCCGTCCATAGGCATCCAGGCCCCGGTGGTGTCCCGGGGCCTGGACAAGGACGGCGCGATCGAGCCGCCGTCGTACGACAGCCCGGGCACGGTGGGCTGGTGGGGCCAGGGCGTGCAGCCGGGGGCGGCGGGGACGGCGCTGATGGTGGGACACGTGGACACGCGGTCCAAGCCGGCGGTCTTCTACGGCCTGAGTTCGGCGCAGGCGGGTGACAAGGTGCGCGTGGTGCGGGCGGACGGTTCCGTCGCCGAGTTCACGATCGAGGACGTACGGGTCTACGAGCGCGCGGCCTTCGACGCGCACAAGGCGTACGGTCCGCGGGTCGCGGGCCGCGCGGAGCTGCGGCTGGTGACCTGCGGTGGCACCTACGACAAGGCGGCCAAGGAGTACACGGCGAACGTGGTGGTCTCCGCCTACCTGACGGGCGTGGGAGCCCGCCCGGGCACGTCGGCGTGACCATCGGTGACCAGGAACGAAGAAGCCCCTCACAGCTTTCGCTGTGAGGGGCTTCCTCCGTCTGTGCGCCGCCAGGGACTCGAACCCCGGACCCGCTGATTAAGAGTCAGCTGCTCTAACCAACTGAGCTAGCGGCGCTTGCTGACAGAGAAAACTCTACCCCACCTCCGCGGGTGCTCGTGACCAGCCACGCCCGCCTTGTCCGATTAACCCATGTTTGAGGGGTTTATCGTGCACGATATGTCTGCGCCGACCGCATCTGATGCTTTATCAGCTGCGGCCCCGGTCGACCACTGGAACAGCAGGGGAGTGGACGGAACCGCATGACGATGCAGCCCCCGACGCATGTGCAGATGCCGATGCCCGCTTTCGAGGAGTACGAGCCCGCGGGCGACTGCGTGTGCCGGGGATGCGCCCAGCGCCGCCGTGCCCTCGCCCGGGACCGCGCCATACCGCTCCGGGACGGGGGGCACCCCGCCGCGCGCGGGGCGCGGCGGGCGCTGGTCCTCGCCACCGCCGCCGGAGTGGTCTTCGGCGGTGGCGGCGCCACGGCGGTCGCCCTGAGCGCACCGGCCACCGGGCCGGTGTCCCTCGACGACCCCGGCAGCCCGCAGGGCGGCCGCACCCCCCTGCACGGCCCGAAGGGCAAGCCGGGCAACCCCGGCGCCCCGGGCCGGCCCGGCGCCGTGAAGCGGATCGACCGCACGACGATCATCAACCGGGCGAAGCTGTGGCTGGACGCGCAGGTCCCGTACAGCATGTCCGAGTACTGGACGGACGGGTACCGGCAGGACTGCTCCGGCTACGTCTCCATGGCCTGGAACCTCGGCTCGAACGAGTGGACCGGCAGCCTCGACAAATTCGCCACCAAGATCACGAAGGATGAGCTGCTGCCGGGGGACATGCTGCTCTTCCACAACCCGGCGGACCCCAACAACGGCTCGCACGTGGTCCTCTTCGGCGGCTGGGTCGACCAGACGCGCACGCACTACGTCGCCTACGAGCAGACGCGCCCCACGACGCGGAGGCTGGCCACGCCCTACGGGTACTGGACCAACTCGGCGAAGTACGTCCCGTACCGGTTCAACGGGGTGACGGGCGGCATCGTCCCGCAGGTCCCGGGAGCCGTCCCCGTGCCCGCGCCCGTCCCCGAAGCGCCGGCGGCGGGGCCGAAGCCGGGCGACGCCGCCAAGACCTTCCCCGGCGCGGACAAGTTCGCCCCGGGCGCCACCAACGACCACGTGGCGCAGCTGGGCCGGATGCTGATCGAGCGCGGCGCGTACCGGTTCTACCCCAAAGGGGTGGCCGACCGGACGTGGAGCGACCACGACAAGCTCGCCACCCAGGCCTTCCAGCGCGCGCAGGGCTGGACGGGCGCCGACGCCGACGGCGTTCCGGGCGCGCACACCTGGCGCCTGCTCGTCGACAAGCAGGGCAAGAACATCCCGCCGACGGTGGGCGCGGCGCCCGGACCGGGCGGCGTACGGGCCTACCCCGGGGCCGCGGTGTTCCGCCCGGGCCGGTCCCACCCGGCCGTCGAGGCCCTCGGCCGGCAGCTGATGAAGAAGGGCTTCGGCAAGCACTACACGTCCGGTCCGGGCGCCCGCTGGAGCGAGGCGGACCGCCGCAACGTCGAGGCCTTCCAGCGCGCGCAGGGCTGGCGCGGGGCCGCGGCCAACGGCTACCCGGGCCCGGAAACCTGGCGCCGGCTGTTCGCATGACGGAGGTAACGATGTTCCCCACGCGCACCACCTCGACGACGGGCACCCTCCACGTTCCCCCCGCCGCCGCAACAGCCCCCACCACCTTCGGCTGGGCGACGACCGCCCACGCCCCGACCCCTGCCCCGGCGCCGGTGCCGGCCCCGGTTCCGGCGCAGGCCGGGGAGCCGCCGGCCGGGCCGGTACGGCACTGCACGCCCAGCGCGGCGTCGGTACCGGCGTCGGCCGGGCCGGCTTCACCCGCCGGGTACGCCGTCCCGTCACCGGCCCCGGCCGGGGACGCGTCGCCCCCTGCCCCCCGGGCGGCGGCCCCGGGCACCCTGCCGACGGGGCAGGACACCCCGGCCTCCGACCCGGCCCCCGACCCGACGGTGGTGTCCGTACCCCACCCCGTACCGGCGGAACGAGAGGCCGACCCGGAGCCGGCGTCGGCTGTCCGCACCGCGGATGCGCCGCTCCGGGCGGTGGAGCCGCGAACCGTTCCGGCGGGCGCGCCCGCGCCGCCCGGTGCGCAGGCACCGTCCCGCGCGGTGGAGCCACAGGCCGGACCGGGCTCCCGTTCGGGTGGCGTGTCGGGCCTGGTGGCGTCGGCGGAGGGCGGCCGGGCCTCCGGGCCGGTGTCCGGCTTTGCGCCGCGTGCCGCGGATGCGCCGCTTCCGGCGGCTGCCCCCGCACCGCCCGGCGCGCAGGCGTCACACCGTGCGGCGGAGCCGCAGGCCGGGACGGGCTCCCGTCCGGCGGTCGGGCCCGCCTCGGCGGAGCCTCAAGCCTGGCCGGGCTCCCGGGCGACGGCGTCCGCTTCCGGGCCGGTGTCCGGCTCCGGGCCGCGTGCCGGGGAGGTGTCGCTTCCGGCGGCCGCGCCCGCGCCGCTCGGCGCGCAGGCGTCACACCGGGCGGCCGAGCCGCAGGCCGGGACTGGCTTCCGTCCGGCAGCCGTGCCCGCCTCGGCGGAGCCGGAAGGCACAGGCGTGTCCGCGCCCGTGCCGTTCGGTACGCAGGCGCCGTCCCAGGTGGTGGAGCCGCAGGCCGGGACGGGCCTCCGTCCGGCGGGCGGGCCCGCCTCGGCGGAGCCGGAAGGCGATAGGGCCTCCGGGCCGGTGCCCGACTCCGCGCTGGGCGCCGCCCCCGTGCCGTTCGGCGCGCAGGCACCCTCCCAGGTGGTGGAGCCGCAGGCCGGGACGGGCTCCCGTCCGGCGGGCGGGCCCGTCTCGGCGGAGCCGGAAGGTGAAGGCGTGTCCGGCCCGGTGTCCCGCTTCGCGCTGCGTGCAGCCCCCGCGCCGTTCGGCGCGGGGTCCGTTCCGGCGGGCGGGTCCGCTTCGGTGGAGGCGGAAGGCGACGGCGTGGCCGGGCAGGCTTCGCCCCGGGCGGAGGGCGAGGCGGACGTGGCCGTGCCTGCCGCGCGGGGGCAGGCCGAGCCCGAGCCGGTGCACGAGGTGGCCGGGGCCGGGGCCGGCCACGACGCGCCCGCGACCCCGCGCCCCCGGAACCCCGTGCCGGGGCCCGGCGTGGCCGAGATCGTCGCCCAGGCGGTGACCCGCGGCATGGAGGAGGACGACGACACGCAGGACCTGCCGATGGCCGTCGCCCCGCACCGCGGTTCCGCCGTCACCGAGGTGCCGGTGCACCTCCCGTTCCGCGCCACCACATCGGCCCCCCTCCCGGAGCCCGCGCCCCGGCCCGCGCCGGGCCCGGCGCGCCCGGCGCGCCCCGCCCCCGGCCGCCGGGTCCCCCGTGGTGACGACCGCCTCCGGGAGCACCGCGGCCCCGTGCTGCCCGGCTGGGTCGGGGTCGCCGTCGGCGGCCTCGCCCTCGCCGGCTGCACGGCCGTGCTCTGGCGGGCCGGGGTCGTCCCCGCCCCCCTCGTCGCCGCCTTCGGTGCGGCCCCCCGCGCCTACCACGGCCTGCGCGCCACCCACTGGCCCCCGCTCGCCTTCCTCGGCATCGTCGCGCTCGTCGCGCTCGGCGGCCTCGGCCGGGCCCGTACCGGCCACGCCTGGGTGCTCACCCTCTTCGGCCGCTACCGCGGCACGGTCCGCCGTACCGGCCTGACCTGGGTCAGCCCCCTCCTGCTGCGCCGCCGCGTCGACGTACGCCTGCGCCACTGGCGCAGCGACCCGATGCCCGCCGTCGACTCCGGCGGGCTCGCCCTCCAGGTCGTCGTCCAGGTCGTCTGGCAGGTCAAGGACACCGCCCGGGCCACGCTCGCCGTCGCGGACCACACCGAGTACCTCGCCGAGCAGGTCGAGTCGGCCATGGCCCGCGTGCTGTCCCAGCTCCCGGCGGACGCCTTCCACGAGGACGCCCCGACCCTGCGCGACGCCGAAGCCGTCGGGGACGCGCTGACCCGGATGCTGGCGGCCGAGACCGAGGCGGTCGGGATCGAGGTGTACTCGGCCCAGCCGACCCGGATCGAGTACGCGCCCGAGGTCGCCGAGGCCATGCGCCGCCGCCGGGTCGCCGCGATCGACGCCAAGCACCGGGACACCGTGCTGACCTCGGTGGTGGACGCCGTCGACGACACCGTCCACCGGCTGACCTCGCGCGGACTCGTCGAGCTCGACGACTACGAGCGCAAGGCCCTGGTGAAGGACCTCACGGTCGCCTTCTACACGGGGCGCACCGAATAGCGGAACACGTGGGGCGACAGGAAACGGGTGGCCGGAAGTGACCGGACCACCCGTTTCCTCATTGGTATGGACATGGCCAACTCTCGTCAATAATCTGGAACTTGGTCTAGACCTGAATCCCCACACGCGCGCGCTCTCGCCGAACTCCCCCCACGTTCAAGGAGCATCATGCGTCCCATCCGCATGCCCAGAAGGGCCGGCATCGCCGCGCTCGGCCTCGGCCTCGTCGCCGGAATCACCCTCATCGGCGCCCCCACCGCCAGCAGCCACGGCTACACCGACACCCCCATCAGCCGCCAGAAGCTCTGCGCCAACAAGACCGTCTCCGACTGCGGCGCGATCCAGTGGGAGCCCCAGAGCGTCGAGGGCTTCAAGGGCTTCCCGGCCGCCGGCCCCGCCGACGGCAAGATATGTTCCGGCGGACTCTCGCAGTTCGCCGAGCTCGACAACCCGCGCGGCGGCGCCTGGCCCACGACCAAGGTGACCAGCGGGCAGAGCTACGCCTTCCGGTGGCAATTCACCGCCAACCACTCCACCACCGACTTCAAGTACTACGTCACCAAGAACGGCTGGACCGGCACCAAGGCCCTCACCCGCGCCGACCTCGAACCCCAGCCCTTCCTCACCGTCGCCTACAACGGCGCCCGCCCCGCCATGACCACCGTCCACCAGGGCGCCATGCCGAGCGGCAAGACCGGCCGGCACCTGATCCTGGCGGTCTGGACCGTCAACGACACCCCGATGGCCTTCTACGCCTGCTCGGACGTTCAGTTCTGACGATCTGTCAGCTATCCTCCGGCGGCATGCGGACGACGACGACAGCACCCGAAACCGTCGCGGAGCTCATAGCGCGCCAATGGGGCGACCACCGGCCCGGTCTGATGTACGAGGACGGCGAACGGCACGTCCTCACCCGTCACCGGAACGCCCGGGAAGCCGCCGCACGCGCCGCGCTCCTCGTCGACCTCATGCCCGCCGGGGCCGAACCGCACCTCGGGGTCCTGCTCGACAACACCCCCGAGTTCCCGTGCTGGCTCGGCGCGGCGGCCCTCGCCGGGGCCGCCGTCGCCGGGATCAACCCCACCCGGCGCGGCCCCGAGCTGGCCCGCGACATCCTGCACACCGACTGCCGGCTCCTGATCACCGAGCCCGCCCACCTGCCGCTGCTGCGGGGTCTCGACCTGCCCGGCGTACGCGTCCTGGTCACCGGCACCGAGGAGTACGAGGCCCTCCTCGCGCCCTACGCCGCCGCCAAGCCCGGCGAGGCCGCCCTGCGCGCGCCCGCCCCCGGCTCCCGCCTCCTCCTCTACTTCACCTCCGGCTCCACCGGCGCTCCCAAAGCCGCCGTCTGCAGCCAGGGCCGGCTCGCGGCCGCCGGCGCCTCACTGGCGCGCCAGTTCTCCGTCGGCCCGGACGACGTCCACTACGTCTGCATGCCGCTCTTCCACGGCAACGCCGTCATCGCCGACTGGCTCCCCGCCCTCGTCGGCGGCGCCGCGGTCGCGCTGCGCCGGCGCTTCTCCGCCTCGGCGTTCCTGGACGACGTGCAGGCCTACGGTGCCACCTACTTCACCTACGTCGGCCGGGCGATCCAGTACCTCCTGGCCACCGAGCCCCGCCCCGACGACCGCTCCCACAGACTGCGGCTCGGCTTCGGCACCGAGGCCGGAGCCGTGGACGCCGCCCGCTTCGCCGAACGCTTCGGCGTCCGCCTGGTGGAGGGCTACGGCGCCACCGAGGGCGGCGCCTCCGTCCAGCGCACCCCGGACACCCCGCCGGGCGCCCTGGGCCGGGCGGGCGCGGGGGACGACCTGGCGGTCGTCGACCCGCAGACGGGCGCGGAATGCCCGGCGGCCGTCCTGGACGGGGACGGCCGCCTCCTCAACGGCTCGGCCGCCATCGGCGAACTCGTCAACCGGGGCCGCAGCCTGTTCGAGGGCTACTGGCGCAACCCGGACGCGGAAGCCGACCGCACACGCGACGGCTGGTACTGGACGGGCGACCTGTTCTTCCGGGACGCGGCGGGCTTCCTCTACTTCGCGGGCCGCACCGACGACCGGCTGCGCGTCGACAGCGAGAACCTCGCCGCGGCGGTGATCGAGAACATCCTCGCCCGCTGGCCCGACGCGGCGGCGGTCGCCGTCTACGGCGTCCCGGACGAGGTGGCCGGCGACCAGGTGATGGCGGCCCTCTCGCTCCGCGACGGCGCGGTGTTCTCCCCGGAGGCCTTCGAGGCCTTCCTCTCCCGTCAGCCGGACCTGGGTACGAAGATGGCCCCGCGCTACGTCCGGATCGTCCCGGAGATGCCGGTCACCGCGACGAACAAGATCCACCGCGTGGCGCTCCGCCGCACCGGCTTCCGCTGCGCGGACCCCGTCTGGCACCGGTCCCCTGCGGGGGGCTACACGCGACTGTCCGGGCCCGCCCTCACTGCCCTCCTGGCCCGGTACGAGACCCAAGGTCGCCTCGACCTGCTGCAGCGCTGAGCCTGCGCCGCCGCTGCGGGGCCCCGCCCCCGAACCCCCGCGCCTCAAACGCCGGCGGGGCTGGAACTGCGCTCCGCGCAGCGGCCCCCGCACCCCCGCCGGTAATGGTTTGGAGCACCCCCGCGGACCAGGTAGTATTTTCTCTGTCAGCAGGCGCCGCTAGCTCAGTTGGTTAGAGCAGCTGACTCTTAATCAGCGGGTCCGGGGTTCGAGTCCCTGGCGGCGCACCTGTCCTTCGGGCGGTTTCCGGTTCACCGGGAACCGCCCGAAGTGTTTTCCGGCCACGGGCGCCGCCGCCCCGCCGCCCCGCTAGAGGGTGAGCGACAGCAGTAGCGGGGCCGCCTTCCGGTTCAGGGTGTCGGCCGCGGCCCGCAGCCGGTGCGCGTGCTCGACCGGCATCGACAGCGCCAGGCAGCCGACCGACGCGCCCGCCGTGATCGGAACCGCCGCGCAGACCGTGCCCACGGCGTATTCCTGCAGGTCGAGCATGGGGACGGTGGCCGGCTGGGAGTCCAGCTTGGAGAAGAGGATCCGCTCGTTCACGATCGTCTTCGACGTGAGCCGGGCGATCTTGTGCCGGGACAGGTGGTCGCGCCGCCCGTTCAGGTCGAGCTGCGTCAGCAGACACTTGCCGACCGCGCTCGCGTGCGCGGCCGACCGGAAGTCGACCCACTCGTGGACCTTCGGGGTGCGCGGGCTGTCCGCGAACTGCGTGATCCTGACCTCGCCGTCCACGTACCGGCTGATGTAGACGGCCGCGCCGACCGAGTCGCGCAGCCTGTCGAGGGTCTCCTGGAGCTTGTCGGTCAGGGCCTGCTGGCGGTCGGTGCCGGACCCGAGCAGGACGAGGGAATCCCCTATGGCGTACGCGCCGTCCGCCACCTGCAGGACATATCCCTCCCGGCGCAGCATGAGCAGCATCGGGGCGAGATGGACTGCGGGCAGGCCGGTCTCACGCGCGATCTGCACGTCGGTCACGCCACCGGTGTGACGTGCGATCGTTTCGAGTACGCGTAGTGCGTACTGCACCGAGTGGAACGGCGCGGTCGGCTCGGGCTTCAGCGCCACGGTTTCCCCCTAGCAGGTTGTTACCGCTTGCCCTACCACGATAGCCATCAAGAGGCCCATGTGGAGCGCCTGTTGGGGAGATTGATGGCTCGATCACGTCTGTCTGCCTGGATCTACGCCTCTGGCATATGCCACTGTCACGCGCACTACCCCGCGCTGCCGGGAATGCCCGGCGGCCGCTCACGGTTCGAGTTCTTCGTACGGTGTCGCACGGACGTCGTGCGGACGTGGAGAACGGGACGGGAGCGACGATGAGTGACACCGGGGACGTGAACGGCGTGCCGAGCGGCGTACCGAGCGGCCAGGCGGGGGAGCCGGTGGACGGCCGGGCCGGCGGTGCGCGGGAGAACCGCAGCGGCATCCGGGGCGCCGCCCTCGGCCGGGCGCCCGTACCGCTCTCCGTCCTGGACCTCGTCACCGTCGGCGCCGGCAGCACCGCGCACGACTCCCTGCGCACCAGCGTGGCCATCGCCCGCCTCGCCGAGTCCCGCGGCTACCACCGCCACTGGGTCGCCGAGCACCACTCCATGCCCGGCGTCGCCAGCTCCTCACCGGCTGTGATCCTGGCCCACCTGGCCGCGCACACCTCCCGCATCCGGCTCGGCTCCGGCGGCGTGATGCTGCCCAACCACGCCCCCCTCGCCGTCGCCGAGCAGTTCGGCACCCTGGAGGCGCTCGCCCCGGGCCGGATAGACCTCGGGCTCGGCCGCGCCCCCGGCACCGACGGCCGCACGGCCGCCGCGCTGCGCGGGCCCGGACGCGTCGAGGAAGGCGCGGACGAGTTCCCGCGCCGGCTCGCGGAACTCACCCGCTTCCTCGACGACGACTTCCCCGACGGGCACCCGTACGCCCGCGTGCACGCCGTACCCGGCCCGGTGCAGGGCCCCACCGGGCGGCCGCCGCTGTGGCTGCTCGGCTCCTCCGGCTTCAGCGCGCAGCTCGCCGGCGAGCTCGGCCTGCCCTTCGCCTACGCCCACCACTTCTCCGCGGCCGGCACGCTGCCCGCGCTCGACCTCTACCGCCACAGCTTCCGGCCCTCGGCGGTCCTGGACGCCCCCTACGCCGTCATCGGGGTCTCGGCGCTCGCCGCCGACACCGACGAGGAGGCCCGCGCCCAGGTGCGTACGGGCGCGCTGTCGATGCTGCGGCTGCGCACCGGCCGCCCGGGGCTGGTGCCCACGCCCGAGGAGGCGGCGGCCTACCCCTACACCCCGCTGGAGCGGGAGTTCGTGGACGGCTGGCTCGCCAACATCGTCCACGGCACCCCCGACGCGGTCGCCGACGGCCTCGACGGCCTCGCGAAGCGCACCGGCGCGGACGAGTTGATGCTGACCGCCAACGCCCACAGCGGGGCGGCCCGACTGCGTTCCTACGAGCTCGTCGCGGATGCGTACGGCATGCCGGCGCAGGCGCCCGCCGTCGACTGACCTTGTAATAACGGGGTTTGGCTGGTTCATTGCCAAAACCTTGCGGGAGCGTGTCTCAAGGGAACCTTAAACCGCTCGTCACCCGGGGTGGCGAGCGGTTTCTGATGTGCTCTCAGGTCTCTGACTTGGGGAAATGTGCCGGGAGTGGTCTAGTCCTTCTTTGGTCCGAACCATTGACGGGGCGCTGCGGTGATCGCTATCACTGCTCTCACCTGAACTTCCTGCTCTCTCCTCCCACCCCCCCCGGAGGCAGTTCATGCCCATCCGTAAACCCCTCATCGCAGCCGCCGCCACGGCCGCGCTGGCAGCCGGAGCGCTTGCCTCCTTCGCGGGACTCGGCACGGCCCAGGCCGCCGACGCCGCGGCCGGAGCGGCGGCGGGCGGCGTTCGTATCGCCTACTACGACCAGTGGAGCGTGTACGGGAACGCCTTCTACCCCAAGCACCTCGACACGCGGGGCATAGCGGGCAAGCTGGACGTCATCAACTACTCGTTCGGCAACATCCACCCCACCGACCTCACCTGTTTCGAGGCGAACAAGGCGGCCGGCGACGACAACAACCCCAACGCCGGTGACGGCGCGGGCGACTCCTACGCCGACTACCAGAAGTCCTTCAGTGCGGCCGACAGCGTGGACGGCGTCGCCGACACGTGGAACCAGCCGATCGTGGGCGTCTTCAACCAGTTCAAGGAACTGAAGGCCAAGTACCCCCACCTGAAGATCAACATTTCGCTGGGCGGCTGGACCTACTCCAAGTACTTCCACGACGCGGCCAAGACCGACGCCTCCCGCAAGAAGCTCGTCGCCTCCTGCATCAAGCAGTACATCAAGGGCGACCTCCCGGTGGAGGGCGGCTTCGGCGGCCCCGGCACCGCGGCGGGCATCTTCGACGGCATCGACATCGACTGGGAGTACCCCGGCTCCGCCGGCGGCCACCTCGGCAACCACTACGGCCCCGAGGACAAGCAGAACTTCACCCTGCTGCTCCAGGAGTTCCGCAAGCAGCTCGACGCCGAGGGCGCGGCCAACGGCGGCAAGAAGTACATGCTGACGGCGGCCCTGCCGGCCGGCCAGGACAAGATCAAGTACATCGAGACCGACAAGATCGGCCAGTACTTGGACTACGCCAACATCATGACGTACGACATGCACGGCGCCTGGGACGGCGACGGGCCCACCTACCACCAGTCCCCGCTGTACCCGTCCGCGGCCGACCCGACCGACCCGATCGCGCCGGGCACCGAGAAGTACAGCATCGACAACGCCATCGACTCCTGGATCGACGGCAACCCGGCCTACGGCATCACCGGCGGCTTCCCCGCCAACAAGCTGACGCTGGGCTACGAGTTCTACTACCGCGGCTGGAAGGGCGTGCCGGCCGGCACCACCAACGGCCTCGCCCAGACCGCGACCGGCGGCTCCGGCGCCCGACCGCTCAGTCAGCAGGCGGGCATCGCGCACTACAAGGAGCTCGGCGGCATCGTCGACAACCCGGCGACCACCTTCTGGGACGACCAGTCGAAGTCCTCGTACTTCTACAAGGACGGCGAGTTCTTCACCGGCCTGAACCAGAAGTCCATCCAGGCCCGGGTGGACTACGGCAAGCAGCGCGGCCTGGCCGGCGCGATGATGTACTCCCTGCTCGGCCTGGACAACAACATCACGCTGCTGAACCAGATCTCCAACGCGCTGGGCGGCACCACGGTCCCGCCGACCACGCCTCCCACGACGCCGCCGACCACCCCGCCGACGACGCCTCCCACGACTCCGCCGACCACGGGCTGCGGCTCGACCCCGGCCTACGTCGCGGGCACGGTCTACACCGCCGGCAACGAGGTCTCCCACAACGGCCGCAAGTACAAGGCCCAGTGGTGGACGCAGAACGAGACGCCGGGCACCACCGGTGAATGGGGTGTCTGGAAGGACCTCGGCGCCTGCTGATCTCCCCCCACCCCGCGCCGAGCGACGCCTCCGCCCTGCCCCTCCCCGGGGTGGGGCGGAGGTGTGTGACATGGTTGCCGGATTCCGGACACCGGGCCGTAGTGGCCTCGCTACTCTCGGCCACAAGCCCGTTTCCCGCTTGGGGGTGCCGTCTCATGGTCCTGGCCCGCGACATCGATCCCAGCGCCTCGCCGCTGGACTACTACAGCTTCGAGCTGCGCCGGCTGAGAGAAGAGGCGGGCCTGAAACAGGCCGAGCTGGGCGCGATCATCTTCTGCACCGGCTCCCTGATCGGCATGGTCGAAAACGGCCGCCGGGTCCCGACCCGCGACTTCTCCGAACGCCTGGACGCCGCCCTCGGGACGGGCGGGGTGTTCTCCCGCCTGGTGGGCCTCGTCCTGCGGAGCCAGCTGCCGACGTGGTTCCAGGCGTTCGCCGAACTGGAAGTCCGGGCCACCAACATCTCCTCGTTCCAGCCCCAGCTGGTGTACGGGCTCCTGCAGACGGAGGAGTACGCCAGGGCGGTGCTCCACGCAGGGTGGGGCGAGAACCTCGATGAGGCCGTGGCCGCAAGGCTGGAGCGTCAGCGCATCCTGAGCAGGGAGCGCCCACCGCTTGTGTGGGTGGTGCTGGACGAGGCGGTTCTGCACCGCCCTTTCGGGAGCCGCGAGATCATGCGCGGGCAACTCGACCGATTGCTGGAGTTCCAGGACAGGCGCGAAGTGCGGATTCAGGTCCTTCCGTTCAGCGCTGGGCAACACCCGGCCACAGTAGGCGCGTTCACTGTCTTGAGGTTCGATGGTGATCCGGATGTCGTTTATGCCGAGAGCTACGGTTCGGCGCACGTGAAGGCAAATCCCGAGACGGCCAGGGACTGCGCACATCGCTACGATCACCTGCAGGCCGCGGCACTCTCCGTTGAGGAATCGGCGGCGCTGATCGCTCGCGTACGGGAGGAACGATATGGGGATCCAAACCAATCTGACGGGCGCGCTCTGGCGTAAGTCCAGCTACAGCGGTGGGACCGGCGGCGAGTGCGTCGAGTGCGCCCCCCTCGGCGGCGCCGCCTGGCGCAAGGCCTCGTACAGCAGCACCAACGGCGGGGACTGCGTCGAGGTGGCCGCGCAGCCCTGCCGGGTCGCGGTGCGGGACTCCAAGGATCCCGACGGGCCCGCCTTCACCGTCGGGGCGGCGGCGTTCGCCGCCTTCGTCCGGAGTCTCTGAGGCCGCTCAGACCCGGGGGCGCGCGGCCGGTTCGTCGGGCTGGGTGGGGGCCGCGGCCTCCACCCGGCGGCCGATCATGCGGGCGATGACGTCCGGGGCCACCGCGCGGGAGTACAGCCAGCCCTGGCCCGTGTCGCAGCCGACGCGCCGCAGCCGGGCCGCCTGGCCCGCGGTCTCCACGCATTCCGCGGTCACCGTGAGGCCCAGCCGGTGCGCGAGCTGGACCAGGGCTTCGACGATGGTCTCGTCGGCCGGGTTCGGGTGCGCGCCCTCGTCGTAGCGGAAGCCCCGCACGAAGGAGCCGTCCAGCTTCAGCACCGAGACCGGCAGCCGGCTCAGGTACGCCAGATTCGAGTAGCCGGTGCCGAAGTCGTCGATGGCGATGCGGACGCCCATGTCGCTCAGCGCCTGGAGGGCCTGGAGCGGCCTTCCGGCCGAGCCCATCACCGCCGACTCGGTCAGCTCCAGCTGGAGCAGCTGCGGTGCCAGGCCCGTCTCCGCGAGGATCTCCGCGACGTCTCCCACCAGGTCCGAGTCCCACACCTGCCGCACGGCGACGTTGACGGACACGAAGACCGGGGTGTCGCTGGGCTGTTCGATCTGCCAGCGCCGTGCCTGCCGGCACGCGGTGCGCAGCACCCACTGACCCAGCTGGACGATCGACCCGTCCTCCTCGGCGATACCGATGAACCGATTCGGCGTCAGCGTGCCGAACTGCGGGTGCCGCCAGCGCACCAGGGCCTCGACCCCGCGCAGCGCGCCGCTCTCCAGGTCCACCAGCGGCTGGTACTCCAGCGCGAACTCGCCCCGCTCCACGGCCGGCCGCAGCGTCGAGGAGAGCGCCTGCCGGGTCATGCGGTGCGCGTTGCGTTCCGGGTCGAAGAGGGTCCAGCGGGCCTTGCCGTCCGCCTTGGCCCAGTACAGGGTCGTGTCGGCGGCCTGCATCAGGCCGGTCGCCGAAGTGCCGTCCGTGGCCCGCTCCACCACGCCGATGGACGCGGAGACCGACAGCCGCTGCCCGGCCAGGTCGAACGGCTCCTGTACGGCGGTCAGTACGCTGCGCGCCAGGTCCGCGAGCTGCTCGGTCCCGGTCGAGTCCTCCACGAGCAGGGCGAACTCGTCGCCGCCGAGCCGTGCCACCAGGTGCCCGCCCGTGCGCCCGTAGCCGGACTGGTCGGCGCACTGGGTGAGCCGGGCGGCGACGGCCGTCAGCAGCCGGTCCCCGACGCGGTGGCCGAGGGTGTCGTTGACGGCCTTGAAGCCGTCCAGGTCCAGATAGCACAGGCCGATCCGGCCGGTGCCGCCGCCGTGGTCGTAGGAGGACGCCTCCAGGGCGGCGGAGAGCCGCTCGAAGAACAGTGCCCGGTTGGGCAGTCGTGTGACCGGGTCGTGCATCTGGAGGTGGCGCAGCCGGGCCTGGAGGTCGCGCCGGTCGCTGATGTCGGAGACGGACAGCAGGACGTTCCCGGTGCCCGGCACCGGCCCCAGCGTGACCTCGGTCCACAGCGAGTGCCCGTCGGGGTGCTTGAGCCGGCGGGTGCAGCGCAGCCTGGCCTGACGGCCGCGCAGGACCTCCTGGTACGCGGCCCAGGTGCGGGCCTCCGCGGCCAGGTCCACCAGCTCGGCGGCGCAGCGGTGGACGAGCGCGTGCGGCTCGCTGCCGAGCAGGCCGGCGAAGGCCTGGTTGGCGGTGACGACGTAGCCCTCGCGGTCCACGACCGCCATGGCGAGGTGGGCCGCGTTGAACGCGGCCCGGTAGTCGCGCAGATCGGAATCGGCGCGATGGGATGCCGACGGCACTGCCGGCACTGACGGGTGACGCTCCGTAATGGCCGATCGGATGCTGTCGGCCGCCGAACCGGTTCCTTCTGAGGTTCCGCTCACCGTTGGCCCCGCAGTGTTCGTGAGTGTCCGTGCAGGAAAGTGTGCCGATCATAGAGGCTGCCGGGAGGCCCTATCCAGCGGCGTCACCGGTTGAGACGCGGGAGTTCGGCGTGATGACGGATCGTCGGCCCAAGATCGCGTGATCGTTTCTGCGCGGCTATGAGCGGGAGAAGGTCCCTGCTGATCTCGGGTGATCGGTCGTGACGTTCTGTAGGCAGCCGCGTGAAGTCCGGGGGTCACCGTCTTGCCTCATTGCTCACTCGTGTGGGGCAGCGGAACAGGGCATTAGTAAGACAATCGCCTCAAGGTGGCTAAACAGGTACGAATCCACCACCGGAGGTCGATGTGACGCGACAGCAGACACCCGGGGGAGTGGACCGCTCTCGCGTCCGAAGTACCGCCGCGGCACTCACTTCCCTGACGGCGCTCGCCGCCATGTCGCTCGTCGCGGGTCCCGCGGTGGCCGATTCCGGCGCCGGGCCCTGCGCGCTGACCCGTACGGGGGCGCACCACTCCCTGGGGCTGGACACCTGGAACGGCGCCTACCCCAAGCCCGAACGCACGCTCAACGCGGTCATGGTCTTCCTCTCCTTCCCCGACCACCGCAGCGCCGTGACGCCCGAGCTGCTCACCCGCGACTACTTCCCCGCCACCAGCGACTTCTTCGAGCAGGCCTCGTACGGGCGGTTCCGCCTGGTCCCGCACCCGCAGAAGCAGTGGATCCCGATGCCCAAGCCGTCCACCGCGTACGGGATAAAGCGTGACTGGGCCCCCGGCGACCGGGCCGCCTACCTGCGCGACGCGGTCGCCGCCGCCGACGCGCGCGTGGACTTCGGCAAGTACGACATCGTCTACTTCGTCGCCGACCCGGACGCGCCCGGGGTGGACTCGGACGCCACGAAGGTCGTGAACTTCGACCACCCGATCGTCGCGGACGGCACGGAACTGCGGCGGATCGTCACCGTCTTCGAGCGCCACCCGCCGGACCGCAACGTGCTGGCCCACGAGACCGGACACGTCTTCGACCTGCCGGACCTCTACCACCGGCCCACCGACGGCAAGGGCGACTGGGACACCTACGTCGGCGACTGGGACGTCATGGGCAGCCAGTTCGGCATGTCCCCCGACCTCTTCGCCTGGCACAAGTGGAAGCTGGGCTGGCTGGACCCCTCCCAGGTGGACTGCGTGCAGTCGGGCTCGTCGCTGCACACCCTGCAGCCGCTGGGGCAGGCCCCGCCGAGCGGCGGCACGGGCGGCACCCGGCTCGCGGTCGTCCGTACGGGGCCCGGCAGCGCGATCGCCGTCGAGGCGCGGGGCTCGTCCGGCAACGACGGCGACACCTGCACCGAAGGGGTCCTCGTCTACCGGGTGCGCAACGAGGCGGCCTCCGGCGGCGGCCCCATCGAGGTGCTGGACGCCCATCCGGCGACGGAGGCCTGCTGGGACCGCTCGGTGTACCCGCCGCTGGCGGACGCCCCGCTGGAGGTGGGCGAGACGTACACGGTGCCGGGGGAGCGGATCACCGTCGAGGTGGCCGACCGCACCAGGTCCGGCGCATACACGGTGAAGATCACGACATGACGGTGTGATGCCGTGACGGGGACACGAACAAGGCCCCCCACTCGCGTGGGGGGCCTTCCTCCGTCTGTGCGCCGCCAGGGACTCGAACCCCGGACCCGCTGATTAAGAGTCAGCTGCTCTAACCAACTGAGCTAGCGGCGCTTGCTGACGAGGAAGACATTAGCAGGAGGATCCGCGGAACGAAAAATCGATATCCCCAGGTCCGGTCGGTGCGGCGGTGCGGGCCGCCCGTACGAAGGCCCAGAGCAGGGCCTCGGGCCCCGGGAGCCAGGGCTCCCGGGTGTCGGGGGCCACCAGCCACCGCGACGGGCCCGGGCCGGCGGCGAGCGGCGGCACGGTGACGGCGTCCCCGCGGCCGTGGCACAGGGGCGCCGGGGCGGGCCGGGAGGCGCCCCACTCCTCCCACGCCAGCAGCGCCGGCAGCCGGTGCGCGGTGCCGGGGGCGGCGAAGAGCAGCATCCGGCCGCGGTGCACGGCCACCGGGCCGGAGCCGGGGCCCTCCGCCCACAACAGGTCCAGGACCCGGCGCCCGAGGACGAGCGGGACGTTGACGACGTCGAAGGCGTTCCCGCAGGGCAGTGTCGCCGGGAGGCCGGGGCGGGCCTCCCACAGCGCGAGGGTGCGGCGGGGGTGCGCGGAGGCCGAGGTGAGCCAGGCGGCGCCCTGCGGGGTGACGTGTGTGGCGGGCGCGGTGCGCGTGCGCTCGCCGCGGGCGTGGAGGGCGGTGCATCCGTGGGCCGTCGTCAGCGTCGTCATATGCCAAGGTCTACCCGCCGTAGCGATCCGAACTCCCGGAGTTACCGAAAATCAGGACAGGGCGAGTAGGTCGGGAGTACATTGCCCCCGCATATGACGGTCGGCCGCTACGCCAGGTCGGCGCGGCCGTGCTGGAGGGTCTCGCCGAATTCGATCATCTTGCGGGCGTAGTCCTCGGTCCACTCCGCCTGCTCGGCGATGGCCGCCGGGGTGAGCCGGTCGAAGCGCCGCGGGTCCGCCAGCTGGGCCGCCGCCAGGGCCTGGAACTCCACCGCCCGCTCCTGCGCCGCCCGGAAGGCCAGGGTCAGTTCGGTCGCGCGGGCCAGCAGTTCTTGCGGGTCCTCGATCGACTCCAGGTCGAAGAAGTGCTCCGGATCCGCCACGGCCTCCGAGGGCTCGAAGAGCAGCGGCGCCGGCCGCAGCCGCCGCTCGGTCCGCTCGGGCTCTGCCATCCCTGTCCTCCTGCTGCGCGTGCGAAAACCTTCCGGGCCACCGTCCATTGTCCAACGCCCCGCAAGAGCGCGCCCCGACGGGTTGGAACACCCGTACGACGGACGGGGCGCACGGGCAGACGGGCGGACCGAGTGGCGGGGGAGTCGCTCAGGTGATCGGCCGTCAGCCGCGCGCCGCGGAAAAGACCACCCGGCCGGGGCCGGCTCAGACGGTGACGACGGCCTCCGCCCCGAGCTCCGCCGCGCGCTTCGCCGCGAGCTCGGCCACGTCGGCCAGTACGGCGGCCAGCTCGCCGGACAGGGCCTCGGGGGCCTCGAAGCCCTCGGCGCCGATCAGCTTCGGGATGCCCGGGATCGCGACGGAGTGCTCGGCGGGCAGCATGCCGAGGCGGGTCAGGACGGGCAGCAGCATGTCGGCGGCCGGGGCGCCGCCGGTGGGGCCGGCGCTGTAGCTGACGATGCCGACCGGCTTGCCCTTCCACTCGTTGTAGAGGAAGTCGATGGCGTTCTTGAAGGGCGCCGTGAAGCCGCCGTTGTACATCGGCAGGACGAAGAGGAAGGCGTCGGCGGAGTCGACCAGCGCGCTCCAGTCGCGGGTGTGCTGGTGGGCGTAGTTCCCGGTGGAGGCGTATTCGGGCTCGTCCAGGAAGGGCAGTGCGATCTCGGCGAGGTCGACGGGGGTGACGTCGAAGCCGCCGTGCGCGCGGGCCTCGCCCGCGACCCACTGGGCGAGCGGGCGGCCGGAGGAGGTGGGACGGGTGGCGGCGGAGATGACGTGCAGGCGGGTCATGGAGTGGGCTCTCCCGGTCGGTGTGGTTGTTGATGTGTCACCTAATGAAAGCGTTATGTGAGTGACGTGTCAACCAGGTAGATGATGTGTCACCGATCTGGCTAAAGTGGAAGGCATGACCCCCGCATCCGAGCCCCGCTGGCTCACCGAGGCCGAGCAGGACGCCTGGTACGCGTGGCGGCGGATGTTCCCGCTGGTCAACGCGGAGATCGCGCGCGACCTGGGTCAGGACAGCGGGCTCTCCGAAGCCGACTACGACGTCCTGTCCGTGCTCGGCCAGACGGACGGCCACCGCATGCGCATCAGCGCACTGGCCGAGCTGATGCGCTGGTCGCGCAGCCGGCTGTCCCACCAGCTCACGCGCATGGAACAGCGCGGCATCGTCCGCCGCGAGGAAGTCGCCACCGACGGCCGGGGCGCCGAGGTGGTCCTCACCGACACCGGAGTGGCCGCGATCACGGACGCCGCCCCGCTCCACGTGAAATCGGTGCGCCGCCACCTGATCGACATCCTGACCCCGGAGCAGCTCCAGGCCCTGGCCGAGGTGGGCGAAGTGCTCCGGCACCGCTTCGGCGCCGCACGCAAGGGCAGGGACTGAACGCCCCGAACACGTCAGGGCCGCCAGGACACCCGGTGCTCCGCCAGGTGCGCCAGCACCGAGTGGTTCGCCTCCCAGCCGTCCGGGAACTTCACCGTCACGCCCAGCTGCACCGGCTCCGTCGACGGATGATCGTCCAGCAGCTCCGCTATGCCCGCCCGGGCCACCACCACGCACGCGTGCCGGTGCCGCGAAGCCAGCACGCACAGCCGGCCCGTCTCCAGGTGGAAGGCCGTCGCGTCCGGACGCCCCGACAGCGGGTGCAGGACCACCGTCAGGTCGTACTCGCGGCCCTGCAGCCGGTTCGCCGTGTCCACCGTGACCCCGCCCACCCCCAGCGAGGCCAGCGCCGCGCGGACCGCGGCGGCCTGATCGCGGTGGGCCGTGCCGACCGCGATCCGGTCCGGCGTCAGCGGGGCCGGCCCCGGGGACTGCTCGTCGGACGTCACCGCCCCCCGGTCCAGGGCCCGGCGCACCACCAGGGCCACCGCGCCGACCGCCTCCGGGTCGGTGCGCGGCGTGTGCCGCGCCGGCAGCTCCAGCAGGCCCCAGCCCGCCTCGGCGGCCTCGTCCAGCACCCGGTCCGGGCCCGACCCGTCCGAGGGCACCCCGTACGACAGCTTCCGGTCGCCCGGGCCCGTACCGCTGCGGAACTGCGTGTACGGGTAGAACGCGCGGGACACCAGCGGCGCCGCCGTCGCCGGGAGCCGCCACGACACCGGCAACCGGTGCTGCGGCAGCTGCGGATTGTGCGCCAGCAGCGTGCTCACCGCCGACGCCGAAGGGTCGTAGGACAGACCCGCCCACTGCTCCGCCCCGACCACGCTGAACGGGTCCAGCTGCCCCGGGTCGCCCACGAACAGCGCCCGCTCGAACAGCCCGGCCACGGCCAGCAGTGCGTCGGAGCGCATCTGGTACGCCTCGTCGACGATCGCGTGCTGCCACGGCTCGACGTCCTTGACGAACGCCCACTTCGCCGCCGTGGAGATCGTGATCGGCAGCTCCGCGAGGTCCCCCGGCCTGGCCGACAGGGTCACCGACGGCAACTCCCGCAGCGCCGGGTCGTAGGCGTCCCCGTCGCTGCTGTGCAGCCGGCCGACCCTCAGCTCCGGATCCTTGTCGGCCAGACGCAGCACCAGATCGTCGACCTGCGCGTTCGTCTGCGCCACCACCATCAGCCGGCGCCCCGCGGCGGCCAGCTCCCGCGACGCGCGGACGACGAGCGTGGACTTGCCGGCCCCCGGCGGGGAGTCGACGACGACACCCCGCTCCGTCCCGTGCAGGGTGTCGTGCAGGATCGCCGCGGTCGCCCGGGCGGCCGCGGCGCCCGGGTCGAAGGCGGCCGGTGCGGTCACAGGAGTCACAGGATGTCCTCGTCGGTGACGGCGTCGGGAAGGTGGACTGCGGCCCCGGACCCCGGCGGCCCGCCATGGGTCCACGGCGTCTGCTCCGGGTCCGGGAGCTTCGGACCGCCGCGCGCGTCGTGCTCGAAGAGCGTCCAGCACACGCGGTCGCCCTTCTCCGGCACGGAACCCGGCTCCGGGTCCCGGCCGCGCCCCATCTTGTCGAGGAGTCGCAGCACCACCTGCCCATCCTCCTCGAACCGGACGAACTGCGCGCTCTGCGGCCGCCCGTCCAGCGAGCGGTACACCTTCGCGCCACTGCCGTCCGCGAGCTGCGGCCGGTCCTCCGTGGACACCGTCACCAGCGGCCGCGGACTGGGCCGCTTCGACTCCGTCCACTCCATCACCACCTCGGTGACCTCGCCTGCGAAGGCCTCGCCCGCCAGCCGCCGGCCCGCCATGACCAGGGGGTCGTCCAGCGCCTCCTGGGCGTCGAGGCGCACCTGCTCGGTCTCCCGCGTGGCCAGCTTCTGCGCCGCCGTCACCGCGTCGTCACGGCGCGGCTGCGGCGGCTCGCCCGCCCGTACGCGGTCCCGGTGCCCGGTGTACGACCAGCGGTCGCGTGTCCAGCGCTCCTCCGCCCGCTCGCCCGGCGGCAGCGCGCGGACCAGGTCGATCGCCTCCCACGTCGCCCACCAGGTGCTCGACATCTGGTCCACCACCAGCCGGCGCACGGCCCGTTCCGCCGTGCGGACCTCGCGGTCGTCGTCCCCGGGCCCGGCCGCCAGGGCCGCGCGCGCCGCGTCGTAGCGGGCGATCGCGGGAGCCAGCAGCTTGTTGTCGAAGGCCGGGTCGGTGGCCGGACCGGCCGGCGGGCACAGCAACTGGCCGTGCTCGTCGCGGCCCAGCTCCGCACGCAGGGCCGCCTCGGCCCCCGACCCGCCGCCGGACGGCGCGATCCAGGCCAGGAGCGCGCCCAGGTGCTGGTCCTCCAGATTGCTCTGCCCGGTCGCCCAGTGCCGCGCCAGCAGGTCCGTCGCCGACAGCAGCATCGAAGACCCGGGCACCCGCGCCCGTTCGCCGAGGTGCGTGAACCAGCGGCCCAGCAGCGGCACCCGCGAAGGCGCCGGATAGGGATTGTCCGGATCCTCCTCCGCGGTGCGCCGGAACCTCATCGACCGCCCGAGCAGCCGCACGTACTCGATGCCCGCCCGGCTCGGCACGATCAACTGCGGGGCGTCCACGCACAGCTCGGTCTCGACCTTGACCCGCTTGCCCGTCTCCGGGTCGGTCTCGCTGCGCTCGGCCGGCTCCACGGCATCGGCGTACGCGTCGATGTGGGCCAGCACGTGGACCGCGAGGTCCGCGAGGAACGCCCAGCGCAGGTCCCGGTCGCGGGGCTGGGGTATCACGAAGACCCGGGGCTCGTTCGGGTCGGTGCCGACCATCGCTCCCAGCGGAGCCCCGGCCTCACCGGCCGTGGTCAGCGGTACGAAGACCAGCGGGTTCTCGCTCAGGTGGCGGTGGCGCACCGTCGCGAGCGGCTGGGCGCGGCCCGCACGGACGGCCTCCAGCCGGGCCAGGGTGCTCAGCAGGGGCATTCGGGGGACTCCGGGACGTGGCGACGGGGACGGGCGGCGGCCAGCTCCAGCGCCTCGGCGCGCAGCCGGGCCGCGCGGTGCAGGGCGGCGGCCGTGGGGTCCTCGGCGCAGCCGGCCCCGGAGGCAGCCGCGAGGGCCGCCTCGACGGTGGTCAGCGCGCCCAGCTCGCCCCGTACGGAACGGCCCAGCGCCGTCACCTCGTCGGCGGCGCGGGCCCGCTCCCGGCAGTGGAAGGCCAGCTCGCAGGCGGCCAGGCACTCGGGGGCGTAGGCGGCGTCCACCGCCGACACGGCTTCGGCCAGCTCCTCGGCGGTCCGCTCCGGGTCGAAGGTCAGCCCCTCGGGCAGCGCGGCGGCCAGCTCCTCGACCCGGGTCAGCCGCTCCAGCTGGCGCCGGGTCACCGCGCGCTCGCGGCGGACGTCGACGGGGGCGGCGGTGGGCAGGTTGGAGAAGTCCTTGGGGCAGACCAGCAGCACGGTGTGCCCGACCTCGGCGCCGGCCAGCTTCTCGGCGGTCCGCTCCAGGGCCAGGACGTAGACGGCGGCCTGGCGGGCCGCCGCGCCCACCTTCGCGGCGTCCGCGGCCGCGTCGATCATGGGGAACGACTTGATCTCCACCACGGTCCAGCGGCCGTCGGGGTGCACGACGACGGCGTCCGGCTCCAGATAGGCCGGCGAACCGGCCACCTCCAGGGCCAGCATCGGGTGGTCCAGCAGGGTCCAGTCCCTCGTCGCGGTGGCCTCGCGCAGGGCGAGCGCGGTCCGGGCGGCGCGGCCCTCGGGCCCGGCGGCCGTGAGGTCGGGGACGCGGGCGCCCGCCCCCGGCGGCTCGGCGGCCGGATCGAGGTGCCCGTGGACCAGCCGCAGCAGCTCGGCCCCGCCGTCGCCCTTGACCTTCGCCTCGAAGGAGTTCCCGCGGACGATGGCGAACTGCGACTGCCCGAAGGCGGCGGGCGAGCCGAGGGCCGTGGCGAGGGCGTTCTTGTCCACACCGGCGCCGTCGAGCAGTGCGCGTCTGCCGCAGCCGGGGTTGGCGGCGAGGGCCGCCAGCGCCCGGGCGTCGAGCGGGCGGGGCTGCACGGCGGGGCCTCGCAGGCCGGCGAGCCGCTGACGCAGCGTGGTGGGCTGCGTGGGGCTGCTGGGCGGGTAAGAGCTCACCCGCGGAAGTGTCCCATCCGCCACTGACAATCGTGTGCGGAGCGCGGAAACGGGCCGGTGGGAGAGCAGGCGGGGGGCGTGATGGATGATGGTCGGACGAGGAAACCATCGTAAAAACGCACAATCTCGCACCGATCGGGAGATTCGCATGGCCCCCCGCATCCTGCTGGCCCGCCACGGCCAGACGGCGTGGTCCCAGCTCGGCAAGCACACCGGACGCACGGACGTGCCGCTGCTGGAGGAGGGCAAACAGGGCGCGAAACTGCTCGGCGAACGCCTCGCCCGCGACCCCTGGAAGGGCCTGCCGGGCCTTGAGGTGCGCACCAGCCCGCTGGTCCGCGCCAGCGAGAGCTGCGAGCTGGCGGGCTTCGGGGTACGGGCGGAGCCGTGGGACTCGCTGATGGAGTGGGACTACGGCGACTACGAGGGCATGACCCCGGCCGAGATCCAGGCGGTCCGGCCGGGCTGGCTGATCTGGCGCGACGGCGTCCCGGGCGGCGAGTCGGTCGCCGACGTCTCGGCGCGCGCCGACGAGGTGGTGGCGTGGGCGCGCTCGGCGGAGCGGGACGTGCTGGTCTTCGCCCACGGGCACATCCTGCGCACGCTGGCCGCGCGCTGGCTGGGCTTCGACGCGTCCTTCGGCGCCCGCATCCGCCTGGAACCGACGTCGCTGTCGGTCCTGGGGTGGGCCTACGGTGCGCCGGCGCTGGAGCGCTGGAACGACACGGGCCACCTGGACGCGTAAGCGCCGGCCCGGCCGGTGTCCTGGGGCTCTGCCCCAGACCCCGCGCCTCAATCGCCGGCGGGGCTGGGTTCGGCTGCGCCTGCCCGGTCCGCTCCCGCGGGGGTAGCGGTCCGGGGCGGCCCCCGGCCGGTGTGCTGGGGCTCTGCCCCAGACCCCGCGCCTCAATCGCCGGCGGGGCTTGATGGTGCGGGCCGGTCGCGGGGCCGGGGAGGGGTGTCTCCTCGGCTCGGCGCGCGCGGGCCATCGCGGCAGTACCCAGCGGTCGCGCGCTCGTCCTGCGGGGACACCCCTCCCCGTCCCCGCTCCCACGCGTCGGGCGGGCTTCGGGGCACTGTCGGAGCGCTGCCGTGGGGTGGGGG
>NZ_JOAK01000032.1 GCF_000720455.1 Streptomyces virginiae | reverse complement strand
AGCCGCAGCTCGTCCTGAAGTCCGGTTTCCCCGCCTACGGTGTCACCGGCGATCCCAACGCCGCCACCGACACCTGCGAACCCCTCGTCCTCGGACCGCTGTTCGGAGCCCATGGCGCGGCCCCCGCCGACCTCTCGGTGGCGTTCGTCAGCCGCGCGGCCGCCGAGTCGGGCTCGTTCGGGGCCCCGTACGACACCCTGGGCACCCGCCGGCGGCGTGTCGCCGTACGGGGAACCCGCGGCCTCGGCCCCAAGGACATGGTCGGCAACACCCGCCTGGGTGACGTCGACGTGAACCCGCGCACCGGCCTGGTCACGCTCGACGGTGAGCCGCTGCGCTCCGAAGCCGCCGAATCGGTCTCCCTCAACCGCCTCTATTTCCTCTGAGGGCGCTCCCCGCCCTCCTGTCACCCTTGCCGCCTCGACCCTTGACTGAATTTTCAGTCGAGTGGAAGACTCTGCCGACGAAAGAAATGAGACACCCGATGTCTGAGTTCCGTATGCCCGCCGAGTGGTCCGAGCACGAGGGCTGTCTGATGGCCTGGCCGACCCGCGATGACCTGTGGGGCAGCGTGCTGGCCGAGGTGAAGGAGGAGTACGCCAACGTCGCCCGCGCCATCGCCGCCTTCGAGCCGGTGACGATGGTCGCCCCGCCCGGCCACGGAGAGGACGCCCTCGCCCACTGCGGCACCGGCGCCGGCACCGCCGGCCTCACCGTCATCGAGCTGCCGGTCGACGACTCCTGGTTCCGCGACTGCGCCCCGCTCTTCGTCCTCGACGGCGACGGCAACCGCGCCGGGGTGGACTTCCGCTTCAACGCCTGGGGCCGCAAGCACCACCCCTTCGACGCCGACGACCGGATCAGCGCCCTGCTCCTGGACCACCTCGGGGTCGACCGCATCGCCTCCGACATGATCCTGGAGGGCGGGGCGATCACCGTCGACGGCGAGGGCACGCTGATCACCACGGAGCAGTGCCTCCTGCACCCCAACCGCAACCCCGGACTGGGCCGGGAGGAGATCGAAGCCGAGCTGAAGGCCCGGCTCGGCGTCACCAAGGTCATCTGGCTCCCGTACGGCGGTCTCCTCGACACCGAGACCGACGGCCACGTCGACGGCGTGTGCGCCTTCGCCGCACCCGGCACGGTCGTCGTCTCGCTGCCGTCCGACCCCACCCACCCCGACTACGCCCGGATGCGCGCCAACCGCGCGGTGCTGGAAGCCGCCACCGACGCCCGAGGCCGCCGCCTGGACATCGTCGACGTACCGCAGACCGCCTTCACGGACCTCGCGGACGGCCGGATCGAGGTGTCCTACCTGAACTACTACGTCGCCAACGGCGGTGTCGTGGTCCCCGTGGCCGGCCTGCACCAGGACGAGGACGCCCTCGCCGTCATCGCCACCGCCTACCCCGGCCGCAAGGTCGTCGGCGTGCGCGCGCTCGCGATCGCGTTCGGCGGCGGGGGAGTGCACTGCATCACCCAGCAGATCCCCGTCGCCGCGAAGCGCGCGGCCGACGCCGGCTGACCCGGGCACCGACCGTTCCCGGCGGACCGTCCACGCGGCGGTCCGCCCGCTCCTCCCCCGCATCCCTCACGGCAAAGAGAGCGCGACGATGACCCTCTCCACACCCCGCACGAGCAGACGCCCCCACCGCCGGCCAGGCCGCCGTGCGGCGGCCGTCACCGCCGCCGTCCTGACCTCCGTCTCCCTTCTCGCGGCCTGTTCGGGCCCGCCCGGGAACGAGGGCGGCGCCGTCACCGACGTCCACCTCACCGCCTCCACGCCACCCGCGCGCGGCGAGATCGACTCCTTCAGCTGGGCCGTCTACGCCGAACCGCCCACCCTCGACTACACGGTGGCCTTCGACTACCCGCAGAACACCGTCCTGTCCAACGTGTGCGAGAGCCTGATGCGCTGGACCCCCGCCCTCACCACGGAGCCCGGCCTCGCCCAGAAGGCGTCCAACCCCACACCCACCACCTGGGTCTACGACCTCCGCCCCGGCGTGCGCTTCCACGACGGGAAGGAGATGACGGCCGACGACGTGGTCTTCAGCCTGGGCCGCCAGACGGACCCCGACAACGCGGCCGCCTGGGCACAGGTCTTCCAGAACGTCGCCTCCGTCACCAAGACCGGACCGCTCCAGGTCACCGTCGAACTCAAGAAGCCCGACTCGCAGTTCCCGCAGTACATGGCCACCGCCGCCGGAGTGGTCGCCTCCAAGGCGGGCGTCGAGGCGGCCGGCAAGGACTACGGCACCACCGGCGGACTCGCCTGCACCGGCCCCTTCTCGCTCGGTACCTGGAACAAGGGCCAGTCGATCGAACTCGACCGCTTCGACGGCTACTGGGGCACCAAGGCCAAAGCGAAGAAGGCCGTCTTCCGTTTCATGACCGACCCGTCCGCCCGGACCAACGCCATGCTCAGCGGCGAGGTCGACGGCGGCTACCTGATCCCCACCGAGAGCTACGCCCGCCTGCGCTCCGCCGGCGTCGGCACCCTCTACTTCGGGGAGGGCCTCAGCACCGTCAACGTCAACATCACCGACATGAAGGGCCCCCTCGGCGACGTCCGCGTCCGCCGGGCCCTGTCCCTGGCGATCGACCGCACCGGATTCGTCAAGGCCGGACTCGGCGGCGCCGGCACCGTCACCAACTCCCTGACCACCCGCGCCGCCTGGGCCGCGGCACCCGAACGCACCCTGAAGACCGCCTTCGACGGCCTCCCGCCCACCGGCCAGGACATCGCGAAGGCCAAGGCCCTCGTCGAGGAGGCCGGCGCGACCGGCAAGACCCTCACCGTGGCCACCAGTTCCATCGGCCAGGACGTCTCCCTCCTCGCCACCGCCGTCCAGGCGGCCGGCACGCAGATCGGCCTCGACATCCGGCTGAAGACCATCGCCCCGAACGCGTTCACCGCGCTGTTCACCGATTCCCAGGCGCGCGAGGGCATCGACATGTTCCCGCTCACCTACTACGACTCGATCACCGACCCGCTCGACCTGCTGCAGAACTTCAAGACCGGCGCCTACATGAACTTCGCCGGCCACAGCGACCCCGAGTACGACCGGCTCGTCGACCAGGCCACCGCCGCCTACCCCACCGAGCAGCGCATGGACATCGAGGCGAAGCTCCAGCGCCACGCCGCCGAGCAGCTGCTGTGGATACCCGTCGCCGAATGGCCCACCGCGCTCTTCATGAACAAGCGGATCACCGGCGCGCCCACCACCATCTCGTACATGTACCACCCGTGGGCCGCCGACGTGGGGGCCGCGCAGTGAGCTTCGTCAGGTTCGCCGTGCGAAGGGTGGCGGAGATGGCCGCCACCCTCCTCACCGCCTCGTTCGTCGTCTTCGGCGCCATGTACCTGGCGCCGGGCAGCCCCGCGAGCTTCCTGCTCGCGGGCCGGTCGGCCTCCCCGGAGGCCCTGGCCGCGATCAACGCCCAGTACCACCTGGACGACCCCTTCCTCGTACGGTACTTCCGCTGGCTCGGGGGCGTGCTCCAGGGCGACTTCGGGCGGTCCATCACCTACCGCACCGACGTCTCGCGCCTCCTGGCGGACCGGCTCCCGGTGACCCTGCTGCTGATCACCATGGCGCTCGCCCTCGTGGTCGCGGTCGGCCTGTTCCTGGGCCGGATCGCCGCCGTCCGCGGCGGAGCCGCCGATTCGGCCGTCCTCGTCACCACGACGTTCGCCGTCGGCACGCCGTCGTTCGCCGCGGCGGTCCTGCTGCAGGGCCTGTTCGCCGTCCGGCTCGGCTGGTTCCCCAGCAGCGGGTCCGGCGAAGGCCTGGGCGACATGCTCTGGCACCTCACCCTCCCCGCGATCGCCCTGGCGCTCTACCTCACCGGCATGCTCGCCCGGGTGACCCGGTCCGCCATGCTCGAAGCCCTCGACAGCGAGCACGTCACCGTCGCCCGCAGCCGCGGCGTGCCCGAACGGCAGGTCATCCGCCGGCACGTGCTGCGCAACTCCCTCGGGACGGTCCTGACCACCGGCGGACTGATCGTCTCGACCCTCCTCGTGTGCACCATCCTCGTGGAGACCGCCTTCGGCATCGGCGGCATCGGCCAGCTCCTGGAACTGTCCACGACCACCAAGGACTTCCCCACCGTCCAGGCGGTCTCCCTGATCATCGTCGCCCTCTTCATGGCCGTGAACCTGGTCGTGGACCTGCTGCTGCCCCTGGTCGACCCCCGGGTCACCCTCGGATCCAGGAAGGCCGCCGCATGACCGCCGTCCTCACCCGCCGCCCCGGCCTGGCCCGGATCCGGGCCACCGGGTCCCCGCTCCACCTCCTCTGCCTCGGCCTCGTCGCCGCCGTCGTCCTCGCGGCCCTGTTCGCACCCCTGTTGGTGCCCTACGACCCCAACGCCGTCGACCTGGGCAACGCCCTCGCCGGACCCTCCGCGGCGCACCCGCTCGGAGTGGACGCGGCCGGCCGGGACACCCTCTCCCGGCTGCTGCTCGGCGCCCGCACCTCCCTGCTCGGCCCGCTGGGCGTCGTCGTCTTCTCCACCGTCGCCGGCATCGCCGTCGGCACGGCCGCCGCCTGGCGGGGCGGCTGGGTCGACTCCGTCCTCTCCCGCAGCACCGAGCTGGTCTTCGCCTTCCCCGGCATGCTCCTGGCCATCCTGATCATCTCCGTCTACGGAGAAGGCCTGCTCGCCCCGGTCATCGCGCTCGCCGTCGCCTACCTGCCGTACGTCAGCCGCCTCACCCGCTCGCTGGTCCTGGCCGAACGCGCCCGCCCGTACGTCAGCGCCTACCAGGTGCAGGGCCACTCGGCCGTGCAGATCTGCCTGCGCCACATCCTTCCCAACATCGCCCCCGTCGTCCTCGCCCAGTCCACCATCAACTTCGGCTACGCCCTGATGGACCTCGCCGGGCTGTCCTTCCTCGGGCTCGGCGTCCCCGCGCTCACGCCCGACTGGGGCCGGATGGTCTTCGACGGGCAGACAGCCATCCAGCACGGCTACCCGCTGTCCGCGATCCTGCCCTGCGCCTTCATGGTGCTGACCGTGGTCGCCTTCAACGTGGTGGGCGAGCGGTGGGCCGACCGTGTCGCCAGGAGAGACCGATGAACCCCACGCAACCGGTGCCCACGCTCGACATCCAGGGCCTGAAGATCACCCTGCCGGGCACCGCCCGGCCCGTCCTCGACGGCGTCGACCTCACCGTCCGCGCCGGCGAGACCGTCGCCCTCGTCGGCGAGTCCGGCTCCGGCAAGAGCCTGACCTCCCGCAGCGCGCTGCGGCTGCTGCCGCCCGGCGCGGTCGTCGAGGGCGCCGTACGGGTCGGCGGGGAGGACGTGCTCGCCATGGACGCCGACCGGCTGTGCGGCGTACGGGCCGGCTCGGTGGCCATGGTCTTCCAGGATCCGCGCGCCGCGGTCAACCCGCTGCGCCGCATCGGCGACTTCCTCACCGAGAGCGTCACCCTCACCGGCGCCACGAGCCGCACGGACGCCACCGCCCGCGCCGTGGAACTCCTGGGGGCGGTGGGCCTGGACGAGTCCGTCCTGCGCAAGTACCCCGGCCAGGTCTCCGGCGGCATGCTCCAGCGCGTCGTGATCGCGGCGGCCCTCATGGGGGACCCCGTGCTCCTGCTCGCCGACGAGCCCACCACGGCCCTGGACGTCACCAGCCAGGCAGAGGTCATCGCCCTCCTCGCCACGCTGCGCGAACGCTTCGGCACCGGCCTGCTCTTCGTCACCCACGACCTCGACCTCGCCGCCGCCATCAGCGACCGCGTCCACGTCATGTACGCCGGGCGGATCGTGGAGACCGGCCCCGCCGAGGACCTCTTCGCCCGCCCCCGCCACCCGTACACGGCCGCGCTCCTCGCCTCCACCCCGCGGATGGAGGGCCCCCGGGGCAGGCTCGCCGCGATCGAGGGGCAGCCGCCGGACCTGCGGGAACCCTTGCACGGCTGCGCCTTCGCCACCCGCTGCCCGCTGGCCACGGAGGTCTGCGACCAGCGGGCACCGCTGCCGGCCGCCGCCCCGGGCCGGCCGGAGCACCGGGCCGCCTGTCACCACAGCGACCTGCTCGAAGGGAGCGCCGTCGATGCCTGAGAACGGACCGCGGAACGTACTGGAGGTCAGGGGGCTGCGCCGCGCCTTCGGCGCCGTCCGCGCCGTGGACGACGTGTCCTTCGCACTGCCCGAGGCCGGATCGCTGGGAGTCGTGGGCGAGTCCGGCTCCGGCAAGACGACCACCGCCCGCATCGTCGTCGGCCTGGAACGGGCCGACGAGGGCGAGGTCCTGGTACGCGGCCGGTCCCGGACCGGGCGCGGTCGCACCGGCGGGCGCGCCGCGCGGCTCGCCCGCGCCCGGGAGGTGCAGATGGTCTTCCAGGACCCCTACCTCTCCCTCGACCCGCGCACCGGCGTCGAAGCGGCCCTCCGGGAGACCCTGCGGCTGCACTTCCCCGGCCGCGACCACGCGCGGCGCGTACGCGAACTCCTCGACCAGGTCGGCCTGGGCACCCGGGCCGCCGACGCCCTGCCCCGGCAGCTCTCCGGCGGCCAGCGCCAGCGCGTCGCCATCGCACGGGCCCTCGCCGTCGAGCCGGCCGTGCTCGTGCTGGACGAGGCGGTCGCCGCCCTCGACGTCTCCGTACAGGCGCAGATCCTCAACCTGCTGGCCGACATCAGGGAGCAGACCGGGATCGGTTACCTCTTCATCACCCACGACCTCGGGGTCGTGCGGTGCGTGACCGACGAGATCGTGGTGATGCGGCACGGGGCGGTCGTCGAGCAGGGCCGCACGCAGGAGGTCCTCACCGCGCCCGGTCATCCGTACACCCGGCTGCTGCTGGAGTCGGTGCCCCGCCCGGGATGGGACCCGCAGGCGATCGCCGCCGCCCGGCGGGCCCTCCAGGGGGTGTCCGCGAAGTAGCGCCGGCCGCCCGGAGGGCGGGCGTGCCGGACCCCGCCGGGCGGGCGGGACTGTGCGGACACGCCCTGGGCCGCCCCTGATCCGCGGGACGCCCCGTCGGGGTCAGGCGCGGGTGCCGGCGGCGAGCGTACGGATCAGCGTGCGCAGCACGGGACCGGAGTCGACCTCGGAGCCGAGCGACTCCGCGGCCGCCAGACCGTCCACGGCGGCGGCCACCGCCTCGCCCAGCGCGAGCGGGTCGACGTGGCCGCCCCGGCCCCCGTCCTCGTCCCGCTCGTCGGCCAGGACCCGGAAGAGGGTGACGAAACAGCCGCGCCAGCGCCGGTACTCCGCCTCCAGGCTCTCCCGCACCCGCTCGTCGTTCAGGGCGTGCCAGTGCAACGCGGAGTGGAGGTGGGAGAGTTCGGCGCCCTCGGGCCGTGAGAGCAGCTCGACGACCCGTTCGGCCCGCTCGGCGAACGGCCCGGGGGCGCAGACCGCCTCCTCCAGGGGGTGGATCCACTCCGGGCGGATGTCCGTGACGACCGCGAGGACGAGATCGGTCCGGTCCTGGAAGTGGTAGTGGCACATCCCGTGTGAAACGCCGGACAGGGCCGCCACGTTGCGGGTGGTGAAGCGTTCGCTGAGGCCGCCCGCCAGCAGGGTCCGCGCGGCGGCGATCAGCCGTGCCCGCGTCTGTTCGCCCTTCGCCGAGGCCCGGGGACGCCCCGTGCGTACGGCGGGAGCGGACGGGTCGGACGGGTCCGGCGGGACCTTCGAGGAAGCTGCCATGGCGTCACTCTAACGAGCCCGCGCGCCGCCACCTGCGGCTTTCCCGGAACCTCCGGAACGGCTCCGTCCAAAGTATTGACCGAGCGCTTGGCCAGTTTTAGCTTTCCGGTCAACCCCGCAGTCGGCGCGGGGAGTTCACGGACTTCACCCCCACAAGGAGACCCCTCATGAACGATCACGCAGCGAACCCGCCCGGCGCGGGCATGGACAGACGCCGGTTCCTGACGGCCGCGGGCGTCACCGCCGCGGCCGCCACCCTCGCGGTGGCCGGGGGACGGGCCCGGGCGGCGGCCCGGCCCGCCGCCGCGGCGGGCACCTTCCGCGTACCGATCGAGGACGTCCGCCACACCCGCACCTGGATGGCCTGGCCGGACAGCAGCTCCATCTGGGGCAGCAAGCTCAGCGGCGTCCAGGCGGACATCGCCCTCATCGCCCGCACCATCGCCAAGTACGAACCGGTCTACCTCTGCGCCAACTCCGCGAGCGCCGCCAAGGCCCGCTCCCTGTGCGGCTCCACCGTCACCGTCATCACCACCATCCCCGTGGACGACTGCTGGATGCGCGACACCGGACCGGTCTTCCGCACCGACGGAGCGGGCGGCCTGGACGCGGTCGGCCTCAACTTCAACGGCTGGGGCAAGAAGCAGGCCCACGCCAAGGACACCCTGGTCGCGGGCCGGATCGCGGCCCACGTCGGCGTCCCGTTCACCGCCGCCGGCCTGGTGGGGGAGGGCGGCGCGGTCGAACAGGACGGCGCGGGCACCCTGATGGCCACCCGCAGCAGCCTCGTCAACCGCAACCGCAACCCCGACA
This sequence comes from Streptomyces virginiae, assembly GCF_000720455.1. Classification (GTDB taxonomy): domain Bacteria; phylum Actinomycetota; class Actinomycetes; order Streptomycetales; family Streptomycetaceae; genus Streptomyces; species Streptomyces virginiae. Next base: position 52,507 of record NZ_JOAK01000032.1, on the reverse strand, counting down.
GGTCGCAGTCGCAGATCGAGGCCGCACTGTGCACCGCCTACGGCGCGACCAAGGTCATCTGGTTCGACGGGGTGGTCGGCCAGGACATCACCGACGACCACGTCGACGCGACCTCCCGCTTCCTCGCCCCGGGGAAGGCCCTCGTCCAGATGCCCCTGGCCTCGGACAACGACGTCTACGCCAAGGACGCGCGCCAGCAGTACCAGATCCTGTCCGGCGCCACGACCGCGGGCGGCGCCCGGATGGCCGTCGAGCAGCTCCAGGGCCCCGACTACTACAAGATCCGCTCCACCAACCCCGACTTCCTGGCCTCCTTCGCCAACTACTACGTGTGCAACGGCGCCGTCATCAGCGGCCAGTTCGGAGACACCAGGGCCGACCAGGCGGCGAAGGCCACACTGACCCGCCTCTTCCCCGGCCGCGTCGTCGAACAGCTCAACATCGACCGCCTCGGTACCGGCGGCGGCGGGATCCACTGCGTCACCCAGCAGCAGCCTGTCCCGTAACCCCGTCCCGCCCCCCGTCACCAGCGGGGACGAGGCCATCGGCGCGCCGCGACCCGGCGGGACCGGTGGCCTCGCCGGTTTGACCCGCCGGTGCGCCGGTCGCTTGGATCCCCCTGACGGCGCGGGGCCGTCCCTGCGGAGGGCGGGGGAGGGCGGATCATGGTGGGCGGACGGTCGCTGGGCCGGCGGTTCGGGTGGCTCTGGACGTCCTACGCCGTCAGCACGCTCGGCACCTGGCTCGCCTTCGACGCGTTCCCGCTGATCGCGATCCTCGTCCTGCACGCCGGGACGACCCGGGTGTCGCTGCTGGCGGCCGTGGGGCCGGCGGTCGGCGCCGTGCTGGCGCTGCCCCTCGGACCGTGGGTGGAGAACCGCCCCAAGCGACGGGTGATGATCGCGACGGACCTGCTCCGGTTCGCGGCGCTGACGAGCGTGCCGGCGGCGTACGTGCTCGGCGGGCTCACCTTCGTCCACCTCCTGGTCGTGTCGGTCGTGGCCGGCGCCGCGGGCATCGCCTTCACGGCGGCCGGCGGGGCGTGCCTGAAGGAACTCGTCCCGCCGCAGGACCTGCTCGTCGCCAACGGCCGCTTCGAATCCACGACCTGGACCGCCACCATGCTCGGACCGCCGCTGGGCGGGGCCGCGATCGCCGCGTTCGGGCCGGTGGTGACCGTCATGGCCAACGCCGTGAGCCACCTGCTGTCGGCGGCCGGGATCCGCGCGATCGGGGGACCGCAACCGCGCCCGGAGCCCGCCGGAGCGCGGCAGCGGCTGCGGCCCGGCGACCTCTTCGAAGGGTGGCGGCACATCCTGACCGACCCCGTGCTGCGCCCGCTGTTCCTCAACTCGGTCCTGGTCGGCGGCCTGATCATGGCCACCTCGCCGCTGCTCGCCGTCCTCATGCTGGGCCCCCTCGGCTTCGCGCCCTGGCAGTACGGACTCGCCTTCGCCGTGCCCTGCGTGGGCGGCCTGATCGGCTCGCGGCTGGCGCCGGGGCTCGTCGCCCGGTTCGGCCGGCACCGGGTCATGCTCACCGCGGGGGCGCTTCGGGCGTGCTGGCTGCCGTGGCTGGCCTTCGTCGGTCCCGGCACGACCGGGCTCGTCCTCGTCATGGCCGTCGAGCTGGGGCTCATCACCTGCATGGGCGTCTTCAACCCGGTGCTGGCCACCTGCCGGCTCGCCCGGACCCCCGCGGACCGGGCCGCCCGCACCCTGCTCGCCTGGTCGGTGTCGGGAAAGGCCGCCATCGCCGCGCTGACCGCCCTGTGGGGCCTGCTGGCCGTCGCCACCGGCCCCCGTGCCGCGATCGCGATCGCCGGCGTCCTCGGCATGGCCACCCCGCTCCTGCTGCCGCGGTCGGCCCCGTCGGACCGCACGCTCCTCAGTGGCGGGACGCGAGATGGTCGCTGAGGGCCTCGTGCGTCAGGTGCAGGCCGGCCCGTAGGACCGCGTCGTGCCGGGTGGGGTGGGCCGCGCGGTGGGCGAGGTCGAGACCGCGGGCCCGGTCGAGCTCGGCGGCGAACTCGTCCCCGCGCAGGGCGGCGTCCAGGGCCAGCGCGGTCGACCGGACCAGCGGGACGATGGCGCGCAGGGCGGGATCGGGAGCGGCGGCGGGCGCCCCGGGTGTCGCGGAGGGGCCGGTGCCCAGGCCGCGGGCGCGTTCCTGGAGCTCCTGCGTGAAGCACTGGAGGGTCACGGCGCTCCGGGCGGCCAGCCCCAGACGCCCGTCGAGCCCGTCCGGCGGTCTCCGGGTCCGCCGGCGCCGTGCGGCCCGGTCGAAGGCGGCGCGGCAGGCCTGCGGCCGCAGCCACAGCCGCGCCCCCTCGGGCAGCGGAACCGGGGCCGCCGGCGGCCCGCCGCGGGCGAGCCGGCCGGCCACCCCGTCGAGGAGGCGCCCGACCCCCGCCCGGTACGCATCCAGGCCCTCCGCTGCCGACCTGTACGGGTCAGGAGGCCACAGCAGCGGCCCGAGCAGGACGACCACGGCGATCCCGACCAGGGTCTCCGCGAGGCGCGCCAGCGGATACCCGGGCAGCGCGGTGGCGTAGATCATCAGGGCGGTGATGAGGACCTGCTGGTTGGGGGAGCCGGGCCGGCCCAGCAGGTACATGCCGGCGCACCCGCACACCAGCACGGCCAGGAAGGACGGCGACGAGGGCGGCAGCCGGTCCAGCGCGAGCGTGCTGAGCAGCACACCGACGAAGACGCCCAGCAGACGCTCCCACGCCAGGCGCGGCGCAGCGTACACGTCCTCACGCAGGATCAGGACGGCCGGCAGGGCGGCGGGCACGGGCGCCGTGCTCGTGCCCCACCACAGGCACAGGTACCAGGGCACCGCGGCGCAGATCACCAGCCGGGCGCCGGACCGCAGCCGCGCGCCGGCGGAGGGGACCTGCGGATCAACAACGACCGTACCGGGCATGACGGACATCGTAGGGTTCGCCGTCCCGTGGCCGGCCGAACCGCGCGACGAACGACCGAGGAGTGCGACGTGGGACGTGTGGGCGGGCGGCGCCGGCCGCTGCTGATCGCCGCGGCGGCCGTGGTGGCCGTACTGGTGGGCGTGGGGCTGTACTGGTTCGAGCCGTGGAAGCTCTGGCAGGAGCAGACGGTGAGCGAGGCCCTGCCCAGTACGGCGCCGAGCGCGCGGCCCTCGGGATCCGCCGGGCCCGCCGCGCCCCGGACGCTCGCCACGGGCGATCTCATCAGCCACGAGCACACCACCACCGGCAAGGTGAGGATCATCGAGCTGCAGGACGGCTCGCGCTTCCTGCGCCTGGAGGGGCTGGACACCAGCAACGGGCCGGACCTGAGGGTGTGGCTGACCGACGCCCCGGTGAAGGAGGGCGTGGCGGGCTGGCGCGTCTTCGACGACGGCGCACACCTCAGCCTCGGCGAACTCAAGGGCAACAAGGGGGACCAGAACTACCCGGTCCCGGCGGACGTGAACCTGGCCGACTACACCAGCGTCAGCATCTGGTGCGACCGCTTCGACGTCTCCTTCGGCGCGGCGGCCCTCACCCCGGCCTGAGCCGGTGACGGGGGTGCTCAGGCCCCCGTGAGGGCCGGGCCCGTACGGCGGGCCAGGGCGTTGCTGCCGATGGAGTTGTGCACGCTGAACCCCACCGCGTCCGAGCGGTAGCGGACGTCGGACCCCTCGACCGGGCGGACCTCGCGCGTGGTGGTCATGCGGCGCACCCGCAACAGCGGGCTGGTGCGCCGCACTTCGAGGAGGCCGGCGTCCTGGGCGCCGTCCGCGACCGCGTCGATGAGGTGCTCCCCGTACGCGAACACCAGTCCGTGTCGTCCAGCAGACGCTGCGTCACCGACGGGCAGTCCGGCTCGATGCGCTCGACGGCGGGCGCGATCCAGTCGGCGTACACCGTGCGTTCGAGCAGGACCGGTTCGCCGTCCGGCCCGCGCACGCGCAGCACGTGCAGCACGGGTGCGCCCGGCTCCACCTGGAGCCACATGACGTCCCGGTCATGGCGCCGGACCTCGAAGCGGCCGACCGTACCCCGGTCCTGCTCGTCGGCGACTTCAAACGCCCCCTCGCACCTGGACTGGACGGCCGCGGCCGCCCCGCTGCACGGCGGGCACGGCCCGGTGGACTGGCCGGTCTCCCGCGCCGTGGAGCGGGCCGGACTGCGCGACTCCTACCGCGAGGCGCACCCCGACCCGGTGGAGTGTCCGGGGACCACCTGGTCACCCGTCCACCCCGAGCACGAGGACGGCAGCGGCCGCCCGGAACCGCAGGACCGCATCGACTACGTGCTCCACGCCGGCGGCCGCCTCACCGTCCTGGACTCCACCACCCTGGCCACGGGCCGCATCGCCCCCGGCCGTACGTCGCCGCCAACGACTGGCCCTCCGACCACGCGGCGGTGGTCACCACCTTCCGTTACGCCTGACGGGCACGAAGCGCGTCACCCCCACCGCCCGGCCACGGCCGGCCGGGGATCGGCGTCCGGGTCGTCACTGGCCCAGGCCACATGGCCGTCGGGGCGGATCAGCGCGGCCGTCACCCCCGCCCAGTGCGCGTGCGGTACGGAGAGCGGCCCGCGGCGCAGGGTGACGCCCTCGGCCGGCCGGGTGCCGCCCGCCAGGTCCAGCAGGACGTGGCGGCCTGTGCGCAGCAGACCGAACAGCCGGGTGCCGCCGAGGACGAGGTCGGGGGCGCGGGTGCCCGCCAGCCGGTGGCCGCCCCCGGCCGGATAGGCGACCGACAGCGCCGACAACCGCTCCGCCAGGGTGCGCGACAGCTCCGGCAGGTCGGCGATGAGCCCGCTCAACAGGGCTCTCAGCGCCTGCCCCTCGGGGGAGTGGCCGGTCATCAGCGCGGTCTGCGCGCGGGTCGAGGCCAGCAGGTCGGCGCCGACCGGGTGGCGTTCGTCGTGGTAGGTGTCGAGCAGGGCGTCCGGGGCCTCGCCCCGGACCACGGCGGCCAGCTTCCAGCCGAGGTTGGCCGCGTCCTGGAGGCCGACGTTGAGGCCGACGCCACCGGTCGGGAAGTGCATGTGCGCGGCGTCCCCGGCGAGCAGCACCCGGCCGCTGCGGTAACGCTCCGCCTGCCGGGTGGCGTTGCCGAAGCGGGAGAGCCAACGCGGGTCGCGCAGGCCGTAGTCGCCGCCCGAGATCGCCACGACCTTCTCCCGCAGCTCGTCCAGGGTCAGGGCTCCGGGCCGGCCGGGGCGGCCGCCGTCCGGGTCCCCGCCGACGATCCGGTGCACACCGTCCGGCAGCGGCACCACCATCAGGCCGCCGGACGGCCCCGACACGCTGACCGGCCCCGGCGGCGGGTCGTCCAGGACGACGTCACCGAGCCAGCCCCAGGTGGTGGCCTCCGTACCGGGGAAGGCGATGCCCGCGGCGTCCCGTACGACGCTCCGGGTGCCGTCGCAGCCGACGACGTGCGTGGCCCGCACCGGCGGCCCACCGGCGACCTCGACCGTGAAGCCCTCCGCGTCCCGGGTCAGCCCGGTCACGCGGTGGCCCCGCAGGATCCGCGCTCCGGCGGCGCGCGCGTGCTCCTCCAGCAGCGCCTCCGTACGGGCCTGCGGCAGGGCCAGCGTGAAGGGGAACGGAGTGTCGAGCACGCCGAAGTCCATGCGGTCGTCCAGGCCGCCGAAGTGGCCGTCCGGGATGCGGCGGCCCTCGTCCAGGAACCGGTCCACGACGCCCCGGCAGGCCAGCAGTTCCAGGGTGCGGGGATGCACGGTGAGGGCCTTGGAATGCGGATCCGGCTCCGCCCGGTGCTCCAGCACGGTGACGTCGGCCCCGCCCAGTCGCAGTTCCGCCGCCAGCCACAGGCCGACGGGTCCGGCTCCGACGATGACGATCATCGAATCACCTCTTTCTTGGTCACTGACCAAGAAGTAGACTTGGTCAGTGACCAAAAAGCAAGAGGGTGTGGTGCGGGCGGCGCTGGAACTCCTGGACGAGCGCGGGGCGGAGGGCGTCTCGGTCCGCGGTGTCGCCGACCGGCTCGGAGTACGGATGAACACCGTGCTCTGGCACGCCAAGTCCAAGGCCCGCCTGCTGGAGCTGATGGCCGACGCGATCGTCGAGGAGGTCTCCCCGGACGGACTGCCCGAGGACTGGCGGGAGCGCGTCCACGAACTGGCCCGGCGCTACCGGCGGGCGCTGCTGTCCCACCGCGACGGCGCGGTGATCGTGGCCGGCACGCACGTCGCCGAACCGGGCACGCTCCGGTTCGCCGACCGCATGGTCGAGGCGCTGCTGGCCGGCGGGCTCGGCGAACGGGAGGCCGCCTGGACCTGCTGGTCCATCGTCTACTTCGTCCTGGGGCTGGCCCAGGAGGAGCAGACCGCCGACCGGGCCCAGGGCGAGGCCCTGGCCGCGGCCCTTGCGCCCGGCGGGTACCCGGCCCTGAGCCGCGTCGGCGCCCACCTCGCCGACGCCTCCTTCGACGAGCGGTTCGAACACGGCATCGGACTCATGACCCGCCGGTGACCGCCCTGGCCGCACCTGCGCGCGCCGCACTTCCGTCGCGCCGATGAGTCGGCGGGCTCCCGCCGGTCTATCCATTGACGAAGGAAGACCGACTCACCGGGAGCACGTCATGGGACTCATCCACATCGAGCTGTTCGCCACCCTCGACCTCGTCGGCCAGGCGCCCGGCGGCCCCGACGAGGACCCGTCCGGGTTCCCCTTCGGCGGCTGGCAGGCGCCCCTCCTGGACGAGACCTCCGGGGCGCAGGTCGGCGCCGCGTACGAGGGCACCGATGCCCTCCTGCTCGGCCGGCGCACCTACGACATCTTCGCCGCCTACTGGCCCCACCAGGAGGGGGGCCAGGACGACGACATCGCCACGCTCTTCAACCGCGTCCCGAAGTACGTGGCCTCGCGCGGCACCCCGGACCTCTCCTGGGCCGGATCCGCACAGCTCGGCCCGGACCTCGCCGGCGCGGTGCGCGAGATCCGTGACCGGCACGAGCACATCAAGGTCGTCGGCAGCCTGGACCTGGTGCAGACCCTGCTGCGCGAGAAGCTCTTCGACCGGCTCGACCTCTGGGTGCACCCGATCGTGCTCGGCGTCGGGAAGAAGGTCTTCGACACGGGCGCGGTGCCCACGAACCTCACGCTCCTCGAACCCCCGGCCGCCGGCCCGAAGGGCACCGTGTACCTGCGCTACGGACTCGCCGAGGGCGTTCCCGGGACCGGGGACATGAGCGCACCCGATCGGGGTACCGGAAGCGACGGCTGAGGCGCACTCCGTCCGCGGGTTTTTGTCCGCGGGGCAGAAGCCTTTACCGGAGCGGCACCGTGCGCGGTAGCCTCCGCGAAAGGGCCGCCCTCTGGAAGAACTCTTCCGAAAGCGCGCGTTCGCGGCGCGGCGCACTCGGAATCGACCTGGAAGGACACACGTGAAGGACTCGAAGGACAGGCTGGAAGCACTGCGGGCCGAGATCGAGCGCCGCAACCCCGCGCAGCCCGAGTTCCACCAGGCGGTACGGGAGGTCCTCGAAACCCTGGCCCCCGTCTTCACCGCCCGGCCCGAGTACGCCGACCCGGCGCTGGCCCTGGTGGAGCGGCTCACCGAGCCCGAGCGGCAGATCGTCTTCCGTGTCCCGTGGCAGGACGACCGCGGCCGGGTCCACGTCAACCGCGGCTACCGCGTCGAGTTCAACAGCGCGCTCGGCCCCTACAAGGGCGGCCTGCGCTTCCACCCGTCCGTCGACATCGGCGTGGTGAAGTTCCTCGGCTTCGAGCAGATCTTCAAGAACGCCCTGACCGGCCTCGGCATCGGCGGCGGCAAGGGCGGCAGCGACTTCGACCCGCGCGGCAGGTCGGACGCCGAGGTCATGCGCTTCTGCCAGTCCTTCATGACCGAGCTGCACCGGCACATCGGCGAGCACACCGACGTCCCCGCCGGGGACATCGGTGTCGGCGGCCGCGAGATCGGTTACCTCTTCGGCCAGTACCGGCGCATCACCAACCGCTGGGAGGCCGGCGTCCTGACCGGCAAGGGGCAGGGCTGGGGCGGCTCCGCGATCAGGCCGCAGGCGACCGGCTACGGCAGCGTGCTCTTCGCCGCCGAGATGCTGAAGGTCCGGGGCGAGTCGCTGGAAGGGCTGAGCGCGGTGGTCTCCGGCTCCGGCAACGTCGCGCTGTACACGATCGAGAAGCTCCAGCAGCTCGGCGCGAACCCGCTCACCTGCTCGGACTCCCAGGGCTACGTCGTCGACGACAAGGGCATCGACCTCGCACTGCTCAAGCAGGTCAAGGAGGTCGAGCGCGGGCGCGTGAGCGAGTACGCGGAGCGCCGCGGATCCTCGGCGCGGTTCGTGCCCGGCGGCCGCGTCTGGGAGGTGCCGGCGGACATCGCCTTCCCCTCCGCCACGCAGAACGAACTGGAGGCGGGGGACGCCCGTACGCTCGTCGCGAGCGGCGTCAAGGCGGTCTCCGAGGGCGCGAACATGCCGACCACCCCCGAGGCCGTACGGATCCTGCAGGAGGCCGGGGTCGCCTTCGGGCCCGGCAAGGCCGCCAACGCGGGCGGGGTCGCGGTCAGCGCCCTGGAGATGAGCCAGAACGCGGGCCGGGCGGCCTGGAGTGCGCAGCGGGTGGAGGACGAGCTCGCCGCCATCATGCGGTCGATCCACGCCGTCGCCCACGAGACCGCCGAGCGGTACGGCGCCCCGGGCGACTACGTCACCGGCGCGAACATCGCCGGCTTCGAGCGGGTCGCGGACGCGATGCTGGCCCAGGGCGTCATCTGATCGGGTGAGCGCGCCGCGCTCGTGAGGCCGCCGGAGCGGCCCGGGAATCGCCTCCCGGGCCGCTCCGCCGCTTCCGGGTCCGGGTTCCGCGGGCCCGGCTCGGTCCGCCCGGCTCCGTCCGACCGCCGGCGGCACTCGCTCAGGAGATGCCGTAGCGGGCCTCGATGCCCGCGACGAGCAGGCGCAGGCTCTCCTCGAAGCCCGCGGAGAAGTCCTGGAAGAGTGCGGCCCCCGCGGCCGCCGCCAGGGGGAACTCCGCCATGCGCGCCGCGCGTTCGTCCGGGTCGTAGCCCTCGCGGCGGTCGCCCGGAAGGGGCTCGACCCCCTGCTCCTCGGTGACGAAGCCCAGCGTGAAGAAGTAGGACGTGGTGAGCGCGCGTACGGCCTGGCCGAGCTCGAAGCCGGCCTCGACGAAGGCGCGGAGGTTCTCCTCCATCCGGACCGCGTGCTCGGTGCCCGTGAAGCGGGAGCCGCTGTAGACCTTGGCGCCGTCGCGGTAGCCGAGCAGGGCGGCCCGCAGCCCCGTGTTGGCGATCGTCAGCCGTTCCTGCCACGTGGCGTCCGGGGGGATGCGCTGCCCGGCGACCATCCGCCGGTACATCTCGGTGGCCATCTCGTCGAGGAGTTCCTGCTTGTTCTTGAAGTGCCAGTAGAGGGCCGGCGCCTGCACGTCCAGCTCCTTGGCGATCGCACGCAGGGTCAGCCCGTCGAGGCCGACGTCGTTCAGCAGCCGCAGCGCCGTGTCGACGGCCTGCTTCTTGTCCAGCTTGGGGGATCTCCGGGTAGCCACGCTTGACAGCTTAACACCGTTAAATGCATGCTGGCGGCGCAGGCATTTAACAGTGTTAAGGAGATGGTCATGGGTATGCAGGTCCAGCACACGGACGTGCTCGTCGTCGGCGCCGGTCCCACCGGGCTCGCGCTCGCCGTCGACCTCGCCCGCAGCGGAGTCGCCGCCCTCGTCGTCGAGCGGTCCGGCTCCCTCTTCCCTGGCTCGCGCGGCAAGGGGCTCCAGCCCCGCACCCTGGAGGTGCTCGACGACCTCGGCGTCTACGAGGAGGTCCGGGCGGCCGGGGCGCCCTACCCGGTCGGGATGGTCTGGCAGGACGGCGTCCGCGCCGGCGAGCACCGGATGTTCGACGACGTCGCCCCGGACGAGGGCGCCCCGTACGCGGGCCCCTGGATGGTGCCGCAGTGGCGGACGCAGGAGATCCTCGCCGCGAGGCTCGCGGAGCTGGGCGGCGGGATCGCCTTCGGCCGGGAGGTGACCGGTGTCGAACAGGACCCGGAGGGAGTGACGGTCACCTTCGCCGCCGGGGCGCCGGTCCGCGCCCGGTACGCCGTGGCCGCGGACGGCGGCCGGTCCACCGTGCGGCGCGCGCTGGGCATCGGCATGACCGGCGAGAGCGTCGACCCGAGCCCGATGCTCGTCGCGGACCTGCGCATCGCGGGCCTCGACCGCGACAACTGGCACGTCTTCCCGCCCGCCGACGGCGCCGGCTTCCTCGCGATCTGCCCGCTCGCCGGAACGGAGGACTTCCAGGCGGTCGCGCAGTTCCCGGAGGGCGTCGAGCCGGACCTCTCGCTGGAGGGGATCCGCGCGGTGGTCGCCGCCCGCTCCCACATAGCGCCCGGTGACGTCACGCAGGTGCGCTGGGCCTCGGACTTCCGGCCGCGCGCCGCCATGGCCGACCGGTTCCGCGACGGCCGCGTCTTCCTCGCCGGCGACAGCGCGCACGTGCACTCGCCCGCCGGCGGGCAGGGTCTCAACACCAGCATCCAGGACGCCTACAACCTCGGCTGGAAGCTGGCGGCCGTCCTGCGCGGAGGAGCCCGCGAGTCGCTGCTCGACTCCTACGAGGAGGAACGGCTGCCGGTCGCCGCCGAGATGCTCGGCCTGTCCACCCGCATCCACCGCGGCGAGGCGCGGCGCGGCGCCGCCACCCGCCAGCTCGGCCTCGGCTACCGGGACGGCGCGCTCGCCGTGGAGACCCGTGCGGGCCTGGCCGAGCAGGCCCTGCGGGCGGGCGACCGCGCTCCGGACGGGATCCGCGGCGGCGTCCGGCTGTTCGAGGAGTTCCGCGGGACGCACTGGACGCTGCTCACCGTCGGCGCTGCCGCCGGCAGCGCCGTGGGATCCGGCCTTCCCGACCTGTCGGGACTCCCCGGGCTCGCGGCGGTGCGCACCGTCCGGATCCCCTCGTACGAGGCCTACGGGGACGGGGTGTTCCTGATCCGCCCGGACGGCTACGTCGGATGGGCCGGAGCCTCCGCGGAAGGGCTCGCCTCCTACGCGGCGGCCTTCACCGACTAGTGCACATGCGCCTGCAAAGAACGTGCCTATTACACGCGGGAGTTCGTGAGAACGCGTGTGCGAGGTGGAGGAGGTGTGGAGGGCCTATTAAGAAACCTTGTTGAACAAGTCCTTACCCCCGGTTCGCCCTTGATTTGCTCCTGTCAATCGGAACAGGGTTCTTCAGAACGTTTGACGCCCCACACGTCAACACGAGGAGAACCCTTTACATGGCAACTCACAAGCGGTCCAAAGCCCTTCGCAACACGGCCATAGCCACGGGCGCCGCAACGGCGGTCGCGGCGGCCCTGTTCGCGAGCCCCCTCGCGGGGGCGGCCGAACCGGCCGAAGGGATTGTGCACGGCCTCGGTGTCCAGGGCGCCGTGGACGGCAGCTTCGTCGTCATCCTCGACGCATCCGCGAACAAGGAGGACCTGGCGAAGAAGTACGGCGGCAAGCTGGAGCGCTCCTACGGCTCCAAGGTCAACGGCTTCTCCGCGTCCGGCCTGACCGAGAAGGAGGCCAAGCGGCTCGCCGCGGACCCGGCCGTCGGCACGGTCGTGCAGAACAAGCGCTTCACCATCAGCGAGACCCAGGAGAAGCCCCCGTCCTGGGGCCTGGACCGGATCGACCAGGCGGCCACGGCCGGCGACCAGAAGTACACGTACCCCGACGGCGGCGGCGAGGGGGTGACGGCCTACGTCATCGACACCGGAGTCCGCACCACGCACAAGGACTTCGGCGGCCGGGCCACCAGTGGCTTCGACGCGATCGACAACGACGAGACCGCCGACGACGGCAACGGCCACGGAACGCACGTGGCGGGCACCATCGCCGGCACCGCGCACGGCGTCGCCAAGAAGGCCAAGATCGTCGCGGTGCGGGTGCTGGACGACAACGGGTCCGGCACCACCGAGCAGGTCGTGGCGGGCATCGACTGGGTGACGAAGAACCACTCCGGTCCGTCGGTCGCCAACATGAGCCTCGGCGGCGGCGTGGACGAGGCGCTGGACGCGGCGGTCAAGCGGGCCGTCGACGCCGGTGTGACCTTCGCCGTGGCGGCCGGCAACGAGTCCTCCGACGCCGGCCAGGGCTCCCCCTCCCGGGTGCCCGAAGCCCTCACGGTCGCGTCCAGCACCGAGGACGACCAGCAGTCTGACTTCTCGAACTTCGGCTCGGTGGTGGACCTCTACGCGCCGGGCTCGGAGATCACGTCGGCCTGGAACGACAGTGACACCGGGGTGAAGACGATCTCCGGGACCTCGATGGCCTCCCCGCACGTGGCGGGCGCCGCCGCCCTGTACCTGGCGGCCAACCCGTCCGCGACGCCGGCGGCCACGGCCGCCGCGCTGACCGGGGCCGCGACGAAGGGAGCGATCAAGAACCCGTCCTCCGGCACGGCGAACAAGTTGCTGAAGGTCGCGCCGTAACGTTTCGGCAGACCGGTCGGGAGCGGCCCCGCGCACTGCGCGGGGCCGCTCCTCGGCATGTCGGCCCCCGGCGGCCGAGCGCCGCCGGGAGGCGGCCGGTAGCGTGGGCGTCATGCCCAGCGGCGACCACGACGACGCCCAGCGGCGCGGAGCACCCGGGCACCGGGCCGCGAGCGGCCCGCCGCGGCGCCGACGGCGCGGACCGATCGGTACCTGGCCGGCCGTGGGACTCACCCTGGCCGTCCTCGTCACCGCCAACCTGGCCGTGCACTACTGGAGCGGGCCCTTCGGCCTGGTGACGGCCGTCGCCGCGAGCGCCCTGCTGCTCGGAGTGCTCCACCGGGCGGGCGGCACCGCGGCGGACGCGGGCCTGGCTCCCGGGACCTACGCCCGCGGTGCCCGGTGGGCGCTGGCACTGATCGCCCTGGTCGCCCTCGTCTACCTGGTAGGAGCCCTGCTGCCGGCGACCAGAAGCCTCTTCGAGGACCGGCGCCACGACGCAATGGGCGCGGGCGACGTCACCCTGCGCGTCCTCGTGCTGGTCCCCGTCGGAACCGTCCTGCTGGAGGAGGTCGCCTTCCGGGGGGTGCTGTACGGTCTGGTCCGCCGCTCCCACGGGGCGCTCCGGGCGACGGCCGTGTCGAGCCTGCTGTTCGGTCTCTGGCACGTACTGCCCTCACTGCACCTGGCGACCGCGAAACCCGCTCTGACCGAGGTGTTCGGGGACTCCGCGGCCGGCGCCGCCCTCGCCGTCGTGGCGGCCGTCGTGTTCACGGCCGCGGCGGGCGTCCTGTTCTGCGAACTGCGGCGCCGCAGCGGCAGCCTGCTGGCACCCATGGGCCTGCACTGGGCGGTCAACGCGTTCGGCTACGTGGCCGGGTACCTGCTGTCCTGACCGCCGGAGGCGGGCTCAGTCCTGCGGCGGCCGGACGATCTCCCGCAGCCGGTCCAGGTCCTGCGCCGTGAACCCCTCCGGTCTCATCACGGCGTTCCAGCCGTCGACGTAGGCGGCCTTGTACGTGTGACCGTGCCCGTCGGGCACCCCCGTCGAGAACGGCAGGTCGGCGGTGACCTGCCAGAAGGTCACGAACGGCATCCAGACCATCTCCTCCAGCACGTCACCGCCCGGCGCCTGTCCGATCCAGTCGGGTTCGGACAGGGCCAGAGAAGGACTCCACCAGACGATCGGGTCGGAGGGGTGCATCAGGTAGAGCACCCGGGTGCCGTCCCACGCACGGTCCGCCGGAGTCACCCCGGTGGCCGGGTCGTCGGTGAACCGGACCGTACGCCCCTCCTTGTAGACGGGCTCGATCTCGGGGCTGCCCGCGTCGCGGTGATCGCTGAACTCCCGGAACAGGGTGTTGAAGTTGGGCGGACCGGCGAACAAGGTTCCGGCGGTGCGGTTGCGCAGGTCGTACTCCCCGCTGAAGGCCGTCTCGCCGCCGAAGGACCCCAGGCTCTCACCCGCCACGAACAGCCGGGGCCGCTCGCCCTGGGGCAGCTTGGACCACACGTCGTAGACCGCGTCGAAGAGCTCGCGGCCGGCCTCGCGCGCCTTGGACTGGTCGACGAGGTAGGAGAGCCAGGACGGCAGGTACGAATACTGCATCGCCACGGTGGCCGTGTCGCCGTTGCCGAGGTACTCGAACGAGTCCACGGCGGCGGGATCGACCCAGCCGCTGCCCGTCGTGGTCGTCACGAGCAGGTTCTGCCGCCCGAAGCCGCCCGCCCGCTGCAGGTCCGCGACGGCCCGCTCCGCCCGGGTCTCGGTGTCCTCGGCGGTCGACAGCCCGGCGTAGGCCCGGACCGGCTCCCGTGCCGTGCGGCGTGTGAACGCGCCGATGTCCTGGGCCGTCGGTCCGCTGCCGGTGAAGGCCCGGCCCTGCCGGCCCAGCGAGTCCCACGCCACGAGCGAACCGGGCCCGCCCGAGCGCAGGACGGAGGTCGGCTGGTGCACCCCTTCAGGCGTCTCGGTGTCGCGCACCGAGAACGCTTCGTTCGCGGCGTTCACGAAGCCGCCCAGCAGTACCCCGCTGACCACGGACCAGGCCACACCCGCCACCAGGAGCCAGCCGACCACCCGCGCCGCCCGCGGGCCGATCCAGCGCCCGAGCAGTCGGGCGGCCCCGTGGTAAAGGCGCCGCAGCCCGCGCCCGGCCATCAGCAGCAGGTAGAAGACGACGACCGCGACGAACGGGCAGGCGACGGTGGCGAGGGCGCTGTAGTCGGTGACCTCCATGAGCCGGCGGATCCGGTGCTGCCAGTACTGCCCGAGCCCGAACGCCAGGCCGAACAGGACGACCGAGCAGACCAGCAGGACGAGCCAGGACCGGCGTGAGGGGCTCCGCGCGTCCCGGTCGGCGAAAGCCCGCCACACGAAGGCGGCGACCACGCCGATCCCGTAGCCGATGGCCGCGCTGATGCCGCAGATCAGCCCCTGGAGCACGCCGCCCCGGGGGAGGAGCGACGGGGTGAAGGACAGGCAGGCGAGGACGAGCGCGCCCCAGCAGCCGGGCAGGGTGACGTGGATCCGACGGCGGCGCTTGCCCGAGTCGCGGGCCCGTTCGTCCTGTTCGCCCTGTCCGCCCTGCCCGGCCCGTCCGGTCGCGCGCGCGGCCCCGGCCCCGTCCTCGGCCGGCGGCGGTCCGTCCGGCGGGGACGACGACGCGGACGCCGGCGGGTCATGAGTCATCGCAGTCCTCCGGGGCCATGGTCCCGCGGTCCGGCCGCGTCTGCCATCCGGGCCGCCGGGCCCTACCCACCTGGACGGCCCCGGGCCGGCGTTGCCCGGTCAACGGTCGTCGCCGTCCGCCCACTCGGCCCCGGTGAGCCGGCGGTAGGCGGCGACGGCGGACTCCACGGTGGGGAAGAAGTGGGCGGGGTCGATGGTGCGGGTCAGCTCGTACCGTTCGATCTTCCGCCGCACCGGATCCTTCAGTTCGGCGAACACCAGGTGCACCCGGTCCGCGTTGAGCGCCTCGTCGAGGTCCTCCAGGACGTCGGCGGCGGTGGTGTCCACGTCCGTCATGGGCTCCGCCGCGATCACGATCCAGGTGGGGGGCGGGTCCGCGCCGGCCAGCCGCCTGATCTCGTCGGCGAAGGTCTTGGCGTTGGCGAAGAAGAGCGGTGCGTCGAACCGGTAGATCACCAGGCCCGGCAGCTGCCGGGCCCGCGGGTGGGAGCGCACGTCGTGGTAGCCCTCCAGGTCCGGCACCCGCCCGAGCACGGTGCGGTACGGCCACCACGCGCGCCGGAAGACGTTGAGGACGGAGAGGCCCACGGCGATCGCGATCCCCTGCAGCACGCCGAGCAGGGCCACGCCGGCGAAGGCCGCGCCGCACAGCAGGAACTCCGTACGGCTCTGCCGCCACAGCCGTACGGTCCCGGGGACGTCGGCCAGGGACAGCGACGCCGTGATGACGACGGCGGCGAGGGCCGGCTGGGGGAGGTCGCGGAACAGGCCCGGAGCCAGCACGAGCATCAGGACGATGAGCGCCGCTCCGACGACCCCGGTGAGCTGGGTCCTGGCGCCCGCCCGCTCCGCCACCGCCGTACGGGACCCGCTGGTGCTGACGGGGAAGCCCTGGAAGAGACCGGCCGCCAGGTTGGCCGCGCCGACGCCCGCCATCTCCTGGTTGCCGCGGACCTCCTGCCCCGTACGGGCCGCGAAGGCCGACGCGTTGGAGATCGTGTCGGCCAGCGACACCAGGGCGATGCCGGCGGCCCCGCCCAGCAGCAGCGGCAGGTCGGCGAGCCGCACGGCGGGGAGGGTGAACGGCGGGAGGCCCTCGGGCAGTTCCCCCACCAGGGCGACACCGTGCTCGCCCAGGTCGAGGGCGACGGCCGCGGCGATCGCCAGGACGACCATCACGAGGACCGCCGGGACCTTCGGCAGGAAGCGCTGCAGCACCAGGACCACGACGATCCCGCCGATGCCGACCGCGGCGGCGGCCGGCACCGCCGCCCCGTCCGCGAGGCCCCGCACGAAGCCGGCGCCCTCGCCGATCAGGCCGTCCGCGTCGACCGAGAAGCCGAGCAGCTTGGGGAGCTGACCGATGAGGATGGTGAGCGCCAGCCCGTTCATGTAGCCGATCATCGTCGGCTTGGAGATCAGATCGGCGACGAAGCCGAGCTTCGCCACCGAGGCCAGGATCATCAGGGCCGCCACCATCAGCGCGAGCACCGACGCCAGCGCCACCGCCCGGTCGGGATCCCCGCCGGCGGCCACCATGGGCAGGACGGTGGCGGCGATCATCGGCCCCAGCGACGAATCCGGTCCGAGCACCAGGATCCGGGACGGCCCGAACACCGCGTAGCCGAGCAGGCAGAGGACCGTCGTGTACAGCCCGGTGATGGCCGGCAGGCCCGCCAGCTCGGCGTACGCCATGCCCTGCGGAACCAGCAGCGTGGTCAGCACGACACCCGCCACCAGGTCCTTGACCAGCCACTCCCGCCGGTACGACGAGGCGGCCCGGACCCCGGGGACGGCCCGCACCCGGGAGACGAGCGTGCGGTGCCCGCGCGGGGTCGGCGCGGACCGTCCGCCCATCAGGTGCTCCGGGACCGCCGGGCCACGAGCTTGCCCAGCTCCCACAGGAGCAGGAGGGCGAGGGCGGCCAGCACCGCCCAGCCGAACTGCCGGGCATCGATCTCCGTCGTCCCCAGGAGCCGGCGGAAGCCGTCCATCTGGGTCGCCAGCACCGCCAGCACGAACTGGGCCAGTGCCACCCAGTTCATCTGCCGGCTGTCGAAGGTGGACGGGGTCAGCACCGACTCCGTCTCGCTGCGGCACTCGAAGGCGGCCACGATCAGACAGAGCGCGAAGGCGGTGAACGCGATGGACTGACCGGTCGCGACGCTGTCGAAGTGGGCCTTGCCGAGCGTGATGAGCCCGAGCAGGACGACGGTGATCGCCAGCCCGCCGAGTCCGACCGTGACCAGCACCGGCCGGGTGAGCACCGACTCCCCGCGCGGGCGCGGCCTGCGCCGCATCAGCCCGGGACTCTCCCGGTCGAAGCCCAGCGCGAAGCCGAAGGAGGCGTTGACGACGAAGTGGATCCACAGCACCTGCGGAGGCGTGAAGGGCTCACCGGCGGCGATGTTGAAGACCGTGGCCCCGAGGAAGGTCAGCACGAAGGTCACCAGCAGGAGCAGCACGAACCGGATGTACTTGGTGAGGTTGTCGTAGATCCTGCGGCCCTGCTCCACGGCGTAGACGATCGTGGCGAAGTTGTCGTCGGAGAGGATCATGCGTCCGGCGTTCTTCGCCACGTCCGTGCCGCTGCCCATCGCGATCCCGATGTCCGCGGACTTGATGGCGGGCGCGTCGTTGACGCCGTCCCCGGTCATCGCCACGACGTCGCCCCGCTTCTTGAGCGTGTCGGCGAGCAGCACCTTGTGCTCCGGCGCGACCCGCCCCACCACACCGATGCCGTCGATCCGGTCGAGCTGCTCCTCCTCGCTCAGGGCGGCGAAGTCGGCGCCGAGGATCGCCTCGCCCGGGATGCCGAGCTGCCGGGCGATCGCCGCACCGGTGGTGACGTCGTCCCCCGTCACCATGCGCACCCGGATGTGGCCCGCCTGGGCGTCGGCCACGGCGGCCCTGGCCTCCTCGCGGGGCGGGTCGACCATGCCGACGAGGCTGGTCATCCGCAGCTCCCTGACGTACGCGAGCAGGTCGCCCTCCGGATCGAAGCCGGCCGGATCCAGGTCCCGGGTCGCGGCGGCCATCACCCGGCGCCCCTCACCGCCCATCCGCTCGGTCTGCTCCTCGGCGCGCGCCGCCAGCGCGGCGTCCCACGGGACGGTCTCGCCCGCGGCGAGCGCGGTGGCGGCCCGAGCCACCACCGCCGGGACGGCGCCCTTGACGTGGCACCGCACGACCGGCCGTCCGGCGGCGTCGCGCGCCTCGTTGAAGGTGGCCATCAGCTTGTACCCGGGGTCGAACGGCAGCGTGGCCAGCCGGGGCAGGCCCTCCCTGGTGGCGTCGACGTCCAGCCCGGCCTTGTGCGCGAGCACCAGCAGCGCGCCCTCGGTGGGGTCGCCCACCACCTCGCCGTCCACCAGCTTCGCGTCACTGGCCACCACGTACGGCAGGATCGCGTCCTCGATGCCGGCGGAGGAGCCCGCCGCGTGGTGGACCCTCCCCGCCAGCCCGTACCCCGTGCCCGAGACGGTGTAGCGGTCGGTCGGGCTCAGCACCTCGACGGCGGTCATCTGGTTCATCGTCAGGGTGCCGGTCTTGTCGGAGTTGATCGCCGACGTGAACGCCAGGGTCTCGACCGACGGCAGTTCCTTGACGATGGCGTTCCGCCTGGCCAGGTTGAGGCTGCCGACGGACAGGATCGCCTGCGTCACGGTCGGCAGTGCCTCGGGGATGGCGGCGATGGCCAGCGAGACCGCGCTGACGAACAACACGTCCCAGGCCTGGTCCCGTTGCCGCCCCAGGGCGAACATCACGATCATGGTGAGGCCCGCGGCGGCCGTGATCCACAGCGTCAGGGTGTCGAGCTCCTTGGTGAGCGGCGGCACCTCCTTCTCCGTGGCCGACAGCATCCCGGAGATCTTGCCGAGCTCCGTGCCGGCGCCGGTCGCGGTGACGACGAGCACGCCGCTGCCGTGGGTGACCGGCGTGTTCATGAACGCCATGTTCGTCCGGTCGCCGGGCGCCGGCAGGGAGCCCGTGAGCGTCCCGGAGTCCTTCAGGGCGGGAACGCTCTCGCCGGTCAGCGCCGACTCGTCGATCTGCAGGGCGCTGGCCTCGATGATGCGCCCGTCCGCCCCCACCTGGTCCCCGGCGGAGATGAGCACGACGTCGCCGACGACGAGCCCCTCCGCGGGGATCTCGGCCTCCGAGCCGTCCCTGCGGACCCTCGCCGTGGCCTTCATCATCGACTGCAGCGCGTTCATCGCGCTCTCGGCCTTGCCCTCCTGGCGCAGGCCCACCACCGCGTTCAGCAGGGTCAGCACGAGCAGCAGGACCGCGGTGGTCCACTCCCTGATCAGCAGCGACACGGCCGCCGCGGCCAGCAGGACGATCTGCATGTAGCTGCGGTACTGCGCGAGGAACCGCCGCCAGGCCGGGACCCCCTCCTCCTCCGGCAGCGCGTTCGGTCCGTGCGCGGCCAGGAGCTCCACCGCCCGCGCGGAGGACAGACCGACCGCCGGATCGACGTCGAACGCGGCCACGACCTCTTCCGGAGCACGCGTGTACCAGCCGTCTCCCGGGGCCCGGGGCCGCTCTCCCGCAGATTCCGCCCGCACCGTCATCGTCGTGCCTCCGGCCTCAGCCGCGCTCGTTCTTCCCGCGCTCGTTCTTCCCGTGCTTCTTCCCGTGCTTCTTCTTGCCGCGCCGCCGGGAGGCGGAGTCGGCGTACGGATCGGCCGGGGCCCCGGCGGGGGCTTCCCGTTCCAGCTCGCGCCGGGTGACGAGGAGGGCCTTGCGCGCTTCTTCCCCCACGTCGGGGTACTGGGGATCGATGTCCATCAGGGTGTGCGCGAGGACCGCCGCCGCACAGATCCGCGCGAACCACTTCCGGTCCGCCGGCACGACGTACCACGGCGCCCACTTCGTGCTGGTGGCCGACAGCATCGCGGAGAACGCGTGCTGGTAGTCGTCCCAGCGGCGCCGTTCCCGGACGTCGGCGGCGGAGAACTTCCAGTTCTTCTCCGGCCGGTCGATCCGCTTGAGGAAGCGGGCGCGCTGCTCCTCCTCGGACAGGTTCAGGAAGATCTTCACCACCTTGAACCCGTTGTCCGTGAGGTAGTGCTCCCAGCGGTTGATCTCCCGGTAGCGGCGGTCCCACACGTCCGGCCCGCAGGCATCCTCGGGCAGGTGCTGCCGGACGAGGTTGTCGGGGTGCACCCGCACGACGAGGACCTCCTCGTAGTGCGAGCGGTTGAAGATGGCGATCTCGCCGCGCGCCGGCAGCCGCCGGGCGTACCTCCACAGGTAGTCGTGGTCCAGCTCCTCGGCGGAGGGCACCTTGAAGCTGCTGACCCGTACGCCCTGGGGATTGACGCCGCTCATCACGTGACGGATCGTCCCGTCCTTGCCCCCGGCGTCGATGGCCTGGAGGCACATCAGCACGCCGTACGTGTCCTGGGCGGCCAGCCGGTCCTGGTACTCGGCCAGCAACGACACCCCGACGCGGAGCAGCTCGGCGCCGTCCCGCTTCTTCAGGCCGGCCTTGAAGCGGGGATCGAAGTCCCGGTCGAGGCGTACCCGCGACCCGGGCTCCACCCGCAGCGGCTCGATGAAATCCGCGATGCGTTCGGCTCTCTCGTCCGACATCACCCATCAGTCCTTCGCTGGACCCGCGGCGCTGCGGCGGGCGGCGTCGAGCGCCGGCCCGGGACCTTCACCGTGCCGGGCGCCTCGTGCTCATTGTCTGCTCGCCCCGCCAAGATCGCCCGTCCCGCCGTCCGGTTCGCCGTCCGTCTTGCCGTCCGTCCTGCCGTCGTCCGTCCTCCCGTCGTCCTGGCGCAGTGCGGTGCGGACGCCGGTGAGGACCACGGCGATCACGCAGAGGGCGATGACGGTCTCGGCCCACAGGAAGGCGAACCAGTCCAGCACGCAGCCGATCGGGGGTGAGCCGGGTGCGGTGTTGCGGAACGCCGAGAGGGCGAACAGGGTCGCGGCCATCCAGCCGAGGGCGGGCCAGACCAGGCCCTCGCCGCGGGACGTCAGGTACCAGGTCCCGATGAGCACCGACGCCGCCAGCGCCCACATCACGACCATCATGAGCACCGCGAAGACGAGCAGGCTGCCCGACCGGACCAACTCCAGCCCCAGGGCGGCCTCCTGCGGGGAGGGCCAGGGGGTCACGGAGACGGAGAAGAGCGTGTCGTTGTTGGAGAACATCATCCGGACGGGCACCTCCTTGCCGTCCATCTGCGCCCAGAACCCGATGTCGCTCTCGTAGGCGTCGAACGGGTAGTCACCGATCGACCCACCCGTCATGACGACCTTCACGTCCTTGGCCGTGAGCCGTTCGTGCGCCCGGAACGACAGGTCGCCGACGGTCGCCTCGGTGGTCTGGAGGCTGAGGTCCCCGACCGGGGCGGTGCCGTCCTCCTCGCCGAGGGACCCGCGCGGGGTGACCCGGACCCGCAGCACCAGCTCCCTGGCCGCTGCGTCGACGCGTTGGACGGTCGCCCGCACGTCCACCCGGTCGGCCGCTCCCGATCCCACCGTGTGGACGGTGTCGATCGCCTGCCGCTCGGTGAACTGCAGCCACGACCCCACGGCCACCGCCACCACGATCAGCACCGCGATGGGCAGCAGGACCGGCAGGAGCGAAGCCCGGCGGGGGCGGGGGCGCGACCGGTCCGAGGGTGGGGCCATGGTGACTCCGGCGGCGAGGCGGGAAGGGGCGACGGACTCGTGTCCGGCTCGACGCCGCCGCCGTACGATCCTCGTCGACCGGGCCGGTGATCCGCCGCACCCGGGCGGGTGTGTCGGCGCCGACCGGCCCCGACCCGGCCCAGGGCCGCTGATCCGCTCCGCGTGCGTGGGTACGGTGCAACCGGTAGCGTCGACAAGGAGCGTTCCGCCCCAACGCTGGGGCTTGGCCCAGCAGGCCCGCCGTCGATGCCGGCAGAGGAACGAAGCCCATGCCGAAGCACACCCTCCACGCGGTGACCGCCGCGGCCGCACTGGTCTGTCTGACCGCCTTCGGCCCGACACCCGGCGGCCCGGCAGCCGGCGGTACCGCGTCACCGGACTCCCGGTCCGCCGGCCCCGGCACGGCGGCCCCGGCCCGGTTCGTGCCCGGCCCCTGCCCGAAGCCGCCCGAGCCCATCGAGGCTCTGGGCGACGCACGCTGCGGCTACCTGGAGGTTCCCGAGAACCGCTCCCGCCCGGGAGGCCGGACCATCAGACTGGCCGTCGCCGTCATTGCGGCCATCCACCCGGCGAAGCCCCCGCAGGACCCCGTGGTGTTCATGGCGGGCGGTCCCGGCGCCGACACCTTCGACGACATTCCCTTCCTCGTCGACTCCGGCCTGAACAAGGACCGCGACCTGATCATCATGGCCCAGCGCGGCAACCTCTACGACCGGCCGAACCTCGCCTGCCCGGAGGTCGACCGGTTCAACGCGCAGGCCGTCGGCCTCGGCTACGACTCGGAGCAGGCCGAACAGCTCATGCTGAAAGCCGTCAAGGACTGCCGGGACCGCCTCACGGCCCAGGGCATCGACCTGAGCGCCTACAACACCACGGAGAACGCCGCCGACTTCGCCGACCTGCGCAAGGCGCTGAAGCTGCGTCAGTGGAACGTCTACGGCTACTCGTACGGCAGCAACCTGGCCCTCACGTACCTGCGCCTGCACCCCGAGGGCATCCGCGCGTTCGCGATCGACTCGATCACGCCTCCCCAGCACGTGACCCTTCCGTGGACGTGGGCCAGCACCGCCGAGGGGATCGACAACATCATCGAGGCCTGCGCGGCGCAGCCCGCCTGCAAGGACCGCTACCCGGACTTCCGCCAGATGCTGACCGAACAGGTGCGCAGGCTCGAGGCCCACCCCCTGACGCTCAACGTCGAGCCGCCCGGCGGGGGAAAGCCGGTCACGGTCGTCCTCGACGGCGGCGCGCTCCTGAACCTGATCGTCGCCTTCTCGCCCCGGCCCGAGGACCTTCCGGCGGCGCTCGACGAGCTCGCAGCCGGAAACCCGGAGCGCTTCGCGAAGGCACGCGCGGCCGGATCGGTCCAGAAGACCGGCGAGTTCGCGCACGGACTGACGCAGTCCGTGGTGTGCGGCGAATGGGCGCCGGGGTATTCGCAGACCGACGTGCTGAACGCCGGGCGCAAGGTCTATCCCGCGTGGCCGGACACGGTCCTCGCCGAGGTGCCGCAACTTCCCTTCCAGTACCCGGCGTGCCGGATCTGGGACGTTGCGGACCGCGCGGCCGCCCAGCGGGTGCCCACGGTCAGTTCCGTGCCCGCGCTCGTCATCTCCGGCACCTTCGACGTGAAGACGGGGGCGAGCTGGGCGAAGGACGTGGCCCGCAACCTGTCCCGTTCGACCTCCGTGCTGGTCCCCGGAATCGGCCACTGGGTGGTCCCGCAGTCGCCCTGCGCGCAGAGCGTCCTGGCTTCGTTCTTCGCCCGCCCGACCGCGCCCGACACCAGCTGCGTGGACGACGTGGAGCCCAAACCGTTCACGATCATCCCCGAATGACCGGGAGGGCAGATGACCCCCGCACGTGCGCCTCGCCGTCACCGCTCCGCGGGAAGACTCCTGGCTCCGTCGTCGGCCGGCCTGGCGGCCGCCCTCCTCGTCGCCGGCCTCCTCGCGGCGCCCGCCCGGGCGCAGACCACCACCGGAGCCGGTACCGGCACCGACCCCACCCCCGGTGCGCCGAGCGGCACGGTCGCCCGGACCGTGGGTGACGCCGCCTTCGAACCGGGCCCCTGCCCGAAGACACCGGAACCGATCGAGGCCCTCGAAGGGGCCCGCTGCGGAACGCTCACCGTGCCCGAGAACCGCGGCAAGCCCGACAGCCGCTCCGTCCGGCTCGGCGTCGCGATCGTGCCGGCGGCGTCCGGCACACCGAAGGCCGACCCCATCGTCTGGCTCGCGGGCGGTCCCGGAGACGACGCGGTGGGGGAGGCGAAGATGGCGATCGACGGAGGCCTGAACCGCGACCGCGACGTGATCTTCATGTCCCAGCGCGGAACGTACTCGGCCGACCCGAACCTCCTGTGCCCCGACATCGACGAGTTCAACGCACGCGCGGTCGGCCTCCCCCACGACGCACCGGCCACCGAGCGCCTGCACGTCGAGGCCACCAAGGCCTGCCGCGACAAGCTCGCGGCCCGCGGGATCGACCTCAGCGCCTACAACGACATCGAGAGCGCCGCCGACTACGAGGACCTCCGCAAGACGCTCGGCATCGACAAGTGGAACCTCTACGGCATCTCCTACGGCACCCACCTGGCCCTGGTCTACATGCGCCTGCACCCCGAGGGACTCCGCTCGGTGGGCATCGACGGCATCCTCCCGCCGTCCAGGTCCGGTTCGGCGGCCACCTGGAGCAGCGCCAAGCAGGGATTCGACGGCCTGTTCAAGGCCTGCGCGGCCCAGCCCGCGTGCAACAAGCGCTATCCGAACCTGTCGGCCACCTTCGACAGGCTCGTCCGCCAACTGGAGGCCAAGCCGGTCACCACCACCGTCACGCTCCCCGGCAGCGACAAGCCGGTGAAGGTCGTCCTCGACGGCGGAGCCCTGGTGAACTGGATGACCTCGGCCACCCACGTGGCGCCCCAGGTGCCCGCCGCCCTCGACGAGCTGGCGAACGGCAAGCCGCAGCGGATCGCCCAGCAGTGGGCGGGCGGCAAGCTCAGCCCCCAGGCCATGGGCAGGATCGCGCACGGTCTCGTCTACGGCGTCTTCTGCAGCGAGTGGACGCCGTACGAGACCCAGGAACAGGCGCTCCGCGGCGGTCAGGAGACGTTCCCGTCCTTCCCGCCCTCGGTGCAGGCACAGGCGCCGCAGCTCACCTCCCTCCGCCCGGACTGCGACGTCTGGAACGTCCCGGCGGCGCCGCCCTCCATCCGTGACGCCACGCGCGGCGACATCCCGACCCTCGCCCTGTCGGGCGGCTTCGACTCCCAGACCGGTGCGGACAACGGCGCATACGTCGCCCGTACGCTGGGCAAGGCCAAGGCCGTCACGGTCCCGTACGAGCCGCACGTGGTGTTCGCGACGTCGAAGTGCGCGCAGGAGATCGCCGTGTCGTTCTTCGACGACCCGCAGGCCCCGGACACCGCCTGCCTGAAGGACCTGAAGGCACCGGAGTTCGAGATCGCCCCCTGATCCGGCCGTGTTCGACGGTGGCGGCAGAATCCTTTTCTCATCGTGCGGACCATACGGGTGATTCTGGACGATCTTTGAACTTTTCAGTGCCTAAGATCCACCGTTGTGACAGAGAGTCAATATGCCGCAGTCGCACAGGACTCGGCCGATGTGGTCGTCATCGGGGCCGGTCCCGCCGGCCTGGTGCTGGGGAACCTCTTACTCCGCCGCGGCATCGACTGCGTCGTCCTGGAACGCGCGGGTCGTGACGGCCTCCACAAACGCGCACGGGCCGGTTTCCTCGCCGCGAACACCGTGCGGATCCTGGCCCGCAACGGTCTGGACGCTGGGCTGCGCCGCCGCGGGCAGGAACACAGCGTGTGTGAATTCCGCACCGAGGACGGCCGCTTCCGCCTGGACTACCGCCACCTCGGCCGGGGCGAGCCCCACACCGTCTACCCCCAGCACGAACTCGTCGCCGACCTGCAGGCGCAGTTCCTGGACGCCGGGGGGACGATCCTCTTCGACACCGAGGCGGTCGCCGTGGCCGACGCCGACGGCCCGACGCCCTCGGTGACCGTACGGGACGGCGACGGGCGCCCCGTACGCTGGCGGGCCCGGTTCGTCGCCGCCTGCGACGGCCGCCACGGGGCGGGGCGGCGCTCGCTCCCGCCCGGCGCGGTCCACCGCCACCACCGCGACCACGGTGTGACCTGGCTGGGGCTGCTCGCCGAGGCACCGCCGAGCCTGGACGCCGTGGGCTACGCGCTCCACCCGAGCGGCTTCGCCGGACACATGGCCCGCTCCGCCGAGATCACCCGCTACTACCTGCAGTGCGACCGCGGGACCCGCGCCGACGCCTGGCACGAGGACCGGATCTGGGACGAACTCGCCCTGCGCATGCGCGCGGCCCAGTACGGACCCCTGCGGCGCGGCCCGTTCGTCCAGCGCACCGTCGTCGACCTGGAGTCCGACGTCCTCGAACCACTGCGCCACGGCTCGCTGTTCCTGGTGGGCGACGCCGCCGGGCTGATCAGCCCGTCCGCCGCCAAGGGCGCCAACCTCGCGGTGCTGGAAGCCGAGATCCTGGCCCACGCCCTGACCGACGCGCTGGTCCACGGCGACCCCGAGCCGCTCGACCGCTACTCGGAGCGGTGCCTGGTCCACATCTGGCGCGCGCAGGAGTTCTCGCACTGGATGGTCCGTCTCCTGCACGACGCCTCGGATCCCGGGGGAGCCTCGCTCTTCCAGGAACGTCTGCGCCACTCCCGGATCGCCTCGCTGCGCACCTCGCACACCCAGCAGGACTGGTTCGCCGAGAACTACGTCGGCATCTGACGGGCCTTCTCCCTCCTTCCCCGCTCCTCCCCGGCCCCATCCTCCCGGGGCCCGGCCGACGGCTGCCCGCGCCCACGCACGGGCCTCCTCCCTCACACACGGACACCGAATGCACTCAGAACCTCCCTTCACCATGCCCGCGACCACGATGACGGCGGCCGCCGTCGACGACGCGGGGCGGCTGAGCGCGACGGCCGCGTTCGTGCGCGAACAGGACACCTGCGACCTGCTCTCCCGGGTGCTGCCCGGCCTCGGCGGTCCCGAACTGCGGGCGCTGACGGACCAGTGCCGCTTCGCGCACGCCGCCGTCCTGGTGTTCCCGCCCGACGAGGACACGCTGCGCAGGGAACTGGCGGGGTGCGCTCTGCCCACCGACGCGCCGGCGCAGCCCAGTGTCGTCGTCCGCGAACGCCTCGCCGCCCGCCACCGCCGCGACCTCGCGGATCTTGACGTAAGGATTCTCCGTCCCGAGGTCCGCGGCCCCGCCGGAGAGCACCGGGCGGTGGAGGTCTTCGCGCTGACCGTGCCGCCCGGTTCCGCACTGTCGCCGATCGCCGCCGACGAACGCCGCCGGGAACACGAGGCGCACCTCGCCTTCGACGTCGTACGGCCCGACCCGCTGGTGCTGCGCGGGCTCCTGGCGAGCTTCGCACGGCAGGGCGCCGCCGCCGACGGCGGCGGATACAACCTGCACGAGGACGGCACCGTCTTCTACTTCACCGCCCCCGCCGACACGAAGACGGCGTACCGGCGCGTGGAGCTGTACGGGAGCGGCGACCACCGCGACGTCCTGGCCGAGCACCTCGGCGCCCATGACGCGGCGGCCGGCCCCGCAGGGGAGCACGGCGAGACGCAGCCGGCGGAAACGCTCCTGCGGCTGCTGACCGGTGCCTGGACCACCCAGGCCCTGGCCGCGTGCGCACAGCTGCGGCTGCCGGAGGCCATGGACCGCCACACCGGCACCCCCGCCGCGGAACTGGCCCGGACCGTCGGCGCCCACCCGGAGAGCCTGGCGACCCTGCTGAGGTACCTCGCCATGCTGGGCGTGGTCCGCGACGGCCCGGACGGTTTCCGCCTCACCGGCGTCGGCGCGCTCCTGGACGCCCGGGCGCCCGGCTCGATGCGGCCCCTGGCGCTGATGTACGGCGGCCCCTTCTACCAGTCCTTCGCCCACCTGGCCCACACCGTCCGCAGCGGACAGCCCGGCTTCGAGCACCTCTACGGCGAGAACCACTTCGACCACTTCGCCCGCCACCCCGAACTCGCCACCCTCTTCGACCAGTCCATGGTGTCGAGCGCCCCCATCTTCGAACCCCTCCCGGCGCACCCGGTCCT
This sequence comes from Streptomyces virginiae, assembly GCF_000720455.1. Lineage (GTDB taxonomy): Bacteria > Actinomycetota > Actinomycetes > Streptomycetales > Streptomycetaceae > Streptomyces > Streptomyces virginiae. The sequence goes on along the minus strand of NZ_JOAK01000032.1, from coordinate 24,561 downwards.
CACCGCCGCCGCCACCGCCCCCGGCCGCCCCCGCACCGTCGTCGACATCGCCGGCGGCACCGGAGAACTCCTCGGCCGCATCCTGACCGCCCACCCCACCCTGCGCGGCATCCTCCTCGAACGCCCCCAGGTGCTCGCGGCCGCCCGCACGAGGCTGGCCGCCACGCCCGTCGGCGCCCGCTGCGACTTCCGGCCGGGCGACTTCGCGGACGTCCCGCCGGGTGGCGACGTCTACGTCCTGTCCCGCGTCCTGCACGACTGGGACGACGACCGCTGCCGGAGCATCCTGCGCCACTGCGCCGACGCCATGCCCGGGCACGCCGACCTCCTCGTCGTCGAACGCCTCCTGCCGGCCGACGGCGCCGCCTCCCTCGCCACCGCGTGGGACCTCCACATGATGTGCAACACCGGCGGCCGCGAACGCACCGCCGAGCACTACGCCCGGCTGCTCGCCGACTGCGGCCTCGCACTCGTCGGCCACACCCCGCTCGCCCTCGGCGCGCACACCCTCCACGCCCGCAGAACCTGACGCCGGGAGGCCCGCCCCCGTACTCCCCCGGGAGTAGTCCCCGGACCGCACCGCCCCCGGCAGTACCTCCCGACTCGGCCTTCAGCGCGACGAATCGGCCTTCCCGCGGCGAGAGCCTGGGACCGACCGATGAGGACCGATGAGGACCGACGAAGGGAGCCCCGATGGAGGGCCGAAAGAGGATCCTCGGCTGGGGGGTGCTGGCCCTGTGGGTGATCGTGATCGCCCTCGCCGCACCTCTCGCCGGGAAGCTCGGCGACGTACAGCGTGACCGGGCGGTCGACTACCTGCCCGCGAGCGCCGACTCCACCCAGGTCGCGAAGATCACCGAGCAGCTGCCGGGCGGCGACTCGACCGACCTCGTGCTGGTCTACCACCGAGAGGGCGGACTGACATCCGAAGACAGGGCGACCGCCGCCCGGGAGGTGGGGCAGGTCGCCGCCGAACACCCGCTCACCTCCGCGCCGCAGGCCGTGCCCTCCGAGGACGGCACCACCCTGCTGTACGCCGTGTCCAGCACCGGGCCCGGCACGGACGAGGCCGCCCGGGACGCCTTCGTCCACGACGTCCGCGAGACCGTCAGCGGCGAGGTGGGCGGCCCCGGCGCCCTCGCCACGGACGCGAGCGAGGTCTACGAGTCCCTCGACGGGCCGCTCCTCTACACGACCGTCGCCGTGGTCGCCGTCCTGCTGATCCTCATCTACCGCAGCCCCTTCCTCTGGCTCGTCCCGCTGGCCGTCGCCGGGGTGGCCGACTACCTCTCCATGGCCGTCACCTACGCCCTCCACCAGGGCTTCGACATCAGCGTCTCCGGCCAGAGCACGGGCGTCATGACCATCCTCGTCTTCGGCGCGGGGACCGACTACGCCCTCCTGCTGGTCTCCCGCTACCGAGAGGAACTGCGCCGCACCCCGCACCCGTACGACGCGATGACGGCCGCCCTGCGCGGCTGCGGCCCCGCCGTCCTCGCCTCCTCCGGGACCGTCGCACTCGGCATGCTGTGCCTGCTCGCCGCCGACATGAACAGCAGCCGGGGCATGGGCCCCACGGCCGCCGTCGGCGTGCTGTGCGCACTCGTCGCGATGACGACGCTCCTGCCCGCCCTGCTCGTCGTCCTCGGCCGCCGGGTGTTCTGGCCCCTGATCCCGGCCTACGGCAGCGAGCCGAAGGCGGCTCGCCGTTCCCTCTTCGCCGCCATGGGCTCCTCGGCCGGCCGGCGCCCCCTCGCCGTACTCCTGACCGGCGCCGCCGCCCTGGCCGCCCTCGCCCTCGGCACGCTGAACCTGCCCGGGGCCCTCAAGCAGGAGGACTCCTTCAGCTCCACCCCGGAAGCGGTCGCCGCAATGAAGACGCTGGCCGCCGCGTACCCGCAGACGGGTACCCAGCCCATCACCGTCGTCGCCCCGACAGCAGCCTCCTCCGGCGTGCTGGAGACCGCGCGCTCCACCCAAGGGGTCGCGAAGGCCGAGCGGGGCCGCAGCGGAGACGGGTGGACGGAGATCTCGGTCACAGCCGCGCACCCGCCGCAGTCACCGGCCGAGACCGCCACCATCAGAGAGCTGCGCTCCGCCCTCGGCGACGGCGTGTACGTCGGCGGGCCCAGTGCCGAACAGCTCGACATGACCGACACCAACGCCCGCGACCGGGGCATCGTCGTCCCCCTCGTCATCGTCGTCGTCCTGCTCGTCCTGATCGTGCTGCTGCGCAGCCTCGTCGCACCGCTGATCCTGGTCGCCGCGGTCGTCGCCGTCTGGGGCGCGTCCCTCGGCATCGGCGGTCTCGCCTTCGAGTCCCTCTTCGGATTCGAGGGCACCGACCCGGGCCTGGCACTGCTCTCCTTCGTCTTCCTCGTCGCCCTCGGCGTCGACTACGGCATCTTCCTGATGCACCACCGGATGCGCGAGGAGTGCCTGGACGGGGCGGAACCCGGAGCCGCGGCCCTCACCGCCCTGCGCACCACGGGCGGGGTGATCGCCTCGGCGGGACTCGTCCTCGCCGCCACCTTCGCGGTCCTCGTCAACATGCCCATGGTGCAACTGGCCGGACTCGGCTTCGTGATCGCGGTCGGCGTCCTCCTCGACACCTTCCTGGTACGCACCTACCTCGTCACCAGCGCGAGCGTGCTGCTCGGCCGAAAGGTGTGGTGGCCGGGCCCGTTGGCCGACAGGGCGCCCGCCAGGGCCGGTTCGGGAGCCGGGCGGGCACCGGCACGGGTCTGATCGGGGCCGGGCGGGGGCTCCCCGGCCTGTCAGGAGCCCCCGCCCCTCGGAGAGGATGGACACCATGGACTTCGCAGCGGCCTTCACCCGCGACCCGCAGGCCGCGCCGTACCCGGTGCGGTGCGACGCGTCCGCCGCGGCCGTGTTCGCGGCCCTCGCGGCGGTCCTCGCACTGACCGTCGACGACGGCCGCGCCCCGGACGCCCTCGGCTGGGCCCTGCTGCTCGCCGCCCACGTCCCGCTGGCGTGGCGGCGCAGGGCGCCCATGCCGGTGCTGCTCGCCGTGGTCGCCTGCGTCGCCCCGTACCACGCGCTCGACTACATGCACCTGGCGCCGATACCGGCCTCGATGACCGCGCTGTACACGGTCGCGTCCACCGGCCGGCCGAAGCGGACGCTCTTCGTGGGTCTCTCGGTCACCTCCGTCACGCTGACCATGCAGCTCTTCGTCAACCCGCACGAGATGGTGGAGCTGCTGAGGGTCTCCGGCTGGGTGATCGCCATGCTGGTCTTCGGCGCCAGCATCCGGCTCTACCGGCAGCTGGTGGCGGGAGTGATGGAGCGGGCGGAGCGCGAAGCCGAACGCAAGGTCGCCGAGGAACGGCTGCGGATAGCCAGGGACCTGCACGACCTCCTCGCCCACTCGATCACGCTCATCGGCGTGCAGACGTCGGTCGCCGCGCACGTCCTGGTCGCCGATCCCGACCGGCTCGACCGGGAGGCGCTCGTCAAGGCGCTGGACGGCATCACCGAGACCTGCCGGGAAGCCCGCAGCGAGGTACGCACGACCCTGGACGTGCTGCGGGCCACCCCGGAGGGACCGCTGCCGGACCTGGCCTCGCTGCCCGATCTCGTACGGACCTCGGGCGCGGACCTCACGGTACGGACGGGAGCGGCGAAGGTCCCGGCCGCGGTGGGCGCGGCGGCGTACCGGATCGTGCAGGAGTCCCTGACCAACGCCGTACGGCACGGGTCGCCGGGCGCGGACCTGAGGGTCGACGTCGGTCTGGACGAGGACGTGCTGACGGTCCGCGTGACCAACGGCGGGACCGCCCCCGGCGGGACGGGCGGTTCCGGGTACGGGATCCTCGGGATGCGCGAGCGGGCGAGGAGCGTGGGCGGCACACTGAGCGCGGGCCCCCGCGACGGCGGGGGCTTCGAAGTCGCGGCGCAGCTGCCGCTCCCCGGCAGAGAGGTGACGGTGTGATCCGGGTCCTGCTCGCGGACGACCAGACGCTCGTCCGGGCGTCGTTCGCGATGCTCGTCGACTCGGCACCGGACATGCGGGTGGTGGGTCAGGCGGCCAACGGCAGGGAAGCGGTCGAGCTGGCCCGTTCGGCCCGGGCCGACCTGGTGGTCATGGACGTCCGGATGCCCGAACTCGACGGCATCGGGGCGACCCGGCTGATCGCCGCCGACGAGGACCTGGCCGGGGTGAAGGTGCTGGTCCTCACCACGTACGACACCGACGAGCACGTCATGCAGGCGCTACGGGCGGGCGCCTCGGGCTTCGTCGTCAAGGACATCCGCCCCGCGGAACTCCTCGCCGCGATCCGTACGGTCGCGGCCGGCGAGGCCCTGCTGTCGCCCGGCCCGACCTCCAGGCTGATAGCCCGGGCCCTGGCGCTCCCGGAAACCCCGGCGACCGGCGGCCCGGACGGCCTCTCGGACCGCGAACGCGAGGTCCTCGCACTGGTGGCCCGGGGCCTCAACAACACCGGGATCGCGGAGGCCCTGGGCCTCTCGCCCCTCACCGCGAAGACGCACGTCAGCCGGATCATGGGCAAGCTGGCCGCCCGCGACCGGGCCCAACTGGTCATCATCGCCTACGAGTCGGGCCTGGTGCGGCCAGGCGCCTGACGGCCCCTCCCGCCGCCGGGCCAGGTGCCCCGTACGATCGCCAGCCCCAGCCCCGCCCCGGACGGCGGGGTACGGGCCGGGTTGCCCCGCCAGCCGGTGTCGAACACGCGCGGCAGGTCGTCCTCGGCGATGCCGCCGCCCCGACGGCGCCGTCCACCGCCCGCCCGGAATCGGCCGCGCCGGGGCGAAAGAATATCTGTGCTCGCGCTCTGAGAATTGAGCGGATCCCGCAGGGAGATTTTCTGGCCTCCCTCCGCTGTTGCAATTCTCGGACGAACGCAACCCGCCGTGACGTGCTACTGTCGATCTCGGTTGCAGTTTTGGTACCCAAAAACTTCAGGCGTCTCCGGCCGGCCTTCGTGCCGCAGGAAGCGCTTCGTATTTCCGGGTCATTTTCCGGTGGGGCATCATCGCGGCGACACGGTGTTCGCACGGTGCGGACGCCGTTGTACTGCCCCAAAGGAGACATGGCATGGCTACTGGCACAGTGAAGTGGTTCAACGCGGCAAAGGGTTTCGGCTTCATCGAGCAGGACGGTGGCGGTGCCGACGTGTTCGCCCACTTCTCGAACATCGCCTCCCAGGGCTTCCGCGAGCTGAACGAGGGCCAGAAGGTCACCTTCGACATCGCGCAGGGTCAGAAGGGCCCGACGGCCGAGAACATCGTTCTCGCCTGACGCTGACGCGTGGTTCGTAGCTGGGGCCCGCATCCCTCGGGGTGTGGGCCCCAGCTGCACGTATTTCCCGCAGTGGTTCGACCTGCGAGAACGTAGCATTCCAGGGATGCCGCCTCCTCCGCGCCGTCCCCGTTGACTTTCCGGATCCATTTCCGTGAGACATCGCCTGTTCCAGTGATTCTGCCCGCATGGATTTTCTGCGGTCACATCGACTGTCGCATTCATTTCGGCTCGTTCTCGTGATTCCCCGCGCTGCTCTTTCCGTGGAGGGAATTCCTTGATGCGTGCCGTATCAAGGAAGGTTCTGCATGAACCCCACGCGTACGAACAACCGTTCTTCCCGTACCCGAGGCCGCACCGGGGCCCCCGCTTTCGGGTCCGGCTCGGGCTCGGGCTCGGGTCGGGGCAACCGCTTCGGTTCGTCCGCCCCGGCCCGTTCGGGGGGCCCGAGCCGCTCGGGTGGCGGCCACGGCCGACGCCCCGCCGCGGTACCCGGTGAGTTCGCCCTGCCGAAGACGATCACTCCCGCGCTGCCCGCGGTCGAGGCGTTCGCCGATCTCGACCTGTCCGCCGAGCTGCTGGCCGCGCTCGGTGCCCAGGGGCTGTCGGTGCCGTTCCCGATCCAGGGCGCGACCTTGCCGAACTCCCTCGCCGGCCGCGACGTCCTCGGCCGAGGACGTACCGGCTCCGGCAAGACCCTCGCCTTCGGCCTGGCGCTCCTGGCCCGCACCGCCGGACGGCGCGCAGAGCCGCGTCAGCCCCTGGCACTGGTCCTGGTCCCGACCCGGGAACTCGCCCAGCAGGTCAACCAGGCCCTCGCACCCTACGGCCGCGCCGTCGGACTGCGTCTGACCACCGTGGTCGGCGGGATGCCGATCGGCAGGCAGGCGAGTGCGCTGCGCGGCGGAACCGAAGTCGTCGTGGCCACCCCGGGGCGCCTCAAGGACCTCATCGACCGCGGCGACTGCCGGCTCGACCAGGTCGCCGTCACGGTCCTCGACGAAGCCGACCAGATGGCCGACATGGGCTTCATGCCGCAGGTCACGGCGCTCCTGGACCAGGTGCGCCCGGACGGCCAGCGGATGCTGTTCTCCGCGACCCTGGACCGCAACGTCGATCTCCTGGTGCGCCGCTACCTGACCGACCCCGTCGTCCACTCCGTGGATCCCTCGCAGGGCGCGGTCACCACCATGGAACACCACGTCCTGCACGTCCACGGCACGGACAAGCAGGCGACCACCATCGAGATCGCAGCCCGCGACGGCCGGGTGATCATGTTCCTCGACACCAAGCACGCCGTGGACCGCCTCACCCAGGACCTGCTCCACAACGGGGTCCGCGCTGCCGCCCTGCACGGCGGCAAGTCCCAGGGCCAGCGCACGCGCACCCTGGCCCAGTTCAAGACCGGGCACGTCAGCGTGCTCGTCGCCACGAACGTCGCCGCCCGGGGCATCCACGTCGACAACCTCGACCTCGTCGTGAACGTCGACCCGCCGGCCGACCACAAGGACTACCTCCACCGGGGCGGCCGCACCGCCCGCGCCGGCGAGTCCGGCAGCGTCGTCACGCTGGTCACCCCCGGCCAGCGCCGTGAGATGACCCGCCTCATGACCGCGGCCGGCATCGTTCCCCAGGCAACTCAGGTCCGCTCCGGCGACGACGCGCTCCATCGCATCACCGGTGCGCGCACCCCCTCGGGCGTCCCCGTCACCATCACCGCGCCGGTGTCGGAGCGGTCCAAGCGCAGCACGGCCTCCCGCGGCCGGCGCAGTTCCGCCTCGGCGGCCCGGCGCGTGGCCGAGCGCCGGACAGCCTTCGACGCGGCGGCCTGAGAACCCCTCGATCGCCCAAGCCGGCCCAACCCCGCAGGAGGCACGATTTTGACGCTGATCCAGATGCCGTTCCGCTCCCGCAACGCAGACCCGGGCCAGAGGACGGCGGGCGACGCCCCGGAGGCGGGCGTCCCGCAGATCTGTGACGACATGACGGTCGAAGTGGCCCTGTCCGTCATGGCCAGTGCCCGCGAGGGGCATCTGCTCGTCTGCGACCCGTCCGGTGTGTACACCGGACGGGTCACCCAGGCCCAGCTCGCCGCCGTCCGGGCCGGCGACGCGTACACGGACCGGCTCAGGCTGCGCGACGTCCCGGCCCTCGCAGGCTGAACCGCCCCGCTGCCGGACCATTCCCCTTCTGCCTGTGAGGCACCATGCGCTGCGTCATCGCCCGCTTCCCGTTCGACCTGACCAGGAACGGCGTCCTGGAATCGATGAAGGGCGTCAAGCCCGAGGAGGTCACCGGTGAGTCCGTGACCATCGGCCGCCGCACCTACCCCGCCAAACAGGTCGGCCAGGTCATCACCCGCCAGGACCGCCGCGACTTCAGCGCCGGCGAAGTCCTGCGGGCCATGACCCAGCTCGGCTTCACCTGCCGGGGCCTTCCCCGGGCCGCGGCGCCCGCCCGCGTCCTCAGCCCGCTGGAGCACGCCTCGGCGATGCTCGGCACCGCGGCCGTCTGACGGCCGACCGGGGAAGGCGCGCGTCGGCACCCGGCGCACGCGCAGGGCCCGACCGGCACACAGCCGGTCGGGCCCTGCGCGCATGTCGGGGCGGCGACGCTCACCCGCCGGATCCGGAGGTCGGGGCGGTACCGGAGTCGGCAGATGGTGTAGAAGTTCCTTCGGGGCCCTGGTGCCGTACGGCATCAGGGCCCCTCCACGCGTCCCATGATTGAGGTGCAATGACAGCAGACGACTCGTTCGACCGGCTCGACGACGACGACTACCCCGCCTACACGATGGGCCGGGCCGCCGAGATGCTCGGCACCACCCAGGGCTTCCTGCGGGCCATCGGCGAAGCCCGCCTGATCACCCCGCTCCGCTCCGCGGGCGGTCACCGCCGATACTCCCGCTACCAGTTGCGCATCGCCGCCCGTGCGCGGGAACTCGTGGACCAGGGCACCCCCATCGAGGCGGCCTGCCGCATCATCATCCTCGAAGACCAGCTCGAAGAAGCCCAGCGCATCAACGCCGAATACCGCCGTGCCGCCGAATCCACGGACCCACCGGCCTCGGCCTGAGCGACCCCTCAGACCACCGAGAGCAGGTCCACCACGAAGACGAGCGTGGAACCCGCCGGGATCAAGGGCGAGGGGGACTGGTTGCCGTAGCCGAGGCGCGGGGGAACGATGATCTCGCGCCGACCGCCGACCCTCATCCCCCTGATTCCCCGGTCCCAGCCCTTGATGACCCTGCCACCACCCACGGCGAACTTGAACGGCTGCTCCCGGTCCCAGGAGGCGTCGAACTCCGCTCCGGACTCGAAGGTCACCCCGACGTAGTGAACCCGGACGACCCTGCCCGGCTTCGCCTCGGCCCCGTCCCCCACGACGAGGTCACGGACCGTCAGCTCCTGCGGAGCTTCACCCCCCGGAAGTTCGATCACGGGCTTCGTCGGTTCGGTCATCGCGGCCTCCTCGCTCTCCGCCGGAAGCTCGCGTACGGACCAGCCGGCGCACGGTCACTCCATGCAGTGGACGATCACGCTACGACACCGACGCCGGTCCGTCCCACCCGGCCCGTCGACGACAGCGCTCAGAACCTTCGCCCAAGCTCCCCGCGGGACCCGGTCACCAAGGCCGCGGAGAAATTCCGGCGGGTGCCCGGCAACCTTTCGGGCTCCGGCGGCAACTGAGGGGTGAACAGTGCACCTCACCCCAAGGAGCCACCGCCCATGTCCGCTTCCCCCCATCGCCGACCCACCGGACGCCGCAGGTTCGCCCTGGTCGGAGCGGCCACCCTGGTCGCCGCCGGTCTCGGCGCCGTGCCGCTGGTCGTGACGGCGGACGCCGTGGCCCCCGCCGACCTCGCCCACGGCGTGCTGCCCGCCCGGGACGGCTGGGCCGCGAGCGGCACGGGCACCACCGGCGGCCGGGCTGCGGCCACCGCACGCGTCTTCACCGTCTCCACCCGGGCCGAGCTGGCGAGAGCTCTGGCCGCGGGCCCGGCCGACGCCCCGCGGATCGTCCGGGTCAAGGGCCTGATCGACGCCAACACCGACGACAGCGGGAAGTCGCAGAGCTGCGCGGACTACGCCGCGGGCACCGGCTACTCGCTCGACTCCTACCTCAAGGCCTACGATCCCGCGGTCTGGGGCCGTGCCAAGGTGCCGTCCGGCGCTCAGGAGAACGCCCGCAGGGCGGCCCAGGCCAGGCAGGCCGCCCGCATGGTGTTCCCGGTGCCGGCGCGGACCACCGTCGTCGGCGTCCCCGGCACCGGAGCGGGCATCACCGGCGGCAGCCTGGTGGTGAAGAACGCCGACAACGTGATCATCCGCAACCTGTCGCTCACCGACGTCCGGGACTGCTTCCCGCAGTGGGACCCGACCGACGGCTCCACCGGCAACTGGAACTCCGCCTACGACGCCGTCAGCCTGCGCGGCGCCACCCATGTCTGGGTCGACCACAACAGCTTCTCCGACGACCCGCACCCGGATTCCGCCAACCCGGTCCACTTCGGCCGTGAGTACCAGGTGCACGACGGTGCCCTCGACATCACCAACGCCTCCGACCTGGTCACCGTCGGATACAACACGTTCAGCAACCACGACAAGACGATGCTCATCGGCAGCAGCGACAAGGACACCAAACTGCGGGTGACGCTCCACCACAACGTCTTCCGGGGCGTCGTCCAGCGGGCCCCTCTCGCCCGGGTGGGCCAGATCCACCTGTACGACAACTACTACGACACCACGGCGTCGGAGGGCTACGCGCACAGCTACAGCGTCAACTCCCGTGCCGGCGCCCAGGTCGTCGCGCAGAACAACCACTGGAAGCTCTCCTCCGACCGGAAGACCTCCCAGCTGCTCAGCGGCGACGGCACCGGAGCCGTCGCGGGCAGCGGCAACCTCGTCGACGGCGCCCCCGTGGACCTGGTCGCCGCCCACAACTCCGCCGACACCGGGAAGAAGATCAAGACCACCGTCGGCTGGCGGCCCACCCTCACCGCCGGACTGGAACCCGCCGCCGGACTGCCGACGAAGCTTGCGGGGAAGGCGGGGGAGGCGGGCGCCGGCGTCCTCACCGAGACCGGCGGCAAGGCTCCCGCCCCGTCCGGTTCGGCCGGCGGCCGTACGCTGACGGTCGCCGCCGACGGCTCCGCAGACCACCGTTCCGTGCAGGCCGCCGTCAACGCCGCCGCTCCGCGCGACACCGTCCTCGTCTCGCGCGGCACCTACCGGGAGACGCTGAACGTCCCCGCCTCCAAGCAAGGGCTGACCCTCAAGGGCGCCACCGGCAATGCCGAGGACGTCGTCATCACCTACGACAACGCCTCCGGCACGCCGAAACCCGGAGGCGGTACGTACGGAACCGCGGGCAGTGCCACCGCGACCTTCTCGGCGAACGACATCACCGTCACCGGCGTGACGGTCGAGAACACCTGGGACAGGTCGGCGCACCCGGACGTCAGGGACACCCAGGCCGTGGCGGTCAACGCGTCGGGCGACCGCCAGAAGTACCTCAACTCGCGTTTCATCGGGCACCAGGACACCGTCCTCAACTGGGCTCCCTCGGCCACCGGCCAGTACCGGCAGTACTTCCGCCACTGCTTCATCGCGGGGGACGTCGACTTCGTCTTCGGCAACGCCACCGCCGTCTACGACCGCGTCAACTTCACCCTGCGCGACCGGGGGGCCGCGACCGGCGGCCACAACGGATATCTCGCCGCGCCGAACACCGATGCGGCCAAGCCGTACGGGATCCTCATCACCGACAGTACGATCAGCAGCCCCGCCCGGCCCGGGACCTACTACCTCGGCCGGCCCTGGCACCCCGCCGAGAGCGCGGTCGGCCGGCTCGTCATCCGCAACACGAGCCTGCCCGCAGCCGTGAAGACCGAGGGGCCGTGGACCGACATGGGGGGCTTCTCCTGGAAGTCCGCCCGGTTCGCCGAGTACGCCAACACGGGCCCCGGCGCCGGCAGCGGAGCGACCCGGCCCCAGCTCGGCCCGGACCAGGCCGCAGCCCACACCGCCCGCGCCTACCTGGCCGGCACCGACGGCTGGAACCCGACGGGCTGATGGGCGCCACTGTGCGGACCGGGCCCGGGCGCACCGAGGTGTCCGAACGGGCACTCGAACGGACTGCTACGCTCCGGCACCTGCCTGAGATCGCCCCCGTCGCACCGAGAGGCCGTACCGAGGCCATGACCGAAGACGAGGCGGCCGCGGACTTCCGCGCGTTCTTCGAACGCCACCACGCCGAACTCTCCCGCCTGGCGTACCTGCTGACCGGAGAGGCGGACGCGGCCGACGACCTCGCCGCCGACGCGATGGTCGCGCTCTGGCACCACTGGGACAGGGCCCGCCGCGCCGACTCCCCGGCCGCCTACGCCCGGGGGATCGTCGCCAACCTCGCCCGCAGCCGGATCCGGAGCACGGTACGTGAGCGGCGCCGCGTCCTGCTGTTCTGGTCGCACCGCCCGGAGCGGACCGACGGCCCGGACATGGCCGCCGTCATGGACGTGCGGGCCGCGCTGGACACGCTGCCCTTCCGCAAACGCGCCTGCGTGGTACTGCGGCACGCCTTCGACCTCTCGGAGAAGGACACCGCGGCGGCGCTCGGGATATCGGTGGGTACGGTGAAGAGCCAGACCTCGAAGGGGACGGCGGAACTGCAGCGGCTGCTCGGCGCCCGGGCCGCGGACGAGCTGGTGGGAAGGGGAACCCGGTGACCGACGAACTGCGCGACCTGCTGCGCGGGAGCGCCGAAGCCCACCTGCCCGACCGGGCCCGCATGCTGGCCCGCGTCGAGCGCGGCACGGCCCGTCCCGGCGCCGCCCACCGACCACGGGCACGCGAGCGCATCCGCGCCCTGTACTGGCCGAGGACCGTCCTCGCGACCCTGGCCACCGCCGGCACCCTGACGGTGAGCGCCCTCACGGTGGTCGCTGTCGTGCACACCCCGGACCCGCCACGGAATCCGACGGCCGCCGCCCCGACGCCCGCCGCCCCGTCCGCCGCCGCCCCGTCCGCCACCGGCCGCACGGCGCCGCCGACCGAGGGCAGCCGGACCGAGGACGGTCCACTGTGGGCCGACGGCTCCGTCGACCCCCACAGCAACGCCTATTGGGCTCAGAGCAACGTCACGCTCAAGGCGAGGGCGCCGCTCACCGCGCTCGTCGTCGAGCTGCGCATCGCCCTCACCGAGGGGGTGAAGGACACCGGTAGCTGGCGGACCCGCCCCGCAGGGGACTTCGACCTCACCGCGCGCGAGGAGGGCGGCTTCCTGGTCTACCGGTGGACCCTCAGACCCGGCAGGACCGTCCCGTCCGGCGAGCACGTCTTCGCCGGCCAGTACGACCACGCCGCCGGCGGACGCGACGCGAAGGACGACACCTACCGGATCGACGCCACTGCCGGTGCCGCGCAGGGCGGAGCCGCCGTATGGGGCGGGTTCGCGTAGGACGCCTCCACACCCCCGACCATCTAGGATGTCGGCCGCGCGTTGATGTCGCACGCGGTCGACGTCACGCCGGGTCGTGCCGCATGTGTGCGGTCTTGCGTCCGTGAGCCGACCGACCGGATCCGTCCGGGTTGCTGTTCCTACGGGGGAGAACTTCGGTGTTCGGAATCATCAGGCCGTGCCGTCATCGCCTGGGCGAGGGCTTGCGTACCGAGTGGATGGCGCATCTGTGCGGGCTGTGCCTGGCTTTGCGCAGCGAGTACGGGCAGTTCGCGAGGGTGGCCACCAACTACGACGGCCTGATCCTCTCGGTGCTGACCGAAGCGCAGTCGCAGCGCCCCGGGGACTGGCGGCGGGGTGCCGGGCCGTGCCCGCTGCGCGGGATGCGGTCGGCGGACGTGGCGCAGGGTGAGGGGGCGCGGCTGGCGGCGACGGTGTCGCTGGTGCTGGCCGCAGCGAAGATGCGTGACCACGCGGCCGATGGTGACGGCCTGGTGGGCCGCCGCCCGGTGGCGCTGGCGGCACGCCGGATCGCCCACGCCTGGGACCGTGCGGGCGTCGCAGGCGGCGAACGACTCGGCTTCGACACCGCGCTGCTGCTCGCGGCGGTCGAACGCCAGCCGGACGTCGAGCGGTTGACCGGCCCCGGTGGCTCGCTGCTGACGGTCACGGAGCCTTCGGAGACGGCGACCGCGGCCGCCTTCGCGTACACCGCAGTGCTCACGGACCGCCCGGGCAACGCCGAACCGCTGGCGGAAGCCGGCCGGCTGTTCGGTCGGCTGGCGCATCTCCTGGACGCGGTGGAGGACCTGGACGCGGACGAGGCGTCCGGCGCGTGGAACCCGATCGCCGTGACCGGCGCGGACCGCGCCGAGGTGCGCCGGCTCTGCGACGACGCCGTTCGTGGGATCCGACTCGCCCTGACCGACGCCGTGTTCGTCGACGGGCGGTTGGCGCGGGCGCTTCTGGGCGCAGAGCTGGAGCGTGCCGTCGACCGGGCCTTCGACTCGCGGCCTCGTCACCATCAGCACCGCCGCCGCCAGGTGCGGGGCCTGCCCATGCTGTCCTGGCTGGGCCGCCGTGCAGAGACGCAAACGCCGTCGGGAACCGGCACCGGCACCGGCACGGCCTGCGCCGTGGGGGAGCTTGCGGGCGCGGCCCCGGACGGTGGGGTGACGGCGTCGGGCCGGCCGCCGGAGGGACAGTGCCGGCGGTGTCGCGAGTGGCGCCGGCTGTGCGGCGATTGCAGATCGTGCTCCACCTGCTGCAGCTGCAGCGAGGACGACGGCCAGGATGACGCAGAGCCCTTGCAGTTCGGCGACGGCAACCGCAACGGCGGCTCGACGAGCCGGGACGGTTCCGGGAGTGAGGGTTCCGGGAGTGACGGCTGGTTCGGCGGCCGGGGCGGCGGCAGCTCGGGTGGCTCTTCCGGCGGTTCGGGCGGTGGCTCGGGTGACGGCTGCGGCGGCGGTGGCGGCGGCTGCTGCAATCCGTGCAAATGCTGCTGCGACTGCTGCGACTGAACGACACCCCGCCCGGAGGGAAGGAAGGCTGCGCCTGCTGCCCGTCGTCCTGGAGCTCGGCGCCGGACTGCTCCAGAAGCCGTGTCCTGGCCGTTCCGGGTCGGCAAAATGGTTTGAGCCCGGGCGGCGGCACCGACAGGATCGGGGAACACCGATGAGTTCTTCCCGGCGCCGCGGTCTGTCAGTGTGACCTGCCCACACGCGGAGGACACTCAGATGACGGAAGGCACCATGCCCGCACCCCACGCAACGCCCACCCTCCCGCCCGCCCGTGTCACCGCCGTGCTGCGGATTCTGGTGCTGTCCACGTTCGTCGTCCTCCTCAACGAGACGATCATGGTCAACGCGATCCCGCGGCTCATGCGCGACTTCGAGGTCACCGCAGCCGCCGCAGGGTGGCTGTCCACGGCCTTCATGCTCACCATGGCCGTCGTCATCCCGGTGACGGGGTGGTTCCTGCAGCGCGTGACGACCCGAACCGCGTTCGGCCTCGCCATGGCACTGTTCCTCGCCGGCACGGCTCTGGCCGCGGCCGCGCCCGCCTTCCCCGTACTGCTGGCCGCCCGCGTCATCCAGGCCAGTGGCACCGCCGTCATGATGCCGCTGCTCATGACGACGCTGATGACCCTCGTGCCCCCGCACGACCGCGGCCGTGTCATGGGCAACATCACCCTCGTCATCTCCGTCGCACCCGCCCTCGGCCCCGCCGTCTCCGGTGTGCTGCTGCAGCTGGGGTCATGGCGCCTGCTATTCCTGGCCGTGCTTCCCATCGCCGGAGCCATGGCCGTATTCGGTCGGCGCAACCTGGTCAACATCGGCGAACCGCAGGCCGCCCCCATCGACTGGATGTCCGTCCCCCTGGCGGCAGCGGGCTTCGGCGCCCTGGTCTACGGCCTGAGCGGGCTCGGTGCCGAGAACGCGGCCCAGTCGCCCGTGCCCCCGGAGGCCACCACCCTGGCCGGCGCAGTGCTCGTAGGACTGTTCGTGTGGCGACAACTGGCACTGCAGCGCTCCTCCAGCCCGCTGCTGGACCTGCGTGCACTGACGTTCCGTCACTTCTCCGTGGCTCTGGGCCTGATGTGCCTGTCCTTCATGGCCCTCATGGGTGCGTTCATCCTGCTGCCGATCTACCTGCAGGAGGTGTGCGGCCTGACCTCGCTGCAGACCGGGCTGCTCCTCATCCCCGGAGGCCTGACCATGGGCCTGCTCGGACCACAGGTCGGCAAGCTCTACGACCGACTCGGCGCACCACGCCTGGTCGTACCCGGAGCCGCACTCACAGCGCTCTGCCTCGCGCTGTTCACCCTCGCGGGTGAACAGACCTCGCCGTGGCTGGTGCTCGCCCTCCACGTGGCCCTGAGTGCGGGCATGGCGTTCGTCTTCACCCCCGTTTTCACCTCCGGCCTGTCCGTACTGCCGCCGCACCTCTACCCCCACGGCTCCGCCATCCTGGGCTCGCTCCAACAGGTCGCGGCAGCCGCCGGCACCGCCCTCGTCATCAGTGTGATGTCGGGACACGCCGCCACGGCAGCGGCCGGGGGCGCCGACGCCACCGGCGCTCTCGCCACGGGCATCCGTTGGGGATTCGGCATCGGCGCCGTGATCGGCGCCCTGGCCGTGCTGGTCGCGTTGCTGATCCGCACCCCGCCCGCTCCGCAACAGCCTGCTGCGGCGCAGGCCCAGGACGAAGAGGGCACCACGACGAACAAGACCGCCCACACACCCACCTGACACCCGGGTGACCGGCCCGGTGAAGCGGGACATCGGAGGCGAGCGAACTCCGCAACGGCCCGGCTTCGCTAGCCGTCCCGAGTCCACGGCGCGCTGCCTGACCGGCCTTCGTGCAGGTCAGGCACCGCCCTGACGTTCTCAGAAGAAGCCGAGCCTCTTGGGGGAGTAGCTCACCAGGAGGTTCTTCGTCTGCTGGTGGTACAGCACCCAGACCCATTCTGGCCAGGCGAAACGACAGTCGGTGAGGCCTTCTGCCAGGGGCTGGCCCGGGAATGTTCCGGATCTTGGTACGTTCCGGCCCGGGCGGCCGGGATCGGGCAGTCCAGCACGCCCACCTGTCGGGCCGCCGCGTCCCGTGCCTGAATCTCGCGCGGGTTGCGCGGGGAGAGCCAGGTCCTTCCGAGGTCCGGTGGGCGGGTCGGCGTGCAGAGTGAGAACGGCCGACGTACGGGTGAAAGGTCCGAACCGATACCGGGAATCAGGCGGCGACGAGCTCCTGATCGCGGTCCGGCGCATCGACCTTGGGCTTCTTGTTCGGCAGCGAGAGCCGGAAGACCTTGCGCCACGCGGAGAACACCTGCTTGGGCAGCGGCCCGGTGACGTACTCCAGCTCGTACTTTTCGAACAGCGCGCGCACCTTCACCGCGACCTCGGCGTACCGGTTGCTCGGCAGGTCCGGGAACAGGTGGTGCTCGATCTGGTGCGACAGGTTGCCGGTCATGAAGTGCATGGCCCTGCTGCCGCTGATGTTCGCCGAGCCCATCATCTGGCGCAGGTACCACTGGCCGCGCGTCTCGCCCTTGATCGACCGGCGCTCGAAGGTCTGAACGCCCTCGGGGAAGTGCCCGCACATGATCACCGAGTGGGACCAGATGTTGCGGACCAGGTTCGCGGTGAACGTGGCGGCGAGCGTGGTGAGGAAGGACGGGCCCGACAGCAGCGGGTGGATCACGTAGTCCTTGAGCACCTGCTTGCGGATCTTGCGGCCCACGGCCTTGGCCCGCGCGCGGAACTCCGGGGTGTTGCGGCGGCGCTTGTGCAGGTTCTTGCCGAGCTCCAGGTCGTACGCCGCGATGCCGTACTCGAAGAAGCAGGCGTTGATGAAGTTCCACAGCGGCTGGCCGAGGTGGAACGGGTGCCACTTCTGGTCCTCGTCGACGCGCATGATGCCGTAGCCGAGGTCGTTGTCCTTGCCGATCACGTTGGTGTACGTGTGGTGCAGCTCGTTGTGCGAGTGTTTCCACTGGTCGGCCGGCGAGACGTGATCCCATTCCCAGGTGGTGGAGTGGATCTTCGGGTCCCGCATCCAGTCCCACTGGCCGTGCAGGATGTTGTGGCCGATCTCCATGTTGTCCATGATCTTCGCCACGGACAGCCCGGCGGTGCCGAGCAGCCACGCGGGCGGGAAGAACGAGAACAGCAGCACGCCCCTGCTGACCAGCTCGAGCTTGCGCTGCGCCGAGATGACCTTACGGATGTAGGCGGCGTCCTTCTCGCCACGGCTGGCGATCACCTCGTCGCGGATCGCGTCCAGCTCGCGGCCAAGCTCTTCGATCTGCTCCGCGGTCAGGTGGGCGGTGGGGTCGATGGCGGTCAAGGTGCTCCTACCGTTCGATGTCGCAGGGGCCCGCCGCGGCGGACACGCAGGTCTGGATGAGGACGCCCGGCTCGGCCTCGGTGATCTCGCCGGTGCGCAGGTCGCGGACGGCGCCCGCCTTGAGCGGCGTGACGCATCCGAAGCAGATGCCCATGCGGCACCCGGACGGCATGAGCACGCCGGCCTCCTCGCCGATGTCCAGCAACGGCGTTGCGCCGTCCGCCTCGACGGTCTTGCCGGTGGCGCTGAACGTGACCTCGCCGCCGTCGCCGGCGGCGACGATGCCGGGGCGGAAGCGTTCGGTGTGCAGGCGCTCTCTGACGCCGCGTTCGCTCCAGAACTCCTCGGCGGCGTCGAGCAGGCCCGCGGGCCCGCAGGCCCAGGTCTCGCGCTCGGCCCAGTCGGGTACCAGTTCGTCGAGTCGGGCGATGTCGAGCACGCCGTCCGTGTCGGTGTGCACCTCGGTGAGCCGCAGCTTCTTGGCCGCGACCAGGTCGTGCAGTTCGTCGCGGAAGATCACGTCTTGCGGCTGTGGCGCGCTGTGGATCATGACGACGTCGTCGAAGTCGATGTCGCGCAGCATGCCCATCACGGGCGTGATGCCGCTGCCGGCCGTCAGGTAGAGCACCTTGGCGGGCTTGGCCTCCGGCAGTACGAAGTCGCCGGTCGGCTGGTCGAGCTGGACCAGCGTGCCGGGCTTCGCCCTGCGGACCAGGTGGTTGCTGACCTTGCCGTCCGGGATCGCCTTCACGGTGATCGTGACGCGGCCGTCCTGGCGGTTCGTCGGCGAGGTGATGGAGTAGGCGCGCCACAGGCGCCGCCCGTCGACGTCGACCCCGATCCGCACGTACTGACCGGCCGTGTGGCCGCGCCAGCCCCTTCCCGGCCTGATCACGATGGTCGCGGCGTCAGCCGTCTCGGGGTGCACGGCCTCGATGCGCCCCCGCAGGTCGGCACCCGCCCGCAGCGGGCTGACCAGGTCGAGGTAGTCCGACGGCAGCAGCGGCGTCGTGACCATCTCCAGCAGTTTCCACGCCCTACTGCGGAGGGCTGCACTCGTCATGGCTCCAGCTTGCTGCGCCTCACGGCGTAAGGTCCTGACCGTAGGACGTGAATCTGATCGGCAGAATTGTTCGCAGGGAACAAAAACGTGAGCCATGTAACCCGGAGGGCCAGCGAGCTGGCCCTGGATGAGACGACGGTCACCGTACTTCGGGCCGCGCTGAAGACCACCGCCGACGAGGTCGTCCAGGCGATCATCGACGAGGTCCCTCCCTACGCCAACGCCCTTTCGGGACGCATGGGCGCCACCATCCGCCGCGCCGTCCGCACGGCCCTCGGGCACTACCTGGACCTCGCGAGCGGGAACGCCACGGGCGGCGACGGCGGTGACGCGGCCTACGAGCTGGGGCGCGGCGAGGTCCGCGACGGCCGTTCGATGGACGCTCTGCTCAGCGCCTACCGCGTCGGCGCCCGCGTGGCCTGGCGATGCCTGGCAGCGGGGGCGGTACCCGCAGGCCTGCCCGCCGCCGAGGTCGCCAAGTTCGCCGAGCTGACCTTCGCCTACATCGACGAGCTCTCCGCCGCGAGCGCCGCGGGCCACGCCGACGAACTGGCCGCCCGGGGCCGGGACCACGAGCGCCACCTGGAACACCTGGCCCGCGACCTCCTTGCCGACGCGAGCCCGGACGTGCTGCTGGCCTCTGCTCAACGGGCCGGGTGGCAGCCTCCGGTTTCGCTGACCGCGGTCCTGCTGCCCGCCACCCAGGCCCGGCCCGCCTACCGCGCGCTCGACCCGAGCACCCTCGTTCTCGACGATCTGCCGGACGCCACCGGTGTGCTGCTCGTCCCCGATGCTGACCGGTCACATCTCTTGCGGCAGCTGACCGGACGCACCGCCGTGGTCGGCCCGGCCCGGCCATGGACTCGAGCGTCCGCCTCGTACGCACGAGCCGCACGCGCCCGCTTGCTCTCCTCCGATATCCGCGACACCGAGGACCACCTGCCCGAGCTGGTGCTGAGCGCCGACGCGGACGTGCTCGCGGACCTGCGTGCCCGAGCCCTCGCACCGTTGCGGACCCTGCCTGTCGCGACCGCACGGCGGCTGGAGGAGACGTTGCGGGAGTGGCTGCTGCACCAGGGCAGGCGGGACGAGGTGGCGGCGGCGTTGTTCGTCCATCCCCAGACCGTCCGGTACCGGATGTCGCAGCTGCGGGAGCTTTTTCCGGATCTCGCATCGCCACACCGGGTCCTCGAGCTGACGATGGCGGTCGGTCTTCGGGTCAGCTGACGTGTACCTCGACCGCGGGAGAGGGGCTGGACGAACCGGGAGGAACAGAAAGGGTTGACACCCGTGTCGAGCGGGTCGAGCCGACGGCGCCTGACGGGCGAAAGCCCAGGTCAGGCGCCGTCTTTCAGGCTCTAAAAGAAGCCGAGCCTCTTGGGGGAGTAGGAGACCAGGAGATTCTTCGTCTGCTGGTAGTGCTCCAGCATCATCTTGTGGGTCTCGCGGCCGATGCCCGACTGCTTGTAGCCGCCGAAGGCCGCGTGGGCGGGGTAGGCGTGGTAGCAGTTCGTCCAGACGCGGCCCGCCTGGATCGCCCGGCCCGCGCGGTAGGCCGTGTTGACGTCGCGGGTCCACACGCCCGCGCCCAGGCCGTACGCCGTGTCGTTGGCGATGCGCACCGCGTCCTCGAAGTCCTGGAAGGCGGTCACCGACACCACCGGTCCGAAGATCTCCTCCTGGAAGATCCGCATGCGGTTGTCGCCCTCGAAGATGGTCGGCTGGACGTAGAAGCCGCCCGCGAGGTCGCCCTCCAGTTCCTGGCGGCGGCCGCCCGTCAGGAGTTTCGCGCCCTCCCGCTGGCCGATCTCCACGTACGACAGGACCTTCTTCAGCTGCTCCTCCGAGGCCTGGGCCCCGATCATCGTGTCCGTGTCCAACGGGTGGCCCGGCACGATCAGTTCGGTACGGGCCACGGCCGCGTCGAGGAAGTCCCCGTACCGGCCCCGCTCGATCAGGGCCCGCGAGGGGTTCGTGCACACCTCGCCCTGGTTGAGCGCGAACATGGTGAAGCCCTCCAGGGCCTTGTCGCGCAGGTCGTCGTCCTGCGACCAGATGTCGTCGAAGAACAGGTTCGGGCTCTTGCCGCCCAGTTCGAGCGTCACCGGCTTCAGGTGTTCGGCCGCGTACTGCATGATCAGCCGTCCCGTCGCCGTCTCCCCGGTGAAGGCGACCTTCGCCACGCGCGGACTGGACGCGAGCGGCTTGCCCGCCTCCTCGCCGAAGCCGTTGACGACGTTCACCACGCCCGGCGGCAGCAGGTCCGCGACCAGGCCCAGCCAGTAGTGGACGGAGGCCGGGGTCTGCTCGGCCGGCTTGAGCACCACGGTGTTGCCCGCCGCCAGCGCGGGGGCCAGCTTCCACACGGCCATCAGGATCGGGAAGTTCCACGGGATGATCTGCCCGACCACGCCCAGCGGTTCGTGGAAGTGGTAGGCGACGGTGTCGTCGTCGATCTGGCTCAGCGCGCCCTCCTGCGCACGCAGCGCGCCCGCGAAGTAGCGGAACTGGTCGATGGCCAGGGGCAGGTCGGCCGCCAGGGTCTCGCGCACCGGCTTGCCGTTCTCCCAGGTCTCGGCGACCGCGAGGGCCTCCAGGTGCTGCTCCATCCGGTCCGCGATGCGCAGCAGGACCGACGAGCGGTCGGCGACGGAGGTCCGGCCCCAGGCGGGCGCCGCCGCGTGCGCCGCGTCCAGCGCCCGCTCCACGTCCTCGGCGGTGCCCCGCGCGACCTCCGTGAAGGTCTGCCCGTTGACCGGCGAGGGGTTCGCGAAGTAGCGGCCGCGGGCGGGCGGGACGTACTCGCCGCCGATGAAGTGGTCGTAGCGGGACGCGTACGACATCAGCGACCCCTCGGTACCGGGCGCAGCGTAACGGGCCATGGTGTCCTCCCCTGCCGGGCGCCGGCCGCCGTCGGACAGCGCTGCGGTGGAGGCTAGGAGCGGGCAGGTTGCGGATACGTTGCACGCCGACCGCGCCCGCCCGGCCGGGCACCCCCCAGGTCCCCCAGCTCACGGTCCAGGGCGCGTACCCGGGCCAGCGCGGCCGGCCTGGCCTCGGGCGGCAGCGCCGCCGCCAGCGCCCGCCACGCCTCCGGGTCGTCCGCGCCCCACGCACTGCACACCCAGTCGGCCAGCAGCCCCGCGTCGGCCCGCGCGATCAGGGCCGCCCGCGTCTGGTCCTCGATCCGCCGGCGCAGCCGGACCACCCCGGGCGCCGTCGAGGCCGGCAGCAGCGGGCCGGGGTAGTGGTGGAGGGCCGCGGAGACGGCTCCGGCCGCCAGCCGCCGGGTCAGGGCGGTGAAGTCCGCATCCAGCGGACCGGCCGTGCGATAGGGGCGCGACAACGGCGCCGCGGGTCCCAGCAGCGCGCGCAGCCGGGACATCTCGGCGCGCAGCGTGACCGGTGACACCGACTCGTCCTCGTACACGGCGATCGCCAGCTCCTCGCCGGACAGGCCCTCGGGATGCTGCGCCAGCAGGGCCATGATCTCGCTGTGCCGGCGTCCCAGCCGCACCCGCCGGCCACCGGTGACCAGCAGTGCCTCGTCCCGGCCGAGGGCCGTGAGGGTGTCCCGCGCGGCCGGCGGCCCACCGTCGAGCAGGGCCAGCCGGTCCTCCGCCGCCCGGGCCACCGCCCGGACGAACGCCAGGGAGTGCGGGTGCGCGAGCCCGTCGCCGCCGGTGATGTCCACCGCGCCCAGCACCCCGCCCGTCCGCGGATCCCGCACCGGCGCCGCCGCGCAGGTCCACGCGTGCACCCGGCGGCTGAAGTGCTCGGCCCCGAAGACCTGCACGGGCTCGCCCACCGCGACCGCCGTCCCGGGGGCGTTGGTCCCCATCGCCGACTCCGCCCAGCGGGTGCCCGGGACGAAGCCGAGGCCCTCGGCGCGCCGCAGGGTGGCCGGTTCGCCCTCCACCCACAGCAGGCTGCCCCGCGCGTCGCACACCGCCAGCAGGTACGCCCCGTGCGCGGCGAACGCGCCGACGAGGTCCCGGAACAGCGGCATCACCCGGGCCAGCGGGTGCTCCTCCCGGTACGGGCGCAGCTCCGCCTCCGCGAGTTCCACCCGCGGTGCGCACTCCGGGCTCAGCCGGGCCCGCGCGCACCGCCGCCAGGACCGCGCGATGACCGCCCTGACCGGGGTCTCCACCCGCCCGTCCCGGGTGAACGCGGCGTGCGCCCGGCGCAGTTCCCGCGAACGGGCGGCCGGATCGGCCCCGTCCGGCAGTGCCACCGACGGATCCCGGTCGCCCATGTCACCCTCCCGTGGTGCCGCGGTACCCGGAGCGCCCCCATCGTCGTCGCGCCGCCGAGCCCCGGCAAGCGGTACGTCGGCCAGGGCGCGGGCCCGCTCCGGCCGGTCGGCGCGCCACGGGTACGGCTCGCTGCCGCAGCCCTCCCCGCCTCAGCCGGCCGGGTCGGCGGCCGCCAGTGCCGACGCCGGGTCCGGGGCCGGCGGGCCCGAGGGGATCCACCGCCCGGCCTCCCGGCGGTACGGCCACCAGCGCCCCTCCCGGCCCAGCCGGATCTGCCGGCCCGTCCCCGGAGACGTCCAGCGGGCCCGGACCCGGCGAAGCACCGGAGCCTCCTCCTCCGCCCAGGCGGCGGCCAGTGCCGTCCGGGCACGGGCCAGCGTCGTCCGGTCCGGCGTCCAGTCGTCCTCCAGCGCCGCCAGGCCCGGGGCCGCGCCGAAGCCCCAGGCGCGTACGGCCAGTTCCATGTCGGCCCGGCTGCGCCCGGTAGCCGCCGCCAGACGGGAGCGGACCCGGACGTCATCGGCCTCCCGCGTGAGTCGTACGGCGTCCTGCGCCTGCGTGAGCACGGGCGGTACGGCGCGGTCGGCGTGGCCCGGAGCGACCGCCTCCGCCAGCAGCCGGAAGGCCTCGGCCGCGGCCGCCCGCGCGAGGAACTCCACCGCGTCCACGTCGAGCCCGTCCGGTTCCGCCTCCGTGTCCAGGGTCGGCGGCTGCCCCGGCGCCCGCGGCGGTTCCGGCAGCGGGGGCAGCGGCGGCAGGCCCGCACGCGCCGCCCCGTACGCCAGGTCCGCCGGGACACCCGCGTCGGCGGCCACGTCCGCGTCCGGGGTCTGCGCCGGGGCGTTCGCGGCGCTGCGCGCCTCCAGCCCGTCCAGCAGCTGCCGTTCGCCCCGGCCGCGCAGGAGCAGCAGGACGAAGGGGTCCTGGTCCAGCAGCCGCGCCACCTGGTAGCAGAGCGCGGCCGTGTGTGGGCAGTGGTCCCACTCGCCGCAGTCGCAGCGCGGGTCGAAGTCCCCGATGCCGGGCAGCAGTTCCACCCCGGCCGCCGCCGCGTCCTCGGCCAGCTCCGGCGGAACCTCCCGGTCCAGCAGCGCCGCGATGTAGCCCGACTCCGCGGCCGCGAGCCCCAGCAGCCGGTCCCACTCGGCCTGCGAGAACTCCTGCACCAGCACGTCCGTCCGGTGCGCCGTCCCGTCCCGGTCGCGCACGACCGCGGTGAGCCCGCCCGGGCGCACCGAGACGGTCCCCACCGCGCCGGAGCGCGCGACGCGGCGGCCCAGGCGCACCTGCTCCCCGTCGAGCGCGCTGTCCTCCAGGGCGCGCAGCCAGGCATGGCCCCACCAGGTACGGGCGAAGCCCCGGCCGGGTGCGGGCGGAAGCGCCGCGAAGGTCTTCTCGTACGGGTCCCCGGTGCTCATCGCGTACTCCCCGTGGCCGGGCGCAGTGCCACGAGCTCGGCCAGTTCGGCGTCGGTCAGTTCGGTCAGCGCGCTCTCGCCGCCCGCGAGCACGGCGTCGGCCAGGGCCCGTTTGCGTTCCAGGAGGCGTGCGATGCGGTCCTCGACGGTGCCTTCGGCGATGATCCGGTGGACCTGTACGGGCTGGGTCTGGCCGATGCGGTAGGCGCGGTCGGTGGCCTGTTCCTCG